>NZ_JOIU01000016.1 GCF_000720135.1 Streptomyces sp. NRRL S-1022 | reverse complement strand
GGAGGAGCTGGGCCGCGAGACGGTCGTCGTCGAGGTCGGCGGCAAGCGCCTGGAGGTCTCCCTGCCGTCCTCGCTGGGCATGTCGCTGGCCCGCACGGGCCTGGCGGCCGGGGCCAAGCCCAAGCGCCGCGCGGCGAAGAAGTCCGGCCCGGTCGCCTCCGGCGACACCCTCGCCTCGCCCATGCAGGGCACGATCGTGAAGATCGCGGTCGAGGAAGGCCAGGAAGTCCAGGAAGGCGACCTGATCGTCGTCCTGGAGGCCATGAAGATGGAACAGCCCCTCAACGCCCACAAGGCCGGCACCATCAAGGGCCTGACCGCCGAGGTCGGCGCCTCCCTCACCTCGGGCGCCGCGATCTGCGAGATCAAGGACTGACCCGCTCCACCGTCCACAGCCACGCCCGGCGGCCACGCTTCACGGTCCGCCGGGCTTGGCGTTCGCGGGCCGGTACGGGCTGGGCCGATCGGCGGAACGATTCACCGTCAAGTGGATGATGTGACCGAGCGGTCGGAGGAGCCACAGGGATGCTCGGCCCTCCCGGCGCCCTCCGCCGCTGTACCGGCCGCCGGCCGGGCGGGCACCCCGGGCGGGCGGGCACCCGGGCGCGGCCCCGACGCTCGCCTCCCCCTCGTACCTCCCGCCGCGGCGCACCGGTGAACCGGCGGCACCCACAGCACCGGCCGCACCCACAGCACCGGCGGCCCGCGGGGCAGCGCATCACCCGCCCCGCCCCCGTGCCGCCGTCACCGGCGGCGCAGGTCGGCGACCCGGCCGCGGTCGGCGGATGCCGGGTCGCCCAGGCCCGCGGCGGACCGCAGGGCGGAGGAACCGGGTACATGGCCTCGTCGCGGTCCCGGCAGGGGAGCGCGACGGCCCGCCGGGACCTGGTCACCCCCCGGGCTTCCGCTCGCCCCCGTGACGGCGATCTGCACCCCCTGGTCGGCGAGCGCCTGCAACTCCGTGGCGGCCCGGTCGTCGTGGACGGGCGGCTCGTCGGTGACCAGCCGGGTGATGAGGTCCGTCGGCACGGTCTGGAACATCGTGTCCGTGCCGAGCTTGGTGTGGTCGGCGAGGACCACCACCTCCGCGGCGGCCTGGACCAGGGCCCGGTCGACGGATGCCGAGAGCATGTTGGAGGTGGACAGCCCGCGTTCGGCCGTCAGGCCGCTCCCGGAGAGGAAGGCCTTCGACACCCGCAGGCCCTGAAGGGACTGCTCGGCACCGGAGCCGACGAGGGCGTAGTTGGAGCCGCGCAGGGTGCCTCCGGTCATCACGACCTCCACCCGGTTGGCATGGGCCAGCGCCTGGGCTACCAGGAGGGAGTTGGTGACGACCGTCAGGCCCGGCACGCGCGCGAGGCGACGGGCCAGTTCCTGCGTGGTCGTACCGGCCCCGACCACGATCGCCTCGCCTTCTTCGACGAGGCCCGCCGCGAGGTCGGCGATGGCCGTCTTCTCGGCGGTCGCGAGATGCGATTTCTGCGGGAAGCCGGACTCCCGCGTGAAACCGCCCGGCAGTACCGCACCGCCGTGCCGGCGGTCGAGGAGTCCTTCTGCCTCCAGTGCGCGCACGTCCCGCCGTACGGTCACTTCGGAGGTCTGGACGACGCGGGCGAGTTCACGGAGCGACACGGCACCGTTCGCTCGCACCATTTCGAGGATCAATTGGCGACGTTCAGCAGCGAACACGAAACTGACAGTAACCCCAGCGACCGTCTGGTTTCAGCAGTTTGCGCCGAATAACAGAAGTTGTTCGCATGGTGGGGCGGGAAGTGATATAGGCCCCGCCCGCCCCGACTATGCCGTCCGCATGCGCGGCAACTCCCCGTGACCGGCGGGCAGTCGGCCGGCCCCGTCAGCCCTCCGCGCTCGCCTTGCGGGTGTGCAGCTGCCGGGCGACTTCCGCGATCGACCCCGAAAGGGAGGGGTACACCGTGAACGCGTTCGCGATCTGTTCGACCGTCAGGTTGTTGTCGACGGCGATCGAGATGGGGTGGATCAGTTCCGAGGCGCGGGGCGCCACGACGACACCGCCGACGACGATCCCGGTGCCGGGCCGGCAGAAGATCTTCACGAAGCCGTCCCGGATGCCCTGCATCTTGGCGCGCGGGTTGCGCAGGAGGGGCAGCTTGACGACCCGTGCGTCGATCTTGCCCGCGTCCACGTCCGCCTGTGTGTAGCCGACCGTCGCGATCTCCGGGTCGGTGAAGACGTTCGAGGAGACCGTCTTCAGGTTCAGCGGGGCCACCGCGTCGCCCAGGAAGTGGTACATGGCGATACGTCCCTGCATGGCGGCGACGGAGGCCAGGGCGAACACGCCGGTCACGTCACCGGCCGCGTACACGCCGGGCGCGGTCGTGCGCGAGACCTTGTCGGTCCAGATGTGCCCGGACTCGCGCAGCTTGACCCCGGCCTCCTCCAGACCCAGTCCCGCGCTGTTCGGGACGGCGCCGACGGCCATCAGGCAGTGCGAACCGCTGATGACCCGGCCGTCGGCCAGCGTCACCTCGACCCGGTCGCCGACGCGCTTGGCGGACTGCGCGCGGGAGCGGGCCATGACGTTCATGCCGCGGCGGCGGAAGACGTCCTCCAGGACGGCGGCGGCGTCCGGGTCCTCGCCGGGCAGCACGCGGTCGCGGGAGGAGACGAGCGTGACCTTGGACCCGAGGGCCTGGTAGGCGCCGGCGAACTCGGCACCGGTGACACCCGAGCCGACCACGATCAGCTCCTCCGGCAGTTCGGTGAGGTCGTAGACCTGGGTCCAGTTCAGGATGCGCTCGCCGTCGGGCTGGGCGTCGGGCAGCTCCCGCGGGTGACCGCCGGTGGCGATGAGGACGGCGTCGGCGGTGAGGGTCTCCTCGGTGCCGTCGGCGGCGGTGACGACGACCTTCCGGGACCCGTCCAGGGCCTGCATGCCGTCCAGCCGGCCGCGCCCGCGCATGACCCGGGCGCCGGCGCGGGTGACGGAGGCGGTGATGTCGTGCGACTGGGCGAGCGCGAGCCGCTTGACCCGGCGGTTGACCTTGCCGAGGTCCACGCCGACCACCCGGGCCGCCTGCTCCAGCGGCGGGGTGTCGTCGGCGACGATGATGCCGAGCTCTTCGTACGACGAGTCGAAGGTCGTCATGACCTCGGCCGTAGCGATAAGGGTCTTCGACGGCACGCAGTCGGTCAGCACCGACGCTCCGCCCAGACCGTCGCAGTCGACGACGGTCACCTCCGCGCCGAGCTGAGCGGCCACCAGCGCCGCTTCGTATCCGCCGGGTCCGCCACCGATGATCACGATCCGAGTCACGTACCCCATTGTCCCGCACGCTTCAAGGTGCTACTGCCCGGGGGCACCCCCGGATCGGTCCCGGGGCGTGCGGGGCGCCTGCCGTACCCTCGGTGCATGTCGCTCTATGCCGCGTACGCCGGCAACCTCGACGCGCGCCTGATGTCCCGCCGCGCCCCGCACTCCCCGCTGCGCGCCACCGGGTGGCTGAACGGCTGGCGGCTGACTTTCGGCGGTGAGCAGCTCGGCTGGGAGGGCGCGCTGGCGACGATCGTCGAGGACCCGCTGGCGCAGGTCTTCGTCGGCCTGTACGACATCGCCCCCATGGACGAGGAGTCGCTCGACCGGTGGGAGGGCGTGGGACTGCAGATCTACCGCCGGGTACGCGTGCGCGTGCACACGCTGGACGGTGAGGAGCCGGCCTGGGCCTACGTGCTCAACGCCTACGAGGGCGGGCTGCCGTCGGCGCGGTACCTGGGCGAGGTCGCCGACGCGGCGGAGTCGGCGGGGGCGCCGCACGACTATGTGATGGAACTCCGCAAACGTCCCTGCTGAGCCGGCGCCCCGCGGCGCACCCTGGTTTTCCTCCCCTTTTGCCCCGCGTTTGTGGAAACCGACAAGACAACGGACCCAAACCCGTGGGCTCTGTCATCTACGCGCGTAGGCGAAGAGCGGTTACCCTCATCGGCGTGAACGCATCTCTTCTTCCGGACGACATCCAGGGCGACCCCTACGCCGCCGCCGACGCCGCCGCCGCGCGCCTGCGCGCACTGACCGGTGCCGAGACCCACGACGTCGCCCTCGTGATGGGCTCCGGCTGGGCTCCGGCCGTCGACGCCCTGGGCGCGCCCGACGCCGAGTTCCAGGTCACCGAGCTGCCCGGCTTCCCGCCGCCGGCGGTCGAGGGCCACGGCGGAAAGATCCGCTCGTACTCCTTCGGTGACAAGCGCGCCCTGGTCTTCCTGGGCCGCACCCACTACTACGAGGGCCGTGGCGTCGCCGCCGTCGCCCACGGTGTGCGCACCGCCGTGGCGGCCGGCTGCAAGACCATCGTGCTGACCAACGGCTGCGGCGGTCTGCGCGAGGGCATGCGCCCCGGCCAGCCGGTCCTGATCAGCGACCACATCAACCTCACGGCGACCTCCCCGATCGTCGGCGCCAACTTCGTCGACCTGACGGACCTGTACTCCCCGCGCCTGCGCGCCCTGTGCAAGGAGATCGACCCCACGCTGGAGGAGGGCGTCTACGCCCAGTTCCCCGGCCCGCACTACGAGACCCCGGCCGAGGTCCGCATGGCCCGTGTCATCGGCGCGGACCTCGTGGGCATGTCCACGGTGCTGGAGGCGATCGCCGCCCGCGAGGCCGGCGCCGAGGTGCTCGGCATCTCCCTGGTCACCAACCTGGCCGCGGGCATGACCGGCGAGCCCCTCAACCACGAGGAGGTCCTCCAGGCCGGCCGCGACTCGGCGGCACGGATGGGGCAGCTGCTGGGCCAGGTGCTGGGCAAGCTGTAGGAAACGGCGGCCCGGACCGGCGCAGGCGGGCCGCCGGTCCGCGCCGGCGCCGGCGCGACCGCGCCCGTTCACTGCGCGGCCGGCCGAGCCGGGTGGGCCGGCGGGCAGGGGGGTCCGGGGGCGGAGCCCCCGGTGGACCAGGCAAACAAGGAGAGGTTGATCCCAAGGTGCACGACGATCTCATGGCCAAGGCCAGCGCATGGCTCGCCGAGGACCCCGACCAGGAGACCCGCGACGAACTGGCCAAGCTGATCGACGCCGGTGACGTCGAGGAACTGTCGGCCCGGTTCTCCGGCACCCTCCAGTTCGGCACCGCCGGCCTGCGGGGCGAACTCGGCGCCGGCCCCCAGCGCATGAACCGCAGCGTCGTCATCCGCGCCGCCGCCGGCCTCGCCGCGTACCTGAAGAAGCAGGGCCACGCCGACGGCGTCGTCGTCATCGGCTACGACGCCCGCCACAAGTCCGCCGACTTCGCCCGGGACACCGCCGCCGTGATGACCGGCGCCGGCCTGCGCGCCGCCGTGCTCCCCCGCCCGCTGCCCACCCCCGTGCTGGCCTTCGCGATAAGGCACCTCGGCGCGGTCGCGGGCGTGCAGGTCACCGCCAGCCACAACCCGCCCCGGGACAACGGCTACAAGGTCTACCTGGGCGACGGCTCGCAGATCGTCCCGCCCGCCGACGCGGAGATCGCCGCCGAGATCGACGCGATCGCCTCCCTGCACGACGTCCCCCGTCCGGACGCCGGCTGGGAGACCCTGGACGACGCGGTCCTGGACGCCTATCTGGCCCGTACGGACGCCGTCCTGGCCGCCGGCTCCCCCCGCACCGCCCGCACCGTCTACACGGCCATGCACGGCGTCGGCAAGGACGTGCTGCTGGCCGCCTTCGCCCGCGCCGGCTTCCCGGAGCCGGTGCTCGTCGCCGAGCAGGCCGACCCGGACCCGGACTTCCCGACGGTCGCCTTCCCGAACCCGGAGGAGCCGGGCGCGATGGACCTGGCGTTCGCGCGGGCCCGCAGCACCGACCCGGACCTCGTCATCGCCAACGACCCGGACGCCGACCGCTGCGCCGTGGCCGTCAAGGACGGCGGCGACTGGCGGATGCTGCGCGGCGACGAGGTCGGCGCGCTGCTCGCCGCCCACCTGGTCCGCCGCGGTGTCCGGGGCACCTTCGCCGAGTCGATCGTCTCCTCCTCCCTGCTCGGCCGGATCGCCGGGAAGGCGGGGCTGCCGTACGAGGAGACCCTGACCGGCTTCAAGTGGATCGCCCGCGTCGACGGCCTGCGCTACGGCTACGAGGAGGCCCTCGGCTACTGCGTGGACCCGGAGGGCGTGCGCGACAAGGACGGCATCACCGCCGCGCTGCTGATCACGGAGCTGGCGTCCGTGCTGAAGGAGGAGGGCCGTACCCTCCTCGACCTGCTCGACGACCTCGCCGTGGAGCACGGCCTGCACGCCACCGACCAGCTGTCGGTCCGCGTCCAGGACCTCTCGCTGATCGCGGACGCGATGCGCCGGCTGCGCGAGCAGCCGCCGACCGAGCTGGCCGGCCTGCCCATCGTGCGGGCCGAGGACCTGACCCGGGGCACGGAGCAGCTGCCGCCCACGGACGGCCTGCGCTACACCCTCGACGGCGCCCGGGTCATCGTGCGCCCCAGCGGCACCGAGCCCAAGCTGAAGTGCTACCTGGAGGTCGTCGTCCCGGTCTCCGCGCACGCCGCCCTGCCGGCCGCCCGCACCCGCGCGGCCGAGCTGCTGACGGCCGTCAAGCGGGACCTGTCTGCAGCCGCCGGCATCTGAGGCCCCACCACGCCACCGCCGGTGCCGCCGGGGCGCCCCCAGGGGTGCCCCGGCGGCACCGGCGTCAGGGCGGGAACACCAGCGCCGCCGTCCAGGCGAGTTCCAGCGCCAGGGGCCACAGCGGCCGGCCCCGCCGCCCGTCCGCGGCGGGTACGGACGGGCGCAGCCCGGGGGCGCGCCACAGGGCGGTGATCTCGCCGGCGGTCCGTTCGTACGGGTGGGCTGGATCACGCCCGACCGCGGCACGCCACGGCGGCCTCACCCCACCGGGAGGGGCCGTCCCGTGGCTCCCGGCCACCGGAAGGGCCCCCGCCGTCACCCCACCGCCAGCAGGATCGCCAGCAGTACCGCGCCGGCGACCGCGGGTGCCGCCACCTCGTACGCCCAGCGCACGGTGACCTCGCCCTGCGCGGGCTCGGTCCCGCCCTGGCGCTCCAGCAGTTCCCGCAGCTCGTCCATGGCCTTGTCGGTCTCCGCGCGGGTCGGCCCGGTGTCCGGGACGCGCAGGCCGAACCCGCCGAGGCCGAAGCCGCCGAGGCCCAAGCCGCCGGGGCCGAGCGCGCCGCTCCCGCCGCCCGGCGTCACACCGCGGGCCGCGTCGGCCGCCGCCCGCTGCTGCCGGCGGGCCGCCTTCTTGCGGGCGCGCAGCGAGACGGGGATGGCCCACAGCTGGTATTTGGTGCCGGACTTGGCGACGACCTCGTTGGAGTAGCCGGAGCGCAGCGCGGCGACCTCGCCCCAGGGCAGGGTGACGACCCGGAACGGGTTGCGGACGCGCAGCCGCTCCTCGCCCGCGAAGACGGCGGGACGGAGCGTGAAGGCGATGACCAGCGGCACGATGAGGATCATCCCGGCCAGCGCCAGCCAGGGGGTCCGGCCGTGGCCCTTGACCAGGGCGTCGAAGCCCAGCCAGAGGACGACCAGGAGCAGCAGCACGCCGCCCGCCAGCCCCAGGGGCGAGCGGTAGATCCGGTCCTTGGCGGCGGACACGGGAGGCGGCGACGCGGGTGACGGGTGGTCCGGGGTGGTCATGGCCCGATTCTGCACGACACCGCCGGCGGTGCGGCCACGCGCCCGGGAACCGGCGCTCATCCGTGATCTCGGACCCGGGGCGAGCAGCGGGGGTGTACAGCCGCTACGCGCGTAGATATGCTCGTCTGGTGACCATGCCCACTACCGCACCCACAGCTCACGCTCTCTCGGACGTGACCGCGTCCGACAGCACGCTGCGCCGCTTCCTCCACGGGCTGCCCGGCGTCGACGCGGTCGGCCTGGAGGCGCGCGCCGCGTCTCTCGGCACCCGTTCCATCAAGACCACCGCGAAGGCCTACGCCATCGACCTCGCCATCTCGATGGTCGACCTGACGACGCTGGAAGGCGCGGACACCCCGGGCAAGGTCCGGGCGCTCGGCGCCAAGGCGGTCCACCCCGACCCCACGGACCGGACGACCCCCACGACGGCCGCGGTCTGCGTCTACCCCGACATGGTGGCCGTCGCCAAGGAGGCCGTCGCCGGTTCCGGCGTCAAGGTCGCCTCCGTCGCCACCGCCTTCCCGGCCGGCCGTGCCGCGCTCGACGTGAAGCTGGCCGACGTGCGGGACGCCGTCGCCGCCGGCGCCGACGAGATCGACATGGTCATCGACCGGGGCGCGTTCCTCGCCGGCAAGTACCTGAAGGTGTACGACGAGATCGTCGCCGTGAAGGAGACCTGCGGGGACAGCGCCCGCCTGAAGGTCATCTTCGAGACCGGCGAGCTGTCGACGTACGACAACATCCGCCGCGCCTCCTGGCTCGGCATGCTGGCCGGCGCCGACTTCATCAAGACCTCCACCGGCAAGGTCGCGGTGAACGCCACCCCCGCCAACACCCTGCTGATGCTGGAGGCGGTCCGCGACTTCCGGGCCCAGACCGGTGTACAGGTCGGCGTGAAGCCGGCCGGCGGCATCCGCACCACCAAGGACGCGGTCAAGTTCCTGGTGCTGGTCAACGAGACCGCGGGCGAGGACTGGCTGGACAGCCACTGGTTCCGCTTCGGCGCCTCCTCGCTCCTCAACGACCTGCTGATGCAGCGCCAGAAGCTGGCCACCGGCCGCTACTCCGGTCCCGACTACGTGACGGTGGACTGATCCCCCATGGCTTTCGAGTACGCACCCGCCCCCGAGTCCCGCGCGGTCGTCGACATCGCGCCCAGCTACGGCCTGTTCATCGACGGCGAGTTCGCCGAGGCCGCCGACGGCAAGGTCTTCAAGACCGTCTCGCCGTCCACCGAGGAGGTCCTCTCCGAGGTCGCCCGGGCCGGCGCCGAGGACGTCGACCGCGCGGTGAAGGCGGCCCGCAGGGCGTTCGAGAAGTGGTCGGCGCTGCCCGGCTCCGAGCGCGCCAAGTACCTGTTCCGCATCGCCCGCATCGTCCAGGAGCGCAGCCGTGAGCTGGCCGTCCTGGAGACGCTGGACAACGGCAAGCCGATCAAGGAGACCCGCGACGCGGACCTCCCGCTGGTCGCCGCGCACTTCTTCTACTACGCGGGCTGGGCCGACAAGCTCGACCACGCCGGCTTCGGCGCGAACCCGCGGCCGCTCGGCGTGGCCGGTCAGGTCATCCCCTGGAACTTCCCCCTGCTGATGCTGGCGTGGAAGATCGCCCCGGCCCTCGCGACCGGCAACACGGTCGTGCTGAAGCCTGCGGAGACCACCCCGCTGTCCGCCCTGTTCTTCGCGGACATCTGCCGCCAGGCCGGACTGCCCAAGGGTGTCGTCAACATCCTCCCCGGCTACGGCGACGCGGGCGCCGCGCTGGTCGCGCACCCGGACGTGAACAAGGTGGCGTTCACCGGCTCCACGGCCGTCGGCAAGGAGATCGCCCGCACGGTCGCCGGCACGCGCAAGAAGCTCACGCTCGAACTGGGCGGCAAGGGCGCGAACATCGTCTTCGACGACGCACCCGTGGACCAGGCCGTCGAGGGCATCGTCACCGGCATCTTCTTCAACCAGGGCCAGGTCTGCTGCGCGGGCTCCCGGCTGCTGGTCCAGGAGTCGGTCCAGGACGAGCTGCTGGACTCCCTCAAGCGCCGTCTGTCCACGCTGCGCCTGGGCGACCCGCTGGACAAGAACACCGACATCGGCGCGATCAACTCCGCGGAGCAGCTGGCCCGGATCACCGCGCTGGCCGAGCGGGGCGAGGCGGAGGGCGCCGAGCGCTGGTCGCCGGCCTGCGCCCTGCCGGAGAGCGGCTACTGGTTCGCCCCGACGCTGTTCACGAACGTCACCCAGGCCCACACCATCGCCCGTGACGAGATCTTCGGCCCGGTGCTGTCGGTCCTCACCTTCCGCACCCCGGACGAGGCGGTCGCCAAGGCGAACAACACCCAGTACGGCCTCTCGGCCGGCATCTGGACCGAGAAGGGCTCGCGCATCCTGGCCGTCGCCGGCAAGCTGCGCGCCGGTGTCGTCTGGTCCAACACGTTCAACAAGTTCGACCCGACCTCGCCCTTCGGCGGCTACAAGGAGTCGGGCTTCGGCCGCGAGGGCGGCCGCCACGGCCTGGAGGCGTACCTCGATGTCTGACCGACTGTCTGTCTTCAAGACCTACAAGCTGTACGTCGGCGGGAAGTTCCCGCGTTCCGAGAGCGGCCGGGTGTACGAGGTGCAGGACTCGAAGGGCAAGTGGCTGGCCAACGCTCCGCTGTCCTCCCGCAAGGACGCCCGGGACGCGGTCGTGGCCGCGCGCAAGGCGTTCGGCGGCTGGTCCGGCGCGACCGCCTACAACCGGGGACAGGTCCTCTACCGCGTCGCGGAGATGCTGGAGGGCCGCAGGGAGCAGTTCGTCCGGGAGGTCGCGGACGCGGAGGGCCTGTCCAAGTCGAAGGCCGCCGCGGTGGTGGACGCCGCGGTCGACCGCTGGGTCTGGTACGCCGGCTGGACCGACAAGATCGCCCAGGTGACCGGCGGCGCCAACCCGGTCGCGGGCCCGTACTTCAACCTCTCCTCCCCCGAGCCGACCGGCGTGGTCGCCGTGCTGGCCCCGCAGGAGTCGTCCTTCCTCGGCCTGGTGTCGGTGGTGGCCCCGGTGATCGCCACCGGCAACACGGCGGTCGTGATCGCCTCCGAGAAGGCCCCGCTGCCCGCCCTGTCCCTGGGCGAGGTGCTGGCCACCTCCGACGTCCCGGGCGGCGTGGTCAACGTGCTGTCCGGCCGCACGGCGGAGATCGCGGCGCCGCTCGCCGCGCACCAGGACGTCAACGCGATCGACCTCGCGGGCGCGGACGAGGTGCTGGCGAAGGAGCTGGAGGTCGCGGCGGCCGACAATCTGAAGCGGGTGCTGCGTCCACAGGCTGTGGACTACTTCGAGACGCCGGGCATCGAGCGGATGACGGCGTTCCTGGAGACGAAGACGGTGTGGCACCCGACGGGGTCGCTGGGCGCGGGCGGGTCTTCCTACTGACGGGTCCCGGGCGGGGAACTGCCGCCGTCGGCCGGCCGCGGGCGCGTTGCGGCCTGTCGCGCCCGCGCGGCGGAGCCGCATGCCGGACCCCGCCCCGCGCCCGTCGGGGGCGCCCTCAGTGGCCCGGGACTCCGAGGGCCTGGCCCAGCACCGGGACGCTGCCGAACGACGGGGCCTGGGCCAGGGGCCGGGTCAGGCTCTGGGAGCCGACCGGCTTGAAGTCGGCCAGCTGGGTGCCCACCCCGTTGTCCAGGGGGTCCACGCCTGTGCCCGCGAGCGGGTTGGGCTTGAGGCCGGCCACCGGGCCGGTGACGTACTGGACCATGCCCGTCGTGGCGCGCAGGCCAGACTGCGGGTCGACGTGGCCGATGTCCGTGGGGCGGTAGCCGACGCCCAGAGCGGGGATCGAGTCGGCGGACGCCGTGGCCGCGCCCGCCCCCAGGACCGCTCCGGCGGCCACCAGGGTGATCAGGGCGCGCTGCGCGGCGGGGTGCTCGGGAGAGGTGTGTCGGGCCATCGCTGGTGCCACCTTCTGGTGCGCAGGGTAAGAGGATCGACACACAGGGTAGTTGAGGTGAGACTCACGCTCAAAAGCCGACCCGCGGGGTCGGCAGGGCGGCCGCGATGCCTCAAACTGGTGTTCCGTGAGCCTTCATCCTCCGTTCCCCGCCCGTGTCGTGCTGCTGTGCGGCCCCTCGGGCTCGGGCAAGTCACTCGTCGCCGCCCGCTCCGGGCTTCCCGTGCTGCGCCTGGACGACTTCTACAAGGAGGGTGACGACCCGACTCTGCCCCTGGTGCAGGGGAGTTCGGACATCGACTGGGACCACCCGCAGTCGTGGGACGCGGACGTCGCCGTCGAGGCCATCACCCGGCTGTGCGCGACGGGCTCGACCCCGGTGCCGGTGTACGACCTCTCGCTGAGCGCCCGCACCGGCGAGGAGACGCTGCACATCGGCCGTACCCCGCTGTTCATCGCGGAGGGCATCTTCGCCGCGGAGATCGTCGAGCGCTGCCGGGAGCTGGGCCTGCTGGCGGACGCGCTGTGCCTGACCCGCGGCCCGGTCACCACCTTCCGGCGGCGCTTCCTGCGCGATCTGAAGGAGGGCCGCAAGTCGGTGCCGTTCCTGCTGCGCCGCGGCTGGCGGCTGATGCGGGCCGAGCGCACGATCGTCGCCCGCCAGGTGTCCCTCGGCGCGCATCCGTGCGACCGGGACGAGGCGCTGGGCCGGGTGGCGGCAGCGGCGACGGGCCGGCCGGTGCGGCAGGAGACGGCGGCGTAACGCCCGTACGCACGACAACGGGACCGGCAGGCCCCCCAGCCCGTCCGGTCCCGCTCCCGTTCTTCCCCCGTTCCCCCGAAGGCCCACCCCCCGGTGGTCCCCCGTTCTCCCCCGTTTCCCCCGTCCTTCAGGCGACGAGCTCGCCGAAGGCGTCCTCCTGGTCACGGCCGAAGCTGAGGACCTCGTCCTCGCGCAGCCGGCGCAGCGAACGCCAGATGCTCGACTTCACCGTGCCGACACTGATGCCGAGGATCTCCGCGATCTCCGGGTCCGTGCGGCCCTCGTAGTAGCGCAGGACCAGCATGGTGCGCTGGAGTTCGGGCAGCCGGGCCAGCGCCTGCCACAGGACCGCGCGCAGCTCGGTGCCGCGCATCGCGTCCGTCTCGCCGGGCGTCTCCGGCAGTTCCTCGGTCGGGTACTCGTTGAGCTTGCGGCGCCGCCAGGCGCTGATGTGCAGGTTGGTCATGGTGCGGCGGAGGTATCCGCCGACCGCCGCCTTGTCGCTGATCCGCTCCCACGCCCGGTACGTCGAGAACAGCGCGCTCTGCAGCAGGTCCTCGGCCTCGAAGCGGTCACCGGTCAGGTGGTAGGCGGTGGCGTACAGGGAGGCGCGGCGCTCCTGGACGTAGGCGGTGAACTCCGCCTCGGTCAGCGAACGGCGCTCCCCCGGCTCCTCCCCGTACGCGGCTCCCCCGTGAGCTTCCCCCCGTGCGTCGACCACCGTCATGTAGGCGGTGTGCTGACGCCCGGTGCCGCGAGCGCACCCCCGCCCGCTCACGGCACCGGACTTCTCGGAACCCCGGTGCACGTCGTGCAGACGCGTGACCACTGCGCTGGTGCTGATGCTGTGCAGCGTGTTCATCTCGCGCTCCCCGTCGTGGACTTCCGGCGATTCGGTCTTGCCGGGCGGTACCGGCTCCCCGTCCGGCCCGTGTCGAAAAGATTGCCGGGGCCACTTCATGGCCGTGTCCGCCGACTGTCACAGACCTGTCACAGGGGCCCGGCCCAGGGCCGTCACGGTGGGTGCACAGGTCATGGCGCTGCGGACGGCCTGGCGCCGGCAGGTCGTACGGCGGGCCCTCCATGGGCCAGAATGAGCCCGTGCCTTCCCTGTTGCTGATCGAGGACGACGACGCCATCCGTACGGCCCTGGAGCTCTCCCTGACGCGCCAGGGACACCGGGTGGCCACCGCTGCCAGCGGCGAGGACGGTCTGAAGCTGCTGCGCGAGCAGCGGCCGGACCTGATCGTGCTGGACGTGATGCTGCCCGGCATCGACGGGTTCGAGGTGTGCCGGCGCATCCGGCGCACGGACCAGCTGCCGATCATCCTGCTGACCGCGCGCAGCGACGACATCGACGTCGTGGTCGGCCTGGAGTCGGGCGCCGACGACTATGTCGTCAAGCCGGTGCAGGGCCGGGTGCTGGACGCCCGGATCCGGGCCGTGCTGCGGCGCGGCGAGCGCGAGTCCAGTGACTCGGCGACCTTCGGCAACGTCGTCATCGACCGGTCGGCGATGACCGTCACGAAGAACGGCGAGGACCTCCAGCTGACCCCGACCGAGCTGCGGCTGCTGCTGGAGCTGAGCCGGCGGCCCGGTCAGGCGCTGTCCCGGCAGCAGCTGCTGCGGCTGGTGTGGGAGCACGACTACCTCGGTGACTCGCGCCTGGTCGACGCCTGTGTGCAGCGGCTGCGCGCCAAGGTCGAGGACGTGCCGTCGTCCCCGACGCTGATCCGCACCGTCCGTGGTGTCGGCTACCGCCTGGACGCGCCTCAGTGACCGATACGCAAGGGGGGCTGCGCGGCTGGGCCGCGGGGCGCAGGGGAAGTCTGTCGCGGCTCAGGTTCACCAGCCTCCGGCTGCGCCTGGTGCTGGTCTTCGCGCTGGTCGCGCTCACCGCCGCGGTGTCGGCGTCGGGCATCGCCTACTGGCTCAACCGGGAGGCGGTGCTCACCCGCGCCCAGGACGCGGTGCTGCGCGACTTCCGGCAGGAGATGCAGAACCGCGCCGGCGCGCTGCCGGAGCATCCGACCCAGGACCAGTTGCAGCGCGCCGCGGGCCAGATGGCCGCCAGCAGCCAGCGTTTCAGCGTGCTGCTGGTCGCCCAGGACGCCGACGGCAAGACGGTGTACGGCAACTCGGGCGGCATCAACGGCTTCGCCCTGGAGGACGTGCCCGGGTCGCTGCGCGCCGCCGTGGCCAAGCGGCAGCAGGTGAGCGGCGCCAACAAGGAGCCGTACCACCTGTACTGGCAGCGGGTCGTGGACCACGGCACGCCCTACCTGGTGGCCGGTACGCGCGTGATCGGCGGCGGCCCGACGGGCTACATGGCGAAGTCCCTGGAGCCGGAGGCCAAGGACCTCAACTCGCTGGCCTGGTCGCTGGGCATCGCCACCGGGCTCGCGCTGATCGGGGCCGCGCTGCTCGCGCAGGCCGCCGCCACGACCGTGCTGAAGCCGGTGCACCGGCTCGGGGTGGCCGCGCGGCGGCTCGGCGAGGGCAGGCTGGACACCCGGCTGCGGGTCTCCGGCACCGACGAACTCGCCGATCTGTCCCGGACGTTCAACAACGCGGCCGAGGCGCTGGAGCAGCGGGTCGCGGAGATGGCCGCGCGGGACGAGGCGTCCCGCCGGTTCGTCGCCGACATGTCCCACGAGCTGCGCACACCGCTCACCGCCATCACCGCCGTCACGGAGGTGCTGGAGGAGGAGCTGGAGGCGGAGACCGGGAGCATGGACCCGATGATCGAGCCGGCCGTCCGGCTGGTGGTCAGCGAGACCCGGCGGCTGAACGACCTCGTCGAGAACCTGATGGAGGTCACCCGCTTCGACGCGGGCACCGCCCGGCTGGTCCTGGACGACGTCGACATCGTCGACCAGATCACCGCCTGCATCGACGCCCGCGCCTGGCTGGACGCGGTCGAGCTGGACGCCGAACGCGGCATCCACGCGCAGCTCGACCCGCGCCGCCTGGACGTCATCCTCGCCAACCTGATCGGCAACGCGCTCAAGCACGGCGGCTCGCCGGTGCGGGTGTCGGTCCGGGAGACGGACGACTCGATCGAGATCCGGGTCCGCGACCACGGGCCCGGCATCCCGGAGGACGTCCTCCCGCACGTCTTCGACCGCTTCTACAAGGCGAGCGCCTCCCGGCCGCGCTCCGAGGGCAGCGGGCTCGGCCTGTCCATCGCCCTGGAGAACGCCCACATCCACGGCGGCGAGATCATTGCGGCCAACTCCCCGGAGGGCGGAGCGGTGTTCACCCTGCGGCTGCCACGGGACGCCTCACGGCTCACCGAGGAGGACGGCGGGGACGCCGGGGACAGCAGGACCGACACGCACAGAGCAGGAGAGGAGGGGTCATGACCGTACGACGGCTGCTGGTGCTGCCCCTCCTGGGCGCGCTGCTCACCGGCTGCGGCATCCGGGCCACGGAGGTGCCGACCGACTTCGGGGCGGCGCCGTCCCGGGTGCCGTGCTCGCTGGCCGGGCCCGACGAGTCCGCGCAGTCCGCGCACGGGGTGCCGGTGCAGGTCTTCCTGCTGTGCGGGGCGTCCCTGGTGGCCGTCGACCGCACCGTGCCGGTCCCGGAGGGCACCGCGGACGCCCGGCGCCGGGTGATCGTGGCGCAGGGGCTGCTGGACCAGCTCGCCAAGCAGCCCTCCTCCGCGGAGCGCTCGGCGGGCTACACGACGTACGTGCCCGGCGGTCTCGGGGTGACCGGGCCCCGCCCGAAGGACCCCGAGGACACGCTCCGCCTGAGCACGGCGCCCGCGCGGCTCACCTCGTACGCCCTGGCGCAGCTGGTGTGCACCCTGTCCGACTCGGCGGCGACGGAGGACGACGGCTCGGTCATCCTGGGCGGGCCGGCCCCGGACCCGCTGCGCCGCTACGAGTGCACGGACGAGCTCCGCGACCACCCGGGCAGCACGCAGCCGCCGTCCAGCGGGGTGACCGCTTAGCCCGGGGCGGTCGGGCGGCGAAAGCTTCCGGGGCGGAACCAATCACGCCGGCCCCGGCGTCTAGGGGGTCGTGCAGCGTCAAGGCTCCATCGGCGGCAGCGCCGCGATCCGCGTCCGTGTGACAGGAGGTGTCCTCCTCGTCGCCCACCTCGCCCTCGTCGCCTGGCTGATGCTGCGCCCGCTGGACGTCCCCTGGGTCACGCCCCCGAACCTGCGGCCGCTGGCCGGCATCCGGGCCGACCTCGCGCTCGGCTGGCCGCACGCGGTCAGACCCCTCGGCGAGGGACTCGCGCTGCTCGCCCCGCTGGGCGTGCTGCTGCCGGCGGCGCACGGCAGGCTCACCGTCCTCCCGCTCGCGTCCCTGCTCCGTACGGCCGCGGCCGGCACCCTGGTCTCCCTCGGCATCGCCCTGCTGCAGACCGGCGTACCGGGCCGCGTCGTGGACGTCGACTCGCTGCTGCTGAACACGGCGGGCGTCATCCTGGCCCACCTGGCCGTCGTACCGGCGGGCCGGGCCTGGCTGCGGCGGCGGGACGTGCGGGAACCGGGGGCGGCGGAACCGGCGGTCACCGTCCAGGAGGAGCTGTCTCAGGGCCGTACCCCGACGATTCCCAGGGTCGGGATCGCCCCGTAGAGGGACGCTTCGTCCTCTTCGTCTCCGTACGGTGGACAACAGTTGAGGGGTCCCACCGGGGGTCCCGCCACCGGCTCGGACGTCGAGCCGACGACCACGGAGGAGCCGACATGAGCGCGCTTGCCCGCCCCACCCACGGCCGCATGATCGGCGGAGTCTGCGCCGGACTGGCCCGGCGCTTCGGCACCTCGGCCACCACGATGCGGGTGATCTTCCTGGTGTCCTGCCTGCTGCCGGGCCCGCAGTTCCTGCTCTACATAGCGCTGTGGCTGCTGATGCCGTCCGAGGACAAGGCCCGCACGGCCTGGTGAACGCGGGCGCGGACACGCCACGGGGGCGCCCCCGGACATGCCGGAGCGCCCCGCGCAGTACGGAAGGCCGGGGTCAGCCGACCGGGATCCCGTTGATCGGCACGCCGTGCGTGGGCGAGCCCTTCAGCGGCAGTCCGCCCAGCAGGCCGGCGACCGGCTTGGTCGGGCCCTGGGCGACGACGCTCTCGGCGACCGGCTGCGCGGCGGCCGCCCCCTTGCCGACGGCCGGCATCGCCGCGGCGACACCGCGCTTGGCCACGGGCTTCAGCGTCTTCACGGCGCCGCTGTCCGGCAGCGCCTCGATGACCTGCCCGGGCGGCAGCGTCCTGGTGACGGTGTCCAGCGTCTTGCCGGCGTCCGGGCTGACCGGGGCTGCGCTGGCCGCGCCCGCACCGGCGGCGGCGAAGGCGGCGCCGAGGGCGGCGACACCGAGGGTCTTGGCAGCAGACTGCTTCATGGTGAATGCGTCCTTGCATGCGGAGACGGGAGATCACGAACGATCCGAGCGGTCCACGACCGTAAACATCCCGGGCCGCCCGCCGCAAACACCGAAATACGGACGCCTTGTGAAAGTACGTCCGCTTTCCGGGCCGGGAAACACCGGGTGACTACGCCTCCGGACCGCCAGAACCGCTGGTGGACGCGGTTTGCCGGAACAGCCATTCGGATTTCAGCTCGGCATATCCGGGCTTGACGACGTCATTGATCATGGCGAGTCGTTCATCGAAAGGAATGAACGCTGATTTCATCGCATTGACGGAGAACCACTGGAGATCGTCGAGCGTGTAAGCGAACGCCTCGACGAGGTGCTCGAATTCCCGGCTCATGGTGGTGTGCGACATCAGCCGGTTGTCGGTGTTCACCGTGGCCCGGAAGTGCAGCCGGCGCAGCAGCCCGATGGGATGCTCGGCGTAGGAGGGAGCGGCCCCGGTCTGCAGGTTGGAGCTGGGGCACAGCTCCAGCGGGATCCGCTTGTCCCGCACGTAGGAGGCGAGCCGGCCGAGCGTGACCGAGCCGTCCTCGCGGACCTCGATGTCGTCGATGATCCGCACCCCGTGGCCGAGCCGGTCGGCGCCGCACCACTGGAGCGCCTGCCAGATGGACGGCAGCCCGAAGGCCTCGCCGGCGTGGATGGTGAAGTGGTTGTTCTCCCGCTTGAGGTACTCGAAGGCGTCCAGGTGCCGGGTGGGCGGGTGGCCGGCCTCGGCGCCCGCGATGTCGAAGCCGACCACGCCGGAGTCCCGGTGGCGGTTGGCGAGTTCGGCGATCTCCAGGGAGCGGGCCGCGTGCCGCATGGCGGTCAGCAGGGCGCCGACCCGGATCCGCCGGCCGTTCTCCCGGGCCAGCCGCTCACCCTGGCGGAACCCCTCGTTGACGGCCTCGACCACCTCTTCCAGGGTCAGGCCCCCGTCGAGGTGCTGCTCGGGCGCGTACCGCACCTCGGCGTAGACGACGCCGTCCTCGGCGAGGTCCTCGGCGCACTCCCGGGCGACCCGGACCAGGGCCTCGCGGGTCTGCATGACGCCGACGGTGTGCCGGAAGGTCTCCAGATAGCGTTCCAGCGAGCCGGAGTCGGCGGCCTCCTGGAACCAGATCCCCAGCTTGTCCGGGTCGGTCTCGGGAAGCCCGGCGTAGCCGCTCTCGCGGGCGAGGTCGACGACGGTGCCCGGGCGGAGCCCGCCGTCGAGATGATCGTGCAGCAGTACCTTGGGCGCCCGGCGGATCTGGTCCGCGGTGGGGGCGTTCCCGGTCGGTGCGGTCTGGCTCGTCATTTCCGCACTCTAACGCCTACGCGCGTAGAAGGGCCGGTGTGCGCGACGGCTGTCTCCCGGCGGTTTTCCGCCGATACCCAACGGTGACCCCCCGGACGGGTTTCGTACACCGCGCCTTCTGAGACTGTTCTGTCATGGGACAGCAAGCGACGCCGGTCCGAACGGCCAGGCTGGGGAGGACAGTCGGCCCGGAGCCGACGTCGGTGAGCGGAGCGGTGCTGCTGCTCCCCGGCGGGGAGGAGGTCTCCGCCCGCCGGCCGTCCCCCGTCCGGGCGATGAGCCTGCTGCGCTCCCTGGGCCGCGCCCTGGCGCGCGCGGGCCGGTCCGAGGGGCTGGCCGTGCACCCCGTCCACTACCGCTACCGCGGCTGGAACGGCAGCGAGGCCCATCTCGCGGCGGACGCCGAGTGGGCCGCCGACGAGGTCGTACGACGGTACGGGGACGTGCCCGTCTGCCTGGCCGGCGTCGGCATGGGCGGCCGGGCGGCGCTCCGGTCCGGCGGCCACGAGGCCGTCAACTCCGTCGTGGCGCTCGCCCCCTGGCTGCCGGAGGAGGACGTCGCCGCGCCCGCCGAGCCGGTGAAGCAGCTCGTGGGGCGCCGCGTGCTGATCGCCCACGGCACGAACGACGAACGGACCGACCCCGAGCTGTCCTTCCGCTTCGCGGCACGGGCGAAGAAGGCGAACCGGGAGGTGTGCCGGTTCGAAGTGCACTCCGACGGACACGGGTTGCACGGGTACCGGGACGAAGTGGTCTCCCTGGCGGTGGACTTCGCCATGGGCGCGCTGTTCGGGCACTGCGTGTCCCGCCCCGTGGAGGACGCGCTGGCCGCGCCGCCGCCGATCGGACTCCGGATGCCGCTGGCCGCGGGGTTCGGCAAGTCGCTCAAGCGGTAGGGCCCGGGGCCCCTAGGCGGGCAGCAGGTTGCCCCTCCTGGACAGCAGGAACTTCTTGAACGCGGCCACCGGGGGTGTGTCCGGGCGGTCGGCCAGCCAGGCCACGCCGATCTCGCGGGCCGCTCTCGGGGCCGTGACCGTCAGTTCCACCACGCCCGGGCGGGCGACGGTGGGGGGCGGCAGGAGGGCCACCCCGAGACCCGCCGCCACCAGGCCGCGCAGGGTCTCCGCCTCCTCGCCCTCGAAGGCGATGCGGGGTTTGAAGCCGGCCTCGCGGCACAGGTCGTCGGTGATGCGGCGCAGGCCGTAACCGGGTTCGAGGGTGACGAAGGTTTCCTCGGCCGCCTCGGCCAGGCGGATGCGGCGGCGGGCCGCCAGGCGGTGCTCGGCGGGGACGACCAGGCGGAGCTTCTGCTCGTCGAGGCGCCGGGCGACCAGGTCGGGGGCGTCGGGGACGGGCGAGGTGAGGCACAGGTCCAGCTCGCCGGCGCGCAGCCCCTCCAGCATCGCCTCGCCGTAGTTCTGCACCAGGCTGAAGCGGACGCGCGGGTGGTCGGCGCGGAAGGCGTGCAGCAGACCGGGTACGGTCTCGGCGCCCATGGTGTGCAGGAAGCCGAAGGCGACCTTGCCGGTGGCCGGGTCGGCGTCCGCGCGGACCTCCTCGGCGGCCCGCCCGATCTCGCCGAGGGCCCGCTCGACGGAGGCGAGGAAGGTGCGGCCGGCGGTGGTCAGGGAGACCGTGCGGCCGTGCCGGGCGAACAGGTCGACGCCCAGGTCACGCTCCAGCCGGGCCATCGCGCGGGACAGCGTGGACTGGGGCACGTTCAGCTCCTGCGCGGCCCGGGTGACGTGCTCGGTGCGGGCCACGCCGGCGAAGTACGCGAGCCGCGGGGCGAGCGACAGCGCCATGTCTTTCGTGTCACCGGACGGTGACAGGCGAGCCTGTGAGCTTTGCTGATGCGCCATGGGAACGATTATGGCCGTTCCATGCATTGGACGCATGAAAGAGGCCGTACGTACGGTCGAGTCATGTCTCCCGCCAGTACCGGGGCGTCCACCCGCGTGGGCGCCGTCCCGTCCGTCCCGTCCGTCCCTGCCCCCGGCTCCGACTCCCGGCTGACCCCGGGCGGCCCCGGCTACCGCCGGATGAGCCTCGCCCTGTTCCTCGCCGGGGTCGCGACCTTCGCCCTGCTCTACTCCACCCAGGCCCTGCTGCCGCTGATCTCCGGGGAGTTCGGGGTCGCGGCGAGCGAGGCGAGCTGGACCGTGGCCGCCGCGACCGGTGGACTGGCGCTGTTCGTGCTGCCGATGAGCGCGCTGTCGGAGCGGTTCGGCCGCCGTACGGTGATGACCGGCTCGCTGGCCGTCGCCGTCACGGTCGGCATGCTGGTGCCCTTCGCCCCGTCGCTCGGCGCGCTGGTGGTGCTGCGGGCGGTGCAGGGTGCCGCGCTGGCCGGGCTGCCGGCCTCGGCGCAGGCCTACCTCGCCGAGGAGGTGCGGCCGAAGGCACTGGTCACGGCGATAGGACTGTTCGTGGCCGGCAACAGCGTCGGCGGCATGAGCGGCCGGGTGATCACCGGCTGGGTCGCGCAGGAATGGGGCTGGCGGATCTCGGTCGGGGTGATCGGCGCGCTCGCCGTCGGGTGCGCGGTGGCGTTCCGGCTGCTGCTGCCGGCGCCGCGGCACTTCACGGCGGGTTCGCTGCGCCCGCGGGTGCTGCTCGGCACCGTCCGCGGTCACCTCGCCGACCCGCTGCTGCGCCGCCTGTACGCGATCGGCGCCCTGTTCATGACGGTGTTCGGCGGCGTCTACACGGTGATCGGCTACCGGCTGACGTCCGCGCCGTTCGGGCTGCCGCAGGGCATCGTGGGCTCGATCTTCCTGGTCTACCTGGTGGGTACGGTGTCGGCGTCCACTGCGGGCCGGCTGGTGGGCCGGTTCGGCCGCCGGGGCGCGCTGTACCTGGCGGGCGGCACGACGGCGGCCGGGCTGCTGCTGTCCCTGGCGGCCTCGCTGCCGCTGGTCCTGCTGGGCCTGGTACTGATCACCGCGGGTTTCTTCGCCGGGCACGCGGTCGCGTCGTCCGCGGTCAGCAAGACGGCCACGCACGGCCGTGCCCAGGCCTCGGCGCTGTACCAGTCGGCGTACTACATCGGCTCCAGCGCCGGCAGCACGGTCGGCGCGCTGGCCTTCCGCGCGGACGGCTGGTCCGGCACGGTCGGCGTCGGCCTCCTCGCGATCCTTGGGGTCGTCGCGATCACCGTCCTCGGTTCCCGGGCCGCCCGGGTGGCGGCCCGGCGGGAGCCGGTGGCCGCGCACTGACCCGGCGTACGCCGCCCATCTCCGAACACAACCACTCCGAGCTGGGCTTTTCCCGACTCCGGGGGCCATTGTCAGTGGGCTGCGGTAGCTTCCAAGGAGCTGAGGCGTGAAGGCGCGCCGCAGGGACGGCCACAGGGGTGGGTGGACGATGGGCGACAGCACGGCGACGGCGGATCTCGGCGTCGCACTGGAGAAGCACCGGACCGAGCTGACCGGGTACTGCTACCGGATGCTCGGCTCCTCCTTCGAGGCCGAGGACGCGGTGCAGGACACCCTGGTGCGGGCCTGGCGGAGCTACGAGAAGTTCGAGGGCCGGTCCAGCCTGCGCTCGTGGCTGTACCGGATCGCGACGAACGTGTGCCTGGACATGCTGACGGCGGGCAACAAGCGGGCGCGGCCCATGGACCTGACGGACTCCACCCCGCTCGCGCAGGCGGCGCTCTCCCCGCGCCCGGACAACACCTGGCTGGAGCCGATGCCGGACGCGCGCGTGCTGCCGGCCGTGGCGGACCCGGCGGAGGCGGCGGTCGCCAGGGAGTCGGTCCGGCTCGCCTTCATGGCGGCGCTCCAGCAGCTGCCGCCCAAGCAGCGGGCGGTGCTGATCCTGCGCGAGGTGCTCGCGTGGAAGGCGAGCGAGGTGGCCGAGCTGCTCGACACGACGGTCGCGTCGGTGAACAGCGCCCTGCAGCGGGCCCGCGCCACGCTTGCGGAGCGCGGGGACACGGGCGCCGAGGGCGCGGTGTCCGACCCGCTGGACGAGGAGCAGCAGAAGCTGCTGGAGCGGTACGTCAAGGCCTTCGAGGGCTACGACATGACGGCGCTGACGGCGCTGCTGCACGAGGACGCCGTCATGACGATGCCGCCGTTCGACCTGTGGCTGCGCGGCACCGCCGACATCACCGGCTTCATGACCACCCTCGGTGCCTCCTGCGCCGGCTCCCGGCTGCTGCCGGTCCGGGCCAACGGCCTGCCGGGTTTCGCGCACTACAAGCCGGACCCGGACAACGGCGGGTTCACCCCGTGGGCGGTGCAGGTGCTGGAGATCTCAGACGGCCGGATCACCGGCTTCCACTGCTTCCTCGACACCCAGCGGTGGTTCCCGCTCTTCGACCTGCCCCTCCACCTGGAAGCGGAGCCCGACGAGGCCGAGAAGGGCGTGTAGCGCGGGGTCGGCGTCCCGCAGCCAAATCCGCCCGCCGGCCCGGCGGGCGGTCAGCTCCAGCCGGGCCAGCAGGTCGACGGCCGCCAGCCCCGGTGGTCCGAGCCCGCCCACATCGCACACGACCACCCCGGCCGCGCCCCCCTCCAGCAGGGCTCGCACCCGGGCACACAGCCCGGGCACCTCGTCCCGGCGGACGGGCCCGGGCAGCACCAGCACGGCGGGGGTCTCGGCATTCACGTGCGGTAGACCGGCGGGGCGGGCGGAACTCATCGCGGGCGCCGGAGATCACATTGACCTGTGCCCGTGCCTCCTCGCAGGGTTGGCGCCATGGCGGGGGTGCTGAGCGGGTTCGCGGTGATCGCGGTCGTCATCGGGGTGGGCTATGTGCTCGGTCGGTGCGGGACGCTCGGCGCGCAGGGCGGGGAGGTGCTGACACGGCTGGCCTTCACGCTGGCCGGGCCCGCGCTGCTGTTCACCACGCTCGCGCGGGCCGACCTGTCGGTCCTCTTCTCCAGCCGGCTGCTGGTGACGGCGCTCAGTACGGCCGTGGTCGCGGGGGTCTTCGTCGCGGCCGGCGCGGTACGGCGGTGGGGGGTGGGCCGGACGACGATCGGCGCGCTGTGCTCGGGGTACGTCAACTCGGGCAACCTCGGCATCCCGATCGCCGCGTACGTGCTGGGCGACGCGTCCCTGGTGGCGCCGGTACTGCTCTTCCAGGTCGTCCTGGTCACCCCGGTCGCGCTCACCGTGCTGGACCTGTCCGGCACGGGCGGGAAGGGCACGGTGGGGCGGCGCCTGCTGATCCCGCTGCGGAATCCGGTCGCGGTGGGCTCGCTGTCGGGAGTGCTGGTGTCGGCGGCGGGCTGGCAGCTGCCCGGTCCGCTCCTGAACCCGCTGACCGCGCTCGCCGGCATGTCCGTCCCGGCGGCCCTGCTGGCCTTCGGCATGTCCCTGCACGGCAACCCGGCACCCGGCCGGGGGCGGGACAGCCGGCTGGTGCTGCTGTCCGTCGCGCTGAAGTCGCTGGGCCAGCCGCTGGTCGCCTGGACGCTGGCCCGGTGCGTGTTCGGCCTGCACGGGCACGCCCTGCTGGACACGGTGGTGACCGCGGCCCTCCCCGGCGCCCAGAACCTCTTCACGTACGCCAGCCGCTACCACGTCGCCGAGTCCCTGGCCCGCGAGTCGGTGCTCCTGTCGACGGTGGTGTCCGTACCGGTGCTGGTGGGGGTGGCGACGGTGCTGGGGTGACGCCGGGTCAGTCGACGGGGAACTCGCCCGTGTCGAGGGTGAGGCCGAACGGCTCCGGCAGCTCGACGGGGTCGCCGAACTTGACCGCCTTGAGGACGCGGTAGACGTCGCCCTTCGGCTCCCCGTAGAGCGTCACGGTGGGTCCGCCGGGCGCCCAGCGGTCGACCAGGAGGTACAGCGGGATGCCCGCGGTGGCGTAGGCGGCGGGCTTGCTGACGCGGTCGTGGCCGGCGTTGGACTTGGAGGTCACCTCGACGACGAGTTCGGCGAGGGCGGCGGGGAGGTGGGAGTCCGACTCCGGTCGCTCCTGCCGGGGAGCCACCACAAGGTCCGGGATAAGCATGCCCAGACGCGACGGCACCGAAATGGCCAGCGTCTGGAAGATTCCCCAGTCGTCCGGAATCACGGAGTAGAGGCGACGCTGAATACCCTCGGCGATCAGGTTGTGACGGTAGGCGGGAGCAGGTGACACGGTGACGATCCCCTCGATGATCTCCACCTTGCTGCCCTCGGGCCACTCCATCTCCTCCCAGAACCGGACGAGGTCGTCCCAGCCCTGCTCGGGGTCGTGGCTCACGGTGAGTGCGCTCATGGCGGTCTCCTATCGGTGCGTCACCGATCCCAGCATGCCGAACGGGACCGGCGGAGGTCCACCGGTCCCGTTCACCCGAATGAGGAAACTGCAGGTCAGGCGATACGTTCCAGCACCACCGGCGAGGCCGTGAAGGCCGTGCCGGGGGCCGCGATGTCGTAGGAGTCCGCCACCGCCTGGAGGGCGTAGTCGAAGCGCTCCGAGGTGTCGGTGTGCAGGGTCAGCAGGGGCTGGCCCTCGGTGACCGTGTCGCCCGGCTTGGCGTGCAGCTCGATGCCCGCGCCCGCCTGCACCGGGTCCTCCTTGCGGGCCCGGCCGGCGCCCAGGCGCCAGGCACCGACCCCGATGCCGTACGCGTCCAGGCGGGTCAGGACGCCGGAGGACGGGGCCTTGACGACGTGCTGCTCCTTCGCCGTGGGCAGCGGCGCGTCCGGGTCGCCGCCCTGCGCGGCGATCATCCGGCGCCAGACGTCCATCGCCGAGCCGTCGGCGAGGGCCTTCGCGGGGTCGGCGTCCTTGACGCCCGCCGCGTCGAGCATCTCGCGGGCCAGGGCGATGGTCAGTTCCACGACGTCCGCGGGGCCGCCGCCGGCCAGGACCTCGACCGACTCGCGGACCTCCAGGGCGTTGCCCGCGGTCAGGCCGAGCGGGGTGGACATGTCCGTCAGCAGCGCGACGGTCTTCACGCCGTGGTCGGTGCCGAGGCCCACCATCGTGGACGCCAGCTCCCGGGCGTCCTCGATGGTCTTCATGAAGGCGCCCGTGCCCACCTTCACGTCCAGGACCAGGGAGCCGGTGCCCTCGGCGATCTTCTTCGACATGATCGAGGAGGCGATCAGCGGGATCGCCTCGACCGTGCCGGTGACGTCGCGCAGGGCGTACAGCTTCTTGTCCGCGGGGGCCAGGCCGTCGCCCGCCGCGCAGATCACCGCGCCCGTGGTGTCCAGCACGTGCAGCATCTCCTCGTTGGAGAGCAGGGCGCGCCAGCCGGGGACCGACTCCAGCTTGTCCAGGGTGCCGCCGGTGTGGCCGAGGCCCCGGCCGGAGAGCTGGGGGACGGCCGCGCCGCAGGCCGCGACGAGCGGGGCCAGGGGCAGCGTGATCTTGTCGCCGACGCCGCCGGTGGAGTGCTTGTCGGCCGTCGGGCGGGACAGCGAGGAGAAGTCCATGCGCTCGCCGGAGGCGATCATGGCCGCGGTCCAGCGGGCGATCTCGCGGCGGTTCATGCCGTTCAGCAGGATCGCCATGGCGAGCGCGGACATCTGCTCGTCGGCGACCTCGCCGCGGGTGTAGGCGTCGATGACCCAGTCGATCTGCTCGTCGGTCAGCTCGCCGCGGTCCCGCTTGGTGCGGATGACGGAGATGGCGTCCATGGCCATGGCTGGGGGCTTCCTTCCGGGAGGTGCGAAGTGCGCGGCCCCCCTGCGAGCGGGGCAGGGGGGCCGTACGGCGTTACTGGGTGAGATGGCCCGGGCCGAAGGCCTGGGGCAGCATCTCGGAGAGCGGGAGGACCCCCGCGGGGGTGTCCAGGAGCAGGTCCGGGCCGCCGAACTCGTAGAGCAGCTGGCGGCACCGCCCGCACGGGACGAGCAGGGCGCCGGTGCCGTCGACACAGGTGAAGTGCGTCAGCCGGCCGCCGCCCGTGCGCTGGAGCTGGGAGACCAGACCGCACTCGGCGCACAGGCCGATGCCGTAGGAGGCGTTCTCGACGTTGCAGCCGGTGACGGTGCGGCCGTCGTCGACGAGGGCGGCCACGCCGACCGGGTAGCCCGAGTAGGGGGCGTAGGCGTGCGTCATGGCCTCGCGTGCCTCGGCGCGCAGCGGCTCCCAGTCGAACTCGGCTCCCGGCGTCACTTGCCCTGGCCCTTCCGGTACCGCATGCCGTCCGCCTTGGGCATCCGCAGGCGCTGCGCGGACAGCGACAGCACGAGCAGCGTGACGACGTACGGGGTGGCGCCCACGAAGTCGCTCGGGACCTCGTCGGTGAGCAGGTACCAGACCAGGACCAGCGCGGCCATGACGGCGCTGACCACACCCTGCACCAGGGCCTTCTTGTACAGCTTCCAGCCGGCCAGCAGCGCGAGCAGGACGACCAGGAGCAGCAGCAGGGCGTGGACGGTCACACCGCCGTTGCGCAGCTGGAGCGCGTCGGAGTAGCCGAACAGGCCCGCGCCCATGGCCAGCCCGCCCGGGCGCCAGTTACCGAAGATCATCGCGGCGAGACCGATGTAGCCGCGCCCGCCGGTCTGGCCCTCCAGGTAGGTGTGCGAGGTGACCAGCGCCAGGAACGCGCCGCCGAGGCCGGCGAGGCCGCCGGAGACGGCCACGGCCGCGTACTTGTACCGGTAGACGTTGACGCCGAGGGACTCCGCGGCGACCGGGTTCTCACCGCAGGAACGCAGCCGCAGCCCGAACGGGGTGCGCCACAGCAGCCACCAGCTGGCGACGAACAGCACCACGGCCAGGATGGTCACCACGGACAGGTTGGTGATCAGACCGCCGATGATGCCGGCGAGGTCGGAGACCAGGAACCAGTGGTGCTTCTCGATCGAGGCGAGGCCGTCGGAGAGGCCGGGGACGGTGATGTCGGGCAGCGTGTCCGCGGGCGGGGACTGCTTGGGGTTGCCGCCCGCCTCCGCGGCCTTGCCGCCGGCGAAGAACAGCTTCGCGAGGTACTGGGTGGCGCCGAGCGCGAGCAGGTTGACGGCGACACCGGAGACGATGTGGTCGACGCCGAAGGTGACGGTGGCGACGGCGTGCACCAGGCCGCCGACGACACCGAAGCCGATGCCGCACAGCAGGCCGAGCCAGGGGCTGGACTGCCAGCCGATCCAGCCGGCGCCGAAGGTGCCGAGGATCATCATGCCTTCGAGGCCGATGTTGACCACGCCCGCCCGCTCGGACCACAGGCCGGCGAGTCCGGCGAGGCCGATCGGCACGGCGAGGCCGAGCGCGGCGGCGACCTGTCCGGCGGAGTCGAGCTGGTTCGCGCCGGTGATGACGCGGACCGCGGCCAGCAGCAGCAGCGCGCCCGCGACGATCATGAGGATCAGGCCGAGGGAACGGCCCGAGCGCTGCGGCGCGTCCGCCGCCTTGGGGGCCGCCGGCGGCGGCGCGTCGGTCATCGTGGCAGTCATCACGCCACCTCCTGCTTCTTCGTCGGGGCGGCGGCCTGGGCGGCGAGTTCGGCGCCGACGCGCTGCTGCTGGCGCTTGAGGCCGTAGCGGCGCACGACCTCGTAGGCGATGACGACGCACAGCACGATGACGCCCTGGATGACGCCGAGGATTTCCTTGTCGTAGCCCTGGAATTCCAGGTGGTTGGTGGTGCGCTCCAGGAAGCCCCAGAGCAGGGCGCCGAGCGCGATGCCGATCGGGTGGTTGCGGCCGAGCAGCGCGATGGCGATGCCGGTGAAGCCGATGCCGGCCGGGAAGTCGTTGCTGAACTGGTGGCTGTCGTTCAGCAGGGTCGGCATGCCGATCAGACCGGCCACCGCACCGGAGATGATCATGCTGGTGGCGACCATCTTCTTCACCGAGACACCGCTCGCAGCGGCGGCGCTCTCGGACTGCCCGACGGTGCGCAGGTCGAAGCCGAAGCGGGTGCGGCCGAGCACGAACCAGTACGCGATGCCGACGATCACCGCGATGACGATGAAGCCCCACAGCTCGCCGGCCGGGCCGGTGTCGAAGCTGAAGAAGTACGAGGAGGACGGCAGCGGCTTGGTGGAGACCAGGGTGCCGGCCTGGTCCAGCTGGCCGAGCTTCCCGGGCTGCAGCAGGTAGGCGATGATCGCGGTGGCGATCGAGTTCAGCATGATGGTCGAGATGACCTCGCTGACGCCCCGGGTCACCTTGAGGATGCCGGCGATGGACGCCCACAAGGCGCCAGTCGCCATGGCGCAGAGGATGATCAGCGGGATGGCGATCCAGCCGGGCACGGTGAGCGCCCCGCCGAGCACGGCGGCGATGAACGCGGCGAGCCGGTACTGGCCGTCGACACCGATGTTGAACAGGTTCATGCGGAAGCCGATGGCCACCGCGACGCCCGCGAGGTAGTACGTCGTCGCCTTGTTGAGGATGTAGACCTGGCTGTCGCTGGCGAAGCCGTAGGTCACCATGTCGCTGAAGGCGTCGCCGGGGTTCTTGCCGGTCGCGAGGATCACCAGGGTGGTGACGAGGAGCGCGGCGACGACCGCCAGCAGGGGGGCGGCGATCCCGAGGAGCAGCCGCTCCTTGTCGATCCGTGAGGTCAGCTTGTTCATCGCTCGTCGTCCTCTGTGTGCTCCAGGTGGCCGGTGGCCGCACCCGTCATGGCGGAGCCCAGCTCCTCGGGGGTGATCGTGGCGGGGTCGGCGTCGGCGACCAGGCGGCCGCGGTACATCACCCGCAGGGTGTCGGAAAGCCCGATCAGCTCGTCCAGGTCGGCCGAGATCAGCAGCACGGCCAGGCCCTCGCGGCGGGCCTCGCGGATGTAGTCCCAGATGGCCGCCTGCGCGCCGACGTCCACACCGCGGGTGGGGTGGGCGGCGATGAGCAGCTTGGGGTTGTGGCTCATCTCGCGGCCGACGATCAGCTTCTGCTGGTTGCCGCCGGACAGGGAGGCGGCGGTGACGTCGATGCCGGGGGTGCGGACGTCGTAGGCCTCGACGATCCGCTGGGTGTCGGCGCGGGCCGCCTTGGGGTCCAGCAGTCCGCCGCGCGAGTTGGGCTTCTCGGTGACGTGGCCGAGGATGCGGTTCTCCCACAGCGGTGCTTCGAGCAGCAGGCCGTGGCGGTGGCGGTCCTCGGGGATGTAGCCGATGCCGGACTCGCGGCGGTCGCGGGTCGGGGCGTGGGAGATGTCGGTGCCGTCGAGCGTGATGACGCCGGCGTCCGGGTGCCGCATGCCCATGATGGCCTCGACCAGTTCGGACTGGCCGTTGCCCTCCACGCCGGCGATGCCGAGGACCTCGCCCTTGTGGATGGTGAAGGAGATCTCGTCCAGGATGATCCGCTCGACGCCGTCGAGGTCGGTCTGCGCGAGGTGCAGGCCGTCCAGCTTCAGCATCGGGACGTCCGTGACGGTGGACTCCTGGGTCTCCGGCGTGGGCAGTTCGCTGCCGACCATCAGCTCGGCGAGCTGCTTGGGGGTGGTGCCGCGCGGGTCGACCGTGCCGACGGTGGTGCCGCGCCGGATGACGGTGATCTCGTCGGCGACGGAGAGCACCTCGCCCAGCTTGTGCGAGATGAAGATGACGGTGAGGCCCTCGGCCTTGAGTTCGCGCAGGTTGTCGAAGAGCGCGTCGACCTCCTGCGGCACGAGGACGGCGGTGGGCTCGTCCAGGATGAGGGTCTTGGCGCCGCGGTAGAGGACCTTCAGGATCTCCACGCGCTGGCGGTCGGCGACACCGAGCTCCTCCACGAGGGCGTCGGGCCGCACGCCCAGGCCGTAGGCGTCGGAGATCTCCTTGATCCTGGCGCGCGCCTTGCCCCCGATGCCGTGCAGCTTCTCCGCGCCGAGGACGACGTTCTCCAGGACGGTGAGGTTGTCGGCGAGCATGAAGTGCTGGTGCACCATGCCGATGCCGCGGGCGATGGCGTCGCCGGGGTTGTGGAAGACGACCTGTTCGCCACTGACGGTGATGGTGCCCTCGTCCGGCTGCTGCATGCCGTAGAGGATCTTCATCAGGGTGGACTTGCCGGCGCCGTTCTCGCCGCACAGGGCGTGGACGGTGCCCGTGCGGACCGTGATGTCGATGTCGCGGTTGGCGACGACGCCGGGGAAACGCTTGGTGATGCCGCGCAGTTCGACGGCAGCGGGAGGGCTGGACGCGTTGATGGCGCACTCTCCTCGGGGAAAGGGGCTGCGGGGAGGGGGCAGGCGTCGGCGACGCTAGCGCGGCAACTCCGTGCTACACGCGTAGAGTTGACACATTGTTACGGCTCGGCGGGGGGCTTTGGGAGGGTGCCCCCGCGCCGAGCCTGGGTCCGACGGGACCCGTCAGGTCACGGGGTGGTCTTGACCTTGATCGAGCCGTCGACGATCTTCTTCTTCGCGGCGTCCAGCTTGGCCTGGATGTCGTCGATGAAGCCGCCGCTCTTGGACAGCGAGACGCCGTCCTTGGCGAGGGAGTAGGTGTTGGTGCCGGTCAGCGGCTTGCCGTCGTGGACCGACTTGACGAAGTCGTAGACACCGACGTCGACGTTCTTGACCATCGAGGTCAGGATCGAGTTCTTGTACTTGCTCAGACCCGGGATGTTGTACTGGTCCGAGTCCACGCCGATCGCCCAGGCGCCCTTCTTGCCCGCGACGGCCTCGATCGCGCCGTTGCCGGAGGAGCCGGCCGCCGTGTAGATGACGTCCGCGCCGTTGTCGAGCATGCCCTGCGCGGCCTCCTTGCCCTTGTCGGGGCTGGCGAAGCCGGAGGTGTCCGAGCCGTGCGACAGGTACTGCGTGTCGACCTTGATCTTCTTGTCGGTGTCCTTGACACCCTGGACGAAGCCCGCCTCGAACTTCTTGATCAGCGGGACGTCGACACCGCCGATGAAGCCGACGTGGTGCGACTTGGTCTTCGAGGCGGCGGCGACACCGGCCAGGTAGGAGCCCTGCTCCTCCGTGAAGGTGATGCTGTCGACGTTCTTGCCGTTCACCACGGAGTCGACGATGCCGAAGGTGGTCTTCGGGTACTTCGCGGCGACCTTGGTCATGGAGGCGGCGTAGGCGTAGCCGACACCGATGACCGGGTTGTAGCCCGCGTCGGCCAGGTCGGACAGGCGCTGCTCGCGGTCGGCCTCGGTGTCCGAGGTCTTCGCGGTCAGCTCCTTGATGTCACCGCCGAACTCCTTCTTGGCCTGGTCGGCACCGCGCGCGGCGGAGTCGTTGAACGAGCGGTCGCCACGACCGCCGACGTCGAAGGCGAGACCGACCTTGACGCCCTTGCCGTCACCGGAAGCGGGCGAGCCGCTGTCGTTGTCGGAGGAGGTGCTGCCACAGGCAGTGGCAGTCAGTGCGAGAGCTGCGGAGGCGAGACACGCAGCGGAAAGCTTGGCTACCCGGCGCACGGGAAGGCTCCTTCACCTGACCTGAGCGCCTTGGCGGCGCTTGATGTGAGCACCTTTGCAGTGCTCCGGCCGAGACGCCCCTTCGGCGTCGGCTTCGCGGCATCGTAACGCGCGTAGATGTCGCAAAAAACCCTCTCGCGAAGCCGTTATCGATTCGAGGCAAACAGTGCCTGAACTCGCGCTCTCGGCCTTCTCACGGCGCTGTTGCGGACAGTGCACGAATGGCTTGCATCCGTGTTGCGCCGGCGAGGGAGGCGGCCCCCGAGGGGGCCGCCGGCTCAGCCGCGGGCCCCGTTGGCGTCCAGGAAGGCGGCGGCGGTGAACATCTCCACACCGACCGTGATGGCGTGTTCGTCGGCGTCGAAGTCGCCCTGGTGGAGATCGCGTACGGTGCGCTCGCCGGGCCGGCGCACCCCGAGGCGGGCCATCGCGCCGGGCACGCGCTCCAGGTACCAGGAGAAGTCCTCGCCGCCGAGGCTCTGCTCGGTGCTCTCCACGGACTTCATGCCGCGCCGGGCGACCATGGCCCGGCGCAGCAGTTCGGTCGACTCCCGGTCGTTGACGACCGGCGGCACCCCGCGCACGTAGGTGATCTCGGACTTGGCCCGGTGCAGGGTGGCGACCTCGTCGATGGCCGCGTGCACGATGTCGGGGGCCTGCCGCCAGGCCTCCAGGTCCAGGCAGCGCACGGTCCCGGACAGCTCGGCGTGCTGCGGGATCACGTTCGGCGCGTGACCCGTCTCGATCCGGCCCCAGGTGAGGGCGAGGCCGGCACGGGTGTCGACCCGGCGGCCGACCAGCGCGGGGACGTCGACGGCGACCCGGGCGGCGGCGGTGACCAGGTCCGTGGTCAGGTGCGGGCGGGCGGTGTGCCCGCCGGGGCCGTCGAGCGCGATCTCCAGGCGGTCGCAGGCGCTGGTGATCGGCCCGTGCCGCAGCCCGACCTTCCCGGCCTCCACCCTGGGGTCGCAGTGCACGGCGAGGATCCGGCCGACCCCGCGGAGCGCGCCGTCCTCGATCGCGTCCAGGGCGCCGCCGGGCAGCACCTCCTCGGCGGCCTGGAAGATCAGCCGCACCGGGCGGGGCAGCAGGCCCTTGGCGTGCAGGTCGGCGAGGACCAGGCCGGTGCCGAGGACGACGGTGGTGTGCACGTCGTGCCCGCAGGCGTGGGCCCGGTCCGGCACGGTCGACCGGTACGCGCAGTCGGTCTTGGTGTCCGGGATGGGCAGGGCGTCGATGTCGGCGCGCAGCGCGAGCACCGGCACGGACGGGCGCTCACCCTCCGCGAGGCCGATGTCACAGACGAGTCCCGTTCCGGTGCTCAGGACGCGGGGCTTGAGCCCGGCCTGCTCCAGCCGTTCCTTGATCGCGGCGGTGGTGCGGAACTCCTGGTTGCCCAGCTCGGGGTGCATGTGCAAGTCGCGCCGGAAGGCGACGAGTTCGGCGTGCAGGGACTCGCTCAGCACGCCGGGGAGCACATCCCCCGGGAGGCCGGACTCGGACTCTAGGGACATCAATTGCTTCACCCTCTGGAGGGTAGGACGCCCGACAGGTCAACTACCCCTGGATCAACAAAACTTCAGCCCGTTAGGGGAAGAAAATCTTGACCGGCGGACGCTTGGCGGCGGACTAGGGTGGGTAAAACCTCTCTTTTTCCTCCTCCACGCATACCACGCCTCACCGGGATCACGCGCGCGATGTCCACGCACCGGACCCCCTGGGTTCCCGGTTCCCTGCCGTGACAACCGCCGGGCGGCCCTCGCCTCCGCGGCGACCGGGCCCCGGGAGCCGTACGGGGGACGGAGGCGGGAGGATCTTGTGCTCCTTCGGCCCCCGCGGAGCCGCGCCGGCCGCCGACGGCCTCGGTGCCCGCCTCCGGCTGCTTCCGCTCGCCCCAGGAGACAGGACGTGGGTGTGGTCCACCCCGTTTCCCCGTTGCCGGCAGCCCCCGGCGGCACGGCCACGCTTTCCACGACCAGGGCAAAAGAGCAAGCCGAGGGGGCGCTCGTCCCTCATTTGCTTTTCGGTCCGCTCTTCGAGTGACGAGTTATCCCGTATCGCGCATATTCAGGAGGACGCGCCTCGGGGTGGATAACCTGCGAGCCCATCCGTACGTCACGCAGGAGAAAAAAATGTGGAACATGCTCGTCTGGACGATGATCACATGCACCTCCCTCTGCACCGCGGGATCCATTTTCGTACGACCTCACCAGTGTCAGCGGCAGACCGACACCGTGGAATTGCGACGGCGGCGGCGCATGGTGGAGGTGCTGCAGCGCGAGGTGCGGGCCATGAATGACGCCCCGGGCTACTCCGACGGCAACAAATCCTAATAATCCGCTCCAGGGGCTGCTGGCGAGAGAGAACCAGCCCCCTACGCTTGGCAGAAACTTTTCTCCTGCGCCAGCCGCCAGCGCGTACGACCTGCTTTTCCATTTCTCATACAGGATGGGCATAGGGCCGAACGACACCGGGAAAAGGTGTTTGTCCGGCTACTTTCTTCACTCGTTTGCCGCACACCCATCGCCGCATGGTGCCGTTAGTTGCAGCATGACGAAGGCTCTGAGGGGTCCCGTGCGACTGGGTTCTTACACCTATCTGCCGGCACCCGCCGAAAAGCACAGCGCCAGAGGAGTCCTGATGAGGGGGGGCCTTCCTGTCACACTGGAGGCCACCGAGGAGATCCTCCAGGAATTCATGGACAGAATGAACTCGCTGGAGAGTGACATCTCCCGACGCTGGGTGGGCGCGGACGCCTGGTTCCGTCTTTCGCCGGCGGAATGACATCGCCCATGCAGCACGAGACGATGGGATCGTACCCGGATCTCCCCGCCGACTATGCGGACGACTATTACCACGGCAGGGGGCGGCACCGATCGCCCACGGAGGATTTCTCGCATCCTCTGGTCCCCCCGGACTCCGGCTGGGACCCTGCGGAAGAGCTGGCCTACATGCTCCGGGACACCATGGAGCAGCAGGGGCGGGTCCCGGGCGCGCGCCATGAGGAACACCTCGTGGATCCGGAGCCGAAGACGCCCCGTGAGGCCCTGGTGGAACTCACGGCGGAGCTGCCCCCGGTGAAGGCGGCTCCGCGGGGCCACCGCAAGGACCGCCGCAGGCCCCGTCCCGGCAAGATCAGGGTCGCCAGCCACCTCATCGCCGCCGCCGCGACCGTCATCGCCTCGGGCGTGAGCATCTTCGGCGGCCTGATCGCCTACGACCCGCTGCGCTTCGTCGCGGCGGCCCGGACGGAGAGCGGCGCGGTCTCCTGGTGGCCCCTGCTGGTGTTCGGCCCCTGGCTGGTGGCGTCGCTGTCCATCCTCCGGGCGGCGCTGCACCAGCGCCGGGCCTTCCACTCCTGGTCCGTCCTCCTGGTGTTCTCCGCCATCGCCATGGCGCTGTGTGTGGCGCAGGCGCCGAAGCACATCGTGGACACCGTGGCCGCCGCCCTGCCGAGCCTCGCCTCGCTGGCCTGCTTCCAGCAGGTGGTGCGGCAGGTCACCCTGACCAGGCCGCCCCGGCGGACCTTCCCCCGGCACCGGTCCCAGCCTTCCGAGAAGGCGGCCGTGGAGGAGGCGGCGGCGCCCCGGGAGGGCACGCTGTACACGAGCGGCGACCTGCCACAGGTGGCCTTCGCGGGACCCGTGGGAGAGGCGGTTGCCGGCGGGCCGGCGGCCCATGACCGGCTCTCCGGCCACCCGCGTCGCTTCGGGTGGCCCGGCGACCGTTCCTGACCGTTCACGGCGGCGCCCACCGAGCCTGGGCCCGGTCCCGTCTGGCACAGCTGGAGGTTCCCCATCGATGAGCAGTTTCCGTACGCCGGCGCGGGCAGCCGCCGCCCGGGGCCGGACGGCCGGGGGCGGCGCGTGAACACCCTGGTCTCGGCTCCCCCGCTGCTGCCGGATGTCGCCCGGCTCCGGCCCCGACAGCAGATGGGCATCGACTGCGCCGACTGCGGTCTCCCGCTGGGGCCGAGCGGCCGGGTGCTGGGCGAGGTGCGCTACCGCGGACTGCCGTTCCGGCTCTGGGTCTGCCCGACCGGCTGCGACACCGGTCCGCCCGGCCCCTAGGGGCCTGTCGTTCGGATCAGGTCCCAGCGGCCGTCGTCAGGCCGGGGTCACCGCCGTCAGCCGGTGGACGTCGCGGGCGGTGCCGGTCACGCCGGAGAGGAAGCCCTGGGCCCGCGGGGAGGCGGTGTCCGTGAGCCAGGTGGGGTCGATGTCGCAGACGGCGACGCGGACGCCCGTGCCGGCCAGGGCCAGCGGCAGGGTGTGGACGACCGTGGAGGGGAAGCTGAGGATCGTACGGCCGATGGGGCCGCGCCGGGCGATCAGCTCCAGGGGCAGGTCCGGGCGGACGATCTCCAGGCCGGTCTCGCCCGCCAGGCGGTGCAGTTTCTGGGTGCTCTCGCGGCGGTGGGCGAAGTAGCGGGTCACGCCGTGGGCCCTGGCCAGTTCGCGGACGGCCGCCACATAGCGGTCGCCGTCCACCACCCCCGTCTCCACCAGCGAGGTGCCGACCATGTCCGCGCCGTTGGTGATGCGCGGCGGCCCGAAGCGGTCCCGGGTCCAGGCGAAGTCGTTCGCGGTGACCGTGACGCCCTCCGGGGTCTCCGTCACCGGCATGGAGGAGAACACCTCGACCCGCCGGCCCGCGCTGGGCGTCAGCCGGCGGCGGGCGGAGGAGGACACCGGCGCGAAGAGCAGGTCCCGGGGACCGGGCCGGCCGCCCTTGCGGTGCCAGCGGACCAGGCGTTCACCGCGGGCCAGCTGGGCGACGAACTCCATCGTCGCCGTGCCGTCGTCCACGACCACCAGGTCGCGGGCGCGGGTGATGGTCAGCAGGAGCTGTACGTAGCGGGAGAACGGGTCGCCCATGACGACCCGGTCGGCCCGGCGCAGGGGGCCGGCCAGTCCGCCGATGGTGTGGAAGGGCGCGGTCGTACCGCCCCGCGCCTCCTCCCAGCGCACCCGGTACCCCTCGTCCCGGGCCAGGTCGGCCATGCGCCGCAGCTGGCCGCGGGTCATGGGGTCGGTCGGGGCGAGCACGACGACGGTCAGTTCCGCAGGGGCCGCCGCAGCACCGTCCGCCGCCGCACCGATCGCTGCCGCACCGTCCGCCGCACCTGCCGCCGCAGCACCGGCCTGCGCCCGCCGGCCCTGCGCGGGCACGGCGGACGCGGGTTCGGCGGGCACGGGTCCGGCCGGCGCAGGGCCGGCCGGCGCGGGTCCGGGCCGTGCGGGTCCGGGCGGGGACACGGAGGCCGTGACCGGCCCCGCGCCGCCGGAACGGGACCGCGTGGGCCCGGACGGCGCTTCCCCCTCCGCGCCGCCGGGGCCCGGCGACGCGGTCCGGTCCGGGCCGTGTCCGGGCGGCGGGGAGCCGGGCAGGCCGTGCAGGTGTGCCCACTCCAGTACGTTCAGCAGCTGTACCGGGCTCTCCACGAAGGCGAGCGTGCGGGCGGGGTGGCCGGCCTGGCCGGCGCGGGGGCTCATCGGCGTACGACCGTCCCGTCGTCAGTGACCTGGATTCACACCGCGACCGGCTCGCCCGCCGCCGCGGCGATCTCCGCCTCGGCGACGGCGCCGGCGACGCGGCGCAGCTTCTTCATCGGGCCCAGCTCGGAGTCGTAGACCTTCTTGACGCCGTCACCGAGGGAGGCCTCGATGGTGCGGATGTCGCGGACCAGGCGCGTGAGGCCCTGCGGCTCCACCGACGCGGCCTGGTCGGAGCCCCACATGGCGCGGTCGAGGGTGATGTGGCGCTCGACGAACGTGGCGCCCAGCGCGACGGCGGCCAGCGTGGTCTGCAGGCCCGTCTCGTGGCCGGAGTAGCCGATCGGGACGTTCGGGTACTCCTTCTCCAGCGTGTTGATCACGCGGAGGTTCAGCTCCTCGGCCTTCGCCGGGTACGTCGAGGTCGCGTGGCACATCAGGATGTTGTCGCTGCCCAGGACCTCGACCGCGTGCCGGATCTGCCGTGGGGTGGACATGCCGGTGGAGAGGATGACCGTACGGCCCGTGGCGCGCAGGGCGCGCAGCAGTTCGTCGTCGGTCAGGGAGGCGCTCGCCACCTTGTGCGCGGGGACGTCGAACTTCTCCAGGAAGGCGACGGCCTCGGTGTCCCACGGGGAGGCGAACCAGGCGATCCCCTTCTCCTTGCAGTACGCGTCGATCTGGCGGTACTCGTCCTCGCCGAACTCCACCCGGTGGCGGTAGTCGATGTACGTCATCCGGCCCCAGGGGGTGTCGCGCTCGATGTCCCACTGGTCGCGCGGGGTGCAGATCTCCGGGGTGCGCTTCTGGAACTTGACGGCGTCGCAGCCGGCCTCGGCGGCCACGTCGATCAGCTTGAAGGCGTTCTCCAGCTCACCGTTGTGGTTGATGCCGATCTCGCCGCAGACGTAGACCGGGCGGCCGGGGCCGACCTCGCGCGAACCGAACGTACGCAGACGGGAGTTGCTGCTCATCAGGGGGTGTCCTTACTTGGGGAGGGAATCGAGAGAGGGGCCGAGGATCCAGCTGGCGATCTCTCGGATCGCGCCGTCACCGCCGGGGACGGTGGTGACCGCGCGTGCGGCGCCGCGTACGACGTCGTGGGCGCTCGCGACCGCCACGGGCCAGCCGACGAGGGCGAAGCACGGGAGGTCGTTGACGTCGTTGCCGACGTAGAGCACGCGCTCCGGCGCGATGCCCTGCTCCTCGCACCACTGCTTCAGCGCGAGGTCTTTCCGGTCGATGCCGTGCAGCACGGGGATCCGCAGCTTGCGGGCGCGGGCGGCGACGACCGGGTTCTGTTCCGTGGACAGGATCAGCATCTTCAGGCCGCTCCGGCGGAGGGCCGCGACGCCGAGTCCGTCGCCGCGGTGCACGGCGACGAACTCCCGTCCCTCGGAGTCGATCAGCACCCGGTCGTCGGTCTGGGTGCCGTCGAAGTCCAGTACGACCGCGTCCACGTCGTCGGCGGTCGGCAGCGAACCGGGGCGGTCCGCGTCGAAGAGCGGCGCGAGGGCCCGGGCCCGCGCGAGGTCGTGCGGGTCGTCGATCTCCAGCACCCGGGCCGGGTCGGTGCGGACCAGTTCGGTGTGGCCGAAGAAGCGGTGGCGGTGCTCGCGGAAGCCGGCCGCGTCCATCGCGTAGGCGGCGCCGGTCTCCAGGAAGTCCTGGGGGCGGTCCTGGCGGCGCGGACGGTAGGACTTGTCGTGGTTGACGCCCTGGCCCCCGGTGGTCGCCGCCGTCCGGTCCCCGGTCGCCGTGCCGGTGGCCGACGGGCCGCCGGGCGCGGCGAGGCCGTCGGCCGCTTCGCGCCAGACGAAACCGTGGAAGGGCGCGACCGTCAGCGCGGTGTCCGCGCCGTCCTCGATCACCGCTGACGCGACCCCGTCGATGTCCTCGCGGACGACGAAGGGGCTGGTGCACTGCACGAGCAGCACCACGTCGACGGCGGAGCCGTGCAGCGTCTCGTGGGTGTCCATGGCGTGCAGGACCGCGGCCTCGGAGGTGGCGGTGTCCCCGGCGATGGCGGCGGGCCGCAGCACGACCTCGGCGCCGGCCTGCCGGGCGGCGGTGGCGATGGCCTGGTCGTCGGTGGACACGACGACGTCGGTCACCAGCCGGGCCGCCCGGCACTCGCGCACCGCGCGGGCCACCAGCGGGACACCGCCCACGGGGGCGAGGTTCTTCGCGGGCACGCCCTTGGAGCCGCCGCGCGCGGGGATCACCGCGAGCACCCGGCGGACCGGGGTGCCCGGGCCCGCTTGCGAGTGGGACATGGGGTTCACTCCTTGGGGTGAGGTCACAGCTCGCCCATCCGCCGGATCACGGGGGCGACCCGCTGGACGCCGTGCCGGTAGGCGCCGCGTGCCGCGCGGCGCACGATCTGCCGGACGGGGCCGGGCGCCTTGTCGGCGGCGGGCGCGCCGGGCAGCGGGACGCCGTCGGGGCCGAGGTGGTGGCGGGCGAGGATGCCGGGCAGGTAGCCGGGCGCGGTCTCGGGGGTGTAGTAGGGGTTCAGGGGCGGCAGCCCGCCCGGCCGGTCCAGCAGCCGGGCGATGCGCTCGCGGGCGGTGTCGAAGGCCGTGTCGTACGCCCCGTCGGCGGCCACGCCCTGCCGGGCCACCCACTCCTCGTCCGGCACCGGCCGGTGCCCGGCGTCGAGCTGGTCCCAGGAGGCGAGGCAGCCGGAGCCGGTGAAGTGGTGGTTGCCGAGCACCTCGCGCACCCCGAGGTCGGTGAGGACCGCGGTGGGGATGCGGCGGTGCAGGGCCTCCAGGGCGGCCGTGGAGCTGACCGTGACCAGCAGGTCGGTGCGGTCGAGCACCTCGCCCATGTGCCCGTACACCAGGCGGAAGTTGGCCGGCGGGTCCTGGCCCTGGACCAGTTTCTGGTACGGCAGTTCCTCGATGTGGGTGGTGTGCTCGCCGGGCTTGGAGCGCAGCTTGAGCAGCACCTCGCGCTCGGGGTGCCGGCGGGCGTGCTCGACGAGCCGGCCCAGCAGGTAGGCGCGGTCCCGGCGGTTGTCCGGCACCGACGGCTGGGCCGCGAACACCACGGTGAACGGGTCGTGTCCGCCGGTGTAGGGCGTACCGCCGAGGAAGGGCAGCGCGACCTCGGTGACCGCGGAGGCGTCGGCGCCGACCCCCTCGTACACGGTGCGGAACCGGTCCGCGTCGTGACGGGAATTGGCGAGGACGAGGTCCGCGCCGTGCCGCAGCAGCAGCCCGTCGGTGAGCTTCTCGTAGACGACTCCGACATAGCCGGTGACGACCACGGGACGGGGCCCGGAGCCCCAGGCGGCGCGCAGTCCGTGCAGCATCGCCTGGACACCGCCGCCGACCAGGGCGAGGACGAGGACGTCGTACCGGTCCTCGGGGTCCTCGGTCATCGCGCGCAGGAACTCCACGCCGGTGACCTCGCGCAGAGAGTCCGCCCGGACGCCGACCTCCCGCAGCTGGCGGGCGGTGGGGGTGGCGCGTCCCCGCAGGAGGTAGCCGTCGAGCCGGACCCCGGTGGCCGCGGGCATGAGCCGCTGCGCGGTGAGCGCGCCCCACTTCCACCGGGTGTCCGAGTCGGCGAGGACGGCGACTCGCAGGGAATTCGTTGCACTTGCTGGCACGCCGGAGACGCTAGGAAGCGTGGAAGAGGTTCCGCCCAACCGGAATGCAACAAACGGTTAACAGCACATCGCCGAATGGCGAATCGGGCCCCGATCGCCTTGTGAAACAGCCTGGTTCACGGCTTCGCCATGTGTCGTTCACCCGGCATCAAGCAGGTCGTCAAGACGAATGGCGGGCCACGCCCTAACGTCCTTGGCGTGGTCAAGCTCTCCGTCATCGTGCCGTTCTACAACGTGCAGCAATACGCGCCCGACACCCTCAGGAGTCTGAAGGCGAACGCGCGTGAGGACTTCGAATTCATTCTTGTCGACGACTGTTCCCGCGACGGGACGCCCGAGATTCTCGCGCGTGCGGAGCGTGAGCTGCCGGGTGCGGTCCTGGTCCGGCACGAGCGGAACGGAGGGCTGGCGACCGCGCGCAACACCGGGATCGACCGGGCGCGCGGCACCTATCTGACGTTCCTGGACGGCGACGACTGGCTGGCCCCCGGCTACCTCCCGCGGCTGCTCGCCGCGATCGAGGAGCTGGGCTGCGACTTCCTGCGCACCGACCATGTGCAGTGCACCGCCCGGTCGCGCAGCGTGCACCGGGTGCCGGTGGGCCGGCGGAACACCGTGCTGGACCCGCGGGGGGCGATCCTGCCCGCCGACCGGTCCACCTCGGTGGACTACGCGTACGCGTGGGCCGGTGTGTACCACCGGCGGCTGGTGGACCAGGGGGTGCTGCACTTCACGGACGGGCTGCGCACGGCCGAGGACCGGCCGTGGATCTGGAAGCTGCACCGGGAGGCGGAGTCCTTCGCCGCGGTGAGCCTGCTCGGGGTGTTCTACCGGCGCGGGGTCGCCTCGTCCCTCACCCAGATCGGCGATGTGCGGCAGCTCGACTTCATCCGGGCGTTCGACCAAGTCGTCGCGGAGACCGCGGCGGACCGGGAGGCCGGCGCCCTGCTGCCGAAGGCCGTCCGCACCTACTGCGCGATCATCGCCCATCACCTGGGATCCATCGAGAGGTTCGAGCCGGCGGTGGCGAGGAAACTGAAATCCCTGAGCGCCGCCGCGCTGCGGCGCATGCCGCAGGACGTGCTGGACGAGGCCCTGGACTCCATGGACCTCCAGCGCGCCACCCGGCTGCGCCGGCTGCGCCGCCGTCCCGCCGCCTCGGGAGCCGCCGCGTGACCACCCAGATCTTCCAGGCGTCGACGCTGTACGGCACGGCCACGCTCGCCGCCGCCCTGGACTCCGGCTGCTTCCGCCCGGCCGACCGGCGGATCCTGCTGGTCTGCAACAACGCGGCCACGCCCGAGACTTCCCCGGCGCTGGACGGGATGCCGGGCTTCGAGCGGCTGCGGGACCGGTTCGACGACGTGGTGTCGTACAACGCGGCGATCTTCCCGTTCCACCCGGGCGGCTGGACGCCCCGCGGGGACGACCTGCCGCTGTGGGAACGGTACCTGCGCCACGAGTGGCGGCTGGGCACCGACGACGTGGAGCTGGCCGTCGAGTCGATCCAGGTGAACCCGTCGCTGGCGCTCGCCCAGATCTTCACCGGCGCGCCGGTCACCGTCTACGCCGACGGCCTGATGAGCTACGGCCCCACCCGCAGCAAGATCGACCCCCTGGTCGGCACCCGCGTGGACCGGGTCCTGCACCTGGACCTGGTGCCGGGGCTGCGGCCGCTGCTGCTCACCGAGTTCGGGGTGCCCGGCGAGCTGGTGCCGACGCCCGCCTTCACCAAGGTGCTCGCCGAACTCGCCCCGCTGGGCGAGGGGCTGCCGGCACTGGAGGAACCGGCGCTGCTGCTCGGCCAGTACCTGTCCGCGCTGGACATCCTCACCGCCGAGCAGGAGGAGGACCTGCACGTGCGGATGCTGAGGGGCGCGGCCGCCCTCGGCCACACCACCGTGGTGTTCAAGCCGCACCCGTCCGCGCCGGCCCGCTTCGCCCGCTCCCTGGAGCAGGAGGCGGAGCGGCTGGGGGTCGGGCTGACCGTGCTGGACACGCCGGTGCTCGCGGAGGTGCTGTACCAGCGGATGCGTCCCGCGCTGGTCGTCGGCTGCTTCTCCACCGCGCTGCTCACCGCCTCCGCCCTGTACGGCCTCCCGGTCGCCCGGGTGGGCACCGAACTGCTGCTGGAGCGGCTGACGCCGTACGAGAACAGCAACCGGATCCCGGTGACGATCGTGGACGCGCTGCTGCCCGGGCTGAGCGACCGGCGGGCCGTCGCCGAGCAGCGGCAGGGCATGGACGCCGAGGAGCTCGGCGCGCTGGTCCGCGCGGTGGGCTTCGCGATGCAGCCGAAGATCTACCCGAGGCTGCGTCCGCAGGCCGAGACCTGGCTCGCGGGGCACCTGGACCAGCACACCATGCGCTACTTCAAGCGCCGGCGCCTGTCCGCCCTGGCGCTGCCCGGCGGGGTGCCGGCCCAGCTGGCGTTCATCCCGCGCAACGCGACGGTCCGCCGGGTGGCCCGCAAGGCGCGCAGCCTGCGCCGGGGCGCACGCGGCTGACCACGGATCAGGAAGGACACCGCACATGGCCGCTTCCCCCTCCGGCGTCGCGCCGGCGCCGGACCCCCTCATACGCCGGGCGGCCGGAGCCCCGGCCGCCCGGGTCCCGCGCCGGGGCCGCCTGCTCGCCCTGGACGGTCTGCGGCTCGTCGCCGCGCTGATGGTCTGCGCCTACCACTACACCGGTCGCGGTGGTGTGGTCTCCGCGTCCTGGCACGCGAGCCCGGACCGCCTCTTCCCGTCCCTGTACCGGGTGGCCGTGTACGGCAACCTCGGCGTGCAGTTCTTCTTCGTCATCAGCGGTTTCGTGATCTGCATGAGCAGTTGGGGCCGCACCCTCGGCGACTTCTTCCGCTCCCGGGTCGCCCGCCTGTATCCCGCGTACTGGGTCGCGCTGGCCCTGGTCACGGCCGCGTCCTTCGCGCTCCCGGTCGTCGTCCGCCCGGTCCGCCTGGACGAGTTCCTGGTGAACCTCACCATGCTCCAGCAGCCGATGGGTGCCACACGGGTCCTCGGTGTGTGCTGGACGCTCTGGGTGGAGCTGCGGTTCTACGTCCTTTTCGCCCTGTTCGTCGTGGTGCGGGGGGTCACCTACCGCCGGGTCGTGCTGTTCGCCTGCGTGTGGACGCCGGCGGCCGTGCTGTGCCACTCGTCCGGCAACGAGCTGCTGCGCCAGGTGGTCATGCCCGAGTACGCGCCCTTCTTCGTCGGCGGGCTGGCGCTGTACCTGATCCACCGCTTCGGCAGCGACCTGCTCACCTGGGGCATCGTGGTGATGTCCTGGCTGCTCGCCCAGAGCGAGGCCACCCGCGGGCTGTGGGGCCCGCACCCGCACCGCGACCCGTACGTCGTCATCCTGGTCGTCACCGCCGCCTACGCGGCCGTCGCCGCCGTGGCGCTGGGCTGGACCCGGTGGGCCTCCTGGTCCTGGCTGGTCACGGCCGGCGCGCTGACGTACCCGTTCTACCTGGTCCACGAGCACCTGGGCTGGTTCGTCATCCGGGTGCTGCACCGGGGCCTCGGCCTGGCCCCGTGGCCGACGCTCGCCGTGACCGTGGCCGGCATGCTGGCGCTGGCCTGGCTGATCCACCGGTTCGTGGAGAAACCGTTCGGCCCCCGGCTGAAGAGGGCGCTGAAGAAGGCCGGTACGCCGGGGACGGCCGCCCTCAGCTGATCCCGTAGCGCGCCGCGATACCGGCGACGACCAGCGCCAGTCCCTCCTCGAACTGCCGGTCGTAGTCGTCGAAGAGCAGCGTCCCGGCCTCGGCCGCGAGCGGGAACCCGGCCATGCGGCGGGCGCGCTCGCCGACGTCGTAGCCCTCCCGGCGCTCCCCCGGGAGGGGGCGTACGCCCTGCTCCTCGGTGACGAAGCCGAGGGTGTAGGCGTGCGCCGTGCGCCCCGCGGCGACCGCCTGCGCGAGGCTGAGCCCGGCGCCGGTGAGCACCCCCAGGTTCGCCTCCAGCTCCGCGGCGTGGTCGGTGCCGGTGAAGCGCGAACCGCTGAACACCTTGGCGCCGTCGCGGTAGCCGAGCAGTGCGGCCCGCAGCCCGCGCTGGGTCTTCAGCAGCCGCTCCCGCCAGGTGTCGGCGGGGTCGAGCGCGGCGCCGGCGGCCATCCGCCGGTACATCTGCGTCGCCATCTCGTCGAGCAGCGCCTGCTTGTCCTTGAAGTGCCAGTACAGGGCGGGCGCCTTGACGTCCAGCTCGCGGGCGATGGCGCGCAGGGTCAGCCCGTCCAGACCGACCTCGTTCAGCAGCCGCAGTGCGGTGTCGGCGACTCGTGCGCGATCCAGGGGCGCGCGCTTCTCGGAATTCACGCTTGACAGCTTAACAGCGTTAAGGGCGCCCTCGTCGGCGACGGCACTTAACGACGTTAAGGAGACATGCGATGGATGTCGTGATCGTGGGCGCGGGCGCGACCGGCCTGACCCTGGGCATCGACCTGGCACGGCGCGGAATCCGGGCGCTGGTGGTGGAGCGGGCGGAGGCGCTCTTCCCCGGCTCGCGCGGCAAGGGCATCCAGCCCCGCACCCAGGAGGTCTTCGCCGACCTGGGCGTCCTGGACGCGATCCGGGCGGCCGGCGGCCCCTACCCGCCCCGCCTGCTGTGGGAGAACGGCGAGCGGCTCGGCACGCGGCCGATGTTCGAGGAGATCCCGGCGGACGAGGGCACGCCGTACACCGAACCGCTGATGGTCGCGCAGTGGCGCACCCAGGAGGTGCTGTACGCGCGGCTGACCGAACTGGGAGGCCGGGTCGCCTTCGGCCGCGAGGTGACGGGTCTGGCACAGGACGCGGACGGCGTGACGGTGGACTTCGCGGACGGTACGGCCCTGCGCGCGGCGTACGCGGTCGCGGCCGACGGCGGGCGCTCGGCGGTCCGGCGCGCCCTGGGCGTCGGCATGACCGGCGAGACGGTCGACCCGGCACCGTTCCTGGTGGCGGACGTACGCGTGAACGGCCTCGACCGGGACCACTGGCACACGTTCCCGGGGCCCGACGGCACCGGCCTCGCCCTGTGCCCGCTCGCCGGTACCGACGACTTCCAACTGCAGGCGCGCCTGCCGGAGTCAGCCCGGCTCGACCTGTCCCTGGACGGCATCCGCGCCCTGGTCGCCACGTACACGCACCTCGGTGCCCCGGACGTGACGGAGCTGCGCTGGGCCTCCGACTTCCGCCCGCGCGCCGCTCTGGCCGACCGCTTCCGGGCGGGCCGGGTCCTCCTCGCCGGGGACGCGGCCCACGTCCACTCCCCGGCGGGCGGCCAGGGCCTCAACACCAGCGTGCAGGACGCCTGCAACCTGGGCTGGAAGCTGGCCGCGGTGCTCCGGGGCGCCGCACCGCAGGCCCTCCTGGACACCTACGAGGAGGAGCGCCGCGCGAACGCCGCCGCGATGCTGGACCTGACGACCGGGGTCCACCGCGGAGAGGTACGCCGGGGCAGGGCGACGGTGCAGCTCGGCCTGGACTACCGGGACTCGTCCCTCAGTGTGGACACGCGGGGCGAGACCGACGGCCTGCGCGCCGGCGACCGCGCCCCGGACGGCACGGTGTCGGGCGTCCGCCTCTTCGACACCTTCCGCGGCCCCCACTGGACCCTGCTGGGCGCCTCGGTCCCGGGCCTGCACTCCCTCCCGGCGGCACCGCCGTCGTACGGCCGGGGCGTCTTCCTGATCCGCCCGGACGGGTACGTGGGCTGGGCGGGCGGGACGACGAAGGGCCTGCGGGAGTACGCCGAGCGGACGGGAGCCTTCGCGACCGCCTAGGCCGACGCGAGCGACAGCTTGACCGCGAAGCCCAGGAACAGCGCCCCCGCGGCCGACGTCGCCGTGGCCGACAGCCGCTTGCGGCGGCGGAACGCCGCGGCCAGCCGCGTGCCATGGGTTGTTTGCGAGCACGAATCGGTAGGCGTTAATTCAGACTCTTCTCAATGGCCTCGAAGATGCCTGAGTCCGTCTCCTTCTGCCAGTCCGGCAGATCAGGCCAATCGGCCACGTACCCCGGCTTCGGGTCCTCGAAGTGCTTGAACATCTGCGCCGTCCAACACGTCGCGACGAACCGTCCCTTCTGCTCGCGCGACAGGCGGGAGGCATGCCCGGCGCTCAGTTCGAGGAACTGACGCACCTGCTCATACACGGCGCCCGCAGCCTCACGCTCCCATTCAGGCGTCTCTTCCCACGGAGTTACGTAGCTTGGCTTCGGCTCACCAGGGAAGTGCTTCCGCACTCCAGCGATCCACGCCTCGCGAAAGACTCGCGCGCCCTCGGTCGTCATGCCATCCCCTCTCGTCATGCCGTCAGGGTGCCGATCCCGGCCTTCAACTCGGCGATGTGCCGGTCGCGCCCCAAGGTGCCCAGCTCGGCAGTCAGCGTCTGGAGTCTACGGGCGACGTAGCCGGACCCGGAGGCTCGCGCCAGGCGCAGGGCTTCGAATCCGTACTGCATGACCTGCTCCGAATCCTTTCGCTTGGCGCCGATGGCGGCCAGGTCGACGAGCACCGCGCCCCGGCGCCGGAAGGAATGGCCGGCGGCCAAGGGAGCGAGCTTCAGCGCGTCCTTCAGGGCGGTCTCGGCCAAGACGAGCCGGTTGAGCTGCAAGTACCGGGCGCCCCGCTCCTCCGCCAAGCGCGAGCCATCGAAGCGCAGCCATCCGCCGTTCGCTACCGGGCCGCTCAGGCTGGCCACCTCCTCGGCCTCGTCCAAAGCCTCCTCGCAGGCGTCGAAGTCGCCGAGCCAGGCGAACGCCTCAGCCTGCACGGCTGCGGCCCAGTGCTTGGTCGCCAAGCTACTGTCTCCACGCAGGGCGACGCGCCGCGCGGCCCCGACAGTGTCCGCGGCCTGCCGGTAACGGCGCTCGGAGAGGTCTACGTAGGCGCTGCGGATCAGGGCGCACGCCCACAGGTCGTAGGCGCGGGCCTCCTTGCTCGCGCTGGCCGCGAGCGCGTACGAGGCGGCGGCAGCGTGGTAGCGGTTGGCGTCGAAGGCCAGCTCGCCCGCCAACTGGAACAGGTCGCCGGCCGCGATGCAGAGCGAGCCCATCTGCGCCCGCCCATCGCGCAGGGCATCGTTCAAGGCGGTGAGCTGGGACTGCACCACGGGGTACACCGAGTGCTTGGCGCGGGCGAGCTGGTAGACCTGCCACAGGTGGCCATTCATGCGCCCGAAGTCGTCGGCGCCATCCGCCAGGGCCTCCACCTCGCCCGCGGGTATGGCAGCGACCGCACCTGCCACCGTCAAGAGGCGCAGAAACTCGCGTCGGATCATCTCGTCTGGGTCCCCTGGGCCGTGGTGGACACTCGACGCTAACTGCGCGGGCTTCGGCAGCACCTCGGCCGGGGTGAGCAAGGCGTCGAGTTCGTCGAGGTCCATCTGTAGCACCTCGGCGACCTTGGGCCGCTGGGGAGGCTGGGGCCTGGATTTGCCCGTCTCCCACCGGCCTACGGTGCGCCGGTCGACGCCTACCGCTTCGGCGAACCCCTCTTGGGTGAAGCCCAGAGCCCTACGCCTGTCGGCGATGCTCATGCAGGCCCCCTTCCCCGGCTCTTGCAGCTCTCAATCATGGCGCCTGTCCCATGTCCCAGAGATGTCCCAACACTGACCCATGAACGCCGTGGTCGGCACGCCTTTCGCGCGGAACGCTGGTCTCCATCCGGTGAAACCGCCGTCAGCCAGCGAGGGACACGCCGTGAAGACCGAGACGAGCAGATTCGAAGTGACGAGGGCGACCGAAGACGGCGTACCGATCGACGTCGAGCTGATCACGGACAGCACCGACGCGGCCCTCGCCATGAGGCTGGGCACCTCGACCCGCGAGGACATCAACGCCAGGACACCGGCCCTGATCGGGCACCTGCAACTCCTCCTCGGCGAGGAGCTGGGCGCCGACGAGGACGAGCTGGTGATGGCCCAGTTCCGCAAGGCGTACAAGGTGCTCGACCTGAAGAACCGCCCCAGTGCGGAGGCACCGGTCTTCACGGCCTACTTCTTCATGCGCGAGGTCGCCGACCTGACGCGCCGACTGCTGTGGATCTACACCCAGAGGAGCGGGACGGGTGCAGCGTGAGCCCCAAGGCGCAGCAGGTGATTTACGTGATCGCCCTGCTCGGACTCATGGCCGCTCTGGCGGCCGGAATCTTCACCGATCGCGAGGTAGGCACAGACGCCCGCTCGGCTGGCATCAGTGGATCTTCCAGGGGCTCGTGATCCTCGCCTCTGTATCGGTCATGGCCGCCTACTGGCGACTGACCACCTGAACATCCGTCCCCGAGGTGACTCCCCGGTCGTTCCCCCACGGCCACACCCCTCGGGGGCGGAGCCAAGCGCCCACCCCGGCCGGGAACAGGAAGGCCGGGCCGGGGTGGGTCGGCAAGTGCACCACGGCGCGGAGACCGCATCTCCGCATCGCTGCACCAGAGAGGACTACCCGATGGACGGCAACCTCTACACCCTCCCGGCGGACGGCATCGAGACGACGAACTTCTGCGGAGGCCCCTGCACCGAGGGCTGCGTCGACTTCGCCGCGATCCCCGGTGCCGCCGACTCCTTCGTGGTCCGCGACTCCAAGCCCGAGGGCGCCGGCAAGGAACTGCGGTTCACCGCAGCCGAGCTCGACGACTTCGCCCTCGGCTGGGTGAAGAACCGCGGCCTCACCGCCTGACCCTGCTAAACCTCTCATCCCTGGCGGGTCGTCCTACGCGCATCAGGGCGGCCCGCCCTCCCCTCTCGGAAGGCGCGCATGAGCTGGACAGGACACTTCCACGGCTACGGCCCGTGGATCGGATCGCCCGACAGCTACCACCGGGAGGGTGACCGGCGGCCTCCGCATCCTGACCCCCCTGCTCCTCCCGCCTCGGACGAGGACAAGGTGGCCATCCGCATCCTTCAGCGGTACCGCGAAGTGATGGCCGAGTTCCCGACCTCGGACCTGCCGCCCATGATGTCCGGGCACTGGCTGATGAAGCGGAACCAGGCGGCCCGTGAGCGCACCTGGACGGACGCCACAGCGGCTCTCGACTGGATGGTCAAGCACTTTCTTGACAACCCCCCGATGCAGCGCGAAGACGGGCGTCAGGCGTACGCGAGCCTGGACACGAGACGCGAATACGTGCTGGATGTCCTGCCGGTCGGCGTGGACGTGAGCTGGGTGTACTACAACCGGCCGGGCAATATCGTCTCGCTCAACCTGGTGTGCTGCCCGGACCGTCACCACCCCGACCTCACATGCCCGCTCGCGTAACCGGTGACAGCCCCGCGCATGACGAAAGCCCCCACCTTGCGCGGGTGGGGCGAAGGTCGCTCCCGAGATGGCAGCGGTCCACCCAACGAGCATGGAACTGACCCGAGTACTCGTGTCCCAGCACATGCGAAGTAACGAGCGGCTGACCAAGTTGGCCAAGCGGGCCGGTATCACCCTCTGAGCACCGTCACGGTGATCGGCTGCCGCTTCCGCCTACTCGGCCTACTGCTCAGAGCCGCGAACGGGGTGACGGCAGGCTCCTGGGGCTCCTTCTGGAGCCTCTCAGGCAAGCCCAGGGCTCCTAGTGCCCGCTGCTGCTCCTGGGGGCTCATGCGGGCGAACACGGCCGCAGCATCGTCAAGGTGAGACATGCCAGCCCCCTACACGCTTGCCAGAGACAGCTTGACGGCGAAGCCGAGGAAGAGCACTCCGGCGGCCGAGGTAGCCCCTGCGCTGAGCCTCCTCCGACGACGGAACGCAGCAGCCAGACGAGACCCACCGAAGATGAGCGCAGACAGGTACAACACGCTTGCCAACTGGGCGAGTACACCTAGGGTCACGAACCCGATGACTGGGTTGGATTCCGACACGAACTGCACGAAGAAGGCGACGAAGAAGAGGATCGCCTTGGGATTGAAGAGGCTGACCACGAGCGCACGGCGGAAGGGCCGCTCGTCGGCGTCCTGGGCGTCCGCCGCCGCCTCGACGGCCGGCTCCCGCCGGGTCCGCCACATCTGCAGGGCGGCCCGCAGCATGCCGATCGCCAGCCAGCTCAGATATCCGGCACCGGCGTACTTCACGATCCCGAACAGCAGCGCGTTGCCCTGGAGCAGCGAGGCGACTCCGGCGGCGGACAGCGTCATCAGTACGGTGTCCCCGCACCAGACCCCGGCGGCCGCCGTGTACCCGGCCCGCACGCCGCGCCGGGCGGCCACGGAAAGGACGTAGAGGGAGTTGGGGCCGGGCAGCAGGACGATCAGGATCAGACCCGCGAGGTAGGTGGGGAGGTCGATGACACCGAACATGCCATGGAGTGTCGCACGGGGGTACGACAACCGGTCCTCCCTGTCCGGAACCCCTCGTCCGGAACCCCTCTCCGGAACCGCCCCGCTCAGAACGCGTCCGCCGGCACGTGGCTGCCCCAGACCTCGCGGAGCGCCCCGCACACCTCGCCCACCGTCGCCCGTGCCCGCAGCGCCTCCTTCATCGGGTACAGCACGTTGTGCTCCCCGTCCGCCCCGCCCTCTCCGCCCGCCGCCTCCGCGGCCTTGCGCAACGCGTCGAGTGCCGCGGTCACCGCGCCCCGGTCGCGTCCGGCCCGCAGCCGGGCGAGGCGTTCGGCCTGCCGGGCCTCGATGGCCGGGTCCACGCGGAGCGGCTGGTACGGCTCCTCCTCGTCCAGCCGGAAGCGGTTGACCCCGACGACCACCCGCTCCCCGGAGTCCGTCTCCTGCGCGATGCGGTACGCGTTCCGCTCGATCTCGGCCTTCTGGAAGCCCTGCTCGATCGCCGCGACCGCCCCGCCGAGGTCCGCCACCCGCCGCATCAGGCCGACGGCGGCCTCCTCCACCTCGTCCGTCATCCGCTCGACCGCGTAGGAGCCGGCGAAGGGGTCCACCGTCGCGGTCACGTCGGTCTCGTGGGCCAGCACCTGCTGGGTCCGCAGCGCCAGCCGCGCGCTCTTGTCCGTCGGCAGGGCGATCGCCTCGTCGAAGGAGTTGGTGTGCAGGGACTGCGTGCCGCCGAACACCGCGGCCAGGGCCTGCACGGCGACCCGGACGAGGTTCACCTCCGGCTGCTGCGCCGTGAGTTGCACCCCCGCCGTCTGGGTGTGGAAGCGCAGCATCAGCGACCTGGGGTTCCTCGCGCCGAACTCCTCCCGCATCACCCGGGCCCAGATCCGGCGGGCGGCGCGGAACTTGGCGACCTCCTCCAGCAGCGTGGTCCGGGCCACGAAGAAGAACGACAGGCGCGGGGCGAAGTCGTCGACGTCCATGCCGGCCGCGATCGCCGTGCGGACGTACTCGATCCCGTCGGCGAGGGTGAACGCGATCTCCTGCACCGGGGAGGCACCCGCCTCGGCCATGTGGTAGCCGGAGATCGAGATGGTGTTCCACCTCGGGATCTCGGCGGTGCAGTACCGGAAGATGTCCGCGGTCAGCCGCAGGGAGGGCTTCGGCGGGAAGATGTACGTGCCGCGCGCGATGTACTCCTTCAGCACGTCGTTCTGGATCGTGCCCGTCAGCCGGTCGGCGGCCACGCCCTGCTCCTCCGCCACCAGCTGGTACAGCAGCAGGAGCAGGGCGGCGGGCGCGTTGATCGTCATCGACGTCGAGACCTGGTCCAGCGGGATGCCGTCGAACAGCAGCCGCATGTCCTCGATCGAGTCGACGGCCACACCGACCTTGCCGACCTCGCCGTGCGCGAGGGGCGCGTCGGAGTCGTGGCCCATCTGGGTGGGCAGGTCGAACGCGACGGACAGGCCGGTGGTGCCGTGGGCGATCAGCTGGCGGTAGCGGGCGTTGGACTCCGCCGCCGTACCGAAGCCGGCGTACTGGCGCATGGTCCAGGGGCGGCCGGTGTACATGGTCGGGTAGATCCCGCGGGTGAACGGGTACGCGCCCGGTTCGCCCAGCTTGCGGTCCGGGTCCCAGCCCGCCAGGACGGCCGGACCGTACACCCGTTCGACCGGCAGGCCCGACTCGGACCGACGTGCCGACTCCTGTGCCATGGCTGCCTCCGCGGTACGACCGGTACACCGGTACTCCTCACCATGCCCCGTAGTTCGACGCGGGTCACGCGGGGAAGCATCCCGGGCATGAGGATCCCGGGGAGACCTGCCGTCCTGCTCGCCTCGGCCGCCGTGCTCGCCGCGCTCGGCGGGTGCACCGTGCAGCCCACGGACGCCGACGGCAAACGCGGCCTGCCGGTGCAGGCCCAGGCGCCGGGCGGCCCGGGTGCCGGGCCGGCCCGGCCGGCACCGGCCGCCACACCGACCAGGCCGGCCGTCGCACCGGCCGCCCCCGCGCCACGGGTGCTGTGGTCGCGCGGGGACAGCGGGCCCCGCGTGCGGGAACTCCAGGCGCGGCTGCGCCAGGTGGGCTGGCTGCCCGTCGGGCCGACGGGGTCGTACGGCGAGCTGACCGAGCGCGCGGTCCGGGGCTTCCAGGGCAAGCGCGGGCTGCCGCGGACCGGCGCCGCGGACGCCGTCACCTGGCAGCGGCTGGTGGCGATGACGCGTCCGCCGGGCCCGTCGGACCTGTACCCGATGGCCGGCCGGCCGGCCGCCGCGCCGGATCCGCGGTGTCTGACCGGGCGGGTGCTGTGCATCGACAAGACCAGCCGGACGCTGCGCTGGATGGTGGACGGGCGGACCCTGTCCACGATGGCGGTGCGCTTCGGCGCGCAGTACACCCCCACCCGTGAGGGTGTGTTCCGCGTCTACTGGAAGTCGCGGCACCATGTGTCGACCCTCTACGACTCACCGATGCCGTACGCGATGTTCTTCAGCGGTGGCCAGGCGGTCCACTACTCGTACGACTTCGCGGCGCGCGGGTACGCGGGCGGCTCGCACGGATGCGTCAACGTACGGGACGAGACGGCGATCGCCCAGCTGTTCGCCCAGGTCCGGGTGGGCGACAAGGTCGTCGTCTCCCGGTGAGGATGCGGGGCGCGGGCGGGACCGGGGGAACGTGCCCCGCCCGCGCCAGGTGCACGAGCCGTGGGTACGGGGGGAACCCCGGCTCAGTGCGACGGCCGATGACCAGTCGGCTCACTCAGTACTGCGTCACGGGCTCCAGAAACGTCACACCTCGCACCGAGAATTTTCCGGCGACCTCAAAAGCGCAGGTCAGAGTGGGTGCTCTCGGTCAGAGTGCGGTGTACGTCGGAGACGGTGAGGGGGACGCGGGGGTGCTGCGCGGTGCGCCGGGGTGCGCCGGCGCGAAGGCGGAGGGAGCGGGGTCGGCGCCGCCGCGGTGCCGGCCGCCGCCCTTGCCGCCGGCCGGGCCGTGGTCACCCTTGCCCCCGCCGCCGCCTTTCCCTCCGCCCCCGTCCTTGTCCTTGTCCCCGCCCTTGTCTCCGTTCTTGTCCTTGTCCCCGCCCTTGTCTCCGTTCTTGTCCCCGTCCCCGTCCTTGTTCCCGCCCTTGCCCTGGTCGCCGCCCTTGCCCGGGTTCCCGCCCTTGTCCTGGCCCTTGCCGGTGCCGCCGCCCCCGGTGCCGGCCGTGCCGCCGTTCGCGGTGCCGGAGGCCGCGTCACCGGCGGCCAGCAGGATCTTGCAGTACCGGGTGACACGGGCGGGACCGCCCGCCAGGTGCTCCAGCGTGCGCTTGCGGCCGGTGTCCAGCTCCTTGCCGTCGCGCAGCGCACGGCAGGCCGAGGAGGCGCCGAGCCACCCGGTGCCGGACGTGGGGGACCCGGAGCCGGGCGCGGTGCCGTCGTCCGTCCCGGCGGCCTCGTCACCGGTGCCGCCGCGCCCCTGCGCACTGCCCTCCGGCGTCCCCGTGCCGGGGCCCGGGGTGGCCGTTCCGGAGCCGGGGACGAGCGGCTGTCCGGTGGACTCCCCGGCGGAGACCGAGGTGGCCGGGCGGGGGTGGTCGTTGTCGAACGGTGTGGGCAGCACTCCGCTGCCGGCGGCCATGGCGACCCCGCCGAGTGTGCCGACGGCCGCGGCGGCGGCGAGCGCCAGGCGCACCGGACGGCCCCAGTGCGGGCGTTTGGTGCGCGTTCCGGTACGGGCCGGGGCACCGATGCGGACCAGGCCGGCGCCGGTTCCGGGTGCCGGGGTGCGGGCGGCGGCGGGGGTGTGGACGGCGGCGGTGCGCTCCGCCTCGGCGGCCTCCCGGGCCTTGCGGAACGCGGCCAGGGCGGCCTGCTCACCGGGGAGTTCACCGGGCGCGGGGGCCGCCTCCGCGGACAGCGCGCCGAGCGTCCGGGAGAGGCGTTCGGCCTGGTCACGTGCGGCAGGGTCGACGGCTTCCAGCGACTCACCGCGCAACAGGCGTTCCGCCGTCTCACGGTTCAGCCACTTGTACTGCTCGTCGGCCATCACATGTCCTTCTGCGTCCGCGTACGCGTATGCGTCACAGTTGCGGACGTCACCGCGCGGTGGCGCGGTTCTCGCTGAGGCGGGAGCGAGTCGAGTCCGCCCGCCGATTCCGGATCGGCGCCGATCAGCTCCGCGAGCCGCTTCAGACCGCGGTGCGCCGCGGTGCGGACGGCACCCGCGCGTTTGCCGAGGGTCTCGGCGGCGGTCTTGGCGTCCAGGCCGACGACCACGCGCAGGACGACCGCCTCGGCCTGGTCCTGGGGGAGCCGGGCGATCAGGGAGAGGGCGCTGTCGGTGGCCAGGGCCTCGATGGCCTCGCCGGCCGTGTCGGACTCGGCGGCCCGGCCGGTCAGCTCCGTCTCGTCGCCGCCTATGGCGGGGCGGCGGCCGCGCATGCGTATGTGGTCCAGGGCGCGGTTGCGGGCGATCCGGGCGGCCCAGCCGCGGAACCGGTCGGCATCGCCGCTGAACCGGTCCAGGTCGCGTGCGATCTGCAGCCAGGCCTCGGACGCGACGTCCTCGGCGTCCGGATCGCCGACCAGTGTGCGGACGTATCCGAGCAGGCGGGGATGGACCGCGCGGTACACCGTACGGAACGCGGTTTCGTCACCGTCCTGTGCCGCACGCACCGCGGCGGTCAGCTCCGCGTCGTCCCCCAGCACCGTACTCCCTTTACGCCTGTCTTCGGTCGGCGCGAAAGGCACGTTACGGCGTGAAAGCACTGCTCGTCCATGTCCGTAGAAGATGCAACTAACTCGTGACCGGGTGCGGATGTGCGCAGGGTGAGATCCGGCCGTGGCCGGGTGTGACAGAAACCGCACGCACGGCGCTGAGCAAAGTACGGGCCGTGCGCGGCCCGTCCGCGCGACGGCCGGGGCCTCTCCTGTGGGGGGTGGCGGCCCCGGCCGTTGCCTCGGCGGCACCGGCCGGCTCAGCCTGAGCGAAAGCCGGCCCGAGAACCCCCAGCCCGGCTGGTCGAAGAGCCTCGGGCTTCACGCGGCTCGGTGTCCAGTACGTGATCCTGTCGACAGAAAGCGCCTCTGACCAGCCGCACCAGTCGGAGGCACTTGCCAGGTGAAGAAGCGCACCGGCTGAGAATGCCGCACGCCCATGCGCGCCATACGCTCGACATATGTCCGACGTCACGTCTGCCAGCGCCGCAGCCGACGACCTTCCCGCACCGGCCGAGGGTCTGCTGCTCACGCACTTTCTCACGGTCGGCGACGTCCCTCGCTCGCGGGCGTTCTATGCCGATGTGCTGGGCGGGCAGGTGGTGCTGGAGGAGAACCCCTGCATCATCAAGGTCGCCAACAGCTGGATCATCATGAACCCCGGCGGCGGGCCCACAGCTGACAAACCCGACGTCGTCCTGCGTCCGCCGGAGGACCGCCACACCGTCTCCAGCTTCCTGAACGTACGGGTGGCGGACATCCACGGCTTCTACGCGGCAGCCCGCGCCAAGGGAGCCGAGTTCCTCACCCCGCCCATCGACCGGCGCGCCGAGCTGCGCTGCTACATGCGCGACCCGGATGGCTACCTCATCGAGGTCGGCCAGTCCACGGGCCTGCTCAAGGGCATCCTGGCGCGCACCGATACCGAAGCCTGACCACTGCACCGCGCTGCGCTGCTGACCGAATTCGTCAGATGCGACGGACCGGGTCCGTGATTCCGCCGGGGCACGCAAGCGCCGCGATGTCCCATCCGGCGCGTCCGGCCCCGGCCTGGTAGGCGCTTTCGTAGAAGGCGAGCACGGCGGCACGTGGGTCGGCCTCGGCGCGGGCCGCGTCGTAGCGCAGCACGGCCAGGTGGCTGTCGCCGCGCGCGACCCACTGCGCGGACGCCGGGCTGAGCGGCGCTTCGGCCAGGCCGGCGGGCTCGGGGGCGGTGTACGAGTAGAACGCGGGCTCGGCGAAGGTGTCGTCGCCGAACCAGAAGCCGAAGCTGATCACTTCCGAGGAGTACGCCTCCCGGGTGACGGGGTCGACCTGCGCGGGCTGGTCGACCCGGCGCCCGGAGAACCGGCTGTGGGCGATGTCGAAGGTGTGCCAGAAGTGGTGCACCGGGCTGGCCTTTCCCGAGTAGCCCGCCGCGAACTCCTCCAGCACGGATGCCACTTGGCTCAGCACCCGCCAGTAGCGGTTTGCGGCCACCGGGTCGTAGGTCGCGTGCTCGGTGTCCTCGGCGAACGGCCGGTCGGCGTCGGACAGATCGAAGGGCCTGGGAATAGCGATGTCCACCCGGACGCCCAGTGCGGCCAGAGCGGCCAGGGTCTGGTCGTAGAAGGATGCGACGGACTGGCCCGGAAGCGGAAAGGACCGCTCTTCGCCGTCGAGCGTCATGACGGCGAGCCGGTGGTCGACGAAGTCGAAGTCGATCGTGAAGATCGGATTCCCGTCGACCTGACCCATCGGTCGGGTGGTGATGCCGCGCCCAGTGACATGGAACGGGACGTTCCACCAGTGGTTGCGCCGGGCGCTCGCGGCCATGCGGATCTTGCCGACGATCTGCGCGAAGCGGTGCAGCGTCTCCTTGGTGTCCCGCCACTCCGCGAGCGGCACCGGCGGGAACAGCTCCATCGCCTGCCCCTTCCCGCCCGGCGCTCCCGCGGCGGCCGGGCCGTCCCATCATGACCCCGCCGGGGACATCCCGCACGCCGCCGAGGGAGCAGTTCAGCCCGGGGCCGCCGCACGGGCCGCCGCCCAGGTCACGCCGTCGTCTGGGAACCAGCGGACCGTCACGAAGGATCGAGGTCAGGGACAGAACCTAGCGTCGGGCTCTCACGAAGCAGGCTGTCCGACAGGTGATCAAACAAGCGAGAAGTGCCTCTGACCAGTGGGTCGCCGGTCGGCTCCCTGCGGCCGACGCCTTTGCCCTGGCCGTTGCCCCGGGCGTTGCCGTCGCCCTCGCCGGTGGCGCCGGAGTGGCCGGGCCGGGCCGTCGTGCCGGTGGTTCCGCCCCGTGTACGGGCCGTCCGGGCGGCGCAGTAGGCCGCGACCCTGTCCCGGCCGCCCGCCGCGGCGACCAGCCGCTGCCACGCCGTCGCCTCCAGGGCGCCGCCCCGCTCCCCCGCCTGCGCGTAGGCACGGCAGTGGGCCGGGGTGTCCCCGGCGGTCGTCGGGTGCGCGGGCCTCCCGGAGGGCACGGCGGTGCCGGTGTCCTCCGGCCGGGCCGTCGTACCGGCGGCCGTGGCGTGCGCCGCCGGGGCGGAGCGGGCGCCCGGCGAGGGGTGCGCGGAGCGCGGGGCGTGCCGGGCGCCGTCCTCGGGCCCGGACCGCGCGGAGCCGATCGCGGCGACGGCGGCTCCGCCCAGCGTGAGGCTCGCCAGGGCCAGCGAGAGGGTGGTCCGCAGGGAGCGGCGGGCGCGGCGGGGCCGCCCGGGCCGCCAGTCGTCCCGGGCGCGGGTCCTGGCGTCGTGCGCGCCCGCCTCGCGCGCGGCCCGGAACGCGGCGACGGCGTTGCGCTCGGCCTCGGGGCCGGCGTCCCGGGCGCGCAGCGCGGCGCCGAACCGTGCCTCCAGCTCCGTGCGGCCCGGGGAGGTGCCGGGCGGCTCGGGCGCGGCGACGGTGCCGTCGGGGTGTGCGCGCCGGGCGCCGGGCAGCCCGTCGCCGCCGTGCCGTTCACCCATGCCCGTTCCCGTCCTCATCCGGTCCGCCCGGAACTCCGTACACCGGTCCACCCGCCCTGCGGGCACCCGCCGCGGGACCGGCCGGGCCGCCACCCGCGAGCCGCAGCGGGCAACCGGCCGAGCCCGCCGGCCGCCAGGACCGCCACCCGCGGGCCGGCTGCCGGAACGGCCGCGGCGGACGTCCGTACATACGTCCCGCGCCCGCTCTCGTTCATCCCGACTCACCCAGCGTCGGCGGTTCCGCATCCGTCACACCGTCGGCGCCGAGCTGGCGGGCCAGGCGGCGCAGCCCCCGGTAGGCGGCGGTGCGGACGGCGCCGGGGCGTTTGCCGAGGACGCGGGCGGCGGCGGGGCCGTCGAGGCCGACGACCACCCGGAGCAGCACCGCCTCGGCCTGGTCCCGGGGCAGCCCGCGCACCAGGTCCAGCGCGCGTTCGGTGGACAGCGACTCCAGGGCCTGGTCGTGGGTGCTGTGCCGGCCGGGCAGCTCCAGGGCGTCCTGTTCGAGCTGCGCCGCCCGGGGCCGTACCCGCTGCCGGCGCAGGTGGTCCAGCGCGCGGTGCCGGGCGATGGTCGCGGTCCAGCCGCGGAAGCCGGCGCCGTCGCCCCGGAACCGGCCGAGGTCGCGGGCGATCTCCAGCCAGGCGTCGGAGGCGACGTCCTCCGCGTCGTCGCCCACCAGGCCCCGCAGGTAGCCGAGCAGGCCGGGCTGCACGATCCGGTAGGCCACCGCGAAGGCGGTCTCGTCACCGTCCTGGGCCCGCGCGACGGCCGCGCCCAGCTCCCCGTCCCGCGGCTGCGGGCGGCGGGGTTCCCCTCCCTGGCCCAAGACCGTCCTCGTTCGTGCCGAGTTCCTGGCCACTGCGTGGCGCTTTCCGTCACCGGTGCGACACGCTCCGGCCGTGTCTGTCGCCCTCCACGATCATCAGCGTCGGCCCCGACGGAAGTGTCACAGGCAGCTCAGCCGGAGGCGCTCGCGGTCGCGTCCCGGCACAGCAGCCGGAGCGAGCCGTGGCCGCCGTAGCAGCGGCGCGCCTCGTCGAGGGGGTCCCACAGCCGGCCGTCGGGGGTGCGCAGCCAGTGCTCGCCGCCGGTCGCCCACCACTCGGCGCCGGTCTGCCGGACGATCACCTCACCGGCGTAGGCGCCGAAGCCGCGCAGCACGCTCTGGACGGCCGCGTACGGCGGTCCCTCGCGGCGTATCTCCTCGATCATCCGGTCCACCCGCCACAGGCTCTGCGCCGAGTAGTCGAGCCGGATCCGCGCGCCCTCGCGCATGGTCGCCACCGCGTCCGCCGCCCACCGCACGGGCTTGGCCGCGGCGGGCGGCCTGGTCTCCTGCTGCGCTGTCCCGTACCGGGCCGTCACATGAGCTGTCACATCGGCTGTCACATAGGGAAGAGCGAGCCGGGGCGAGGTTCCGTCACGGGGGCACGGGACGTTTCCCGAAACGTTCCGCCAACCGTCGCAGGACCACCCCAGGTCCGCCGCACGAACGGCACAGGCCCCCGTCACGCCCCCGGTTCCGCGGCGCTGCGCGCCCGGCGGGAGACCACCGCGCGCAGCACCCGGCGGCCCTCCACCGACACCTCCAGCGCCCGCCGCAGGCCCTGCGCGCCGTGCCCGGCGAGCAGTTCCAGCACCGCGGCCTGGCGGCGCAGTTCGGCGGCGACGAGCGGCGGCAGGTCCGCCGGGTCGCCCGCGCGCCCGGCGGCGAGGCCGTCGGCGTCCCCCGGGTCCGGGCCGTCGTCCGTGGCGGGGTCGAGCAGCCGGTGGACCCGCAGCGAGGCGACGGAACAGGCGTCGGCCCAGGGCCGTACCGCGTCGGCGGTGCGCTCGGCCGGGGCCGACCGGAGCATCCGGCGGGCGAGCCGCGCGGCCTCGTCGGCGGGCTCCGCGGAGCCGAGCGCCTCGCGGGCCCGGCTCAGCTCGGCGGCCCAGCCGGAGCCGTCGGCGAGGCGGGCCCACAGCGGGCGCAGCAGCTCGTCGTCGCCGCCGAGCAGCGGCAGACACCGATCCAAACAAGCCAATCCGCTGGCGGCCAGTCCGCGCTCGTCGGCCTGTGCGATCAGGTCCACCAGGCTCATGAATGCCTCCCTCGCCAGGGCACCGACCGGTACGGAGCCCGCACTTCCCCTTACTGCGTGCGACGGAGCGGGAGTGTCACAGCCAGGGGTTTTCAGCCAAGCGCGGGAGCCGGCAGCTCGCCGGAGTGGACCTTGCGCTCCTGCATCCGGGTCAGCTGGACGACCACCACGACGGCCAGGGCGGCGGCGGCGATGTCGAGGCCGTCGGAGAGCAGCATCGCCTTGGCGGCCTCCTTCAGCTCGTCGGCCGTCTCGGCGTGCCGGGAGCTGGTGTCCGCGAACCGGCCCACGAGCAGGCCGGCGAGCCACACCGTCCACCAGGCGTTGACCGGGGAGTGGCCGGACCGCGAGCCCCAGGGAGCGCTGGCGTCCCAGCTGTCGGCGACGATCCGGCGCGGGAACCACAGGTTCACCACCGGGCAGAACCAGGCGCCGATGGTCCAGCCGCGCTTCATGCTGTGCCGGGAGGCGTCGAACACCTCGGCGTTCACCCGGATCCGCCACAGCCAGCACAGGTAGACGACGGCCGTGGCCACCAGCGCGACCCCCTGCGCGATGCCGGCGGCACCGTAGAGGGAGTCCGCCCGGTCCGCCCGGTCGATGACGTCGGCTCCGGTGACGCCGGCCGCCAGGTCGCCGGTGACGTCCATCTCCAGGAAGTCGGCGTAGCAGGCGAACAGGTCGGTGGCGATGACGAGACCGAGCAGCACGGCGGTGGCGCGGCCGAGCGCGGCCGGCGAGCGCAGCCAGGCGCCGCCGGGCGGGGCGGCGTACGGCGGAGTGGGCATGGGCGCGGGCATGGGCGTGGTCATGAAGGTGTTCCCCCGAGAAGACGAGATCCGGGCCGGCGCGCGGCTCTCCCCGAACCGGCGCGCGTCCTGATGCCGGCGCGCATGCGAACACGCGCGCGGACACCGGAACATATGGCCGGACGCCGTCGTGCGTCCACTCGGTTCTCAGCCCAGCCGGTTCGCCAGACTCCGGAAGCCGGCCCAGGAGAGCGCCGGTGTGCGCGCGTCCCACAGCTTCTGCGCGGTGGCCCGCAGCGGCATCCGGATGCCCGCGGCGACCTGGGCCTCCGTCTGCGCGTTCGGGCGGTCGGACCAGACCGCGAACGAGCCGCCGAGGATCTGGCCGTCGTAGCGCGCCGGGACGGCGGTCGTGCCGCGCAGCACCCGCGGGTTCCACTGCTCGTAGATGCGCTGTCCTGTCGGGTAGACGAAGGTCTGCGGCTGGCCGAGCACGTAGTAGAGGTACTCGTCGTTGTAGTTGAGCACCTTGCGGCCGGCGCTCAGGTACTCCGCCGGCGGCCGGGCGCCGATCTCCTTGCCGGTCCAGTAGGCGACCTGGAGGTCGCCCGCGGGCTGCACGGAGGTGCCGCGGAAGAAGCCGTCGTTCCAGGCGCGCATGGTCCGGTGGTGGGCGCGGACGGTGGCGGCGCGGTCGTCGAGCCAGCCGGTGGCGAGGTCGGCGACGGTCCCGCCGGCGCCGTACCGCTGCCGGGCGGCGGCCGCCAGCTGCGGGTAGGAGGCCTGCGGGTCCCGCACGGTGAGCGCCTGGTACTCGTCACCGCCCAGGTGCCACTGGCCGCCGGTGAACAGCCCGGCGTACTCGTTCAGCAGGTCGTCGACGAGCCGCGCGGAGGCGTCCTTGGAGATGTCGATCGCACCCCTGGTCGCCACTCCGTTCACGTTGCGCAGCTGCAGGTCCGGGTGGGCGGCGAGGACGGCGCCCAGGTGTCCGGGCGAGTCGATCTCGGGCACGACGGTGATGTGCCGGCTGTCCGCCAGTGCCACGATCCGCCTGACCTGGGCCTTGGTCAGATGGACCGGGGAGACGATCTCCGGGTGGCTGCTGGACTCGATCCGGAAGGCCTGGTCGTCGGAGAAGTGCAGGCCCAGCTCGTTGTACTTCAGGTCCCCCAGCTCGCGTATCCGGTCCTCGATCCAGGCCTCGGAGTACGGCTTGCGCGCGATGTCCAGCATGAACCCGCGCACCGGCTTGGCCGGCTGGTCGCGTACGACGCCCTCGGGGGCCGTACCGCCGCCGTGGACCTCCTGCTTCAGGGTGCGGGTGCCGTAGAAGACGCCCGCCTCGCCGGGCCCGCTGATGTCGACCCGCCCGCCCCGGACGGTCAGCGTGTACGACTCCCGGTTCCCGCCCCCGCCGCCGAGCGCGAGCCGCACGTCGCCCGCCCGGACGTCGCTCTTCTCCCCCGCGTAGGCGAGCCCCAGCTCCCCGGCCATCAGCCGGCCCTCGTCGGCCAGCGCGGGGTCGCTCACCACCACCCGCTCGCCGTGCCGCGGCTTCCAGCCCGGACCGCGCGCCGGGGTGTGGGAGCGGACCGCGGGTATGGTGCGCGGCGCCTGCGAGAGCGGGTACGACCGGCTGGGACTGGGGCGGGGGCTGGCCGACGCGGTCGCCGGCTGCCCCGGGCCGGCCGCGGTGCCGGCCGCCCGCCCGGGGGACGGCTGCCGCGCGCCGCTCACGGCCGCGCCGCCCCCGTCCGCCGAGGCCCAGACGGCGACGCCCGTGCCGAGCGCGACCGTCCCCACGACCGCGGCGGCCACCACCGCCCGCTTGCGTATCACCTGTCGCGCCGAGCCCCGGCGCCTGAGCCTGTGCTGGGTCACCCTGCCAACGTACGACCGATCGCCGGCCCATCCGTCACCCAAGCGGCCTCAAACTCTTCCGTTCGGGTGAAATTCAGCTATCCCTCGGACACAGCGTGACCACTCTCGATAACCTGACGACACACCTTTCACAGCATCCCCTGCCACGCCACATGTGACGCGAGGACCCACGCTGCCCGCCCACCGCCTGCCGTATCTCCCCACGCCCCTCGACGCCTTCAACACAGCCCGCGCCGACGAGGCCCGCACCCTGCTCCTGCACTGCCTGCACAGCCTGCGCTGGGCCGACCGGATCGCCGACCACCGCCCCTACCCCGACCTGGACGCCCTGCTGGCCGCCGCGGACGAGGCGGCGTACGACCTCTCCCCCGCCGACCTGGCCGAGGCCCTGGCCGACGAGACCCTCCCGGAACTCCCCGAGGACACGTACTCGGCGGCCCACACCGCCCTGGGCGCCGCGCGCGCCGCCTACGAGGCGAGATTCGGACACGCGTTCGTCATCTATCCGGGTGACGTCCCCCGGGACGAGGTCATCGACCACATCCTCGAAGCGATCCGGTCACGATTGGCAAACGATCCGGAGGAGGAGCGGGTGACGGCGGCCGAGGAACTGCGGCGTCTGGCCCGGGGACGGCTGCGAGTCCTGCTCAGCGGCGCCGAGCCGTTTTCGATTTGTGGCCACCGCCACGCGGGCGCTACCAGCCCAAATGCCCCCACACCCGGCAAATGACCACCGGATCCGGCCCGCAAGCCGCGTCGGCTAGCCCAACCGCGTGCCACTTTGATCACACCGGTAGGCCCCCCGTAAGCACCACGGCGGCACGTGGATACCATGCAGAGGGCCGGTGGACCGTACCCGGCCGGGCCCGACCGACAGTGAAGCCGGCGCGGCCCTAGTCCCCGCTCCCGGAGGGTTCTTCCGTGCCGGCTGGAACGCTGTACCGCGGCCGGGAAGGAATGTGGTCCTGGGTGGCTCATCGAGTCACCGGCGTCCTCATTTTCTTCTTCCTGTTCGTTCACGTGCTGGACACCGCTCTCGTGCGTGTCTCCCCCGAGGACTACGACAAGGTCGTAGCCACGTACAAGACGCCGATCGTCGCGCTGCTGGAGTACGGCCTCGTCGCCGCCATCCTCTTCCACGCGCTCAACGGCCTGCGCGTCATCGCCGTCGACTTCTGGTCGAAGGGCCCGCGCTACCAGAAGCAGATGTTCTGGACCGTGATGGGCGTGTGGATCGTGCTGATGCTCGGGGCGATCTACCCGGTCCTCGGCCACGCCTACCGTGTCCTGTTTGGGAGCTGACGCCGATGTCCACGACTGAAACCGCGGCCTCCGGAGTCGGCCCCGTCGAGGGTGCCCCCGTCTACACCGTCGACAACCCGGCCCCGTTCATCGAGGCGCCCCGCAAGCGCACCAAGAAGTCCCCCAAGTCGACCCGGGGCAACTTCGAGCTGGCGGCCTGGCTGTTCATGCGCCTGTCCGGCATCGTGCTGGTCGTCCTCGTCCTCGGCCACCTGCTGATCCAGCTGGTGCTGGACGGCGGTGTGTCCAAGATCGGCTTCGCCTTCGTGGCCGGCCGCTGGGCGTCCCCGTTCTGGCAGGTCTGGGACCTGCTGATGCTGTGGCTGGCGATGCTGCACGGTGCCAACGGCCTGCGCACGGTCATCAACGACTACGCCGAGCGGCCGAACACCCGGCTGTGGCTCAAGGGCCTGCTCTACACCGCCACGGTGTTCACCATCCTGCTGGGCACGCTGGTGATCTTCACCTTCGACCCGAACATCCGCTAGGCACGGGGCTGCGAGAATCATGAAGATCCACAAGTACGACACCGTCATCGTCGGCGCCGGCGGCGCGGGCATGCGCGCCGCCATCGAGGCGACGAAGCGCAGCCGCACCGCCGTGCTGACCAAGCTCTACCCCACCCGCTCCCACACGGGCGCCGCGCAGGGCGGCATGGCCGCCGCGCTCGCCAACGTGGAGGAGGACAACTGGGAGTGGCACACCTTCGACACGGTCAAGGGCGGTGACTACCTGGTCGACCAGGACGCCGCCGAGATCCTGGCGAAGGAGGCCATCGACGCCGTCCTCGACCTGGAGAAGATGGGCCTGCCGTTCAACCGGACCCCGAACGGCACCATCGACCAGCGCCGCTTCGGCGGTCACTCCCGCAACCACGGCGAGGCCCCGGTCCGCCGGTCCTGCTACGCCGCGGACCGCACCGGCCACATGATCCTCCAGACGCTGTACCAGAACTGCGTCAAGGAGGGCGTGGAGTTCTTCAACGAGTTCTACGTCCTGGACCAGCTGATCACCGAGGTCGACGGCGTCAAGAGGTCCGCCGGTGTCGTGGCGTACGAGCTGGCCACCGGTGAGATCCACATCTTCCAGGCGAAGGCCGTGATCTACGCCTCGGGCGGCACCGGCAAGTTCTTCAAGGTGACCTCCAACGCGCACACCCTGACCGGTGACGGCCAGGCGGCGGTCTACCGCCGCGGCCTGCCCCTGGAGGACATGGAGTTCTTCCAGTTCCACCCGACCGGCATCTGGCGCATGGGCATCCTGCTGACGGAGGGCGCCCGCGGTGAGGGCGGCATCCTCCGCAACAAGGACGGCGAGCGCTTCATGGAGAAGTACGCGCCGGTCATGAAGGACCTCGCGTCCCGTGACGTCGTGTCCCGCTCCATCTACACGGAGATCCGTGAGGGCCGCGGCTGCGGTCCCGAGGGCGACCACGTCTACCTGGACCTGACCCACCTGCCGCCGGAGCAGCTGGACGCCAAGCTCCCGGACATCACCGAGTTCGCGCGGACCTACCTCGGCATCGAGCCGTACACGGACCCGATCCCGATCCAGCCGACCGCGCACTACGCCATGGGCGGCATCCCGACCAACGTCGAGGGTGAGGTCCTGGCGGACAACACCACGGTCGTGCCGGGCCTGTACGCGGCCGGCGAGGTCGCCTGCGTGTCCGTCCACGGCGCCAACCGCCTGGGCACCAACTCGCTGCTGGACATCAACGTCTTCGGCCGCCGCGCGGGCATCGCCGCCGCCGAGTACTCGGCCAAGGCCGACTACGTCGAGCTGCCGGAGGCCCCGGAGTCCTTCGTCGTCGAGCAGATCGAGCGGCTGCGCGCCTCCACCGGCAGCGAGCGGGTGGCGACCCTGCGCCGCGAGCTGCAGGAGACCATGGACGCCAACGTCATGGTGTTCCGCACCGAGCAGACGATCAAGACGGCCGTCGAGAAGATCGCCGAGCTCAAGGAGCGCTACCAGAACGTGGCGATCCAGGACAAGGGCAAGCGGTTCAACACGGACCTGCTGGAGGCCATCGAGCTGGGCAACCTGCTGGACCTGGCCGAGGTCATGGCCGTCTCGGCGCTGGCCCGCAAGGAGTCCCGCGGCGGTCACTACCGCGAGGACTACCCGAACCGCGACGACGTCAACTTCATGCGCCACACCATGGCGTACCGCGAGGTCGGCGCCGACGGCTCGGAAACCGTCCGTCTCGACTACAAGCCGGTCGTCCAGACCCGCTACCAGCCGATGGAGCGTAAGTACTGATGGCTACCCCTGTTCTGGACAAGGCGGACGCGGCCGGCCAGCCCGAGCCCGGCTTCGCCGACTCCCCCTACATCACGGTCACCTTCCGCATCCGCCGGTTCAACCCGGAGGTCGCGGCGGAGGCCGTCTGGGAAGACTTCCAGCTGGAGATCGACCCGAAGGAGCGCGTCCTCGACGGCCTCCACAAGATCAAGTGGGACCTCGACGGCACCCTCACCTTCCGCCGCTCGTGCGCGCACGGCATCTGCGGCTCGGACGCGATGCGGATCAACGGCAAGAACCGGCTTGCCTGCAAGACGCTGATCAAGGACATCAACCCCGAGAAGCCGATCACGGTCGAGCCCATCAAGGGCCTGACGGTCCTGAAGGACCTGGTCGTGGACATGGAGCCGTTCTTCCAGGCGTACCGGGACGTCATGCCCTTCCTCGTCACGAAGGACACGAACGAGCCCACGCGTGAGCGGCTGCAGTCCGCCGAGGACCGTGAGCGCTTCGACGACACCACGAAGTGCATCCTCTGCGCGGCCTGCACCTCCTCCTGCCCGGTGTTCTGGAACGACGGCCAGTACTTCGGCCCGGCCGCGATCGTGAACGCCCACCGCTTCATCTTCGACTCGCGTGACGAGGCCGGGGAGCAGCGGCTGGAGATCCTCAACGACCGCGACGGCGTGTGGCGCTGCCGTACGACCTTCAACTGCACGGACGCCTGCCCGCGCGGCATCGAGGTCACCAAGGCCATCCAGGAAGTGAAGCGCGCCCTGATCACGCGCCGCTACTGACCCGCGGTACGCCTGCGACGAGGGCCCCGTGCCCCGGAACGATGTTCCGGGGCACGGGGCCCTCGTCATGCCGGCCTGGACCCGGACTTCCCGCAGTGGTCACACGGCCGGATCCGTCGCGGGGCCCCGCCGTCCGTCCGCTCCGGTGGGGCTCCTCGCTTCCGCGGGGCTGGGCTCCTAATGTGACGACATGTCAGACGAAGAGTCGTACGAACTGCTCGGTTTCGACAACGTGCTGCTCCCCGTCGGCGACCTGGCCGAGGCGGTCGCCTTCTACGAGCGGGCCGGGTTCGCCGTGGGATTCCGGTTCGACGAGGCCGGGATCGCCCTGCTGAAGGTCGGCGCGGAGACGCCGGGCATCCTGCTGCGCGCCGAGGAGGGGCTGCGGCACCGGCCGCCGCACTGGCCCTCGCCGCGGATCTGGCTGGAGGTGCCCGACGCGCGGGCGGCGGCGCGGAGGCTGGCGGCCCTGGGCGTCGCACCCCTGGACGAGGTGTTCCAGGGGGCCACCGGCTGGACCGTGGAACTCGCCGATCCGTGGGGGAACGTCCTCGGCCTCACGGACTACACAAAACGCCCGGCGCTGGCCCGCCGGAACTGAACCCCACCCCCGTGTTGAACGCGTTCAAAAACAGGTCTACAGTCATTCCTGTCAGCGTTTTTGAACGCGTTCAAGAAGGGGTGGGGCATGGACCGCACCGTCATCGCCTACGTCATCTACCTGGTCGTCAGCATCGCGCTGACCGTCTGGGTGGCCCGCACGCTCAGCCGCAACGGCCGGATCTTCCTGGCCGACGTCCTGCGCGGCAACGAGAAGCTCGCCGACGCCGTCAACCACCTCCTGGTGGTCGGCTTCTACCTGGTCAACCTCGGCTTCGTGGCCCTGTACCTGGGGGACGACGCGACCATCGAGGACACCCGCGGCATCTTCGAGGCCCTGTCGACCAAGCTCGGCGTGGTGCTGCTGGTGCTCGGCGTGATGCACCTGGGCAACGTGTACGTGCTCAACCGGATCCGCCGGCGCGGGGTCATGGAGCGGGAGCAGCGGCCCCCGGTCGGCCCGCAGGAGTGGATCGCGCCGACGGCCGGGGCGTGACCGGCATGACCTCCGTGACCACCACGGACGGCCGGGGCGCCGCGGGCGCCCCGGTCCGCGCCCTGACCGTCCTGTACGACGCCGAACGCGTCCTGTGCACCCATCTGCGCGGCTGGCTGGCCCGCCAGCCCCAGCTGGTGCCGCTGGAACTGCTGCCGGCCGGTTCGGCCGCGGCCCGCGCCCGCTTCCCGGGGCTGGACCACTCGTCGGGCCTGGAGGAGGTCACCGTCGTCGGTGACTCCGGGCAGGTCTACCGTGGATCGCGCGCCTGGATCGTCGTCCTGTGGGCGCTGCGCGAGCACCGCCCGCTCGCCCACAAGCTCGCCACCCCGGCGGGCGCCGGGCTGGCCCGGGGGGCCGCGCTCGCCGCGGCGAAGTGGCGGGACGCGCGGGGACCGGGCCGGAGGCGGGGCGGGCCGTGGGGCGGGCAGGCGTACCGGCGGGCGGACGGCTGGTCGTACCACCCCCGCACCGGCTGGAGCTACTCCCCGCCGTCCCGCGCCGGTGCCGCTCCCACCAGTGGTTAGGCTCTTCTACCGTGCCCGCGAAGAACGACGGCCCCGACGCGGCCGGCCCCCAGAGCAGCAAGTCCGAGCAGACCCGCGCGCTGATCCTGGAGACCGCGATGCGGTTGTTCCAGGAGCGCGGGTACGACAAGACGACCATGCGGGCCATCGCCAAGGAGGCCGGGGTCTCCGTCGGCAACGCCTACTACTACTTCGAGGGCAAGGAACACCTGATCCAGGGGTTCTACGACCGGATCGCCGCCGAGCACCGGGCGGCGGTCCGGGAGGTGCTGGACCGGGAGACCGACCTGGAGGCACGGCTCGCGGGCGTGTTGACCGTGTGGCTGGACATCGCCCGGCCTTACCACGAGTTCGCCGTCCAGTTCTTCAAGAACGCCGCCGACCCCGACAGCCCGCTCAGCCCCTTCTCGCCGGAGAGCGAGCACGCCCGCGAGCAGGCCCTCAGCGTGCACCGGGAGGTGCTGGCCGGCTCCAAGGCCAAGGTAGCGCCGGAGCTGCGGGAGGTCCTCCCCGAGTTGATGTGGCTCTCCCAGATGGGCCTGGTGCTGTACTGGATCTTCGACCGCACGGAGGGGCGGGAGCGCAGCTACCGGCTGGCACGGCGGGGCGCCCGCCTGACCGCCCGCGGTGTCTCCCTGGCCCGTTTCCGGGTCCTGCGGCCCCTGGTCCTGGAGGTCCACGAACTGTTCACGGACTTCCTGCCGGGGATGACGAAGGCGCTGCCGGACCCGGGGCGGGAGCGGGCCGAGTGATCACTTTCGGGTGAAGGCGCGGGAACGGGACGCCCGGGGGTCCGGCTGCCTACGATGATGCTCTCGACACCAGCCCACAGGAGGCACGCGATGTCCGCAGCATCCGTCGAGCGGCCCCATGAGTACCGACCGCTGATCGCGGAGGCCAATCGGCTCATGGAGCGCAATCCGGGCAACCGCGTCGAGATCATCGGAGGCCAGATCCTCGTGTCCCCCCCTCCCGACGGCGCCCACGGCGTGACGCTGACCGAGCTCATGGTCCCTTTCCTGGCCGCAGGCCTCCACGGGCAAGGGTCGGTGGTGGTCCAAGGCGTCGGCCTTTGGCTGCCCACCGGCGTCGAGGACTACGCGATCCCGGACCTCTCTCTGGTCGACGCCGACTTCGAGGACCACCACGCCGAGAACAACTGCTACGACCCCGTCTGCTTCCGTCTCGTGCTGGAGGTCACCTCCAGCAACTGGAAGACCGACCTGCGCGACAAGGTGAAGGCGTACGCCAGTGCGAAGATCCCGGTCTACGTGATCGTCGACCGCAAGCACCAGCGCCTGCACGTCCTGACCGGTCCCGCAGGGGACGCGTACGACAGTCACCGCACCTGCTCGCCCGGTGAGACCGTGACCCTGCCCGCGGTCGTCGGAGCCGAGGTCATCCTTGACGTCACCCGGATCCTCAAGGCCGGTCGGCCGGACGCCGGCTGATCAGATCCAGTTCAGCCGCCACAGGCGGAACACGCCCGTGCCGTCCGTCAGGTACTGGCCGCCGCCCACGTCCTCGGTGCTGACCACGTACTCCTTGCGCTGCCACAGCGGGATCAGCGGGACGTCCGCGGCCACGTCCGCCTGGATCTCCTTGAAGTCCTTCGCGACCCGGCCGCGGTCGGCGAACTGCCGGCTGTCCAGGATCAGGTGGTCGACCAGCTTGTTGCTGTAGCCGGTGCTCATGGTGGACCCGGTGCCGACGAGCGCGGCGCCGAAGGTGTCCGGGTCGGGGTAGTCGGCCGACCAGCCGACCGCCCAGGCGTCCATCCTCCCGGCGGCCCAGCGCTTCTGGAAGTCGGTCCACTCGTAGCTCTTGACGTCCACCCGGAACAGGCCGCTCGCCTCCAGCTGTTTCTTCAGCTCCGCGGCCTCCTCGGCGCCCGCGCCCCGGCCGGCGCCGTAGCCCAGGGTGAAACGCACCGGCAGGCTCACCCCGGCCCCGGCGAGCAGCTCGCGGGCCCTGCGGGTGCTCGGCGCCGGGTAGTCGTCGAAGAACGACGTGGTGTGGCCGGTGATGCCGGTCGGGATCACCGAGTACAGCGGGTCGACCGTGCCGTGGTAGACCGTCGCGGCCAGCTGCTCGCGGTCGACCAGCCAGGCCATCGCCCGGCGCACCCGCGGATCGTGCAGCGGGGAGCGGGAGCGGGTGTTCAGGTACAGGTTGCGGGTCTCGGTGCTGTCGGACTCGGTGACCCGCTGATCGGGGTCGCTCGGGTTCAGCGCGGACAGCGCCCGCGGCGGCAGCGTCCGGGTGGCGACGTCGACCCGCCGGTCCTTCCAGGCCTGGTCGAGCCTGGCCGCGTCGGCGTAGTAGCGCAGCTCGATCGGGCGGCCGGTACCGCTCAGGTACCCCTCGTAACGCCCGTACGGCGCGAGGACGGCCTTCTCGCCCTTGGTGTACGCCGTGAGGGTGTACGGCCCGGTGCCGTCGACGGCGGCGTCCGTGCGCAGGGCGCCGGCCGGGTACTTCTCCCGGTCCACGATCGAGCCGGCGCCGGTGGCGGCCTTCAGCGGGAACGTGGCGTCGGCGGAGGAGAGGTGGAAGGTGACGGTGTGCGCGTCGTCGGCGGTCACCGAGGCGAGCGTGGCGAACAGGGAAGCCGGTCCGACATCGGCGTTGATCCTCTTGACCCGGTCGAAGGAGTACTTGACGTCCTCGGCCGTCATGGCGCGCCCGCTCGGGAAGGTGATCCCGGAGCGCAGGGTGCACCGGTACGTCTTCAGGCCGCTGCCCTCGAACCCGCAGCTCTCCGCCGCGTCCGGGACCGGCTCGACGCCGCCCGGCTCGAAGGTCAGCAGCGTCTGGAACACATTGCTGAACAGGGCCCAGGAACCGGAGTCGTAGGCGCCGGCCGGGTCCAGTGCGGTGACCGCGTCCGTCGTGCCGACGGTGATGGTCCGGTCGTCGCTCCCCTGTGACGGCCATAACTGCCGGCCGCCGATCCCCACGACGGCGAGCGCGAGCAGCGTCACGAGAAGCCGCATGCGAGCAGATCGCATGGTGATGCCCTCCCCAGCCACTTCCCCTTGAGTGACGCGGCTCACCTAATCACACGGGTTTCACCCCGCGGAAGGGCTTTCTGTCCAGTTGTGGAAGAACTAGGACGGGGTTTACCGTCACGCGCGCAGGGCGGCCAGTCCGATCACCGTGACGTCCGACGGCGCCCCCACGCGCGTGGGCGGGCCCCAGGCCGACGATGATCACCCCGGCCGGTCCCCGCTATGAGTTCCGGCGCAGTGCGCGCAGCCCGCGCAACCCGATGACCCCGATGGCCGTCCCCCATACGAAGGACACGACCGCCAGCAGCAGGTGCACCCAGAAGTACGCGGTCGGCTGGCCGTCGTCGAAGGCGAGTCCGCTGCCGTCCTTGATCAGGTTCTTGACGAAGGTGACCCAGATGACCCAGGACCACACTCCAAACACGAGCAGGAACCAGGAGACCGGGCGGCTGAGCTTCATGAGTCCAGTATCGCCGTCCGGTGTCCGGCTCCGTGCCGGGGGTGGGGCGGCAGGCGGGACTTCGCGGTCCGGTGCGGGTACGTTCTCGACCGTGCCCGCACCGAAGACGACCGGCCGGCGATCCCTGCTGGTCACCTCCGCCACCCTGCTGTCGCTGACCGTCACCGCACCCGCCGCGCTCGCCGCGCAGGCCCCCTCGCCGAGCCCGACGGCCACTCCCCCGGCCGGGATGTCCACGCTGGGCGGCGCCCGGCTCGGGCAGCCGGGCACCCAGGTCAACCTCGCCCCCGGCGTCCCCGTGCTGCCCAAGGAGCTCACCGCCCGGTCCTGGATCGTGTCCGACGCCGAGTCGGGCGAGGTCCTCGCCGCGCACAACGCGCACTGGCAGCTGCCCCCGGCGAGCACGCTGAAGATGCTGTTCGCGGACACCGTGCTGCCCCGGTTCCCCAAGGGCACCCTGCACAAGGTGGCGCCGTCGGACCTCAAGGGCATGGGCGCCGGCTCCAGCGTGGTCGGGATAAAGGAGGGCGGCACCTACTCCGTGCACGACCTGTGGCTCGGAGTCTTCCTGCGCTCGGGCAACGACGCCGTGCACGTGCTGTCCGCGATGAATGGCGGTGTCGCGCAGACCGTCCAGGACATGCAGGACCACGCCGAGGAACTGCAGGCCCTGGACACCCATGTGGTCTCCCCCGACGGCTACGACGCGCCGGGACAGGTGTCGTCGGCGTACGACCTGACGCTGTTCGCCCGCTCCGGACTGCAGAAGCGGGACTTCCGGGACTACTGCTCGACGGTGAGCGCGACGTTCGGCTCCACCGAGATCCGCAACACCAACCGGCTGCTGAGCGGCGACAGCGACGTCCCCGTCTACCCGGGCATCGCGGGCGTGAAGAACGGCAACACCACGCACGCCGGCGCCACCTTCACCGGGGTGGCCGAGCGGGGCGGCAAGGTGCTGCTGGTCACGGTGATGAACCCGGAGAAGCACGAGCACAACGAGGTCTACAAGGAGACCGCGAAGCTGCTGGACTGGGGTTTCCAGGCGGCCGGCAAGGTCGAACCGGTGGGCGAGCTGGTGCCGCCGAGGAGCGCCGCCACCGCGCAGCCCGATCCGAGCGCGTCCGCCGGGCGGGACGCGGCGCAGGCGGCGGGCAAGGCGGCCGGGCGGGGTTCCGGGACCGGCGGGCCCGGCGTGAAGGCGGCGGCGAGCGCCACCACTCCGTCCGGCACCGGCGGGGCGGGGATCGCCCTGGCCGTCGCGGGCGGGCTGCTGGCGCTGCTCGGGGGCGGGGCGTTCCTGGTCAACCGCCGGTGGCCGCTGCCCGACCTGATGCGCCGTCGGGCGCGTCCGTGAGTTCGGCCTCCTTGCTGCCGGTCGCCGTCCAGGAGGCGCAGAACAGGACCAGTTTGGCGGTGAAGTTGATCCACAGCAGCAGGGCCACGGGGACGCCGAACGCCCCGTACATGCTCTTCGCGGCGACTCCCTGGATGTAGCCGCTCAGCAGCAGCTTGAGCAGTTCGAAGCCGATCGCGCCGAGCAGCGCCGCGACCAGCAGGCGCCGGCGCGGCGGCTCGACCCCGGGCAGCAGGGTCAGGACGTAGAGCAGGACGAGGAAGTCGGCGAGCACGGCGACGACGAACGCGGCGATCTGCAGCAGGACGCTGCCCCAGCTGTGCTCGTCCAGGCCGATCTGCCGGGACAGCCAGCCGACCGCGGCCGAGGCGAGGGTGGACGCGGCGAGGGTGACCAGCAGGGCGCCGCCGAAGCCGAGCAGGATGCCGGCGTCCTTGGCCTTGGTGACGACCGGGTTCTCCTCGCGGTCCGGCAGCTCCCACACCACGCGCAGGCAGTCCCGCACCTGCCCGACCCAGCCGATGCCCGTGAGCAGCAGGACCGCGCCCGCGATGACGCCGACCGTGCCGGCGTTCTGCACCAGGGAGGTGAGGTCCAACTGGTCGGACAGGCCCGGGAACTGGTCGGCGATCCGGTGTTCCACGGTCTTCTGGCGGCCCGGGCTGAGCGTGGCGGCGGTGATCGCGGCGGCCACGGTCAGCAGCGGGAAGAGCGCCACGAAGCTGACGAACGTCATGGCGGCGGCCAGCCGGGTCCACTTCACCCGGTCCAGCCGCTCGTAGGACCGCCACGCGTGGGTGGCGGTCAGCCGGGTGACGATCGGCCCGATGCCGGGCAGCTTCTTCAGCCAGTCCATGATCCGACTCTGCCCGGTCCGCGGGAACGTCAACACCGCGTTTCTGCGCCCGAACGGGCATATGGGGGCGATACGGTCAACTGTCATGAAGGATGCCACCGAACTGCCCCGGTCCCTGCTCGTCCTCGGCGGCACGTCCGAGATCGCGCTGGCCACCGCGCGCCGGCTGATCTCCCGCCGCACCCGCACGGTGTGGCTGGCCGGCCGCCCCTCCGTCGCGCTGGAGAACGCCGCCGGGAGCCTGCGCGCGCTCGGCGCGGACGTGCACACCGTCGCCTTCGACGCGCTCGATCCCGAGTCCCACGAGACCGTCCTCGGCAAGGTGTTCACCGAGGGGCCCGTCGACCTGGTGCTGCTCGCCTTCGGCATCCTCGGCGACCAGGCGCACGACGAACGCGACCCGGCCCGGGCCGTGCAGGTCGCCCGGACCAACTACACCGGGGCCGTCTCGGCGGGCCTGGTCGCCGGCGGCGCCCTCCAGGCCCAGGGCCACGGCTCCCTGGTCGTACTGTCCGCCGCCGCGGCCGAACGCGCCCGCCGCGCCGACTTCATCTACGGCTCCAGCAAGGCCGGCCTCGACGCCTTCGCCCAGGGGCTCGGCGACGCCCTGCACGGCACGGGCGCGCACGTCATGGTCGTGCGCCCCGGCTTCGTGCGGACGCGGCGGACGGCGGGCCGGCCGCGGACCCCGCTCGCCACCACCCCGGAGGCGGTCGCCACGGCCATCGAACTCGGCCTGCGCCGCGGCTCGGAGACGGTGTGGGTGCCGGGCGCGCTCCGGTTCGTGATGTCGGTGCTGCGCCACACCCCGCGGCCGTTGTTCCGCAGGCTGGGCGTCTAGCGCCTCGGGCGGGGGCGGCTCACTGCGCGACGCGCGGGGCCCACACGTCCGCGTGGCCCGGCTGCGGCGGTACGACGGAGCCGCCGAAGGTGTACTCGCGCAGCTTGCGCCAGACGCCGTCGGCGCCCTGCTCGTACAGCGCGAAGCCGGTGCACGGCCATTCGGCCTCGAAGTCCGCCAGTTCCTCGAAGGCGCGGTCCATCGCCGCGTCCTCGATGCCGTGCGCGACGGTGACGTGCGGGTGGTACGGGAACTGCAGTTCGCGCGCCATCGGTCCGGAGGCGTCCCGGACCAGCTGCTGCAGCCGGGTGCAGGCCTCGGCACCCTGGACAACACGGACGTAGACCACCGGCGACAGGGGCCGGAAGGTGCCGGTGCCGGACAGCCGCATCGGGAACGGCCGGCCGGCCGCGGCGACCCGGGCGAGGTGCGCGTCGACCGCCGGCAGGTCGGCCTGGTCGACCTCGGTCGGCGGCAACAGCGTGACGTGGGTGGGGATGCCGTGAGCCGCGGCGTCGCCGAAGCCCGCGCGCCGCTCCTGGAGCAGGCTGCCGTGAGGCTCCGGGACCGCGATCGAGACGCCGATCGTTACGGTCCCCACGTCGTCTCCTGTCGTCGTGTCTGTTTTCTGCTCGGCCGTCGGCTATGACTGTACGGCCATGAGTGTCCTGTGGGCAGGCGCAGCGGAAGTGATGTGCAGCGCTCCGCCGCGCGGGCCCCTGCGGTCGTACGCCTCAGTGCTTGGCGGGGAGGAAGCCCACGCGGTCGTACGCCTGCGCGAGGGTCTCGGCGGCGACGGCGCGCGCCTTCTCGGCGCCCTTGGCGAGGATCGAGTCGAGCGTCTCGGCGTCGTCCAGGTACTGCCGGGTGCGCTCCCGGAACGGCGTCACGAACTCGACCATGACCTCGGCGAGGTCGGTCTTGAGCGCGCCGTACATCTTGCCCTCGTAGTCCTGCTCCAGCTCGGCGACCGGCCTGCCGGTGAGGGTGGAGTAGATGGTGAGGAGGTTGGAGACGCCCGGCTTGTTCTCGACGTCATAGCGGATCACCGTGTCCGTGTCGGTGACCGCGCTCTTGACCTTCTTCGCCGTGGCCTTCGGCTCGTCGAGCAGGTTGATGAGGCCCTTGGGCGTGGACGCCGACTTGCTCATCTTGACCGTCGGGTCCTGGAGGTCGTAGATCTTCGCCGTCTCCTTGAGGATGTACGGCTTCGGGATCGTGAAGGTGTCGCCGAAGCGGCCGTTGAAGCGCTCGGCGAGGTCGCGGGTCAGCTCGATGTGCTGGCGCTGGTCCTCGCCGACCGGCACCTCGTGGGCCTGGTACAGCAGGATGTCGGCGACCTGGAGGACCGGGTACGTGAACAGGCCGACGGAGGCCCGGTCGGCGCCCTGCTTGGCGGACTTGTCCTTGAACTGGGTCATGCGGCTGGCCTCGCCGAAGCCGGTGAGGCAGTTCATGACCCAGGCCAGCTGGGCGTGCTCGGGGACGTGGCTCTGCACGAAGAGAGTGCAGCGGTCCGGGTCCAGACCGGCCGCCAGCAGCTGCGCGGCGGCCAGCCGGGTGTTGGCCCGCAGGTCCTCCGGGTCCTGCGGGACCGTGATCGCGTGCAGGTCGACGACCATGTAGAAGGCGTCGTGGGACTCCTGCAGGGCCACCCACTGGCGGACGGCGCCGAGGTAGTTGCCGAGGTGGAACGAGCCGGCGGTGGGCTGGATGCCGGACAGCACGCGGGGGCGATCAGCAGTGGCCATGTAGCCCATTCTCTCAGAGGCTCAGGGTGTGATTGGCCCGAGAGGTGGGGGTGGGCGCGGGGCGCGGGGGCCGCTGCCGTGGTGGCCGGTGGCGCCCCGCGGCGGAGCCGCATACCGGATGCGCCCCGCGCCCCTCACGAGGCGCTTCAGCCGAGGTCGACCTGCGGGTAGAGGGGGAAGCCCGCCACCAGGTCCGTCGCCCGCTGGGAGATCTCCTCGGCGACCTTCTCGTCCAGGATGTGGGCCGCCTTGGACGGGGCGCCCGACTTGGTGGTGCCCGGCTCGGTGGTGGTGAGGACGCGGTCGATCAGCGCGGCCACCTCGTCCATCTCCGCCGTGCCGAGGCCGCGGGTGGTGAGCGCGGGGGTGCCGACGCGGATGCCGGAGGTGTACCAGGCGCCGTTGGGGTCGGCCGGGATGGCGTTGCGGTTGGTGACGATGCCCGACTCCAGCAGGGCCGCCTCGGCCTGGCGGCCGGTGAGGCCGTAGGAGGTGGCGACGTCGATCAGGCTGAGGTGGTTGTCCGTGCCGCCGGTGACCAGGGTCGCGCCGCGGCGGATCAGGCCCTCGGCGAGGGCGCGGGAGTTGTCGACGATGCGCTGGGCGTAGTCCTGGAAGGCGGGCTGCCGGGCCTCGGCCAGGGCGACGGCCTTGGCGGCCATGACGTGCGGGAGCGGGCCGCCGAGGACCATCGGGCAGCCCCGGTCGACCTGGTCCTTGAGGGAGTCGTCGCACAGGACCATGCCGCCGCGCGGGCCGCGCAGGGACTTGTGGGTGGTCGTGGTGACGATCTGGGCGTGCGGGACCGGGTCGAAGTCGCCGGTGAGGACCTTGCCCGCGACCAGGCCGGCGAAGTGCGCCATGTCGACCATGAGGGTGGCGCCGACCTCGTCGGCGATCTCGCGCATGATCCGGAAGTTCACCAGCCGGGGGTACGCGGAGTAGCCGGCGACGATGATCAGCGGCTTGAACTCGCGGGCCTGGGCGCGCAGGGCGTCGTAGTCGACGAGGCCGGTGGCCGGGTCGGTGCCGTAGGAGCGCTGGTCGAACATCTTGCCGGAGATGTTCGGGCGGAAGCCGTGGGTGAGGTGGCCGCCGGCGTCCAGGGACATGCCGAGCATGCGCTGGTTGCCGAAGGCCTGGCGCAGCTCGGCCCAGTCGGCCTCGCTCAGGTCGTTGACCTGGCGGACGCCGGTCTTCTCCAGGAAGGGCGCCTCGACACGGTCGGCGAGGACGGCCCAGAAGGCGACGAGGTTGGCGTCGATGCCGGAGTGCGGCTGGACGTAGGCGTGGCGGGCGCCGAACAGTTCGCGGGCGTGCTCGGCGGCGAGGGCCTCGACGGTGTCGACGTTGCGGCAGCCGGCGTAGAAGCGGCGGCCGATGGTCCCTTCGGCGTACTTGTCGCTGAACCAGTTGCCCATCGCGAGCAGGGTCGCCGGGGAGGCGTAGTTCTCGGAAGCGATCAGCTTGAGCATGCCGCGCTGGTCGGTGACCTCCTGGCCGATGGCGTCGGCGACGCGCGGCTCGACCGCGCGGATGACGTCGAGGGCGGCGCGGAAGGCCGTGGTCTCGGTGGAGGGGGAGACGGAATTCTCGGGCATCGGGGACCTCCGGACGGTGTGCGTACAGCGTTCACGTTCGGCCCAGGCGCACGGCACTCTTCCCGCTCGGGCCGCTCCCTGATGGTCCGTCCCATCCCAGCGCGCCAGTCACGGCCCGTTCGTCAGACTACCGGGCGCGCCGCGCGCCGCAGGTCCCGCGTCCACCATGCGAGCGGGGTTATGAAGGGGTTCCCCGTCGGTTTCCGGACGTACCCGGGAGAGGCCCGTGACCGCTGCAGAGGACCTGATCGCCGCCGCCGACGCGCACTGCGCGCCCACCTACCGCCCGCTGCCCGTGGTGATCGCCACCGGTGAGGGGGCGTGGCTGACGGACGTGGCGGGGCGGCGGTACCTGGACCTGCTGGCCGGTTACTCGGCGCTGAACTTCGGGCACGGCAACCCGCGGCTGGTGGAGGCCGCCCGGCGGCAGCTGGACCGGGTGACGCTGACCTCCCGCGCCGTCCACCACGACCGGTTCGCGGCGTTCTGCACCGAGCTGGCCGAGCTGTGCGGGATGGAGATGGTGCTGCCGGTGAACACGGGCGCGGAGGCGGTGGAGAGCGCGGTCAAGATGGTCCGGAAGTGGGGCTACCGGGTGAAGGGGGTGCCCGCGGAGATGGCGAAGGTCGTCGTGGCGGCCGGCAACTTCCACGGCCGTACGACGACGGTGATCAGCTTCTCCACGGATCCGGAGGCGCGGGCGGACTACGGGCCGTACACGCCGGGGTTCGAGATCGTGCCGTACGGCGATCTGACCGCGATGCGGGCGGCGCTCACCGAGAACACCGTGGCCGTGCTGCTGGAGCCGATCCAGGGCGAGTCCGGGGTGATCGTGCCGCCGGCCGGTTATCTGGCCGGCGTGCGGGAGCTGACGCGCGAGCGGAACGTGCTGTTCGTCGCCGACGAGATCCAGTCGGGCCTCGGCCGGACCGGGCGGACCTTCGCGTGCGAGCACGAGGGGGTCGTACCGGACGTCTACCTGCTGGGCAAGGCGCTGGGCGGCGGGATCGTGCCGGTGTCGGCGGTGGTGTCGGGCGCGGCGGTGCTCGGGGTGTTCCAGCCGGGTGAGCACGGGTCGACGTTCGGCGGGAATCCGCTGGCCTGCGCGGTGGCGCTGGAGGTGATCGCGATGCTGCGGACCGGGGAGTTCCAGGAGCGGGCGGCCCGGCTGGGCGAGCGGCTGCACCGGGCGCTGGACGAGCTGCCGGGCACGGGCCGGGTGACGGCGGTGCGCGGGCGCGGGCTGTGGGCCGGGGTGGACGCGTCGCCGGCGGTCGGCACCGGGCGGCAGCTCTCGGAGCGGCTGCTGGCCCGCGGGGTCCTGGTCAAGGACACCCACGGGCCGACCGTCCGGATCGCGCCGCCACTGGTGATCGGCGAGGAGGACCTGGACTGGGGGCTGGAGCAGCTGCGGGCGGTGCTGGAAGCCGCCTAGCGGCCGTCAGTGCAGGGGGATGTCGGTGCCGTGTTCGGCGGCCGGCCGGGGTCCGAGGATGCGCCGGTCGGCTTCGTCGATGGGCACGTCGTTGATGCTGGCCTCGCGGCGGCGCATCAGGCCGTGCTCGTCGAACTCCCACAGTTCGTTGCCGTAGGAGCGCCACCACCGGCCGTCGGCGTCCCGGCACTCGTACTGGAAGCGGACGGCGATGCGGTCGCCGTCGAAGCTCCACAGGCTCTTGCGCAGGGCGTAGTCCCGTTCGCGCTGCCACTTCTCGGTCAGGAAGGCGACGATCTCGTCCCGGCCGGCCAGGAACCGGTCCCGGTTCCGCCACACGGAGTCCGGGGTGTAGGCGAGGGCGACCCGGTGGGGGTCGCGGGTGTTCCAGGCGTCCTCGGCGGCCTGCACTTTGCGACGGGCGGTCTCCAGGGTGAAGGGCGGACAGGGCGGGCGGTCTTCGGGCACGGCGGCCTCCTAGGTCGAGAACGAGCGTTCTCCATCGTGCGCCTAAAGTAGAGAACGGCCGTTCTCGACGTCAAGGAGCCCCGGATGCCCGCGCCGATCACCGAGGAACAGACCCGCCTGGACCGCGAGGCGCTGCTGGACGCGGCGGAGGCGCTCTTCTACGCGCACGGCATCCAGGCGGTCGGGATGGACCGGGTCCGTGAAACCTCCGGCCTGCCGCTGAAGCGGATCTACCGGCTGTTCGCGACCAAGGAGGACCTGGTGGTCGCCATGCTCCGGCGCCGCGACCGGCGCTGGCGGGCGAGCCTGGCCGCCCACGTGGAGAGCGTGCCGGACCCCCGCGCCCGGGTGCTCGCGGTCTTCGACTGGCTCGCCGGCTGGTTCGCCGAGCCCGGCTTCCGCGGCTGTGCCTGGATCAACGCCCACGGCGAACTCGGCTCCTCCTCCGCGCTGGTGCTGGCCGAGGTCCGCGCCCACAAACGGGCCTTCCACGACCAGCTCGCCGGCTGGGTGCGCGCCACCGGCACACCGCTGGCCGAACCGGTCTTCCTGCTCGCCGAGGGAGCCGTCGTCACCGCGGGCATCACCGGCGACCCGGCCCCCGCGCGGCACGCGCGGGCGGCGGTGGAGCGGCTGCTCGGGCCCCGGCGGACCAGCCCCGGGGAATCAGCCCCGGAGGATCGGCTCTAGAGGATCACATGGGGCAGGAAGCGGGCGTACTCGTCGGTGATCAGGCCGGAGGACTCACGGATGCCCAGGCCCGCCGGTTCGTCCCGGACCACCCAGGCGCCCAGGACCACGTGGTTGCCGTCGAAGGCGGGCAGCGGGGCCAGCTCCTGGTAGCAGCAGGGCTCGTCCCGCGGGACCGCCGGGGTGCCCGGGGGGTGGACGGTGACGCCCTCGCCCTCGCGGCCGAGGAGGGGCTTGGCGACGTAGCCGGTGGTGCGGGGCAGGTCGCGGGGGCCGTCCAGGTAGGCGGGCAGGAGGTTCGGGTGGCCGGGGTACAGCTCCCAGAGGACCGGCAGCAGGGCCTTGTTGCTCAGGAGCATCTTCCAGGCCGGTTCGATCCACAGGGTGCTGCCGGTGCCGCCGCCGTTGTCCAGGGTGTCCAGGACGTGCCCGCCGAAGGCGTCGGTGGTGAGCCACTCCCACGGGTAGAGCTTGAAGATGCCGCGGATGAAGCGGAGCCGGTTGTCGACGAAGCGGCCGGACAGGGCGTCCCAGCCGATCTCCTCCATGGCGAGCCAGTCGGTGGTGAGGCCGGCCTGCTCTGCGGTCTCCTTGAGGTAGGCGACCGTCATCAGGTCCTCGCCGAGTTCGTCGGCCGAGGAGTGCGCGAAGTGCAGCGGGCTGCCGGGGGGCAGCAGCGCCGCCTGGGAGCGCCAGGCGTCCACCAGGCGTTCGTGCAGGGAGTTCCACTGGTCGGCGCCGGGGAAGCGCTCCTCCATCCAGAACCACTGCGGGGAGGCGGCCTCGACCAGGGAGGTCGGGGTGTCCGCGTTGTACTCCAGCAGCTTCGCCGGGCCGGTGCCGTCGTAGCGGAGGTCGAAACGGCCGTAGACGGAGGGGAGTTCGGCACGGCGGTGCCAGGCCTCGGTGACCGCGGCGGCCACCCGCGGGTCGGTGATGCCGAGGTCGGCGAGGCGGTCCTCGGCCACGATGTGCCCGGCCGCCGCGAGGCACATGCGGTGGAGTTCCCCGACGGTCTCCTCCAGCGCCTCGACCTCCTCCAGGGAGAAGACGTAGCAGGCGCTCTCGTCCCAGTACGGGCGCAGCGAGCCGTCGGGGTGGCGGGTGAGCGGGTAGACCAGGCCCTGGGCCTCGACGGTCTGCTGCCAGCCGGGGCGGGGGGTGAGGGTACGGCGTTCCATGCGCGTGTTCCGGTCAGCCGCCGGAGCTGCCCTTGCCGCCGCCGAAGCCCCCGCGGTGGACTCCGCTCCCGCCGTGGTGGTCGTCGTCGTCACCGCCGGACGAGCCGCTGCCCGAGCCTCCGCCGGGCTTGGTGAAGGAGCCGCCGTCGACCCAGCCGTTCTTCTCGTCGCCCTCGTAGTACCAGGCGGCGTCGACCTGCTTCTTCAGCTTCTTCCGGCCGGCCTTGCCCGTCGTCTTCGCGGGCGTGCCCGTCGTCTTGCAGTTCTTGTCGGAGACGACCTTGTACCCCTTGGCGAGGTGGTGGCTGTCGCGGTCGACGCAGCGCTTGTCCGGTTCGGACGAGCAGGCGGTGAGCGCGGCGGCCAGCAGGCCCATGCCGCCCAGGACGACCGTGCCGGAACGGAGTTGCCGGCGTGTGCGCTCCATGGTGTGTCTCCCCCGTCGGATGTGGTGTTCGGCGGCCAGCCTAGAGATCGGTGTGAGTACCCGCACGAGGGGGTCCGCCATCCCCCGCTCGCCTAGAGTCGCCTCGTGTTGTTCGGAATGGTGTGCGCTTTGGGCGCGGCGGTCTGCTTTGGAACCGCGACGGTGTTGCAGGCGGTGGCCGCGCGGGCGGCGAGCGCCAAGGAGAGCGGGGGCGGGGATGCGGCGCTGCTGCTGCGGGCGCTGCGGCAGTGGCGCTACCTCGCCGGGCTCGCGCTCGACGGGCTCGGTTTCCTGCTGCAGATCGCGGCCCTGCGGTCGGTGCCGATCTACGCAGTCGGCGCGGCCCTGGCGGCGAGCCTCGCGGTGACCGCCGTGGTGGCGGCGCGACTGCTGGGGGTCCGGCTGAACGGCCTGGAGTGGGGCGCCGTCGGGGTGGTGTGCGCCGGGCTCGCCCTGCTGGGGCTGGCCTCGGGCGCCGAGGGCGACCGGAGCGGCCCGGACTGGCTGCCGTACGCGCTGGTCGCGGGCGCGGTGGGCGTGCTGCTGCTCGGCGGGATCGGCGGACGCCTGTCCGGCCGGGCCCGGGCGCTGCTGCTGGGGCTCGGCGCCGGGTGCGGGTTCGGGGTCGTGGAGGTGGCGGTACGGCTGATCGACTCGCTGCGGCCGGGCGATCTGCTGACCGACCCGGCGGCGTACGCGCTGCTGCTCGGCGGCGGCGGCGCGTTCCTCCTGCTCACCTCGGCCCTCCAGCGGGGCTCGGTGACGACCGCGACGGCGGGGCTGGTGATCGGGGAGACGATCGGTCCGGCCGCGGTGGGGGTGGTCTGGCTCGGTGACCGGACCCGGGAGGGCATGGCCGGGGTGGCGGCGCTCGGCTTCGCGGTGGCGGTGGCGGGGGCGTTGCTGCTGGCGCGGTTCGGGGAGGCACCGGCGCAGGAGGGGGCGGCCGAGAGGGTGTGAGTGCCGCGTCCGGCCCCATCGTGTTCTTTCGCGGGATACCGCAATCGGCCCACGCCTTATGCACCGGTGTGGTCGGTGCGCTGGGACTCGACCGATTCACCACCGATAACCCCTGATCGGACGTTTAGCACAGGGCCGCCAGGGGATGATGTCGCCGCGACCAGTAACCGATCCCCAGATCGAGCCGTTTCCTGCATGGGTGAGCGACCGTATCCGTGTCCCGCAACGCCCTGAAAGACACGATCACCGTCTCTAGGAGCCAGAATGACGCGCTGGGGCATCGTCGGTACGGGAAAAATCGCAGTCGCGTTCGCCGAGGCGCTGCGGGTGACCGAAAGCTCGCACCTGGTGGCCGTCGGCACACGCGACATCAGAAACGCGGCGCGGCTCACGCGTTCGGCACCCGAGATCCGCGTGCACTGCGGTTACCAGGCACTGATGCAGGACGCCGAGGTCGATGCCGTGTATGTCGCCACCCCGCACACGGAACACCGGTCGGCTACGCTCCTCGCACTTGAGCACGGAAAGCCCGTCCTGTGCGAAAAGCCGTTCGCGATCAATCATTCCGAGGCGGCGGACATGGTGCGGGCGGCGCGCGAGCGCGGCGTCTTCCTGATGGAAGCCATGTGGACGAGATTCACTCCCGCGATGCGGGAGGTCATGCGCCTGGTCGCCAACGGCGCGATCGGCCAGCCGCGTGCCCTCGTGGCCGAACTGGGCTGGTACAGCGACCCGGATCCGACGCACCGGCTGCGGAACCTGGAGCTCGGCGGCGGCGCCCTGATGGACATCGGCATCTACCCGGTGTCGCTGGCCCACCAGCTGTTCGGGCCCCCCGCCGGCATCGCGGCGACCAGCACCCGTGCCACGACGGGCGCGGACGAACAGACCGGGGCCGTCCTCACGCACGACGGCGGGCAGCTGACCAGCCTCATGTGCAGCATCCAGGTCGACTCGCCCGCGCATGCCGTGATCCTGGGCACCGGCGGGCGCATCGAGATGGACCGCTGGTACAACCCCACGGCCTTCGACCTGCTGCTGAGCGACGGGAGCAGGGTCCCCCACCAGTTCCCGCACCGCGGCAACGGGATGGAGCACGAGGCGGAGGAGGTCAGCCGGTGCCTGGCGGCCGGCCGGCTGGAGAGTCCGCTCATGCCGCTGGACGAGACCCTGTCCGTCATGGAGACGATGGACGCGATCCGGTCCAAGATCGACCTGCGTTTTCCGGCGGACGCGATTTTCGCCGGCTGAGGCGCCTCACAGGACCTCGTGCAAGGCCACCTCGTAATCGTAGTTGTACGGGTCGTGATCGACGAACGACACCCGCAGCAGGGCGACCGAGTCCTCCGGATCGTCGGGCAGGTGACGGTAGTTCATGAGGTTCGACAGGTACTGCGAGATGGCGTGCGTCCCGATGGCGTAGATTCCGGCGAACAAGTAGATGTGCTTGCTCGGATTCCACGGGTTGCGGTACCGGGCGACGACGCAGTAGTCCGACATCTCGGTTTCCCCGGACGACTGCGAGGGATCGTCCGCGACGTAATTCCTTGCCGTTTTCAGGTCTTGGATGTATCGCTTTCCGTCCGTGTGGCAGAAACGCACGCAGATGTTTCCGGGACTCAGCTCCTCGAAGACCCGGCGAGTGAATTTGTTGCCGAAGGGTGAGCAGATCAGGACGACATTGTCGCCCATGTACGTGTCCGCCTCCTCCAGGGCCACCTGATCGGCCACCCAGCGGGTCGACACCCCCATGCGCTCCAGCGCACGTTCCACTTGCTGGGCGACGCGGACGTCGCAGTCCGGGTAGAAGACGAACTGCTCGCCGTCGTTCAGGGTCGAGCTGATGACCAGCGGCACCCGGTCGCCGTTCCGCAGGCCCTTGAAGAACCGCTCGATGTGCACGAGATCGCTCGTGGCGTTGGCGAGGGCCGACAGGAACGACTTGAGCTGCTCGCTGGGGTTCGCCCCGGGCCAGACCGAGAGGTCGATCGTCTTGATGCCCCGGCGCGCGAGATCGTCGATCTCCATCGGCGAGGCGTGCGGCACGCACAGGTAGTGCGTCTGCGCCATGTTCCCCATGTTGTACAGGACGTTGTCGTAGATGTTGTTGAAGTCGGGGTCGCTCAGGCTGTACCCCACGAACAGGAACATGTGGTGGATCAGGTCGCTCTGGAGCGTGTTGATCGTGACGCTGTTCGCGTTGACGAACCTCGCGTAGTCGTCCCTCGTGATGATCAGCGTCTGCGGCTGGGAGAGCGTGCCGTGGATCTTCCTGACGACGTGTCCGTGGATGTCGGAGGAGGCCCGCGCCGCCTCCTCGCTCGCGACCACGTTGAACCTCTGCCCCTGGTCCCGGAGGGCGTCCTCCAGCAGCTCGTCGTAGTTGGTGGTGTAGAAGGTGGTGCAGGGCAGCCGGGCCAGGAGGCGGTGCACCTCGGAGCCGACGTTGCGCCGGTCGCTCAGCAGCTCCTGCACCGCGGACAGCAGCGACCTGCGGTTGAACCGGTTCTCGTAGTACTGCGGGATCTTGTTCAGCTCGGCCGTGGGGAAGCCCCCGTCGGGGCCCGGGACGACGTCCAGTTCCGCGGCGAGCCGGGTGACGAACTGCTGCCAGGTCGGCAGGCCGGCGTCGACCGAGGCGCCGGCGCCCACGAAGACCGCGCCGCGTCCGCCGCGGAAGGCCGATACCAGGTCGCTGGGAAGGTGCACGGGTGCCTCCGAGGGATGTCACGCGGTCGTGTCGCGGGTGGTCACAGACTCAAGGCCGTGGCCCTGGCCTGTCCGGCGGCCAGGGCCATGGTGGTCAGCGAGGGGTTCGCCGCACCGGACCGGGGAAAGGCGGCGGGGCCCGCGACGCGGACGGCCGGCAGGCACCGCAGGGCTCCGAAGTCGTCGGCGACCGGGGAACCGAGCGGGAGCGTGCCGGACTCGTGGTCCACGCTGCCCAGGGGGTAGACGTAGGGGAAGAAGGCGATGCCGTCGCCGTCGCCACGATGGGCCCGGGCCCGGGTGCGGGCCGGGAGGTACTCCGGTGAACCCGCGGCGAAACGCCACTCCCCGGTGAGCACCGGGTTCCCCGCCAACCGCTCGGCGAGGTCGCGCAGTTGCCGCGTCTGACGGCTGATCACCCGGTGGTCCCGCGCGCCGAACCGGACGTCCACGACGGCCGGGGCACGGGGGTCCTTGGGGACTCGTACCGCCGAGTCGCCGCTCATCTGCTCGCCCATGGTCCACGCGGTGAGCAGCACCCGGTCGGGATCGGAGGTCTCCGTGACGTCCAGGAAGAGGTTGGATTCCGTGGGGTCGGTCCGCGGGACGTAGCAGAGCGCTTCGCCGGGAAGTCGCGGCAGGGCCAGCACGCGGCGCGGCACGGAGGCGGTGAACCCCTGCACGATGTGGTCGTTCAGTCCTCCCAGGCGGCACTCGTCCGTCCCCGCCACCCGCATCATCAGGCGTCCCGCCAGCACGGTGGTCGGCAGGGTGCCCGCCGCGAGGCACACGCGGTGCGCGACGAGGACCCGCCGGCTCCCGGCGAGGTCCAGTGTCAGGGCCACCCGGCCGGAGGCCGTCGGGGCCAGTTCCAGGACCTCGCACCGCGCGTGCACCGGAGGCAGTCCCGCCGCCTCCTCGCCGAGCCAGTGCTCGACCGGGGAGTACGGGACGCGGATGCCGGTGGCGCGGTCGAACCGGGCCGCCTGCGGCACCGTCCGGGCGAAATAGCCCTGGGAGAGCAGCCACTTGAGCACGGCGGCCTCCAGCGGCCCCCGGGAGGAGTCCAGCGGCTCGCCGAGCCAGTCCTCCAGTCGTCGTGCCGTGTCGGCGTACAGCCCGCCGCCGCTCACGGAACCCAGGGCGCCGACGACCGACGGGGGCCACGCACCGGCGCGCAGCACGTCGTTCTCGATCGGGAGGCACACCCCGTGCCAGTAGAGCGAGCGGCCGCCGACCCGGCGCCGGATACCGGAGGCCCGGTGGAAGTGGGGTGGGCGGTCGCTGGACCAGGACCGGGTGAAGTAGGGGTCCGCCGCGGCGGTGTGCCACAGGCGCAGCCCGATGTCCCCGGGAAGGCTGTTCTTGTGGCGGAGGTCGCCGGCCGGTCCGGCTTCGAGCACCACACAGGACCGCACGCCCGACAGAGCGAGTTCGCGCGCCAGGGTCAGCCCGGCGATGCCGGATCCGACGACGGCCACCTGGCAGCTCTCCGGTAAGTGCATCATCCCATCGCCCCCCGGGTTTCACTGATCGGCTGTCACATCGCGCCAGAGTGGCCGCGCACCCCGGAAATCGAGGTACTCGGTCTTCGTGGGTATTCCGGAAGAACCGTGGTGCGGATCCCGGCCCTCCGCCGGCAGGGCGTGCCGCTGTCTCGGCACCAGTACGCCGTCCCGGCGCATGATCGGGTATTCGACCTCCACCACCCGGCAGAGCAATGCCGACACATTCGCCCGGACGTTCCGGCCGGCCGTGGGGACAGGGCTGTGGAAGTTGCGCTCCGGGTCGGCGCGCATGATGTGCAGAATTTCGGCGAGGGCGCCGACGCTTCCCGCCGTGGCGACCGAAGTGAGTCCTGCAACGAACGTGCACCAGTGGGACTTTCCCATCGCCGCGGCGAACGGATTCCGGCAGGCAAGAATCATCCCATACGCAGGATACAGGCGGTCGTCGATGTCGTATGTATCGGATTCGGCCAGGGGAAAAACACCGGCGAGACCGTCGAGATTCACGTGCACGTAGGTCGATCCGTAGTTCGCCACGCCTTTTCGTTCGGTCCGCATGCCCATCGCCAGGGGGACGCTGCTGGTGGGCGTGGCGAAAGAAGCGAACACCGTCTCGTACAGGGCGGCGTGCCAGAAATTGACGTCGGGGCCGCCGATCACGACGACGTCGTGTTCCGCGAGCCGGCGGGCGTCGACGCAGTGCTCCGGCACGAGCAGCGGGACCGCGTCCCCGGGTTCCGCCAGGGCGGCGGCCAGCCGCGCGGCGTAGGTGAGATCGCGGACGGCACCCGAGTGGTCCCCGTCCGGGGCGCCGGCCGGCAGTTCCCTGCCGAAGGTGACGCCGGGAACCGGAACGCCGAGAGCGGAGCGGTCGAGTTGCACGAAGGAGTAGCCCTTGCGGTTCGCGCGAATCGGAATCGGCAATTCACCCGGGTCGGGAAGATCCCGCGAGCCGCTCGGAACGACGATCAATGGCGCGTCGGAGGGAAGCAGGGCGCGCAGACCCCCCAGATACACCGGATCGTCCACCGCGGCCGACGCCACCCGGCGTACCGGCGCCCCCGGCATGACTTCCCGCAAGGACGCGCGTCGCGGCGCCAATTCGGAATCGGTGTAACTGGCGGCGAGCACCACGTACCGCAACCGCGCGGGCGGCACGGCGAACGCGCCCAGGAAGACGAGCGAGCCGGCGATGCACAACACCACATAGGTCCACAGGGGCCACACCACGCCGGCCGCCGACAGGAATCCCGCCAGTACGGCGACGGAACTGACCGAACCGACCAGAGCGCGCGAAAGGTGGGTTCGAACATGCCTGCGGACACGTTCGGTTCGTGTGGTGAGAAAGTTGCGCCCCATACCCACCCCCGCGAAAAAACACGCTGCCCCCCCCGAGGGCGCCAAAAGAATATGCTCCTGTTCGGTCCTCCTTTACAACCCCCCTGCGGTTGGCAAATGCCGGTTTCCGGGACCCCTAGGGCAACACCCGGCACAACGCTTCCAGCGCCCCCGCCCACGCGCTGTCCGGAGGGGTGCCGTAGCCGACGACCAGGGCGTCCAGCGGCTCCGTGACGGCCTGCGGGTGGCGGTGGAAGGAGAGGCCGTGGAGGGCCAGGCCCTGCCAGGCCGCGGCCTGGACCACGGACTCCTCGGTGCCCGGCGGCAGGCGCAGGACCGCGTGCAGGCCGGCGGCGATGCCGGTGACCCGGACCTCGGGCGCCCGGGCGGCCACGGCGGCGGCGAGGGCGTCCCGGCGGCGGCGGTAGCGCAGGCGCGAGGCGCGGACGTGGCGGTCGTACGCGCCGGAGGTGAGGAACTCCGCGAGGGTGAGCTGCTCCAGCGCGCCGACGGTGTCCGCCCGGCCCTTGGCGGAGGCCACCTCCGCGGCCAGGGCGGGCGGCAGCACCATCCAGCCCAGCCGCAGCCCGGGCGCGAGCGACTTGCTGGCCGTGCCGAGGTAGACGACCCGGTCGGGGGCGAGCCCCTGGAGGGCGCCGACGGGCTGGCGGTCGTAGCGGAACTCGCCGTCGTAGTCGTCCTCCAGGATCAGCCCGCCGGTGCGGCGGGCCCAGGCGACCACGGCGGCCCGCCGGTCGGGGTGCAGGGGCACGCCCATCGGGAACTGGTGGGCGGGGGTGAGCAGGACCGCGCCGGCCGCGCCGGGCTCGCCGGGGTCCGTGCCGAGGTCGTCGTAGGGCAGCGGGGGCGTGGCGAGGCCCGCGGTGTGCAGCAGCGCCCGGTGGACGTCGAGGCCGTACGACTCCACGGCCACCGTGCGCACCCCGCGGGCGCGCAGGACCTCGCCGAGGAGGGCCAGGGCGTGCGAGAAGCCCGCGGTGACCACGAGGGTGTCCGGGTCGGTGCGCACGCCGCGGGCGCGGGCGAGGTAGCCGGCGAGGGCGGTGCGCAGTTCGGGGCGGCCGCGCGGGTCGCCGTAGCCGAGGGCGTGGAAGGGGGCCGTGGCCAGGGCCCGGCGGGCGGCCTTGAGCCACTCGGTGCGCGGGAAGGCGGCCAGGTCGGGGGTGCCGGGAACGAGGTCGTGGCGCGGGAGGGCGGGGGTGCGGTGGGGTGGCGCGGGCGCGGGGGGCGCCGTGGGGCCGTGGGGGCCGCCGTCCGCCACCCGGGTGCCGGAGCCCTGCCGGGCGGTGAGCCAGCCCTCCGCGACCAGGTCGGCGTAGGCCTCGGCGACGGTGTTGCGGGCCAGGCCGAGGTCGGCGGCGAGGGAGCGCGAGGACGGCAGCCGGCTGCCGGGGGTGAGCCGGCCGGAGCGGACCGCGTCGCGCAGGGCGTCGGTCAGACCTCGGCGCACACCGCCCGTCCCGTTCGGTTCGAGGTGCAGGTCGACGCCCAAAGTGGCCCAGGAACTCGCCATGGAAATGGACCATACTCCTGGGCTGCCTCGCTCCTAGGGTCGACGGCATGAGCACTGCACAGGAAACCGCCGCATACGCCACCGAAGAGGCCCCGCGTCTGGGCTGGGCCGAGCACGCCCCCGACGTCTACAAGGCGATGATCCGCCTGGACAGCGTCGCCAAGCGGGGCCTGGACCCCAAGCTCTACGAGCTGGTCAAGATCCGCGCCTCGCAGCTCAACCACTGCGCGTTCTGCCTCGACATGCACACCAAGGACGCCCTCGCGGCCGGCGAGAGCGTCGAGCGGATCGTGCAGCTGAGCGCGTGGCAGGAGTCGCGGCACTTCTACACCGGGAAGGAGCTGGCCGCGATCGAGCTGACCGAGGCGGTCACCGTGCTGACCGAGGGCTTCGTGCCGGACGAGGTGTACGCCCGGGCCACCGAGCACTTCGAGGAGGCCGAACTGGCCCAGCTGGTCGCCGCGATCACGGTGATCAACGCCTGGAACCGGTTCGGTGTGACCTTCCGGATGACCCCCGGGCACTACCGGCCCGGGCAGCACACGTGAGCCCGGCGCGGGACCGGGCCGCGGAGTTCCGCGCCCTGCACCGCGGGCGCGTCCCGGGCGACCCGCTGGTGCTGCCCGGGCCGTGGGACGCGGCGAGCGCGCGGGTGTGCGCGGCCGCCGGGTTCCCGGCGCTGGCCGTGCCGAGCGCGGGCGTGGCCGCAGCACTCGGGTACGAGGACGGGGCCACCCCCGCCGACGAGATGTTCGCGGCGGTCGCCCGGATCACCCGGGCGGTGGACGTGCCGGTGTCGGCGGACGTCGAGGACGGGTACGGGCTCGCCCCGGAGGAACTGGTCGGGCGGCTGCTGGAGGCGGGTGCCGTCGGCTGCAACCTGGAGGACTCGGCGGGCGGTGTCCTCAAGGACCAGCACGAGCACGCCGGCTACCTCGCCCGGGTGCGGGCCGCCGCCGCCGACCGGCTGTTCGTCAACGCCCGCGTGGACGTCTTCCTGCACGGCGACGGCGACCCGGAGCGGGCCATCGAGCGGGCCGCGCTGTACGTCGCGGCGGGCGCGGACTGCGTGTACCCGATCCTGGCCCCCGCGGCGGTGCTGCCGCTGCTGCGGGCCGGGATCCAGGGTCCGCTGAACGCCCTGGCCCGGCTGGACGGGGACGGCCCCGGGCCGGCCGCGCTCGGCGGGCTCGGGGCCACCCGGGTCACCTTCGGGCCGGGCCTCCAGCGGCGTGCCGCCGCGGCACTGCGGGAGATCGCCGACGGCCTGACGCGGTGAGCGGGGTCAGGACAGCCACTTCTTCCACACGTCGGGGTGGCCGTCCACCCACTTCTTCGCCGCGTCCTGCGGGTCCATCTTCCGGTCGGCGATCATCAGGGAGACCTCGTTCTGGTCCTCCGTCGTCCACCGGAACCGCTTCAGGAAGGCCGCCGCCTTGCCGCCGGTCTTCGCGAAGTCCGTGTTCAGGTACTTCTGCAGCGGGGTGTGCGGGTAGGAGCAGGCGACCTTCGCCGGGTCCGCGTCGCAGCCCTCCTTGTACGGCGGCAGCTTCACCTCCGTCATGGGCACCTTCTCGAACAGCCACTGGGGTGAGTACCAGTACGTCAGGAAGGGCTTCTTCTCCTTGGCGAACTGCTTCATCTGGGTGATCTGCGCGGCCTCGGAACCGGCGAAGACGACCTGGTAGTCCAGCTTCAGGTTCTTCACCAGCGCCTTGTCGTTGGTGACGTAGGACGGGGAGCCGTCCATCAGCTGGCCCTTGCCGCCGCTCTCCGCGGTGCGGAACAGCGAGGCGTACTTGTCCAGGTTCCGCCAGTCGGTGATGTCCGGGTGCTCCTTGGCGAGGTACGTCGGCACGAACCAGCCGATGTGCCCGGTCACCCCGAGGTCGCCGCCGGGCGTGATCGTCTTCTTGTCGGTGACGTACCGCTTCTCCTGGTCCGGGTGGCCCCAGTCCTCCAGGAGGGCGTCGACGCGGCCCTGGCTGAGCGCGTCCCACGCGGGCACCTCGTCGACCTGGACGGTGTCGACGCGGTAGCCGAGCTTGTGCTCCAGGATGTACTGGGCGACGGCCACGTTGGACTGCGCGCCCACCCAGGACTGCACGGACAGGGTGACCGACTTGGTGCCCCCGGCGTTCGCGAAGGGCGAGGCCTGCTTGGTCATGTCGGCGGCGCCGCAGCCGGTGGCCAGGGCCAGCACGGCGACGGCGGCCGGGAGGGTCGTACGACGGCGCATGTCAGGCTCCCTTCCCCGGGCGGCGTTCCGTCGGCTGGGTCACCCGGTCGAGCATCAGGCCCAGGCAGACGATGGCGGCACCGGCGACCAGACCGGTGGCCAGGTCGCCCTGGGCGAGGCCGAAGGCGACGTCGTAGCCGAGGGCTCCGCCGCCGACCAGACCGCCGATGATGACCACGGCCAGCACCAGGACCACGCCCTGGTTGACGGCGAGCAGCAGCGCGCGCCGGGCCAGCGGCAGCTGCACCTGCCACAGCTGCTGGCGGCCGGTCGCGCCGAGCGAGCGCGCCGACTCCAGAGCGGCCTGGTCGACCTGGCGCAGACCCTGCGTGGTGATCCGGACGACGGCCGGCAGGGCGTAGACGACGGCCGCGGCGACGGCGGGGGCACGGCCGACGCCGAACAGGGCGACGACCGGGATCAGGTACACGAACTGCGGCATGGTCTGGAAGACGTCCAGGACCGGGCGCAGCGCCCGCTCGACCCGGTCGCTGCGGGCCGCGGCGATGCCGGTCGCGAAGCCGAGGACGAGGGTGACGGCGACGGCGGCCAGCACCTGGGAGAGGGTGTCGAGCGACGGCTCCCACACGCCGAGCACGCCGATCGCGGCCATGGCGAGGACGGCGGTCAGCGCGGTGCGCCAGGTGCCGATCAGCCAGGCCAGCACGGCGACGACCAGCAGCACCGACCACCAGGGCAGCCACTGCAGGCCGTCCCGGACGGGGTCCAGGATCCAGGTGGTGAAGTGGCCCGCCCAGTCGGCGGTGCCGCCGATCACGGGGACGCCGGAGTACAGGTGGGCGGTCATCCAGTCGACGGCGCGGTTGACCGGTTCGGCGATGTCCAGGGACCAGCCGGCGGGCCAGTCGAGCGCGCCGAGCAGGCGGGCGGCGAGGGCGACGGCCACGGTGACGGCGAGGGCGTACGGCCGGCCGATGGTCCGGGTGCGCGTCTTGCCGTCCCCGGCGGCGGCGGTCACACGGTCCAGGACCACCGCGAGCAGCACGATCGGGATGCCGGCCGCGAGGGCCGCGCCGACGTCGACGGAGGCGAGCGCCTGGTAGACGCGGTCGCCGAGGCCGCCGGCGCCGATCACGGCGGCGATCACGGCCATGGACAGCGCCATCATGATCGTCTGGTTGAGGCCGAGGAGGAGTTCCTTGCGGGCCAGCGGGATGCGCGCGGTCAGCAGCCGCTGGCGGCGGGTGGCGCCGAGCGACTCCACGGCCTCCAGGACTTCGGGGTCGGCGCCGCGCAGGCCGAGCGAGGTGAGGCGGGCCATCGGCGGGGCCGCGTACACGACGGTGGCGAGGACGGCCGCGGGGACTCCGATGCCGAAGACCAGGACGACGGGGAGGAGGTAGGCGAAGGCCGGGAGCACCTGCATGGTGTCCAGGACCGGTCGCAGGGCGCGGTCGAGGCGGTCGGACAGACCGGCGCCGAGACCGAGGAACGCGCCCACGACCACGGAGGCGAGGACCGCTACGACCATGAGCGCGAGGGTCTGCATGGTCGGCACCCACATGCCGAGCACGCCGCAGGCCAGGAACGCGGTCGCCGTGCCGGCGGCCAGGCGGACGCCGCCGAGGCGCCAGGCGGTGAGGGCGCCCAGGGCCGTGACACCGGCCCAGCCCGCGGCGAGGAGGGCGAGGTACACCCCGCGGACGGCCAGGATGACGGCGTTGCTGACGTAGCCGAAGAAGTACAGGAACAGGGGGTGGCTGTCCCGGTTGTCGATGACCCAGTCGCTGGCGGCGGTGAGGGGCTTGTCCAGGTGGACCGTCAGCTCGTGGGGCCAGCCGGTGCCGGGCCAGTGGGCGGCGGCCCAGGGGGCGAGGACCGCGGCGACGAGGGCGAGCAGCAGGAGCTTGCCCGCGGCTCTGCTCCTGAGGACGCGGGGTTTGCCGGTGCGCAGGGCAGGGATGCCGAGCGTTGCCATCAGACGGCCTCCGGGGTGGTCCGGGGGCCGGGCGTGCTCGCCTGGCCGCGCGGGGCGAGTACCGCTTCCTCCGGGACGGGCGCCGTCGTGGCGGCCTCCGGGTCCGTGGCGGCCGGCTCCACGCCCGCCACCACGCCGAGCAGGTGCTCGTGGTCGACGACGCCGAGGCAGCGGCCCTGGTCCATCACGCGGGCCGGGGTGCCGGCGCGGGCCACCGCCTCGATGGCCTCGGCCACCGTGGCCTCCGGGCGCACCGCGGGACCCTCGGCCGTTTCGCCGGCGGTGGCCGGGCGCATGGCCGTGCCCACCGTCATCACCTGCTCGCGGGGGACGTCCCGGACGAACTCGCGGACGTAGTCGTCGGCCGGGGAGCCGACGATCTCCTCGGGGGTGCCGAGCTGGACGACGCGGCCGTCGCGCATGAGGGCGATGCGGTCGCCGAGTTTGAGGGCCTCGCTGAGGTCGTGGGTGATGAAGACCATCGTGCGGCCCTCCTCGCGGTGCAGGCGGGCCACCTCTTCCTGCATGTCGCGCCGGATGAGGGGGTCCAGGGCGCTGAACGGCTCGTCGAAGAGCAGCACCTCGGGGTCGACGGCCAGCGCGCGGGCCAGGCCGACGCGCTGGCGCTGGCCGCCGGAGAGCTGGTCGGGGCGGCGCTTCTCCATGCCTTCGAGGCCGACCTTGGCGACGAACTCGGCGGCCCGCTCGCGGCGTTCGGACCTGCCGACGCCCTGGATCTCCAGGCCGTAGGCGACGTTGTCGAGGACCGTGCGGTGCGGGAGCAGGCCGAAGTGCTGGAAGACCATCGCGGCCCGGTGCCGGCGCAGTTCGCGCAGCCGGGACCGGTCCATCGCGCGGACGTCCTCGCCGTCGATGGAGATCGTGCCCGCGGTCGGCTCGATCAGGCGGGTCAGGCAGCGCACGAGGGTGGACTTGCCGGAGCCGGACAGGCCCATGACGACGAAGACCTCGCCCTTGCGGACGTCGAACGAGACGTCCCGGACGGCGGCGGTGCAGCCGGTGCGGGAGCGCAGTTCGGCGGGGTCGAGCGTGGCCAGCCCGGGGTCGGCGGGAATCCGCTCCGGCTTGGGTCCGAAGACCTTCCACAGGCCGGACACCGAGAAGACGGGTTCGGTCGTGGTGGGGGGCTTGCGCGTGGGGACGGTGAGAGTCATCGGGGGTCACCTCCGATCAGGTCGACGGCCTTCTCCCCGACCATGAGCACCCCGATCATCGGGTTGACGGCGGTCATGGTGGGGAAGACGGACGCGTCGGCGATGCGAATGCCGTCGAGACCGCGGATCCTCAGTTCCGGGTCGACCACGGCGAGTTCGTCGTCGGCGGCGCCCATCCTGCAGGTGCCGGCCGGGTGGTAGACGGTGTGCGCGACCTTGCGTGCGTACTCGCTCAGCTCGGCGTCGCCGAGGATCTCGGGGCCGGGGCAGACCTCGCGCTTGAGCCAGCCGGCCAGGGGTTCGGTCTTGGCGATCTCGCGGGCGATGCGGATGCCGTCGACCAGGGTCCGGGCGTCGTAGTCGTCCTCGTCGGTGAAGTACCGGAAGTCCAGGGCGGGCTTCACGGACGGGTCGGCGCTGGTCAGGTAGAGGCGCCCGCGGCTCTTGGGCTTGGGGATGTTCGGGGTCATGGAGACGCCGTACCGCGGGCGTTCGTAGCCCAGCCGCTCCGGGTTGTCGGTGAACGGGATCTGGTAGAAGTGGAACATCAGGTCCGGGCCCGCGTGTCCGGGGTCGCGGCGGACGAACAGGCCCGCGTCGGAGTCCATCGCGGAGTTCTCCGGGATCGGCCCGTGGGTCTCCCAGACGATGACCGACTCGGGGTGGTCGAGCAGGTTCTCGCCGACGCCGGGCAGGTCGTGCACGACGGGGATGCCGAGCGCCCGGAGGTCCTGCGCGGGGCCGATGCCCGAGTGCAGCAGCAGCCGCGGGGAGTCGACGGCGCCCGCGCACAGCACGACCTCGTTGCGGGCGCGGATCAGCAGTTCCTCGCCGTCCTTGGTGCGCACGTGCACGCCCTCGGCGCGGGTGCCGTCCAGCTCCAGCCGGTACGCCCAGGTCTCAAGCAGGATCGTCAGGTTGGGCCGCTCGTCCATCACCGGGTGCAGGTACGCCACCGACGCCGAGGACCGCTTGTTGTTCTCGGGGTGGTAGGCGAGGTCGAAGAAACCGACGCCTTCGGTGAAGGGCTTGTGGTTGAAGCCCTCGACCCTGGGTACCCCGAGTGCCGACCGGGCGGCGTCGACGAAGTCGCGGGCGATGGCGTTCCGGTCCTTCTCGTCGACGGAGACGATGTTGTTCTTCAGGCGGGCGAAGTAGGCCTCCATGGGGACGGCGCCCCAGCCCTTGGCGCCGGAGGCCTCCCACTCGTCCCAGTCGGAGGGCAGGGGCTTGAAAGAGATGAGGGTGTTGTGCGAGGAGCAGCCGCCGAGGACGCGGGCGCGGCTGTGCCGGATGTGGGAGTTGCCGCGGGGCTGCTCCACCGTCGGGTAGTCGTAGTCGAGTTCGCCGCCGAGCAGGCCCATCCAGCGGCGCAGGGTGAGGACGTCGTCGCGGTCGACGTCGCTCGGGCCGCCCTCGATGACGGCGACGGTGACGTCCGGGTTCTCGGTCAGGCGGGAGGCGATGACGGATCCCGCGGTGCCGCCGCCGATGACGACGTAGTCGTAGACATGGGGGGTGTGGGACATGGGGGTGCTACTCCGGGGTGTTCCAGGACGGTGGGGTCGGGGGCCGGCCCGCTCGGGGATCGGCCGGCTCCGGGATCGGCCGGCTCGGGGTCAGCCGGCGAACCAGCGGACGGGCTTCGGGGCGAGGTTCTGGTAGACGTGCTTGGTCTCGCGGTACTCGGCGAGTCCGGCGGGGCCCAGTTCGCGGCCGGTGCCGCTCCTGCCGAAGCCGCCCCATTCCGCCTGCGGCAGGTAGGGGTGGAAGTCGTTGATCCAGACGGTGCCGTGGCGCAGCCGGCCGGCGACGCGGCGGGCCTTGCCGGGGTCGCTGGTCCAGACACCGCCGGCGAGGCCGTACTCGGTGTCGTTGGCGAGGAACACGGCCTCTTCCTCGGTGCGGAAGGTCTCGACGGTGAGGACCGGGCCGAAGACCTCCTCGCGGACGACCTTCATCTCGCGGTGGCAGGCGTCGAGGACGGTCGGCTCGTAGAAGAAGCCGGCCTCCGGGCGCTGCGGTGACGGTTCGGGCCGCTTGCCGCCGCAGCGCAGTACGGCGCCTTCGGCCAGCGCGGAGGCGACGTACGCCTCGACCTTGGCGCGCTGCTGCTCGGAGACGAGCGGGCCGCACTCCACGCCGTCCTCGGTGCCGCGGCCGAGGCGGATCTTCGCGGCGCGGCGGGCCAGTTCGGCGACGAACCGCTCGCGGACCGGCTCCTCGACGATGAGGCGGGCGCCGGCCGAGCAGACCTGGCCGCTGTGGATGAAGGCCGCGTTCAGGGCCTGGTCGACGGCGGTGTCGAAGCCTTCCTCGGTGGCGCAGGCGTCGGCGAAGACGACGTTGGGGTTCTTGCCGCCGAGTTCGAGGGCGACCTTCTTGACGGTGGGCGCGGCGGCCTGGGCGACCTTGGTGCCGCTGACCAGGCCGCCGGTGAAGGAGACCAGGTCGACGTCGGGGTGCTCGGCGAGCCGGGCGCCGACGGTGTGGCCGGGGCCGGTGACGAGGTTGGCCACGCCGGCGGGGAGACCGGCCTCGGCCAGCAGGTCGATCAGCGCGATCGTCGTCATCGGGGTGATCTCGCTGGGCTTGATCACGAAGGTGTTGCCGGCGGCGAGCGCCGGGGCGATCTTCCAGCTGGCCTGGAGGAGGGGGTAGTTCCACGGGGTGATCAGCGCGCAGACGCCGACGGGTTCGTGGACGACCACGCTGTGGATGTCGGGCGAGCCCGCGTCGACCACCCGGCCCGGGGCCTCGGCGGCGACCAGGTCGGCGAAGTAGCGGAAGGCGTCGGCGACGCAGTCGATGTCGACGCGGCCCTCCTCGACGGTCTTGCCCGCGTCCCGGCTCTCCAGCAGGCCCAGGGCCTCGCGGTCGCGCACCAGGAGGTCGGCGACGCGGCGCAGCAGGGCGGCACGCTCGGCGGCCGGGGTGTGCGGCCAGGGGCCCCGGTCGAAGGCCTGCCGGGCGGCGGCGACCGCGCGCTCCGCGTCCTTCTCGTCACCTTCGGCGACCACGGCGAAGGGGCGGGCGTCCGCGGGGTCGAGGATCTCCCGGGTGGCGCCGGAGACCGCTTCGAGCCACTCGCCGTCCGCGTGGATGGTTGCCCGGGCCTGTCGTTCCGTTCTGTGCGGCATGATCGGTGTCGCCTTCCGTTCCTGTTCGGTGCCCCTGCGTCACACGGGTGTCTCGCGTGGGGACCGTCGCCGCCTGCCCCGGGCCTTCGCGTTGCATGCGCAATCGGTGTCCGAAAGTGCGCCGCGTCACTGAAAATGCGGTCGAAAACGGACAAAACTAGGCTGTAAGGGGGTGCTTGGGGCGATCACGGAGGTGCGCGGTGGCCGGAAGATCCCTGATCCGTGCGGGGGTGAGCGCACTCCTCGTCCTCTCCCCCGCCCTCCCTCCGGCCCTGGCCACGGCGGCCACGGCCGACGGCACCGGCGATCCGGGCGCCCAGGCGCTCGGCCGGGAGGCCGAGCGGAACCTGCGGGACGCCCACTCGCTGCGCCTGACGCTGACGGACCGGACCGCGTCCGGGCACCGCGACGGGCTCGCGTCGATGGACATGGCCCTGGACCGCCGCGGCAACTGCGTCGCCTCCTTCCGGATGGGCGCGAACGGCGGCAGCTTCGACATCGTCAAGCGCGACGACGAGGTGTGGATGAAGGCCGACTGGGACTACTGGAAGTCCCAGCTCCCGGGGGACGGGAACGAGACGGCCGACCTCGTCCGCGACCGCTACGTGCACGGCAGCACGGACGAGAGCGCCTTCAAGGACTTCGCCGACGCCTGTGACCTGAAGGCCTTCCAGAAGGACATCACCGTGGACGTGACCTCCGTGGACGGACGGACCAGGCTCGGCGGCGTGGACGTGTACCGGCTGCGCGGCGAGGAGGAGGGCGTTCCGACCACCGTGTACATCACGGTGGACCGTCCGCACCGGCTGGTCAGGTCCGACCAGAAGGGCGACGGGACCGACCGGACGGCGGGCGTCTCGGACTACGGCAAGCCGGTGCCGTCCCACACCCCCGCCCCGCGCGACTCGGTGGACCTGTCCGACCTGGAGCACGAGTCACAGCACGGCTGACTGCCGCGTCATCAGCTCCCGCACACAGCCGCGCAGCCAGGCGTGGGCCGGGTCGGCGTCGTGGCGCGGATGCCAGGCGAAGCCCAGCCGCACCGTGGGGAGCCGGAGCGGGATCTCGAAGGCGACCAGCCCGAGGGCGTCGGCGAGCGGCCGGCCCCACTGGCTGACCAGCCCGATCAGGTCGGTCTCACGCAGCACGAACAGCGAGGCCGGATAGGTGCCGACGCTCCCCACCACCCGCCGTTCCAGGCCGAGTCCGGCGAGGGCGTCGTCGACCGGCCCGTGCTGCCTGCCGCGCCGGGACACGATGAGGTGGCCCGCCGCCCCGGCGAACCGCTCGGGCGTCAACTCGCCGTCCAGGAGCGGGTGTCCGGGCCGTACGACGCCCAGCATGCGGTCCTCGTGGACCGTCTCCACCCGCACCTCCGGCGAGACCGAGTCGATCACCCCGACCTCCAGGTCGGCGGTGCCCTGGCGCAGGAACGGGGCGTCCACGTGGCTCTCGCCCAGGAAGCGCAGGCGGATGCCGGGGGCCTCGCGGGCGGCGCGGGCGAACAGGGCGGCGCCGTGGGTGGCGGCGATCGCGTCGTGGCCGATGACCGTGAAGGTGCGGGTGACCGTGCGCAGGTCGGTGTCCCGGTTCGGCGCGAACAGGGCGCGGGCCCGCTCCACCACCGCGCCGACCTCGGCGCGCACCGCGAGCGCGTGCGGGGTCGGCACCATCCGGCGGCCGGCGCGGACCAGCACCGGGTCGCCGAGCGCCTTGCGGATCCGGCCCAGGGTGCGGCTCATCGCCGGCTCGGACAGGTGCAGCCGGCGCGCGGCTCCCTGCACGCTCTCCTCCTCCAGCAGCACGTCCAGCGCGACCAGCAGATTGAGGTCCAGGCCCGTGGATTGCGTCATGTGCAGGTATCCCTTGCAAAAGTTGCACTGGAAGGCAGGTCGGTGGCGAGCCTACGGTGGGAGCGCATCCCACACCACCACCAGCTCCCGGGAGGAGCCGTGCCCACGCACGCCCTGAAACGCCCGACCCTGCTGACCCTGTGCGCCTGCGTACTGGTCGCGCAGAGCATGGTCGCCGCCATCAACCTGCTGATACCGCAACTGGGTTCGTCCGCCCTGCACCCCTCGCACAGCGAGATCCTGTGGACGGTCGACGCCTACGTCATCGCCTTCGCGGGCCTGCTGATCCCGGCCGGCGCGCTCGGCGACCGGTACGGCCGCAAGGGCGCCCTGCTCACCGGCCTGGCCCTGTTCGCCGCGGGCGCCGCTACCAGCGCGCTCGCCCCCGGGCCCGCGCTGCTGATCGCCGGCCGCGGCCTGTCCGGCGCCGGGGCCGCGCTGATCACCCCGGCGACCATGTCCATCCTGGTGCAGCTGGCCGGGCCCGAGCGCCGGGCCCAGGCGATGGCGTCCTGGACGCTGGCCATCGGGCTGGGCGGCATGGCGGGCAACCTGGGCGGCGGCCTGGTCGGCCAGTACCTGTCCTGGCGCGCACTGTTCGCCGCGATGGTGCCGCTGGCGGGCGTCCTCGCCGCCGCCGTGGCGGTGACCACCCCGCGCACCGCCCGCTCCGCGCACGGCAGCCCCGACCCGGCCGGCACCCTGCTGCTCACCGGGGGCCTGGTGGCCGTGCTGTTCGGCATCATCGAGGGCCCCGGACAGGGCTGGACGTCGGCGCGCATCCTGACCGCGTTCGGCGTCGGCGCTCTGCTGGTGGCGGCCTTCAGCGTGCACGCCCTGCGTTCCCGCGCCCCGCTGTTCGACCCGCGCGTCTTCCGCTCCGGCGGGCTGCGCGCGACGACGCTGGGCCTGGCGACCGGCTTCTTCGGGCTGTTCGCGCTGTTCTTCGTCAACTCGCAGTACCTGCAGGAGGTCAAGGGGTTCCAGCCCGCGGTGACGGGGATCGCGATCGTGCCGCTGATCGTCGGCATGGCCCTGGTCCCGAAGTTCGCGGCCCGCTGGTCGGCGCGTCCGCGCCCGGTCGTCGGCACCGGGCTCGCGCTGATCGGCCTGGGCCTGCTGGCCGCGTCCACGGCGGACGCGCACACGCCGTACCCGCTGTACGCGTGCTGGCTGCTGGTCATCTCGGTGGGCACCGGCCTCGCCATGCCGGCCCTCACCCTGGGCGTGGTGGTGTCCCTCCCGCCGCACCAGGCGGGCCTCGGCTCCGGACTCGGCACCTCGGCCCGGGAGATCGGCGCGGCCCTCGGGGTCGCGGTCGCCGGCACGGCCCTGGCGGGCCACCCCGGCTTCGCGAGCGGGATGGGCCCGGCGCTGCGCACCGTCGGCACGGTGGTCCTGCTGGCGACGCTGCTGGTCGTGACGGGCTACCGCCCCGCCGGCCGCCCGTCCCGCACGGCCCCCGGCACGCCCGCGGCCAGGGAGCCGGTGGCCTGAACGCGTCGGCGGGGCCGGGTCCGGGACGGAGAATCCTTGGCGTCGAAGGCAGTTGCCGACCGAGAGGACCCACCGTGCGCCGTATCCCGACCTGTGTGCTGACCGACGCGGACCCGCCGCGGGTGACCGGAGGGCACGCGGTGGACCGGCACGTGCAGATCGGGTCCCTCACCAAGGCGCTGACCGGCACGGTGCTCTCCCGGATGGCGGAGGCGGGCGTGCTCGGTCTCGACGACCCCGTCGAACGGTGGCTCCCGGCGCCGCCCGGCACCGGCATCACCCTGCTCCACCTGGCCCGGCACACCTCGGGACTCCCCCGGCTGCCCCCGCGCCTGGGCCGCCGGGACCCGTACGCGCCCTTCGACCGGGCGGAGTTGCTGCGGGTGGTGCGCACCCTGGACACCGTCACCGTACGGCCGCCGGGCGAGGAGGAGTACTCCAACCTCGGGTACGCCGTCCTCGGCGCGGCCTTGGCCGCGGCGGGCGGGGCCGCCTACGAGGAACTGCTGGACGCCCATGTGCTGCGGCCGTTGGACGTCACCGGGGTGACCGCCCGCCCGGCTCCCGGGCAGCGGCTGGCCGCGCCCGGCCTGCTGCCGGGTGCGCGGCGCAGGCCGTGGACGATGGACGGGGCGATCCTGCCGGCGGGCGGCCTGTGGGCGACCCCGCGCGCCGTCGCCGATCTCGTCGTACGGCTGCTGGTGGAGCGGCGGTTGGGCGAACCCGCCGTCGGCTGGCAGTCGGCCGGGCCGCTGTACTGGCACAACGGCGCGACCCGGGACGCGTCCGTGTTCGCCGGGGCGATGACGGACGGGCGCTGGGTCGTGGTCCACCGGCTGAACGGGCGGTCCGAGGACACCGACCGGGTGGGCATCGACCTGCTCCGGGGCGCCTAGCTTCCCAAGCTGAGAGTAGATCAGCACGGGGAGTCCGACAGCGGCTCGGGCGCGCCGCCACTTGCGACCGAAAGACGGGAGTGTGGCGCGGCGGGCCCTGATGGGCTTAGCCCACGGCATCCGAGCTGATCAGAGCCGTGGGCGGATTCCGGCGCACAGCTTCCCACGAGCTGCACTTGTTGCCCGACGCGCAGGATGCCGATCACCCGCCCGGCACCGTCCGGATTCCGGCGCACAGCTTCCCACGAGCTGCACTTGTTGCCCGACGCGCAGGATGCCGATCACCCGCCCGGCACCGTCCGGCTCATTCTTGACGTTGTATACGTCCACATCCTCACCGGCCACCGTTGCCATTCGCTTTGTAGGGGGCGATGCCTGTCCGGGCGGATAGGGCGTCTGTCCATCGATGTTGCCTGCGGGGCGGTACCGGCACACCACGAACCATCCGTTGGGCTTGGGCGCACCCTGCTTTATCCCACAGCCGACCTCCCTGGTGGATGACCACACCATCTGCGTGTAATGGCCCCACCTGTACACATTGGTTCTTTTCGCCGGATCCTGGTCGTTGACCGCATGGGCCAGATCGATCTTCTTGTTGGGATCGGCGTCGTAGTACTGCCTCTCGCTGGCCCACGAAGCCGCCGCATCACGGGCTATGGAGTCACGGGGGGGAGTGGGGGTTCCCCAGGCTTGGTACAGGTTTTCGTTCTGGTCGGCAGGCCTTTGCCCCTGTTTGGGATCGCTGTGCTGCCCCGTTCCGAGATTGGCCCAGGCCTGCGCATCGGCGGCGAGTTGGTTACTCCACACCAAAGGTGGCACGCCGACCGCTTGGCGCTCTTGGTTGTGCCGGGCGAGAACGGCATTGCGCTCGGCATCGGTGAACTGGGATCCGGTTTGCGCCTGAGAAGGGCTCGTGAGCCCAAAGAGCCCGCTGATCAGTGCGGCACTTAGAATCGCCGCTCCACGAGCTACCAGCCCGCGTCGACTTTTCGTCATGATCGCCCAACCTCTCGGATCTTGGGCCCGGCTCGATGTGCGCCGCTTCGGCATTCACTTCGCTTTCGGAAGGAACCGTAAGGAGCGCCGCATCCTGCGCGAGATAGAGCTGTAAGGCGCTCCGCCGCGATTGTTGAAAGCGTCGCCGCGCTGATTACCTCTGCGCGGTCACGGCGGCCGTCAGGCAGCCATCGGCAGGCACGTTCATCTTCAGGGAAATCAAGACATCAGCCCTATGCACACAGCGTCCGCGATTCCGGCGGAATGACGCCGGCGTTCCGCTGTGTCCGCGCCTCACCTCGCGCTGCGCCGTGAGGCAACCCTTGATTCCAGACTGCACTCGTTCGGCCGACATCGCGAGTCGTACCACGACATGCGGGGCCCAGACCTCCGGAAGTCCTTCCGGCCGAGCTGCTGACGTGCAGCGATGCCAACGAGTTTGACCAGGAAGTGCGGCGGCGGAGTCTAGGCTAGGGCCGGATACGACGAAGTCCCCTCCCGCGACTGCGGAAGGGGACTTCGTGTGTGGAGCGCCGGGCAGGCCTTGCACCTGCATCTCCCCGCAGGAAGCGGGGCGTCTTTCCTTGGACCACCAACGCATCACCTGGTGCCGGTTTCCCGGCGGCCGGTGCGTGATCAACTATAGCGCACCGGCGCCGGGTGACACCACGTCGGATCGGACGAGACGTCGGATCAGATGAGGCCGAGACCGCGGACCGCCTCGCGCTCCTCCGCCAGCTCCTGGACGGAGGCGTCGATGCGGGCGCGGGAGAACTCGTTGATGTCCAGGCCCTGGACGATCTCGTACTTGCCGTCCTTGCAGGTGACCGGGAAGGAGGAGATCAGGCCCTCCGGGACGCCGTAGGAGCCGTCCGAGGGGATGCCCATGGAGGTCCAGTCGCCCTCGGCGGTGCCGTTGACCCAGGTGTGCACGTGGTCGATGGCGGCGTTCGCGGCGGAGGCGGCGGAGGACGCGCCACGGGCCTCGATGATCGCCGCACCGCGCTTGGCGACGGTCGGGATGAAGTCCTCGGCCAGCCACTTCTCGTCGTTCACGACCTCGGCGGCGTTCTTGCCGGCGACGGTGGCGTGGAAGATGTCCGGGTACTGGGTGGCGGAGTGGTTGCCCCAGATGGTCAGGCGCTTGATGTCGGCGACCGTGGAGCCGGTCTTCTTCGCGAGCTGGGTCAGCGCGCGGTTGTGGTCCAGGCGGGTCATCGCGGTGAAACGCTCGGCCGGGACGTCCGGCGCGGCCGCCTGCGCGATGAGCGCGTTGGTGTTGGCCGGGTTGCCGACGACGAGGACCTTGATGTCGTCCGCGGCGTGGTCGTTGATGGCCTTGCCCTGCGGCTTGAAGATGCCGCCGTTGGCCTCCAGCAGGTCACCGCGCTCCATGCCCTTGGTGCGCGGGCGGGCGCCGACCAGGAGGGCTACGTTGGCGCCGTCGAAGGCGACGTTCGGGTCGTCGGTGATCTCGATGCCCTGGAGCAGCGGGAAGGCGCAGTCGTCCAGCTCCATGGCCGTGCCCTCGGCGGCCTTCAGGGCCGGGGTGATCTCCAGGAGGCGCAGCTTGACCGGCACGTCCGCGCCGAGCAGCTGGCCGGAGGCGATGCGGAAGAGCAGGGCGTAACCGATCTGGCCGGCCGCGCCGGTGACGGTGACGTTCACGGGAGTGCGGGTCATGGCGTTCTCCGTATGACAGCTGGCGGTGGGGCGTCCCTGCCCCGGGCGGATGATCGATCTCTTGGCATCAAGAGAGATCCAGCGGTCAGGCTATCGCGCATCCGGCAGGTGAGACGTCCGGGGCCCTGTGGCTCACCCCACAAGGGGATCAGCAGGACGTATCGCCGTGCCGGAGGCGCCGGGAGCGGGTACGGAGCGGCGGCCGCCCGTCCGGGAGAGGGGGGACGGAGACGGCCGCCGAGGGGGGATGCCGGCGTACCGGACTCCCGTGGGGGTACGTATCGCGTGCCCAGGATGCGGCCTGTCATGCCGCCCCAGCGGAATTTCCCCCTCCTTCCGTCTCAGACGGCGCGGCCCGTCACTCCGTGCAGCCCGTCTGTCCCGTGGCGAGCGTGGCACAGGCCCTGGCCTGCGCCGGGTTCCGTACGGCGATCATCGGGGTGTATCCGATGGTGTCCCCGGCGGCCGTGATGTCGCCCGTCCGGCGGTCCTTGCCCACGGTCACCCGTACGGTGTCCCCCGGTGCGCCGCTGGTGATCCGGCCCCAGGCCGCGCCGCATGCCTTGCTGTAGCGGACCTCCAGGGTGGTCGTGCCCACGGTGGCGGTCTTGGCGGTCGACACCAGCTCGCCGCTGCACCCCATGGACTCCGCGTCCTTGCCGGTGCAGGCGGCTCCGGCGCACTTCACACCGGGGGGCGGGCTCGTCAGTGCGGACGCCGACGGGGAGGGCGACGCACCCGCGCTCCCGCGCCCGGCACCGTCCCCGTGGGTGACGTAGAAGACCCCGGCGATGAGCGCACCCGCGCCGACCAGCCCCGCGAAGAACATCGCGACCTGCTGGCGCCGCGCGGCCCGGCGGGCTGCGGCGGACGCGGCGGGCGCCTCCCGGGGTCCGGTGGCGCCGGGGGCGGGCGTGCCCGGGGCCGGGGTGGTGGCGCCGGGTGCCCGGACGGTGCCGGCGGGGGTGCCCGCCGGGGTCCTGGCGTCGGCGCAGGCGGGCTCGGCCGGGCCGGTGGGCGGCCGGGTACCGGGACGGGCGGGCTCGGCCGGGCCGGTGGGCGGCCGGGTACCGGGACGGGCGGTCGCCTGCGAGGGGCCCCGGTAACCGGCCAGCCCCCAGGAGTTCGTGGGGGGCGCGCCGGCGCCGTCGGCGCCGGTACGGGAGCCGGTGCCCCCGCCGGACGCCGTGGCCGGGCGGGCGGCTGCCCAGCCGGGCGGCACGCTGTCCTGGATGCCGGCGTCGGAGTCCGCCGGCTGGGCGGGGATCGCCGGCGGGGCAGCGGCGGCACCTCCGCCACCACCCTTGGCCAACGTGAGGGACGTACCGCCGCCCGCCTCCGCGGACGCACCACCCGGTGAGCCGCCGCCCGCCCGCTCGGCCGCGCCGCCCGCACGCCCCGCAACCGCATCACCGACCGGTTCCCCGGCGGGCCCGCCGGCCGCGTCCACGGACGTGTCACCGGCCGGGTCCGTTTCCGTGCCGCCGGCGGGCTCCGGTGTCGTCACCAGGTCTCCCAGTGCCGCGCGGGCCGCCGTGATGCGGGCCGCGGTGAGCGTGCGGTCGTGGCGCAGCTCCGCCCGGGTCCAGGCGCGTTCGGCCACCTCCCACAGGGTGGTCAGGTGGCCGGGGTCGGTGCCGGTGGCCTCGGCGAGGGCGATGACCGCGCCCTTGGGCGCGAGGAGCCGGCCGCCCAGATAGCGTTCCCAGGACGTCTTGCCGTAGCCCGTGCGGTCGGCCAGTGCCGCGATGCTCAGGCCGCTGTCGTCCACCAACCGCCGCAACCGGCCGGTGAATTCCTCGATCTGCGGTTCCAGATCCTCCGGCAGCGCGTTCCAGCGAGGCATCGCCTCTCCCCTCTTCCCCTCTTCCCCCGTGTTCCTTGCCGCGCGTTCCGCGCAGACCAAGGATCCCAGTTCCGCGAGGGGCGGCGCACCGGAGCCGGTGGTCAGCCGCCCGGGGTCACCAGTCCCGTCTCGTACGCCAGCACCACCGCCTGCGCCCGGCTGCCCAGGTCGAGCTTGGTCATGGTGCGGTTGAGGTGGGTCTTGACGGTGGCCTCGCTGATGTAGAGGCGGTCGGCGATCTCCAGGTTGGACAGGCCGCGGGCGGTGAGCTTGAGGACCTCCACCTCCCGGGAGGTGAGCACGCCGAGGTCGGGCGGCGGTGCGGTGCCGGCGGGCTCCTGCTGCCGGGCGAAGGCCTCCACCAGGCGCCGGGTGACACTGGGCGCGAACAGCGCGTCGCCGCCGTCGACCGCGGTGACCGCCGCGAGCAGCCGCTCGGGCCCGGAGTCCTTCAGCAGGAACCCGGAGGCGCCGGCGCGCAGCGCCCCGTACACGTACTCGTCCAGGTCGAAGGTGGTCAGCACCAGGACCCGGGGCGGGCGGTCGGCGGCCTGGGCGAGGATCCGCTCGGTGGCCTCGATGCCGTTGACGCCGGGCATGCGGATGTCCATGAGGATGACGTCGGGGCGGGTCTCGGCGGCGAGCCGTACGGCCTCCTCGCCGTCCCCCGCCTCACCCACCACCTCGAAGCCGGGCGCGGCGTCCAGCAGGCCGACGAGTCCGGCGCGGATGAGGAACTGGTCGTCCACGACGAGCACTCTGGTCATCCCGTACGGTCGTCCCCCCGCCGTGCGCCTGCCTTACCGCTCCGTCTCCGGCGTGCCCCCGCGGCCGCGTTCGGCGGCCGACGTCGGCAGGGTCAGCCGGACCTCGTAGCCGCCCTCGGAGCGGGGGCCGACCGAGATCGTCCCCCCGTAGAGCTTGGCCCGCTCCCGCATCCCAATCAAGCCATGGCCACTGCCCACCGGCACTCTGGCCGGATCCGCCCCCTCGCCGTCGTCGGTGACACGGACGGTCAGCTCATGGGGGGCGTAGCGGAGTTCCACGCGCGCGTGTGCGGGCCCGGCGTGCTTGAGGGCGTTGGTGAGGGCCTCCTGGACGACGCGGTAGGCGCACAGTTCGACGCCGGGCGGCAGCGGGCGGGCGGTGCCCTGCACGGCGAGGTCCACGGGCAGGCCGCCGGCCCGGACCCGGTCCACGAGTTCACCGAGCCGGGCCAGGGTGGGCATGGGGGCCCGCGCGGGCGCTTCGGGGTCCTCCTCGCGCAGCACCTGGAGCATGCGCCGCAGCTCCTCCAGGGCCTCGCCGCTGGTGTCCGCTATCGTGCCGAGCGCTCCGCGCGCCTTGCCGGGGTCGGAGTCGAAGACGAACCGGGCGAGTCCGGCCTGCACGGAGATCACCGACATGTGGTGGGCGACGACGTCGTGCAGTTCCCGGGCGATCCGGCCGCGTTCCTCGGCGACCGCGCGCCGGGCCCGCTCCGCCTGCTTGGCCCCCAGCTGCCGGGTGAGTTCGGCGGTACGGCGGGCCAGGTGCCCGAACCAGACGAGCACCGAGCAGTACAGCAGGGCCTGGCCGAGCACGGAGGCCATGGACGGGCTGTGGCTGACCACACCGGCGTACACCCAGACCGCCGTCATGCAGCCGGCGCAGGCCAGGGCGATGCGCACCCGGCGGACGGAGGCCACGGTGTAGAGGGCGAGCATGGCGCCGAAGGTGCACACCACCGGCCAGTAGCCGAGGGTGACGAAGCCGACCGCGGCGGCCTCGATGACGGTGAAGACGGCGAGGGGGTGGCGGCTGCGCAGGGCGACCGGGAGGTGGGCGAGGACGACCAGCACATAGGCGCGGGCGTCGAGTTCCGGCCATCCCTGCGACCGGGACTCCTGCCCGAGCAGGACGGCCACCACGACCATGGCCACCGCGATCAGCGTGTCCACGACCAGCGGGCGGGGGCTCCTCAGTCGCACCGCCGCAGGGTAACGCGCACGGGCGCGCACCGGAGTCAACCGGGTGCGGTACCGCCGAAGTTGCAGGGCCCGGCCGGCTGTCCCCGGAGGCGGTACGACGGTTCGGCCCGGAGGCGGAGGCGGTGCGCCGCGGCCGGCCGTACCGTCGGGGAGGGGGGTACGACGGTGGCCCGCGCCCCCGGGGGAGGCGCGGGCCACCGGCCGTACACGGACCGCTACTTGGTGACCGTGAGGTGCAGTATGTCCTTCAGGAACGGCATCTTCAGCAGCGGGTCGGGCTGGATCATCAGCGCCAGCAGCGATATGACCAGGCCGAGTACGCCGTAGGTGACGATGTCGGTGAAGCGGGAGCGGACGGCGAGCATGCCGACGCTCGGCAGTGCCCAGCGCAGGACGGCACCGGCCAGCAGCGCGGCGCCGATCAGCAGGGTGCCGATGCGCAGCATGTCGAGCGCCGTCAGCAGCAGGCCGAGGGCCACCGCCGACAGCACCACGAGCACCGGCCACTGCCGGGCGGGCGCCGGGGCGTCACCGGCCGCGGCCCGGCCGCCGCCCTCGGGGCGTGCGGTGTCCTTGGTGAACAGCGGGAAGCGGCGGGTGACGCGGCGCGGGCGCCCCTCGGCGTCGGGGGCGCTGATCGCGTCGCGCACGGTCGGTTCCGCGGACCCGCGGGCGTCCTCAGCCGGCACTGCGCTCCGCCGCCTCGACCACGTTGACCAGCAGCTGCGCCCGGGTCATCGGGCCGACGCCGCCCGGGTTCGGGGAGATCCAGCCGGCCACCCCGGTCACGTCCGGGTGGACGTCGCCGACGATCCTGCCCTCGGCGTTGCGGGAGACACCGACGTCCAGGACGGCCGCGCCCGGCTTGACGTCCTCGGCGCGGATCAGGTGCGGGAAGCCGGCCGCGGCGATGATGATGTCGGCCCGCTTCAGGTGGGCGGAGAGGTCACGGGTGCCGGTGTGGCACTGGGTGACGGTGGCGTTCTCGCTGCGCCGGGTGAGCAGCAGCGGCATCGGGCGGCCGATGGTGACACCGCGGCCGACGACCACGACCTCGGCGCCCTTGATCTCCACGCCGTGGGCGCGCAGCAGGCTGATGATGCCGTTGGGGGTGCAGGGCAGCGGGGCCGGCTCGTTGAGCACCAGGCGCCCGAGGTTCATCGGGTGCAGGCCGTCGGCGTCCTTGGCCGGGTCCATGAGTTCCAGGATGCGGTTCTCGTCGATGCCCTTGGGCAGCGGCAGCTGGACGATGTAGCCGGTGCAGGCGGGGTCCTCGTTCAGCTCGCGGACGACCGCCTCGATCTCCTCCTGGGTGGCCGTCGCCGGCAGCTCGCGCTGGATGGAGGCGATGCCCACCTGGGCGCAGTCGCGGTGCTTGCCGGCGACGTACTTCTGGCTGCCGGGGTCCTCCCCGACCAGGATCGTGCCGAGGCCGGGCGTGACGCCCCGCTCCCTCAGCGCCGCCACGCGGGCGGTCAGGTCGGACTTGATCGCTGCTGCGGTGGCCTTGCCATCGAGAATCTGGGCGGTCATGGTCCCATCCTCGCGGATGACCCGGCCCCGGTTCCAATCCGGGTGTCACAGCATGATCAGTGATGTTGCACTTGCACAACACCTGGCGTATCCGGCTGGACAAGTAAGAGCCCGCTAAAGAACGATGAGCACACAGTGCCGCGGGCAGTGCCGGGGGGACGGACCGCATCTGTAGAACTCTCCTCCGAACCGTGCCGCGCGTCGTCCCCGCACTTGAGCAACGGAGGAAGACCGCCATGAGCTTTGGCGACCCCAACAACCCCTACGGTCCCCCGCAGGGCCAGCAGCCCGGCTACCCGCCGCAGCCGCCGCAGGGCCAGCCCGGTTACGGCTACCCCGCCGCCCCGCCGCAGGGCCAGCCCGGCTACGGCTACCCGGCCGCGCCGCCGCTGGGGCAGCCCGGCTACGGCGTCCCGATGGAGATGCCCGGCCTGATGAAGACCGCGCGGGTGCTGCTGTTCGTCCTGGCCGGCTTCCAGATCCTGTTCGGTCTGCTCGCGGGTGCCTTCATCGGTGCGGCCCAGGACGTGTCCAATGGGGTCGGTTCCGGTGACAGCACCGACGGCCTGGCCGGTCTCGGGTTCCTCATCGCGGGGCTGCTGGTGGCGCTGGGCGCGCTGTCGATCTTCCTGGGTGTGAAGTTCAAGAACGGCGGCAGCGGCATCCGCATCACCACGATCGTCTACGCCGCGCTGATGATCCTCGGTGGCATCACCAACATCGCGAGCGGTCAGAACGGTTCCGCCACCTTCGGCGGGCTGATCTCGCTCGCGATGGCCGGCATCATCCTCGCGTCGATGGTCACCAGCTCGGCCTCGGCCTGGTTCAACCGCCCGCGGTACTGAGCCGCCCGGCACCCGAACACCCGGGGCCGCGTCCCGTCCGCCCGGACGGGGTGCGGCCCGGTGTGTTCCCGGGGCCGTTCCTCCGGGCCTGATGGCCCTCACCGGCCCAGGTACGCCAGGACGGCCAGGACGCGGCGGTTGTCGGTGTCGGTCGGGTGCAGGTCCAGCTTGGTGAAGATGTTGCCGATGTGCTTGGCGACGGCCTTCTCGGTGACGAACAGGGCCTGCGCGATGCCCGCGTTGGAGCGGCCCTGGGCGACGAGTTCGAGGACCTCGCGCTCCCGTGCGGAGAGGCTGCCGACGGACGCGTCGCGCTCCTTGCGGGCCAGCAGCCGGGAGACGACCTCGGGGTCGAGGGCGGTGCCGCCCGCGGCCACCCGCGCGATGGCGTCGAGGAACCCGGCCCCGTCGGTGACCCGGTCCTTGAGCAGGTAGCCGACGGCACGCCCGCCGCCGGCGAGCAGTTCGCGGGCGTACAGCGGCTCGACGTACTGGGAGAGCAGCAGCACCGGCAGCTCCGGGTTCTCCTCGCGGGCGGCCAGGACGGCCCGCAGGCCCTCGTCGGTGAAGTCCGGCGGCAGCCGTACGTCGACGACCGCGACGTCCGGCCGTTCCCGGCCCAGCGCCCGCAGCAGGTCGGCCCCGTTGTCGACGGCGGCCACCACGTCGTGGCCGTAGGCCGCGAGCAACCGGATCAGCCCGTCCCTCAGCAGGAAGTGGTCTTCGGCGAGGACAACACGCACGGGATCTCCATCGTCACCATCGTCGGTCCGCCCACCGGACTGCTCACCGCCAGTACGCCGTCGAAGGTGGCGAGCCGCCGCTCGATGCCCCGCAGGCCGGTGCCGCGGGAGGCGTCGGCGCCGCCGTCACCGTCGTCGGTCACGCTGATGCGGAGCGTCCCGTGATCGTAACGAAGGTCGATCCAGGCCCGGCCGGCCCCCGCGTGCTTGGCCACGTTGGTGAGGATCTCCGACACGGCGAAGTAGGCGGCGGACTCGACCGGCATCTCGGGCCGGCCCGCCAACTCGGCCCGCACCTCGGTGGCGACCGGGCTGACGAGGGCCAACGCCCGTACGGCGTCGGCCAGTCCGCGGTCGGCGAGGACGGGCGGGTGGATGCCGCGGACCAGGTCGCGCAGCTCCTCCAGCGCCGCCGAGGACGACTGCCGGGCCTCGGCCAGCAGGCCGCGCACGGCCTGCGGGTCGGTCTCCAGCAGGCGCTCGGCCGCGTCCAGGGTCATGCCCATGGCCACCAGCCGGGCCTGGGCGCCGTCGTGCAGATCACGTTCGATCCGGCGGATCTCCGCCATCTGCGTGTCCACCGCGGCGGAGCGGGTGGCGGCCAGGTGCCGGATCCGCCCGGCCATCAGCTCGCTCTCGCCCGGCGCGAGCATCGCCCTGGTGTACCTCGCGTGCCGGCGTACGACGCGCGGGGCGGCCCACAGGGCGAGCGGCAGCTGGAGCAGGCCCAGGACTCCGGCGAGCACCGCGGTGGCCCGGCCCTCGACGGGGATGAAGCCGTACCACAGGCCGTCCCACTCGGCGGACAGCGGCACCCCGAAGAAGGCGAGGAAGACGCCCCACAGACCGTTCAGGATCAGCGCGAACGGCAGGAAGGCCAGCAGTCCGCCCGCGACCGGGTCCAGGAGCACCCACAGGTACTCCCGCCGGGTCTGCGGGTCGCCCATGATCCAGCGGTAACGGGCGACGGCGCCCGAGTGACCCGCGGGCGCGGGCGGCAGCGGTCCGGGCGGGCCGGGGATCTCCACGCCCGACCAGCGCCGGGCGAGTTCCCGCTGCCGTGCGGCCAGCCCGCGCACCCCTCGCACGGCCCGCGGCACCAGGCCGAGGCCCGGGCCCGCCAGGCCGACCGCGCCGCCCACGGCGAGCGACCGGCCGAAGGCCGCCAGCGACATCCGGTACAGCGTCGCCGCCCGGCGCAGAGCCGTCAGTCCGGCGGACACCGAGAACCCGCTGACCGGTTCCGGCGGCCGGAACCCCCCGAGTTGCTGCCTCGCCCGGTCGTCCATATGTTCCGTACCCCCCTGGTCGGTGTTCCGGCTCAGGCCCTCATTGTGCGGGCGGGGGGCGGGCGGAGTCGGTGGGAAAAACTCCCCTCTCGGGCGGACCGGGGGTGAACCGCCGTCACAAAGGCGTGGTCCCGCCCGTCGGCCGACGGGCGGGACCACACGCATGCGCCGGGGGCGCGCTGCGCGATCAGTGGAAGAAGTGGCGCGTGCCGGTGAAGTACATCGTCACGCCGGCCTTCTTCGCCGCCTCCACGACCTGCTCGTCGCGGATGGAGCCGCCGGGCTGGACGATCGCCCGGACGCCGGCGCCGATGAGGATCTCCGGGCCGTCGGGGAACGGGAAGAACGCGTCCGAGGCCGCGAACGAACCCCGGGCCCGCTCCTCGCCGGCCCGCTCGACGGCCAGCTTGCAGGAGTCGACGCGGTTGACCTGGCCCATGCCGACGCCGACCGAGGCGCCGTCCTTGGCCAGCAGGATCGCGTTGGACTTCACCGCGCGGCACGCCTTCCACGCGAAGGCGAGCTGCTGGAGCTCCTCGGAGGACAGCGCCTCGCCGGAGGCCAGCGTCCAGTTGGCCGGGTCGTCGCCGTCGGCCTGGAGCCGGTCGGCGACCTGGAGCAGCGCGCCGCCGTCGATCGGCTTGACCTCGACCGGGTGGGACGGGCCCTCCGGGCAGCGCAGCACGCGGATGTTCTTCTTCTTGGTGAGGGCCTCCAGCGCGCCCTCCTCGTAGTCCGGGGCCACGATGACCTCGGTGAAGATGTCGGCGACCTGCTCGGCCATCTCCTTGCTGACCGGCCGGTTCACGGCGATCACACCGCCGTACGCGGAGACCGGGTCGCAGGCGTGCGCCTTGCGGTGCGCCTCGGCGACGTCCGCGCCGACCGCGATGCCGCAGGGGTTGGCGTGCTTGATGATCGCGACGCAGGGCTCGGCGTGGTCGTACGCGGCACGGCGGGCGGCGTCCGTGTCCGTGTAGTTGTTGTACGACATCTCCTTGCCGTGCAGCTGCTCGGCCGCCGCGAGCCCGCCCTCGCCGGAGGTGTAGAGGGCGGCGGGCTGGTGCGGGTTCTCGCCGTAGCGCAGGGTGTGCGCGCGCTGCAGCGAGGAGGCGACGAAGTCGGGGAACTGCGAGTCGTCCGCGGGGGCGTAGGAGGAGGCGAACCAGGAGGAGACGGCGATGTCGTACTCCGCCGTGTGCCGGAAGGCCTCCGCGGCCAGGCGCTTGCGGGCGGCGAGGTCGAAGCCGCCGTCCTTGACCGCGGCGAGCACGTCGGCGTACCGCTCCGGACTGGTGACCACGGCGACGGACGGGTGGTTCTTGGCTGCGGCGCGGACCATCGAGGGGCCACCGATGTCGATCTGCTCGACGCACTCGTCCGCCGAGGCGCCCGAGGCGACGGTCTCGCGGAACGGGTAGAGGTTGACGACGACGAGGTCGAACGGCTCCACGCCCAGTTCGGCGAGCTGCTCACGGTGGCTGTCCAGGCGCAGGTCGGCGAGGATGCCGGCGTGCACGCGCGGGTGCAGGGTCTTGACCCGGCCGTCCAGGCACTCGGGGAAGCCGGTCAGTTCCTCGACCTTGGTGACGGGGACGCCGGCGGCGGCGATCCGGCCGGCCGTGGAGCCGGTGGAGACCAGCTCGACGCCTGCCTCGTGCAGCCCGCGGGCCAGCTCCTCCAGGCCGGTCTTGTCGTAGACGCTGACGAGCGCCCGGCGAAGGGGCCGCTTGTTGCTCTCGGCGGTCACTGGATAACTACCTTTCGTCCCTCAATGCGATAGCCGTTGCGGGCGAGCCGCCCCACGACCTCGACGAGCAGCCTTCGCTCGACTTCCTTGATGCGCTCGTGCAGCGCGCTCTCGTCGTCCTCGTCCCGGACCTCGACCACGCCCTGGGCGATGATCGGCCCGGTGTCGACGCCGTCGTCGACGAAGTGGACGGTGCAGCCGGTGACCCTGGCGCCGTACGCGAGTGCGTCACGGACCCCGTGGGCCCCCGGAAAACTGGGCAGCAGGGCCGGGTGGGTGTTGACGAACCGTCCGCCGAAGCGGGCCAGGAACTCCTTGCCGACGATCTTCATGAAGCCGGCGGAGACGACGAGGTCGGGTTCGTGGGCGGCGACGGCCCCGGCGAGCGCCGCGTCCCACTCCTCGCGGGAGCCGTGGTCCTTGACCTTGCAGACGAAGGTGGGGATCCCGGCGCGCTCGGCGCGGGCCAGCCCCTCGACGCCGGCGCGGTCGGCCCCGACGGCGACGATCCGCGCACCGTACGACTCGGCTCCGGTGCGCTCGATCTCGTCCAGGAGCGCCTGCAGGTTGGTACCGGACCCGGAGACCAGCACGACGAGGCGCTTGACCGCTGGGCCAGGGGTGGTGGCGGCCACGGTGGGGCCCTTTCTCGGGAAACGATCTGTCCGGCCGTCGACCGGCCGGGCTGTTTGTACAGTCGTACGAATGCTTCGCGCCCCCGTATACGGGGAAGTCTACGAAGCGGCCGACCGCCAGCAACGATACCGGCACTCGGGAAGGGGCCCCGGGGACGGGTGGCCGGCCGGACGGTAGCGTTCGCACGGAGCCACGAAGGAGCAGCCTCGGGAACGCGGTCGTCGTGCGGTGCGTTCAGGGGGTGGAAGCTCATGACGGACCGCCGTAGTCACCTAGGGGAAGACGCTCTTTTGATGCCCGATCGCAGCCTGCGACTCCTCACGTTCCCGCCGCGCCCGGCCCAGGGGGGCGAGCGTGGCGCCGCGCTGCTGCGGGAGCGCCCGACGTCACCGCCCACCCGGACACCGGGGGGCGGCCCCGACGGCTCGGGCCAGGGCGGTTCCGGGCAGGGTGCGGGCCAAGGCGGTTCCGGATGGGGCGGCGGACCGGGTCGGGGCGGCTCCGGGCAGGGTGGCTCCGGCCACGATGGCGGGCGGCAGCAGCAGGACGACAATCCGTTCGCACCGCCGCCGGAAGGGACTCCGGACCGGCCGTGGCAGCCGCGCCACCCTGGGGGCGCGCCCGGCGCCGGACAGGGTCAGGGACAGGGACAAGGTCCGGGATACGGGCCCGGACACGGCCAGGGGCCGGGATACGGCCCCGGACACGGCCAGGGGCCGGGATACGGGCCCGGTCAGGGGCACGGTCAGGGTCCTGGTGGCGGGCACGGCCCCGGTGGCGGTCAGGGACCGGCCGGTGGCCCTCACCGCGGCAGTCAGTGGAGTGACCGGCAGCCCGGCCGCTCCCCCGACGGCTTCGGTGAGCGGCCGGGCGGTGGCCCGCAGGGACCCGGCGGACCGGCCGGCTCCGGCATGCGCTGGGACCCGACGGACCCGGCCCAGCGCCGTGCGCGGTACGCCCTGCTCTCCGGCATGTGGGCGGTCTTCTTCGCCCTGTTCAGCTGGCCCTACGTGGCGCTGCTGCTGGGCGCGCTGGCCCTGTACTGGGGCAGCAGCGCGCTGCGCGCCAAGCCGCGCCGGCCGGCCCCGGACGCCCCGGCGACTCCCACCGGTTCGGCGGCTCCGGCGGCCCAGGCCGGCCGGCCCCAGAGGACGGCGGCCGTCAGCGGCCTGGTCACGGCGTCCCTGGCCCTGGTCCTGGTGGCGTCCACCTTCACCGTGCAACTCGTCTACCGCGACTACTACACCTGCGTGAGCGACGCCCTGACCCATCAGGCCAAGCAGTCCTGCGACACCCTGCTGCCCCGGGAGCTGCGCGGCGTCCTGGGCGTCGACGACAGCTGACGCCGCTCACCCGGCGGCTTCCGGGCCGGCGCCGGGGCGCGGGCCGGCACCCGGCTGCGGCCCGGGCTCGGGATCCGGGCCGGTCGCGGTGTCCGACCCGGTCGCGGGGTTCGGCCCGGCCGCCGGGTTCGGCCCCAGGGCGGTGCCGGCGCCGTCCTCGGGGGTGCCCGCCGCCTCTTTCAGGGCCGCCCAGCGCGAGGCCCGGGCGACGTCGTCGTGCCAGCCCGCGGGGAACGGCTCGGTGAACGAGGCCGGGAGGGGGCTCGGGTAGGAGGTCGGGAACGGTTCGACGGCGGGGAGGACGTCGTACGGCTCCTCCTCGTCCGCACCAGCCGTACCAGCCGTACCGGGCGCCTGAGCGGGCGTGCCCTCCTTGGCCGTCCCCTTGCCCCGGCCCCAGAGCCTGGGCCTGCCCACGGTTTCGCCGGCCCCATTCCCGCCGTCGGTGCCGGTCGCGGCCGGTGCGCCGCCGCCGGGGGCCGGGGCCGGCACCTCGTCGGCCTCGACCGGGCCCGGGGCGCCGACCGCGTCCGGCCCGACCAGGTCCGGCCCGACCACATCCGGCCTGACCCTGTCGGGAGCCCTGACCGCGTCCGGCCTGACCGCGCCCGCAGCCTTGACCACGTCCTCAGCCCTGACCACATCCGGACCCCTGACCCCATCCGGGCCCCTGACCGCGTCCGCAGCCCTGACCGCGTCCGGGGCCGCGCCGGCCACCGCGCCGGTGCGCGCCGCGTCCCCCGCCTCGGCGGCCTTCCCGGTCGCGGGCGCCGGCGCGGCAGTCGCCGCCGCCGGCGGGACGGCGCCGCCCTTCGCCCCGCCCACCGCTCCCGTCTCCGTGGCCTGTGCCGGAATGCCGCCGCGGTGCCGGCGCCGGCGGCGCAGCCGCCAGGCCCGGCCGATCAGCGCCACCGGCAGCGCGAACACCAGCGTCCAGGCCCCGGCCGCGCCCCCGGTCCGCCACCACAGCGGGCCCAGGCGGGCCAGTGCGGCCACCCCCAGGGGGCCGCCCGCCAGCTCGGCGAGCAGGGCGAGGGCCGCGGCGCAGACCAGGGCGGTCAGCAGGACCACCCCGGCGGTCCGGCCGGCCGACCAGCGGGCCCGCGCCGGTGCACCGGACGCCGGCCGCCGCACGGCCGCCCGGGCCACGAACCATCCCGCCGTCATCCCGGCCACCGCCGGCACCACGCCCGCCGCCCAGTTCTCGGGCGTACCGGTGCCCGCAGCGGGCACCGCGGCCAGCAGCGGGAACGGCGGCAGCAGCGGGGCCGGGTGGGAGGCGAGCGGGTGGACCAGGTGCCCGGTCCCGAGGAGGAAGCCGGGGCCGAGCGCGTAGGACGCGGCCCACACCGCCGCGTTGGGGAGCAGCGCGATGCCGAGCAGCAGCACCGCGAACCGGCCCGTCCAGCCCTCCGTCAGCTGCAGGAAGGAGGCCCGCGCCGGCTCGCCGTGCCAGACCAGTGACACCCCGACCAGCAGGGCGCCGCCCCCGAAGAGCACGGTCGTCGCGGCACCGGCGGCGCGGACGGCGGTGCCCAGCCGGGCCCCCGCGTCCGTGCCGAACACCAGCCGCCGCACCGGTCCCGGCACCACCACCAGCACGCGCAGCACCGGCTCGGGCGGACGGCCGTACGCCGACCACACCCCGGTGCCGGCCGCGCTCGCCGCGACCAGCGGCAGACACACCGTCACCGAGACCCATCGCGGGTGCAGTTCGCCGCCGGAGCAGTACAGCGTCGCGGCGGCGCCGACAACCAGATAGCCGAGGACCACGCCGGTCCACGCGGTGCGCGCCCCCACCGGCGGCGGACCGTCCGGTTCGGCGGAGGCGTCCGTGGCGTCCCGCGCCGCCCGGTGGACCAGCCACAGCGGCAGGGCGAGCAGCAGCAGCGGGGTGAGGCCGACGGGCATGGGCGCGCCGGAGAGCGTGTCGGTGCGGACGAGTTCGACGCCGTGCGCGAGCAGCCACAGGGCGGCGGCGATGTGCAGGGCGCCGCCCGGTCCGCTGTCGGGGTACGGCGAGCTGACCCAGAGCACCATGACGAGCACGGCGAACGAACCCAGGCCCAGTCCGGCCGCGACCGCACCGCCGAGCAGGCTCGCGGCGAGGCCGGGCGAACGGTCGCGCATGCGGGAGAGCAGGAGCGTCAGCGGCGGGCGGCGAGCGGTCGTCTGGATCACGCACGCCATGCTCCCAACGACACGCGCTTTCCCGTCGCAACAGGCGAACTTCCGAAGTGTCGCTCAATATACGTTTATGTTCTTTTTCGTACGGAAGGGTGCATGGTGAAGACACAGAGCCCCGAGCCGACGGCCCCTCAGGAACGGTCCCGACAGGCGAATCTGACGGCGGGCAGGACGAGCCCACTGACGCCCGCTCAGGCCTTCGACGCGCTGTACGCCTTCTGCGCACCCGCCCTCGTACGCCAGACCTATCTGCTGACCGGGCGCCGGGAGCTGGCCCGCGAGTCCGTGGAGCGGGCCTTCCAGCTGGCCTGGCAGCGCTGGCCGGAGGTGGCCCAGGACCGGGATCCGGCCGGCTGGGTGCGGGCGGTGGCGTACGACTGCGCGCTCTCCCCCTGGCACCGCTTCCGCCCCCGCTACCGGTCCCCCGAACCCCCGCCCGCCGACCCGGCCGACCGGGAGCTGCTGCACACGCTCCTCGAACTGCCGGCGGCGTACCGGCGCACCCTCGTCCTGTACGACGGTGTGGGCCTCGACCTGCCGGAGACGGCCGCGGAGACCGAGTCGAGCACACCCGCCGCCGCGAACCGGCTCACCCATGCGCGGGAGGCGGTGGCCGCGCGGCTGCCGGAGCTGGCCGACCCCGCCGAGCTGCACCGCCGGCTGCTCGAACTGGCCTCGACGGAGCACCTGCGGGCGGCGCGGCCGACGGTGGTGCGCACCGGGTGCGAACGCCGCAACGTCTTCTGGACCCGGGCGGCCATCGCCTTCACGGTCACGATCATCGGCGCGACGACGCTCACGCTGCGGACGGCACCGAGGCGCTACGAGGCCCCGGTGGCTCCGGCCCAGGCGGTGCAGGGGGTTCCGCCGCCGGCCGCCGCGGGCCCGCTCTCCCGCAAGGAGCAGGCCCTGAAGGCCAAGCTGCACCGGGAGACGACCGGCCCGGAGCGGGTGTTCCCGGAACCGCGGTGAGGGCCCGGCCGGCCCGGGCCGCAGGGGCGCCCGGGCCGGCCGGGGCAGGTGGGCGGGAACGGCGGTAGGCCCGCCCCCGGCGCGGGGAACGGGCCTACCGACAGGTGCTGCGAGGCTCAGGCGCTCAGGATCTCGCGAGCGAGCTTGGCCGTCTCGGTCGGGGTCTTGCCGACCTTGACGCCCGCGGCCTCCAGGGCCTCCTTCTTGGCCTGGGCGGTGCCGGAGGAACCGGAGACGATGGCGCCGGCGTGGCCCATGGTCTTGCCCTCGGGCGCGGTGAAGCCCGCGACGTAACCGACGACCGGCTTGGTCACGTTCTCCTTGATGAACGCGGCCGCGCGCTCCTCGGCGTCGCCGCCGATCTCACCGATCATCACGATCAGGTCGGTGTCGGGGTCGTCCTGGAACGCGGCCAGGGCGTCGATGTGCGTGGTGCCGATGATCGGGTCGCCACCGATGCCGACGGCGGTGGAGAAGCCGATGTCCCGCAGCTCGTACATCATCTGGTACGTCAGCGTGCCGGACTTCGACACCAGGCCGATGCGGCCCGGCTTGGTGATGTCGCCCGGGATGATGCCGACGTTCGACTGGCCCGGGGTGATGATGCCGGGGCAGTTCGGGCCGATGATCCGGGTCTTGTTGCCCTTCTTGCCGGCGTACGACCAGAAGGCGGCCGTGTCGTGCACGGCGATGCCCTCGGTGATCACGACGGCCAGCGGGATCTCGGCGTCGATGGCCTCGACGACCGCGTCCTTGGTGAACTTCTCCGGCACGAAGATGACGGAGACGTTGGCGCCGGTCTTCTCGACGGCCTCCTTGACGGTGCCGAAGACGGGTACCTCGGTACCGTCGAAGTCCACGGTCTGACCCGCCTTGCGCGGGTTCACGCCGCCCACGACGTTCGTGCCGTCACCGAGCATGAGCTTGGTGTGCTTCATGCCGGTGGCGCCGGTCATGCCCTGGACGATGACCTTGCTGTCCTTGTTGAGCCAGATAGCCATGGTGGTTTGAGTCCTCGTCCTCGTGCTTACTTGGCGGCGGCCAGCTCGGCGGCCTTGTCGGCCGCGCCGTCCATGGTGTCGACGCGCTGCACCAGCGGGTGGTCGGCGTCCGTGAGGATCCTCCGGCCCAGCTCGGCGTTGTTGCCGTCGAGGCGGACGACGAGCGGCTTCTCGACCTTTTCGCCGCGGTCCTCCAGGAGCTTCAGGGCCTGCACGATGCCGTTGGCGACCTCGTCACAGGCGGTGATGCCACCGAAGACGTTCACGAAGACGGACTTGACGTCCGGGTCGCCCAGGATGATCTCCAGGCCGTTCGCCATCACCTGGGCGGAGGCGCCACCACCGATGTCCAGGAAGTTGGCGGGCTTCACGCCGCCGTGGTTCTCACCGGCGTACGCGACGACGTCCAGGGTGCTCATGACGAGACCGGCGCCGTTGCCGATGATGCCGACCTCACCGTCGAGCTTGACGTAGTTGAGGCCCTTCTCCTTGGCGGCCGCTTCGAGCGGGTTGGCGGCGGCCTTGTCGTGGAGCTCCTCGTACTCGGGGTGGCGGAACTCGGCGTTGTCGTCCAGCGAAACCTTGCCGTCGAGGGCGATGACCTCGCCGGAGGCGACCTTCGCGAGCGGGTTGACCTCGACCAGGAGGGCGTCCGACTTGATGAAGGTGTCCCACAGCTTGACCAGGACGTTGACGATCTTGTCCGCGACCTCGGCCGGGAACTTGGCGGCCTCCACGATCTCGCGGGCCTTGGCCTCGTCCACACCGTCGATCGGGTCGATCGCGGTCTTGGCGACGGCCTCCGGACGGGTGGCCGCCACCTCCTCGATCTCCATGCCGCCCTCGACGGAGGCGATGGAGAGGAAGGTGCGGTTCGCACGGTCGAGGAGGAAGGAGACGTAGTACTCCTCGACGATCTCCGGAGCGGTCTCGGCGATCATGACCTTGTGGACCGTGTGGCCCTTGATGTCCATGCCGAGGATGTCCGTCGCGCGGGCGACGGCCTCGTCCGCAGTGGCGGCCAGCTTGACGCCACCGGCCTTGCCGCGACCACCGACCTTCACCTGCGCCTTGACGACGGACTTGCCGCCCAGACGCTCGGTGATCTCGCGCGCCGCCTCAGGCGTGTCGATGACTTCACCGGCCAGCACCGGTACATCGTGCTTGGCGAAGAGGTCCCTCGCCTGGTACTCGAACAGGTCCACGCGCTTCCGTCCCTATCAGTGATCTCGCGGTTCGTTGGATGCGTGGGCGTGCCGCGAAGGGCAACGTGACGTCCGCTTGTCACAAGGGAGGCGCACACGGTGTCCGAGCGCGCGGCATGTCCGTCTCGCAGGTTATCGCCGCTTGCGGGGGCTCCCTAAATCGAGGGTCACACGTGAGCGGTGATACCTGTCACATGATGCCGGGTTCCCTGGCACGGGGTGCCGCCGCATCGCTCCGGTACGGGCGATGTGCGAGGCCTCACCGGGCTGGGGTGGACCCGGTGAGACCCCCCTGGCGGCCCCGGGCGACCGGGGCCGGGGCGTTTGATCCCCACCCCAATGGGGACCACCCGTCCCGTCCGCGGGGCGCCGCCCGGACGGGCCGACGGCTTCGGCCACCCGGAGGCCGGCCACCCCGTGGAGCTGCTCCGGACACTCGGCCCGGCTGCCCACCGGGTGCCCGCCGGCGGCCGGTTCCACTCACGCGGTGTCGGGTATGGGCAGGGGCCGTTTCTCCAGGGCGGCGGCCATCACCTCGGGGAAGAGGTCGGGCGTGCAGGCGAAGGCGGGTGCGCCGAGTGCGGCGAGCGCCGCCGCGTGGTCCCGGTCGTACGCGGGCGCCCCCTCGTCCGACAGGGCGAGCAGGGCCACGAACTGCACCCCGGACGCCTTCATCGCCGCGACCCGCTTGAGCATCTCGTTGTGGATACCGCCCTCGTAGAGGTCGCTGATCAGCACGACCACGGTCTCGGCCGGCCGGGTGATCTGCGCCTGGCAGTAGGCGAGCGCCCGGTTGATGTCCGTACCGCCGCCGAGCTGCGTGCCGAACAGCACGTCGACGGGGTCGTCCAGCTGGTCGGTGAGGTCGGCGACCGCCGTGTCGAAGACGACCAGCCGGGTGCTGATCGACCGCATCGAGGCGAGGACCGCGCCGAACACGGACGCGTACACCACCGACGACGCCATCGACCCGGACTGGTCGATGCAGAGCACGACCTCCTTCTTCACCGACCGCGCGGCCCGGCCGTAGCCGACGAGCCGTTCCGGTACGACCGTGCGGTACTCCGGCAGGTAGTGCTTGAGGTTGGCCGCGACGGTGCGGTTCCAGTCGATGTCGTGGTGGCGCGGGCGGCTGACGCGGGCGCTGCGGTCCAGGGCGCCGGTGAGGGTGGCCCGGGTGCGGGTGGCGAGCCGCTTCTCCAGGTCCTCGACCACCTTGCGCACCACCGCGCGGGCCGTCTCCCGGGTGGTCTCCGGCATCGCCTTGTGCAGCGAGAGCAGGGTGCCGACCAGGTGCACGTCGGCCTCCACCGCCTCCAGCATCTCCGGCTCCAGCAGCAGGGAGGCGAGGCCGAGCCGGTCGATCGCGTCGCGCTGCATGACCTGGACGACGGAGGACGGGAAGTAGCGCCGGATGTCCCCGAGCCAGCGCGCCACGGACGGCGCGGAGGCACCGAGCCCCGCCGACCGGTCCCGGCCCGCCTGCGGTGCGTCGCCCCGGCCGTAGAGCGCGGCCAGCGTGCCGTCCATCGCCGAGTCCGGGCCGGACAGCGCACACCCGGTGCCGTCCGCCTGGCCCCCGCCGAGCACCAGCCGCCAGCGCCGCAGCCGCTCCCGCGCCGGGTCCACCGGCTCGGCCGCCGTCGCGGCCCTCGTCGCGGCCGTCGTATCCGTCGTGTCGGTCATGTGCCCACCCCCATGAGGCGGTCGTCGTGCGGGGAATCGGGTGCCGCCGTGTGTACGGCTCCGCGTGTGGCGTGGTGTGCCGGGGCGTGTGTCGCCGCCCGGGCGGACTGCGGGGCACCGCGTCGCGGGGCGCGCGTCGCGGCGCTCGCCGTGCTGTCCGCCAGGGCGTCCGCCGTGCTGTGCCGGGTGCCGTGCGACGGCGCGTGCAGCGCCTCGGGCACCGGCGTGCGCGCCGCGTTCGCGCCCGGTGTGGTGTCGTGGTCCCCGTCGAGGCCGAGCAGCAGCCGCAGGACCGGGAGCACGGCGTCGGCGCGCCCGGTGTCCGGTTCGGCGGCGAAGCCGGGGACGGCGGGCTGCCGGGCGGTGGCTCCGGCCGGCCGGTCCCCGGGGCCGCGCCGGACCAGTTCGCCGAGGCTGCGGCGCACCCCCGGCTCGTACGCCGCGAAGGTGCGCCGTAGCAGGGGCAGCACGTCCGTGAAGGCCTCCGCCGGCACCCCGGTCAGCCAGGTGTCGAGCAGGCCGAGCAGCCGCTCGTCGTGCACCAGCAGCAGCCCGGCCCCACCGCCGGCGAACCCCTCGACCCAGGCGGCGGCAGCGGGGGGCGCGGTGCCCGGTGACAGGGCGAGCCCCATCAGCCGGGCCGCCTCCTCGGCCGGCAGCGCCCCGTCGTCCAGCAACAGCCGCACGGCCCGCCCCCGGATGACCCCGGGCGCGTTGTCCCGTGACGCCAGTACGCGCAACACGTCCCGCCAGCGCCCCTGGAGGCCCTCCGCACCGGCCGTGGCCCCGTCGCTGTCCGCCGGCGCCCCGGTCAGGCTCTCCGTCAGGAGGCCCACCGCTATGTGTACGGCGTCCACGTGGCCGCGCATCTCCTCGGCCGCGTCGGTGTCGAGGGCGGCGCAGGCCGGGGGCAGGCCGACGAAGACGCGTTCGGCGAGGCCCGCCGCGACCCCGGCCAGCGCGCCGGTGTCGGTGCCGCGCACGTCGCCGTAGCGCAGGGAGCGGACGAGGGCGGGCAGGGCCTGGGCGAGGTGGCCGACGTCGGTGTCCAGGGCCGCCCGGTCGGCGAGCACCCGCATGACCACCGGCAGCGCGTCCGGCAGCCCGGCCAGCAGGCACTGCTCGGCGAGCGCGGTGACGTCCGCCAGGGCGCGCGCCGCCACCGCGTCCGCCTCCGCCCTGGCCCGGGCCGCCGCCTGCACGGTCGTCCCCCACACGCCCGCCTCGGCGACCCGCACGGAAAGCTCGGGCTCCCAGCGCAGCCGCCAGGTCTCCCGGAAGGTGCCCGTGCTCCCCCGGGACCGGCCCGGCTCCCCCCAGCCGACGCCGAGCAGCCGCAGCCGGTGCAGCAGCCTGCTGCGGCCGGCGTCGGTGTCCCCGCGCAGGTCCAGCTCCAGTTCCCGCTCCGATGCCTCCGGCTTGAGCCGCAGCGAGCGCTGCTGCCGGGCCAGGTCGCGCTGCAACGGCACGGCGGGCGCCGACTCCGGGACCTCGCCGAGGACGTCACCGACCACCAGCCGGTCGTGCACCAGCGTCAGCGGCACGTCCGAGCCCTCGCACAGCACCGCGCGCACCGCGTCGGTCGTCTCGCCCAGGCCGGGCAGCGGGCGGCCGCGCAGCGCGGCCAGCGTCTCCGCGAGCCGCACCGCCTCGATGACGTGCGCGGAGGACACGATCCGGTCCTCCTCGCGCAGCAGCCCGGCCACCTTGGTCAGCCACCGCTCGACCGGCCGGTCCGGGGCGCGGAACAGGTGCCCGTACCAGCCCGGGGAGTCGATACCCGCGCCGTACCCGCCGGCCCGGGCCAGCCTGCGGTGCGTCCAGGGCACCCAGGTCAGGTCGGTTTTGACCTTGGGCAGGCCCCTGAGCAGCGCCCGGTCGGCGGTGACGGTGGTCTTCTCCCGCAGCGCGGGCACGTGCCAGGCCCCGCACACCACGGCCACGGCGTCCCCGGACTCCTTGCGCGCGTCGCGCAGCCGGAGCCGCATGTGCGCCTCGCGGACGAGGTCCCGGGAGTGTCCGCCGGCGCCGTACCGCTCGCGCAGCGCGCCCATCGCCTCCGCCACCGCGGCGAACGGCGCGAACGGGTCGCGTGCGCCCGGCCCCCGGTGCTCGACCACGTCCTCCCACCAGCGCTCGGGGTCGTCGTACCCGGCCGTCCCGGCGAGCACGGCGAGGGGGTCGACACGGACCTCGTCACCGTGACCGGCCTCGGTGCCGGGTCCGGACTCGTCACCGTGACCGGACTCGGTGCCGGGGCCGGCGCCGGAATCGGGTCCGGCACCGGAATCGCGGGTTGCCTGCTCCCACGCGAGCGTGTGCGTGGCCGGCAGGTCGATGAAGCGGGCCGGCACACCGTGCTCCACGGCCCAGCGGATGGCCACCCACTCGGGGCTGAACTCGGCGAACGGCCAGAAGGCCGAGCGGCCTGGCTCGTCCACGGCGTGGGCGAGCAGCGCGACGGGGGGCCGCAGGTCCGGGTCGGCGGCGAGCGGGATCAGCGGGTCGGCCTCGGGCGGTCCCTCGATCAGGACGGCGGCCGGGCGGGCGGCGTCCAGCGCGGCCCGCACCGCCCGCGCGGAACCGGGCCCGTGGTGCCGTACCCCGAGCAGCAGCGGCCCGGCGTCGAACGCCGTGCTCCCGCCGGTGCCGGTCACGCGCTCACCTCGCGGCAGGCCCGGTAGAAGTCGGTCCAGCCCTCGCGCTCGCGGACGACCGTCTCCAGGTACTCCTGCCAGACGACCCGGTCGGCCGCCGGGTCGCGGACGACGGCACCGAGGAGGCCCGCGGCGACGTCTCCCGCGCGCAGTACGCCGTCGCCGAAGTGCGCGGCGAGCGCGAGCCCGTTGGTGACGACGGAGATCGCCTCCGCCGTGGACAGCGTGCCGCTGGGCGACTTCAGCTTCGTACGCCCGTCGGCGGTGATGCCGTCGCGCAGCTCCCGGAAGACGGTGACGACGCGGCGGATCTCCTCGATGCCGTCGGGCGCGGCCGGCAGATCGAGGGAGCGGCCGAGCTGTTCGACCCGGCGGGTGACGATGTCGACCTCGGCGTCGGCGCTCTCCGGCAGCGGCAGCACCACGGTGTTGAAGCGGCGGCGCAGCGCGCTGGACAGCTCGTTGACCCCGCGGTCGCGGTCGTTGGCGGTGGCGATGAGGTTGAAGCCGCGGACCGCCTGGACCTCCGCGCCCAGCTCGGGGATGGGCAGGGTCTTCTCGGACAGGATCGTGATCAGCGTGTCCTGCACGTCCGCCGGGATACGGGTCAGCTCCTCCACGCGGGCCGTCATGCCCTCGGCCATGGCACGCATGACGGGGCTGGGCACGAGGGCGTCGCGGCTCGGACCGTGGGCGAGCAGCTGCGCGTAGTTCCAGCCGTACCGGATCGCCTCCTCCGGGGTGCCGGCCGTGCCCTGGACCAGCAGCGTCGAGTCACCGCTGACCGCGGCGGCCAGGTGCTCCGACACCCACGTCTTGGCGGTGCCGGGCACGCCGAGCAGCAGCAGCGCGCGGTCGGTGGCCAGCGTGGTGACGGCGACCTCGACGATGCGGCGCGGGCCCACGTACTTGGGTGTGATCACCGTGCCGTCCGGCAGGGTGCCGCCGAGCAGGTACGTCGCCACCGCCCACGGCGACAGCTTCCAGCGGGCCGGGCGGGGGCGGTCGTCCTGCGCGGCGAGCGCGGCGAGTTCGGCCGCGAAGGCGTGCTCGGCGTGCGGCCGCAACGCCTGTGCGGTCTGGTCGCGGTCGGGTTCGGCGGTCGTCGGTTCCACGGACACAGTCATGGCTGAGGCCCCCTCCAGCTCGGCCGGTTCGGATCTGGCATCCACCGTGCACCACGCCACTGACAATCGCCCTGACCTGGGAAGACGCCTTCGCCGGGCCGATTGTCAGTGGGGGGACCTACCGTCGGTGGCATGACTGAGCAGGGGGTGCGCTGGACCGCGGAGCAGGTGCTGGCACTGGCGCCTGACGCCGCGTCACGCAAGGCGGGGAGCAGACTCGGCGCGGCGGGGCCGTGGTCGGAGACCGGGAGCGGAGAGGGGACGGTGTGGGGACTGTGCAAGGGCAGTGGCAGCAGGCCGTACCGGACGGTGGTGGACCTGGCCGACGCGGCGGGGCCTGCGTACAAGTGCAGTTGTCCGAGCCGTAAGTTCCCGTGCAAGCACGCACTCGGCCTGCTCCTGCTGTGGACGGGCGGCGACGGCGCGGTGCCGGCCGCCGCACAGCCCCCGGACTGGGCCGGGACGTGGCTCGCGTCCCGGCGCAGCCGCGCCGAGAGGCAAGGGACGCGGGGCGAGGGGGGTCCGGCCGCCGGACCCGCGGATCCGGCGGCGGCCCGGCGGCGCGCCGAGCGCCGGGCCGAGCGGGTCACGGCGGGCGCGACCGAGCTGGAGCAGCGCCTGGCGGACCTGCTGCGCGGCGGCTTGGCCGCGGCGGAACAGGCGGGGTACGGGATGTGGGACGAGACGGCGGCCCGCATGGTCGACGCCCAGGCGCCGGGTCTGGCCGCGCGCGTAAGGGAACTGGGCGCGGTCCCGGCGTCCGGTGCGGGCTGGCCGGTGCGCCTGCTGGAGGAGTGCGCGCTGCTCCATCTGCTCGACCAGGGCTGGCTGCACCGCGACCGGCTGCCGGAGGCACTCGCGGCCACGGTCCGCTCCCGGCTCGGCCTGCCCGCCACGCCGGACGGCCCGCCGGTGCGCGACCGCTGGCTGGTCCTCGCCCAGTACGACACGGCGGACCCGAAACTGACGACGCGCCGGATATGGCTGCACGGCGCCGAGTCCGGCGGGACCCGGCTGCTGCTGTCCTACGGCGCGGCGGGCCGGGCACCGGAGCTGTCGCTCCCGGTCGGCCTGGCCCTGGACGCGGAGCTGACGGCGTATCCCGGCTCCGCCCAGGCCCGGGCCGCCCTGGGCGAGCGGTTCGCCCCGCCGGCCCCGGCCGTGTTCCGCCCGCCGGGCGTGACCACCGCCGAGGCGGCGGCCCGCTACGGCACGGCACTGCGCGACGACCCCTGGCTGGACTCGGTCCCGGTCACCCTGGACCGGGTGGTACCGGTCCCGGACGGCGACCGGTGGCAGCTGGCCGACGCCGGCACGGACACGGCCCTGCCGCTGAGCCGGGCCGCCCGCTCCCGACCCGGCCTGTGGCGGCTGGTCGCGCTGTCCGGCGGCGCCCCCGTCACGGTCTTCGGCGAGTGCGGCCACCGCGGCTTCACTCCGCTCACGGCGTGGCCGGAGGAGGCGGGCGAGGCGGTGCCACTGTGCTGACCGGACGTACGGACACACACGCGCAGGCAGGCGGAGGGAACGGGGACGGAATGCACGGGACACCGACCGGCGGGGACACCACGCCGCCGGAGAGCTTGCGGGAAAGCTCCTGGGAGGAGCTGGTGACCACCGCGCTCCTCGGCACGGACCGGCGGACCCCGGCGCACGCCCCGCCCGGCCGGCCGGCCCCGGCGGCACTGCTCGACGCGGCCGCCGTGGCGACCGTACGGCGGCGGGCCGGACTGCGGCCCGCGCGGGCGGCGCGACGGCCCGATCGCGCGCCCGCCGATCCACGCCCGGCGCTTCCCGCACCGGCGGCGCGCCGGCTCACCACCCTGCTGGCCGACCGGTCGGGGGGCGGGTCCGGCGGCAGGCGGGGCAGCACCCCCGACCTCATGGAACTGCTCCCGCAATGGCTCACGGCGGCCAACGCCCACGGGTACGCGGCACCCCCGCAGGCGCTGCCGGCGCTGCTGGACGCGGCCCGGGGCCGTACGGACCTGCGCCCGGCGGCGCTGGCGTTCGCGGGCCCGCGCGCGCTGTGGCTGGCCCGGCTGAACCCGGACTGGCGGTTCGCGCTGCGCACCACCCCCGGCGGCGGCGCCACGCTGCCCGACCCGGAGGACGCCGAGGCGGTGCGCCGGCTGTGGCAGGAGGGGCTGTTCGCCGAACGGGCGGCGCTGCTGAGCGCACTGCGCGCCCGTACGCCCGCGCTGGGGCGCGAGCTGCTGGCCTCGACCTGGGCGGCGGAGCGGGCGGAGGACCGGCTGATGTTCCTCGACTCGCTGCGCACGGGTCTGTCGGAGGCGGACGAGCCGTTCCTGGAGCAGGCGTTGGGCGACCGCAGCCGCAATGTCCGGGCGACGGCGGCGGAACTGCTGTCGGCGCTGCCGGGTTCGGCGCTCGCCGGGCGGATGGCCGTACGGGCCACGGCGTGTGTGGCCCTGGACCGTACGGGGGAGATGCCGGCGATCGCGGTGGAGGCGCCGCACGAATGCGATGCCGGTATGGAACGGGACGGCGTGGTGGCCACCCCGCCCGCGGGCCGGGGGGAACGGTCGTGGTGGCTGGCGCAGTTGGTGGAGGCCGCCCCGCTCGGCACCTGGCCGCGGCGGCTCGGCGGGCGGACGGCCGAGGAGATCGTGGCGCTGCCGGTGGCGGACGGCTGGCAGGGCGAACTGCACGCGGCCTGGTGCCGGGCGGCCGTACGGCAGCGGGACTCGGCGTGGTCGCGGGCGCTGCTCGGCTCGCCGTCGGCGCCGGAGGCGGGCGGCCCGGGCGCGGTGTCCCTGGCCGAGCGCGCGAAGCTCCTGGCCGCGCTGGAACCGGGCGAACGGGCCGCGTGGGTCGCGGGGTTCATCGCCACGCACGGCCTGTCGGAGGCGTTCCAGCTGCTCGGCGTGTGCGCGGTCCCGTGGGCCCCCACGCTCGGCCAGGCAGTCGTGGACGCCCTCGACATCGCGAGGGAGGCGGGCAGTTACCCGTGGAGCTTCAGCGGGGTGATGGGGCTGGCCGAGCGCTGCCTGGACCCGGCGGAGGCCGTACGGCTGGAGGCGCTGCTGGCGCTGCCCGACGAGCGGGAGGACGCGGCTCCGGGGGCCGGCGGGTACTGGGCGGAGGCTTTCCAGCGGCTGGTGACGACCCTGCGGCTGCGGGCGGCCATGACGCGGGAACTCACCCCGCCCACCCCACCCGCCGAGCCGCCGGACGCAGCGGCCCCGTCTCCGGACAAAGCCGTCGCGCCGGGGAGGACCGCTGCTCAGCCCCCGGACGCGGCGGGCTGACGCACGTTCGCCCGGACCCACTCCACGATCGACGCGGTCGTCGCACCCGGGGTGAAGATCTCCGCGACGCCCTTCTCCTTCAGCGGCGGGATGTCCTCCTCCGGGATGATCCCGCCGCCGAAGACGAGGATGTCCTCGGCCTCCCGCTCCTTGAGCAGGTCGATGACCGCGGCGAACAGCGTGTTGTGGGCACCGGACAGGATGGACAGGCCGATCGCGTCGGCGTCCTCCTGGATGGCGGTGTCCACGATCTGTTCCGGCGTCTGGTGGAGTCCGGTGTAGATGACCTCCATACCACCGTCGCGCAGGGCACGCGCGATGACCTTGGCCCCTCGATCGTGGCCGTCGAGCCCCGGCTTGGCGACCACCACGCGGATCGGACCGGCTGCCACACCCATCACTGCCTCCATCAAACGAGCCCGGAAGCGATCGGCTTCCGTCCGTACCGACAAGTACCGCACTTTTGGCGCGTTCCGCCACCGTCGCGAAGTGAACGAACGTTATCTCCAGCATCCCGCAAGCGGCAGTTTTACGGGACGCGGCGAGGGGGAAATCACATGGTGGGACATGAGGGCACACGGGGGACCTAGCCGTCCTCCGGCGTGCCGACAGGAGGTCGGCCATGAAGGTCACCGGGGTATTGCCGCCGCTCTTTTTCCCGCTCTGCCGCCGTCTGTGGCCCGGCAGGCTGGCCGGACTGTCCATGACGCTGCTGCGGGCGACGGCCCTGGAGGCCGCCATCCTGGCAGGTCACCTCCTGCTGTATCCGACCGGCCTGATCCAGGAACGCCGCTCCGGCACCCTGCCCGACGGGGACGGCACGGCACGGCTGCCGGTCCGCCCCGCCCCGCCGGTCGTCCTGCTGCACGGTTTCATCGACAACCGGTCGGTGTTCGTCCTGCTCCGCCGCACCCTGGCCCAGCACGGCAGGCAGCGGGTGGAGTCCCTCAACTACTCTCCGCTGACCTGCGACATCCGCATCGCCGCCGAGCTGCTCGGCCGGCACATCGAGGAAATCTGCGAGCGCACCGGCAGCGCCCGCGTCGACATCGTCGGACACAGCCTGGGCGGCCTGATCGCACGCTATTACGCCCAGTGTCTGGGCGGTGACCTGCGGGTCCGCACGCTGGTCACACTCGGCACCCCGCACTCGGGGACGCGGGTGGCGCCGCTGGCGGACGCGCACCCGATCGTGCGGCAGATGCGCCCCGGATCGGCGGTGATCGAGGAGCTGGCCCGGCCCGCGCCCGGCTGCCGGACCCGCTTCGTGAGCTTCTGGAGCGACCTGGACTCCCTGATGGACCCGCTGGAGACGGCCTGCGTGGAGCATCCCGACCTCGACGCGCAGAACGTCCGGGTCACCGGCATCGGCCACCTCGCGCTGCCCGTGCACCCCGCCGTGGCCGCCGGCATACGCGAGGCGCTTGAGGTCCCCCACCCCGGCGACCGGGCCGCGAACGGCCTGACGGTGGCCTGAGGAGGGGGCGCACAGGCACTGACGGTGGCCTGAGGAGGGGGGCGCACAGGCACAGCACGGGCGGCGCTCGGCCGGCGCATCGCCACTCGACATCGAACATTCCTCGAACGCAAGGCCAAGGTAGCGTCCGGGCTCCCCCGAAACACGGCCGAATGCCCGTTTCAGGCCCACGCGAAACAGGCCGAAGATTGTCGCGCCCAGGTACCGACGGGTACAGTCGCCGCACTGCTCTGGCAGCCCCTGTTGTCGAGGCGAAAGAGAAGTTGGTGAACGACCGTCACCCGTCGGGGAGTATGACCACCCCGGCCCCGGCTTCCGACGCCTCCACCGCGCACTACCCGCAGTACGGAGCCCAGGAAGCTCCCTACGACGACCTCACCACGTACGGCGCGTACGACGCCACCGGTTTTGCCGGTGGTTCCCCGGGCACCGCGGCCTTCCACGCCGACCCGCTCTTCGGCAGCATGCCGGGCAGCGAGCAGTCCACCGGCGCGTACGACAGCACGCAGTGGCAGACCGGCACCGTCCAGACCCCGGCCTACGACCCGTACGCGGCCCAGCAGTACCACGCCGGCTACGACACCGGTGCCTACGACAGCACCGCCTGGAACATCCCCGCGCAGTCCGCAGGGAACGACGTCAGCGGCCAGTGGGACGCCGACGCCTGGCTGCAGCCCGACCGGCCCGGCGGCGCCGACGCCACCCAGCAATGGGAGTGGGGCACCCAGACCTTCGACACGGGCGCGTACGACGCCACTCAGTGGAACTCCGCCGGGCAGACCGTGCCGGCGCAGTCCGAGCAGGCTGGCGAACCGTTCGATCAACAGGCCACCTCGACGTTCGAAGCGGTCGCCGACCCGCAGGCCGGGTTCGAGCAGGTGCCGTACGAGGACGCGGAGTTCGCCGATCACGACTCCGGCGCGGGCGAGTCGGACTCCACCGGCGAACTGCCCGCCGTCACCGGCCTGCTGGACGACCAGGAGGAGATCAGCCCGGCGCCGGCGACCCGCGCGGGCTCGCGCGGCGGGGCGCGCTCCCGGCGTCGTACGCCCGCCAAACGCTCCGCGCTGCTGACCGTGGCCGTACCGTCGGCCTGTGTGATGGGGGTCGCCGGGATCGCCGCCGCCTCGGTCGGCGCGCTCGCCGACGACTCCAAGGACAGCTCCACCAGCGCGGCGGACGCGCAGCCGGTCAAGCCGTCGGTCGCCAACAGCAAGCTGGACAGTCAGCTCAAGACGCTGTCGGCCGGCGCCACCGACTTCGCCGACCGGGCGAGCCGCACCCAGGAGCGGATCGACCTCAAGGCGCAGCAGGAGCTGGAGAAGAAGAAGGCGGCTGCGGAGGCCGCGCTCAAGGAGCGGCTGCGTCCCAAGTTCGCGCTGCCGGTCGCGCAGCACGGGCTGAGCGCCTACTTCGGCCAGGCGGGCATCAACTGGATGTCGGTGCACACCGGTATCGACTTCCCGGTCTCCTACGGCACCACGGTGATGGCCGCCACCGACGGCACCGTCACCACGAAGTGGAACAGCGCCTACGGCAACATGCTGATCCTGACGGCGAAGGACGGCACGGAGACCTGGTACTGCCACCTCTCCAGCTACCGCGTCGCCTCTGGTACGGCCGTCAAGGCCGGCCAGCCGATCGCCTATTCCGGCAACTCCGGCAACTCCACCGGCCCTCACCTGCACTTCGAGGTCCGGCCGGTCGGCGGGGCGGCCATAGACCCGCTGCCGTGGCTGCGCAGCCACGGGCTGGACCCGACCTAGGCATCCGGAAGGGGCCCCCGCCGTGCGGCGAGGGGCCCCTTCGGTCTACAGCCTCTTCGGCTCAAGGCCTCTTCGGCTTGCAGCCTTCGTCGGTCTACAGCTTCTCCACCGGCGCGTACCGCAGCAGGAGCCGCTTGGGCTTGGTGTCGCCGAAGTCGATCGTCGCCTCCGCGTTCGCGCCCGTGCCCTTCACCCCGACGACCGTGCCGAGCCCGAACTGGTCGTGCGTGACCCGGTCCCCGACGGCCAGGGCGACCACCGGCTTCTCCGCCGTGCGCCGCGTGGCGAACCCGGACGCGCCCGACGCCGAGGAACGCGAACGGCTGGAGGACAGCGAGGCCGCGATCCCGGACGCCGGACCCGAGGACACCGGCGCCACCGCCCCCGTCCGCTTCCACTCGACATGGGTGGCCGGAATCTCCTCCAGGAAGCGGGAGGGCGGGTTGTACGACGGCTGGCCCCAGGCGCTGCGCATCGCCGACCGCGTGAGGTACAGCCGCTCCCGCGCGCGCGTGATGCCGACGTACGCCAGGCGCCGCTCCTCCTCCAGCTCCTTGGTCTGGCCGAGGGCGCGCATGTGCGGGAAGACGCCGTCCTCCATGCCGGTCAGGAACACGACCGGGAACTCCAGGCCCTTGGCGGTGTGCAGGGTCATCAGCGTGATGACGCCGTCGCCGTCCTCCTCGTCGGGGATCTGGTCGGAGTCGGCGACCAGGGCGACCTGCTCCAGGAAGTCGGCGAGCGTGCTCTGCTCGTCCTCGCCACGCTCCTGCTCGAACTCCAGGGCGACGGCCGCGAGTTCCTGGAGGTTCTCGATCCGGGTCTCGTCCTGCGGGTCGGTGGAGGCCTGCAACTCGGCGAGGTACCCGGTGCGTTCGAGGACCGCTTCCAGGACGGTGGCCGGGCCGGCGCCGGACTCCACGATGGTGCGCAGGTCCTCCATCAGCGTGTTGAACCGCTTGACCGCGTTGGTGGACCGCGCGGCCATGCCGTACGCCTCGTCCACGCGCTTCAGGGCCTGCGGGAAGCTGATCTTCTCGCGCTGGGCGAGGGCGTCGACCATCGCCTCCGCGCGGTCGCCGATGCCCCGCTTGGGCACGTTGAGGATGCGGCGCAGCGGCACCGAGTCCTCGGGGTTGGCCAGCACGCGCAGGTAGGCCAGGACGTCCCGGACCTCCTTGCGCTCGTAGAAGCGGACCCCACCGACGACCTTGTAGGGCAGGCCGACGCGGATGAAGACCTCTTCGAAGACACGGGACTGGGCGTTGGTGCGGTAGAAGACGGCGACGTCGCCGGCCTTGGCGTCGCCCGCGTCGACCAGGCGGTCTATCTCGTCGGCGACGAACTGGGCCTCGTCGTGCTCGGTGTCGGCGACGTACCCGGTGATCCGGGCGCCCTGGCCGGCGTTGGTCCACAGGTTCTTCGGGCGGCGGGACTCGTTGCGCTCGATGACCGCGTTGGCCGCGCTCAGGATGGTCTGCGTGGAGCGGTAGTTCTGCTCCAGCAGGATCGTCGTCGCGTCCGGGTAGTCCTCCTCGAACTGGAGGATGTTGCGGATCGTCGCGCCCCGGAAGGCGTAGATCGACTGGTCCGCGTCGCCCACGACGCAGAGTTCGGCGGGCGGGAGGTCGTACTCGCCGGGCGGAATATCGGCGTCCTCCGCGGCACGCTCCCCCGTGCCGACGAGTTCCCGCACGAGCGCGTACTGGGCGTGGTTGGTGTCCTGGTACTCGTCCACCAGGACGTGCCGGAAGCGGCGGCGGTAGTGCTCGGCGACGTCCGGGAAGGCGCGCAGCAGGTTGACCGTCGTCATGATCAGGTCGTCGAAGTCCAGCGCGTTCGCCTCGCGCAGCCGCGACTGGTAGAGCGCGTAGGCCTGGGCGAGGGTCTTCTCGAAGCCGTCGGTGGCCTGGGCGGCGAAGTCCTCCTCGTCGATCAGCTCGTTCTTCAGGTTGCTGATCTTGGCGCTGAAGGACTTCGGCGGGAAGCGCTTGGGGTCGAGGTCCAGGTCCCGGCAGACCAGGGCCATCAGGCGCTTGCTGTCAGCGGCGTCGTAGATCGAGAAGGACGAGGTGAACCCGAGTTTCTTGCTCTCGCGGCGCAGGATGCGCACGCACGCGCTGTGGAAGGTCATCACCCACATCGCGTTCGCGCGCGGGCCGACGAGCTGCTCGACGCGCTCCTTCATCTCGCCCGCGGCCTTGTTGGTGAAGGTGATCGCGAGGATCTGGCCCGGGTGCACGCCCCGCTCGCCCAGCAGGTGCGCGATGCGGTGGGTCAGCACGCGGGTCTTGCCGGAGCCGGCGCCGGCGACGATGAGCAGCGGGGAGCCGGCGTGCACGACCGCGGCGCGCTGGTTGTCGTTCAGCCCTTCCAGCAGCGCCGCCGGGTCGAGCGCGGGGCGCGGGGCGCCGTCGCGGTAGTAGGCGTCCCGGTCCGGCGGCACGTCGAACTTCCCACCGAACAGATCGTCCGGAAGCGGCTCCGGAGCGTGATCGTCCTCGGGCGGCGGCGGAGGCTCCTCCTGGTGCCCGCGAGGGGCCTGGAGGTCCGCCAGGAAGCTGTCGTCAAAGAGGCTGCTCATCGCTCTCCGAGTCTAGGGCGCCCCACCGACAACCGGTCACCGTCCCCGGAACACGGCGGCACCGAGAGCCGGTTGATCTTCGTGCCGGAAGCGCGTTTGCGCCGCTCACGCACCGGAAGCACCCGGTGACGCGGACGTGAAAATGTCCATAGGTCACGGAAATGTATCGGACATACCGCACACCAACCTTCACAGAAGACACACGAGTTGGCTAGGTTTCCGTCAGGCCGTACGACCCCCCTCCGGCGAACGTCGCCGGGCCGCACGGCCTCCGCCGAGTCCGGCGCGCCCCGCACGGTGCCCGGAGCCGGGGACCCACCGATCCTGGGGTGAATCGGCCGACTCCCACCCGGGACGACGCCGTAGGGCGACCCTTCCGAGCATCCGCCCGAACCCTCCCCCAGAGCCCTTGAGGCCTGGGACCCCCACCGCTCACCCGGTAGGCGGCAGTACGGAAGGAGTCGCCACCCTTGGCGTCGCACCGCAAGCCGCGCCCCGGCGGGACCCCGGGAGCGGGCATCGGCACCCCCGCCCTCGCCACCGCCGCGCTCACCTCCGTGGCCGTGCTCTCCCAGACCGCCGAGGCCGCGCCCGCGCCTGTCGCCGGGCACGCCGCGCCGAGCCCGGAGGAGGTCGAGCGCAAGATCGACGACCTGTACCGCCGCGCGGAATCGGCCGCCGAGGCAGCCGCCGCGGGCAAGGACCGGGGCGGACGCGCCGACCGGGGGAACGGGCGGGGCGAGCGGGCCGCCGAGCGCCGGGCCGGAGGGCCGGAGCAGGGGCCCGGGCGAGGTGAGGGCCGGGGTGAACGGGCCGAGGCGGCCGAGGGGGCCGAGGCCTCCGGGCGCCGCGCGGACAGCCTCCAGCGGCTCCGGGACGAGGTCGCCCGCCGCGCCCAGCACCGCTCCCTGGCGAACCTGCGCGGCATGATCCCGGCCCAGCGCGGCGGCCGGACCCAGCAGGGCGCCCGCCGCGCCGGGGGCCCTGCCGCCGCACCGACCGCGGCCGGCCCCGGGGAGACGGACCTCACTCCGCCCATGGGGAGCCCGCACCGTTTCCCCTCCGCCGGAGGGCCGGCCACCGCACCGTCCACCGGGGAGACGGGCCTCACGCCGCCCATGGGGGCCACGAGCCACTCCCCCTCCCTGAGGGGCTCGGGCGCCGCGCCGTCCGCCAGGAACACGGCCGTCACACCGGCCGTGGGGGGCATGGGCCTCTCCCCGTCCGTCGGGGGAGTCGCACCGTCCGCCAGGGAGGCGGCCGTCACCGGGCCTTCCCCGGCTGTCGGGGGCGCGCGGCACGCTCGTGGTGCGCGCGTCGCACCCTCTGTTCGGGAGGCGGGAATGACGCCGCCCACCGGGGATCTGGGAGTCGGCTTGCCCGCGCAGGACACCGACATCGCGCCCCCTGTTCGGGAGACGCGAATCACCTCGCCCGTCAGCGACACGGCGATCGCCGCTGCGCGGAACGCCGGAATCACGCCCTCCGCCCAGGACGCGGGACTCACTCAGCCCGTCCAGCACCCGGTAGTCACTCAGACCATCCAGGACGCGGGCGCCATGCATCCCGTCCAGCACCCGGGACTCACTCAACCCGTCCGGGACACCGCGATCACGGCCCCCGCGTGGGAGCCGGCCGTCGGCGCAGCCCCCGTCCAGGAGAGCGGCGCCGGCGCGGCCGCCCGGGACACAGCGGCCACCGCGCTCACCGCTGCCACGCCGGCCGCCGCAGCCACGGCACCCCAGGCCGCCTCCGCCACCGCTTCCGTCACCAGTCAGCCGGGCGTCGAGGCGAGCGGCCCCAAGGCCGCCAAGGCCGCCGTGCAGAAAAAGCTCGCCCACGCGCGCGTGCTGCTGGTGCAGCAGGCCGTGCAGGCCGCCGCCTCACCGTCGGGCACCTACGCGACCAAGGCCAGGAAGGCCATCGCCTTCGCCCGCGCGCAGCTCGGCAAGCCGTGCGTGTGGGGCGCCGCCGGCCCCGGTTCCTACGACTGCTCGGGCCTCACCCAGGCCGCCTGGAAGTCCGCCGGCGTCACCCTCCCGCGCACCGCGCGCGAGCAGGCCGAGACGGGCACCCCGGTGGCGCCGGCCGACGCCCGCCCCGGTGACCTCGTCTTCTTCCACGACGACGTCAGCCACGTCGGGCTCTGCACGGGGGACGGCATGATGATCCACGCCCCCAGACCGGGCGCGTACGTCCGTGAGGAGCCGGTCTCCGGCATCGGCGAGTCGGCCGTCCACAGCGTGGTGCGGCCGGGCTGACCCCGAGGCGAGCCGGGGTCAGGTCCAGAGGACGGCGATGAAGATGTTGGCCGTGGTGAGCAGGCCGACCAGACCGAAGAGGCCCTTGTCGATCCGGTCCTCGTCGCGCTTCACGTAGACCAGGCCGAGGATCACGATCAGCAGGGCCAGCTTGACGCCGATCTTGATGGTGTTGACGTGGTGGTCGTCGGCCTGGTTGAGGCCGACCAGCGCCACGCCGGTGACCAGCATGGTCAGCGCGCCGTGCAGCATCCCGGGCACGAACCGGGCCGTGCCCTGGCCCATCGCCTTCATCTGGGTGAGGAAACCGCCGAGCAGCGCGGCGATCCCGACGATGTGCAGGCCGACGCAGAGATGGATGAGTACGTCCATGGGGCCGGAGCCTAGCCAGAGCCCTCCGGCCGTCCCGCCACCGGGCCCGCCGGAGGAGCTTTCCGAGCCGCTGAAGATCCTTTCTTGGTCGCCGAAGATCTGCATATATGCGAGCCATAGCACCCCACACTCCCCGCCATCATCACTTTCCGCCCTTCGATCACCACGCTCCGTGAAGACGACGTCTCCGGTAGTCCCTTGCGGTCGCATACGGTCACAAGCCGATCCGTCCGAACCAGTTCCGTACAGCGCGTTACCTTCTCGTCACCGTCCGGCCTAGCGTCCTCCCCCAGGTGACCGGCTCCCCACCGCCGCCCGGACCAGGGGCGGCAGTCGGCCACCACCGCCGAGAAAGGCCCGGCGGCGGCCCGTTCCCCTCGTGCGGGCCGCCGCGGGGCGTGCCGACCGCTCGGTCGCACGAGTCGTACGGAAGGACGTGACACCCCAGGTGGCAGCGCACCGCAAGCCCCCGCAACGCCCGTTCAGCGGCCATACGGCCCGGACGGCCGTCACGCTCGCCCTGGCGGGCGCGGCCACCGCGACGGGTTTCGACGGGACGGGACACGCCGAGCCGCAGCTGACGCCGGAGCAGGTGAAGGCCAGGGTCGACACCCTGTACCGGGAGGCCGAGGCCGCCACCGAGAAGTACAACGGGGCCAAGGAGAAGGCGGACTCGTCCCAACGGCGGCTGAACGCGATGCAGGAGGAGGCCGCCCGCAAGCAGACGAAGCTGAACTCGGCCCGGGAAGCGCTGGGTTCGATCGCGGCGGCGCAGTACCGAGACGGCGGGATCGACCCGGCCTGGCAGCTGGCTCTCTCCAGCGACCCCGACCGGTACCTGGACGGCGCCGCGCTCGCCGAGCGGGCCGGTGACCGGCAGGCCGCCGCGGTCTCCCAGGTGCGCGGACAGCTGCGGGAGATCGAGCGGCTGCGCGGTGCCGCACGGATCGAGCTGGCCTCGCTGCGGTCCCGGCAGACCGAGCTGGACCGGCAGAAGAAGACCGTCGCCGGCAAGCTGGCCGAGGCCCGGCGGCTGCTGGCGCGGCTGACTCCACGGCAGCAGGCCGAGGTCACCGGTGCCGGCCGTACGAGCGGGCCGCGCGCCTCCCGGTCGGCCACCGACCCGCGGGAGCCGCTGGAGCGGGCCGGGTCCGCCCCGGCCCCCACCAGCCGCGCGGCGGCGGCCGTCGCCTACGCCTACGGCAAGCTCGGCAGCCCCTATGTGTGGGGGGCGACCGGCCCCAACGCCTTCGACTGCTCGGGCCTGGTCCAGGCCGCCTACCGCTCCGCCGGCATCTCCCTGCCGCGCACCACCTACGCCCAGATCAACGCCGGCCACAGGGTCTCCCGTTCCGAACTCCAGCCGGGAGACCTGGTGTTCTTCTACTCCGGAATCAGTCACGTCGGCATCTACCTGGGCGACGGCCTGATGATCCACGCCCCGAACCCGTCGGCACCGGTCCGCGTGGCCCCGGTCGACGAGATGCCCTTCGCGGGGGCGACTCGGGTGGCCTGAGGGGCGGCCAGGATGGCCGGTGGGGCGGCCCGGGGCGGGCCCCGGGCGAGCCCGTAGGGGTCAGACCAGCCGGCGTGCGGTCGCCCAGCGGGTCAGCTCGTGCCGGTTGGACAGCTGGAGCTTGCGCAGGACCGCCGAGACATGGGACTCGACCGTCTTCACCGAGATGAACAGCTGCTTCGCGATCTCCTTGTACGCGTAGCCACGGGCGATCAGGCGCAGCACCTCGCGTTCCCGCTGCGTGAGGCGGTCCAGGTCCTCGTCCACCGGCGGGGCCTCGGTGGAGGCGAAGGCGTCCAGCACGAACCCGGCGAGCCGCGGCGAGAAGACGGCGTCGCCCTCCTGCACGCGGAAGACGGAGTCGACGAGGTCGGCGCCGGTGATGGTCTTGGTGACATAGCCCCGGGCACCGCCGCGGATCACTCCGATCACGTCCTCCGCCGCGTCCGACACGGACAGCGCGAGGAACCGGACGGGCTGCTCGGCGTCCGCCGTCAACGCCGCGCACCGGCGCAGCACTTCGACCCCGCCGCCGCCCGGCAGGTGGACGTCGAGGAGGACGACCTCGGGCCGGGTGGCGGTGATGACCGCGACCGCCTGGTCGACGTCGGCGGCCTCGCCGACCACCTCGACGCCGGTCTCCGCGGTCCGGCCGATCTCGGCCTGGACGCCGGCGCGGAACATCCGGTGGTCGTCGACGAGCACCACCCGTACGTGCCGCCCGCCCGTGCCGCCGGGCCCCCCGGACTCGGCCGGCTCCGCCGCCCCCGCCGTGCCGTTCGCCTCGGTCGAGTCGCTCATGACGTCTTCTCCGCCCTCTCCATCTCCAGCTCGACCTCGGTGCCCCCGCCGGGCACCGCCCGCAGCCGGGCCGTGCCGCCGTTGCGTTCCATGCGGCCGATGATCGATTCTCTGACACCCATGCGGTCGGTGGGTATCGCGTCGAGGTCGAAGCCGGGGCCGCGGTCCCGTACGGACACGAAGACCGTCTTCCCCTCGACTTCGGCGTAGACCTGTACGGCACCGCCCTCGCCACCGTACTTGGCGGCGTTCACCATCGCCTCGCGCGCGGCCTGCATCTGCGCCCCGGTCCTCTCGTCCAGCGGGCAGTCGCCGACGATCACGACCTCTATGGGGACACCGTGCTTGTCCTCCACCTCGGCGGCGTTGCGGCGCACCGCCTCGGCGACCGTGTCCGGCTCGTCGGCCTCGTCCTTGCCGGTGCCCTCCGGCTTGTACAGCCAGGCGCGCAGTTCGCGCTCCTGGGCGCGGGCGAGGCGGCGCACCTCGCCCGCCTGGTCGGCGTTGCGCTGGATCAGGGTCAGGGTGTGCAGCACGGAGTCGTGGACGTGGGCGGCGACCTCTGCGCGTTCCTGGGCGCGGATGCGCATCAGCCGCTCCTCGGACAGGTCCTGGGTCATGCGGACCAGGTAGGGACCGGCGAGCAGGGTGATGCCGACGAGGACGGCGAGCGCGGCCTGCAGGACCGCGCCCAGGTGGGCGGCGGAGCCCTGCAGCACGAAGACGGCGGTGACGCCGGCGGTGACGAGCAGGACGCCGCCGGCGGTGCGCAGCAGGGTGAGGGTGCGGCGCCGGCGGCCGGCCTCGGCCCAGCGGGCCCGGCGGGCGTTGTCCGCCTGGCGCCAGACCAGGGCGACACCGGCCGCGACGAGGACGGCGGGGACCAGGTACGCCTTGGCCGCGCTGTCCAGGTCGACGCTGCTCACGAAGACCATGGACACGATGACCATCAGGAGCAGCGCGACGATCTGGCCCCGGTCCGGTTTGCGGGCGCCACGTCTGCGGCGGCCGTCGGGCCAGCTCTCCGTGCCCCCCGGCGACGACTTCTGGTCGCCGACGCCGCCGACGCCGAGCGGGACGAAGAACCAGAACGCCGCGTACAGCAGCGCTCCGAGGCCGTCTGCCATGAACAGGCCGACGAAGACGAGCCGCACCCAGACGACGGGCAGCCCGAGATGCCCGGCGAGGCCCCGCGCCACTCCGCCGAGCCAGCGTCCGTCGCTGCTGCGGTAGAGCTTGCGCGGCGGCCGCGGGTCGTCGAGTGGCAGGCTTGCGGCTTCCGGCATGCCAACGATGGTCACACGGCCGGGCGTACGGGGCATCAGGGTCGGCCCCCGAGACGCCCCTGATCTTCCGTCGGGGCTCGGTCCGGGTGGGCGGACAGGCGGCTGGTACGGGCCGGTCGAACGCTTCCCCGTCTCGTCTCAGGGCCGATTTCAGGGTTCGCCCAGGGTCGTCCCGACTGCCGTCGCGGCGGCCGGGCCGTCACCATGGAACGCATGACGGATCACGAGCACGCCGCGACGGGTCCGGGACCCGGCCCCGGCCCGCGCCCGGCCCCGGGCACCGGGCCGACGGATGCCGCGCCCGCCGCGACGGAGGAGACGGGAGCGGCCGGCGCCGGCACCCACTCCCCCACGGACGAGCCGGCGCAGCAGGAGGGTGCCGGCGGCCCCGGCCGGCTCCGGCGCGACCGCCGGCACAAGATGATCGCGGGCGTGTGCGCGGGGCTGGGCCGGCAGACCGACATGGACCCGGTGATCTTCCGGATCACGCTGGCCGTGCTGTCGGCGACCGGTGGCCTTGGTCTCATCTTCTACGGCTTCGTCTGGCTCCTGGTGCCGTACGAGGACGAGGAGGAGAACGAGCTGCGCAAGCTCTACACGGCCCGGGTCGACGGCCAGGCGCTGGCCGCCGTGCTGTTCACGCTGGTCGGCTGCGGGATCCTCCTGACCCTGCTGAAGAACGGCGGGGTGCTGGCGTTCGCCACGGTGCTCTCGCTGCTGCTCGCGGGCGCGGGGTACTGGTCGCCGCGCCGTGGTGCCCCGGGTCCCGACCCGCTGGCCGCACAGGCCGCCGCCGACGCCCCGCCGGAGGCCCAGGCGCCGCCGGTCGTCACCAGCTACCCCTCGTGGTGGCGGGACCCGATCGTCAAGGACGGCTCGCACGTCGGCGGGACGGGCTATCTGTGGGGGCCGGGCGATGCCCGGGAGCGGGATCTCGTCTCGGTCGTGGACGTCGGCATGGACGCTTCCTGGACGCACCCCGGGGCGATACGGCGGCCGCACACCGCGCCGGAGAGACCGCGCGGCCCGCGCTGGATCGGCGGCTGGGTGTTCCTGCTGGCCCTGCTGGCGGGCGGTGCGGTCACCGGGCTCGGCTGGCACACGCAGCCGCTGGGCACCAGCCTGCAGGCCGGCCTGGCGAGCGCGCTGGCGGTGTTCGGACTGGGCGTCGCGGTCAGCGCGGTCCTGGGCCGGACCGGTGCCGGGACGGTGTTCCTGGCGCTGGTCACGGCGGCGCTGCTCGCCGGGGCGGCGGCCCTGCCCCGGGACATCACCACCGACTGGCGCAAGGCGTCCTGGCAGCCGGCCGCGGCGTCCCGGGTGCGGTCGGGGTACGACCTCGGCACCGGGCGGGGCACCCTGGATCTGACCCGGGTGCACCCGGGCAGGGGGCAGACGGTCTCGACGGACGCCCGGGTGGGGGCGGGAGAGCTGAAGGTGGTCGTGCCGGCGGACGCGACCGTGCGGATGAGCATCGACGTGGGGATGGGCGACATCCGGTTGCCCGGGGACAGCACGCGGGACGTGGACGTGCGTCCGGGCAGGCACAAGGAGCTGACGCTGGCTCCGGCCGAGGGTGCCGGGAAGGCCGGCACGCTGGATCTGACGCTCGGCGTCGGAGTGGGACAGGTGGAGGTCAGCCGTGCTGCGTCATGAGTTCCAGCCCGGGAAGCTGGTCGCCGGGCTCTTCCTCACCGCCACCGCCGCGGTGTACGCGGGGGACGCGGGCGGTCTGTGGGAGGCCCCCTGGTTCGCGGTCGTACCGCTGGTCGTGGGCGGGCTGTGTCTGGCCGGGGCGACGGCCGCGCTGACCCGGGGGATACGCAGACGGAGCAGGGCGGAGGGCGGTCAGAGGTAGCCGTGGGACCTTCGGCGCCGGGCCCGCCAGGCCGCGTCCACCGAGAGGTAGGGGGCGCCGGCGAGGACGAGGGGGATCCAGGCCATCAGGTAGGCGAGGTCGTTGCCGTAGTAGTAGGGGGTGCTGGCCCAGCTCACCGTCAGCCAGAGGCTGAGTGAGATCAGTGCGCCGCCGAGTGCGGCCAGCCGGCCGAACAGTCCGATGAGGGTGCCGATACCGACGGCCAGCTCGCCGAGGGCGATGGCGCAGCCGAAGCCGACCGGGCCCTTCAGGGCCAGGTCGACCAGGGCGGGGATGGCGGCGGAGTCGCGGGCCGCGCGCATGGTCTCGCCGATCGAGCCGGTGCCGGCGGAACGCATGAACGCACTGTCGGTGAGCTTGTCCAGGCCGGCGTAGATGAAGGTGACGCCCAGGAAGAGGCGCAGGGGGAGCAGGGCGTAGTGGGCGGCGGTGTCCCGCCAGGTGCGGGGTCCGTGCAGCCCGGTGGTGTGTGTCTCGGTCCGCATGCCGTGAGTCATCGCCGCAGCCGCCTCTCGCCCGCCGTGCCACCCTCGATTGACCATACGTATGACGAAGGGAGTCGGTTCAATCCTCTCGCGGATGATTTTCCGGATTTCGGGCGCCTGCGCGAGTCCGTCCGGTGCTCACTCCGCCACCTGGAGCGGGTACCGGTTGGTCGCCACACCGGCCGCGGTCACCACCTGGATGTCCACGGCGCCGGGCTCCACGTCCGCGGGTACGGGCACGGTCAGCGCGTGGTCCGTGGGGTTGCGGAAGCCACCGGCGACGGGGACCAGGGGGACGTGGACGTCGACCGCGCCGATCCGGACGACCATGCGGGAGAGCCGGTCGGCGGTCTGGGCTCCGGGCGGGACGAAGCCGCTGCCGCGGATCTCGATGTCGTCGCCGGTGCGGATCGGGCCGTCCAGGTCGCCGGGTTCGCGGGCGCGGACCACCGAGAGGATCACCGGCCGGCCGCCCTCGGCGTACTTGCCGGCCAGGTAGGTCGCGGCGGAGATCAGCACGACCACGGCCAGGCCCCAGGGCAGGTCGGGCAGTCGGTCGGGGCGGCGGGCCAGCCGTACGGCGGCGAACAGCAGGGCGACGGCGCTGATGGCGACGTACTGGATGTCGGCGAAGGCGCCCTTGCCGGAGTCGTCGGTGAGCAGGTCGGCGGCGCGCGGGCGGTGGGCCGACACCTTCTGCAGCCGCTGGCCGAGGACGCGCAGGCCCACCACCCGGCGGACCAGGACGGCGATGCCGCACACCACGGCGAGGACGGTCACCGCGCCCGCGCCGCGCGCCAGATCGAGGCCGGAGATCAGCGCGTCGCGTCCGGCGTGGTCGGAGGCGGCGGCCAGGCGGGCGGCCAGCAGCAGGACGGCGTAACCGACGAACAGGATCCAGCAGGCGGCGACGGTACGGGAGGTGGAGATGCGGTTGTCCTCGCCGATCACCGGGGCGAGCGCTCCGCCGCGCGCCCGGTGCAGGAAGCAGGCGGCGGTCAGCGCGCCGGCGACGGCCAGTGCGGCGAGCAGGGCGGCGGTGCGGGCGCCGGTCCAGCCCGCACCGATCGCGGTGAGCGCCTCGCCGAGCAGCAGCGCGACGACCGCGCCCCACACTGCGTACACCGTGCGCAGCCACAGCCGGGCGAGCCGGGCCGCGCCCTCGGCCCGGCTCTGCTCGGCGACGGCCTCGGCCCGCTGGGTCAGTTCCTCGGAGACCCATTGGCGGGACGCCGAGGCGGAGTGCGCCACGGCCGCCGGCAGTCCCCGGCCGGCGGCGAACTCGTCGCGCCGGCGCAGGAACGCGGCGACGGCCCGCCGGTGTCCCTCCCGGGCGCCGTGCGGGCAGTCCCCGCAGGTGCAGCCGCCCTCGTGGACGCCCTCGGCATCCGTGTCCCCTCTCGCCTCCTGCACCGCCACGCCCGACGCCCGCCTTCCCCACGACCTGCCGGTCCGGCCGCCCGCCCCGGCGGGGCGCACGACGGCCGGGCAACTCCCCGGTGACGAGAGCGAATTGTGCCCTACGGCGGGCCCGTCCGGGCGCCCGGACGGGGTCACCGCGAGGGTGAGGCGAAGACCGCCGTGTTGACCCGGCTGCGAGAATCGCCGTACGGCCGGGCTCATCCAGCGGGACGGGGCCTCGTCTCGGGGACTTCGGCTGCGGCGGGCTCAGCTGAGCAGGTCGGGTTCGCCGCGGCTGATGTCCTGCCACAGCGGCTGGTAGTTGATCCAGGCCACCAGGTCGCCGCCGAGCTGTTCGCGGGTGGCGACGGCGAGCTTGTGGTCGATGAGCACCGGCCGGCCGGCCGCCTTCGCCAGCAGCTGCACCTGGCAGGACCGTTCCAGGGACAGGAACCACCAGGCCGCCGCGTCCACCGAGTCGCCGACGGTGAGCAGGCCGTGGTTGCGCAGGACGAGCGCCTTGCGGGAGCCCAGCGCGGCGGCGATCCGGCGGCCCTCCTCGGCGTCCACGGTGACGCCGGTGTAGGCGTCGTAGAGGGCGAGGTCCTCGTAGAAGGCGCAGCTCTCCTGGGTGAGGGGGTCGATGAGGTCGCCGAGGGCGGCGAGGGCGCGGCCGTGCACGGAGTGGCAGTGCGCGACGGCGACGACGTCGGGCCGGGCGGCGTGCACCTGGGCGTGCACGGTGAACGCGGCCTGGTTGACGTGGTAGCGGCCCTCGACGACCTGGCCGTCCTGGTTGGCGAGGACGAGGTCGCTGACGGTGACGTGCTTGAACGGCATGCCGAACGGGTTGACCCAGAAGCAGTCCGTGAACTCCGGGTCCCGGGCGGTGATGTGTCCTGAGACCCCGTCCTCGAACCCGGCCCGGCCGAAGATCCGCAGGGCGCCCGCGAGCCGTTCCTTGCGGTGCCGGCGTTCGTCCTCGACGGACTCGTGCATCGGCGGCATGGCGAACCGCAGCCGGTCGGTGGGCAGCGGCAGGGGCGGCGTGGGCCCGTGCATAGATCCTCCCGTGCGGGAATTCCGGTACGGCCGGAAGGTACCTTCGGCCGGCGCAAAAGGGCAGTGCTGTTCTGTGAAGATGCCGTGCGTCACGCATACCCGACAGAAGGTGTCGGGATTCCGGGCGAGACTGCCCCGCATGAACTGGGCAGACTTCCGCACCGCCGTACCCGATCTGGCACGGACCGCCGAGGGGCGCTTCGGCGCGTACCGGCACCACGTCCTCGCGACCCTCCGCGGGGACGGCTCGCCCCGCACCTCCGGGATCGAGGTCCGGTTCCTGGGCGGGGAACTGTGGCTCGGCATGATGCCGGGCTCCCGCAAGGCCCTCGACCTGCGCCGCGACCCGCGTTTCACCCTCCAGGCCAACCCCGGCGAGGGGACGGGCATGGGCGGCGGCGACGTCCGGATCGGCGGACGGGCTTACGAGGTCGGGGACGGAGGGGCGAAGGCCGCGTACGTGAAAGAGGTGGAACCGCCGCAGCCGTTCCACCTCTTCCGCACCGAGCTGACGGAGGTCGTACGGACCTGCGTCGAGGACGACACGTATCTGGTCACCCAGGTCTGGAAGCCCGGTGAGCCCCTGCGCACGCTCAGGCGTGCCTAGGACCTACTCCCACTCGATCGTCCCCGGCGGCTTGGAGGTGATGTCCAGGACGACCCGGTTGACGTCCCGGACCTCGTTGGTGATGCGGGTCGAGATGCGGCCGAGGACGTCGTACGGCAGCCGGGACCAGTCGGCGGTCATGGCGTCCTCGGAGGACACCGGGCGCAGGACGATCGGGTGGCCGTAGGTACGGCCGTCGCCCTGGACGCCCACGCTGCGGACGTCGGCGAGCAGGACCACCGGGCACTGCCAGATGTCGCGGTCCAGGCCGGCCGCCGTCAGCTCCTCGCGGGCGATGGCGTCGGCCTCGCGCAGCAGGTCCAGGCGCTCCTTCGTCACCTCGCCGACGATCCGGATGCCGAGGCCGGGGCCGGGGAAGGGCTGGCGCTGGACGATCTCCTCCGGCAGGCCCAGCTCCTGGCCGACCATGCGGACCTCGTCCTTGAACAGCTTGCGCAGCGGCTCGATGAGCTTGAACTCAAGGTCCTCGGGCAGGCCGCCGACGTTGTGGTGCGACTTGATGTTGGCGGTGCCGGTGCCGCCGCCGGACTCGACGACGTCCGGGTACAGGGTGCCCTGGACCAGGAACTCCACGGCCGGGCCCTCGTCGGCGATGATCTCGGCCTGCGCCTGCTCGAAGACGCGGATGAACTCCCGGCCGATGATCTTCCGCTTCTCCTCGGGGTCGGAGACCCCGGCGAGCGCCTTGAGGAAGCGCTCCTCGGCGTCGACGACCTTCAGCTGGACGCCGGTGGCCGCGACGAAGTCCTTCTCGACCTGCTCGGTCTCGCCCTTGCGCATCAGGCCGTGGTCGACGTAGACGCAGGTCAGCTGGGAGCCGATGGCCTTCTGGACCAGGGCGGCGGCCACGGCGGAGTCGACACCGCCGGACAGGCCGCAGATCGCCCGCTTGTCGCCGACCAGTTCGCGGATGGCCGCGACCTGCTCCTCGATCACGTTGCCGGTGGTCCAGTCCGGCTTCAGACCGGCACCGCGGTACAGGAAGTGCTCCAGCACCTGCTGGCCGTGCGTGGAGTGCATGACCTCGGGGTGGTACTGGACGCCGTAGAGCTTCTTGTCGTCGTTCTCGAAGGCGGCGACCGGGACGACGTCCGTGGACGCGGTGACCGAGAAGCCCTCGGGGGCGGCGGAGCAGGCGTCGCCGTGCGACATCCACACGTGCTGCTCGTCCGGGGTGCCCTCGAAGAGGGTGGAGGAGTTCTTGGAGACGTGCAGGTCCGTACGGCCGTACTCGCGGGCGCCGGTGTTGTCGACGGTGCCGCCGAGGGACTGGGCCATGAGCTGGAAGCCGTAGCACATGCCGAAGACGGGGACGCCGGCCTCGAAGATCGCGCGGTCGAGGGTGGGGGCGCCCTCCTCGTAAACGGACGAGGGGCCGCCGGAGAGGATGATCGCCGCGGGGTTCTTGGCGAGCATCTCGGCGACCGGCATGGTGCTGGGCACGATCTCGCTGTAGACCCGCGCCTCGCGGACGCGACGGGCGATGAGCTGGGCGTACTGCGCGCCGAAGTCGACGACCAGGACGGTGTCGGGGGTGGCGGCAGACTGGGTCGCTGATGACACGGGGTGCCTTCTGGTGGTCGGGCGGGGGTCTGTACTACCGATTCTAACGGGGTGGCCGCGGGACCTCCGAGACGAGCCACCGTGGCATACTGGCCAGCATGCGCAAGCACTCGACCTTCGTCTTTACCTATGGCACCCGGCCCGCCGGCTGCCATGGTCGTGCTGCTTGAGCGAACCGCCAAGCGACTTCCCAGGCGCCCCGGGCCGACAAGGCCCGGGGCGCCTGTCGTTTTCCGGGTCCTGTCGTCCCGCGGCGGCCGCCTTCCCGACGAGGAGCCCCGCATGAGCACCACCAGCCCCGAGATGACCACCACCGGCCCGGGAACGACCACCACCAGCCCGGAAACGACCACCACCGGCCCGGAGGCGGCCGCCGGCCCGGAAACGGTCATCGCCGGCGCCCGTGAGCGCATCGACGCGCTCGACGACCGGATCATCGGCCTCATCCAGGAGCGGATGGCCGTCTCCGCCGTCGTCCAGCAGACCCGGATCGCCTCCGGCGGCCGACGGGTGCACCTCTCCCGCGAGATGGAGATCCTCGCCCGCTACCGGGACGCCCTCGGCAAGCCCGGCACCAGCCTCGCCATGACGCTGCTGGAGCTGAGCCGGGGTCGTATCTGAGTTCGGCCCCGCTCTCACCCGTACGGCGCGTGACCGGTCCGCGCACCGCCTCGTTGAGCGGGGTGTCCGTGCCAGCCAGGGGCGGGCCCGAAAGAACCACGCGTGGCTCGCTGGGGCGATGAGGCGTACGGGTCGTGCCGTACGCCGTGGGACCTCGCCCCAGGAAGTGACCGGACGGCAGGGGACAGCAGCCCGGTCACCCAAGAGAACGGCCGGCTCCGGGGACGCCCGGGGCCGGCCGGCGGAAAAACTGAAGACAGGCTCCACAGGGCACACGAACACGCGGCGCAACCCCCCGGCGCCGCTCCCGGGCACCGGCGCTGCCCTGACGCCGGTGCTGACCGAGCGAAGGGCCCCGCGGTCTCACCGTTCCGCGGGGCCCTTCGTCATGCCCGCGGCCGGCCACCCGCGTAATGTGACCCACCTCACACGATGAACCGGGACCTTCGAAGCAACCCTTCTCCCTTTTCGCTGATCAAACCTGCCGGATCAAGAAAAGGTGAGAGGGACCTGCTTTCGGAGGGGGATGCAGGTCCCTCTGTGCCGCCGGGCCACCGTCACCGCGGTGCCGCCCGGGCCGCCGCCGTCACTTCCGCCGTCACTTCTTCGGAGGGACCGCCGGCATCCCCAGGAACGGCAGCCGCAGCGCGCCGAACGCGTCCGCCGGGACCACCGGTGTCTTCGGCTCCACCGGCTTCAGCCGCTCGTACGCCGCACCCGGCGCCGGCCGCGGATCCTCCTCACCCTTGTTCGGCCAGAACGACATCGCCCGCTCGGCCTGCGCGGTGATCGTGAGCGACGGGTTGACCCCCAGGTTCGCCGAGACCGCGGCGCCGTCCACGACCGAGATGCCGGGGTGGCCGTGGAGCCGGTGGTACGGGTCGATCACACCGGTATCCGGGGAGTCGCCGATGGGGCAGCCGCCCAGGAAGTGCGCGGTGAGCGGGGTGCCCATCAGCTCGCCGACGTTGCTGCCGGCGAAGCCGTTTATCTCGGCGGCGAGCGCGGAGGCGGCCTCGGTCGCGGCCCGGATCTGCTTGGGATTGGGAGCGCCGTGCCCCTGCCGCGCGGTGAGCAGGCCCTTGCCGACCCCGTCCGGCTTCAGGTACGTGGTCAGCGAGTTGTCCAGGGACTGCATGACCAGGCCGATGATGGTCCGCTCCGACCAGCGCCGGTTGGACAGCGAGCGGGCGACCAGCACCGGGTGCCGGGCCGCGTTCGCCAGCCAGGCGAGGACGCGCGAGGAGCCCTCGGCGTACGGCACCTGGAGGATCGACAGGCCGCCCATGGAGTTGGAGCCCTTGCCGTAGCGGACCGGCTCGATGTGGGTGTTCTCGTCGGGGTGGATCGAGGAGGTGATGGCGACACCCCGGGTGAAGTCGGCCTTCGGCGCGCCGGTCGCCCTGCGGTACCGGCGGTCGTCGGTCTGCGCGCCGACCAGTGCCTCGGAGTTGGTGCGGGTCAGGTCGCCGAGCCGGGCGGACAGGTACGGCAGCTGGCCGCCGGCCCGCATGCGGTGCAGCAGGGTCTGGGTGCCGTAGGTGCCGGCCGCGAGGACCACCCTGCGGGCGGTGAGGAGCCGGCCCTCACCCTTCTTCCTCCGGTCGGTCGGCAGGGTCGCCACCGCGTAGCCGCCCCGCGAGTCGTCGGTGACGGACACGACCGTGGTCAGGGGGTGGACGACCGCGCCGGCCTTCTCGGCGAGGTAGAGGTAGTTCTCGTTGAGGGTGTTCTTCGCGCCGTGCCGGCAGCCGGTCATGCACTCGCCGCACTCGGTGCAGGCGGTGCGGTCGGGTCCGGCGCCGCCGAAGTAGGGGTCGTTCGTCTTCTCCCCGGGCCGGGCCTTCGCCTTGCCGTCGGCGTCCTTCCCGTCGCCGAAGAACACGCCCACCGGGGCGAGGTGGAAGGTGTCGCCGACACCCATCCGCCGGGCCGCCGCCTTCAGGTGCACGTCGGAGGGGGTCATGGTGGGGTTGAGCCGGACGCCGAGCATGCGCTGGGCCTGGTCGTAGTACGGCTTCAACTCCTCCTGCCAGTCGGTGATGTGGCGCCACTGGGGGTCCTCGAAGAATGCCTTCGGCGGGACGTAGAGGGTGTTGGCGTAGTTGAGGGAGCCGCCGCCGACGCCGGCGCCCGCGAGGACCATGACGTTGCCCAGCAGGTGGATGCGCTGGATGCCGTACATGCCGAGCTTCGGGGCCCACAGGTAGTTCTTCAGGTCCCAGGAGTTCCTGGGCAGCGTGGCGCGGGTGAAGCGGCGCCCGGCTTCCAGGACGCCGACCCGGTATCCCTTCTCGGTGAGCCGGAGGGCGGACACCGAGCCGCCGAACCCCGATCCGACGACGATGACGTCGTAGTCGTACCCGTCCTCGTCCCGGGTCTGGACAGACTTCTCCTGCGACACGTGCTCTCCTCGTTGAGAACGGGGTGCTTCCTGGGCTTCTAGCGGAACCGGAACGCCTTCATCAGCTTCAGACTCGTGCTCATGAAGCGGGCGTAGGACTCGTCGTCCATCCCCAGCGAGGGCGCCATCGGCAGCAGCCGTTGCTGGGCCACCGTCTGCGCCTCCGTGTACTTGAGGATGCCCTCGGAGCCGTGGCGGCGGCCGAGGCCGGAGTCCTTCATGCCGCCCATCGGGGACTGGACGCTGCCGTAGGCGGGCGCGTAGCCCTCGTTGACGTTGACCGTGCCGGTGCGCAGGCGGGCGGCGACGTCCCGGCCGCGGCGGGCGTCGGTCGTCCACACGGAGGCGTTCAGGCCGTAGGGCGTGGCGTTGGCGCGTTCGACGGCCTCGTCGTCGCTCTTGAAGCGGTATACGGAGACGACCGGGCCGAAGGTCTCCTCCTCGCAGACCGCCATGGAGGGGTCGACGCCGTCGAGGACGGTGGGCTCGAAGAAGTACGGGCCGATGTCGGGGCGGGCCACCCCGCCCGCGATCACCCTCGCGCCCTTGGCGACGGCTTCCCGCACATGCCGCTCGACGGTCTCCAGCTGGCGTTCGCCGACCAGCGAGCCCATGTCGGCGCCGTAGGCGAGGGAGTTGCCGAGCCGCATGGCCCGGGTGCGGGCGGCGAACCGCTCCAGGAAGGCGTCGGCGACCGACTCGTGGACGTAGAGCCGCTCGATGGAGATGCACAGCTGGCCGGCGGAGGAGAAGCAGGCCCGTACGGCACCGGCGGCGGCCTTCTCGACGTCGGCGTCCTCCAGTACCAGCATGGCGTTCTTGCCGCCGAGTTCGAGGGAGACGCCGACCAGGCGGGAGGCGGCGCCGACGGCGACCTCGCGGCCGGTGCGGGTGGAGCCCGTGAAGGAGACGTAGTCGGCGTGCCTGACCAGCTCCGGGCCGACGACCGGGCCCTCGCCGAGCACGACCTGGAAGACGCCCTCGGGCAGCCCGGCCTCGATCAGCAGGTCCCGGGCCCACAGCGCGGTGAGGCAGGTCTCGGTGTCCGGCTTCATCACGACGGCGTTGCCGGCGGCGAAGGCGGGCAGGGCGTCGCCGACGGACAGCTCCAGCGGGTAGTTCCAGGGGGCGATCTGGCCCACGACCCCGCGCGGGTGGCGCAGTTCGGTGACCTTCGTCAGGGTCGGTATGGCGCCCGCGTGCCGCTTGGGCTTGAGGTACGCGGCGGCCCGGCGGCCGTAGTGGCGGGCCGCGACGGCGACGGCCTGCACCTCCTCGTGCGCGTGCAGGCGGGCCTTGCCGGTCTCCAGCTGGACCAGGTCGAGGACCTCGCCCTGCCGCTCCAGCAGCAGGTCGTGGAAGCGGAGCAGCACGGCGGCCCGCTGCCGGACCGGGACCTTCGCCCACACGGCCTGGGCGGCGCGGGCCGCCTCGAAGGCCTTGCCGACGTCCTCCGGGGTGGACTCGGGCAGGTCGGCCAGCTTCTCGCCGGTGAACGGGGTGTGGTTGGCGGTGCGGCCGGAGCCGACGACGCCCTTGGCGAGCCGGGCCACCAACTCCGGCGTGACCACGTCGGCGGCGGTGCGGGCGCCTTCCGGGGCGGGCGCGAGCGGGTTGGTACCGGCTATGTCCGGGGCCTGCGTGTCCGTCATGACGCGCAGGGTATGCCGCGGCGGGGGCTTTGTGTACCCGTCGGTAACGGGGATTCACCGACCGCTCACACAGTGCCAGCGATCACTGGCAGAGAACGCGCTGATCAGGGCGTTGAGGGAGACGAGCGGAAACGATCAGTCGACTTCGGTTTTTCTCGACAGGAGCAGGCCGAGCGCGGCCAGCGGCGTGCGGCGGGACGCGGGCGGCCCGGGGTCGGGGGTGACGGACTCGGAGCCGGCGGGGGCGGGGTCCGGGCCGGCGAGGGCGGGCGCGCGGTCGGGGGTGGTGGGCTCGGAGCCGGCGCCGGCGGGCGCGGGGACAGGAGTGGCGGGCTCGGAACCGGCGGGGGCGGGCGCCGGTTGCGGTGCGGCGGTCTCGCCCAGGTGGTCGCGGAGTACGGCCTCGACCTCCGCCGCGTCCGGCCGCGCCGCCGGCTCGTCGGCCGCCAGCCGGTCCAGCAGCGGGCCCAGCGGGCCCAGCGGGCCGGGGTCCGTGTCCCCCACGGCGGCCCGCAGCAACGCGCCCAGGGACCACAGATCGCTCGCCGGGCCGGCCCCGGGACCCGCCGCCCGCTCGGGGGCGGCGAAACCGGCGGGCACGTCCGGCGCGTGCCCGCCGCCGATCCCGAAGTCGGTGACGACGACCCGCCCGGTGCCGGACTCCAGCAGCACGTTGGCCGGCTTGACGTCCCGGTGCACGATGCCGACGGCGTGGGCGGCGCGCAGCGCGCCGAGCACCGCGAGCCCGATCCGCGCGGCCTCGGCGGCCGGGAGCGGCCCGCGCCGCAGCACCTCGCGCAGCGACTCGCCGGACACCAGCTCCATCACGATCCAGGGGATACCGGCCTCGGTGACGACGTCGTACACCGTCACGGCCGAGGGGTGCCGCACCCGGGTGGCGGCCCGGGCCTCGTGGTGCAGCCGGTGCGCGAGGCGCCCGCTGTCCTCGTCGGCGGCCGGATCGCCCGGCAGCAGCGGCTCCTTGAGGGCGACCTCCCCCTCCCCCTGCTCGTCCCGGGCACGCCACACGATCCCGGCCGGGCCGGCCCCGAGACGTCCGGTCAGCCGGTAACGGCCGCCGATCAGACGTGCGTCGGGCGGGTGTTCGCCGTCTTCGGTCATGCCACATGAGTACCGTGCGCGACGGGCCGTTGTCGAAGCGGGGCGTCAGCGGGGCCCGTTGGCGGGCGGCGGGCCGGTCACGCGTCCGGGGCCGAGAAGGTGTCGACCGCCACGTCGAAGTACTCCCGTGCCTCCTGCACCTTCCCGACCGGCGCCGAGACCCACACGTCGTACAGCAGCCCGTTCTGCTCCCAGCACAGGTCGTAGGTGTGCCGGGGGCCCTCGGCCGCGCTGAAGCCGTCCCAGGTGAACTCCCAGAACGCGGCCGGGTGGCCGTCGTGCGTGGTGCGGGTGACCCGGCCGTCGTGGTAGCCGGGGTTGGTGGACGGGCCGGCGGCGGCCGAGCGGTTCATCACGCTCTCGGGGCCGCCCGGCTGGGGCGCGCCGATCCTGACGCCCAGGCGGAAGATCTGGCCCGGCGAGAGGTAGAAGACGCGCTGCCCCTGCGGGCTGCGGGTGAAGTCCTCCGGTACCGCGAGGGAGAAGCCGGCCGGGTCGCGGGCCGTGCGGTAACCGGAGGGCGCGGTGTGCGAGCCGCCGGCACCGGGGGTGGGCGCCGGCGCCGGCCGGGTCCCGGTCGGGGTGGGCGAGCCGGCCGTACCTCCGGTACCGGTCCGGGTGGCCGGGGACGTCGCCGTACCGCCCGGCGTGCCGCCGCCCCCGCCGCCCCGGTGCACCAGCAGCGCGGCTGCCGACACGCCGGCCCCGGCCAGCGCGGCGACGAGCAGCGCCGCCACCAGGACCGCGCGCCGCGACGAGCGGGCCGGGGCCGCGTCCGCGGCCGTGCGGGCCGGGGCGGGCGGTGGCGGCGGCGTGCCGTACGGCAGGTCCGGCTGGGTCGGCGAGTAGGGCGCGGGGGGCTTCGGTGTGCGGCCGGCGCCGATCCGGTGGATGAGCCCGCCGCCGTGCGTCCCCGCGGTGCCCTGGCCGGGCGCGTCCGGCGTCCGGCCGGTCTCCAGGTACGTGCGCAGCATCCGCTCGGCGTCCGCCGCGTCCAGCCGCCGGTCCGGGTCGCGCTCCAGCAGGCCCCGTACGACGGGCAGCAGCGGTTCGGCCTGGGCCGGCGGGCGGATGTCGTCGGTGACGACGGCGTGCAGGATGCCGCCGAGCGAGTCGCGCCGGAACGGCGACTCGCCGCTGAGCGCCGTGCACAGCAGCGCGCCCAGCGACCACAGGTCGGACTCCGGTCCGGTGCGCAGCCCCGACATCCGCTCCGGCGCGGTGTATTCGGGGGAGCCGACGAACGAGCCGGTCTCGGTGAGCGTGGTGGCGCCCTCGACCTGCGCGATCCCGAAGTCGGTGAGGACGACCCGGTCCGTGCCGGACTCGATCAGGACGTTCGCGGGCTTGATGTCCCGGTGCAGCACGCCCGCCTCGTGCGCGGTGCGCACCGCGCTCAGCAGGGCGACACCGATCCGCGCGGCCTCGGCGGCGTCCACCGGGCCCTGCCGGGCGATCCGCTCGGCGAGCGAGCCGCCGTCGATCAACTCCATGATGAGGTAGGGACGTTCGTCCTGCTCGACCACGTCGTGCACGACGATGATGTGCGGGTGCCGTAACTGGCAGACCGCGCGGGCCTCGCGGAACGTGCGGTCACGGCGGCGGCGCGCGTCCTCGTCCGGGAGCGAGTCGTCCGGGAGGAGTTCCTTGACCGCCACCTGACGGCCCAGCACCTGGTCGCCGGCCCGCCACACGACGCCCATGCCGCCGCGCCCGATGCGTTCCTCCAGGCGGTAACGGCCCGCGATCAGCCGGAAGCCGGCTCCCTCGGTCCCCATGAGCCCCATCATGCCGCACCGGATGCCCGCCCTCCGGGGCACCGCCCGGCCAAGACACACCGCACGGCCAGCCATTTTCGGCCGACTCGGGCGCGCCGGGCCGGCCGGCTCAGCCCTCGTCCGGCTCCTGCCAGCCGCGCAGCACCCAGGTGAACTGCTCGCCGACCGTCGCCCAGTCACCGGCCGGCGAGGACATGTAGATCGCGTATTCGGTGCCCTGGCGCGAGAAGTACGTCTCCTCGACCGCGTGGCGCGGACCGGCCACGTACGGCGGGTCCTTCTTCAGCGCGGTCCAGGTGTACTCCCACCGCGCGCCCTTGCGGTCGCGGTAGAGGTTCTCCTCCATCGAGACACGCCGGTAGCCGACCAGCCGGTGGAGCTGCTGTTCCAGGTCCTTCTGGTGGGAGAGGGCGTCGGCGTAGTCCGGTGAGCTGTCGACGGCGATGCGGACGAAGTGCAGGCCCTTGTCGGGTGTGTAGTCGATCTGCTTGAGGTCGCCGTCGATGCCGTACACCTTGCGCTTCCAGCCCTTGGGCAGGGACAGGCTGAAGCCCAGCGGGTCGTGGTACGTGGTCCAGCCGGCCGGCAGCGCGCCGCCGGGCCCGGGCGTGTCGGTGCCGGCGGGCGCCGGGGCCGGGCTCGTCCCGCCGCCGGACCGGCTCTCCATACCGCCCCACTGCCGGATCGCGACCGCGCCGGCACCGCCGAGCACCGCCGCGAGGGCGACGACCAGCACGAGGGTGCGCAGCCGGCGGCGGGGCCGGTTCCGCGCCGGCCCGCCGGCCGCGAACGCGCCGCCCGCCGGCGCCACAGCCGTCGGCCCGGTCGCGGAACGGCCCGCGCCGGGACCGCCCGCCACCACGTCGGGGCCGGGACCGGCCGAACCGTGCCCGGGCACCGGAGTCCCGGAACCGGAGCCGTACTCGACGGCCGCCGTCCCGGAACCGGCGCCGTGCGCGCCGCCCGGGCCGTAGCCGGCGCGCGGGAGTTCACCGGGGGCGGGCGTGTCCGGGCCCGCGCCGGGGGCTGTCCGGACGCCCGAGCCCTGGGTCGGGACGAATGCCTGTGCCGCGCGCGGGCGGCGGCCCTCCGCCGCCTCGGCGAGCATCTGCTCGGTCTCCTCCGCGCCCGGCCGCCGGGCCGGTTCCTTGTGCAGGAGCGCGGCGATGACCGGGGCGAGCGGACCGGCGTGGCGCGGTTCGCCCGCCTCCTCCTCGACGACCGCCTGCATGGTGCCGAGCGGCGAGGTGCGCCGGAACGGCGAGCGCCCCTCGACCGCCGTGAACAGCGTGGCGCCGAGCGCCCACAGGTCGGAGGCCGGGCCGGGATCGTGGCCGCGCACCCGCTCGGGCGCCAGGTAGTCGACCGAGCCGACGACCTCCCCGGTGCGCGTGATGGTGGTGTCGCCCTCGATCTGGGCGATGCCGAAGTCGGTGAGCAGGACCCGGCCGTCCGCGCCGAGCAGCACGTTGCCCGGCTTGACGTCCCGGTGCAGCACCCCGGCGGTGTGCGCGGCGCGCAGCGCCCGCAGCACCCACAGCCCGATCCGCGCGGCCTCCGCCGGCTCCACACGCCCCCGCTCCTTGACCGTGTCGGCCAGCGAGGCGCCCTCGACCAGCTCCATCACGATCCACGGGCGGCCGTCGTGTTCCAGCACGTCGTGCACGGTGACGACGGCGGAGTGGTTGATGCGCGCGGCGGCCCGCGCCTCGGCCCGGGTACGGGCGAGCAGGACGGCCCGGTCGCTGTCGGAGACGTAGAGCGCGGCGGTCAACTCCTTGATGGCGACCTTCCGGTGCAGCACCTCGTCGTGGGCGCGCCACACCCGGCCCATGCCCCCGCTGCCGATGGATTCGGCGAGCCGGTAGCGGCCCGCTATGAGCAGGCCCTGCATCTGATTCACGTTGCCCCGCAATGCTCTTGACAGGGTCAGACTAAGGACCGGCCTGCCCGCAGGGAACCGGCGGGGTGCGAAGGAAACCGCACTGTGACGATAACCATTTCCGCGCGGGAGAGGGAACCGGAAGCACTTCGTCCCACCCCGGCCACACGCTGCTCAACCGGTGTAGCGATACGTCGCCGTGGCCTGTTCGTACAGCCGTGTCACCTCGTCCCGCTCGGCCTCCGGGCCGCGCACCTGGACGATGTGGTACCGCCCGTCCAGCAGCAGCGCCATGTTGCGCACGAACAGGTCCCGGCCCTGCCCGTCGGTCCAGGTGAACTGCCCCTCCGCCATGGTGCGTCCGCCCACTTCGATGGTCCGCAGACCGGAGGCCGTGGCCCAGCTGGAGTCGCGGTACGGCTGGAGTTCGCGCTCCTTGTCCCGCTGGTAGACCATCGGATCGCTGCCGTACGCGGACGTGCCGTCCCGGCCTGGTACGACGATCAGCTCGAAGTTCCCGTGCGCGTACACCACCTGGCCGCTGCTGTTCTTCGGGGTGCGGTCCCAGCCCTCGGCGACGGCGATCCGGAAGCCGTCCGGGTCCTTCCGCAGCGTGAACCCGTCGGGCACGGAGGGGTCACCGCCGGTCTGCGTCTCGGTCGCGGGCGCGGAGGCGGTGGCGTCGCCGCCCGGCGCGCTCGGTCCGCCGGACGGCTGCCCGGTGTGCGAGGGCGCGGTGCTCGCCTGGCCGGCGCCGCCGGTACGGTCGCCGCCCGCCGCGCCGTCCGCACCCTGCTCGGGCATGAACAGCATCGCGTACGCGATCGCGCCGGCCAGCAGGAGCAGGATCAGCAGGAGCAGGGTCCGGCCCAGGCTGCGCGGCGAACGGGCGCCCTCCCTGGCCCGCTTGTGCCGGCCGTGCGGATGGGCCGCGGGCAGCCCGGCGCGCCGCCGGCGCACCAGCTCGCCGCGGCGCCGCACGATCGGCAGCCGGCTCGGGTCGGCGGGCGGCACCGGTACGACATGGGTGCCGGCGTCCGGCTCGGGCGCGGACCGCACCAGCGACCGCAGCCAGCCGCTCAGCTCCTCCACGTCCGGCCGCTCGGTGGGGTCCTGGCGCAGCAGCGACTCCACGACCGGCCGCAGCGGGCCGCACTCCTCGGCGAAGGCGGGCGGCTCGGCGCACACCAGCTGCACCAGCTCGGCCGTCGACTCCTCCGGGTACGGCGCATGCCCCTGCACGGCCCGGAACAGCAGCGCGCCCAGCGCCCACAGGTCGGTGGCCGGACCGATCGGCGCGGCCAGCTGCCAGTTCTCGTGCACGGGACCGGCCTGCTCCGGCGCCCAGCGCTCGGTCACCGGTCCCACCACGGTCATCCGTACCTGCCGCGCCCGCTCGGCGGCCAGCGCGGTCCCGGGCCCCCGGCGTACGGCGCCCGGCTCGTCCCACCGGCCGCCCGCCCGCGCGGGCACGGCGGGACCGGCGCCCTGGCGCCCGGCCCCGGAGGCCGGCTCGGCACCCGGGGCGTGATCCCGTCCCGGCACGGGGGCGTGCCCCTGGCCCGGCACGAGGGTGTGCCCCGGCCGGGGATCCGCCGCCGGCAGCCCCGGCCGGCGCGCACCGCCGCTCAGGGCCGGGGGCGTAGCGCCGGCTCCGGTGCGCGGCCCGGCGCCGTGCCACGGGGCACCGCGCACCCCGTAGGGGTCGGCTGTCCGCCCGGGCGGCCCCGCGCTCCCCGGCTCCGGGGCGTACGGGTACACCGACGCGCCCTCGTCCGGCCCCGCACCGCCGCTGTCCCCCTCGGCGGGCGAACGGGCACCCGGGAGGGCGGCACGCCCGTTCTGCCGGGCCTCACGTATCCGGGAGGAGTACGGGTCCGGCTCGGCGCCGCTGTCACCCTCGGCGAAGGGACGGGCACCCGGCAGGGCCGCGTGCTCGCCCTGCTGGGCCTCGTGCACCCGGGCGGCGGCGCGGGCGCCCGCGCGGTACGCGGCGATGGCCCCGGCCCGGGCGGCCCGGATGTCGGCGCCGCTCTCCAGGGCCGGCTGTCCGGCCGGACCCGACGGCCCGTCCGGGTCCGGCGCCGGGAGCCCGCCGGCCGCGCGCGCCTGGATCGCGGCCCGCCGCGCGGCCTCGGGATCGAGGTCCCCGGCCGGCTCGCCGGGCACTCCGGTGACCCATGTGCCCGGGCCGGACCCGACGGGGCCGCCGGCGGAGTCCGGCTCACCGCCCCCGTCCGGGTCCTCGGGCGCCGGCACCGGGTCGTACCCGCACAGCGCCTCCTCCGCCGCGCCGGCCGCCAGACCGGTGAGCATCACACGGCCGTCGTCGCAGACCAGGACGGTACGGGCGGTGACGTTGCGATGCACCCAGCCGTGGGCGTGCAGCACCCGGAGCGCCATGAGCACATCGGAGGCGACCTCGGCCGCCCGGTACGGCGACAACGGCTGCTGGGCGAGCAGGGCGGCCAGCGGACGCGCGGCCACCCGCTCGCTGACGATCCACAGCGACCCGCCCTCGGCGAACACGTCGAAGACCTGGTCCAGGCGCGGGTGGTCGGGTATGCCGGCCGCGGCCTGTGCGGCCTCGACGGCGCGCCGCACCGCGGGATCGGCCGGCTGCCGGGTGGCGGCCCGGGCCTCGGGCGCCCGGCGGCCGCGCTGCCGTGCGGTGAACCCCTCGGGAAGCCCCTCCGCGTCGAGCACCTCCGCCTCGACCACCTCGGGCAACGGCACCTGCCGGACGATGACTTCCTGACCGCTGTAGGTGTCGAAGGCGCGGGTCTCGGTGAGTTCGTACTCGTCGGACGGCGGCAGTGGCAGGCGGTAGCGGTCGGCGAGCACCCGACCCGCGTAGTCGTCCACTGCGCCTCCCCCGGCCGCCCGGTTGGTCATACCCGATCGCCTCACGGTCCGTTTCGCACACGCATGCGGCTGCGTACGGTCCGCGACCCTTCACGATACGTGCCGGAGGCAACCCGCATTGAGAGGATGACGGATTCTCACGCACCAAACCGGCGCACGGCGCTTATGACTTGGGTTCGAAGGACTTCGTCAGCGTCTTCCAGGTGTCCTTGCGCAGATCGCCGTGCCAGTCGGCGTCCTTCGCCGTGTACATCAGCGCGTAACCGAGGTGGTCGTTCACCACGAAACCCCGGTCGATCGTGCGGTACCCGGTGCCGTCCTCGGTGTAGGTGAACTCCCAGTCGGCGGTGTTCCAGCCGCGGTAGTCCGCCTTCTCGATCCGGATCCGGTGGTACTGGGAGCGCACCATGTAGCGCTCCTGGTTCCGCCAGTCCGCCACCGGGTCGCCCTTGGGCGTGCCGGTCCAGGCGACGAGCAGCTTCTGCCCGCCGGGCCCGGCGTAGCGGTCGCCGGCGCCTCCGGTGGACCGGTACTTCCACCCCTTGGGCAGCCCGATCGAGTAGCCCTGGCCGCTCTTGCGGGTCGAGACCACCGGGGCGCTCCCGCCGTCCTTCGACCCGGAGGTGCCGGACGCGTCGGAGTCGGAGCCGCCGGCGGAGCGGCTCGCCTCGGTCCGCGCGGTGCCGTCCGGTCCGGAACCGTTGCCGGCGGCCGTCGAACTCGCCCCGTCCGTCCGCTTCCCGGTGTCCGTGCCGCTCCCGCTGTCCTTGTCCCGCTTGGCGGACGCGCTCGCGCTGCTCACGGCCTTGGCCCCGCTCTTGCCGCCCTTGCTGTCGTCGCCGCTCAGGGTGATGGCCAGCACGGTCCCGAGCACCGCGAGGGCGACGATCACGGCGATGACGATCAGCGTGCGCCGGGGCACCACATCGGTCAGCGGCGCCCTCGGCACCGGCCGCGGCGGCAGGTCCAGGTCCGGCGGCGGCACCACGGGCCAGCCGGAACTCGTCTTCTTCGCTCCGGAGTTCGGCGCGCCGGCGGCACCGGACACCGGCCCCCCGGGCCGCGCACCGGCCCCGGTCCCCGGCCCGCCGGGAACACCGGGCGCAGCAGGAGCACCGGGCGCACCGGGCCGCGTGCCCCCGGCGACCGCGCCCCCCGCGCCCGGAGTGCGGGTGGCGCCGGGGGCGGCCGGCTCGCTGCCGGTCTTGGTCCGCGCCGACGCGGCGCCGGTGGCCACACCGGCCGCCTTGCGGACCGACCGCAGCGCGCCGCGCAGCTTCTCCCCGGGCACCTCGCCCCGCTTGCCCTCCGGGCCGCCGGGCTGCACCGGCAGCGGGACCACCCGCGTGGCGTCCATCGGCTCCGGCTCGGGCGCGCGTATCACCGCGTTGAGCATGGAGCGGGCCCCGGCGTCGTCGAGCCGCTTGGCCGGATCCTTCGACAGCAGGCCGTAGATGACGTCCCGGAGCGGTCCCGCGTTCTTGGGCTCCTCCAGCGGCTCGGTCATCACCGCGGTGAGCGTGGCGATCGCCGAGCCCTTGTCGTAGGGCGGCGAGCCCTCGACCGCCGCGTACAGCAGACCGCCGAGCGACCAGAGGTCGGCCGCCGGGCCCGGCTTGTGGCCGCGGGCCCGCTCCGGCGAGATGTAGGAAGGGGCGCCGACGAGCATGCCGGTGGAGGTGATGGACGGGTCGCCCTCGACCTGTGCGATACCGAAGTCGGTGAGCACCACCCGGCCGTCCTCGGCGATGAGCACGTTGGACGGCTTCACGTCCCGGTGCAGGATGCCCTCCCGGTGTGCGGAGCGCAGCACGTCGAGGATGGCGAGACCCACCTCGGCGGCACGCTTCGGCTCCAGCACGCCGTCCTCGCGGATGACCTCGGCCAGGGACTTGCCCTCGACCAGCTCCATGACGATCCACGGCCGGTCGTCCTCGTCGACCACGTCGAAGACCGTCACCGCGCTGTTGTTGCGGATCCGGGCGATCGCCTTGGCCTCGCGCAGGGTGCGCGTGATCAGGCGCCGCTTCTCCTCCTCGTCGATGTTCGACGGGAACCGCAGCTCCTTGACGGCGACCGTCCGGCCCAGGGTCTCGTCCTCGGCACGCCAGACCGTGCCCATACCGCCCCGGCCCAGCACGTCTCCCAGCCGGTACCGCCCGGCGAGGAGACGCCGCTCGCTCTTGCCCTGACGAGTCTCCTGACGGGATGCACCCGCCCGCTCCGCCTCCGACATGCGTCCCCTCATACAACCCGCCCTGACAGAGCCTCCATTGTCTCTCACCCGACAAGTGCCCGACGCCCAGGGTGCCACTGGCCCCGGGCCGCCGTCCACGGCCCCCGAACCCTCCTGAAGCGGTGGTTCCGCTTACCGGGATGATGGGTCGTAAGAAGGGAGGAACCGGGATGCCGGCGCTTCGGACACTCCTGTCCATACCGGCATGTCCGGCGCTGCTGCTCGCCCCGGCCGCCTCCCAGGACGCCGCACCGGCCGTCGCCACGGACTCGGTCCTGCCGTTCTTCGTCCACGACGGCGGAGCACCCACCGCGGCCCTGCTGGTCCGGGACGCCGGCACGGACGGGGTGCGCCTGCGCTACGCGGCCGCCGGGCAGGGCATCACCCGCGCCGACCACTTCCGGGCCGGCAGCATCACCAAGACCTTCGTCGCGACGGTGGTGCTCCAGCTGGCCGCGGAGCACCGGCTCTCCCTGTCCGACACCGTGGAGCAGCACCTGCCGGGACTGCTGCGCGGGCGCGGCACCGACGGCCGCCACATCGCCCTGGGGGCCCAGCTCAGCCACACCGCCGGGCTGGCCGACTTCGCCGAAGCCACCGGTGGCACCGTGCCGCTGACTGCGCTTCAGGCGGTACGCATCGCACTCTCCCTCCCTCCGGCCCGCCCGGGCCGTTACTCCTACTCCAGCACCGACTACGTTGTGCTCGGCCTGGTCGTCCGCCAGGTCACCGGTCACTCCTACGCCACCGAGGCCGAGCGCCGTGTCATCGCTCCGCTGGGTCTGACGGGTACCTCCTTTCCCGGGTCCCGCAGGTCTCTGCCCTCGCCGCACGGGCGTGCCTACGCGGCAGACGGCTCCGACGTCACCGAGCTCGACCCGCGCGTGGCCGGCGCGGCGGGTGAGCTGGTGACCACGCTGGCCGACCTCGACCGCTTCTACGCGGCCATGCTCGGCGGCCGGCTGCTGCCCCCGCGCCGGCTGCGCGAGATGCTCGACACCCGTGCCGCACACGGCTCGTACGGCATGGGGCTGTTTCCGGTGAAGCTGCCGTGCGGTACCACCGTGTGGGGCACAACGGCCGGATATCCGGCAGCTACGTGCGCAGCGCGGCCACCGCCGACGGCCGCCGTGTCCTCACCTTCCGGGTGAACACGGACGCGATCGCAGACCCCCGCCTCGAACCGGCCCTGCTCGCCGCCGAGTTCTGCCCTCGCACCCGGTAGAACGGCTGGGCTCCGGGCTGAGATCCCGCCCCACGTCACTCGTCCGGGTGAAGCTGGGAACGGGGACGGGGACGGACCGGGGACGGGACCGGGTCGGGGACGGGACCGGGTCGGTGGTCACAGCGGGACGATGTCCGGGGCTCCCAGCCTCGCCGCGTCCGCCGTCTGGTCGTCCGGCTGGAGCTGGGACTCGCGCTCGGCCTCGACCCGCTTCTCGTAGTGCTCGACCTCGCGCTCGATCTGGTCCTTGTCCCAGCCGAGGACCGGCGCCATCAGCTCGGCGGCCTCGCGGGCGCTGCGGGTGCCGCGGTCGAAGGTCTCGATGGAGATGCGGGTGCGGCGGGTGAGGACGTCGTCCAGGTGCCGGGCGCCCTCGTGCGAGGCGGCGTACACCACCTCGGCACGCAGGTAGTCGTCGGCGGCGTGCAGCGGCTCGCCGAGCGCGGGGTCGGCGGCGATGAGGTCCAGGACCTCCTCGGCCAGGGAGCCGAACCGGTTCAGCAGGTGTTCCACGCGGACCACGTGCAGTCCGGTCCGGGCGGCTATGCGTGCGCGCGCGTTCCACAGCGCCTGGTAGCCCTCCGCTCCGATCAGCGGGGTCTCCTCGGTCACGCAGTCGGCGACGCGCATGTCGAGGCCGTGCACCGCCTCGTCCACGGCGTCCTTGGCCATCACCCGGTAGGTGGTGTACTTGCCACCCGCCACGACGACCAGCCCCGGCGCCGGATGGGCCACCGTGTGCTCGCGCGACAGCTTGCTGGTGGCGTCGGACTCGCCGGCCAGCAGCGGGCGCAGCCCGGCGTACACCCCCTGGACGTCGTCGCGGCTCAGCGGCACGGCGAGCACCGAGTTGACGTGTTCCAGCAGGTAGTCGATGTCGGCGCTGGAGGCGGCCGGGTGGGCCTTGTCCAGGTCCCAGCCGGTGTCGGTGGTGCCGACGATCCAGTGCCGGCCCCAGGGGATGACGAAGAGCACGGACTTCTCGGTGCGCAGGATCAGGCCGGTGGTGGAGTGGATGCGGTCCTTGGGCACGACCAGGTGGATGCCCTTGGAGGCGCGGACGTGGAACTGCCCGCGCTCGCCGACCATGGCCTGCGTGTCGTCGGTCCACACGCCGGTGGCGTTGACGACCTGCTGGGCGCGGATCTCGTACTCCCCGCCGGCCTCCACGTCCTGCACCCGGGCCCCGACGACCCGCTCGCCCTCGCGCAGGAAGCCGGTCACGCGCGCGCGGTTGGCCACCTTCGCGCCGTAGGACGCGGCCGTGCGCACCAGGTTGGCCACGAAACGGGCGTCGTCCACCTGGGCGTCGTAGTACTGCAGGGCGCCGACCAGGGCGTCCTTCCTCAGACAGGGGGCCACGCGCAGGGCGTGACGGCGGGTCAGGTGCCGGTGCAGGGGCAGGCCCCTGCCGTGGCCGCGGGCCATCGACATCGCGTCGTACAGCGCGACGCCCGAGCCGGCGTAGAGCCGCTCCCAGCCCTTGTGCTGGAGCGGGTAGAGGAACGGCACCGGCTTGACCAGGTGCGGGGCGAGCCGCTCCAGCAGCAGGCCGCGCTCCTTGAGGGCCTCGCGGACCAGGGCGAAGTCGAGCATCTCCAGGTAGCGCAGGCCGCCGTGGATCAGTTTGCTGGACCGGCTGGAGGTGCCGGACGCCCAGTCGCGGGCCTCGACCAGGCCGGTGGACAGGCCGCGGGTGACGGCGTCCAGCGCGGTGCCGGCTCCCACCACTCCGCCGCCGACCACCAGCACGTCCAGCTCGCGTTCCGCCATCGCCGCCAGTGCCTCGGCGCGCTGCGCCGGGCCCAGAGTCGCTGTCCTCACCGCTGCCTCCCGCTGTCGCACTCCCGCTCGCGTCGGCCGCACCCGGAGGGCGAAGCCCGGTTCACCCCCTCCTCATGCCCAAATTCTGACGGGGTTGTCCGGTGTCAGCCACCACGGGCTCCCCACCTGTGGACAACTCGCGCACAACCCTTGGAAGACACACAAACACAATCACACATAACGGTCATATGTGTACCTAGTCTGGCAGTGCACTCGCTCATCCTGTCCACAGCGCTTGCGCACCTGTCCCGCTTCGGTTACTGGGAAGGACGGCTCACGCCATGCCCGCAGACCTCGCCGTCATCGGACTCGGTCCCTACGGCTTGCCGCTCGCCCAGGCCGCCGTCGCCGCCGGTGTCTCCACCGTCGGCTATGCCACCGGCCCCGAGGCCGGCTCGCTCAGCCCGGCGGAGCTGCGCCGGATGCACTCCGCCGGCTTCCGGCCGCTGAGCGACCCGGCCCAGCTCGGCCGGGTGCGCACCGCGGTGATCTGCGCGCCCACCCCGCGCGGTACCGACGGCGCGCTCGACCTGGGCCAGGTCGAGGCGGCGGCCCGCACCCTCGCGGCGCGGCTCCGCCCGCACACCACGGTGATCCTGGAGTCGCCGGTGCTGCCCGGGACGACGGAGGAGTTCCTGCGCCCGCTGCTGGAGAAGGGCTCGGGTCTGCGCGCCGGCCGCGACTTCCACCTCGCCTACTCCCCCAGCCGCGTCGACCCCGGCAGCCGGGACCGCACGCCCGCCGGCACCCCCAAGGTGATCGGCGGCCTCACCCCCGCCTGCACGGAGTCGGCCGCCACGTTCTACGGCCGGCTCACCGACAAGGTCGTCCGCGCGCGCGGGCTGCGCGAGGCGGAGACGGTGCAGCTGCTGGAGACCAACTACCGGCACGTCAACATCGCGCTCGTCAACGAGATGGCCGTCCTCTGCCACGAGCTGGGCGTGGACCTGTGGGACGTCATCCGCTGCGCGGAGACGAAGCCGTTCGGTTTCCAGGCGTTCCGGCCGGGCCCCGGGGTCGGCGGACACGGCGCGGCCCAGGACCTCACCGGGCACGCGACCCGCACCCTGCGCATGGTCGAGCTGGCCCAGCAGGTCAACAACCGGATGCCCCGGTACGTCGTCCAGCGCGCGGCCACGCTCCTGAACGAACACGGCAAGTCCGCGCGCGGGGCCCGTGTGCTGCTGCTCGGCGTCACCTACAAGCCCGACATCGCGGATCTGCAGGGCACCCCGGCCCAGGAGATCGCCGTACGGCTGATGGGGCTGGGCGCGGCCGTGAGCTACCACGACCCGTACGTGCCCGCGTGGAGCGTCCTGGACCGCCCGGTCCCCCGTGCGGACTCCCTGTACGAGGCCGCCGCCGAGGCCGACCTCACGATCCTGCTCCAGCAGCACCGCACGTACGACCTGCAGGGCCTGTCGGTGAAGGCCCAGCTGCTGCTGGACACGCGGGGGGCCACGCCCACGGGGGCGGCGCACCGGCTGTGAAACGACGGCAGCGCGCCGGCTGCGAAACAGGGGCAGCGCACCGGCTGTGAAGCGGGCGCGCAGCGCACCGGCTGCGAAGGGCCACGGCCGAAGCCGGCACGCGCAGGGGCCGGTCATCCGCTCGGGATGACCGGCCCCTGCCGTGCCATGGGCGCGTGCCGGTGGTCAGCGGCGGTGCTGGCTGTCCGCGACCGTCACCTCGACGCGCTGGAACTCCTTCAGCTCGCTGTAGCCGGTGGTGGCCATGGCGCGGCGCAGGGCGCCGAAGAAGTTCATGGAGCCGTCCGGGGTGTGGGACGGTCCGGTGAGGATCTCCTCGATCGTGCCGACCGTGCCGAGGTCGACCTTCTGGCCGCGCGGCAGCTCCTCGTTCACCGCCTCCATGCCCCAGTGGTGGCCCTTGCCGGGCGCGTCGGTGCCCCGGGCCAGCGGGGAGCCCATCATGACCGCGTCGGCGCCGCAGGCGATCGCCTTGGGCAGGTCGCCGGACCAGCCGACGCCGCCGTCGGCGATCACGTGCACGTACCGGCCGCCGGACTCGTCCATGTAGTCCCGGCGGGCCGCGGCCACGTCGGCGACGGCCGTGGCCATCGGGACCTGGATGCCGAGGACGTTGCGCGTGGTGTGCGCGGCGCCGCCGCCGAAGCCGACCAGGACGCCGGCCGCGCCGGTGCGCATCAGGTGCAGGGCGGCGGTGTAGGTGGCGCAGCCGCCGACGATCACCGGGACGTCCAGCTCGTAGATGAACTGCTTCAGGTTCAGCGGCTCGTGCGAGGACGACACGTGCTCCGCCGAGACCGTCGTACCGCGGATGACGAAGATGTCCACGCCCGCGTCCACGACCGCCTTGGAGAACTGGGCGGTGCGCTGCGGGGAGAGTGCCGCGGCGGTGACCACGCCGGAGTCGCGGACCTCCTTGATGCGGGCGCCGATCAGCTCCTCCTTGATCGGTGCCGCGTAGATCTCCTGGAGGCGGCGGGTCGCCTGCTCGGCGGGCAGCTCGGCGATCTCGTCCAGCAGCGGCTGCGGGTCCTCGTGCCGCGTCCACAGGCCTTCGAGGTTGAGCACACCGAGGCCGCCCAGCTCGCCGATGCGGATCGCGGTGGCCGGGGAGACCACGGAGTCCATGGGGGCGGCCAGGAAGGGCAGCTCGAAGCGGTAGGCGTCGATCTGCCAGGCGATCGAGACCTCCTTCGGGTCCCGCGTACGGCGGCTGGGGACGACGGCGATGTCGTCGAAGGCGTACGCCCGGCGGCCGCGCTTGCCGCGCCCGATCTCGATCTCAGTCACGTTGGTGGCCTTTCCCTATGCGTTGCAGCGCCTTCCAGTATCGCCGACGGGTACGACAAGGGCGGCCCCGGATGGTCCGGGGCCGCCCTTCGACCGGCTTCACGCGCGCGCGAGAGGCCCGCGCGTGCGACCTGGGAGCTAGGAGCTACCGCTTGCTGCTGTAGTTCGGCGCCTCGACCGTCATCTGGATGTCGTGCGGGTGGCTCTCCTTCAGACCCGCCGAGGTGATCCGCACGAACCGGCCGTTCGCCTGGAGGTCGGGGACGGTCCGGCCGCCGACGTAGAACATCGACTGGCGCAGGCCGCCGACCAGCTGGTGGACGACGGAGGACAGCGGGCCGCGGTAGGGCACCTGGCCCTCGATGCCCTCGGGGATCAGCTGCTCGTCGGAGGCGACGCCCTCCTGGAAGTAACGGTCCTTGGAGAACGACCTGCGGTCGCCGCGGGTCTGCATGGCGCCGAGCGAGCCCATGCCGCGGTACGACTTGAACTGCTTGCCGTTGATGAACAGCAGCTCGCCCGGGGACTCCTCGCAGCCCGCGAGCAGCGAGCCGAGCATCACCGTGTCGGCGCCCGCGACCAGGGCCTTGGCGATGTCGCCGGAGTACTGCAGGCCGCCGTCGCCGATGACCGGGACACCGGCGTCCTTCGCGGCGAGCGCGGCCTCGTAGATCGCGGTGACCTGGGGGACGCCGACGCCGGCGACCACGCGGGTCGTGCAGATGGAGCCCGGTCCGACACCGACCTTGATGCCGTCGGCGCCCGCGTCGACCAGCGCCTGCGCGCCGTCGCGGGTGGCGACGTTGCCGCCGATGACGTCGACGCCGGAGGAGTTCGACTTGATCTTGGCGATCATGTCGCCGACCAGGCGGGAGTGGCCGTGCGCGGTGTCCACGACGATGAAGTCGACGCCCGCCTCGATCAGGGCCTGGGCGCGCTCGAAGGCGTCACCGGCGACACCGACCGCGGCGCCGACCAGCAGGCGGCCCTCGGCGTCCTTGGCGGCGTTCGGGTACTTCTCCGCCTTGACGAAGTCCTTGACCGTGATCAGACCCTTGAGGAGGCCCTCGTCGTCGACCAGCGGCAGCTTCTCGATCTTGTGCTTGCGCAGCAGCTCCATGGCCTCCGGGCCGGAGATGCCGACCTTGCCGGTGACCAGCGGCATCGGGGTCATGACCTCGCGCACGCGGCGGCTGCGGTCGCTCTCGAAGGCCATGTCCCGGTTGGTGACGATGCCGAGCAGCTTCTTGTCGCCGTCGGTCACCGGCACGCCGCTGATGCGGAACTTGGCGCACAGCGCGTCGGCCTCGGCGAGCGTGGCCTCCGGGTGGATGGTGATCGGGTCGGTGACCATGCCCGACTCGGAGCGCTTCACCAGGTCGACCTGGTTGGCCTGGTCCTCGATGGAGAGGTTGCGGTGCAGGACGCCGACGCCGCCCTGGCGGGCCATCGCGATCGCCATGCGGGACTCGGTCACCTTGTCCATGGCGGCGGACAGCAGCGGGATGTTGACCCGCACGTTCTTGGAGACGTACGAGGCGGTGTCGATCTCGTCGGGTGCCATGTCCGACGGGCCCGGCAGCAGCAGCACGTCGTCGTAGGTCAGCCCGAGTGTCGCGAATTTACCGGGCACTCCGTCGACGTTGGCAGTCATGACACCTTCCCCAAATGGCCTTGATCGGTGCGGATGTCCATGCTAACGGGAAGCGTCGCTAGCAAATTCCACGGTAGGGGGTCGCTTCGGGCTTCGTATGTTCGTACGGAACCGATGGCGTACCTGTTCAGCGGAGGACCCACGGGGGCTCTCCGCAGGGGGGATTACTGTTCGGCGAGCGCCCTGAGGCGGCTCAGCGCCCGGTGCTGGGCCACCCGGACCGCGCCGGGTGACATTCCCAACATCTGCCCGGTCTCCTCTGCGGTCAAGCCCACGGCGATGCGCAGCAGGAGCAGCTCGCGCTGGTTCTCAGGCAGGTTGGCCAGCAGTTTCTTGGCCCACTCGGCGTCGCTGCTGAGCAGGGCGCGCTCCTCGGGGCCGAGGGAGTCGTCGGGCCGCTCGGGCATCTCGTCGGACGGCACCGCGGTCGACCCGGGGTGGCGCATCGCCGCGCGCTGGAGGTCGGCGACCTTGTGGGAGGCGATGGCGAAGACGAACGCCTCGAAGGGGCGGCCGGTGTCGCGGTAGCGGGGCAGGGCCAGGAGGACCGCCACGCAGACCTCCTGGGCGAGGTCCTCCACGAAGTGGCGCGCGTCGCCGGGCAGCCGGGACAGCCGGGTGCGGCAGTAGCGCAGCGCCAAGGGGTGGACATGGGCGAGCAGATCGTGCGTGGCCTGCTCGTCCCCGTCGACGGCACGATGCACGAGCGCACCGAACGCCCCAGGGGCCGTGCCCGCCTCGTCGTCGCGCATCGGTCCATGGTGCCCTGAGGCCGCCCGGTCCGTCGCATCGTGTTCGTGGTTGTGCACCGAAGCGTTATGAGCAGGTGCGCCGGCACTCATTCCCTGCGCCCTCCCCTTCCGCTCGACCGACTCGTCCCCGAGAGACTCCACAACTCAAGGATGCGGCATCCGCGCCGAAACGAGCAGCGCGCGTCCGGCGGGCCGACTTGCACGGGCCCCTCCAGGGGGTTCGGGGGTGCAGTACGCCGGCGCGTTCGCGTACCGTGTGGGGCCGCTTTGCGCGCCGGAGCGCTTTGTTTCGCGGGGCGTACCACCAGGCGCCGGTGCGGGGCGCGCTCGCCGGCCTGCGGGTACGGCGGTGTCGTACGGCCGTGCCGACCGGGTGCCGGGCGCGGTGACCTGCCCGTCCCGCCGCCCGCGACGCCGAGGCGTCACGCGCGCACGTCAAGGCGCGACCCGGTCACGGTGCGAGCACCGCGCCCCTGCCGGCCACCGCACGCCACGGCCCGCCCGGGCGCCGCCTCGGCGCGCACGGGCGTGGGAGTACGGCGCGCAGCGGCCCGGGGAGCGCGCGAGCGCCCGAAGCGAGCCGGCGAGCACACCGGCAGGGAAGACGTACGGCGCCTTCCGGCCACCCCGCGCTTCCCCGACGGCGCCATGCAGGAGCACCGGGAGCACCACGCCCCCGGCCCACCGATCCGCCGGACCGACCCGGCCGAGCCTGGCCGTGAGCGGACCGGACGTGCGCGAGCCGGCCGCCGACGGGCCACCCGCCGGCCGGACGCCCGTGGTCGAGTCGGCCTCCGGCGTACGGGACATCAGCTCCGGCGCGCGGGACATCAGCCGGACACCCGTCGGCGAAGCACCCGCCGGCCGGCCGCCCGCCCACGGGCCACCCGCCGACGAACGAACCACCGGCCGGCCACCCGCCGGCGGACGAACCGCCCGCGAGCCACCCGCCGGCAAGCCGACCGACCGCCCGTGCCGATGCCGCACGCGGGAGCCGTACCGGATGGTGACCGGTGTCCGGCGGCCCGCAGGGCCCCGCATCGTTACCTGACCAGTCCCCAGCGGAAGCCGAGGGCCACCGCGTGGGCCCGGTCCGACGCGCCGAGCTTCTTGAACAGGCGCCGGGCGTGCGTCTTGACCGTGTCCTCGGAGAGGAACAGCTCACGGCCGATCTCGGCGTTCGAGCGGCCGTGGCTCATGCCCTCCAGGACCTGGATCTCGCGCGCGGTGAGCGTGGGCGCGGCGCCCATCTCGGCCGAGCGCAGGCGGCGCGGGGCGAGCCGCCAGGTCGGGTCGGCGAGGGCCTGCGTCACCGTGGCGCGCAGCTCCGCGCGCGAGGCGTCCTTGTGCAGGTAGCCACGCGCGCCGGCGGCGACCGCGAGGGCCACGCCGTCGAGGTCCTCGGCGACGGTGAGCATGATGATGCGCGCGCCGGGGTCGGCCGACAGCAGCCGGCGCACGGTCTCGACGCCGCCCAGGCCGGGCATGCGCACGTCCATCAGGATGAGGTCGGAGCGGTCGGCGCCCCAGCGGCGGAGGACTTCCTCGCCGTTGGCCGCCGTCGTCACACGCTCGACACCGGGCACGGTCGCGACCGCGCGTCGCAGCGCTTCTCGGGCAAGCGGGGAGTCGTCGCAGACGAGGACGGATGTCATGACCGCCCTCCGCAGCTGATGCGCGTCACCTTGAGCCTCCAGGCTGGTACGGAATCGTCACCTGTGCGGTCGACCGTCTCGGACGCCTGCCCGAGCCCTTATGTTTTCAACCGCCTCCGCACTCTCAACGACGGTCACTCGAAAGAGTTACGGGGCCGCGTGCCGTCTTCGGCACTCTACGTGAGGGGACCGACACGGTGCAGACATGCCGAACGGACCCACAAGTTTTCATCACAACCTATGCCCCATTTGGCCCTTTTTCTTCCCGTTTTGCAGTGTCCGGGGCTAGATTCGCAATGAGTCATATTTTCATCTCCTTAGACCGGAGATGTACGGTCGTTGGCACCGTATCCGCCCAGAACGGCGACAAGGGGTCACGTAATGGCAGATTTCTCCCGCCTTCCCGGACCGAACGCGGACCTGTGGGACTGGCAGCTGCTCGCTGCCTGCCGCGGGGTGGACAGCTCGCTCTTCTTCCACCCGGAGGGCGAGCGCGGGGCGGCTCGGAGCGCTCGCGAGAACTCGGCCAAAGAGGTCTGCATGAGGTGCCCGGTCCGTGCGGAGTGCGCGGCGCACGCGTTGGCGGTGCGCGAGCCGTACGGGGTCTGGGGCGGACTGACCGAGGACGAGCGTGAGGAGTTGATGGGGCGGGCACGCAACCGCCTGGTGGCGGCGTCCACCACCGGCGGGGACACCGCTTCGAATCACTGAAGGAACGTTTCTTCACCCATATGGGAACCATGACCGGGCACGCACGCGCGTGCCCGTGGCCCGCTCCGCGTGACCCCCGACCCGCACCGGCCCCCGACCCGCACCGGTCCCTGGCCGCACCAGCCCCTAGCCACGCCCGGCCGGACGCGCCGCCCGGGCCAGTTGCTCCAGCGTCGCCGACACGGCCGGCACCTGTGCCAGGTCGGGCAGGGTGAGGGCGACGATCTCCCGCCGTACCGCCGGTTCCAGCCGCACGGTGCGCACGCCCCGGGGCCGTACCGACTCCACGGCCAGCTGGGGCAGTACGGCGACGCCGAGGCCCGCGCCGACCAGGCCGACCACGGCCGGGTAGTCGTCGGTGGCGAAGTCGATGCGCGGGGCGAAACCGGCCCCCTCGCACACCTCGATCAGCTGGCCGCGGCAGCGCGGGCAGCCCGCGATCCAGGGCTCCTGGGCCAGCTCGCCGATCGCGACGGCCTCCGCGCGCGCGAGCCGGTGCCGTTCGGGCACCAGGGCGACCAGGCGGTCGGTGAGCAGGGGGCGTACGACGAGGTCGTCCCACTCCTCCGCGACCGCCGCGCCCTCGTAGCGGAAGGCCAGGGCCAGGTCGCAGTCGCCCTCGCGGAGCAGTTCGACGGACCGCGGGGGCTCGGCCTCCTCCAGGGAGACCCGGGTGCCGGGGTGGGCGGCGCGCAGGGCGGCCAGGGCGGTGGGGACCAGCGTGGAGCTGCCGCTGGGGAAGGAGACCAGCCGGACCCGGCCCGCGCGCAGCCCGGCGATGGCGGCGACCTCCTCCTCGGCGGCGGTGAGCCCCGCGAGGATCCCGGAGGCGTGCCGGACCAGGGCCTCGCCGGCCTGGGTGAGGCGCATCTCGCGCCCGCTGCGCACCAGCAGCGGGGTGCCGACCGAGGTTTCCAGGGCCTTCATCTGCTGGCTGACGGCCGGCTGGGTGCAGCCCAGCTGGCGCCCCGCGGCGGAGAAGGAGCCGGTGGTGGCGACGGCGCGCAGGACGCGGAGATGACGGGCCTCGATCACCTCTTGAGCATAAGGCAGCCTTGGGTGTGGCGCCCGATAATGCGTCGACACTTTGGGGCTCGATCACTTAACGTGCGGGCATGAAGCTTCTCTCCGTCAATCTGGGCAGCCTCCGGCAGGTCGCCTACACCAGCCAGCCGGAGGGCCTGACCGGCATCGACAAGCGCCCGGCCGACGGGCCCGTGCGGGTGGCGGCGCCGGGGCCCAAGGGGATCGGCGCGAGCGGACTCGCCGGGGACGCGGTGTGCGACACGCGCCACCACGGCGGGAACGACCAGGCGGTGTACGCGTACGCCCGCGAGGACCTCGACGTGTGGGAGCGCGAACTGGGCCGGCCGTTGGCCAACGGCTGCTTCGGCGAGAACCTGACGACGGACGGTCTCGACGTCTCCGGGGCGCTGATCGGCGAGCGCTGGCGGATCGGCTCCGAGGTGGTGCTGGAGGTGACCGGGGGCCGCATCCCGTGCAACACGTTCCAGGGCCATCTGGGCGAACGCGGCTGGGTCAGGAGGTTCACACAGAAGGGCGCAACGGGTGCCTACCTCCGGGTGATCGAGCCGGGCGAGATACGGGCCGGTGATCCGGTCGAGATCGTGCACCGCCCGGACCACGGGGTGACGGCGACGATGCAGTTCCGCGCGGTCACCACCGAGCGGGAGCTGCTGCCCCGGCTGCTCGCGGCGGGCGAGGCGCTGCACACCGAGACGCTGGCGCGGGCCCGGGCGTACGTGGCGGAACACGGGGCCTGAGCCGCGTCAGGAGGCGGCCGGACCGGACGAGCCGGTCAGCGGAGGCCGCCGTTCCCGGTCACTACCCTTGGGCCATGACAACGTCTCTGATTACGGGATCGACCGCGGGGATCGGTGCCGCGTTCGCGCGCCGGCTGGCGGCGGACGGGCACGACCTCGTCCTGGTGGCCCGGGACACCAAGCGGCTGCGCGAGCAGGCGACGGAACTGCACGACCGGCACGGCATCGAGGTGGAGGTGCTGACCGCCGACCTGTCCGAGGACAAGGGCATCGAGGCGGTCGCCGACCGGCTCGGCGACCGGAAGAACCCGGTCGACCTGCTGATCAACAACGCCGGCTTCGGCAACAAGGGCCGTTACCTGGACGTGGCGATGGCGGACGAGCTGCGGATGCTCAAGGTGCACTGCGAGGCGGTGCTCCGGCTGACGTCGGCGGCGGCCGGTGCGATGCGCGAGCGCGGCCGGGGCGGGGTGGTGAACGTCGCCTCGGTGGCCGCGTTCGTGCCGCGCGGCACGTACGGCGCCTCCAAGGCCTGGGTCGTGCAGTTCACCCAGGGCGCGGCGAAGGACCTGGCCGGCACCGGGGTCCGGCTGATGGCACTGTGCCCGGGCTTCGTGCGCACCGAGTTCCACCAGCGGGCCGGGATGGGCACGGACAACATCCCGGGCTGGCTGTGGCTGGACGCCGACAAGCTGGTCGCGGCGGCCCTGGCCGACCTCGCGCGCGGCAAGACGCTGTCCATCCCGGATCCCCGCTACAAGGCGCTGATGGGGCTGGTGAAGGTGGCCCCGCGCGGGCTGCTGGGCGGGATCAGCTCCCGGACGGGGCGCAAGTACGGGCCGCAGTAGCGGCGGTGGCGCGGCCGTCCCGGTGGGAAAATGGGCGGGACGGTACCGGACCAGGGGGGCCGGAGGCGGCGCCATGACCTTCGTACAGCTCATCGAGTGCAGGACGAGCCGGCTGGACGAGATGAACCGGCTCATCGACGACTGGGTCGAGCAGACCAAGGGGAAGCGGACGGCGACGCACGCGCTGGTCGGCACGGACCGCTCCGACGCGTCGCACGTCGTGGAAGTGGTGGAGTTCCCGTCGTACGAGGACGCGATGCGGAACTCGAACCTCCCGGAGACCGGCCGGATCTTCCGGAAGATGCTCGCGCTGTGCGACGAGATGCCGACGTTCGTCGATCTGGACGTCGTACGGGACGAGAACCCGGTGGTGGACACCGTCCGGCGGTTCTTCGAGGCGCTCGCGGCCCCGGGCGAGCTGCCGCCGCTCAACGACCTGCTGGACGAGGACGTCCACAGCCACGACCCGGTGAACCCGCAGGACACCATCGGGCTCGACCACGCCCGCGCCGAGTTCCGGATGTGGCGCGGCGCCTTCGACTTCGCGTTCACCGTCGAGGACGTGATCGCCCAGGGCGACCGGGCCTGCGCGCGGTGGACGTGGAACGCGAGGCACACGGGCGACTTCCTGGGAATCGGACCGACCGGCAGGCGCGTCGCCATGACGGGGCTGGCGCTGTTCCGGTTCGCCGACAACGGCAAGATCGCCGACATCTGGTGGCAGCACGACCAGCTGGGACTGATGCAGCAGCTGGGGGCGCTGGACGCGCTGGAGCAGTAGGGGACGTGCGGCGGCCCGACCAGCGGGCTCGGCGTCGAGCGGCCTTCCGGCTACCCCGGCGCCTCCCTGGAGTCGGACGGCTCCCTCCTCCCCGGCTGGGCCGGCTGGAACCACCGCGACCAGGCCGACGCCCTGGTCGGTCTCATCCGGAGCCGGATCGAGGTCGGCGGCTGGGACAAGAAAGACGCCCGGCTCGTGCCCCTGCTCGCCGGGCTCCGGGAAGTGGTGCCCTGGGTCCACCAGTGGTACGGCGAGTACGACGAGGAGTGGGAGGGCCATCCCGCCGAGGAGTTCCAGGCCGCCCTCGACTCGGGCCGCGCGGACGCGGAGGTCTCCGAGGCGGACCTCGTCAAATGGCGTCCGGAGAAGAAGACCGGCGGACGCAAGAAGAAGAGCGAGTAAGCAAGCGCAGAGGGGCGGTCAGCAGCAGACCGCCCCTCCACCGCACCGTTCAGCCGCGCGCGGCCATGCACACGAACGCCGCCCACTCATCGGCGCCGACGGAGAGAAACGCTTCCTCCGGGCGCTTGGAGTCACGCACCAACACGGCCGTACCCGCGTCCGCGACCTCCACGCACTGACCGCCATCACCCGCGCTGTAGCTGCTCTTCACCCAGGTCAGCCCGGCTACCTGATCGGCGTTGGCCTTCACAACTCTCCTAAGAGCTTCTCGATCCAGGCCAGCGATTCCTTGGGGTTCTTGGCTTGCGCCCTCAAAACGCCATACGTCGACTCGAACCCCTGGACCCTCGCCGGTTCCGCGTGCAGGGTGCTGTGGCTCTGCACCTCCGTGTAAGCCATCCTGCGCCCTGAGCGCGTAAGGATCAACGTAAACGGCCCTGCTACCCCGCCGTGCTCATCGCGATCCGTGGGCATGACCTGGATCTCGACGTTTCGTTCGTGGCCCATCATCAGCAGGTGTTCCAACTGGGCCCGGTGCACTTCCTTGCCGCCGAGGGGCCGCAGGAAGACGTGCTCCTCGATGACGAAGCTCAGCAGCGGTTTGGGACGGCGCGAGAGCAGCTTCTGCCGGTCCAAACGAGCGGTCAACCGCTGCTCCACCGTTTCCGCATCCAATAACGGGCGCCACATCTCGAAGACGGCTCGCGCGTACTCCTCGCACTGCAACAGCCCGTTTACCAAGTGCGCGTCGTACACATGCAGTTCGGCTGCCTCGGCCTCATAGCTGACGAACTTGCGGAAGAAAGACGGATACCGCGCCTTGGCCACCTCGTCCTTCATGGCCACCAGCACGCCCCGCGCCCCCACCACCTGGTCCACCGCGTCGATCAGCTCCGGCTTGGGAATCCGCCGCCCCTGCTCCACCGCCGCGATCTGCGCCTCGCCATAGCCGACCTGGCTCCCCAGCTCCGGCTGAGTCAGCCCGGCCGCTTCCCGCAGCAGCTTCATCTGCCGGCCGAAGCAGCGCAGGAACTCGACGTTCGAGTCCGGCTCGGCGCCACCCGTACCCGAATCGGCACCCGTATCCATGACCGCACAGTAGGACGCCAGTACGCCAACCACGCCCCAACAGGAACAAGTTGCCTCGTGTGAGTGAACGCCCCCACGCGAAAGCTTTCTTCACTCAACGCGTCCGCTTGGCCACTTTGCGTGCGCTACCGTCACTCCCAGCAGCACGACATGAATCGGCCCTCGCGACGGCTAGCGACCGTCCGCGAGGGCCTGAACCACCAGTGGAAGTTAGGGCTCCCACAGTGATGTACCGGCACCATATCGCGCCCCCGCGCGCCTACACCCAGTTCTCCCACGACATCATCCGGCACCCCCGGCTCTCCTCCGACGCCGTACGCCTTCTCACCTGGCAACTCTCGCTCCCCCAGGGCGCGCGAGAATCCCTCTCCCGTACGGCTGAACGTGCGAACATCGGCGCCTGCGCCTTCACCCGCGCCAAGCGCCAGCTCAAGGACGAGGGCTTCGTGCATGAGCGGCGCGTCCAGGGGCCCGGCGGTCACTGGGTGACCCAACAACTCGTCTCCAACGTGCCGTTGAGCGAGGCGGAAGCCTCTAAGCTCCTGGGACGGACGCCCGTATCCGCGCACGTCGCACCGAGTCCCCGCAATCCGGCGATCGGTGAGCGGACCGGTCGGCCCACCGACGGTCATCCCTATGGCGACACCTGTGTGAACACCCCCAACCGTCCCCCCAAGCCCCCCGAGGACACCGCCGATGCCTCCGCACCCGCCGAAGCCCCCGAAGCCGCGCACGCCACGGCAGCCCCGCAAGCCGCGCAAGCCCCGGAGGTGGACCGGGAAAGCGAGCGTCCCGATCCCGGCCCTCACCTAGACGCGGCCCGCGCCCTCGCCCACGCCTACCGCGACCTCGACCCTGCCCTGCTTTTAAGGGCGCATTCGACCGCGAAGCCGAAGTGGTAGTCCGCATTGGGCAGCCGCGCGTTGTCCAGGAGGAAGACGGCGTCCCTGAGCGTGTTCGCCACAGGCGACGCCGATCCACGGCTCAGCGTTCGACGACCTGGATGTGATGCTTCAGCTCCTCGGCGATGCTCGCCGTGTCGCCGGCCGCGGGCAGGCGCCAGTCCGTCTCGATGCCCGCCTCCACGGCCGGCTCGGAACTGAAGCGGATCAGATCCGGAGAGGCGACGTAGGAGTCACGGAGCCAGGTGATGAACACAGCCGCCTCTTCCGCGGTGTTGTCCACGAGAACCACCGTGTCCCTGCCTTCGTTGCTGGCGAAGCCGGTGAACTCGGTTCCTTCGGCCGTCACCGCCCAGAAGGACAGGCGCAGTTGCCTGCCCTGCCGGGTCTCGTACCGCACTTCGGGGAACGCGGCTTCGAGGGCGGCGCCGAAGGCAGCCAGGTCCAGGTTCCAGCCGGCGGGGTTCTTGGCGGGCGCGTAGAGCAGGAAGGTCGTCTGGTATTCGTCGAGATCCACAGCAGCGTCCTTCTTCGTCGGGGGTCAGGGCACGTACCGGGAGGTGCCCTTGACCCCCTGTGCCGCCATGAGCGTCTGCCAGTACGCGGCAGCGTCATTGTCGTTGGTGATGATCTCCAGGCCGCGGATCTGCTCGTGCTGCGTCATCGCCTGCCGGTAGTCGTCGAGTTCGTCCTCGTCCTTGCCGACGAGGATGTCCTTCTTGCTCCACTTCTTCTTGCCGTTCTTGTCGTACTTGTCTTCGAGCGCGAAGGTGTCGGGCGTGCGCCACGAGTTCTTCTTGCACTCGTCGTCGGTGTCCTTCACATACTTGGCGTCGATCATGTAACCGTCGGCCGGCCGCATTCCGTCCGCTGCGATGGCTCCCTTACGTGCTTCCGCGGGGAGCGGTATGAGCCGTTCGGGGTACCCGGCGGTCCGCAGCTGGTAGGCGTTGGCGGGGTCGGTCGTGCTGGTGCCCTTCCCGCCGAATCCCATGGGCCGCAGCGTGTTCACCCACGCCTCGAACTCCTTCCGTTCACCGGTGCTGAGCAAGCGGGTGGTTCCCGGCTCCGGCGGCAGGGGGTCCTTGAACGGGAGGCTGGGGTCGGGGTCCCGGTAGACAGCAGGTATGACGCCCGGCAGACCGCCCTTGTACGACGCGAGAGCCAGCGGTACGGGAACGGTCACGGGTTCGGGGACCGGTAGCAGGGGCACGCCCGGGAGGCCGGGCGCGCCGCCGGAACCCTGCGGGAGTTTGACGCGCTTCTCGGATCCGTCGAGGGAATGGGCCACGTCGCCGAGCCGGTGGATCCACGGGTCCCCGAGCACGGCATCGAGGAGGCCGCCGTCGTCACCGTTGCCGCCGAACATGGGTGAGTCCCACGGCATGTCCACGTGGAAGGGGTCCACCCGGTCCTTGGTGATCTGCCTCTTTGCCGCCTCGACATGATCGGCATACCGCTCGCACGCCTTCGCCAATTGGGTGCAGGCCGCCACGAGGTTGGCGACCAGCGGCTCGTCCGGATGGGCTCGCTCCGGCGGGGCCGCGAAGCCGACGAAGCCTTTGAAGTAGCTATGGAACGCGTCCGCGGCCTCCCCGGAATGGGCCTTGTCCGCGGTATGGGCGTACACCTGCGCGTCCTCCAGGAAGCGCGTCATCAGCTTCGCCCCGCGGCGCCAGGTACCGGCCACGTCCCGCAGTTTCTCCGGAGAACCACGAAAGCGGTCGCTCATTCCGGCAGGCGCGTACTGGTCGTACCAGGCGGTCTCGCCGACGACCTCCGAAAGCTCCTGCCCGCGCCCGAGGAAGCTCTCGGAGCAGTCCGCAGCGGGGTCGCCCATCCGGTAGGTCAGGTCCACCTGCCGGCCGAGGATCGCCGAGGCGATGCTGCTCTCCTGCGCCATCAACTCCCGGCAGGTGCGCATCAGCCCCTTGCCCGTCTCGCCCATCACGTAGGCGCTGAAGCCGATCATGTCGAGTGTCGTGGCAGCCGCGGACTCGTACACCTTCGCGAACGCGCGTCCCGCGTCGTCGTCCCCGGCCATGCCGTGCTGCCGGTCGAGTTCGTGGAAGAGCGCGATGGCCGTGTCCCGGGTGCCGACCATGACCGTGTCCACCATGCCCATGGACGCCTTGACCATGCCCTCCACGATCAGCTTCAGGTCTGGTGACAGCCCCACGCGTTCCCCCAGCACTCACTCGCCCGCAAGCAGGATGATCGGATCTCCGTTCCATCGCACAAAGGTCCGGAAGGCAGCGGCGCGGCAAGCCAAAGAGCATCTCTCCAGGAATCGCTCTCCCCGACGACCCCCACACCAAGCCACCACCCCCCTACAACCTGGGGCCGTAGTGCTGTCTTCCCTGGTCAGACGCGTCTGGGAACGAAAACCTTGGGCGCATGACCACCCCTCCCCACAGCATCACTCCAGGGCCGGGCCCCGAGACCGGCTTCACGTTGCGGTTCACGGCGACTCCGCGCGGCGCCCGGCTCGCCCGGCGTCTCGCCTCCCAGCAGATGGACGCCTGGGGCTGGCCCTACGGCACACCCGTGCACGACACGGTCGAGCTGCTCGTCGCCGAGCTGGCCGCCAACGCCGTCACTCACGGACGGGTCCCCGGGCGCGATGCCGAGCTGCGGTTGAGCGCCGAGGCCGGACGGGTGCGGGTGGAGGTGAGCGACACCCGTGGGGAGCGTCTGCCCGTCGCCCGGGACGCCCCCGCCGACGGGGACGGTGGTCGCGGTCTTTTCCTGGTCGCGGCGCTCGCCAAGGAGTGGGGCACGGCACCTCGCGCCGGAGCGCCCGGCAAGACCGTGTGGGCCGTCGTGTCCGGTGAGGCTCGGTGACGGAACCCGGCCGACGTCCCGGCCCGAGGCGCTGGACGCCCGAGCCGGACGGCCGACACGGAGCGCCGGGGCCCTGATCGCCGGCCTCCGGCCCGGCCGCCTACGCTCCCCCGTGCCGCAAGCGCTCACTGTCTCCTCATTGATGGCCAGAGGCGGCGACACCGTCGTACTGAGGGACGTCCTCGACATCAAGGAGGACGTGTACGCCGGCGATTTCAAGGTCGAGCTGTCCCAGGGGTTCGCGGGGAACTCTGCCGGACGGGTCGAGGAGTACGTCGCGGAACCACATGAGCCCGCACCCCCCGTGCCAGGGCGACGCGCAAGCAACAGCCCCAGCCCGAAGGGCTGTTCCCGCAGCCGGGACACAGCACGCGCGGTGAACAGACGGTGCGCAGCAAGCCCTTCGAAACCTAGCGTGAGTTCGTGCGGAACGCGCCCACCAACACGGCCGTGGCCGCAGCCCTCGACGCGTTGATCGAGGCTGGTGACAAGCTGTCCCCGGCCGCCGTCGCGGCGGCCGCCCAGGCCGCCACCGGAAAGTCCGAACGCAACCCGCAGCGGTTCGTCACCATGCTCGAACGGCTGCTCAACGTCGACGGCAGCCCGTGGACGAGGGCGGACGCGCCAAGTGGAGCGGGTTCGGTCCGGACCGCGTCCGTTCCTTCTCACTGACCCGGGCCGCCCGCGAGGTCCTGCTGGGCGCCGATCCCCCGGTGCGGCTCACCCGCCGGGGTGAGGCGAAGCTCGCCGAGGCCCGGGAAGCGCACCTGGCCGTGGTGCACCCGGCAGGGACCGTCATGACCCGCCGCAGTGACGACGACGTGCGCTGGTGGACGTGGGCCGGTCACCGGGCGAATGCCACGCTGGCCGCATCGCTGCCGTCCGTCGTCCTGCGCCACCGTTTCGTCGACGACCGCTTCGTCCGCCTGCGCGACGATGTGACGCGGGAGTCCTGGCGGACGGCCGTCGCGGACGCCGGGCCGGGCCTGGCCTGGCCCTTCCCGAGGTGGACGCCCGTGCGGTCCGGGGCCTGAACGAGGCCCTGCCCCAGCGGCTCGCGGAGGCTACGCTCGCGGCCCGCCTGGCGGACGAGGAGGGAGCCCGAGCGGCGCTCACGGAGCCAGTGCGCTTCCTCCGATCGCCGTGAGTGTTGCCCGGATCCTTCCGGCGAGGATGCGGAGGACCAGCCCAACCCGCCCGGACACGGCAACGCAAGGTGCCCAGCACCCCCGAGGGGGCACTGGGCACCTCAGCTCAGCGCAGCGCTCAGTGCGCGTGGCCGTGGCTGTGGCCGGCGGCCTCCGGCTCCTCTTCCTTCTTCTCGACGACCAGGGTCTCGGTCGTGAGCAGCAGGGAGGCGATGGAGGCGGCGTTCTCCAGGGCGGAGCGGGTGACCTTGACCGGGTCGATGACGCCGGCCTTGATCAGGTCGCCGTACTCGCCGGTGGCGGCGTTGTAGCCCTGTCCCTTGTCCAGGTCCTTGACCTTGGACACGATGACGTAGCCCTCCTGGCCGGCGTTCTCGCCGATCCAGCGCAGCGGCTCGACCACGGCGTTGCGGACGACCGCGACACCGGTGGCCTCGTCGCCGGTCTTGTCGAGGTTGCCCTCGAGGACCTTGGAGGAGTGGACCAGGGCGGAGCCACCACCGGAGACGATGCCCTCCTCGACCGCGGCGCGGGTCGCGGAGATGGCGTCCTCCAGACGGTGCTTCTTCTCCTTCAGCTCCACCTCGGTGGCGGCGCCGACCTTGATCACGCACACGCCGCCGGCCAGCTTCGCGAGGCGCTCCTGGAGCTTCTCGCGGTCCCAGTCGGAGTCGGTGTTCTCGATCTCGGCCTTGATCTGGGCGATGCGGCCCTGCACGTCCTCGGACTTGCCGGCGCCGTCGACGATCGTGGTGTCGTCCTTGGTGACGGTGACGCGGCGGGCGGAGCCGAGCACGTCGATGCCGACCTGGTCGAGCTTGAGGCCGACCTCCTCGGAGATGACGGTGGCGCCGGTGAGGACGGCCATGTCCTGCAGCATCGCCTTGCGGCGGTCGCCGAAGCCGGGGGCCTTCACCGCGACGGCGTTGAAGGTGCCGCGGATCTTGTTGACGACCAGGGTCGACAGGGCCTCGCCCTCAAGGTCCTCGGCGATGATCAGCAGCGGCTTGGAGGAGCCGGCCTGGATGACCTTCTCCAGCAGCGGCAGCAGTTCGGTGATGGCGGAGATCTTGCCCTGGTGGATGAGGATGTACGGGTCCTCCAGGACGGCCTCCATGCGCTCCTGGTCCGTCACGAAGTACGGCGACAGGTAGCCCTTGTCGAAGGCCATGCCCTCGGTGAAGTCCAGCTCGAGGCCGAAGGTGTTGGACTCCTCGACGGTGATGACACCGTCCTTGCCGACCTTGTCCATCGCCTCGGCGATCAGCTCGCCGACCTGCTGGTCCTGGGCGGACAGCGCGGCGACGGCGGCGATGTCGGACTTCTCGTCGATCGGGCGGGCCGAGGCCAGCAGGTCGTCGGAGACGGCCTTGACCGCGGCGTCGATGCCCTTCTTCAGGGCGGCCGGGGAGGCACCGGCGGCGACGTTCTTCAGACCCTCGCGGACCAGCGCCTGGGCGAGGACCGTGGCGGTGGTGGTGCCGTCACCAGCGATGTCGTTGGTCTTGGTCGCCACCTCCTTCACCAGCTGGGCGCCGAGGTTCTCGTACGGGTCCTCGATCTCGACCTCGCGGGCGATCGTGACACCGTCGTTGGTGATGGTCGGGGCGCCGAACTTCTTGTCGATGACGACGTTGCGGCCGCGGGGGCCGATCGTCACCTTGACGGTGTCGGCAAGCTTGTTGACGCCGCGCTCAAGGGCGCGACGGGCGTCCTCGTCGAACTTCAGGATCTTCGCCATGGCAGCGGGAGCCCTCTCGGAAATCTGTGGGTGAAAACGCCGCGCCCCGGGCGCCCGGCTTCATATCGATCGCGGGGGCCAGGGGCGCAGCTTCAAGCAGAGAGTCGCTTGAGGTGATTACTTCTCGATGATCGCGAGGACGTCGCGAGCCGAGAGGACGAGGTACTCGTCACCGTTGTACTTCACCTCGGTGCCGCCGTACTTGCTGTAGAGGACGACGTCGCCGACCTTGACGTCGAGCGGCAGACGCTCGCCGTTCTCGAACCGGCCCGGGCCCACGGCGAGGACGGCGCCCTCCTGGGGCTTCTCCTTCGCGGTGTCCGGGATGACCAGGCCAGAGGCCGTGGTCTGCTCGGCGTCCAGCGGCTGGACCACGATGCGGTCCTCGAGCGGCTTGATGGCAACCTTGGAGCTGGCGGTCGTCACGATCCGACCTCCCCCTTCGGAGATCTCACGGGGTTAACTGTCTGAGGTGGCGACCAGGTCGATCCGTCGTCGCGGGTGCCGGACCTGCCCGTCGCGTTTATCTGGCACTCTCCAGGGGGGAGTGCCAGACCCGAGACTATGACCGGGATTAGCACTCGGTCAAGCGGAGTGCCAGTTGCCGTGTGGCGCGTCGGCCACGGACGGCCCGCGCGAGCGCTCCGGGGCCGTGTCTGCCGGGCCGGGATTCAGAGGTAGTCCTCCAGGCGTCCCACCGTCAGTCCCCTGTCCTGGGCCTGCCGCACCACCTGGACCGTGCGTTCCCGCAGGGAGGGGCCCGTCGACTCGTCCGGACCGACCAGGACGATGTCGCCGGGGCGCAGGTGGTGGGGGCCGTGGGTGTAGGTGAGCCCGGCCGGGGTGAGGGCGGCGCGCCACAGGACGAGGGCGGTGATGCCGCAGCCGGCTGCCGCGCGCCGGGTGGTGCGGTCGTAGGAGCCGTAGGGCGGGCGGAAGAGGCGCGGGGTGACGCCGAGGCGGGTGCGCAGGCGGTCCTGCTGGCCGCAGATCTCGGCGCGCTGGCCGGCGTACGGCAGTCCGGCCGGCGCCCGGTGGTCGACGGTGTGGTTCTCGATGCCGGCGCCGAGCGCGTGCAGGCGGGCGAAGTGGCCGTAGCCGGGGGCGGCGACGCTGTCGGTGAGGAACAGGGTGACCGGGAGCCGGAGGTCGCGGACCATGTCGACGAAGCGGGGGTCGCGTTCGGCGCCGTCGTCGTAGGTGAGGAAGACGACCGGGTCGCGGGTGCGGACGTGGTCGGCGACCGGGGGCAGGGCGAAGGCCCCCGGGTGCTCGGCGAGCGGGCGGGCCGGGTGCGCCGGGGAGCGGGCGAGCGGCCGGGTCAGGCCCCAGTGCCGGTAGCGGGGGCCGGGTGCGGTGGCGTGCGGGCGCACCCCTTCGGCGGCCTTCTTGCCGAGGCGTTCGATGGGGTCGACGGACTGGGCGCAGCCCGTCAGGAGCAGGGCCGGGGCGAGGACCGCGGCCGGGCCCCGCAGGCGCCTCACAGGTAGTCCTCCAGGCGGGCCACGGCGTAGCCCTCGCGCGTGACCTTGTTCAGGAAGCGGCGCATGTCGTCGACCATCGTGCCGTCCCAGTCGTCCCGGCCGCGGAAGTGGGTGAGGACGATGTCGCCGGGGTGCAGGCTGCGGTCCCAGTCGCGGTACTCCCAGTGGTCGACGAAGACCTCCTCGTCCCAGATCGGCGCGTACTTGATCCCGCAGGACTTGGCGGCGCGCAGGGTGTCGCCGTTGTAGTTGCCGTACGGCGGCCGGAACACGGTGGGCGCCTTGCCGAACTGCTTCTTCATGACGGCCTGCATCCCGCAGATCTCGTCCTTCTGCTCCTCGTAGGTCAGGCCGGGCAGGTAGGGATGGGTGAGGGTGTGGTTGTTGAGGGTCACGCCCTGGGCCTGCATCCGGCGGAAGTAGCCGTAGTCGTCCTTGACGAGGTAGTTGCTGAGGAAGGCCGAGTACGGCACCTTCAGCTCGCTCATCATGCGCAGGAAGGCCGGGTCCTTCTCGGCGCCGTCGTCGATGGTGAGGAAGACGACCCGCTGCCTGGTGGGGATCGTGGTGAAGACCGGCGGGAGGCCGTCCTCCTGCTGGCCGTCCACCTCGAAGCCGTCCCGGGGGGTGATCTCCGGTTTCCTCGCCGGCGGTGCGGGGGGTGTGAGCGGGACGCGGTCCAGGCCCCAGCGGCGGGCGGCGGCGGCCAGCCGGGCGTGTTCGGCGGCCGCGCGGGCCCGGGGGTCCACGGCCCGGGCGGGCCCGCCGTGGCCGGCGGTGGGTCCGGTGCCGCCGCCGCAGCCGGAGAGGAGGGCCGCGGCGGCCAGGGTGAGGGCCGCGGAGCCCCCGGCCGTCCTGCGGGAGGTGCTCACGGCGAGCCGCGCCCGCTTTTTGTCATTTTGTACTACTGCTCGCATGCTGCCGGATCCTCGCAGGACCCGGCCCGCGATCCCGGCCGACACCGCCGCGCCGGGCGCACCATCCACCGACTGGCCCACAATGACCCGGTGAACGACCTCGCTCTGCTCCTCAGCCCCGAAGGCCGCGCCCTCCTCGACGAGGTGCGGGACACCGAGCCCGCGCGGGAACTGGCCGTGGCCACCCGGCTGCGCCGCGACCACCCGGCCGAGCTGGTCTCGGCCGCGCTCGGCCAGGCCCGGCTGCGGCAGCGGGCGGTGGCGAAGTTCGGGGCCGAGGACGCCGGGCGGATGTTCTTCACCCCGAACGGGGTCGAGCAGTCGACCCGGGCGAGCGTGGCGGCGTACCGGGCGGGACGGCTGCGGGAGCTGGGCGTGACCTCGGTCGCCGACCTGTGCTGCGGGATCGGCGGGGACGCGATCGCGCTGGCGCGGGCCGGGATCCGGGTACTGGCCGTGGACCGGGACCCGGTCACCGCCGCGACGGCCCGGGCGAACGCCGAGGCGCTGGGGCTGGCCGGGCTCATCGAGGTTCGGGAGGCCGACGTCACGGAGGTGGACACCGCCGGGTACGACGCGGTGTTCGTGGACCCGGCGCGCCGGGGCGGACGCGGCCGGGTGTTCGACCCGGAGGCGTACTCGCCGCCGCTGTCCTGGGCGGTCGGGACCGCGCTCGCGGCGCCCCGGGCCGCGCTGAAGATCGCGCCGGGCATCCCGCACGAGGTGGTCCCGGCGGCGGCGGAGGCCGAGTGGATCTCCGACGGCGGGGACGTGAAGGAGGCGGTGCTGTGGTTCGGGACCGGCGCGCCGGGCGCCGTGCGGGCCACCCTGCTGCCCGGCCCGCGCACCCTGCTCGGCCGCGGGCTGCCCGATCCCGCGGTACGGCCGGTGGGGCGCTACCTGTACGAGCCGGACGGTGCCGTGATCCGCGCCCACCTGGTCGCCGAGGTGGCCGAGGAGGTCGGCGGCGGGCTGCTGGACCCGACCATCGCCTACGTCACGGCCGACGAGCCGCGGACCACGCCGTACGCCACCGGTTACGAGATCACCGACCGGCTCCCGTTCAACGTCAAGAAGCTGAAGGCCCTGCTGCGCGAGCGCGAGGTCGGCACGCTGACCGTGAAGAAGCGCGGCTCGGCGGTGGAGCCGGAGGAACTGCGCCGCAAGGTACGGCCGCAGGGGCCGAACGCGGCCACCGTGTTCCTCACCCGGGTCGCCGGGGCGCCGACGATGCTGATCGGCCGTCCGCTGCGCTGACGCCGGCGCACTCCCCCGCCCTGCGCAGCAGCAGCTGCCGCTCCCGCTCGTTGTGGGTGAGGCCCGCCGCACGGAGGAACTCCGCGCGGGCCTCGGCGGTGCGGCCGAGGCGGGACAGCAGGTCGCCGCGGACGCTGGGCAGCAGGTGGTAGTCGCGCAGCGCGGGATCGGCGGCGAGGGCGTCCACCAGCTCCAGGGCCGCCGCGGGGCCGTCGGCCATCGACACGGCGACCGCGCGGTTCAGCTCGACCACCGGGGACGGCGCGCGGACGGCCAGCAGCCGGTACAGGGTGGCGATGGCGCGCCAGTCGGTCTCCTCGTACGTGTACGCGCGCGCGTGGCAGGCGGCGATGGCGGCCTGGAGGGTGTACGGCCCGGGCGGGCCGCTCGCGGTGGCCCCGGCGCGGTCGAGGGCGTGGACCCCGCGCGCGATGAGCATGCGGTTCCAGCGGCGCCGGTTCTGGTCCTTCAGCAGCACCGGTGCGCCGTCGGGGCCGGTGCGGGCGGCGGCGCGGGACGCCTGGAACTCCAGCAGCGCGGTCAGGCCGTGCACCTCGGGCTCCCCGGGCATCAGCGCGGACAGCACCCGGGCCAGCCGCAGCGCGTCCTCGCACAGGCCGGGACGCAGCCAGTCGTCGCCGGCGGTGGCCGCGTACCCCTCGTTGAAGATCAGGTAGATGACGTCCAGCACGGAGCCGAGGCGGGCCTCGCGGTCGGGTCCGTACGGCACCTCGAAGGCGACGTTCTTCGCGGCCAGGGTGCGCTTGGCGCGGACGATGCGCTGGGCGATCGTCGGCTCCGGCACCAGGCAGGCGCGGGCGATCTCGGCGGTGGTGAGGCCGCCGAGCAGGCGCAGGGTGAGCGCGGTGCGGGCCTGCGGGGACAGCACCGGGTGGCAGGCGGTGAAGACCAGCCGGAGCAGGTCGTCGTCGATGTCGTCCGGGTCGGCGGGTTCGTCGTACGCGGGCGGGGCCGTCTCCAGGTCCCGGCCGATCGCGGCGAGTTTGCGGGCGTAGGTCTCGCGGCGCCGGATCAGGTCGACGGCCCGGTGCCGGGCGGTGGCCATGAGCCAGGCGCCGGGGTTGTCCGGCACCCCGTCCCGGGGCCACCGCTCCAGGGCGGCGACGAGCGCGTCCTGCGCCAGTTCCTCGGCGATGCCGACGTCACGGACGAGCCGGGCGACGCCGGCGATCACACGGGGCGACTCCAGGCGGAAGACGGTCTCGATCGCGTGTGCCGCGGTGGGCTGTGTTTCCACAGCCCACATGCAACACCCCGGGTGCGGGAAGGCCAAGCGGGATCAGCCCTCGGCGATCTCCCGCACCTCGCAGGAGACGGTCCAGTACGGCTCGTGGACTTGGAGGAACCGCTTGGTCCACTCCAGTGCCTCGGCCTTGTCCTTGCACTGCATGAGCGCGTAGCCGCCGATGACCTCCTTGCCCTCGGTGAAGGGCCCGTCGGTGACGGAGAGCCTGCCGCCCTCCCAGCGCACCGTGGTGCCCTGGGCGGAGGGCGTCAGCCCGGCGGTGTCGAGCATGACGCCGGCCTTGGTGATCTCCTCGATCAGTTCACCCATCCGGTCCATCAGCTCCTTGCTGGGGCCGCCGGCGGGGGCGGAGGACTCGTCGATGTGGATGATCGACAGGTAGCGGGGCATGGTGACTCCTTCGGCCGGGCGGCGGGGCCTGTCCCCGCCGCTCACCCCTTGCGTCGAACGGGGGCGGCGCACATCGACACACCCGCCGGATTTTCTTCCGCCCTTCTCCGCAGACTCCTGCCTCAGCCTCAGGCCGAACGACGCCTTCTTGTACGGCGCCCCGAACGCCTTCCCGCCGAAGACCGCGGCGATCAGGTCGGCGTGGCCGTCGGGGTCGACGTCGAGCAGCCGGACCTCGTACCCGAAGGCGTCGTACGGCTCGGCGGTGCCGGGCACGCCCTTGGTGTCCTGGCCGAACGCCTGGGCGCCGGCGCCGGTCAGCCCGGAGCGGCTGCCGCGCAGCACGTCGACCACGCCCTCGCCGTTCTCGTCGGGCGCGCCGACCGCCGCGTCGTCGATGCCGTCCCCGGTGATGTCGCCGACGGCCACCGCCTGGCCGGACTTGTCGTTGGCCTCGCGGCTGCCGGGGACCCCGGGAGTGTCCTGCGTGAACCGCTTCCAGGTGGGCCGGGGTGAGGCCGGCGATCCGCGGCGTTCCCGGTCGCCGGCCCGCTCGTCCGCCCGTGTCGCCTTGCTCCACCTGTGGCGTCACGGCAGGAACGTGTGTCCGAACGATGAGGGGACTGTCAGCGGAAGGTGCCCGAGTCGGTTTCTTCGGGAACTCTCGTCTTCCGGCTCATCCCAGCGTGACGGCGGGTACCGGGTTGCTGCCGCTCCAGGACCCGTTGAACCCGAACGTCACCGAACCGCCGTCCGGCACCGAGCCGTTGTACGGGGCGTTGGTGCAGGAGACGGCCGTGCCGGACTGGGTGCAGGTGGCGTTCCAGGCCTGGGTGATCCGCTGGCCCGCGCCGTAGTCCCAGTTCGCCTTCCACGAGGACAGGGAGGCGCCGGAGCAGGAGATCTTCACCTGGCCGGTGAAGCCGGTGTTCCACTGGCTGGTGACGGAGTAGGCGGCGGTGCAGCCGCCGCTGCCCGGCGGCGGGGTGGTGGGTGATCCGCCCAGCGCCTCGGCGATCGCGTAGTAGGCCGGTTTCGGCTGGTAGTTCTCGTCGTACGGCGTCGCCGCCCCGTAGCCCGGGAAGGTGCTCGGCACCCAGGAGTCGGAGTCGGTGAAGCCCCACACGGTGATGTTGACGCACCGGGTCACGGCCGCGCAGGCGGCCACCACGGACGTGAAGTCGGCCGCCTGCTGGGCGAGTTTGGTGCTGTCGGCGGGCAGCTGCATCCGGACGTCCAGCTCGGTGATCGCCACGTCCACGCCGAGGTCGGCGAAGCGCTGGATGTTCTGCTGGAGCGTCGAGGGCACCTGACCGAGGATCAGGTGGGCCTGGAGGCCGACGCCGTCGATCGGGACGCCCTGCTGCTTCAGGGACCTGACGAGGTTGTACAGGGCGGTGGACTTCGCGTTGACGCCCTCCACGTTGTAGTCGTTGATGTACAGCTTGGCGTCCGGGTCGGCCGCGTGCGCCCAGGTCAGGGCGTTGGCGATGTAGCCGGAGCCGAGGGCGTCGGACCAGAGGGTGGAGCGGTAGGTGCCGTCCTCGTTGAAGGGTTCGTTGACGACGTCCCAGGCGGCGATCTTTCCCTTGTAGCGGCCGACCTCGGTGCTGATGTGGTTCTGCAGCAGGCCGCTCAGCTGGGCGGGGGTCCGGCTGCCGTTCGTCAGCCAGCTCGGGTTCTGGTTGTGCCAGACCAGGGTGTGGCCGCGTACCTGCTGGTGGTGGGCCTGGGCGAAGGCCACGATCTGGTCGGCCTCGGTCCAGTTGAAGCTGCCCTGGGCCGGCTCGACGCTCCCCCACTTCATGGCGTTGCCGGGGGTGACGGCGCTGAACTGGGTACCGGCGATGTCGCCGTAGCGGCCGGTGAGTTCGGAGCCGGTGACGGCGGTGCCGACCACCTTGCCCTGCGCCGCCCCGAGGTCGCGCAGCGGGGTGTCGGCGGCATGGGCCGTACCGGTGGACAGGCCGACGGCGGCGACGAGCGCGGCCACCGCGGCGCATAAGGAGGATCTCATGACAGGCGCCTCCGAAAGTTTCGGTTGAGAAACCGATTGACTTCGGAGCAGTGTGGGGTGACCCCCCGCCCCCGTCAATACACGGACGGCTCAGGCCGCCGGGGGCGCGCCCGTGCTCGACCGCACCACCAGACTCGTCGCCAGCTCCACCCGGGTCGCCGCCCGCTCCCGCTGTTCCCGCCCCAGTTCCAGCACCAGCCGGGCCGCGGCCTCGGCCATCTCGGTGAGCGGCTGCCGTACGGTCGTCAGCGGCGGGCCCACCCAGCGGGCCACCGGCAGATCGTCGAAGCCGACCACGCTCAGGTCCTCCGGGATGCGCAGACCCAGTTCGCGGGCGGCCTCGTACAGGCCGAGCGCCTGCAGGTCGTTGCCCGCGAAGACGGCGGTGGGCCGGTCCGGGCGGCGCAGCAGCTCCAGCCCCAGGCGGTAGCCGGCGTCGTGGTGGAAGTCGCCGGCCACGACGAGCGAGGGGTCGGCCGGCAGTCCGGCCGTCTCCAGGGCGGCCCGGTAGCCGTCGACCCGGGCCCGGCTGCACATCATCCGGGACGGGCCGCTGATCGCGCCGATCCGGGTGTGGCCGAGTTCCACCAGGTGGCGGGTGGCGGCGAGCCCGCCCTGCCAGTTGGTGGCGCCGATGGACGGCACGTCCGGGCCCGGGTCGCCGGCCGGGTCCATCACCACGAACGGGATGGACCGGCTGGTCAGCAGCGCCCGCTGGGACTCGTCCAGGCCGGACAGCACCAGCACCACGCCGTGCGGGCGGCGGGCGGCGACCTGGTCGGCCCAGGTCCGGCCGGGGGTGAGCCGGCCGGCCGACTCGGACAGCACCACGCTCAGCCCGGCGTCCCGGGCGGCGTTCTCCACGCCCCGGATGACCTCCAGCGCCCAGGCGCTCTCCAGTTCGTGGAAGACCAGGTCGATCAGGGGCGAGCGGGACGCCTCGGCGCGCCGGCGCCGGTAGCCGTGGACGCGCAGCAGCTCCTCGACGCGGGTGCGGGTCGCGGGGGCGACGTCGGCACGGCCGTTGAGCACCTTCGAAACAGTCGGAGCGGAGACCCCGGCCTCCCGGGCGATCTCGGCGAGGGTCGCCGTCTGCGTTTCTGGGGACTTCGAAGGCTTCATGCCCGCGATCGTATCCCCGCCGGGCCTCTTGACGAAGGGCCTCGCGCGCCATAGGTTCCCGGAACATTCGACGCATCAGTCGAAACATTCGCGGCCTTCGCGGCCCAGCTTGCGAAGCAGAGTCGAGACGGGAGTTCCATGACCACCGCTCCTTGGCGTGATCCCGCCCTGCCCGCCGACGCCCGGGTGGCCGACCTGCTGTCCCGGATGACCCTGGAGGAGAAGGCCGCCCAGTTGTACGGCGTGTGGGTGGGCGCCGCCACGGACGGCGACGGAGTCGCCCCGCTGCAGCGCGAGATGACCGCCGAGTACGACTGGGACGAGCTGATCACCCGCGGCCTCGGCCAGCTGACCCGCTCCTTCGGCACCGCCCCCGTCGACCCGGACGTCGGCGCGCGGGCGCTGGCCCGGGCGCAGCGCCGGATCGCCGCCGCGAACCGCTTCGGCATCCCGGCGGTCGCGCACGAGGAGTGCCTGGCCGGCTTCACCGCCTGGCGGGCGACCGCCTACCCGGTCCCGCTCGCCTGGGGCGCCTCCTTCGACCCGGAGCTGGTCGAGCAGGTGGGCCGGCGCATCGGCCGGGACCTGCGCGCGGCCGGGGTCCACCAGGGTCTGGCCCCCGTCCTGGACGTCGTCCGCGACCCGCGCTGGGGACGGGTCGAGGAGACGATCGGTGAGGACCCGTACCTGGTCGGCACCGTCGGCACGGCCTACGTGCGCGGTCTGGAGTCGGCCGGCGTGGTCGCCACGCTCAAGCACTTCGCCGGGTACGCCTCCTCGGCGGGCGCCCGGAACCTGGCCCCGGTGCGGGCCGGCGTACGGGAGTTCGCGGACGTCACCCTGCCGCCGTTCGAGATGGCGCTGCGCGAGGGCGGCGCCCGCTCGGTGATGGCGGCCTACACGGAGACCGACGGCGTGCCGGCCTCCGCCGACCCGGGGCTGCTGACCGGGCTGCTGCGCGAGGAGTGGGGGTTCACCGGCACGGTGGTCGCCGACTACTTCGGCATCGCCTTCCTGCGGAGCCTGCACCGGGTCGCGGCGGACGAGGCGGAGGCCGCGCACCGGGCGCTGGCCGCCGGCATCGACGTGGAGCTGCCGACCGTCAACTGCTACGGCAAGCCCCTGGTCGCCGCCGTACGCGAGGGCCGCGTCCCCGAGGCGCTGGTGGACCGCGCGGCCCGCCGCGTCCTGCTGCAGAAGTGCGAGCTGGGCCTGCTGGACGAGGACTGGCGGCCGGAGCCGGAGGGCCCGCTCGACCTGGACTCGGCGGCGAACCGGGCGCTCGCCGGGCGGCTGGCCGAGGAGTCGGTGGTACTGCTGGACAACCCCGACGGGCTGCTCCCGCTGGCCCCGGACACCCGGATCGCGGTCGTCGGCCCGCGCGCGGCGGACGCCCTCGCCATGCTCGGCTGCTACTCCTTCCCCTCCCACGTCCTCACCCACCACCCCGGCATCCCGCCCGGCATCGAGATCTCCACCGTGCTGGACGCCCTGCGCACCGAACTCCCCGACGCCAAGGTGTCGTTCGCGGAGGGCTGCGGGGTCGCCGACCCGGACACCGCCGGCTTCGCGGAGGCGGTGGCCCGGGCGGCGGAGGCGGACGTGTGCGTGGCGGTGCTCGGCGACCGCGCGGGCCTGTTCGGGCGCGGCACCTCGGGCGAGGGCTGCGACGCGGCGGACCTGCGACTGCCGGGCGTGCAGGGCGAGTTGCTCGACGCGCTGGTGGCCACGGGCGTCCCGGTGGTCCTGGTGCTGCTCACCGGCCGCCCCTACGCCCTGGGCCGCTGGCACGGCCGGCTCGGCGCGGTGGTGCAGGCCTTCTTCCCCGGCGAGGAGGGCGGACCGGCCGTCGCCGGGGTGCTGTCCGGCCGGGTGAACCCCTCCGGCAGGCTCCCGGTGAGCGTCCCGCGGCTGCCCGGCGGTCAGCCCTGGACCTACCTCCAGCCGCCGCTGGGCCTGGCCGGCGAGGTCAGCAGCCTGGACCCGACTCCGCTGTACCCGTTCGGGCACGGCCGCTCCTACACCGAGTTCGCCTGGGAGGACTTCGCGGGCTCCGCGGCCGACATCGGCACGGACGGCTCGTACGACCTCTCCCTCACCGTCCGCAACACCGGCGACCGGGCGGGCACCGAGGTCGTCCAGCTCTATCTGCACGACCCGGTGGCCTCGGTGACCCGCCCGGACGTGCGCCTGATCGGCTACCGGCGCCTGGACCTGGCCCCGGGCGCCGCCCGCCGCCTCACCTTCCGCTTCCACGCCGACCTGTCGTCCTTCACGGACCGCACGGGAGCCCGGGTGGTGGAGCCCGGCGAGCTGGAACTGCGCCTCGGCCCGTCGAGCGCGGAGGTACGGCACCGGGCGCGGCTGCGGCTGACCGGGCCGGCGCGGGTGGTCGGGGCCGGACGGAGGCTGCACTGCGAGGTGGTGGCGTAGGCGCTGCGGGGTGGCGGCGCGGGCGTGCCGGGAAGTGGCGGGGCGTGGAACGCCGACACCCCGCCGCCGGGAACCCGGGGGCGGGGTGTCGAGTGGAGCGCCGGGCAGGCCTTGCACCTGCATCTCCCCGCAGGAAGCGGGGCGTCTTTCCTTGGACCACCAACGCACTGCGTCCGGGTCGGTTCCCGATTTCCGGGTCCCTGCCGTTCGCTGTGTGATGATCATAGACCAGGTGGGGGGTGCTCGCGCAACCTCAGTGGTCCGGCACCGCCTCGAACCGCCACCGGTGCACGGCCCGGGTCACCAGCTCGGGTCCCGGCTCGGGCAGTTCCGGCAGCGGGGCGTCGTACGGGGCGTCCCACCAGGTGACGACGAGCACCCGGTCCTGCGGCGCGCGGAAGGTCTCGCGGCGCAACGGCTCGCCGGCGAGGGGCTGTTCCCGCACCCAGGCGAGCAGGTCCGCCCCCCGTCCCCCGGCGGCCCGGGCCTCCCACATCAGCGCGACCGTCACGAGTACAGGTTCTCCTTGCCGACCTCGTGCACGTGGTCGTGGCCGTGGCCCGGGACGTGCGGGTCGGTGACCGGCAGGGAGGAGTCGGCCGACAGGTCCCAGCTCGACGCGGCCCGGTTCCGGGCGACCATCTCGGCGCCGAGCGCGGCCACCATCGCGCCGTTGTCCGTGCACAGCTTGGGGCGCGGCACACGCAGCCGGATGCCGGCCGCCTCGCAGCGTTCCCGGGCGAGCGCGCGCAGCCGGGAGTTGGCCGCCACGCCGCCGCCGATCATCAGGTGGTCCACGCCCTCGTCCTTGCAGGCGCGGACGGCCTTGCGGGTGAGCACGTCGACCACGGCCTCCTGGAAGGACGCGGCCACGTCGCGCACCGGGACCTCCTCGCCGGCCGCCCGCCTGGCCTCGATCCAGCGGGCCACCGCGGTCTTCAGACCGGAGAAGGAGAAGTCGTACGCCGGGTCGCGCGGGCCGGTCAGGCCGCGCGGGAAGGCGATCGCCTCCGGGTCGCCCTCCCTGGCGTACCGGTCGATGACCGGGCCGCCGGGGAAGCCCAGGTTCAGCACGCGGGCGATCTTGTCGAAGGCCTCGCCGGCCGCGTCGTCGATGGTCGAGCCCATCGGGCGGACGTCGGAGGTGATGTCCGACGACAGCAGCAGCGAGGAGTGGCCGCCGCTCACCAGCAGGGCCATGGTCGGCTCGGGCAGCGGGCCGTGCTCCAGCTGGTCCACGCAGATGTGGGAGGCGAGGTGGTTGACGCCGTACAGGGGCTTGCCGAGGGCGTAGGCGTACGCCTTGGCCGCCGAGACGCCGACGAGCAGGGCGCCGGCGAGGCCGGGGCCGGCGGTGACCGCGATGCCGTCCAGGTCCCTGGCGCTGACCCCCGCCTCCTTCAGCGCGCGGTCGATCGTCGGGACCATCGCCTCCAGGTGCGCCCGGGAGGCCACCTCCGGCACGACACCGCCGAAGCGGGCGTGCTCGTCGACGCTGGAGGCGACGGCGTCCGCCAGCAGGGTGGTGCCGCGGACGATGCCGACGCCGGTCTCGTCGCAGGAGGTCTCGATGCCGAGTACGAGAGGCTCGTCGCGTGAGTCAGTCATTGATATCGGTTCCTTGTACTGAGGCGGAGCCCGCGGCGGAGCCGCTGCCGGGTTCCGTGGTCAGGCGCATCACCAGGGCGTCCACGTTGCCCGGCTGGTAGTAGCCGCGCCGGAAGCCGATGGGGACGAAGCCGAAGCGCTCGTAGAGCTTCTGCGCGGGCAGGTTGTCGACCCGGCACTCAAGCATCACCTCGTGGCACTCGAACGCGGTCGCCGCCCGCAGCAGCTCGGTCAGCAGCCGGGCGCCGAGGCCGGTGCCCTGGTGGCCGCGGGCGACGGCGATGGTCTGGATGTCGGCCAGCTCGCCGGCGGCGGCAAGGCCGGCGTACCCGACGACCCGGCCGTCGGCGGACTCGGCGACCAGGTAGCAGCGGGTGGCGCCGGCGCCCCGGGCGTGGGCCAGCTCGGACCAGAACATGCCCCGGGACCAGGCGTCCTCGGGGAACAGGTCCCGCTCCAGCTCCAGGACCGGGTCGATGTCCCACCAGCGCATCTCGCGCAGTCGGGGGAATGCCGGCTGTGTCACTTGGGGGTGACCACCTTGTAGTTCTTGGGGACCTGGGCGTCCGGCCGGCGCAGGTACTGCGGCCGGGGCGCCGGGAGTTCCTCGCCCGCGGCCAGCTTCTGCGCGGCGAGCGAGGCGAGGGCGGCGGCGGACACGTGCTCGGGCTCGTGGACGCTCGGGAACGTGTCCGGGTAGAGCAGCGCGCCCGCGCCGACCGCGGGCAGGCCCGCGACCTGCTCGGCGATGTCGGCCGGACGGTCGACGGCCGGGCCGGTCAGCCGGGTCCGGGAGTCGGCGTACGTGGCCCAGTAGACCTCCTTGCGGCGGGCGTCGGTCGCCACCACGAAGGGGCCCTTCTCGATGTCGGCGGCGTAGGCGAGGCCGTCCAGCGTGCACACGCCGTGCACCGGGACGCCGAGCGCGAGGCCGAAGGTGTCGGCGGTCATCAGGCCGACGCGCAGACCGGTGTAGGGGCCGGGCCCGGTGCCGACGACGATGCCGGTGACGGCGTCGAGTTTCAGGCCGGCCTCGGCCAGGACGCGGTCGACGGCCGGCAGCAGCAGCTCCCCGTGCCGGCGCGCGTCCACCTGGCTCGACGAGGCGATGACGCGGGTGCCGTCGTGCAGCGCGACGGTGACAGCGGGTGTGGCGGTATCCAGAGCGAGCAAGAGCACGCGAACAGCCTACGGCGCCCGCGGCTCGCGCATCGCCGTCCCGGACGGACGGTCACCGACTGCTACGGTCGGTACGAAGTACGACATATGACACGAGTCCGACGAGGCAGAGGTGGGCGCAGGTGGCAGGGACCAGCTCGGCGATCGTGGCCGGCCTCACCGCGGCGGCTCTCGGAACCGTCGGTTTCCTCGGCTACCGGGCCCAGGCGACCGCCCCGGCCCGCCCCGGCGCGGGACCGGTGGCGCACGCGACGGCCCCGTCCAAGGCGCCCCGGGACCGGAACCACCCGACCGCCCTGCCGGGCGGCTCCGGAACGGGAGAACGGGTCGTGTACTCGGTGGACGACGACCGGGTCTGGCTGGTGTCCCCCGGGAACCGGGTGCAGCGCACCTTCCCGGTGCACCCGGGCCGCGTCGACCCGCCGGCCGGCACGTACTGGGTCACCTCCCGCTCCAACGCGGCCACCGGCACCGACGGCGTCCCCATCGAGCACGTGGTGCGGTTCACCAGCGTGGACGGGGTGGCCGTCGGGTTCAGCGCGGCCGTGGACGACGGCTCGGGCATGGTGGCCGACGCGAGCGCGAAGACGGGCGGCATCCGGGAGAGCCGGCCGGACGGGGACGCGATGTGGAGGTTCGCCACGATCGGGGTGCGGGTCGTCGTGATCCGCTAGCCGGGCACGCCCGCGCGGCGGCGGCCCGCCGGTTGCCGCACCGTCGTGCGCGCCAGGGTGCCGGGGCCCGCCGGTGCCTTCCGCCGGGCTCAGCCGGGCAGCGTCCCCAGGCCGGCCCCGGACCAGCGCTCGCCGAGCCCCGTGACCGTCACGTGCCGTACCTCGTCGGTGGTGTCGCCGACCGCGCGGTGGATGACGACCTGGAGCCGTTCCTCGGTCAGCTCCTCGACCTTGCCCTCGCCCCACTCCACGACGATCACCGAGTCGGGCAGCGAGACGTCGAGGTCCAGGTCCTCCATCTCGTCCAGGCCGCCCGAGAGCCGGTAGGCGTCGACGTGCACCAGGGGCGGGCCGTCGCCGAGGGACGGGTGGACCCGGGCGATCACGAAGGTCGGCGAGGTGACCGCGCCGCGCACGCCGAGGCCCTCGCCGAGCCCGCGGGTCAGCGTGGTCTTGCCCGCGCCCAGCTCCCCGGAGAGCATGACCAGGTCGCCCGCGCGCAGCAGTTCGGCCAGCCGGCGGCCCAGCTCCCGCATCTGTTCCGGGGAGGTGACGGTCAGCCGGGTCTCAGCGGGGTCGTGCGGTGCTGCTGGTGCTTCCATAGCCACTTACCGTAGCTCCTGCCGGCACCGCGCCCGCACGGGTGAGCAGGTCGGCGAGCCGGTCGGTGACCACTTCCGGGTGCTCCAGCATCACCAGGTGCCCGGCGTCCGGCACGAGGACCAGCTCGGCGTCGGGCAGCAGGTCGGCGATGGCCTCGCTGTGCTCGCTGGGCGTGACCAGGTCCCGCACCCCGGCCAGCACGAGCACCGGTATGTCCCGGAAGCAGGCGAGCGCCTCGGTCTTGTCGTGGTCGGTGAAGGCCGGGTAGAACTCGGCGACCACGTCGATCGGGGTGGACTCGATCATCCGCTCGGCGAACCGCTCGACGGCCGGGTCGACGTCCCGCCCGGCGAACGAGTACCGCTTGATGACCCCGGCGAACAGGTCGGCGGTGGCCCGGCGCCCCCTCTCCACCAGCTCGGCCTGCTGCCCGAGGGCCTTCAGCACGGCGGGGAGGATCCGGCGCACCGCGTTGACGCCGGCCACCGGGAGCCCGAAGTTGACCTCGCCGAGCCGCCCGGACGACGTGCCCACGAGGGCGGTGGCGACGACCCGGTCCCGGATCAGCTCCGGGTACTCGGAGGCGAGGGCCATCACGGTCATGCCGCCCATGGAGTGGCCGACCAGGACGAGCGGCCCCTCCGGCGCGGCGGCGTCGAGGACGGCCTTGAGGTCGCGGCCGAGCTGGTCGATGGTGAGGGGCTCCCGGTCCCGGGTCTGGGCCACGCCCCGCCCGGACCGCCCGTGGCTGCGCTGGTCCCAGTACACGGTCCGCACCACCCCGCGCAGGGCCGCCCGCTGGAAGTGCCAGGAGTCCTGGCTGAGGCAGTAGCCGTGGCAGAAGACGACGGTGACCGGGGCGGGCGCCTTGCGGCCGAAGAGCCTGCGCCGGCGCGGTGAGACGTTCGGGCCGGGGTCGGGCTCGGCCTCGTCGACCTCGTAGTACAGCTCGGTGCCGTCGTCGGCGTACGCCTTGCCGGGGGTGCCGCGCAGGGTGCCGTAGGGGCCCGCCGAGTCCAGCGCCAGCCGTGCCTTCCTGCGCATCCCGCGGCCCACCGTCATCCGCTCGACGGCGACGCCGGCCGCCGCGCCCGCGGCGAGCACGCCTATCGCGGCACCGGCGATGCCGGTCGCCCTGCGCCAGCTCCCGGCCGCCCCCGCGGCGGACGCGGCGGCCGCCGCGGCGACGACGTCCGCCACGGCCTCCGCGCTGCTCTCGCTCACGTACCGCTCCTCTTCGCCGTACTGCAGTTCGCCTGGACGGGTGTCGCTGCGGAACGGTTACCCGACTTCTTCCCCGTTCACAGAAGCGCGTTCACACGGCCCGGCCTTCACATGGACCCGCGTTCGGAAGGACCGTGTTCAGTCGGACCGTGTTCAGTCGGACCCGTTCACATAGACGCGGGGAACGCGCGTTCCGATGCGTGTGACGATCTCGTACGCGATCGTGCCGCAGGCCTGGGCCCAGTCCTCGGCGGTGGGCTCGCCCCGGTCACCGGGGCCGAACAGCACCGCCTCGCTGCCCACCGGGGGCTCGTCGCCGCCCAGGTCCACCACGAACTGGTCCATGGCGACCCGCCCGGCGATGGTCCGCCACTTGCCGTCGACCAGCACCGGACCGGCGCCCGAGGCGTGCCGCGGGACACCGTCCGCGTAACCGACCGGCACCAGGCCGAGGGTGGTCTCGCCGGGGGTGACGTAGTGGTGGCCGTAGCTGACGCCGTGGCCGGCCGGGGTGCGCTTGACCAGGGCCAGCGAGGCGCTGAGCGTCATCACCGGGCGCAGCCCGAGATCGGCGGGGGTGCCGAGCTCCGGGCTGGGCGAGACGCCGTACACGGCGATGCCCGTGCGGACCAGGTCGAAGTGGGACTCGGGCAGGGTGAGGGTGGCCGGCGAGTTGGCGATGTGCCGCACCTCGGGCCGCACGCCCCGCTCCTCGGCGTACGCCGTCATCTCCCGGAACCGGGCGAGCTGGGCGGCGACGGACGGGTGGCCCGGCTCGTCGGCGCACGCGAAGTGCGACCACAGCCCGGTGATCCGGACCAGGCCCTCGGCCTCCGCGCGCAGGGCCGCGGCGACCAGTTCGGCCCAGTCCTCGCCGGGCTGGCAGCCGTTGCGTCCGAGTCCGGTGTCGGCCTTGAGCTGCACGCGTGCGGGGCGCCCCGCCGCCCGGGCGGCCTCGACGACCTCCCGCAGGGCCCACATGCCGCTCAGCGAGACGTCGAGGTCGGCCTCGATCGCCTGCCGCCAGGGGCCGCCCGGCACCCACAGCCAGCACAGGATGCGGCCGGGCAGCCCGGCCGCGCGCAGCGCGAGGGCCTCCTCGGCCGTGGCCGTGCCGAGCCAGGTCGCACCCGCGGCGAGGGCCTCGCGGGCGCACCGCAGCGCGCCGTGGCCGTACGCGTCGGACTTGACGACGGCCATCACGGCGGCGCCCCGCGCCCGGGCGCGCAGGGCCCGCACGTTGGCGCGCAGGGCGCCCAGATCGATCTCGGCGCGGGCGCGCAGGGCGGCGGTCGGCTCAGCTGCTGTCTCACTCATGGCGCCCCCAGTGTCTCAGAGGCCGCCGACCGCCCCCGGGCACCGCCCCCTCCGGGCCGGCGGACAGCGGCCCGGACGCCCCGCCGCTGCTGCCCGCGGGCCGTCGCCCGGGTCGCCCGCGCGGTTCCCCGCGCCCCTCCGGGCCCCCCCCCGCGGGGCCCGCGCCCGGTGGGTCAGGACCGTACGTTCCGCCAGGCCTGCGGGATGTGTGACGCGACGTCATGGGCGCCCGCGGGTGCGCCGGCCGCGGCGAGGCGGCCCGCCAGGCCGTGCAGGTACGCGGCGACGCTGCCCGCGTCCGGCGCGCTCAGCCCCGCCGCCAGCAGGGACCCGGCGAGCCCGGACAGCACGTCCCCGCTCCCGGCGGTGGCCAGCCACGGCGTCCCGGTGGCGTTGACCCGCACCGCCCCGCCCGCCGGCCCGGCGACCAGCGTCGTCGAGCCCTTCAGCAGCACCGTCGCCCGGTAGCGGGCCGCCAGTTCGCGCACCGCCGCCAGCCGGGCGCCCTCGACCTCCTCGCGCGGCACACCCAGCAGCGCGGCGGCCTCCCCGGCGTGCGGGGTCATCAGCGTCGGCGCCGTACGCCGCCGTACCGTGTCCCGCTCGGCCAGCCGCAGCCCGTCCGCGTCCAGCAGCACCGGCACGTCGGCCTCCAGCACCTCGGCCACGTTCCCCGCGTCGTCCCCGGCCCCGGGACCGGCCACCCAGGCCTGCACCCGGCCGGCCCTGGCGGGTCCGGCGTCGGACACGAGGATCTCCGGGAAGCGCGCGAGGACCGCGTCCCCGGCCGGCCCGACGTACCGGACGGCCCCGGCCCCGCCCCGCAGCGCCCCGGACACCGCCAGCACGGCCGCCCCCGGATACCGCTCCGACCCCGCGGCGATCCCGACGACGCCCCGCCGGTACTTGTCGCTCTCCGCCGCCGGCGCCGGCAACAGCCGGGCCACGTCGGCGTGTTGCAGCGCCTCCAGTTCGGCGGCGGCGGGCGGCGGCGCCAGCCCGATGTCGACGAACCGCACCACCCCGGCGTACTCCCGCGCGGGGTCCACCAGCAGTCCGGGCTTGTACGCGCCGAAGGTGACGGTCAGGTCGGCCCGCAGCGCGGCCCCGCGCACTTCCCCGGTGTCCGCGTCCACGCCACTGGGCAGGTCCACGGCCACCACCGCCGCCCCGGACCGCGCCACCACCCCGGCCAGCCGCTCGGCGTCCGGCCGCAGCCCGCCCTTGCCGCCGATGCCGACGATCCCGTCCACCACCAGGTCGGCCCGCAGGACCGGTTCCTCCGGGGAGCCGGCGGCGGCGACCGTGCCGCCCGCCCGCCGCAGGGCCGCCAGTCCCCCGCCGTGGGCCCGTTCCGGTGTCAGCAGCACGGCCGTCACGCCGGCGCCGCGGCGGGCCAGCCGGGCCCCCGCGTACAGGGCGTCCCCGCCGTTGTCCCCGCTGCCCACGAGCAGCACCACCCGGCTGCCGTACACCCGCCCGAGCAGTTCGGCGCAGGCGGCGGCCAGCCCGGCGGCGGCCCGCTGCATCAGCGCATCCTCCGGCAGCCGTGCCAGCAACGCCCGCTCGGCCGCCCTTACCGTCTCCACGCTGTACGCAGTACGCATGGCACCGAGTCTGCCCCGCAACCCCCACCGTCCACACCCGCGGGCCGCGTCGCCGGTCAGCCCTCGGCGATCACCACGGCGGAGGCCACGCCCGCGTCGTGGCTGAGCGACACGTGCCAGGCCCGTACACCCAGCTCCGCCGCGCGCGCGGCCACCGTGCCCTTCACCCTGAGCCGTGGCTGCCCGGTGTCCTCCACGTACACCTCGGCATCGGTCCACTGCAGCCCGGGCGGCGCGCCCAGCGCCTTGGCCAGCGCCTCCTTGGCGGCGAACCGGACCGCGAGCGAGGCGATCCCGCGCCGCTCCCCGCTGGGCAGCAGCAGTTCGCGCGTCACGAACAACCGGTCGGCCAGTCCCGGCGTCCGCTCCAGGGACGCCCGGAACCGGTCGATCTCGGCGACGTCGATGCCCACCCCGATGATGCTCATGGCGAGCACCCTACGACTCCGGCGGAACGGGATCCGGCGACGCCACGTCGGCGGACCGCGCTCTAGGCTTCCGGCATGATCTCGTCACACGCGTATCTCTCCGGCCTGTTCTCCCTGGACGGCCGCACCGCCGTGGTGACCGGGGGAAGTTCCGGTATCGGACGGGCCGTCGCGGGGGCACTGGCCCGGGCCGGGGCGGGCGTGGTGGTCGTGGCCCGGCGGCCGGAGGAACTGGCCGCCACGGTGGACGAGCTGACGGCCGACGGCTGCCGGGCGGCCTGGGTCGCCGGGGACCTGGGGTCGCGGGAGGGCGTGCGCGCGGCGGCCGAGGAGGCCGCGGCCGTCTTCGGCGAGCCCGACATCCTCGTCAACTCGGCCGGGATCAACCTCCGGCCGCCGATGGGCGAGTTGGGCGAGGACGTCTGGGACGCCACGATGGCGGTGAACCTGGAGGCGCCCTTCCTGCTGGGGCAGCGGTTCGGTCCGGGCATGGCCGAGCGGGGCTTCGGGCGGATCGTCCACATCAGCTCCCAGCAGGCCCACCGCGCCTTCGTGCACAGCGGTGCCTACGGCGTCTCCAAGGGCGCGCTGGAGTCCCTGGCCCGCTCCCAGGCGGAGGCCTGGTCGCCGTACGGGGTCACCTGCAACACGCTGGTGCCGGGCTTCGTGATGACTCCGCTCAACCGGCGGCTGTCGTCCGATCCGGAGCGGGTGGCGGCGCTGGCCGCGCGCACGATGACGGGCCGCAACGGGCTCGCCGAGGACTTCGCGGGCGCGGCGGTGTTCCTGGCGAGCCGCGCCTCCGCCTACGTCACGGGCCAGTCGATCCACGTGGACGGCGGCTTCTCCGTGCACTGAACACACCCCCGGGACCGGCCGGGTTCGCCGCTCCCGTAATGTTCCCGGCGATCGGCGCTCCGTCCGCGGACGGGCGCCTCGCACCACAACGGGAGGACGAAGTAGTGAAGTTGAAGTCTCTGGGCACCGCGCTCACCACCGCGGCCCTGATCGGTACGGCCCTCACCGGCGCCGTCGCCACCGCCGGCACCGCTTCCGCGGCCACCCTGCCGAGGGACTGCAGCAAGGCGATCATCAACGTCAAGGCCAAGCAGACCGTCAACGTCCGCACCTCGCCCAAGACGTCCGCCACGGCCGTCGGCATCTGGGGCAAGGGCAAGAAGGGCTCCGTCTGCAACGACGGCAAGGCCTACAAGGGCGGCTCGTACACGGCCTGCGGCAAGAAGAGCAACCTGTGGTACTACGGCGGCGACAAGAAGACCGGCTGGGTGCCGAAGACCTGCATCAACTGGTGATCGCCCGAACAGGGTGCGGGGGGCGAACGGCAGCCGGCCGTCCGCCCCTCCCGCTCATTCCACCGTGACCGACTTGGCCAGGTTCCTCGGCTGGTCCACCTCGTTGCCGCGCGCCGTCGCCAGCTCGCACGCGAAGACCTGGAGCGGGACCGTCGCGACCAGCGGCTGGAGCAGCGTCGGGGTGGCCGGGATCCGGATCAGGTGGTCGGCGTACGGGACCACCGTCTCGTCGCCCTCCTCCGCGATCACGATGGTGCGCGCGCCCCGGGCCCGGATCTCCTGGATGTTGGACACGATCTTGTCGTGGATGACCGACCGGCCCCGCGGGGACGGTACGACGACGACCACCGGCACGTCCTCCTCGATCAGCGCGATCGGACCGTGCTTCAGCTCGCCCGCGGCGAAGCCCTCGGCGTGCATGTACGCCAGTTCCTTCAGCTTGAGCGCGCCTTCCAGGGCCACCGGGTAGCCCACGTGCCGGCCGAGGAAGAGCACGGTGTCCTTCGAGGCCAGGGTGCGCGCCAGCGCCCGTACCGGCTCCATGGTCTCCAGGACCCGCTCGACCTCCTCCGAGATCCGGGACAGGTCCTTGATCACGGCCTGGATCTCGTCGCCCCACTTGGTGCCGCGCACCTGGCCCAGGTACAGGGCGACCAGGTAGCAGGCGACCAGCTGGGTGAGGAACGCCTTGGTCGAGGCGACCGCGACCTCGGGGCCCGCGTGCGTGTACAGCACCGCGTCGGACTCGCGGGGGATCGTCGAGCCGTTGGTGTTGCAGATCGCCAGCACCTTGGAACCCTGCTCGCGGGCGTGCCGGAGCGCCATCAGGGTGTCCATCGTCTCGCCGGACTGGGAGATGGCGATCACCAGCGAGCGCCCGTCCAGGATCGGGTCCCGGTAGCGGAACTCGCTGGCCAGCTCCACCTCGCAGGGGATCCGTGTCCAGTGCTCGATGGCGTACTTGGCGATCAGGCCGGCGTGGAAGGCCGTACCGCAGGCGACGATGACGACCTTGTCGATCTCGCGCAGTTCGGAGGGGCTGATCCGCACCTCGTCCAGGGTGAGCGAGCCGGACGGGTCGATGCGGCCGAGGAGGGTGTCGGCGACCGCCTTCGGCTGCTCGGCGATCTCCTTGAGCATGAAGTAGTCGTAACCGCCCTTCTCGGCGGCGGAGGCGTCCCAGTCCACGTGGTAGGAGTGGACCTCGGCCGGGCGGCCGTCGAAGCCCGTCACGGTGACGCCGTCCCGGCGCAGCTCCACCACCTGGTCCTGGCCCAGCTCGATCGCCGACCGCGTGTGCTCGATGAACGCGGCGACGTCGGAGGCCAGGAACGCCTCGCCCTCCCCCACGCCCACCACCAGCGGCGAGTTGCGGCGGGCGCCGACCACCACGTCCGGCTCGTCGGCGTGCACCGCGACCAGCGTGAACGCGCCCTCCAGCCGCCGGCACACCAGCCGCATCGCCTCGGCCAGGTCGGCGCAGGAGGAGAACTCCTCGGCGAGCAGGTGGGCGACGACCTCGGTGTCCGTCTCGGAGGTCAGCTCGTGGCCGCGCTCGGCCAGTTCCGCGCGCAGGAGCGCGAAGTTCTCGATGATGCCGTTGTGGACCACGGCGACGCGGCCCGCGTTGTCCAGGTGCGGGTGCGCGTTGCCGTCCGTGGGACCGCCGTGGGTGGCCCAGCGCGTGTGGCCGATGCCGGTCGAGCCGGCCGGCAGCGGCCGGTCGACCAGCTCCTTCTCCAGGTTGACCAGCTTCCCGGCCTTCTTGGCGGCGGCCAGCCCGCCGTCCGCCAGCACGGCGACACCGGCCGAGTCGTACCCCCGGTACTCCAGCCGCTTCAGTCCGGCCGTCACGACGTCGAGTGCCGACTGTGACCCTACGTATCCCACGATTCCGCACATGAGCGGCAGCCTACGGTCCCACGACGATCAGAAAAGGCCTTCGGCTGCCCGGATTCGGAAATTCCCACCACCGTACGAAGGCCCTGACGGAGCCGGGCCGCGCGCGTGACGGACCCCACCCGCCGGCCCGTTCAAACTCCGTTAACAATGGACTGTGATCTCACCGGTCTCCTCGATGCCCCGGAGCGCCCACCGGCACAGGCCGGAGGCGACTCCCTACGTCGATCTCACCCGCGCCGAGTGGAGCGCGCTGCGCGACAAGACACCACTGCCGCTCACCGCCGAGGAGGTGGAGAAGCTCCGTGGTCTCGGCGACGTCATCGACCTGGACGAGGTACGGGACATCTACCTCCCGCTCTCCCGGCTCCTCAACCTCTACGTCGGCGCCACCGACGGCCTCAGGGGCGCGCTGAACACGTTCCTGGGCGAAAAGGGCTCCCAGTCGGGCACCCCGTTCGTCATAGGGGTCGCCGGCTCCGTGGCCGTGGGCAAGTCCACGGTGGCCCGGCTGCTGAGGGCCCTGCTCTCCCGCTGGCCCGAGCACCCGCGCGTGGAACTGGTCACGACGGACGGCTTCCTGCTGCCCACCCGGGAGCTGGAGGCCCGCGGCCTGATGTCCCGGAAGGGCTTCCCCGAGTCCTACGACCGCCGCGCCCTGACCCGCTTCGTCGCCGACATCAAGGCCGGCAAGGGCGAGGTGTCCGCGCCGGTCTACTCCCACCTCATCTACGACATCGTCCCGGACGAGAAGCTCACCGTCCGCCGCCCGGACATCCTGATCGTGGAGGGCCTGAACGTCCTCCAGCCCGCCCTGCCCGGCAAGGACGGCCGCACCCGGGTCGGTCTCGCCGACTACTTCGACTTCAGCGTGTACGTCGACGCCGGCGCCGAGGACATCGAGCGCTGGTACCTCAGCCGCTTCAGGAAGCTGCGCCAGACCGCCTTCCAGAACCCGAACTCGTACTTCCGCAAGTACACCCAGGTGTCCGAGGAGGAGGCCCTCGACTACGCCCGCACGCTGTGGCGGACCATCAACAAGCCCAACCTGGTGGAGAACATCGCCCCGACCCGCGGCCGGGCCACCCTCATCCTGCGCAAGGGCCCGGACCACAAGGTGCAGCGCCTGCGGCTGCGCAAGCTGTAGCCGACCCTGTTGGATGGGCGCCATGCTGCATCTGCGCCTGATCACCCCGGCGGAGCGGACCGACGAGGTGGTCCGTCTGATCGACAAGACGGTCGGTACCACCCACCTCGTCGTCCTGCCGGGCGCCGCCCGCGACCCCGCCGGCGACCTCGTCCTGTGCGACGTGGCCCGCGAGGCGGCCGACGAACTCATCGCCGGGCTGCGGCGGCTCGGCCTGGACGGCACCGGATCGATCGCCGTCGAGACCATCGACCTCTCGCTGTCCCGGCGCGCCGACGAGGCCGAGGCCCGGGCGCCGGGCGAGGGCGCGGACGCGGTGCTGTGGGAGGGGCTGACCGAGGCCACCCACGAGGAGTCGACGCTGTCGTTCACCTATGTGGCGTTCATCACCCTGGCCACGATGATCGCGGCCTGCGGTGTGGTGCTGGACAACGCGATCCTGATCGTGGGCGCGATGGCGGTGGGACCGGAGTTCGGGCCGCTCGCCGGCATCTGCACGGCCGTGGTCCGGCGCCGGCCGCGCCTGGCCTGGCGCTCAACTATCGCGCTGCTGGTGGGCTTCGCGGTCGCGATGGCCGTGACCTCGGGGTTCGGCCTGCTGATGGACGCGGTGGGCCTGTTCAGCAAGGCGCGGTTGGAGGCCGACCGGCCGAACACCGGGTTCATCTACGCCCCGGACTGGTTCTCGTTCGTCGTGGCCGTGCTCGCCGGGACCGCCGGGACACTGTCCCTGACCTCGGCCAAGTCGGGCGCCCTGGTGGGCGTGGCCATCTCGGTGACCACGGTCCCGGCCGCGGCCAACGCGGCGGTCGCGCTGGCCTACGGCGACACGTCCCAGACCAGCGGCTCGACGGTCCAGCTCCTGCTGAACCTGCTGGGCATCATCCTGGCGGGAACGCTCACCCTGCTGGCACAGAAGTACTTCTGGGCCAGGCAGAGGGAACGTCACGGCTGAGGTTTCGGACCTCAGCCCAGTGCGGACTTCACGGCGTCGGCCAGCCGCCCGGCGACCGCCCGGGCCTGCTCGATGTCCGCGGCCTCGACCATGACCCGGACCAGCGGCTCCGTACCGGAGGGCCGCAGCAGCACCCGCCCCGTGGCCCCCAGCTCCTTCTCGGCCTCGGCCACGGCGGCGGCGACGTCGGCGGACGTCCTCACCCGGGACCTGTCGACATCGGGAACGTTGATGAGGACCTGCGGCAGCCGCTCCATGACGGAGACCAGCTCCCGCAGCGTACGGCCGGTCCCGGCGATCCGCGCCGCCAGCAGCAGGCCGGTCAGCGTGCCGTCCCCGGTGGTCGCGTGGTCGAGGATGATGACGTGCCCGGACTGCTCGCCGCCGAGGGCGTAGCCGTGCTCCTTCATCTCCTCCAGGACGTACCGGTCGCCGACGGCGGTCTGCACGAGCCGGATGCCCTCGCGCTCCATGGCCAGCTTGAAGCCGAGGTTGGACATCACGGTCGCGACGACGGTGTCGGAGCGCAGTGCGGAACGCTCCCGCATCGCCAGCGCGAGCACGGCGAGGATCTGGTCGCCGTCGACCTCCTCGCCGGTGTGGTCCACGGCCAGGCAGCGGTCGGCGTCGCCGTCGTGCGCGATGCCGAGGTCCGCGCCGTGCTCCAGGACCGCGGCCTTGAGCTGGTCCAGGTGGGTCGAGCCGCAGCCGTCGTTGATGTTGAGGCCGTCCGGCTCGGCGCCGATCGTGACGACCTGGGCACCGGCCCGGGCGAACGCCTCCGGCGAGACCCCCGAGGCCGCGCCGTGCGCTTCGTCCAGGACGATCTTCAGTCCGTCGAGCCGGTTGGGCAGGACCGACAGCAGGTGGGCGATGTACTGCTCGAAGCCCTCGTCGTACGACCGTACGCGGCCCACCCCGGCGCCCGTCGGCCGCTCCCAGGGCTCACCGTGCCGGTGCGCGTCGTAGACCGCCTCGATCCGGTCCTCCAGCTCGTCGGCGAGTTTGTGGCCGCCGCGGGCGAAGAACTTGATGCCGTTGTCCGGCATGGCGTTGTGGCTGGCGGAGAGCATCACACCGAGGTCGGCGCCGAGCGCGCCGGTCAGGTGCGCCACCGCGGGCGTCGGCAGCACGCCGACGCTCAGCACGTCCACGCCCGCGCTCGCCAGGCCGGCGACCACGGCCGCCTCCAGGAACTCCCCGGACGCGCGCGGGTCCCGTCCGACCACCGCCGTCGGCTTGTGGCCCTCGAAGGTGCCCGCCTCGGCCAGCACGTGCGCCGCGGCGACGGAGAGGCCGAGCGCCATCTCGGCCGTCAGATCCGCGTTGGCGACACCGCGCACGCCGTCCGTGCCGAAGAGTCGTCCCACTTGTCCTCCCGGGGAAACATGACGAGGAAGCATGCGATCACACAAGCCTTTGAGCGTCTTGTGTCGTTATACGCCCTTGGCTCGGATAAGCGAACGCCCCGGGGGCACATGTGGCGTGCCGCCGGGGCGTTCGGAGTACGAGCAGGCAGCTCTTGATTAGCGCTTGCTGTACTGCGGAGCCTTGCGGGCCTTCTTCAGACCGGCCTTCTTCCGCTCGACCGCGCGGTCGTCGCGGCGCAGGAAGCCGGCCTTCTTCAGCGGGCCGCGGTTGTTGTCGACGTCGGCCTCGTTCAGCGCACGGGCGACACCGAGACGGAGCGCACCGGCCTGGCCGGAGACACCGCCACCGGCGATGCGGGCGATGACGTCGTAGCGGCCCTCGAGTTCGAGCACCTTGAAGGGCTCGTTCACTTCCTGCTGGTGCACCTTGTTCGGGAAGTAGTCCTCGAGGGTGCGACCGTTGATCTTCCACTTGCCGGTGCCCGGGACGATCCGGACGCGGGCGATGGCGTTCTTGCGGCGGCCCAGGCCGGCGGCCGGCTGGGGCTCGCCGAAGCGGGAGGCCATGGACTCCGAGGTGTACTCGCCCTCGACGGGGACCTCGGACTCGGTGGTGTAGCTCTCGATGTCGATCTCTTCGATCGGCTGCTCGGCAGTGGTCTCGGCCACGATTCTCCTCAGATTCTCTTCAGTCTTAGGGGGTGGCCGGACTTACTGCGCGACCTGGGTGATCTCGAACGGCACCGGCTGCTGGGCAGCGTGCGGGTGCTGGTCACCCTTGTAGACCTTCAGCTTCGAGAGCATCTGACGGCCCAGAGTGTTCTTGGGGAGCATGCCCTTGACGGCCTTCTCGATGGCCTTCTCGGGGTTCTTGTCGAGCAGCTCGTCGTAGCGGACGGAGCGCAGACCACCCGGGTAGCCGGAGTGGCGGTACGCCATCTTCTGGGTCCGCTTGTTGCCGGACAGGTGCACCTTGTCGGCGTTGATGATGATGACGAAGTCACCAGCGTCGACGTGCGGCGCGTAGATCGGCTTGTGCTTGCCCCGCAGGAGGGTCGCAGCAGTGGTGGCGAGACGGCCCAGGACAACGTCCTGAGCGTCGATGACGTGCCACTGGCGCGTCACATCGCCGGGCTTGGGGCTGTACGTACGCACGGTTCGTAGCCTTCGCTTCGAGTGAATGGTCCTAAACAAGGTCACCGAAACGATCACGACAGCCCTCACCCACTGCGGCGACGCATACCGCGTACGTGGGGTCGCTGGTCATCGGCCCGGTGGACCGGTGTAAGGGCCCGTCCCGTGAGAATGAGCAAGCCAATACACAACGAAGAAGTAGGTTACCGGGCGGCCCCCGGACGGGTCAAAACGAGGCAGGCCGACATAGGCCGACAGACGGACCCCGCACCCCCGGTCCCCCGTCTAAGATGCGCCCCATGAGTTACGGGCAGGGGGGACCCCAGTCTCAGTGGGATCCCTGGAAACCGCAATCCCAGCAGCCGTGGAACGCCGGAGACGACGGGACACCGGACTGGGCCGCGCTCGCCGAGGCCTCGGAGACACGGAACAAACGCCGCAAGCTGCTGTTCATAGCCGGCGGCGGCCTCGCCGTGGCCGCGATAGGCACCGCGGTCGCCATGGCCGTGGTCTCCGCGAACGGCGGTGATCCGCAGGCCGGCCCCGGCGACCTGCCCGCCAGCGCCTCCATACCGGGCTCCGCCGGCGCGACGCCGTCCTTCGCGCCCACCAGCGCCCCGCCGCCGCTCGACCCCGCGGACTTCATATCCAGCGCCAAGAAGGACACCGCCCCGCTCAGCCCGGACACCCTGTTCCCGGGCAAGCAGCTCACCATGAGCGGCACGGTGTACAAGAAGGGCCTGACGGCCGACACCACGAGCTGCGCCACCGCCGCGGGCGGCACCCTGCCCAAGATCCTCACCGCCAACGGCTGCACCCGCCTGATGCGCACCACCTACAGCAACGGCGGCATCGCGGTCACCGTCGGCGTCGCCGTGTTCGACACCGCGGCCCAGGCCACGAAGGCCAAGGCGCAGACCGACGACCGGAGCATCGTGCGCTCGCTGTTCGGCAAGGGCGTCAAGCCGTTCTGCGACGGCGCGTTCTGCCGCTCCACCCGCAACGCCTACGGCCGCTACGCCTACTTCACGATCTCCGGCTTCACCAGCGGCAAGAACGTCACCACCAAGGACACCAAGGTCTTCCGCACCGGCAACGATCTGGCCCAGTTCACCGCGAACCAGATCCACCGCCGCGGCCAGGCGCAGGCCTCGGCCGCCGCCAACCGGTAGCCCGGCTAGCGCCGCCGCAGCCGCAGCCGCAGCGGGATCACCGCCGACTCCAGCTGGGTGCGCAGGGTCATCTTGGAGACACCCTCCGTGCGCTCGGTGAAGCGGATCGGGATCTCCACCGCCGGGTGCCCGGCCCGTACGGCCTTGTACTTCAGCTCCACCTGGAAGCTGTAGCCCGCGCTGTCCAGGGACGACAGGTCCACGTCCCGCAAGGTCGGCGCCGACCACAGGTTGAAGCCGGCGGTGATGTCCCGGATCTCGGTGCCGAGGACCGCGCGCGCGTACCGGTTGGCGAAGCGGGACAGCAGCACCCGGTGCGCCCCCCACGCCTCGTCCAGCGAGCCGCCCTCGACGTACCGGCTGCCGACGACCAGCCCGGCGCCGGAGTCCAGGGCCGCCCGGAGCATGCGGGGCACGGCCTCCACGGGGTGGCTGCCGTCGGCGTCCATCTGGACGACGTACGCGGCGCCCTCCTCCAGCGCGGCGGACATGCCGGCCGCGTATGCCCGCCCCAGCCCGTCCTTCCCGGTGCGGTGCAGCACGCTCATCCGGCGCCGGCCGGCCCGGTTGTACCGCTCGGCCAGCTCCTCGGCGATCCGCCCGGTGCCGTCCGGGCTGGAGTCGTCGACGACCTTCAGATGGAGTCCGTCCAGCGGCAGGGCGAGCACCGCCTCGGCCATGCCCGGCAGGTTCGCCGCCTCGTTGTAGGTCGGCATCACCACGGTGACCGCTGTCTCGTCGTGCGTCATCCTCGCTCTTCTTTCCCCGTGGGCGTCTTGGTCAGGAGGTCACGGTCGTGAGGTCTTGACCCAGACGCGGTAGTGACCCGTGCCGCTGGAGTTGCGGAACGGCAGGTCGGCGAGGAGCCGGTAGTGCGCGTTGCCCTTGAGCGCGTCCGCGACGACGGTGTCCACCCGCGGGTTGGTCAGGCCGTCCAGGACGATCAGGTCGTACTCGCCGTCGCGCAGCGCGGCCCGGTAGCCGGCGTCACCCGAGTGGTGCCGGCCCTTCCTGTCCGTGTACTCCATGGCGAACGCGCCCTGCCACTGCCGCTGGCTGGTCTTCTCGCGCAGGTAGTAGACGGGGACCTCGGGCGTCGACGCCAGGTAGTGGCCCTTGCGGTCCACGTGGGAGTCGATGACCTGGATCATCTTCGCGGAGTCGGGCCAGACGCCGAACCGCCAGTCCGCCTGGGAGATGCCGAGGCAGAGCGTCGCCGTCCACAGCATGATGCCGAGCTGGGGATAGCGGAAGTGGGCGCCGATCAGCCGGGTCACGCCCACGCCGGCCATCGGCGCGGCGAAGAGCAGTCCGAAGCCGACGTGCTTGAACAGCGAGACCACGGTCCCCAGGTGCACCTGGTACGCGGGCGCGAGCAGGGCGGTGCCGCACAGCACCAGACCGAGCAGCGCGCGCCAGCGCCAGCCGGGGTTGCCCAGCCGCTGGGCGAGCGGCGACTCGTTCATCCGGCTGCGCCGCACGTAGGAGAGCGCGCCGCCGACGGCGGTGAGGAACATCAGCCCGCCCCACTCGGCCGACCGCTGGAGCAGGAAGGCGGCGCTGTCGGAACCGTGGTCGCGGTCGGTGGTGGTCTGCCGCACGCCGGCCAGCAGGTCGGTGCTGTACATGCCGGCCGCCAGCAGGGCGCCGATGCCGAGCCCGAGCAGCAGCATCCGCACGAAGGCCTTGCCGCCCTTGTGCGGCCAGCCGGTGAGCAGCGCGAGCACGACGATGGTCGGCAGGTACAGCGCGGAGGCGTACTTCACGCCGACGGCGAGCACGGCGACGGGCGCGGCGAGCAGCACGGCGGCCACGGGTGCCCGGTCGGTGCGTACGACGATCCAGGTGGCCAGGGCCAGCAGGAAGACGGCGGCGGCGTCGTAGGTGGCGAAGTACCCCATGACGACGGTCGACTGCACCACGGCGAAGAGCGCCGCGCCGGCCAGCGCCGCCCGCTCGTTGAACAGCCGCCGGGTGAAGGAGTACAGCAGCGCGGTGGTGCCCAGCATGAAGGCCAGGCTGAGGGTGCGCGCCCCCGCGAGCCCGAAGCGGTCGTCGACGGCGGCGGCGAGCACCGGGTACAGCTGCGGCGAGCCGGAGAAGTACGCCGCGTAGTTCACCGGCAGCGGGGTGCCGTGCACCAGGTGCTGCAGCTCGGCGTGGCCGGCCGACAGGTACAGGGCCTCGTCCTGGAACGCCGAGTTGGCAAGGCGCAGCGAGAGCACCGCCTGGACGGCCAGCACGAACAGCAGCACGGCCCGGCTGACCCAGGCGCGCCGCCGGCTGGCGGCCATGTCCCAGCCGACCTCGGGGGTCTCCGGCACGTGGTACCCCGGCTCGGCCTCCTCGGCCGCTTCCGGCACGGTGTGCAGGGCGAACGTCGGCTGGTCGGCCGGCTGCTGGTACGGATAGGTCCGGGGGTCGTAGTCGTACCCCTCGGGTGTCTCGTACCCGTCGGGGGTCCCGTACGTCCGGGGGACCTCGTGCGCCTCGGGGACCTCGTACGCCTGGGGGGCGTCGTAGGACTGGGGGGCGTCGTAGGACTGGGGGACGTCGTAGGACTGCGGCTGGCGCGGGATGTGGCCGTCGGAGTTGAACCAGCCGTCCTGCGGCTCGTCGTCGGCGTACGGGTCGTACGGCTCGGGGGTGTAGTACTGCGGTCGTGAGGTCATGACGGCTTCCGTACGTCGAAGCCGAACCGGTCGTCGGCTGCCAGGTGCTTGAACTCCTTCAGCGCCCGCGGGCTGGCCTCCAGCCGCCAGTCGGCGCGCTTCTTGTGGTTGAACCAGACGAAGCCGAGCATGTCGTCGTCGGCCGCGACGCCCGCGAACAGGTTGCGGATGTCGGCGCGGCGCCGCTCGCCGGGCATGGCGGCGGTCTCCAGGAGCAGGAACGGCTTCTTGGTGAAGGTGCGGATCCGGTCGCGGGTGAGCCCGAAGACGCTGTCGAAGGTGTTGTCGGAGCCGGTGGTGAAGTAGCCGATCAGACCGATCCAGTCGACGTAGGCGTCGCCCGGGTAGTACGGCTCCAGCTTCACGTTCCGCACCGGGTTGACGATGTTGGGCGACCAGGCCCAGATGACGTTGGTGGCGCCGGCGTCCACGAAGGTCTGGTGGATGTGCCGCCAGGCGGCCACGTACTGGGCCGGGGTCACGTCGTCCGTGCCCCACTTCTCCCAGTGGCCGTTGAACTCGTCCGCGAAGTCGATCACCACGGGCAGGTTCAGCCGGCGGACGGCGGTCGCGTACTCCTTGATGTACGCGTCCGACCTGGCCGCCGCGATGTCGGTGAGCGGGGTGTCGAAGGGCTCCCAGGACATCAGCGTCAGCGCGCCCTCGGCCCAGGCGTTGCGCACCCCGGTGGCGTCGAAGCCGTCGCCCCAGCCGGCGTAGTACTCGACGAGGTTCGGCTGCTTGCCGGTCATCCCGGTGTACGCGTCGACGCTCTTCATGGAGGTCGGGGCGCCCGGCACGGCCACGCCGTAGTACTTCTTCGCGGGCTTCAGCAGGGGCGTGACGTCGTAGGGGATGTCCTGGCCGGCCCTCGCGGAGGAGTGCGGGGCCACGGTGCCGGTGCCGGACCCCGGCGAGCCGCCGTCGTCGTCGCCGAGGAGCGAGCAGCCGGTGAGCGCCAGGAGGCCGGCGAGAGCGCCGGCCAGCGCCGCACGGCCCCTGGCGGGAGGTTTCGCCGATCGCATCAGACGGCCTCCGCCCCCACGCGCGGCTGGACCAGGACGCGGCCGACGACCAGCGCGTAGAACAGCCCGGAGGACAGGACCAGGGCGAAGTCCGGGGCGTTCATGGTGAACGTCCGGTACACCGCAGCGGTGACCCAGACCAGCGCCGTGCCGCCGCTCCACGCCCACATGCCGATCCAGAAGCGCCGGGTCTTGTTCTTCTTGGCGCCGGAGGAGCCGGTCGGCTGCCAGCCCATGCGGTTCTTGCGCAGGATGTCCCAGATGGCGAAGACGTGCGCCCAGCCGTACATCATGCGGGCCGCCCACGCCTCCAGGCGGTACGGCGCCCGGTGCCACATCGGGAAGACGATCGTGGTGTAGAGGATGCTCGGCAGCACCAGCAGCAGGTGCTCGACCTTGAGCTTCTCCGGCATCATCAGCAGCAGCACGATCGGGATGACCGGGGCCGCGAAGGTGAACAGCGCGGTGTGGATGTAGTAGAAGAACCCGGACATGTAGCACAGCCGGCTGGAGAGCCGGATCCTGGCCTGCCAGAACTTGCGGCTGCCCAGCAGGCTCATCGAGCCCGAGCACCAGCGGTACTGCTGGTTGAAGAAGGCGCCGGCGTTGTCCGGGCACACGCCGGTGGAGACGGCGACCGGCACATAGCGCAGGTCCCAGCCGAGCCCCCGCAGGTCGAAGCCGGTGTGCACGTCCTCGGAGTGCTCGATCAGGGTCGTGCCGCCGTTGGTCTCCAGGGCCGCCCGCCGGTAGATCGCGCAGGAGCCGACGCAGATCGCGCCGTCACTGCCCTGCCGGGACACCTGCACGGAGCGGTAGAACAGCTCCTGCACCGCGCCCGCGCCGCGCTCGATCCAGTTCTGCGAGTCGAGCACCCGGAAGTACTGCGGGGACTGGACGATGCCGATCCGCGGATCGTCGTCCATGTACGGCAGCAGCTCCTCCAGCAGGTCGGCCCGCGGGGTGAAGTCGGCGTCGAGGATGAGGATGTACTCGCCGTCGGACTGCCCGAAGCCGAAGTGCAGGTTGCCGGCCTTCTTGAACCAGCCCCGGTTCTCCCGGGTGCCGTAGCGGAAGCCGAAGTCCCGGGCCATCGCCGCCAGCTCCGGGCTCGCGCCGTCGTCCAGCACGAACGGCACGCAGACCCCGGGGTACCGGTCGGCCATCGCCCGCACGTGCCGCCAGGTGTTGTGCAGCACCTCGATGGGCTCGCCGCACACCGGCAGGAACACGTCGACGGTCGGGTACACCGCGGGCCGCCAGTTCTGCGCCAGCCGCCGGTGGTGGGCGATGTCGAAGTCCCGGGTGAAGCCGTTCACCCGGAGCGACACCAGGTAGTAGACGACCGTGAACACCAGCAGCGGGGTGTAGATCCACAGCACCGGCGTGGACTGCGCCAGCTTGAACTGGCTCGTCACCAGGCAGCAGAAGCTGATCAGCGAGCTGATCGTCAGGATCCACAGGTTGCGGTGCGCGTAGGAGTACTTCTCCTTGTCCGAGGGCGGGAGCGGCAGCAGCCCCAGCGCGGGGCGGCCACCGCGCCCCGCCCGTCGCCGCCCGCTGCTCCGGGGCGCCGCGCGACGCCCCCCGGTCCGCGCGGGACCCACTGAAGTCATGCCGTTGTCCAACCCCGGGCCCGTACGACCCGTCGACCCCCCAGCCAACCCGGCCACCCCCTGTGGAACATGCGGCCGGAAGGCGCAACAGTAATCGAGAGGTATGAACGGCGTAAGAGGCGACCAGGACGACTACGCCCGGTAAGTCCAGACATGGGGCATAAGCGCTGCTAAATGCAACGTAACTAACAGGTTTCGCAGCCAGGTGCGCCGGGCAACGACCGCTTGTTCCGGGCCTCCTTGTTCCGCGCCGCCAGCAGCTCGTCCGCCGGGTAGCCGACCTCCTCCAGCGTCAGCCCGTGCGGCCGTACGACATGGACGGCCGAGTCCCGCACCCCCGCGGCCAGCACCTTCCCGGGCCACTCCGGCCCCCGGTGCCCGTCCCCCACGAACAGCAGCGCCCCGATCAGCGAGCGCACCATGTTGTGGCAGAACGCGTCCGCCCGCACGGTAGCGGTGATGATGCCGTCGTCGCCCCGGACCAGGCTCAGCTCCTGGAGTGTGCGGATGGTGGTCGCGCCCTCGCGCCTCTTGCAGTAGGCGGCGAAGTCGTGCTCGCCGAGCAGCGCCCGGGCCGCCTCGTTCATGGCGCCCACGTCGAGCGGCCAGTCGTGCCAGAGGACGTGTCCCCGCAGCAGGGGGTCCACTCCCCCGGGGTTGTCGGTGACCCGGTAGGCGTACCGCCGCCAGACGGCGGAGAACCGCGCGTTGAAGCCGCTCGGCGCCTCCCGCAGCGCCCAGACCCGCACGTCCCTCGGCAGCCGGCCGGCGAGCCGCTTGAGCAGCTTCTCGTGGTGCTCGCGCCACACGCCTTCGGGCAGATCCACATGGGCCACCTGCCCGCGCGCGTGCACCCCGGCATCGGTCCGCCCGGCGACCGTCAGCTCGTAGGTCTCCCGCGACCGGGTCACCGTCCGCAGCGCGTCCTCGATCTCCCCCTGCACGGTCCGCCGGCCACCGGCCTGCTTGGCCCAGCCGTGGAAGCCGGTGCCGTCGTAGGAGAGATCGAGACGGAGACGGACGTGCCCGGGCTGTACTTCATCACTCACGTACGGATCCTCTCAGGAACACGAGAGCGGGCCCGCTCCTCGAAAGGAACGGGCCCGCGAACGCCACGGAGCGCTTACGCGTCCTTGGACTCCTCGGCAGCGGCCTCCTCGGCCGGAGCCTCGGTCGCCTCGGGGGCCTTGGCCTCCTCGGACTCCTTGACCGCACGCTTGGTGGCGGCCTCGGCCTCACCGGTCGCCTGCTGCGCGACCGTCAGCGCCTCGACCAGCTCGATGACGGCCATGGGCGCGTTGTCGCCACGGCGGTTACCGATCTTGGTGATGCGGGTGTAACCACCCGGACGGTTCTCGTACCGCGGGCCGATCTCGGTGAAGAGCGTGTGGACGACGCTCTTGTCCGTGATGACCTGGAGCACCTGACGGCGGTTGTGAAGGTCGCCCTTCTTCGCCTTGGTGACCAGACGCTCGGCGTACGGCCGCAGACGGCGGGCCTTCGCCTCGGTGGTGGTGATACGGCCGTGCTCGAAGAGGCTCTTCGCCAGGTTGGCGAGGAGGAGCTTCTCGTGCGCGGCGCTGCCGCCCAGACGGGCACCCTTGGTGGGCTTCGGCATGTTCTTTCTCCTGTGTGTCTGCCCCGGCCGTATCAGGTACCGGGGTCAGGAACCCGATGAGCGGATGCTCACCGGCAACGACCGATCAGTACTGCTCGGTCTCCACGAAACCCGCGTCCGCGTCGTCGTCGGCGCCGAAGGCGTCGGCAGCGGCCGTGGGGTCGAATCCGGGCGGGCTGTCCTTCAGGGCCAGGCCCATGCCGGCCAGCTTCGCCTTGACCTCGTCGATGGACTTCGCACCGAAGTTGCGAATGTCGAGGAGGTCGGCCTCGGAGCGCGCGACCAGCTCACCCACGGAGTGGATGCCCTCACGCTTGAGGCAGTTGTACGACCGAACGGTGAGCTCCAGCTCCTCGATCGGCAGCGCCAGGTCGGCGGCAAGGGCGGCGTCCGTCGGGGACGGGCCCATGTCGATGCCCTCGGCGTCGATGTTCAGCTCGCGGGCGAGACCGAACAGCTCGACCAGCGTCTTGCCCGCGGAGGCCATGGCGTCACGCGGACGCATCGCCTGCTTGGTCTCGACGTCGACGATCAGCTTGTCGAAGTCGGTGCGCTGCTCGACACGCGTGGCCTCGACCTTGTACGTGACCTTGAGAACCGGCGAGTAGATCGAGTCGACCGGGATACGGCCGATCTCCTGGCCCACCTGCTTGTTCTGCACGGCGGAGACGTAACCGCGACCGCGCTCGACGGTCAGCTCCATCTCCAGCTTGCCCTTGCCGTTGAGCGTGGCGAGGACGAGGTCGGGGTTGTGCACCTCGACACCGGCCGGGGGCGCGATGTCGGCGGCGGTGACCAGACCCGGGCCCTGCTTGCGCAGGTACATCACGACCGGCTCGTCGTGCTCCGAGGAGACGACCAGCTGCTTGATGTTGAGGATCAGGTCGGTGACGTCCTCCTTGACGCCCGGCACGGTGGTGAACTCGTGCAGCACGCCGTCGATCCGGATGCTGGTGACAGCGGCACCGGGGATCGAGGAGAGGAGGGTACGGCGGAGGGAGTTGCCGAGGGTGTAGCCGAAGCCCGGCTCCAGCGGCTCGATCACGAACCGGGAGCGGAACTCGTCGACGACCTCTTCGGTCAACGAGGGGCGCTGAGCGATCAGCATGTGTGGATCAGATCCTTCTTTCGTGGACGCCCGCTATTTGACGTCCGACGGAATCCGCACCCGTGAGAAGTGCGGGTACTGCAAGGGTACGGGCGATACGGCCCTTTTCAGGGGGCCGTACCGCCCGGAAAACCCTGAAGCAGCCGGTGCGTCAGACGCGGCGGCGCTTCGGCGGGCGGCAGCCGTTGTGCGGGGTCGGGGTGACGTCCTGGATGGAGCCGACCTCGAGGCCCGTGGCCTGCAGGGAGCGGATCGCGGTCTCACGACCGGAACCCGGGCCCTTCACGAACACGTCGACCTTGCGCATGCCGTGCTCCTGGGCGCGGCGGGCAGCCGACTCGGCGGCCATCTGCGCGGCGAACGGCGTGGACTTCCGGGAGCCCTTGAAGCCGACGTGGCCGGCGGAGGCCCAGGAGATCACGTTGCCGGACGGGTCCGTGATGGAGACGATCGTGTTGTTGAACGTGCTCTTGATGTGCGCGTGGCCGTGAGCGACGTTCTTCTTTTCCTTGCGGCGCACCTTCTTGGCAGCGCCCTGACGTCCCTTGGGGGGCATCTACTAACTCCTACGGGAGGTGGTCGGTCCTACAGCGAAGACCGTGGACAGGTGTCCGCTGCGGACTACTTCTTGCCCGGCTTCTTCTTGCCGGCGATGGCGCGACGCGGCCCCTTGCGGGTACGGGCGTTGGTGCTGGTGCGCTGACCGCGGACGGGCAGACCGCGACGGTGACGGAGACCCTGGTAGGTACCGATCTCGACCTTGCGGCGGATGTCGGCCTGGATCTCGCGACGGAGGTCACCCTCGGTCTTGATGTTGTTGTCGACGTACTCGCGAATCGCGACCAGCTGCTCTTCGGACAGGTCACGAACACGGGTGTTCGGGTCGACGCCGGTCGCAGCCAGCGTCTCCTTCGAGAGGGTCCGGCCGATGCCGAACACGTAGGTGAGGGCGATCTCCACGCGCTTGTCGCGCGGGATGTCGACACCGGAAACGCGTGCCATTCAATGGCTCCTGGTGAATCTTCGGAGGTCTTCCACAGAACCGGCTCCCGGCCGCCGTACCAGGTACGAACCGGGTCCCCGGCCTCCGAACCGGGGGTGTCGAGCTGGATGGCTCGGGTTCTGCGTATGAACATATTCAGCTCGCGTCGCGCGAATCTCTGCGATAGAGGTGCAGAGGGTGATGGTCGTGCGTCAGCCCTGGCGCTGCTTGTGGCGCGGGTTCTCGCAGATGACCATGACCCGGCCGTGACGGCGGATCACCCTGCACTTGTCGCAGATCTTCTTGACGCTCGGCTTGACCTTCATGGGGTGAGGTTCTCCGGGTCAGTGCCATCGCACCGGGCGGGCCCGGGGCGCGGGCAAGATCTACTTGTACCGGTAGACGATCCGGCCACGCGTCAGGTCGTACGGAGACAGCTCCACCACGACCCGGTCGTCAGGGAGGATGCGGATGTAGTGCATACGCATCTTGCCGCTGATGTGTGCCAGGACCTGGTGGCCGTTCTGGAGCTCGACCTTGAACATGGCGTTCGGCAGAGACTCGACGACAGTGCCCTCGATCTCGATGGCACCTTGCTTCTTGGCCACGCTTCGCCCTTCGAATCGACTACCTTGATCGACTCCGTCACACTTGCAAGCATGCGGACATGCGGGTGCACGAGAGCCGACGAGTCAGTCTACGTCGGCGCACCCCGAAAGGCGAATCGAGGAAGTCTGCCCCCGGGGGTGATCGTTAAGCAAGCGGATCCGGCGCCGTCGTGATGCCGTACTCGGCGAGCTTGGCCTTGCCGCCGTCGGGGGCGGTGAGGACGAGGGGACCCTGCTCCGTCAGGGCGACCGAGTGCTCCCAGTGGGAGGACCAGGTGCCGTCCGTCGTGATGACCGTCCAGTCGTCGGAGAGGACCTCGGTGCGCGGGGTGCCCAGCGAGACCATCGGCTCGATCGCGAGGCAGAAGCCGGGCACCAGCTTGGGGCCCTTGCCGCGGCGGCGGTCGACGTAGTTCAGCAGGTGCGGGTCCATGTGCATCTCGGTGCCGATGCCGTGGCCGCCGTAGTCCTCGATGATCCCGTACCGGCCGCCGCCCGGCTTGGGCTGGCGGCGGATGTACGTCTCGATCGCCCGGGAGACGTCGACCAGCCGGTTGCCCTGCTTCATGGCCGCGATGCCGGCCCACATCGACTCCTCCGTCACCCGGGAGAGCTCGATCAGCTCCGGGGAGTGGCCGGAGCCGACGAACGCGGTGTAGGCCGCGTCACCGTGCCAGCCGTCGACGATCGCGCCGCAGTCGATGGAGATGATGTCGCCGTCCTTCAGGACGACGTCGTCGGAGGGGATGCCGTGCACGACCACGTCGTTCACGGAGGTGCAGATGGTGGCGGGGAAGCCGCCGTAGCCCAGGAAGTTCGACTTCGCGCCGTGCTCGGCGAGGACCTTGCGGGCCACCTCGTCCAGGTCCCTGGTGGTGGCACCCGGCACCGCGGCCTCCCGCGTGGCCGCGTGGATGGCGGCTACGACCAGGCCCGCCGCCCGCATCTTCGCGATCTGCTCGGGGGTCTTGATCTGCACCATGGGGGCCTGCGCTCTCCGTCACTCACGTCGACTGGGATACCTGTACAACAGTACGGCCGCGGCGCCCGGGCAGGCACCGCGGCCGGAAGGACCGGGGACTACTTGTTCTCGGCCTTCTCGCGCTTGAGGGCCTCCAGTGCCCGCTGCGTGATCTCGTCCACCGGGCCCAGGGCGGAGATCGTACGTACCAGGCCCTGCGACTTGTAGTAGTCGATGATCGGCTCGGTCTGCGTGTGGTAGACCTCCAGCCGCTTGCGCACGGTCTCCTCGGAGTCGTCGTCGCGCTGGTACAGCTCGCCGTCGCAGACGTCGCAGACGCCCTCCTGCTTCGGCTTGCTGTACGTCACGTGGAAGACGTGGGAGGAGTCGTTGCGGCAGATGCGCCGGCCGGCGATGCGCTTGACGACCTCGTCCTCGGGGACCTCCAGGTCGAGCACGGCGTCCAGCGTGATGCCCTCGCTCTGCAGCAGCTCGTCCAGCGCCTGGGCCTGCGAGACGTTGCGCGGGAAGCCGTCCAGCAGGAAGCCGTTCTCCGCGTCGGGCTGCTCCATCCGGTCCTTGGCCATCGCGATGGTCACCTCGTCGGGGACGAGGTTGCCGGCGTCCATGTAGGACTTCGCGAGCTTGCCCAGCTCGGTCTGCTGACTGATGTTGGCCCGGAACAGGTCGCCCGTGGAGATGTGCGGGATGGCCAGCTTCTCTGCGAGCCGAACGGCTTGCGTTCCCTTACCGGCACCCGGCGGCCCGACGAGGACGATACGCATCAGCGGAGGAACCCTTCGTAATTGCGCTGCTGGAGCTGGCTCTCGATCTGCTTCACCGTCTCAAGGCCGACACCCACGATGATGAGGATGCTGGTCCCGCCGAACGGGAAGTTCTGGCTTGCCCCAAAGCCCACCAACGCCATTGTCGGTACGAGAGCGATCAGACCCAGATACAGCGAACCCGGCCAGGTGATCCGGTTGAGCACGTAGCTCAGGTACTCAGCGGTCGGTCGGCCAGCCCGGATGCCCGGGATGAAGCCACCATACTTCTTCATGTTGTCGGCGACTTCCTCGGGGTTGAAGGAGATCGCCACGTAGAAGAACGCGAAGAATACGATGAGCAAGAAGTACGAAACGATGTAAATCGGGTGGTCGCCCTTGGTGAGGTTCTGCTCGATCCAGGTCTTCCAGCCCGACTTGCCCCCCGCGAACTGCGCCACCAGCGCCGGAATGTAGAGCAGCGAGGAGGCGAAGATGACGGGAATCACACCGGCCTGGTTCACCTTGAGCGGGATGTACGTGGACGTACCGCCGTAGGACCGGCGCCCGATCATGCGCTTCGCGTACTGCACCGGGATGCGGCGCTGGGCCTGCTCGACGAAGACGACGAGCGCGACCATGACCAGGCCCACCGCGATGACGGTGCCGAACTCGATCCAGCCGCCGGCCAGCGTGCCCTGCTTCTTGATGGCCCACAGCGCGGACGGGAAGGTCGCGGCGATCGAGATGAACATCAGGATCGACATGCCGTTGCCGATGCCGCGGTCGGTGATCAGCTCACCGAGCCACATGACCACGGCCGTACCGGCGGTCATGCAGATGACCATGGTGATCGTCGAGAAGATCGCCTGGTCCGGGACGATGCTCGACGCGACCGAGCAGCCGTTGAAGAGGGCGCCGCTGCGGGCGGTGGCGACGAGGCCGGTGCCCTGAAGGATGGCGAGCGCCACGGTCAGGTAGCGGGTGTACTGCGTGATCTTCGCCGTGCCGGCCTGGCCCTCCTTCTTCAGGGCCTCCAGACGCGGGATCACCACGGTCAGCAGTTGCAGGATGATGCTCGCCGTGATGTACGGCATGATGCCGAGCGCGAAGATCGTGATCTGCAGCAGCGCGCCACCACTGAACATGTTCACGAGACCGAACAGGCCCTGGTTGCCCGAGGCCTCGTTCACACACTTCTGGACGGCCTGGTAGTTGACGCCGGGGATCGGGATGTGGGTACCGACCCGGTAGACCACGATGATGCCCAGCGTGAAGAGCAGCTTCTTGCGCAGGTCGGGCGTCCTGAACGCCCGGGCGAACGCGGTGAGCACGGTGCCTCCTGCGACCCCCGCGCAACTGCGTCAAGGGTGACGGTCTGAGGTTCGACGAATACGAAAAAGAACAGTGCAGGCCACCTTACCGGCGACACTGCCCCCCTAGGAACGACCAACCGGGGATACCTCATTGTGAGGTACCCCCGGTCGGGATCGTCTACGTCATCGAGGCGTCGTCCGAAGGACTCAGACGAGCTCGGTGACCGTACCGCCGGCGGCGGTGATCTTCTCCTTGGCGGAGCCGGAGACGGCGTCGACCGTCACCTGCAGCGCCACGGAGATCTCGCCCTGGCCGAGGACCTTGACGAGGCTGTTCTTGCGAACGGCACCCTTGGCCACCAGACCCTCGACCGTGACCTCGCCACCCTCGGGGTAGAGCGCGGCCAGCTTGTCGAGGTTGACGACCTGGTACTCCGTCTTGAACGGGTTCTTGAAGCCCTTCAGCTTCGGGAGGCGCATGTGGAGCGGCATCTGGCCACCCTCGAAGCGCTCCGGAACCTGGTAACGGGCCTTGGTGCCCTTGGTACCACGACCGGCCGTCTTACCCTTCGACGCCTCACCACGACCCACACGGGTCTTGGCGGTCTTGGCGCCCGGGGCGGGACGGAGGTTGTGGATCTTGAGCGGGTTCTGCTCCGCCATGATCAGTCGACCTCCTCGACCGTCACGAGGTGGCGGACGGTGTGCACCATGCCGCGGAACTCGGGGCGGTCCTCCTTGACGACCTGCGTGTTGATGCCCTTGAGACCAAGGGAGCGCAGGGTGTCACGGTGGTTCTGCTTGCTGCCGATGTAGGACTTGACCTGCGTGATCTTGAGCTGCGCCATGATTACGCACCCACCCCGGCACGCGCACGCAGCAGGGCCGCGGGAGCGACGTCCTCAAGCGGCAGACCACGGCGGGCCGCGATCTCCTCGGGACGCTGCAGACCCTTCAGGGCCTCCACGGTCGCGTGCACGATGTTGATGGCGTTGTCGGAGCCGAGCGACTTCGACAGCACGTCGTGGATACCGGCGCACTCCAGCACGGCACGCACCGGACCACCGGCGATAACACCGGTACCCGGGGACGCGGGCTTGAGCAGCACGACGCCGGCAGCCTTCTCACCCTGGATGGGGTGGGGGATGGTGCCCTGGATCCGGGGGACCTTGAAGAAGTGCTTCTTGGCCTCCTCAACACCCTTGGCGATGGCGGCCGGCACCTCCTTGGCCTTGCCGTAACCGACACCCACGGTGCCGTCACCGTCGCCCACCACGACCAGCGCGGTGAAGCTGAAGCGACGACCACCCTTCACAACCTTGGCGACGCGGTTGATCGCGACGACGCGCTCGACGTACGCGGTCTTCTCGGCGGCAGCAGCGCCGCCGTCACGGCCCTTCCGGTCCCGCCGCTCGCCGCCACCGGCACCGCTTCCGCGGCGCTGGGGTCCAGCCATTGGATTACCTCTCTCTTTCCGCTAGCTACAAGCGGCTCAGAACTTGAGCCCGGCTTCGCGGGCGGCGTCCGCCAGGGCGGCGATGCGCCCGGCGTACTGGTTGCCACCACGGTCGAACACGACGGCCTCGACACCGGCGGCCTTGGCACGCTCGGCGACCAGGGCGCCGACCTGCTTGGCCTGCGCGGACTTGTCGGCCTCGCCGCCACGGATCGACGCGTCCAGAGTGGACGCCGACGCCAGGGTGTGGCCCTTCAGGTCGTCGATCACCTGCGCCACGATGTGGCGGTTGGAGCGGGTCACGACCAGACGGGGGCGCTCCGCCGTACCGGAGATCCGCTTGCGGATCCGGATGTGACGGCGCTTGATCGCGGCGCGCTTGTAGGCGTCGCCCTTGAGGATCTTCTGCCCGTATGCCATGGCTTACTTACCCGCCTTTCCGACCTTGCGGCGGATGACTTCGCCCTCGTACTTGACGCCCTTGGCCTTGTACGGGTCGGGCTTGCGCAGCTTGCGGATGTTGGCCGCAACCTCGCCGACCTTCTGCTTGTCGATGCCCTCGACCGAGAAACGGGTCGGGGTCTCCACCTTGAAGGTGATCCCCTCGGGGGCCTCGACCACGATCGGGTGGCTGTAACCGAGAGCGAACTCCAGGTTCGAACCCTTGGCGGTCACTCGGTAACCGACACCGCTGATTTCGAGCTTCTTCACGTAACCCTGCGTCACGCCGGTGATCATGTTCGCCACCAGCGTGCGGGAGAGGCCGTGCAGGGCCTTGCTCTGACGCTCGTCGTTCGGGCGCAGCACCTGGAGGGTGCCGTCCTCGCCCTTAGCGATGTCGATCGGCGCGGCAACGGTGTGGGTCAGCGAGCCCTTGGGGCCCTTGACCGAAACCGTACGGCCGTCGATGGTGACGTCCACGCCGGCGGGAACCGCGATGGGGAGCTTGCCGATGCGCGACATAGCTGTTTCCTCCGTTCCCTTCTGCTACCAGACGTAGGCGAGGACTTCCCCACCCACGCCCTTCTTGCCGGCCTGCTTGTCGGTGAGGAGCCCGTGCGACGTGGAGATGATCGCCACGCCCAGGCCGCCGAGCACCTTCGGCAGGTTGGTGGACTTCGCGTACACCCGGAGACCGGGCTTGGAGATCCGCTTGATGCCCGCGATGGAGCGCTCACGGTTGGGGCCGAACTTCAGCTCCAGGACGAGGTTCTTGCCGACCTCGGCGTCCTCGACCTTCCAGCCCGTGATGAAGCCCTCCTGCTGGAGGATCTCCGCGATGTGAGACTTGATCTTGGAGTGCGGCATCGACACCGAGTCGTGGTACGCCGAGTTCGCGTTCCGCAGACGCGTCAGCATGTCTGCGATCGGATCAGTCATGGTCATGAATTGGCCTGTGGCCTTTCTCGCCGGGGTTTCCTATATGCGCCATCCCTCTCCCCGTACATGGACGGGACGGGTGCGGCGCGGGGACCTACGGCGTAGTAAGCAATTACTAGCGGACGCTGTCCGCGGGCGTTCAGGGCGGCAGAGGCCCAACCCTCCTAGCCTAAGCCATGAGGGCGGGAGCCCCTGCCGTCCCGGTTGCTTACCGAGAGGTCCAGGAATCCCTAAAAGTGGGGATTACCAGGAGCTCTTGGTCACGCCCGGCAGCTCGCCACGGTGAGCCATCTCACGAAGGCACACGCGGCAGAGGCCGAACTTGCGGTAAACGGAGTGCGGACGACCGCAGCGCTGGCAGCGGGTGTAGCCACGCACTCCGAACTTGGGCTTGCGAGCAGCCTTCGCGATGAGAGCCTTCTTCGCCATCTCGCTCACGCCTCCTTGAACGGGAAGCCGAGGTGACGGAGAAGGGCACGGCCCTCTTCGTCGTTGGTCGCCGTGGTCACCACGGTGATGTCCATACCCCGGACGCGGTCGATCTTGTCCTGGTCGATCTCGTGGAACATGACCTGCTCCGTGAGACCGAAGGTGTAGTTGCCACGGCCGTCGAACTGCTTGGGGGACAGGCCGCGGAAGTCGCGGATGCGCGGGAGCGCGAGCGACAGGGTGCGGTCCAGGAACTCCCACATGCGGTCGCCACGGAGCGTGACGTGGGCACCGATCGGCTGACCCTCACGCAGCTTGAACTGCGCGATGGACTTGCGGGCCTTGGTGACGGCCGGCTTCTGACCGGTGATGGTGGTCAGGTCGCGGATCGCGCCCTCGATCAGCTTCGAGTCACGGGCGGCGTCGCCGACACCCATGTTGACCACGATCTTGACGAGGCCGGGAACCTGCATGACGTTCTCGTACTTGAACTCGTCACGCAGCTTGCCCGCGATCTCCTCGCGGTACTTCTGCTTCAGACGCGGAGTCGTGGTGGTAGCCATCAGATGTCCTCACCCGTCCGCTTGGCAACGCGGATCTTGTTGCCCTCTTCGTCGAAGCGGTAGCCGACACGCGTGACGACCTTCTGACCGTCCTTCTCCACGACCAGCTGAACGTTGGACACGTGGATGGGGGCCTCGGTCGTCACGATGCCGCCGGCCTGGGAACCGCTGGCGGTCGGACCGGCCTTGGTGTGCTTCTTGACCCGGTTGACACCCTCGACCAGGACTCGGTCCTCGCGGGGGTAGGCCGCGATGACCTTGCCCTGCTTGCCCTTGTCCTTGCCGGTGATGACCTGGACCAGGTCGCCCTTCTTGATCTTCATGCTTACAGCACCTCCGGCGCGAGCGAGATGATCTTCATGAACTTCTTCTCGCGCAGCTCACGGCCGACCGGGCCGAAGATGCGGGTGCCGCGAGGGTCGCCGTCGTTCTTCAGAATGACGGCGGCGTTCTCGTCGAAGCGGATGTACGAGCCGTCCGGACGGCGGCGCTCCTTGACGGTGCGAACGATGACCGCCTTGACGACGTCACCCTTCTTCACGTTGCCACCGGGGATCGCGTCCTTGACGGTGGCGACGATGACGTCACCGATGCCCGCGTAGCGGCGACCGGAGCCACCGAGCACACGGATGCAAAGGATCTCCTTCGCACCAGTGTTGTCGGCGACACGCAGTCGCGACTCCTGCTGGATCACGTCTATCTCCTGATCGTCTGCCGGTTCCCGGCAGGGGCCTCAGTCATGAGCGCCCCTGCCGAGCCTGGCGGAACTGACCTGCGGGTTTGCCCGCAGGAAATTACTTGGCCTTTTCGAGGATCTCGACGACGCGCCAGCGCTTCGTCGCAGACAGCGGCCGGGTCTCCATGAGGAGGACACGGTCGCCGACGCCCGCGGCGTTCTGCTCGTCGTGGGCCTTGAGCTTGTTCGTACGGCGGATGACCTTGCCGTACAGCGCGTGCTTCACACGGTCCTCGACGGCGACGACGACGGTCTTGTCCATCTTGTCGCTGACGACCAGACCCTCACGGGTCTTGCGGAAGCCTCGGGCTTCGGTGTTCTCAGTCACGTTGCTCTCGCTCATCAGGCGCTCTCCACCGTCTCGATGCCCAGCTCGCGCTCACGCATCAGGGTGTAGATCCGCGCGATGTCCTTGCGGACGGCCTTCAGCCGACCGTGGTTCTCGAGCTGACCCGTCGCCGCCTGGAAGCGGAGGTTGAACAGCTCTTCCTTGGCCTCGCGGAGCTTCGCCAGAAGCTCCTCGTTGCCCAGCTCGCGCAGCTCGGACGCCTTGGTACCGGCCGACATCACGCTTCACCTGCCTCGCGCTTGACGATCCGGCACTTCATCGGCAGCTTGTGGGCCGCACGCGTGAGCGCCTCACGGGCGATCTTCTCGTTGGGGTACGACAGCTCGAACATGACGCGTCCGGGCTTGACGTTGGCGATCCACCACTCCGGGGAACCCTTACCGGAACCCATGCGGGTCTCGGCCGGCTTCTTGGTGAGGGGACGGTCCGGGTAGATGTTGATCCAGACCTTGCCGCCACGCTTGATGTGGCGGGTCATCGCGATACGAGCCGCCTCGATCTGGCGGTTCGTCACGTAGGCCGGGGTCAGCGCCTGGATGCCGTACTCGCCGAACGCAACCTGCGTTCCACCCTTGGACATACCGTTGCGCTTCGGGTGGTGCTGCTTGCGGTGCTTGACCCTACGGGGGATCAGCATGACGGTCAGGCCTCCGTTCCGGTGCTCTCAGCCGGAGCGGCGGCGGGGGCCTCGGCCTTGGGGGCCTCGGCACCAGCAGCCTGCTGCGGCTTGCGACCGCGCCGCTCGCCACCGCGGCCACCACGGGCCGGGCGGTCGGCGCCACCGCGGGCCGGGCGGTTACCCGCACGGGCGGCAGCGTTCTCGGCGCGGACCTCGGCGATGTTCTTGACGTCGCCCTTGTAGATCCAGACCTTCACACCGATGCGGCCGAAGGTCGTCTTGGCCTCGAAGAAGCCGTAGTCCACGTTCGCGCGGAGCGTGTGCAGGGGCACACGGCCCTCGCGGTAGAACTCCGAGCGGGACATCTCGGCGCCGCCGAGGCGGCCACCGCACTGGATCTTGATGCCCTTGGCGCCGGCCTTCATGGCGGACTGCATGCTCTTGCGCATGGCCCGACGGAAGGAGACGCGGGAGGAGAGCTGCTCGGCGACGGCCTGCGCGACCAGCTGGGCATCGGTCTCGGGGTTCTTGACCTCGAGGATGTTCAGCTGGACCTGCTTGCCCGTGAGCTTCTCGAGGTCGCCGCGGATGCGGTCGGCCTCGGCGCCACGGCGGCCGATGACGATGCCCGGACGAGCGGTGTGGATGTCCACACGCACGCGGTCACGGGTGCGCTCGATCTCGACCTTCGAGATGCCGGCGCGCTCCATGCCGGACGTCATCATCCGGCGGATGGCGACGTCTTCCTTGACGTAGTCCTTGTAGAGCTTGTCGGCGTACCAACGCGACTTGAAGTCGGTCGTGACACCGAGCCGGAACCCGTGCGGGTTTACCTTCTGGCCCATTACCGGGTTCCTTCCTTGCTGCTGACGACCACGGTGATGTGGCTGGTCCGCTTGCGGATCCGGTAGGCGCGGCCCTGGGCACGCGGCCGGAACCGCTTCAGGGTCGGGCCCTCGTCGACGTAGGCCTCGGAAATGAAGAGGCTGTCGGCGTCGGTGTGGTCGTAGTTGTGCGCGGCGTTGGCAATGGCGCTGTCCAGCACCTTGCCCACCGGCACCGAGGCGGCCTGCGGAGCGAATCGCAGGACGGCCTGGGCCTCCGTGGCGTTCATGCCACGGATGAGGTCCACCACGCGGCGGGCCTTCATGGGCGTGACGCGGATGTACCGCGCCTGGGCCCTGGCTTCCATGGTTGTCCCTTCAGTTACTTACGTGTCTGAATGCGATCCGCTACTAGCGGCGCTTCGACTTCCGGTCTTCCTTGACGTGACCCCGGAAGGTGCGCGTCGGCGAGAACTCGCCGAGCTTGTGGCCGACCATCGACTCGGTGACGAACACCGGGATGTGGGTCTTGCCGTTGTGCACCGCGATCGTGTGACCGAGCATGGCCGGGACGATCATCGAGCGACGGGACCAGGTCTTGATGACGTTCTTGGTACCGGCTTCGTTCTGGACATCCACCTTCTTGATCAGGTGGTCGTCGACGAAGGGTCCCTTCTTCAAGCTACGAGGCATCTCAACCCGTCCTTAGCGCTTCTTGTTCGTCTTGCGGCGGCGGACGATGTACTTGTTCGACGCCTTCTTGGGCGAACGAGTACGGCCTTCCTTCTTGCCCCACGGGGACACAGGGTGGCGACCACCGGAGGTCCGGCCCTCACCACCACCGTGCGGGTGGTCAACCGGGTTCATGACCACACCACGGACGGTCGGGCGAACGCCCAGCCACCGCTTGCGGCCCGCCTTGCCCCAGTTGATGTTGCTCTGCTCGGCGTTGCCGACCTCGCCGACGGTGGCGCGGCAGCGCACGTCGACCAGGCGGATCTCACCGGAGGGCATGCGCAGGTGGGCGTAGGCGCCCTCCTTCGCGAGCAGCTGCACGGAGGCACCGGCGGAACGGGCGAACTTGGCACCGCCACCGGGACGGAGCTCGATCGCGTGGATCGTGGTACCGACCGGGATGTTGCGGAGGGCCAGGTTGTTGCCCGGCTTGATGTCGGCCCCGGGACCGTTCTCCACGGTGTCGCCCTGCTGCAGGTTGCGCGGGGCGAGGATGTAGCGCTTCTCGCCGTCGGCGTAGTGCAGCAGCGCGATGCGCGCGGTGCGGTTGGGGTCGTACTCGATGTGCGCGACCTTCGCCGGCACGCCGTCCTTGTCGTGACGACGGAAGTCGATCACTCGGTAGGCGCGCTTGTGTCCGCCACCCTGGTGGCGAACGGTCACACGACCGGCGTTGTTACGGCCGCCCTTGCTGTGCAGCGGGCGGACCAGCGACTTCTCCGGCGTGGACCGCGTGACCTCGACGAAGTCGGCGACGCTGGACCCACGACGGCCCGGCGTAGTCGGCTTGTACTTGCGGATTCCCATTTCTCAGTCCTCGTCCGATATCGGACGATCCGACCCGCTTAAGCGGTCGGACCGCCGAAGATGTCGATACGGTCGCCCTCGGCGAGGGTCACGATCGCGCGCTTGGTCGCGGCGCGCTGGCCGAAACCGGTGCGGGTGCGCTTGCGCTTGCCCTGGCGGTTGATCGTGTTGACCCCGGTGACCTTGACGTCGAAGACCGCCTGGACGGCCTGCTTGATCTGGGTCTTGTTGGCGTTCGGGTCGACGATGAACGTGTACTTGTTCTCGTCGAGGAGCGCGTAGCTCTTCTCGGAGACGACCGGCTTCAGCAGGACGTCACGGGGGTCCGTGTACGACTTGCTGAGCGGGGTCTCGACGGTGTTCTTGCCCTCGGTGGCGTGGCGACGCGCCTTGGCGACGCGCGCGGCCTTGGCGGCCTTGGCGGCCTTCGAGGCGATAGCGGGGTGACGGATGGCCATCAGACCTCGCTCCCTTCGGTGTCGTTGGCCTTCGGGCCGGCGACGAAGGACTCGAAAGCGGCCTGGGTGAAGACCACGTCGTCCGAGACGAGAACGTCGTACGTGTTCAGCTGGCCCGGCTCCAGGATGTGGACCTGGGGCAGGTTACGGGCGGACAGCCACGCGGCCTCGTCGGAGCGCTCGACGACCAGGAGCAGGTTCTTGCGCTCCGAGATCTTGCCGAACAGGCTCTTGGCGGCCTTCGTGGAGACGTCGCCCTCGACCACGCCGGAGACGACGTGGATGCGGTTGTGACGCGCCCGGTCGGTGAGGGCACCGCGCAGGGCGGCGGCCTTCATCTTCTTCGGGGTCCGCTGCGAGTAGTCACGCGGCACGGGACCGTGCACGACGCCACCACCGGCGAACTGCGGCGCGCGGGTCGAACCCTGGCGGGCGCGACCGGTGCCCTTCTGGCGGTACGGCTTCTTGCCACCACCACGGACTTCACCGCGGGTCTTGGTCTTGTGCGTGCCCTGGCGGGCAGCGGCCAGCTGCGCGACGACGACCTGGTGGATCAGCGGGACGCTGACCTTGGCGTCGAAGATCTCCGCGGGGAGCTCGACGGAACCGGCCTTCTCGCCAGCCGGCGAAAGGATGTCAACAGTGCTCATCGGTTACCTCAGGCCCCCTTGGCCGCGGTGCGGACCAGGACGAGGCCGCCGTTCGGACCGGGAACCGCGCCCTTGATGAGCAGCAGACCCTTCTCCGCGTCAACGGCGTGGACGGTCAGGTTCTGGGTGGTGACCCGCTCGTTGCCCATGCGACCCGCCATGCGGAGGCCCTTGAACACGCGGCCCGGGGTGGCGCAGCCACCGATGGAACCGGGCGAGCGGTGCTTGCGCTGGGTGCCGTGTCCGGCGCCGAGGCCCTTGAAGTTGTGACGCTTCATGACACCGGCGAAGCCCTTGCCCTTGCTCTTGCCGGTCACGTCGACCTTGATGCCGGCCTCGAACACCTCGGCGGTGATCTCCTGGCCGAGGGTGTACTCGCTGGCGTCAGCGGTACGGATCTCGACGAGGTGGCGGCGGGGAGTGACGTCGGCCTTGGCGAAGTGGCCCTTGAGGGGCTTGTTCACCTTGCGCGGGTCGATCTCGCCGAACGCGATCTGGACGGACTCGTAGCCGTCGACATCGTTCGTGCGGACCTGGGTGACGACGTTGGGGCCGGCCTTGACGACGGTGACCGGAACAACACGGTTGTTCTCGTCCCACACCTGCGTCATGCCGAGCTTCTCGCCCAGGATGCCCTTGATCTGCTTAGCCATCGTTCAGATCACCGGCCTCAGAGCTTGATCTCGATGTCGACACCGGCCGGGAGGTCGAGTCGCATCAGAGAGTCAACGGTCTTGGGGGTCGGGTCGAGGATGTCGATCAGGCGCTTGTGCGTGCGCATCTCGAAGTGCTCGCGCGAGTCCTTGTACTTGTGCGGCGACTTGATGACGCAGTACACGTTCTTCTCAGTGGGCAGCGGCACCGGGCCCGCGACCGACGCACCAGTGCGGGTCACCGTCTCGACGATCTTCTTCGCCGAGGAGTCGATGACCTCGTGGTCGTAGGCCTTGAGCCGGATGCGGATCTTCTGTCCCGCCATGGCTACTCAGTAGTCCTGTCTCTTCTTACGCTCTGGAACCCGGCGGATTCCGTCTGCTGCCTTCGTTCGTCCGACCCACGCGGTCGGGCGTGTCGCGCTCCCGCTGACACAGATGTCCCTTGTTCGAACATCCCTGCGGGAATGCACACGGCCCTTCCGGAACCGCAGGCCGGGGGCGGAAGGCCCACCGGGTGCCTGGCCGGTGCCGCGCCCACACTTCCCGGAAGATTCCCGTACGTCCGCCCCAGCGCTGCCTTACGGCAGTTAGGGCGACGAGTACTGTGGGACTCGCTTCCGGTCCTCCCGGCGGGAGGCGCGCAGCATCAACACTCGACCGAGCAACTCCGACAGTCTGCCATATGGGGCAGCCACTCCGCCAATCGAGCCGAAGAGATTACCCCGAAGGTGACGTAGGTCAAACCGGTGACGCGGTCACGGCCGGTCCATGATCCGCACCTTGCCGCAGCCGCGCCGCTCCGCCTCGTGCCCGGCGAAGGCCTTCAGCGCGGACCGGGCGAACGAGGCGGACCAGTGCGGGACCGGGTAGCTGTCGGTGTCCCGGTCGTAGAGGTGGTAGACCGCGAAGACCGCTTCGTGGCCGGCCCCGGGGCAGGCCGCGGTCGCCAGGACGGAATCGTGGTCCGGGCCGCCGTACCCGGCCGACTCGTAGTCCTTGGCGGCGGCGCCGTAGTACGCGTACAGCCCGTAGCCGGGCTTCTTCGCGGCGGTCACCAGGTAGCAGTTGGTCTGCGGGGCGTCCGGGTCCGCCGGGTACTCCATGATCCCGGGTGTGCCGCCGGCCGCCGCCGGTGTGTCCCGCAGCGCGGCGCAGGAGCCCTGTGCCCGCGCGAGCGGCTTCACCGTGCCGGGCTCCCCGAGGCGGGCCGTGGACACCCGGGTGAGCGGCTTGCCGGCCCTCACCCGGCAGCCGTACTTCCCGGCCGCCTTCCGGGCGGTTTCGGTGGTCACCCGGCCCAGCCCGGTGAGCGCGGTCCCGTCGGAGGCGCCGTAGAGGTCGCCGTACGCGACCAGCGCCTTGCCCTGCTGCCGGGCGCAGTCCAGCGCGACCATGATCTGCCAGGTGCCGTCGTAGCGGACGACGCCGGGCCAGCCGTCGCCGAGCGGTGCCGCCTGCGCCCGCACCCCGTTGTAGTCCGACTCGTACCAGACCGCGCTGCCCGAGGGCGCCCCCGCGGTGCTCCAGCGCAGGGTGATCCGCACGGCGCGGCCGGTCCCGGCGGACGCCTTGACGAAGCACCCGGCCAGGGTACCGCCGTCGTCCTGCTCGGCCCTCAGGTCGGAGGAGCCCAGCGCCGCGGTCAGTCCGTCCCGCGCCAGCGTGCCGTCGCAGGCCTGGTCCAGCGAGCGGCCGTCCCGCCAGGAGTCGTACGCCCCGGAGCCGTACAGGACGGCCGCCACGAGCCCCAGGACCAGCACGGCCACCCCCGCGTACCAGCCCGCGTGGACACCTCGGAGACCGGACTTCTTCTGCATCGCGCTCATTTTCGTCGGGTGACCGTTCCGTACCGGGTCAGCGGTCCGCGCGCAGCGTGCTCAGCGTGCGGTCCCGGCCGTGCTCGTAGTCGTTCTGGCCCGCGTGGACGTAGTACTTCGTCCAGTCGCTGTCGATGGCGTGGCCGCGGCTGTCCGCCCAGGACCGCACCAGCTTCTCGACGTCGTGCTGTCCGGCGTCGTAGGTCTTGGCGTTCTGCTCGGTGGCGGCGAGGTTCGCCTCCGCCGTGTGCTCCTTGTTCGACTCGTACGTCCACACGTCGAGGGTCTTGGAGGTGAGGTCCCCGACGGGGCTGAGGTCCTTCACGGGGTTGAACATCAGCGCCGTGCCGAGGGACGTGCCGAGGCCGTGGTTGAAGTCGGCGGCCCACTGCGTCTTCTTGAACCGCTCGTCGTAGATGATGTCCGACCGGATGCCGTCGTAGGCGCCCATGGCCCGGGAGGACTCCACGATCCGGTCGCGGATCGTCTTGTCGCCGGCGTCGGCGGGGATCGACTCCAGGACGTGGTGCGCGTACCCCTGCTCGGCCCCGTAGACGTGCCCGAACGCCTCGGGGTCGTTGGCGATGCCCCGCATGACGGCGGCCAGACGCTGGTGGCCCACGGCCATGTGGGCCCCGTCCTTGTCGCTCCAGACGGATCCCTCGCTGTCCCAGTCGACGGCGTACTGCGAGGACGACTCCGCGTAGGTCTCGTGCGTGTCGGGGGTGTACGCCGTCAGGATGTGGGCCAGCGGCGTGACCAGGCCCTTCGGGAGGTCCTGGGCGTGCTTGTCGGTGTACAGCGTGTTGATCGTGTGCTGCAGGATGCGGGCCTGCGGCTCGCTGTGCGGGGCCACGCCGTGGTAGCCGCCCGGTGCCTCCCCGGTGGTGGCGGCCTCCAGGGCAGCGCCGAAGCCCGTGCGGGCGTCGCCGTCCTCCGCGAGGACCGGTATGCCGACGGTGGTGCCGCCGGGCGGCGTCGCGTAGTGGTCGACGACGGTGTCCCAGTTCCGCCCGTGGAGCAGGTACCGGAGGTTGTCGTTGTGGGCCGGGTCCAGGTACTCGGTGCTGGTCTTCGGGTCGTGGGACATGATGCCGAGGACGCCGTCGAGCGGGTCGTTGGCGAACCAGCCCCGGTCCGCGCCGCTGAACTCGTCGCGCAGGCCCCAGATCGACTCGGCCGGGTTGCCGTCCTTCGGGGTGTACGACTCCTCGGCGTGCCGGATGTCGTCCGCGGTGTCCTTCAGGAACTGTCCGTCGTAGCCGTGGCCCTGCTGCATCAGGGTGACGAGGCTCTGGTAGCCGCGGACCTTCTCGTCGGGGATCGGGCTGAGGCCGTCCACCTTGAACTGCTCGGTGCCGGCCTTGCGCAGGTCCGCGCGGAAGCTCTGGTAGAAGTCCGAGTGCGGGTCCTTCGTGGCCGTCGCCAGCGTGGTGGCGAGGCCCTTCTGGATGTCCAGGTACTGGCCGCCGTGCCGGGTGTCGTCGTCGTGGGCGAGGCTGTCGAGGCTGTTGGACAGCTGGAGCGTGCCCTTCGCGCCCAGCTCGTCCAGCAGGGTCCGGCTGAAGGCCGTGTCACCGGAGTTGTCGTGGAAGAGCCGTTGCAGCTCCTGGTAGTCGCCCGCGCCGGCCTTGCCCGCGTTGACGCGCCCCGCGATGTCCTTGGCCTCGTCCGCCTCGTACTTCTCGATGTCGCCCTGTGCCTTGCCGTTGAAGCCGGGGACGGTGCCGCCGCCCGTGCGGGGGCCCTTCACGACGGCGGCGAAGGCGACCTCGACGCCCTTGTCGGCGTCGTCCACGTCCTGCACGCACTGGTCGATACGGGCCTGCCAGGACCCGACGGCCTTGCGCACGCTCTCCTGGTAGTCGGGGTCGTGGGCGAGTGCCTGGCGGTCCCCCTGGGTGAGCTTCCCGGTGTCGTACGAGACCACGCCCTGGTCCGACACCTTCATGCCCGCGGCGACCGCGTCGTCCCGGGCCGCCTCCAGCTTCTTGCGCAGGTCGGTGAACTGGGCGTGCGCGTCACGCAGGAGCGAGGCGATCGCCTTGGCCTCGGTCCGGGCGCTCTGGTACTCCGTGAGCCTGATCCCGAAGCGCGCGTTGGCGGCCTGCTGGCTCTCCCCCGCCCACGTCGGGCGCAGGGTGATGCCGTGCACGTCCCGCCGGTAGGCCGTCTCCTGCTTGTCCAGCTCCGTCGCCATGCCGTCCCAGCGGTCGGCGGCCGTGGTGAGCGTGGACAGTTCGGTCGTCAGGATCTCGTGGTACGTCGGCATGGGTCCCCGTCGGATGCGGTGGCGTACGAGTGGGTTCGGCAGGCGCTCAGTGCGCCGGCGGCGAGTACGTGTCGAGCACCGACACCTTGCGCGCGGTACCGCCCACCCCGATGTCCGTGCCGGCCAGCAGCGTGGAGTCGCTCCGCAGGGCCGACTCGTCACCCGCCAGCCGGTTCACGAAGTCCTGGACCTGTTCGCCCCAGGTCTTGTGCGCCTTGCTCACGGCGCCGGAGAGGAGCCAGCCGTGCCCGTCCTTCGCGCCGAACGCCTTCACCACGGCACTCGTCTCGTCGTCCGCCCACTGACCCGCCGCCTTGGTGTCCGGCTGGATGTCGTTGTGGAGCGTGTTCGCCGCGGCCGTCTTCTCCGCGGACGACGACGCGAGGTCCGGCCGGCCCCCGCCGGCCGTCTTGTCACTGCCTGCCACGATGCCAACCCCCGTCTGCAACTCTGGCGTGCTCTTGTCACGCTAACCAACGGGGGCCCCGCAGAGGCGAGTTGATCCACAACTTTGGCCTGACCTTTACGGGGTGGTCACCGCGCCCCGGAGCGTGCCGCCGGCCGAGGAGGCCGGCCGGCCCGGTCCCCGGCGTCAGCCCGTCCCGGTCGTGCCGCCGGCCCCGCTGCGGAAGCACTCGGACACCACCGTGGCCTCGATCATGGACGAGCGCTCGCTGCCCGCGGGCTCCCGCCACAGGCGCAGGTCGGCGGAGAGACGGCCGTCGGACGAGTTGGCCACGATCTGCGGGAGCTTCGCCCGGCTCTTGTCGGGACCGTCCTTGACGATCTTCCAGCCCTTGGCCGGCAACTGCGTGCGCAGGCGGTCCATGGCCTGTTCGAGATCGTCGCCCGGCACGCCGTAGACGCTCCACGGATGCCGCATGCGGTGCACCCCGCTGCCCTCCGGGTACGACGAGCACGGGGTGGCCACGGCGCCCGACCGGGTCACCTTGCCCTTCACCGCCAGGATGTCGAGGATCTCGCTGGACGCCCGCTCGACGCTCTGCTTGACGGCTCGCTCGTCGCGGACGGCGGCCTTCTTCTCGTCCTTCTCTCCGCTCACCTGAGAGCAGCCTCCCAAGAGGATGGCGGTCAGAGCCGCGCTGACAACGGTCGCGTATGTCTTATTCAAGGGTCACCTTGTCGTACTGGCCTGCCATCACGAGGGCCTGGTTGCGCAGGCTCGTCGAGCCCTCGTCCCAGAAGGCGCCGTGGTCCCCGGCGTCCGACTCCATGATGTTGGCACCGAACTCCGGGTCGGTCGGGATCGTCCAGTCGTCGCCGAGACCGGCCAGGTACTTCCCGCCGATGCGCACCGCAGCGTCGTTGCCACCGCCCTGCTCCGCCCACATGTGCCCCTGGGGGATGCCCAGGTCCGCGGCCCGCTTGGCCTGCATGCCGGGGCTGCCCACGGCGATGACGTCGTCCACCGGCAGCGCGCCCTCGGGCCACACCCGCGACTTCGCCGCGTCGCCGATGAGCGTGGTGCCGTAGCTGTGGCCCATCAGGGTGGTGTGGCCCAGGTGGGTGTTGCCGGACGCCATGCGGTGCGCTTCGAGGTTGCCGTCGAGGAAGTGCGACAGCCCCGGGCCGCCCTTGGCCGCCCACTCGTCCGACATCGCCTCCGGGAACAGGCCGCCGCCCTTCTCGAACGGCTTCGCCTGCAGGGGCGCGTCGTAGTCGAACCAGGTGATGGTGGAGACCTTCTGCCCCTGTGCGTACCGGTTGGTCTCGTGCCACAGGATCTCACCGCGGCCCATGTCCTTCTGGATGTCCGGCAGGAGGGTGCCCGTGCCGGGGACGTAGATGCCGGTGTGGTCGGCGGTGTCCGGGTTCCCGTTGGCGATGACGACCTTGCCGTCGTGGCCCTTGCCCTCGGGGTCGAAGCCGAGCAGGTAGGCCTCGGGCAGGCCGTCGGTCCCGGTTCTGTCGAAGCGCGACTGGATGGCGTCCATGCCCCGGATACGGCCCTCCAGGGCCTCCTTCTTCCTGTTCCACTCCTTCCACTCCTCGGTCTCGATCCGGGCGCCCTTCACCTCACGGCCGGTGACCGGGCTGATGTAGGGGGCGTAGCGGTCGGGTTCCTTCCCCATCCAGGCGTCCAGCTTGTCCTGGTAGCCGGCCCGGCTCTCGGCCAGCACGACGCGGTTGGCCTCGTCCCGCACGGTGGCGGGGAGGCCGTCCATGGCGCCGATGGAGTCGGGGTGCATGGAGACGTAGGCCGCCTTCTGCTCGTCGGTCAGGTCGGCCCACCAGTGGGCGACCAGCTCCGGATCACCGTCCTTGGGCGGCTTCGGAAGGGAGCGGGCGTAGGCGTCGGCACCCTTCACGACACCGTCGGTGTCGCTCTTGACGTCGGTCCAGTCCCGGCCGGACACCACCAGGTCGTCGTCGGCCTTCAGCGCGCGCAGCTTCGGCGCCCACTTGGCGTCAGCGTCCGCGGCCTCCTTCAGCGCGTCCCCGATACGGTTCGCGAAGCCGATGGCCTTGCCGAAGTTCGGGTTCGGGTGCTGGTGGATGGCCTGCTGCTCGATCGCGTTGGCCGTCGCGTCCGTCGAACTGGCCGAGGCGGACACGGTGCCGCCCTCGGGCACCTTGCCGTCGACCTCCTCGCCACCGGCCGGGAAGGTGACCGAACCGTCCGCGCCGACCGTGCACCCGGCCGCCCTGGCGTCCTCAAGGGCCGCCTCCAGCTTCCGCTTCGCGGCGGCCATGTCGTACGCGAACCCGTTCAGCGCGGTACCGGCCAGCGCGCACTCGGTCTGGGCGTAGTGGAAGTCCTTGCCCAGCTCCTTCAGCTCCCGCAGGGCCGCGCCGGCCGCCTCGCCCTTCAGCTGGTTGCGGATACCGGCGGAGATCTGGTTCTCCACCGTGTCCTTGGCCGCGCTCGCCATGTCGCTCGCGGCCCGGTAGCCGTCGGCCGCCTCCTGGAACTCCGAGGGCTTCAGCGCTTGCAGCGTCGCGATGTCCACGGCCGCGGTCACCGGCCCTTCGCCTGGCCGCCGACGGCCTCGGTGTCCTGGTACTTGTTCTTGATCCTGTCCAGCTCCGCCTTCACCCCGGCGTCGGTCATCGACAGGTCGCGCCCGGACTTCTCCATGAGCCCGCCCAGCTCACCGCAGCGGGCCTTGACGTCCCCGACGTACTTCTTCCAGGACTCGTACAGCTCCCGCTGCGCCGCCGCGGACTGCACGCCGGACAGCTCGCCGAGTCCGCTCTGCCCGTCGTCCAGCTTGCCGAGGGCCTTGGAGATGCCGTCCTGCAGCCCCTTGGTGTCCTCGCCGGCCTTCGTCCAGGCCTTCTTGTCCGACTTCAGGTCACCGGCGCCACCGCCGCCCGGCTCCGACGGAACGTGGTTCAACTGCATCCCCGTGGACCCACGCGCCGCGGCGTCCGCCTTCAGTCGCTCCCACTCGTCCCACGCCATCAGCGCGTACTCCCCCCTGTCATGACGGCGGTGCGGTCCAGCCGTAATGATCTTGTGCCACGGTGCGGAGCTTAAGCCCGCGGCATCGGGGGGCGCCTGAGTACGTGTACTCAGCTGTCGCCTGGAACCGCCGGGCCAGTCCGACGAACGCCGCCCAGGGTCTCTTCTGCAGCGCGCTCCTTTTCCTCGGGGCGTCCAAGGTCGTCCGACGCAGCTAGCGCAGCCGCCTCGTGCAGCAGGCTTCAGGCGGACACGGATCAGTACTCCGTGTTCAGGTCCGTACCCTTGGGCGCTCGCCAGCAGCCGGATACGACGTTGACGAGGATCTTGGGTTCCGGCTCGCGGCCGGCCGTCGGGCTGGACACCCAGAGTTCCACGTTCACCGAGAAGGGCTCGGTCCGGGAGTCCGCTGTCAGCTCCAGCGTCCGGTCCTTGCTCTTGTTCGGTCCATACTGAACGATCTTCCAGCCCTTCTCTGGGAGACCTTCCTTGAGGCGCCGGAAACCGGCCTTCAGCTCGTCCTCCGAGACGCCGTAGACGGACCAGGCGTGAACGGTCTGGTACAGATGATCAGGGTCTTGGTCGCAGGTGGCGATACTGGGGCCCGGCTGGGTCACCTTCCCGGTCCGAATGTCGATCAGCTCATAGATCTGGCTGGACACCGCTTTCGCTTTGCCCTTGGCTTTGCCGACATCCAGGGTGACCGCCTTCGATCCGCCGGTCTCGTGCCCCGGGACGGAGGCTTCATCGTGGTCCATCGTGCTTGAACACCCCGTTCCGGTGAGGAAGATGAGGCCACAGGCGACGGCGACGCCCAGCCGGTGAAGCCCCGGACGGTCACTGAGGCGGCGGGTCAATTGTCCTCCTGGACCTTGTCGTAGCGGCCGACGACCACCGCCGCCTGGTTCTTTATGCTCGTTGATCTCTCTGTCCAGTACCCGCTGTGACCACTGGTGTCCACGTCCATCCTGTGGGCACCGAATGACTCGTCGGACGGGATGGTCTGGATGTATCCCGCGTTGTAGGGCACACCGTGGTAGGTGTCCACCCCCCACTTCCAGCCCCCGAGGAAATCCCTGCCGATGTACGGCACCGGGTCGGAGCCGGCAGCTTCGGACCAGACATGGTCCTTGCCCACGCCCAGGTCACCCGCGTCGCCGACAAGCATGCCGGGGCTGCCGGCGACGACTATGTCATCGGCCGCAATGTGGTGCTCTTTGGCGGCCGCACCGATCACAGTCGTCCCATAGCTATGGCCGATGAGCGTGGTGTGGCTTGCGTTCGGACCACCCTGGGCTGTCTGCAGTCCGTCCATGAAGGTATTGAGGGTGGGCGCCGAGTGATAGGCATAGCTGGACCGCGGGGAGTCGGTAAGGATGTTCTGCGGAGCGTCGTATCCGATCCAGGTGATGGTGGAGGTCGACTGGCCGGAAGACATGGCATTGGCTTGTTGCCACACTCTTGTCATGCGGGTGATGTCGCCATGGGCCCCCTCCAGCTTCGACGTCGTACCCGGCACGTACACCGCCGTGTTGTCGGCCGTGTCCGGGTTGCCGTTGGCCAGGATGACGTGACCGTTGCCCTTGAGGTCGAAGCCGAGCAGATAAGCCGGGGGCAGGTCGTCGACGCCGGTCTGGTCGAAGCGGGCCTCGATGGCCTGGATGCCCGTGAGCTGGCCTTTGAGTCGACTGCCTCCCAGGGCGTCCCAGGCGGTCCACTCCGGATTGCGGACGACCCCGGCCGCCGTGACGATCGTCTTGGGCGGCTCCGGACCCAACTGGTGCAGGTCGTGCCGGACCTGAGCATGGACCTCGTCCAACACCGTGCGGTTCGCCGAGTCGCGCACCGCGCTCGGTATGCCGTCGAGCGCGCCGATCTCCGCGGGAAACAGCGTCTGGTACTCCTCACGCTGTTCCTGCGTGAGCCCGTCCCACCACTTCCGGTTCTCGGCCGGTGACTTGGCGTGCGGGATGTGATCCTTGCCGAGGTACTTGCCTGCCGCCTTCTGGACCTCGCCCATGTCACGGGCCTGGTCCATGATCATGTCGTCGGTGACTTCCAGACCGTCCGGCGCCTTCAGCCGGCGCAGGATCCCGGCGTACCGGTTGTCGATCTCGACGGCGCTGGTCACCGCCTGCCGGATGCGTTCGGCGATGTCCTCGGCCTTGCCCTTGTTGGGGTCGCCCTGCGCCTCCCCGGCGCCGGGCAGGAAGGGCACCGGGGCACCCGGCTTGGCAACACCCTTGCCGGCCGCCGCACCGGCGGCGAGCGGAGGCTGCGTGCTGTGCGGATACTCGACCGAGCCGTCCTCGTTGACCGTGAAGCCTAAATCCGCCGCGTCATCGAGGGCCTGCTGTAACTTCTTCTGAACGTCGACCAGTTCCGAGGCGAGGCCGTTCAGAGCCGTGCGGACGAGACCGCATTCACCATGCAGGTACTGGTAATTGCGGCTGAGCCGCGTCAGTTCGCGCTGGGCGGCGTTCTGGGCCTCGCCCTTCTGCGTGGTGTGGATCGGGGCCGCCATGTCCTGGTCGACCCGAATGCGCGCGGCATCGGCCCGGTTGCTGACCTTGCCCCAGCCGTCTGCGGCGTCCTCGTACTGGGTCAACTTCGCGTCACGTAACTGCTGCCAGGTGGGCATCGTTCACCTCACCGGGCCCAGTCGGGCTTGTCGGGAACGCGCACGCCGTCGACCTTGCCCGCGACAGCCGGATCGATCTCGCCGAAGTCGCGTCCGCTCCTGGCCAACGCGCCGTGCAGCCGACCGCACTCGTCGCGCACCGAAGTCAGCCGCTTCTCCCAGGTGGGCAGGATCTCGTGCAATGCATCGGTACTGGTGAAGCCTTCGGTTCCGGCCTTGGCGCCCTCATGGGCAGTCTTCAGGTCGGTGAGCGCCGAGCCGGTGGCGCTTCGCAGGTCCTCCGCCACTCCGGACGCCTTCGTCCACGGACCCTTCGACGCCTTCAGGTCCGGACCCGCCCCGCCGCCCCCGCCGGGGTCGGCGGGCACATGGTCGATCTGCATTCGCTGGGCCGCGCTGGACTTGAGCTGCTCCCACTCGTCCCACGCCATGAGCGCGTACTCCCCCTTTTCATGACGGCGGTGCGGTCATGCCGTGATGACCGCGTGTCACGGGGTGGAGCTTAGGGGCGTGACGTCGGGGGCGCCTGAGTACGTGTACTCAGCTGTCGCTCAAGACCGCCGGGCCAGGTCCACGAACGCCGCCCAGGCGGCCGGGGTGGCGGTGAGACGGGGGCCTTCGGGGCGCTTGGAGTCGCGGATGTGGATGGTGGTGGGGGTGGGGGCGACTTCGAGGCAGTCGTTGCCGTTACTGCTATCGCTGTAGCTGCTCTTGAACCAGTGGAGCGCGACTTCGACGCAGTCGCCAGGTTCACTGCTGCTGCTGTAGCTGCTCTTGAACCAGTGCAGGTCCGCGATGCTCATAGTCTCCCCAGCGCTGTCTCGATGAAGGCCTGTGACTCCCTCGGGGTGAGAGCCTGCGCCCGGATCATGCCATAGCGCAATTCGAGGATCCGGAGCTCTTTTGGACTGGAGACCGGGCGGCCGTTGAAGGCGCCGTCGGAACGTCCGATCGCCGTGCCGTCGGTGAACTTCAGCACCTCGATCAGGCCCTGCGTTCCGGCGTGCTCCTCCCGGTCCGTCGGCATGACCTGGAGCGTGACGTTCCTCAACCGCGCCACCTCCAGGAGGTGTTCGAGTTGTCGGCGCAGCACCATCTTCCCACCGTAGGGGCGCTCAAGCGTCACCTGTTCCTGGACGAAACTGACGGTAGGAGCGGGCTGCCGCTCCAGGACGGCCTGTCGAGCCACACGCGCAGCGGCTTCTCGCTCCACCACGTCTTCGGCGAGTGCGGGTTGCCTCATCTCAAACATCGTTCGTACGTACTCCGGCGTCTGCAACAGGCCATGAATGTTGTGGTTGCTGTACAGCAACATCTCCACCGCCCGCCCCTCCATCTCCGCCAGCTCCCGCACCTTCTTCGGATAGCGGGCCTTCTTCATGTCCTCCGTGAAGGCCCTCAGATGGCCCTGCGCCTTAAGGAACGTGTCCGCCCTGTCCAGCAGCTCCGGCCGGGGGATCCGCGCCCCGCGTTCGATCTTGCGGATCATGTCCTCGCCGTAGCCCATGGCCTCGGCCAGCTCCGGCACCGGGATACCGGCCGCCTCCCGGCAGACCTTGAGCAGGCGACCCACCGCCTGCACCACCGGCTCGATCTCGTCGCCGGGCTCGACGTCCCAGCCGGCCTCGTCCACTCCCTCACCCATCGCTCCTCCTCCGGCGCGCACTCGTACCCGTACAACGCCCGAGACAGGTGGGACAGCCGAGACAAAGCCGGGACAGTCGCCGTACGTACAGGCGTAGTCACTCCCACCACGGAAGCAGACTCCGCCACGCTCAGTGACGTGAATCAAGAAACGGCTGCCCCTGAAAACCAACACGACGGGCACATCCCGCACTTCAGCGTCCGCCTGTCCCCCACGCCACGCGGGGCCCGCCTCGCCCGGCTGCTCACCGAGCAGCAACTGCGCACGTGGGGGTTGCCGTTGGAGGCACCGACGCAGATCGTGGCCGAACTCGCCGCCAACGCCGCGACCCATGGCCGGGTCCCCGGCCGTGACTTCCAGCTGCTGCTCTACGTCGCCGGCGGCACGCTCCGCATCGAGGTCACCGACACGCGCGGTGACCGGCTGCCCCGGCTCACCACTCCGGCCGAGGACGGCGAATCAGGCCGCGGCCTGCTGCTCGTGGCGGCCCTCGCCGACCGCTGGGGCGTCACCGAGGGGCGGCACCCGCGCAAGACCGTCTGGGCGGAGGTCGCTCTCCCGGCACCGGAACCCGACGTCCCCCGCTCCGGTGCCACGGGCGGCTTCTTCCCAAGGAACCACGAGGTGAAAGAACCCCGCCAAGCCCCACCCCTCCCGCCCGCGGCGTCGACTCACCCCGGAGGGTGAACATCGCGAACTCGGCTGGATTTGGGACGGGTTGTCTGCCCTACGCTCGGCGCAACACCACCGCAGACATGCGACGGCCCTCGCCGGGAGTAGCGATCCCGTGCGAGGGCCTGACCACCGAGGAAGGCTCCAACTTCCTGATGGACGTTGAAAACCCTAGCGCGCCCCCGTGCCCCCAGTCCCGCGTTACCGCCGACAACCACCCGAACCGGGCCCGTCACAGCGGCGGGCTCATCCACGACCACACCCGCCACACCACCCGGTTCACGGTGATCGGCAACCACCTCGCCCAGCACCCCGACCTCTCGCTCCTCGCGATCGGCCTGGCCTGCCACATCCAGTCGCTGCCGCCCGGCGCCCGCGTCGACATCAAGACCCTCGCCGCCCGCTTCCCCGAGGGCGCGACCCGTATCGCCGCCGCCCTGCGCGAGCTGGAGGCCCACGGCTACCTGCGCCGCGAGCGTGCCCGGGTCCCCGGCGGCCGCATCGTCACCCGCACCATCTCCTGCAACCAGCCCGGCGGGCGGCGTGAGGCGTCCGAGGCCCCGCGAAGCCGCCGCGCGGCCACCACGGCGCAGCAGAAGCCCGCCCGCCGCGCGGCCCTCCCCGCCGTGCCGCAACCGGCGTACTCCTCCCCCGCCCTGCTGCACACGGCCACCGACGTCCTGGCCGGCCTGCGCCGCACGGACCCCCGCCTGCTCCTGTCCGCCGCCGACGCCGAGCACCTCGCCCCCGGTGTGGCGGCCTGGCTGGAGCGGGACCTCACCCCCACTGCCGTACGCCACGCCCTGACCACGGGCCTGCCGGCGGAACCCCTGACCCGCCCGGCCGCCCTCCTGGCCCACCGCCTGACGGCCGGGCTCCCGCCCCTGCCGCCGTACCGCGCACCCGAACCACCCCCGGCCGCCCGGCACCCCCTCCAGACCTGCGACGGCTGCGAGCGTGCTTTCCGGGCGCCGGCCCCGGTCACTGCCGCGACTGCCGAGCCGATCGATCTCCTGGAGGAGGCCTAGCATGAAGGCGACGATCCTTGCCCCTGGGCACAGACGACGAGGAGCGAGCGCCATGACCATCGCCCCGGACAACGCGCGGCAGGGCACCTCTCACCTGTACCGGGCCATGCGCGATTTCGTGGAGTCCACGGACGGCACCCTCCCCGGCAAGTTCGAGATCACCAAAGAAGGAATCGTCCTCGACATGATGTCGCCTGTGCGGCCGCACGAGCTCACCGCGCTCCGTCTCCGGAAACGACTGGAGAAGGTCATGCCCGAGGAGATCGTGGCCCACACGGGCGAGCCCGACGTCGAGATGGAGCCGGAAGGCATCATGCGCCGCCCCGACATCATGGTGATCGCCGAGGCGGACATGGAAGGAGAGGGGGCTTTCGACCCGCGTACGCTGATCGCCGCCGTGGAGATCGTCTCCCGCTCCAACCCGGACAACGACTGGGTCACCAAGTTGCGCGACTACCCCCTGATCGGCATCCCGGTCTACGCGGTCTTCGACCCCCGCACCGGCACCGGCGCCGTCCTCACCGACATCCACCCCACCCCCGACGGCCCCCGCTACGCCACCCGTAAGGACTTCGTCTACGGGGAGGACGTGACGATCGCCGACTGGACGATCGCGACGGACGGTCTGCCGCTCTACGAGTGACCCTCCCCCACCCGCAGGCTCTCCAGCGGCCCCAGGTACAGCTGCGGCAGGCCGCCCGTGTCGATCAGCAGGCGTTGCAGGACCACCGTCGGGTCCACCATCCAGAACTTCAGCCGGTGCGGGCCCCGCCGCGTCACCGTGTGCGTGGTCGCCGTCGCGTTGATGTTGTCCGAGGTGTGGCGGGCCCAGACCGTGTTCAGCGCGCCGTCGTCCGCGCCCGCGGTGATGTCCACCGTGCGGATCGGGCCGTCGTCCAGCGAGATGCCGTAGCGCAGGCCCGGGACGCCGGGGACGGCCGGGTTGCGGGGGGACAGGTGGGCCCACACGGTCACCTCGGTGGCGGCGGACAGCAGCGTCACCTCGTACTCCAGGCGGGGTGAGCCGCCGCCCGGGGTCCGGTTCGGGGACGTCACCGGCCAGGGAGTCATGCCCGCGCCCGTCCGTCCGATGCCGTCGATGCGACGCCAGTGGCCCACGGCGCGCTCGTAGTGCCCGGCGTCGATCGCCACGTAGCCGCCGGCCTCGACGAAGCCCGGCAGCGGCCCGCCCACGGGGCGTTCCGCCACGCAGCGGACCGGGACCGACACGCCCGCGCCGTGCACCGTCAGGGTCGCCTCCGCGCGCCCGGCCGGTGCCCGGGACCAGTCCACCTCCACCTCCAGGCGGACCTGCTGCTCCACCCGGCCCCGGGGGCGGTCCACCCGCAGCCACGGCGCCGAGACCGAGACCTCGTAGGGGAAGGGCGTACGGCCCCGGTTGAAGATCTCCACGTACTGCCGGGGGCGGGTCTGGTACGGGCTGAACGGCGGCAGCGACGCGGCCGAGGAGGAGCCTCCGGGCCACCACTCCCCCGTGTCCTCGGCCCCGTCCACGGACACCCCCGGCTCCGCACCCGCGGGCACCTCGATGCGCCGCACCGCGGGGAACAGCACGTCCGGCAGCGCCACGTCGTCCTTCTCCGGCTGCTGCCACGGCGCGTTCGGGCCGTAGCGGTCCACGTCGCCGTAGTCGATGTGCGGCTGGGTCTGGAAGCCCCGCCACTTACCGTCCGCCACGCGGGAGTCGAAGCGGTCGGCCAGGGCCAGGTCCCGGTCGAGGGCCGCTTCCGTCCGGGCCGCGAGGTCGTTCGTCGCGGCCCGGCCCTGCGCCGCGTACAGCAGGTTCGTGAACTCCGCCGCCCGCAGCGCGTACAGGTTCGCGGTCGCCGTGACCGCGTAGCCGGCCAGTTCGAACCACGCGTCCCGCAACCGCTCCGGCAGTCTGCGCTCGACGCGTTCCGCGCGGCGGCCCAGTTCGCGCCACTCCTCGGTGACGCGTTCCAGTTCCCGGTGCGCGAAGTAGAACGGCGTCTGCCGGTCGTCGTAGACCACGCGGTCGCCGGAGAGGGTGATCCGGCGGTTGAGCAGCTCCGGTTTGCGGCGGGCCTGGAGCCGGCCGTAGGCCGCCAGCAGCGCGGCGATCTCCTCGGCCTGCGCGGCGCCGAAGTTCTGGCGGGCGTAGCGTTCCTCCCAGGCGCCGAGGCGTTCCAGGGGCCAGGCGTCGGGGTTCCAGGCGTAGCCGAGGAAGAACTCGGTGGGCAGTTCGTTGCCCTTCAGGTCGCCGACGTTGGCCACCCACAGGCCGTGGTTGCCGTGGGCGTGCGCCTGGTGGAGCTGGTCCCAGACGTTCCTGAGGTTGGCGGTGTCCACCCACTTGTAGTTGCGGCCGGCGCCGACGTAGTCGAAGTGGTAGTAGAGGCCGTGACCGCCGGGGCGCGGGCCGTCCGGGTGCCTGCGGATGTTGCCCCAGTTGTCGTCCGTGAACACCACGGTGACGTCGTCCGGCGCGCGCAGCCCGCGGTCCCAGTAGCGCTGGACCTCCTTGTAGAGCGTCCAGACCTGAGGGGTCTCGGCCGCCGGCCTGCCGGTGACCTCCTCGATGATGCGACGCTGGTCGGCGATGATCTGCTGCATCAGCTCGATGCCGTCGCCGTCGGGCAGGCCGGTGTCGCCGTTGCCGCGCATGCCGAGCGTCACCACGCCCTCGAAGCCCTGGTCGGCCATGCGCTGGATGCCGGCGCGCCAGTACGCGCGGATCGCCTCCGCGTTGCGGCGGTACGACCATTCGCCCGTCCCCCCGTAGGGGTCGGTCCCGGAGCCGGCGTGCCGGTTCCACTCCTCGATGCCCCGCATCATCGGCGCCTCGTGAGATGTGCCCATGACAACGCCGTACTCGGCGGCACGCCGGTGGTTGTCCGGGTCGTCCTCCGCGAAGGCCCGGCCCCACACCGCCGGCCAGAGGTAGTTCCCCTTCAGGCGCAGCAGCACCTCGAAGACCTTGGCGTAGAAGTCCGCGGTGAAGCCGCCGGGGTGACCCGGTGCCTTGCCGGGGCCGAAGTAGGCCGGCGCCCAGGTGCCGAGCGCGGGATTCTCGTCGTTCACGAAGATGCCCCGGTACTTCACCGCCGGGGTCCCCTGGGTGAAGCGGCCGGGCTTCACCCATACGTGGTCGCGCCGCGCCGGGGGCACGTCGTCCCACCAGTGCCAGGGCGAGACACCGATGCCGTACGAGACGTCGTACGCCCCGAAGACCGTGCCCCGCGGATCGCTGCCGGCGATGACGAACGCCCGCTCCACACCGGGCATCGGCCGGTCCACGACCGTCTGCAGCGAGGTCTCCCACCTGCCCCGCACGCCCGTCACGTCGAGCTTTCCGGACCGGATCAGCCCGTCGAGCAGCGGGCTGCGCCCGATCGTGCCGAGCAACACCGGGAAGCGGCCGAGCGTGCCGCCCGGGCGGACCCCCGTCACCCGTTCGAGGTCGTCCCGGAGATCCCCCGCGACCCGTACGACTCCGGGATGATCCTCCGGGCTCACCACCACCGGCGCGCCCACGAGGGAGAACGCCCCGTCCGAGAAGGAGACGTACGCCCCCGGGTCCGTCAGCACCGGGGCGCCGGCCGCCTCACCGGCCCCCGCCGTCCTGGGGCCGCCCGCCGCCCCGCCGGTCCACGCCCTCCCCGAGGCCGGCACGGACACGGCCCCGAGCCCCGCCCCCAGCACCGTCCTGCGCGCCACAGACATACGTCCCCTCCCCCACCCTGGGCCGCTTCCGCCTGGCCCGGACCCGATTTGCTCAGCGGCATGACAAATAGTGGAGGGAGCCGGCGGCGGGGGGAACGGGTCGGAGACGCCGAATAGTTTCGAAGGACGCGCGGGCTCAGCGGCCGTCCGAGATCAGGGGGCGTCCGGCACCAGGTTGTTCGCGCTCAGGACGTCGCCGCCCGGCGGGAGGCCCAGTGACCTGCGCAGGACACCGACGCCCGGGTCACGTACGGACACGGTCAGGGTGTAGGCCGGCTGACCGGTGATCGTGTTCGAGGAGTCGGTCGGCGGCGGGAGGTGCTCGGCCACGGCCGCCGCGCCGTATCCGGGACAGAGGGCCTCCGGCGGCAGGGACAGCTCGGCACCGCCGCCCTCGGCGAGGCCGATACGTACCGTGCCGGCGTCACCGGGCCGCGCGGGAGCGTCCCAGGTGACGGGCACGCCGTGGGCGCCGCCCACCAGCCCGTCCGGGCCCTCGATCTCGACCGCCACACCCTCGCCGCCCAGGGTCCGCGACAGCTCCAGCGCGCCCTTCGGGCCCGGCGCGAACAGCAGGCCGACGGTGAGGCGCCCGGGAACGCGACGGGACGGTTTCACGTACCCGTAGGAGCCGAGGACGAGCTGCGGGCCGGGCGACGGATCCGCGGAGCCGGGGGCCGGTGCGGAGGCGGCCGCCGGCAGCGGGAAGCGGTGGTAGCCCCTCGCTCCGCAGTGGTCGCCGTCGGAGACCCCGCCGCCCGGCAGCGCCACGGCCCGGGCCGGACCCGACGCGTCCGCGCGGGCCCAGGAGAGCAGGCCCTGCTCCCAGGCGCCGTAGACCACCACGGCCGCCGCGGCCAGCCAGGGCACGACCGCTTGGACGCCGGCGCGCACCGAGAAGCGGGCGGGACGCCGGAGCCCGCGGCGCACTCCGGCCCGGAGCCGGCCCAGCCGCGTCCTGGCGCGCGCGGACGGCTCCCTGGGAGCACCGGCACCGCCGCCCTCGGCGGCGTCGCGCAGGAACGCCGCCCACTGCTCGTCGGACAGGGGAGGCTGGTCGGACCCGTCGGCGGGCGGCACGGTACTCACGCGGAGAACCGTATGCGCTCCCCCGGAACGACAGGGAGCCGGGAATGCGGAAGAGGCCCGTACGACCGGAGTCGTACGGGCCTCCCCTCAGGTCAGGCAGTGACCTTCAAGCAAGCGGAACTTACTTGTTGATCTTGGTGACCTGGCCGGCGCCCACGGTGCGGCCACCCTCACGGATGGCGAACTTCAGGCCCTCTTCCATGGCGACGGGCTGGATGAGCTCCACCGTCATCTCGGTGTTGTCACCCGGCATGACCATCTCGGTGCCCTCGGGGAGGGTCACCACGCCGGTCACGTCCGTCGTACGGAAGTAGAACTGCGGGCGGTAGTTGTTGAAGAACGGCGTGTGACGGCCGCCCTCGTCCTTGGACAGGATGTAGGCCTGCGCCTCGAACGAGGTGTGCGGGGTGACCGAGCCCGGCTTGATGATGACCTGGCCGCGCTCGACGTCCTCGCGCTTGATGCCACGGAGGAGCAGACCGACGTTCTCACCGGCCTGGCCCTCGTCGAGCAGCTTGCGGAACATCTCGATGCCGGTGACCGTGGTGGTGGTCTTCTCGGTCTTGATGCCGATGATGTCGACGGTCTCGTTGACCTTCAGGACACCACGCTCGATACGGCCGGTGACGACCGTACCGCGACCGGTGATCGTGAAGACGTCCTCGATCGGCATGAGGAACGGCTTGTCGACGTCACGCTCGGGCTGCGGGATCGACTCGTCGACAGCCTTCATCAGGTTGAGGACGGAGTCGACCCACTCCTGCTCGCCCTCGAGGGCCTTGAGCGCGGAGACCTTGACGACCGGAACGTCGTCGCCCGGGAACTCGTACTCGGAGAGGAGCTCACGGACCTCGAGCTCGACGAGCTCCAGGATCTCCTCGTCGTCCACCATGTCGGCCTTGTTCAGGGCGACGACGATGTACGGAACGCCGACCTGGCGGGCCAGGAGCACGTGCTCCTTGGTCTGCGGCATCGGGCCGTCGGTGGCGGCGACCACCAGGATCGCGCCGTCCATCTGCGCGGCACCGGTGATCATGTTCTTGATGTAGTCCGCGTGACCAGGGCAGTCGACGTGGGCGTAGTGACGCGCCTCGGTCTGGTACTCGACGTGCGCGATCGAGATGGTGATACCGCGCTGACGCTCCTCAGGAGCCTTGTCGATGTTGTCGAACGGGGTGGCCTCGTTCAGGTCCGGGTACGCGTCGTGCAGCACCTTGGTAATGGCGGCCGTGAGGGTCGTCTTACCGTGGTCGATGTGACCGATGGTGCCGATGTTGACGTGCGGCTTAGTCCGCTCGAACTTCGCCTTCGCCACTGGGGTCCTCCTGTGGAGTGGTTCTGTACGCCTTACTTCATCGGCGCCAGGTGATCTTTGCTGTAAAGGCCCGGAACCCGGGGCAAACGCTCGCGATTGCGGACGTTTGCCCCTGGAGGCTCCGGAGTCAAGCCTACGGCGTGTGAACGCGGTGCGTTACTCGCCCTTGGCCTTCGCGATGATCTCCTCGGCGACGTTCCGCGGAACCTCGGCGTAGGAGTCGAACTGCATCGAGTAGCTTGCGCGACCCGACGTCTTGCTGCGGAGGTCTCCGACGTAGCCGAACATCTCCGACAGGGGCACGAGGCCCTTCACGACGCGGGCACCAGCCCGCTCCTCCATGGCCTGGATCTGGCCACGGCGGGAGTTGATGTCGCCGATGACTTCACCCATGTAGTCCTCGGGCGTGGTGACCTCGACGGCCATCATCGGCTCAAGCAGCACGGGGCTGGCCTTGCGCGCGGCCTCCTTGAAGGCCTGCGAACCGGCGATCTTGAAGGCGAGCTCGGAGGAGTCGACCTCGTGGTAGGCGCCGTCGTGGAGGATGACACGGACACCGGTCATCTCGTAGCCGGCGAGGATGCCGAACTGCATGGCCTCCTGCGCACCGGCGTCCACCGAAGGAATGTACTCCTTCGGGATACGGCCACCGGTCACCTTGTTCACGAACTCGTACGAGACGTCGCCACCCTCAAGGGGCTCGATGCCGATCTGCACCTTCGCGAACTGACCGGTACCACCGGTCTGCTTCTTGTGGGTGTAGTCGACGCGCTCGACGGCCTTGCGGATCGTCTCGCGGTAGGCCACCTGCGGCTTGCCGACGTTGGCCTCGACCTTGAACTCGCGCTTCATGCGGTCGACGAGGACCTCAAGGTGAAGCTCGCCCATACCGCCGATGACGGTCTGGCCGGTCTCCTCGTTGGTGTGCACCTGGAAGGAGGGGTCCTCCTCCGCGAGACGCTGGATGGCGACACCCAGCTTCTCCTGGTCACCCTTGGACTTGGGCTCGATCGCGACCTCGATGACCGGCGCCGGGAAGTCCATGGACTCCAGGATCACCGGGTTCTTCTCGTCGCAGAGCGTCTCACCGGTGGTGGTCTGCTTCAGGCCCATGACGGCGACGATGTCGCCGGCGCCCACCGAGTCGATCTCCTCACGCTTGTTGGCGTGCATGCGGTAGATCTTGCCGATGCGCTCCTTCTTGCCCTTGACGGAGTTCAGCACCGAGGTGCCGGACTCCAGGCGGCCCGAGTAGACCCGGACGAAGGTGAGCTTGCCCAGGTGCGGGTCGCTCATGATCTTGAACGCCAGCGCCGACAGCGGCTCTTCCTCGGACGGCTTGCGCTTGATGACCGTCTCGGGGTCCTTGACGTCGTGGCCCTCGATGGCCTCGATGTCGACCGGGGACGGCAGGTAGCGCACGACCGCGTCGAGCAGGGGCTGGACGCCCTTGTTCTTGAACGCGGTACCGCAGAACACCGGGGTCACCGTGGTGCCGGTGCCCTTGCCGGACGCGATGGTGATACGACGGATCGCGGCGTACAGCTGCTCCTCGGAAGGCTCCTCGCCCTCCAGGTACAGCTCCATGATCTCTTCGTCGTTCTCGGCCACGGCCTCGATCAGCTTGCCGCGGTACTCCTCGGCAGCCTCGGTGTGCGTGGCCGGGATGTCGACGACGTCGTACATCTCGCCCTTGGTGGCCTCGGCGGACCAGACGAGCGCCTTCATGCGGACCAGGTCCACGACGCCCTGGAAGTCGGCCTCGGCACCGATCGGGAGCTGCATGACGATCGGCTGCGCGCCCAGGCGGTCCGAGATCATGTCCACGCAACGGTGGAACTCGGCGCCCGTGCGGTCGAGCTTGTTGACGAAGCAGATACGCGGCACGCCGTAGCGGTCCGCCTGACGCCACACCGTCTCGGACTGCGGCTCGACACCGGCGACGCCGTCGAACACCGTCACGGCACCGTCGAGCACGCGCAGCGAGCGCTCCACCTCGACGGTGAAGTCGACGTGACCCGGGGTGTCGATGATGTTGATCGTGTGGTCGACGTCTTCCAGCGACCAGTGACAGGTGGTGGCAGCAGAGGTGATCGTGATGCCACGCTCCTGCTCCTGCTCCATCCAGTCCATGGTGGCAGCGCCGTCGTGGACCTCACCGATCTTGTAAGACACACCGGTGTAGAACAGGATCCGCTCGGTGGTGGTCGTCTTGCCCGCGTCGATGTGGGCCATGATGCCGATGTTGCGCACCTTGGCCAGGTCAAGTGAAGTGGTAGCCATAAGGCTTCAGTCTTCTCTCGGTCTCGATGTGGGTAGCGACTACCAGCGGTAGTGCGCGAAGGCCTTGTTGGACTCGGCCATCTTGTGGGTGTCCTCGCGCTTCTTCACGGCCGCACCGAGGCCGTTGGAGGCGTCGAGAAGCTCGTTGAGGAGACGCTCGGTCATGGTCTTCTCGCGACGGGCGCGGGAGTAACCGACCAGCCAGCGCAGCGCCAGGGTGCTGGCGCGGCCGGGCTTGACCTCGACCGGCACCTGGTAGGTGGCGCCACCGACACGGCGGGACTTGACCTCAAGGGTCGGCTTGATGTTCTCAAGAGCGCGCTTCAGCGTGATGACCGGGTCGTTGCCGGTCTTCTCACGCAGGCCCTCCATGGCGCCGTAGACGATGCGCTCGGCGGTGGAGCGCTTGCCGTTCAGCAGCACCTTGTTGATCAGGGAGGTCACCAGAGGAGAGCCGTAGACCGGGTCGATGATGACCGGGCGCTTCGGGGCGGGGCCCTTACGAGGCATTCTTACTTCTCCTTCTTGGCGCCGTAACGGCTGCGAGCCTGCTTGCGGTTCTTGACACCCTGGGTGTCGAGCGAACCGCGGATGATCTTGTAGCGAACACCCGGCAGGTCCTTCACACGGCCGCCGCGCACGAGCACGATGGAGTGCTCCTGCAGGTTGTGTCCCTCACCCGGAATGTAAGCAGTGACCTCGATGCCGCTGGTCAGACGCACACGCGCGACCTTGCGGAGGGCCGAGTTCGGCTTCTTCGGGGTGGTCGTGAACACACGCGTGCAGACGCCACGACGCTGAGGGGAACCCTCGAGTGCGGGCGTCTTGTTCTTCTCGACCTTGTCCTGCCGGCCCTTCCGGACCAGCTGCTGGATCGTAGGCACTACTTCTCCGGTTTCTGTGTGCCGATGTACAGCTAACCTGGAACGTCGCCGACCCACGCGGTCGGGTGTGTCGAATCCGCCAGACTCCCGCCGCAAGGCGAAAAGGGCGCGAATTACGGTGGCCGCTCGACGGCTCGCCATGCGGTTACAGGCACGCACAGGAGCCAGGGCACACCCCAGGCACAAGGTCTGAGCGTACCTACCTCATTGGCTGCGGTCAAAACAAATGGGGTGCACCTGATCACACCCGGCGCGCCGGCACGGTACGGCCCGGCGTGCAGCGCGGCCGCCCGGGCCCGTTCAGGCGCCCGCCCGCGCCCCCCGGGGGGGCTGCGTCGCCCTCCTCCGCCCGGGTCCCCGCCACGGCCGTCCAGCGGCGGCGTGGACCGCCTCACGGGCGCCCGCCCGCCGGCGACGCCGAAGGGCGGCCACCCCGTGGGGTGGCCGCCCTTCAGTGGACGTGCGCCTTACTGGTTGTACGGACCGTAGTCGTAGTCCTCCAGCGGAACGGCCTGGCCGGAGCCCGTGCCGAACGGCGAGTAGTCGATGTCGTCGTAGCCGACGGCCGAGTACATCGCGGCCTTGGCCTCCTCGGTCGGCTCGACCCGGATGTTGCGGTAGCGGGACAGACCCGTACCGGCCGGGATGAGCTTACCGATGATGACGTTCTCCTTGAGGCCGATGAGGCTGTCGGACTTGGCGTTGATCGCCGCGTCCGTCAGGACTCGGGTCGTCTCCTGGAAGGAGGCGGCCGACAGCCAGGATTCCGTCGCCAGCGAGGCCTTGGTGATACCCATCAGCTGCGGACGACCGGAGGCCGGGTGACCGCCCTCCTGGACCACACGACGGTTCTCGGTCTCGAACTTCGAGCGCTCGACCAGCTCGCCGGGCAGCAGCTCGGCGTCGCCGGACTCGATGATCGTCACGCGGCGCAGCATCTGCCGGATGATGATCTCGATGTGCTTGTCGTGGATCGACACACCCTGCGAGTTGTAGACCTTCTGGACCTCGCCGACCAGGTGGACCTGGACGGCACGCTGGCCCAGGATGCGCAGCACGTCGTGCGGGTTGGTGGCACCCACGGTGAGCTGCTGGCCCACCTCGACGTGGTCGCCCTCGCGGACCAGGACCTTGGCACGCTTCGAGATCGGGTACGCCGTCTCGTCGCTGCCGTCGTCCGGGGTGACGACGATCTTCTTGGTCTTCTCGGTCTCCTCGATCCGCACGCGGCCGGAGGCCTCGGAGATCGGGGCGACACCCTTCGGGGTACGGGCCTCGAAGAGCTCGACGACACGGGGCAGACCCTGGGTGATGTCGTCACCGGCCACACCACCGGTGTGGAAGGTACGCATCGTCAGCTGGGTACCGGGCTCACCGATGGACTGGGCGGCGATGATGCCGACCGCCTCACCGATGTCGACCAGCTTGCCGGTGGCCAGCGAACGGCCGTAGCACATCGCGCAGGTACCGACGGCGGACTCGCAGGTCAGGACCGAGCGGGTCTTGACCTCCTCGACGCCACGGCCGACGAGCTCCTCGATGAGGACGTCGCCCAGGTCGGTGCCGGCCGGGGCCAGCACCTGGCCGTCGACCACGATGTCCTCGGCGAGGCAGCGCGCGTACACGGACGTCTCGACGTCGTCCGCCTTGCGCAGCACGCCGTCGGCGCCGCGCTCGGCGATCCGCAGCTTGAGGCCGCGCTCGGTGCCGCAGTCCTCCTCGCGGATGATGACGTCCTGCGAGACGTCGACCAGACGACGGGTGAGGTAACCCGAGTCGGCGGTACGCAGGGCGGTGTCCGCCAGACCCTTACGGGCACCGTGCGTGGAGATGAAGTACTCCAGCACGGACAGGCCCTCACGGAACGAGGCCTTGATCGGACGCGGGATGGTCTCGTTCTTCGCGTTCGACACCAGACCACGCATACCGGCGATCTGCCGCATCTGCATCATGTTTCCTCGGGCACCCGAGTCAACCATCATGAAGATGGGGTTGGTCTTGGGGAAGTTCTCGTTCATCGCCTCGGCGACCTCGTTGGTCGCCTTGGTCCAGATCGCGATGAGCTCCTGAGTGCGCTCTTCCTTGGTGATCAGACCGCGCTCGTACTGCTTCTGGACCTTCTCGTCCTGCGCCTCGTAGCCCTTGACGATCTCCTTCTTCGCCTCGGGAACGACGACGTCGGAGATGGCCACGGTGACACCGGAGCGGGTCGCCCAGTAGAAGCCCGCCGCCTTCAGGTTGTCGAGCGTCGCCGCCACGATGACCTTGGGGTAGCGCTCGGCCAGGTCGTTGACGATCTCGGAGAGCTGCTTCTTGCCCACCGAGTAGTCGACGAACGGGTAGTCCTCGGGCAGCAGCTCGTTGAAGAGCGCGCGGCCCAGGGTGGTGCGCAGGCGGAACGAGTCACCCTGCTGCCACTCCGGCTCGCCCTCCTCGCGCGCCGGCGGGGTCCAGCCGCGCGGCGGGATGGTGCCCACCGGGAAGCGGATGTCGATCGGCGACTGCAGCGCGAGCTCGCCGGCGTCGAACGCCATGATCGCCTCGGCCGTGGAACCGAACGCGCGGCCCTCGCCCTTGGTGTCACGCAGCTCGCCGTCGGTGGTGAGGAAGAACAGACCGAGGACCATGTCCTGGGTCGGCATCGTCACCGGACGGCCGTCGGCCGGCTTGAGGATGTTGTTCGAGGACAGCATCAGGATGCGGGCCTCGGCCTGCGCCTCCGCGGACAGCGGCAGGTGCACGGCCATCTGGTCACCGTCGAAGTCCGCGTTGAACGCGGTGCAGACGAGCGGGTGGATCTGGATGGCCTTGCCCTCGACCAGCTGCGGCTCGAAGGCCTGGATGCCGAGGCGGTGCAGGGTGGGAGCACGGTTCAGCAGCACCGGGTGCTCGGCGATGACCTCTTCGAGGACGTCGTACACGACGGTGCGGCCGCGCTCCACCATGCGCTTGGCGCTCTTGATGTTCTGCGCGTGGTTCAGGTCGACCAGACGCTTCATCACGAACGGCTTGAACAGCTCCAGCGCCATGGCCTTGGGCAGACCGCACTGGTGCAGCTTCAGCTGCGGGCCGACGACGATGACGGAACGCGCCGAGTAGTCGACTCGCTTGCCGAGCAGGTTCTGACGGAAGCGGCCCTGCTTGCCCTTCAGCATGTCGCTGAGGGACTTCAGCGGACGGTTGCCGGGGCCCGTGACCGGGCGGCCGCGGCGGCCGTTGTCGAACAGCGCGTCGACGGCCTCCTGGAGCATGCGCTTCTCGTTGTTCACGATGATCTCGGGCGCACCGAGGTCGAGAAGGCGCTTCAGGCGGTTGTTGCGGTTGATCACACGGCGGTACAGGTCGTTCAGGTCGGAGGTCGCGAAGCGGCCACCGTCCAGCTGCACCATCGGACGCAGGTCCGGCGGGATGACCGGGACGCAGTCCAGGACCATGCCCTTGGGGCTGTTGGAGGTCTGCAGGAACGCGGAGACGACCTTCAGCCGCTTCAGGGCGCGGGTCTTCTTCTGGCCCTTGCCGGTGCGGATGATCTCGCGGAGCTTCTCGGCCTCCTCGTCGAGGTCGAAGGACTCCAGGCGCTTCTGCAGCGCCGCGGCACCCATCGAACCGTCGAAGTACGTGCCGAAGCGGTCGCGCAGCTCGCGGTAGAGCAGCTCGTCGCCCTCCAGGTCCTGGACCTTGAGGTTCTTGAACCGGTTCCACACCTCGTCGAGGCGGTCGATCTCGCGCTGCGCGCGGTCGCGCAGCTGCTTCATCTCGCGCTCGGCACCCTCGCGCACCTTGCGGCGCACGTCGGCCTTGGCACCCTCGGCCTCCAGCTCGGCCAGGTCGGCCTCAAGCTTCTTGGCGCGGGCCTCCAGGTCGGCGTCGCGGCGGTTCTCGATCTGCTGGCGCTCGACGGAGACGTGCGCCTCCAGGGAGGGCAGGTCGCGGGTACGGCGCTCCTCGTCGACGTACGTGATCATGTACGCCGCGAAGTAGATGACCTTTTCGAGGTCCTTGGGCGCCAGGTCCAGCAGGTAGCCGAGGCGCGAGGGGACACCCTTGAAGTACCAGATGTGCGTGACGGGCGCGGCCAGTTCGATGTGGCCCATCCGCTCACGGCGCACCTTGGCGCGCGTGACCTCGACGCCACAGCGCTCGCAGATGATGCCCTTGAAGCGGACGCGCTTGTACTTGCCGCAGTAGCACTCCCAGTCCCGGGTCGGACCGAAGATCTTCTCGCAGAAGAGTCCGTCCTTCTCGGGCTTGAGGGTGCGGTAGTTGATGGTCTCGGGCTTCTTGACCTCGCCGTGGCTCCACTGACGGATGTCGTCAGCGGTGGCCAGGCCGATCCGGAGCTCGTCGAAGAAGTTGACGTCGAGCACTATGCGTCAATCCCTCTCAGGGTCGAAAGTCTTTGGTCTGATACGGGGGCCTGGGGGTCGGCGGGGCCCTGTGGGTGAGGGCCCCGCCGGACTCCCGTCAGACCTCTTCGACGCTGCTCGGCTCGCGCCGGGACAGGTCGATGCCGAGCTCCTCCGCAGCGCGGAAGACGTCCTCGTCGGTGTCGCGCATCTCGATGGACATACCGTCGCTGGACAGCACCTCCACGTTCAGGCAGAGCGACTGCATCTCCTTGATGAGCACCTTGAAGGACTCGGGGATGCCAGGCTCGGGGATGTTCTCGCCCTTGACGATGGCCTCGTAGACCTTCACACGGCCGGTGACGTCGTCGGACTTGATGGTCAGCAGCTCCTGGAGGGCGTACGCGGCGCCGTAGGCCTCAAGGGCCCACACCTCCATCTCACCGAACCGCTGGCCACCGAACTGGGCCTTACCACCCAGCGGCTGCTGGGTGATCATCGAGTACGGGCCGGTCGACCGGGCGTGCAGCTTGTCGTCGACCAGGTGGTGCAGCTTCAGGATGTACATGTAGCCGACCGAGATCGGGTCCGGGAACGGCTCACCGCTACGGCCGTCGAACAGCCGCGCCTTACCGGTCGGGAGCACCATGCGCTCGCCGTCCCGGTTCGGGATGGTGTGCTGCAGCAGACCCGCCAGCTCGTCCTCCCGCGCACCGTCGAACACCGGGGTGGCGACGTTGGTGCCGGGGGCGACCTGGTCGGCGCCGATGACCTGCAGGCGCTGGGCCCACTCGTCGGCGAGGCCGGAGACGTCCCAGCCGCGGCTGGCGAGCCAGCCGAGGTGGATCTCCAGGACCTGTCCCGGGTTCATTCGGGACGGCACACCCAGCGGGTTCAGGATGATGTCGACCGGGGTGCCGTCCTCCAGGAACGGCATGTCCTCGATCGGCAGGATCTTGGAGATGACACCCTTGTTGCCGTGCCGGCCGGCGAGCTTGTCACCATCGGTGATCTTGCGCTTCTGCGCGACGTAGACGCGGACCAGCTGGTTCACGCCCGGCGGCAGCTCGTCGCCCTCTTCGCGGTCGAAGACGCGAACGCCGATGACCTTGCCGATCTCACCGTGCGGCACCTTCAGCGAGGTGTCGCGCACCTCGCGCGCCTTCTCACCGAAGATCGCGCGGAGCAGGCGCTCCTCCGGGGTCAGCTCGGTCTCACCCTTGGGCGTGACCTTGCCGACGAGGATGTCGCCGGCGACGACCTCGGCACCGATACGGATGATGCCGCGCTCGTCGAGGTCGGCGAGGACCTCCTCGGAGACGTTCGGGATGTCCCGGGTGATCTCCTCGGGGCCGAGCTTGGTGTCACGGGCGTCGACCTCGTGCTCCTCGATGTGGATCGAGGAGAGGACGTCGTCCTGCACGAGGCGCTGCGACAGGATGATCGCGTCCTCGTAGTTGTGACCCTCCCACGGCATGAACGCCACGAGCAGGTTCTTGCCGAGGGCCATCTCGCCGTTCTGGGTGGCCGGGCCGTCGGCGAGGACCTGGCCCTCGATGACGTGGTCGCCCTCGTTGACGATGACCTTCTGGTTGACCGAGGTGCCCTGGTTGGAGCGGGCGAACTTGGCCAGGCGGTACGTGATGTAGGTGCCGTCGTCGTTGGCGGTGGTGATGTAGTCCGCGGAGACCTCCTGGACCACACCGGCCTTCTCGGCCTTGACGACGTCGCCGGCGTCGACGGCGGAGCGGTACTCCATGCCGGTACCGACGAGCGGGGCCTCCGACTTAATCAGCGGAACGGCCTGGCGCATCATGTTCGCGCCCATGAGGGCACGGTTGGCGTCGTCGTGCTCAAGGAAGGGGATCATGGCGGTCGCGACCGACACCATCTGGCGCGGCGAGACGTCCATGTAGTCCACGTCCTCGGGGCCGACGTAGTCGACCTCGCCGCCACGGCGGCGGACGAGCACGCGGCTCTCCTCGAACCGGAGGTCGTCCGTCAGCGGCGCGTTGGCCTGCGCGATGACGAAGCGGTCCTCCTCGTCGGCGGTCAGGTAGTCCACCTCGTCGGTGACCTGGCCGTCGATGACCTTGCGGTACGGGGTCTCGACGAAGCCGAACGCGTTGACCCGGCCGTAGGAGGCGAGCGAGCCGATCAGACCGATGTTCGGGCCTTCCGGCGTCTCGATCGGGCACATACGGCCGTAGTGCGACGGGTGCACGTCACGGACCTCGAAGCCGGCCCGCTCACGGGAGAGACCACCCGGGCCAAGAGCCGACAGGCGGCGCTTGTGGGTGAGACCCGACAGCGGGTTGTTCTGGTCCATGAACTGCGACAGCTGGCTGGTGCCGAAGAACTCCTTGATGGAGGCGACGACCGGCCGGATGTTGATCAGGGTCTGCGGCGTGATCGCCTCGACGTCCTGGGTCGTCATGCGCTCGCGGACGACACGCTCCATACGCGCCAGACCCGTACGGACCTGGTTCTGGATGAGCTCGCCGACGCTGCGCAGACGACGGTTGCCGAAGTGGTCGATGTCGTCGGTCTCGACGACGACCGTGTCGCCGTTGTCACCGGTCGTCTCGGTCTCGCCGGCGTGCAGCTTCACCAGGTACTTGATCGTCGAGATGATGTCCTCGACGGTCAGGATGCCCGCGTCCAGCGGGGTGTCCGTACCCAGCTTCTTGTTGACCTTGTAGCGGCCGACCTTGGCGAGGTCGTAGCGCTTGGGGTTGAAGTAAAGGTTCTCCAGCAGCGTCTGCGCGGCCTCACGCGTGGGGGGCTCGCCCGGACGCAGCTTGCGGTAGATGTCGAGCAGCGCGTCGTCCTGGCCCTGGGTGTGGTCCTTCTCCAGGGTGGCGCGCATCGACTCGTAGTCGCCGAACTCCTCAAGGATCTGCTCGGTCGTCCAGCCGAGCGCCTTCAGCAGCACGGTGACCGACTGCTTGCGCTTGCGGTCGATACGGACACCGACCATGTCGCGCTTGTCGATCTCCATCTCCAGCCAGGCACCCCGGGACGGGATGATCTTGGCGGAGAAGATGTCCTTGTCGGACGTCTTGTCGATCGAGGAATCGAAGTAGACACCGGGGGAACGGACCAGCTGAGACACCACGACACGCTCGGTGCCGTTGATGACAAAGGTGCCCTTGTTCGTCATGAGCGGGAAGTCGCCCATGAAGACCGTCTGGGACTTGATCTCACCGGTCTCGTTGTTGGTGAACTCGGCGGTGACGAAGAGCGGGGCGGCGTACGTGAAGTCGCGCTCCTTGCACTCGTCGATGGAGTTCTTCGGCGGCTCGAAGCGGTGGTCCCGGAAGGTCAGGGACATCGACCCGGAGAAGTCCTCGATCGGCGAGATCTCCTCGAAGATCTCCTCCAGACCGGACTTGGTGGGGACGTCCTGACCGTTCTCAAGGGCCTCCTCGACCCGACTCTGCCAAGCGGTGTTGCCGAGCAGCCAGTCAAAGCTCTCGGTCTGCAGCGCGAGCAGGTTCGGAACCTCGAGGGGCTCCTTGATCTTTGCAAAGGAGATGCGCAGCGGGGCGGTGCTGGCGCCGTTGTTCGTATTCGCGGTCGAGGCAGTGCGCGAGGCGGCCAAGAGGGGGTCCTTCCGAGGGCTCGGACTCACTACGCGCGTACCGGTCCCTCTCCCGTACACAGAGACGGAGACCCCAGGTCAGGGGGGCTTCGGTCGACTGTGCTCAAGTGAGGGCAGACCCCTGGTGACGGGCAGGGGACAGCTAACAGGCAGCGCAAAGGGTCAGTGTAGCCACTTGGCACACTGATGTCCAGTGCGGGTTCTCAAAGACCCTCGTTGCCCTCAACGCCCTCTTCAACGCCCTCGGCATACCTGCCCTCAACGCACGTTGATACTGCCCTCTTCGTCGTCGATCCATGCCTCGGATTCGGATCCTTGTGACGACGCGTCCTGAGAATTGCGCGCTGCGTGCGGTTCGTCAAGGGTTCCTTGCCGGAACCGGAGTTTCGTCAGACACGACGAAGATCACCTTACCCCTCACGAACAGAGGTGCAAGGCGGCCCAGCCGGACCCCGGGGAACGCCGAAGGGCGACCACCCGGATGGATGATCGCCCTTCGGTGCGTTCGCGTTACAGCCCTAGCGGGCCGTTCCTGCGGTCGCGAAGGTCTTACTTGACCTCGACCGAGGCGCCGGCGCCCTTGAGGGCCTCGGCGGCCTTGTCGGCCTGCTCCTTGTTGACCTTCTCCAGGACCGGCTTCGGGGTGCCGTCGACGAGGTCCTTGGCCTCCTTCAGACCCAGCGAGGTCAGCTCACGCACGACCTTGATGACCTGGATCTTCTTCTCGCCGGCGCCGGTGAGGATGACGTCGAACTCGTCCTTCTCCTCCTCGGCCTCGGCGGCGGCGCCACCAGCGGCACCACCGGCGACGACGACCGGCGCGGCAGCGGCGGCGGTGACGTCGAACTTCTCCTCGAAGGCCTTCACGAACTCGGAGAGCTCGATGAGGGTCATCTCCTCGAACTGGGCGAGCAGGTCTTCCTGGCTGAGCTTCGCCATGATGGCGGTCCTTCCACTCAAATCGGCAGGTGCCGGATGTACTGGGTAAGGCGGGCGTACGTCGGCCCGCTGCGACCCGCGCCGTTGGTGCGGGTCAGAAAGCGAGCCGAATTACTCGGCACCGCCCTGCTCGGCCTGCTTGGCGCGCAGCGCGTCCACGGTGCGGACGAGCTTCGACGGCAGAGCCTGGAAGACGGAGGCAGCCTGGGACTGCTTCGCCTTGAAGGCACCGGCCAGCTTGCTGAGCAGAACCTCGCGGGACTCAAGGTCCGCAAGCTTCTTGATCTCGTCGGCGGAGAGGGCCTTGCCCTCCAGGACACCGCCCTTGATGACGAGATTGGGGTTGTCCTTGGCGAAGTCACGCAGACCCTTCGCCGACTCCACCGGGTCACCGGTGACGAAGGCGACGGCCGTCGGGCCAGCGAAGAGCTGGTCCTCCAGCGTGATCCCGGCCTCCTTGGCCGCAATCTTGGTCAGCGTGTTCTTCACCACGGCGTACTGGGCGTTCTCACCGAGCGACCGGCGCAGCGTCTTGAGCTGCGCCACGGTGAGACCGCGGTACTCGGTCAGCACGGCGGCGTTGGAGCTGCGGAACTTGTCCGTCAGCTCCGCAACCGCGGCAGCCTTGTCGGGCCTCGCCATAGAGCCTCGGCCTCCTTCCGGGTGATTCGGACCGCGCGGACCCGAAGGAGGACTGGGTAAAACGAAACGCCCCGGCGCAGGCGCACGGGGCGGACTCGACCGGCCGCACACGCGCTCGGCGCGCGCACTCCGGGAGTTCTTCCACAGTCACCTGCGCGGGTCGCCCACTTTTCAGCGGATCCTTCGGCCACCGCACCCTCGTTCGAGAGCACGGCAACGACCAGCGGTCTTTGGCTTCGGCAAGAGACTACGGGACGGGGGCTCCCGCGAGCAAATCGACCCGTTTCACGGCAGTGGGCCCGGCTGCGGACCCGCTACAACGGGCCCGGCTGTGGGCCGCTGCATGCACGGGGTACGGCTGCGGGCCCACTGCACCGGGGGCGACTGCGGGCCGCTGCCCGCAGTCGTACGGCGCCCTGTGGCGGCCCGGGCGGCGCACCCGGCCGCTCACCGCCGCCGAGCCCGGCCGGGGGCCCTCGGGCCGCTCCAGGCCGTAGCCGGGCTCCACGGCGCTTCCCCCTGGAACGTCAGGAGCTGGTGCCCGTGCCGCCGGACGCGAGGCCGCCGGACTTCATCATGTCGGCGAAGTCCTTGGTGTCGCTCGCCGGCGGCGCCTCGGCGGCGACCTTCGTGCCGTAGTCGGTGTAGTACGTCGTGCTGGTCATGGCGCCGTTGGACGTGTTCGCCTTCTCGGACTTCTTGACCAGCAGGTCCTGGTCGTTGATCCAGACGTCCACGGTCTCGGTGGTGACGCCGGCCTGGGTGAGCTGCTTCTTCAGCGCGGAGAGCTGCTCGGCGCTCAGGTTGCTGGTCTTGCCGGCCAGGTCGGCGACGTTCACCGTGCCGGAGTAGCGCGTGGTGTGCACGCCGGAGACCGTCTCCTCGCCGACCTTCTTGACGTCGCCGGAGGCCAGCAGCAGCTTCACGGACTGGTTCGGCGTGGCGTTCTGGATCTGGTCCTTCATGTACGAGCCGGACGCGCCGCCGAGCTTGGCGAGGTCGGCGTAGGAGTACTTGACCCAGTGCTTGCCGCCGCCCGCCTGCCGGGCGAAGGTGTCGCTCATGTGCGCGTAGTAGGCGTCCGGCAGGTACCGGGCCTCCATCGACGCGGTGCCGGCCTTCTTCATCATCTCGGCCATCTGGCCGCCGGTGTACGTGATGGTGAGGTTGCCCTTGAGGCCGTCGCCCCAGGTGAGGGCGCCGTTCGCGGTCATCGACATGAGGTCGCCGACGGAGGTGGTGGAGCGCACCCGGGCCGAGTCGGCCTTGTCGGTGGACTTCTCGGCGGAGCGCAGGGCCGCGATGGGGCTGACGTGCGTCACCGTCTTGCCGGCCGCCTTGCCGCCGTCCTTGCCGGAGTCGGAGGAGCCGCAAGCGGCCACCCCGGTCAGTGCGGCAACGACCGCTATGGAAAGGCCCGCCTTGCGCACGGTAGTGCTGTTCATCTCATCCCACCCCAATTGCGTGTCCCGTGCCTGCACCGTAACCCAGGCCACTGACAGTCGTCCGAAAGGTCGTACGGAAAAAGGACGGGCCCGGAACCGATCAGGTTCCAGGGCCCGCCCTTTTTACGCGTCCGTGACGCGGCTGCCCGCTCCGAGCCTCAGGCTCAGACGGCGGCCGGGTCCTCCTCGACGAGGAGGTTGCGGGTGCGGTTCGGGTCGACCGGGATGCCGGGGCCCATGGTGGTGCTGACCGCGGCCTTCTTGATGTAGCGACCCTTGGCGGCGGACGGCTTCAGACGGAGGATCTCCTCCAGCGCGGCGCCGTAGTTCTCCACCAGCTTGGCGTCGTCGAAGGACGCCTTGCCGATGATGAAGTGCAGGTTCGAGTGCTTGTCGACGCGGAACTCGATCTTGCCGCCCTTGATCTCGGTGACGGCCTTGGCGACGTCGGGGGTGACGGTGCCGGTCTTCGGGTTCGGCATCAGACCACGCGGGCCGAGGACGCGGCCGAGGCGGCCGACCTTGCCCATGAGGTCCGGGGTGGCGACGACGGCGTCGAAGTCCAGACGGCCCTTCGCCACCTCGTCGATCAGCTCGTCGGCGCCGACGATGTCGGCGCCCGCGGCACGCGCGGCCTCGGCACGGTCGCCGGTCGCGAAGACCAGGACCCGGGCGGTCTTACCGGTGCCGTGCGGAAGGTTCACGGTGCCACGGACCATCTGGTCGGCCTTGCGCGGGTCGACACCCAGACGGAAGGCGACCTCGACGGTGGAGTCGAACTTGGTCGTGGAGGTCTCCTTGGCGAGACGGACGGCCTCGAGCGGGGCGTACAGCTTCTCCCGGTCGACCTTGGCGTCCGCAGCGCGGAGAGCCTTGCTGCGCTTGCTCACAACTGCTCCTGTGTGTTCTGAAAGGAGTCGTGGTCACTGGGCCGAGCAGGCCCTGCCACGTGCGGCTGCGTATCCCTGGCAGCCGCATGACTTACGGAGGTGGGGTTCAGCCCTCGACCGTGACGCCCATGGAACGCGCGGTACCGGCGATGATCTTCGCGGCGGCGTCCAGGTCGTTCGCGTTCAGGTCGGGCATCTTGGTCTGGGCGATCTCGCGGACCTGCGCCTCGGTGATCTTGGCGACCTTGGTCTTGTGCGGCTCGCCGGAGCCCTTCTCGATGCCCGCGGCCTTGAGAATCATCTTCGCGGCCGGCGGCGTCTTGGTGATGAAGGTGAAGGAACGGTCCTCGTAGACCGTGATCTCCACCGGGATGACCCAACCGCGCTGCGACTCGGTCGCGGCGTTGTAGGCCTTGCAGAACTCCATGATGTTGACGCCGTGCTGACCCAGCGCCGGGCCGACCGGCGGAGCCGGGTTGGCGGCGCCGGCCTGGATCTGGAGCTTGATGAGCCCCGTGACCTTCTTCTTCTTGGGAGGCATGCTCTCTCCGGGTCCTTACTGAGAGGTTGATTGCCATCCGTGCCTTGGACCTGCACCCATGGGGGCAAGATCACACAGATGGCATACCGCACCACGATAGCCGCTGTTCCCACCAGACATGTAATCGCCCTGGTCAGACGGCCTGCGCGGGACCTCTGGACCGTCGGTCGCGCAGGTACGCGCCCGCGGCCCACAGGGTGATCAGGGTCGCCGCGCCCGGTACGGCGAGCAGCGCGGCCACGGTCCCGCGCCCGGTGTCCTCGGCCAGCACGACTCGCCGCGGGTCCCCGGGCGCGTGCCGTACCTCCACGGTGTCACCTTCGGCGTGCCCACGCGCGCGCGTGCCGAGCGGGAGGGCGGCCGTCACCTCCTCGCCCGCGAGCGGGAAGGTGACACCGCACCGGCCGAGGACGCACGTACCGCCGTGGAAGGTGGCCGTGGCCGGCTCCGCGTCCCGCAGTTCGCTCCGCAGCCGGGCCGCCGGGAGACACAGGGCGTACACCGCCGCCAGCAGCACCAGCGCGGCCCCGGCGCCGAGCGCGGCGGGCCGTACACGGCGAGAGCGCCCCGGCCCGGTGCTGACCGGCGGGGCGCTCTCGGCGGAAGTGATCAGTTCTTCTGGATCTGGTCGAAGGACAGCTCGACCGGGGTCTCGCGGCCGAAGATCTCGACCAGGCCCTTGACCTTCTTGGAGTCGGGGTTGATCTCGTTGATGGTCGCCTGGAGCGTGGCGAACGGGCCGTCGGTGACGGTGACCGAGTCGCCGACCTCGAAGTCCAGGACCTGGACCTCGACCTTGCGCTGCGGGGCGGGCTTGCCCTCGGCCTCGGCGGCCTCGCGGGCGGCCTTCTCCTCGGCCTCCGGGGCGAGCATCTTGACGATCTCGTCCAGGGTCAGCGGGTACGGGTCGTAGGCGTTGCCGACGAAGCCGGTGACACCCGGGGTGTTGCGGACGACGCCCCAGGACTCGTTGGTCAGGTCCATGCGGACCAGGACGTAACCCGGCAGCTTGTTCTGCTTGATCGTCTTGCGGTCGCCGTTCTTGATCTGGACGACCTCTTCCTGCGGCACCTCGGCCTGGAAGATGTAGTCCTCGACGTTCAGCGAGACGGCGCGCTGCTCCAGGTTGGTCTTCACGCGGTTCTCGTAGCCGGCGTAGGTGTGGATGACGTACCACTCGCCGGGCAGGGTCCGCAGTTCCTCGCGCAGGGCCTGGACCGGGTCCACCGGGGCGGCCGGCTCCTCCTCGGCGGCCTCCTCGCCGTCCTCGTCGGCCTCGGCGGCGTCCTCGTCGGCCTCTTCGTCCTCGTCCTCGGCGTCCTCGACGTGCAGGGCGGCCTCCTCGGCCGGCTCACCCGCCTCGGCCTCGGCAGCCTCGAACTCGTCCTGCTCGTCCGCGCCCTCGACGATGTCGAGCTCGTCATCCACCGTCTCGGCAGCCAGCCCGCGGGGCTCGGTGGCGTCGTCGTTCAGGTTCGGGTCAGACACGATGGCTGCTTCTTCCTGGATACATAGGGGTGGAACATGCGAAAACGGGCGCCGGTGCCACGGCGCCCTTCGCTCTTGGCTCAGCCGAAGACGTACTTGGCCGCGTGGTTGAGCCCATAGTCAATCACGGTCACCAGGGCGATCATGATGACGACGAAGAAGATCACCACGGTGGTGTACGAGGTCAGCTGGTTGCGCGTCGGCCAGACGACCTTGCGGAGTTCCGCGATGATCTGGCGGTAGAAGGTGGCCAGGCGCTTGAGCGGGCCCTTCTTGGCACGCTTGCCGCCCTTGCGGACCTTCTTGGACTCGGGCACCTCGTCCTGGGCATCAGGCGTGTCGATGGAGCCCACGGCGTCCGTCATAGTCCTCACCTGGTCCCGGGTCGTGGCCGTGCCGCGCCCGGTTTCTGAGCCGCACGGCGGTGCATTGCTGTACGTACATGCGCACACATCCTGGCGGTGTGTGTAGCAGGGCCGGAGGGACTTGAACCCCCAACCGCCGGTTTTGGAGACCGGTGCTCTACCAATTGAGCTACGACCCTTTGTGTGTCCCCCAACGTACCGCATCCGACCGGGTGCTCGGTGTGCACCGGCCCGGCCGCGGCTGCTGAAGGCCAACGAGGTGAGAGTGTACGTGGTCCTCGCCCCGGCGTCGAACAGAAAGCGGCCGTCCGGGACCGTGTGGCCAAAGATCGTCCTGGCCGGGGGCCGGATTCGGACCCCTGTTCACGCCTCGACCCTTCCTGTTCAGTCTGTGAAACCAGTGTGCCGGGCGCATTTGCGGTCTGGAACGATGGGCCGCATGAGCGCTGCAACCCCTCCCACCGAGCGCCGGGTCTCCGCCCGAGTCGGCGCGATCTCCGAGTCCGCCACCCTCGCCGTGGACGCCAAGGCCAAGGCCCTGAAGGCCGCCGGGCGTCCGGTGATCGGCTTCGGCGCCGGTGAGCCCGACTTCCCGACCCCGGACTACATCGTCGAGGCGGCCGTCGAGGCCTGCAAGAACCCCAAGTACCACCGCTACACCCCGGCCGGCGGCCTGCCCGAGCTGAAGGCCGCCATCGCCGCGAAGACGCTGCGCGACTCCGGCTGGGAGCCGGACGTCTCCCAGATCCTCGTCACCAACGGCGGCAAGCAGGCCATCTACGAGGCCTTCGCCGCGATCCTCGACCCGGGCGACGAGGTCATCGTCCCGGCGCCGTACTGGACGACGTACCCGGAGTCGATCCGTCTGGCCGGCGGTGTCCCGGTCGAGGTCGTCGCCGACGAGACGACCGGCTACCGGGTCTCGGTGGAGCAGCTGGAGGCGGCCCGCACGGAGAAGACGAAGGTCGTCCTCTTCGTCTCCCCGTCCAACCCGACCGGCGCGGTGTACTCCGAGGCCGAGACCGAGGCGATCGGCCGCTGGGCCGTCGAGCACGGCCTGTGGGTGCTCACCGACGAGATCTACGAGCACCTCGTCTACGGCGACGCCGTCTCGGTGTCCCTGCCGGCGCTGCTGCCCGAGCTGCGGGACAAGTGCATCGTGGTCAACGGTGTGGCGAAGACGTACGCCATGACCGGCTGGCGGGTGGGCTGGGTCATCGGCCCGAAGGACGTCGTCAAGGCCGCGACCAACCTCCAGTCGCACGCCACGTCGAACGTCTCCAACGTCGCCCAGGTGGCCGCGCTGGCCGCCGTCTCCGGCGGCCTGGAGGCCGTGGCGACGATGCGCGAGGCCTTCGACCGGCGCCGCAAGACCATCGTGCGCATGCTCAACGAGATCGACGGCGTGGTCTGCCCGGAGCCCGAGGGCGCCTTCTACGCCTACCCCTCGGTGAAGGCGCTGCTCGGCAAGGAGATCCGCGGCAGGCGCCCGCAGGACACCGTGGAGCTGGCCGCGCTGATCCTGGAGGAGGCCGAGGTCGCGGTCGTCCCGGGCGAGGCCTTCGGCACGCCGGGCTACCTGCGGCTGTCGTACGCGCTCGGCGACGAGGACCTCGTCGAGGGCGTGAGCCGGATGCAGAAGCTGCTGGCGGAGGCGCGGGACTAGTTCCCGGCGTCCACGCGCGCGTGCGGGCCGTTTCCCCCGGGGAGACGGCCCGCTCCTGTGTGCGGGCAAGACCACGTAAGGGGAAACGGCTACCGGGACGGCGGTGGCGTACGGCAGGATCTGGGAATGGAGCGTGTACGTGATCTCTCTGAGCTGCCGAAAGCCCATCTGCACCTGCACTTCACCGGCTCGATGCGGCCGGCGACGGTCCTGGAACTGGCCGACAAGCACGGCGTCCGTCTGCCCGACGCGCTGACGGAGGCCCTGACCAGCGGGGAACCGCCGAGACTGCGGGCCACGGACGAACGGGGCTGGTTCCGCTTCCAGCGGCTGTACGACGCGGCCCGCTCCTGCCTGCGCGAACCGGAGGACATCCGGCGCCTGGTCCGGGAGGCCGCCGAGGAGGACCTGAGGGACGGCTCGGGCTGGCTGGAGATCCAGGTCGACCCGACGTCGTACGCGCCCCGGCTGGGCGGTCTGATCCCAGCCCTGGAGATCATCCTGGACGCGGTGGAGACGACGTCCCGGGAGACCGGTCTCGGCATGCGGGTGCTGGTCGCCGCGAACCGGATGAAGCACCCGCTGGACGCGCGCACGCTGGCCCGGCTGGCGGTGCGGTACGCGGACCGGGGTGTGGTCGGCTTCGGGCTCTCCAACGACGAGCGGCGGGGCATGGCCCGCGACTTCGACCGGGCGTTCCACATCGCGCGGGAGGGCGGTCTGCTGTCGGCACCGCACGGCGGCGAGCTGACCGGCCCGGCGTCGGTCCGGGACTGCCTGGACGACCTGCACGCCACGCGGATCGGGCACGGGGTGCGCGCGGCCGAGGACCCGCGGCTGCTGCGGCGGCTGGCCGACCGGGGTGTGACCTGCGAGGTGTGCCCGGCCTCGAACGTGGCGCTCGGTGTGTACGAGAAGCCGGAGGACGTCCCGCTGCGCACGCTCTTCGAGGCGGGCGTCCCGATGGCCCTCGGCGCCGACGACCCGCTGCTGTTCGGCTCCCGGCTGGCCGCCCAGTACGAGATCGCCCGCAGCGCGCACGGCTTCACGGACGCCGAGCTGGCGGAGCTGGCCCGGCAGTCGGTGCGCGGTTCGGCCGCCCCGGAGGAGGCCAAGGCGCGGCTGCTGGCCGGCGTGGACGACTGGCTGGCCCGCCCGCCGGCCTGAACGGCCCCCGGCCGCGCGGTGGCGGCCCTCAGGGCCGGCCGGCCACGGAGATTCCGCCCAGCAGGGTCCTGACGAGCCGGGTTGCGAACGCGTCCACGGGCGGGCGTTCGCCGCTGTCGGTGATCGACGCCGGGGAGACCGTGAAGCAGGGGGTCGGGGTGGCCTACTGAGCAGGCCGCCCGCCCGGCCGGCCGCGGGCCGGGCCGGCGGGCCGGCCCGTGCTACGGCCGGAGGCTCACGCCCACCGTCACCGGCTCGTTGACCAGCGTGATCCCGAAGGCCTCGCGGACCCCGGCGACCACCTCGCGGGCCAGGTCCAGCAGGTCCTCGGTGGTGGCGCCGCCCCGGTTGGTGAGGGCGAGGGTGTGCTTGGTGGAGATACGGGCGGGGCCGCTGCCGTAGCCCTTGGTGAAGCCCGCCTTGTCGATCAGCCAGGCCGCGGAGGTCTTCCTGCGGCCCTCCCCCGCCGGGTAGGCGGGCGGCTCGACGCCGTCGCCCAGCCGCTCGCGCACACGCGCGTGGAACGCGGCGAACTGCTCCTCGGTGAGGATCGGGTTGGTGAAGAAGGACCCGGCCGACCAGGTGTCGTGGTCCTCGGCGTCCAGCACCATGCCCTTGCCGGCCCGCAGCTTCAGCACGGTCTCGCGCGCGTCGGCCAGCGGCACCCGGTCGCCGGGCTCCACACCCAGCGCGCGGGCCGCCTCGGCGTACTTGACCGGCGCGGACAGCCCGCCCGCGTCCTCCAGCTCGAAGCGGACCCGGAGCACGACGTAGCGCTCGGGGTCGGCCTTGAAGCGGCTGTGCCGGTACGAGAAGGCGCACTCCTCGTTCGTCAGCGTGACGGTCTCGCCGGCCCGCCGGTCGTACGCGATCACCTCCGTGATCGTCGAGGAGACCTCCTGGCCGTAGGCGCCGACGTTCTGGATCGGCGTGGCGCCCGCGGATCCGGGGATGCCGGCCAGGCACTCGATCCCGGCGAGCCCGGCCTCCACGGTGCGGGCGACGGCGTCGGTCCACACCTCGCCGGCCGCCAGCTCCAGGGCCGCGCCGCGCAGTTCCACCCCGCGCGTGGCGATGCGCAGGGCGGTGCCGTCGAAGCCCTTGTCGCCGATGACCAGGTTCGATCCCCCGCCGATGACCAGCAACGGCGTACCGCTGTCGTCGGCCTCGCGGACGGCGGCGATCACCTCGGCGTCGGTCGTGGCGGTCACCAGCCGGGTCGCGGGGCCGCCCAGCCGGAAGGTGGTCAGCGGGGCAAGGGGGGCGTCGTGGAGTACCTGCACGCGCCCAAGACTACGAGACGCCTCCGACAGCCCCGCGCCCGCACGAGCCGGGCCGCACCGGCCGGGCGTCGACGCGTGAGCCGCGCAGACGCGCACAGGCGCTGACTCGCCGACTCGCCGACTCGCCGAGAAAAGCACGCACGCGCGGGTGGACCGTCGGAGGAATCGACGGTCCACGCGCGCGTGTGCGGTGCCGGCGGCCGGCTGTGGCAGGTCTGCCGGGGCGGGATCAGCGGGAGGAGGTTTCGAGGACCGGCGCGAGGCCCTGCTCCGCCGCCGCGGCGGGGTGCCCGGCGCCGCGGCGGGCGGGAATCGCCAGGGCCGCGACCGCGGCGAGGGCGACCACCGCCGAGCCGGTGACCAGGGCCGGCCGCAGCCCGTCGACGAAGCTCTGAGCGGACTCGTAGCCGCCCTGTGCCGAGAAGATCGACGACATGACCGCGATGCCGAGCGCACCGCCCACCTCGCGCAGCGCGTTGTTCGCGCCGGAGGCGATGCCCTGTTCCTGCGGGCGGACGCTGGACATGACCAGGTTGGCGGCCGGTGCGAAGTACAGGGCCATGCCGATCCCGCTGATGATCAGGGCGGGCAGCTGCACGGCGTAGGAGGCGTCGGCGGTGGCCACCCAGGCCATGTAGCCGAGGCCGGCCGCCTGCAGGAACAGGCCCGCGGCGACGACCGGTCGGCCGCCGATCCGGTCGGAGAGGATCCCGGCGACGGGCGCCACGAGCATCGGCATGCCGGTCCACGGCAGCATCCGCAGCCCCGCCTCGGTGGGCGAGTAGCCGAGGACGCCCTGCATGTACTGGCTGAGCAGGAAGATCGAGCCGAACATGCCGACGAACATCAGCAGGCTGGCCGCGTTGATGCCGGAGAAGGCCCGGGAGCGGAACAGCCGCATCGGCAGCATCGGGGCGGCCGCGCGGGAGCTGTAGCCGACGAAGCCCGCCAGCAGCGCTCCGCCCGCGGTCAGCGCGGTGAGCACCACGGGGTCGGTCCAGCCGTCGGCGGGGCCGCGGACCAGGCCGTACACGATCCCGAAGAGCCCGCCGCTGGCCAGCAGCGTGCCGGGTATGTCGAGCCGGGCGCCGGCGCCGTAGGACTCGGCGAGGCGCAGCCGGGCGAGCGGCAGCGCGGCGAGACCGAGCGGGACGTTCAGCCAGAAGATCCAGTGCCAGGAGACGTGCTCGGTGAGGCTGCCGCCGATGAGCGGCCCGGAGGCGACGGCGAGCCCGTTGACGGCGCCCCAGATGCCGTACACCGTGCCGCGCCGGGCGGCGGGTACGGCCGCGGTCAGCAGGGTCAGCGTGAGCGGCATCATCACGGCCGCGCCGACGCCCTGGACGGCTCGGGCGGCGATCAGGGAGCCGATGCCCGGTGCCATGGCCGCGGCGGCGGAGGCGCCGGTGAACACGGCGAGTCCGGCGATGAAGAGCCGGCGGCGGCCGAAGCGGTCGCCGAGCGCGGCGCCGAACATCAGCAGGACGGCGAAGGTGAGCGTGTAGGCGCTCACGGTCCACTCCAGGTCGTCCAGCGCGCCGCCGAGGTCCTCGCGGATGGAGGGCAGGGCGGTGGTGACGACGAGGTTGTCCAGGGCCGCCATGAAGCCGGCGACGCTGGTGATGACGAGTGCCCACACCGCCCGCGCGCGGGATGTGGTGGTATCCGGTGCTGCTGTGTCCTGTGACATCGCTCCCCCAGTGGGTGATCAGTAGTTAGTTATCAATGACTAACTTTTGCGGCCAGGAAAAGGCGCCGCCTTCCCCGGTCGCTTCACTTCTCCAGGCGCCCATCCAGGCGGGCCGACGGGTACAGGCCCTCCCACACCCGGTGCTCAGGCGGAAAACCCATGGCGACCAGGCAGTTGATGAGCATGCCGTACGCCATGAAGACGGTGGTCTCGTTGGTGTCCGCGCCGAGCGGCAGGTGCACGGTGTCCCACAGCCGCATCCAGCCGGCCCGGACCTTCTCCCCGAACTCGCGGTCGCCCTCCACCTCGGCCGCCGCCACGGCGACGTACATCTGCATCTGCATCAGCAGCCGCTCGGGCCGCTCCGCGATGACCTTGGTGTACGCGTTCGCCATGGCATGCAGGGCCTCTTCGCCCCGCAGCCCCTCGGAGGCCTCCTCGAACGTCCGGATGGTGTCCTCCACGCAGCGTTCGGCCACCGCGAGGAAGATCGCCTTCTTGCCCGGGAAGAGCCGGAACAGGTACGGCTGCGAGACTCCGACCCGCTTGGCGATCGCCTCCGTGGAGGTGCCGTGGTATCCGCCGCGTGCGAACTCGGCGGTCGCGGCCTGGATCACGCTCTCGCGCCGCTCCTCTGCGCTCATCCTGGGCATGCGGGTAAGTTAGTACTCAATCACTAACTTGGTCAAGCGCGCCGGCCGGCGTGGTACGCGTAAGGGGCGCCTCCCCATGGAGGACGCCCCTTACCGCCGCCTCACGGCCGTCAGGCGAGCCGTACGACCGCCCGGGACATGCCCAGCACCTTCTGGCCGCCGCTCATGGCCGTCAGGTCCACCCGCACGGTGTTGTCGTCCAGCTTGGCCGCCACCTTGCCGCTGACCTCGATCAGGGCGCCCTGGTCGTCGTTCGGGACCACGACGGGCCTGGTGAAGCGGACCCCGTACTCCACGACCGCGCCCGGGTCCCCGGTCCAGTCGGTGACCACGCGGATCGCCTCCGCCATGGTGAACATGCCGTGCGCGATGACGTCCGGCAGGCCCACCTCCTTGGCGAACTTCTCGTTCCAGTGGATGGGGTTGAAGTCCCCGGAGGCGCCCGCGTAGCGCACCAGCGTGGCGCGGGTCACGGGGAAGGTCCGGGCCGGCAGCTCGGTGCCGACCTCGACGTCGTCGTACGCGATCTTCGCCGTCATCGGGTCCTCACGCCTCCTCGGCCGCGCGGGCCACGAGCTTGGTCCAGGCGGTCACGACGTGCTCGCCGGCCTCGTCGTGCACCTCACCGCGGATGTCCAGGATGTCGTTGCCCGCGAGCGACTTGATGCCCTCGATCGTGGACGTGACCGTCAGCCGGTCGCCGGCGCGCACCGGCCGGGCGTAGGCGAACTTCTGGTCGCCGTGCACCACGCGGCTGTAGTCCAGCCCGAGCTGCGGGTCCTGGACGACCTCTCCGGCGGCCCGGAAGGTGATGGAGAACACGAAGGTCGGCGGTGCGATCACATCGGGGTGGCCGAACGCCTTGGCGGCCTCGGGGTCCGTGTACACCGGGTTGGTCTCGCCCACCGCCTCGGCGAACTCGCGGATCTTCTCCCGGCCCACCTCATAGGGCGCGGTGGGCGGGTAGGTCCGTCCCACGAAGGACTGGTCGAGCGCCATGGCCCGGCACCTCCTGATCTCTGCTGTGATGGCCCCAAATTAGCGGGAAACCGGTCATGGAATGCGCACGGGGCCGGTGGGGCGCCGTGGGCGCCGGGCCGCGGAAAACGCCGTGAGGCCGCCCCCTCGGAAGGGGACGGCCTCACGGACGAGCCTGATTTATCGCGTTTCGCGGTGCGCGGTGTGCGCGTTGCAACGCGGGCAGTGCTTCTTCATCTCCAGACGATCCGGGTTGTTACGCCGGTTCTTCTTGGTGATGTAGTTCCGCTCCTTGCACTCCACGCAGGCCAGCGTGATCTTCGGGCGGACGTCGGTGGCAGCCACGTGAGTGCTCCTAAGACGAACGGATGGACTAATTCAACGCAAGAAAGAGTAGCCGATCGAAGGACCGACCCCGCAATCGGCTACTGTCAGTAGCGGTGACCGGACTTGAACCGGTGACACAGCGATTATGAGCCGCTTGCTCTACCGACTGAGCTACACCGCTTTGATGAGATCGATTCCCGCCTCGCGACGGGAACCTCTCACACCAGAGCCCCAAAACGGAATCGAACCGTTGACCTTCTCCTTACCATGGAGACGCTCTGCCGACTGAGCTATTGGGGCGAGCGATGAAGACATTACACGGTCTGCCGCCGTTCACCCAAATCCGTATCCCGCCGCCGGCCGCACCCCTCGTCGCAGGCTTCCCGGCCGCGCCCGGAGGCCCCCGCGTCCCCGCCGGACGCCGATCTGCGCGCGCACACGTACACGTACACGTGCGCGCCACCGGGTCCGGGGTCCGTCACGCGCGCGGACACCCGCGTACCGCCGAGGGTGGGCCACACCGGTACGACGGTCCGTCACGCGCGTGGGCGAGCCGCATACCGCCAGGGGCGGGCCACGCCGGTACGACTATTGCGCTCCTGCGCGCCCTGCGCGGTTCGCCACCCTAGGCTCGTCTCACTCTGCGTGATCATGGGTCGGCCACGGCCCCGATCCCTCACGCCAGCCCACCCGAGCCCCCGGCCCCACCCTGGAGCGCGATGCCCGACAGCCAGCCGCAGCCGCACCCGCCGTCGGACTCGTCGGGGCCTTCGGGATCGTCTGATCCCGCCGCCCTCCTGCTCTGCGGGGCGCGGCTCACCGACGGCCGGACCGTGGACGTACGGCTGGGCGGAGGGCGCATCGAGGCGGTCGGTACGACCGGCAGTCTCACCCCGGGCCCGGGCCGCAAGGGCGTCACGCGCGTGGACCTGAGCGGCTACCTGCTGCTGCCGGCCCCGGCCGAACCGCACGCCCACGGCGACACCGCGCTGTCCGCCGAGCGCCCCGGCCCGGCGTCGTACGCCCCCGAGGACGTGCAGCGCCGGGCGACGGAGGCGGCCCTGCTGCAGCTCGGGCACGGGGCGACGGCGCTCCGCGCGCACGTGCGCGTGGGGGACGTCCAGGGCCTCGGCGCGCTGGGCGCGGTGCTCCAGGCGCGGCGGTCGCTGCGGGGGCTGGCGGAGCTGACGACGGTGGCGATGCCCCGGCTGCTGACCGGGGTGGCCGGCGCCGACGGGCTGGTGGTGCTGCGGGACGCGGTGAAGATGGGCGCCTCGGTGGTGGGCGGCTGCCCCGACCTGGACCCCGATCCCACGGGCTACGTGGAGGCCGTCCTGGAGGTGGCCTCCGAGCACGGCTGCCCGGTGGACCTGCACACGGACGCCGCGGACCCGGCCCGGCTGTCCCGGCTCGCGGCCATGGCGGGGGGCCTGCGCCCGGGCGTGACGATCGGACCGTGCGCCGGCCTCGCGCGCCTGCCCGCCGAGGCCGCCGCCCGCGTCGCCGACCAGCTGGCGGCGGCCGGCGTGACGGTGGTCTGCCTGCCCCAGGGCGGCTGCGGCGGCGCCGACCGGCGCGGCGCGGCACCGGTACGGCTGCTGCGCGCGGCCGGGGTGCGGGTGGCGGCCGGCAGCGGCGCCCTGCGCGACGTCTCGAACCCCGTGGGCCGCGGCGACCCCTTGGAGGCCGCCTACCTCCTCGCCTCCGCCCACGGGCTGCGCCCGGAGGACGCCTACGACGCCGTGTGCGCGTCCTCCCGCGCGGTGCTGGGGCTGCCGGAGGTCCGCGTGGAGGCGGGCTTCCCGGCCGAGTTGCTGGCCGTACGCGGTGACCATCTGGCCGGCGCGCTGTCCCTGGCGTACAGCCGGATCGTGGTGCACCGGGGGCGCGTGGTGGCCCGTACGAGCGCGGTACGCGAGTACTGCAACTCGGCGGCGGCAGCGGAACTGGGGCTGCCGCGGCAGGGGCGCGGAGAGCTGTCCTGAGGGCTGGGCTGGGCTGGGCGGGGCGCGGGAGCTGCTCTGATCGCTTACGGGAGGAGCGGCCGGGCGTGCGGGCTCGTGCGCACGCCGGCACCTGCTCCCGGGGCACACTCCGGGCGCCTGAAGCGGGGTGTACGACGGGTGCGTCACCGAGAGGGCGTCCACACAGGCACGCGCCCGGTATGCCGGGTCCTTGCCTGCGCCGGTTAACTCGTGCGGCGGATGCGGTCCTGCGGGCGTACGGTCGGATTCATGCGCATTGTCATCGCTGGTGGTCATGGTCAGATCGCGCTGCGGCTGGAGCGTCTGCTCTCCGCGCGCGGGGACGAGGTGGCGGGCATCATCCGCCACCCGGGACAGGGCGACGATCTTCGGGCGGCGGGTGCCGAACCGGTCCTGCTCGACCTGGAGTCCGCCTCGGTGGAGGGGGTCGCGGCGCATCTGCAGGGCGCGGACGCGGCGGTCTTCGCGGCCGGTGCGGGCCCGGGCAGCGGCACGGCCCGCAAGGACACGGTGGACCGGGGCGCCGCGGTGTTGTTCGCGGACGCCGCCGTACGCGCGCGTGTGCGCCGTTTCCTGGTGGTGTCCTCGATGGCCGCGGATCCCGCGCACCAGGGGGACGACGTGTTCGACGTCTACCTGCGCGCCAAGGGCGAGGCCGACGCGTACGTCGCCCGGCAGGACGCCCTGGACTGGACGATCCTGCGCCCGGGCGCGCTGACGGACGACGCCGGTACCGGTCTCGTCCGGCTGGAGGCGCACACGGGGCGCGGCTCGGTCCCCCGGGACGACGTGGCGGCCGTCCTCGCGGAGCTGGTTGACACGCCGGCGACGGCCGGTCTCACGCTGGAACTGATCAGCGGTTCGACGCCGGTGTCGGTCGCGGTGAAGTCGGTGGCCGGGAACTGAGCCGGCGGGAACCGAGCCGGGCCGCCGGTCGTTGACCTGTCGAACCGGACCACCCGCCTGCCCGGACCGGCCCGCTGACAGGGCGTCGGACGCTCCCGCACCGCGCCCCGCCCGCCGCGCTGCCGGTCCGTCAGGAGCCGGCAGACCGGCGCCCGTCAGGGATCAGAAGAGCGGCAGCTGCCCGGGGAAGTCCGGTACGGCGTAGCCGTCCAAGGACGGCTGTGCCGCTCCGAGTTCCGCCGGCTGCCGCGACCCGGCGCAGGAGACGAGGTCGCCGCTCCCCCGCGCGCCGGGCGGGTCGTGGCGTGCGAAGCGGCCCGCGACGACGGCGATCTCGCGGCGGCACACGGGACAGGTTCTGCGTCGGGAGGACATGCCGTCAGTGTGCCCGGGGCGGGCCGTGTGCGCGCAGGCGCCCGGGCGGGAGCGGCGGCCGGTCAGGTCCGGGTCTCGGCCTCCCAGCGGTCGGGGCCCACTCCGCGCCAGTCGATCAGCGGCGAGTCGGCGACTTCCTCGGGTTCGATCTCCAGCCCCGCACGGCGGAGGAACTCCACCAGGTCCCGCACGTTGTGGGCGAGGCCGAGGATCTCGCCGTCCACCCGCACTCGGCGACCGCCGGTCGGGGACGGCAGGTGGACGACGATGGGACGTTTCCCGGCCATGGCTCCAGCATCTTCCGGACCGGCCGGGCCCGCACCCGGGCCGGTCATTCGAGAATCCCCAGCGCGGTGTCCGGCCGGCACAGCGGGCACGCGGGGACGCCTCGGTCGGTGAGGGCCCGTACCGCCTGCTCCCGGCCGACGCCCTTCGCCCGCCCGCCGGCGCCCGTACAGCCGCCGACGTGGACGTAGACCGCGCTGCGGCCGTTCAGGCCCCGCTCGATCGCCCATTCCGGAGCTGCCTGCCGGACGGCGAGACGGCGCTGCCGCTCGGCCTCCCGACGCTCCTCGTCGGCGATCCACCGGTCCATCAACGCAAGCTGCCGGGCAGCCTGGCGTTCGACGACGCGGCGGGCGAACCGCAGCATGTCGAGGCGCGTCAGCGGACGGTCTTCGTTCACACGTTCGATTCTAGTGGTCCAGCAGAGAAACGCGACCACGCACCCGCAGTCCCGCACGGTCACCGGTCACGCCGGTCACGCCGGTCACGCCGAGCCGGCGGATTCCGACCACCACCTGGCAGAGACATTTCGCGAGAGCGTGCAACCCGCGCGCGTGTCGGGGAGTACCTACGGACGGATGTCCAAGCCGCGGCCACCGCTCCCGGTGGTCGTCGCAGGCCGGCGCACGGGCCCGGCCGTCCGCGCGGCGTCCGCACCCGCCTCCGTCGTCGCCGAGCGGTCCGCTCCGCTCCCGCTCACCGGCAGGTGCCGCAGGTGGTCACGCAGGTGATCGGCAAGGGCCGAATGGACGGGCACCGCCGGTCGGTCGCGCTGGAGTTTCACCGCTGGGAGGCAACTGGGGAAACACGGCTTCGTGCGGCTCCCTGCCTAGGCCTGGTCACTGAGACGCAGGCAGCGCCTCACATAGTGCGCAGTCTCCACGCCGTGTTGATCGCCCGCCTCGTGGAAGAATGCTGCGGCCTGAGCCAGTGCCTCACCCGCCGCCTTGTGGAGCTGCTCGTCTTCATGGAGCAGGCGGCTGAAATTGATCAGTGCCCAGGCTTCGTATCTGCGCGCGCGGTGCTCGCGGAAGATGGCCAGAGCCCTGACCTGGGCATCGAAAGCACAAGCCAGCAGGTCGTGCTGTTCATGGGTGCCGTGGTGCTCAAGCTCGCGGCCAAGGGCAGCCAGAGTCTTCGCGACGAGGCCGTTCGACCCTTCCGGGAGTTGCGACAGGGCCAGCACGGTTTCGGTGACGGCGACCAAGTCGTCGAAGTGCCACCACGAGCTGAGACACAGTCCACCGAACCAGGCGAGTATCACTCTTCTCCGATCATCACAGCCCGCCGCCTGCGAAGCGGTGACCGCGGCCACCAGGTTCGGGCGTTCGCCATCCAGCCACCCCCTAGCCTCCGCACGGCCGCTGAACCGGAAGTCGGTGACACTGGGCGGGGCAAACACTTCTGCCCGGCTGATGGGCATAGACCACCCTGTATGGATGGCCGCTGCCGCATGGAAGATGTAGTAGTCGTAGAGGCGAGTGCGGGCGTTCTCGCGGTCGTCGGCGTCGGCGTGGACCTTTCCGGCTTCATCGGCATACAGGCGCACCAGATCGTGCAGACGCCAGCGGCCCCAGCTACGCCCAGGCTCGATGAGATGGGTACGGGCGAGATCCTGCAGCAGCTCCTCGGTCTCGTGCCGGTCGATGGCGACCAAGCGGGCTGCGGCTCCGGTAGATATGTCAGGGCCCGCATTGAGCGACAACAGCCGGAACAATCGCGCGTGGAGGGGATCGAGGCGCTCGTAGGACAGGTCGAACGCGCTCCGCACGCACCGCTCCTGCCTGCGCAGCCTGTTCAGGCGCAGATGCTGGGCTTGCAGGGCCTGCGCGAGGGATGACAACGGGCGGGCAGGACAGTCCGCCAGGAGGGCGGCGGCAATGCGCAGCGCCAGGGGCAGGCACCCACATGACCGGGCGATGGCGGCGGCGGCGTCCGGCGAGTCCGGCACGCGGGTATCACCGGGACCGCGGGCTTCGCGCACAGCCCGATCCAGCATGTCGATCGCAGATGTTTCGTCGACGCCGTCCAGATCGAACAGCCGGGCGCCGAGATCCAGCGTGTCGCGAGAGGTGAGGATGGCGGCAGTGAGGCCGTCGGCGGGAAGGAGCGGCCGCGCATGGTCGGCACTGGAGACGTTGTCGAGCACGACCAGGATCCGGCTTCCCGCACCCGCGAGAGCAGCGAGGGCGCTGCGAAAGAGACGTGAACGGTCTTGCAGGCCCGGCGGTATCTGCTCGTGTGACACGCCCAAGGCGCGTAGGAGGCCGTCCAGAGCCTGTTCGGGCGGCAGTCGACGCTCGGGGTCGTAGCCGAACATATCCACGAACAGGACGCCGCCGGGGAACCAGCCCTGTTTCTGCAGGGCGCGCCTGGCGGTCTGCACGACCAGCTCCGTCTTGCCGATCCCCCCGAGACCGGTCACCAGCGAGGCAGGCGCCGTCTGCGCTGCTCCTGGTTCGAGAACCCGTAGCAGTTCACCGATCTCCCGGTCTCGGCCGGTGAAGACGGCTGAGACCGGGGGCAGGCCGCTCAGCGCGGGGCTGATCACCTGGGGTGGGTACACGTTGACGGTGCGTCCCTGGATCACTGTCCCGAGGAAGACCCCGCCGCTGATCCGGTTCTCCGCCACAGGGCCTTGGCCGCCGACCGCTGCCATTCTGCTCAGTCCCGCTGCCCGGGATCGGCGCCGCCCGGAGGAGTCGACGGCGCGGTCTGAGCACGAGTGGTGAACGACGCCCCGGAAAAGTCACGGCCCTGGAGAACCGGACCGTGGAAAGTCCCGCCGCTGATCTCGTTACGGGTCTCTCCGCCCACACGGTGCACCAACTCTGTTGCCCGCGTGAGCCACTGTTGCAGTCCTGCGTGGAAGTCCATGTCCGCCGCCGCCCGCATCGCGAGCGCAGCACTCAGTGCTTGGGCCAGCATCGGATCGTCAGGCCGCTCTTCCAGCCGCGTCAGTTCCGCCTCTCCCGGGCGCGTTGCCGTGAGCTGCCCGCCGTCCTCGTCACGCTGGAACGGTCGACGCACCAGCACGCCCAGTCCTGCCCACACCTGCCGACCCAGCTCACCGCCGGCACCGCCGGCCAACGCCGCCAGCAAGCCCGCCGATATCGCGTCCATCCCCTGGCTCCTCTCACCCGTACGGATGTCACAGGAGCAGACACCACAACCAGCTGCGACACCAGATGCCGCCTGTGTTACCGGCCACGGGATTCCATGGGCAACGAGCCTGAGCCCGCCCAGTAAACGGCCCGGTTCGCCCTCGGGCAAGCCCCCGCCGGCACCGTTACGCCTGCTTGGCCATGCGGTGCGCGGATCTGCCCTCGGCCTGTCACCTCCATCTTGTTCCTGGCGCTTCCGGTGCGCCATTGCAGGCGCCGCCACAGAAGTCGATCAGCGCAGCGCATCTGCAGCGGGACGGGTTCAAGAGGCTCTGACCTGCTGTTTCCTCACCCAGCGCCGCTCTCGGGGGGCACATGGCGAGGAAACGGGCCTGCCCGTCTCCGAGTTGCGCGCCGAGCAGGGCTTCATCACGTGGTACGAGCACAGCCGTGCGTACGCCGACCGCTAGTGGGCGCTGACGCCGGCGAAGTCGCGGAAGAACTACGCCGACGCGCCGGCCACCATCACCCCTGCCCTTGTGAGGACCAAGGCGGGAATGCCCGACACCGCGCTGGTGCGGCGCGCGCTGTACGTGTGGGCGTACAACCGGAACCGCTGGGACGAGACCCCGCCGGACGATGTGGCCCGCGCCGCGAAGGTGCTGGATCACACCCGCGAGCGGGCAAGCAGCCGGATCGACGCAGCCCTGCGAGAGTGGAACGAGCCGGAGCGATCATCCTCTCCCCCGGGGGGACGCCTGGGGGACACGCACTGACTGACATCGGGAGCAGAAGACACTTCCTAGCTGCTGTTCAGCCTCGCAGCCGGTTCTCCGCCCCGCGCCTGCCCAAACGAAGCCGTCTCAAGGTGTGCCCCGCCAGCACACCGCATCCCGGTGCGAGCGCTGCTGGCGAACCCACCACAGGATGACGTCCTCTACCGCACGGGCAGTCCGATACGGAAACTTGGCGCATGGACTGGACGGCACCAGTGAGCGCTGTGATCGGCGGCCTGGTCGCCGTCGTCGCTACCTACCTCACCGACCGCAGGCGCTGGCGTCGCGAGGAACGGGCACGGGCTAGAGACCGCCAGGAGGCTCTCTACGCAGCGTTCCTGACTGCTCTGTTCGGCGCACGAGAACAGATCTTCGCCGCGAGCCGATGGCCGCGGAGCGCGTCCGCTCGCAGGAACATGGCGGCCATGGCAGTCCGTGAGCACGACGTCTACGCCCGCCGCTATCAGATGGAACTGATAGCAAGTCCTCGTGTGAGAGAGGCTACGCGAACCGCCCTCGCTGCCTTGCTCGCCTACCGGAACGAAGTCGCATCCGGGAGGCGCTGGAACACACCGGGGTGCGAGGCTCGACGGGAGAGGTTCCGTGCCTCGCAGCAGAGCCTGCTAGAAGCCATGCGCATTGACCTGGGCACCAGCCACTGGACGCCGGCGCCATGACGCCGCGGCAGTTTTACAGTCCGCGTGGGGCATCTGCTCCGAGCTGGGCTTGTCCACGACCCGAAGCTGCTGGCCCCACGCCCGCCCCACGTTGCCTTCGAGAACACATCGCAGCGCTAGGCAGTTGGCATCTCGCCGCTTCGGCGCTCGGAGAGCACACGCCTGAGCTGAACGACACCCGTCACGACGGTTGCGATCAGAGATCCTGTGACGATGACAGCCAGGCAGGCAACCATCGGATTCACCCAGCCTGGAACGAGGTCATACGAGGCGTTGCACATGTTGTGCAACGGGAACGGACCCGACGGCTGCGGCCCTAGCTCCTGCCGGTAGCTCGCGTCGAAGCGTTGCCCCTCAGCGAGCTCGCAAGTCTCCGCCACGTCAAGGCCACCGGAGAACGCTCCCCACAACCAGGTAGGGACGAGCACTATGCCCGCGACTATGGAAGTGCCGAACCAGAAGCCTGGGTTCCACCGGAGACGTGCCTTACCAGAGACCTTGATCACCTTGCACTCCCCCTCCCCGCAGATGCTGGATTCCTCCGTCTAGCTGCGCAGACGCAGCAACGGGCCGTGGCAACCTGTCGCGCCCGCTCGGTCATTGCCGGCTGTTGGCGGTTGTCTTGGGTCGTCCTCGCGTGGCCCGAGGACGGCCCAGCTCTGGGCCCGGCAAATTTACAGTCCGCGCAGCACGAGTGCCACGGCCTGCCCTTTCGCCGTGCGGCGCAGCGCCCGCCCCACACGTACCCCGCAGCTCCTGCATCCCCGACCTTGAACAGCATCTCGGTCATCTGACCCATTGCTGCTTCTGATGCCCGGGGAGGAGGCACGGGGCTGGGGGCTGCACTCCCGCCGAGTTTCTCGGCCCGCCACGTGCCTCCCGGTACCGCCACGCGCGCGAGTACATCGAGATGAAGTGGGCGCACTCCCCCGGATCGACGCGCCGAACTCTCGCGGAAGCCATGGCCACGGTCACGCCGGCTCCCGTCAAGGACACCAAGGGCATGGCCGACCCGAGGACCGTGCGCACGGCGCTCTACAGCTGGGCATTCAACGTGAGCCGACGCGACGAGGAACCGCCGGACGAGGTGGCCAAGGTGCTCGCCTGGTTCGAGCGGAAGTCGTTGCCCACGTCCTCACTGGCCGACCGCATGCGGGTCCGCGCCGCCCTGGACGCCCTGACGCGAAAGCTGGACGGCACCACGGCGTCCGCCTCGACCATCCGCCGTAAGCGCGCCATCTTCCACAACGCGCTCAACTACGCCGTCGACGCCGGCCGTCTGACAGACAACCCTCTGCCACAGGTGCCGCGGAAGGCTCCGGAGCAGGTGGCGGAGGAGCTGGACCCCGCCTCTGTCCCCGATCCCCGGCAGGCTCTCGCCCTGCTCGATGCCGTGCGTACGCAGAGCGCCCGCGGGCGCCGTCTGGTGGCGTTCTTCGGGTGCATGTACTACGCGGCGGCGCGGCCGGCGGAAGTCATCGGGCTCCGGCTGGAGGACTGCGACCTCCCCCGCCGCGCCTGGGGAACGCTGTGGCTCAGGGAGACCCGGCCCCGGTCGGGGTCCGCGTGGACCGACAGCGGCGAAGCGCACGACCGGCGCGGCCTCAAGCACCGGCCCCGGAAAGCGGTCCGCACGGTGCCGATTCCGCCCGACCTGGTCAGCCTGCTGCGGTGGCACATCACTGCGTACGGCGTCGCTCCCGACGGCCGGCTGTTCCGAACGCAGCGGGGCGGACTTATCCAGGACAACGGACACGGCGAGGTCTGGGCGGAAGCGCGCATGCGCGCTCTTACCCCTGCTCAGCAGGCGTCGCAGTTGGCCAAGCGTCCTTATGATCTTCGCCACGCAGCCGTATACACGTGGCTCAGCTCCGGCGTGGAACCACAAGTGGTCGCCGCGCGGGCCGGCCACAGTGTGGCCGTGCTGTTCCGGGGCTACGCGAAGTGCCTGGACGGCGCCGCCGTCACGGCGAACGCCCGGATAGAGCAGGCGTTCGAGAACGGCAGCTGGAGGGGGCGAAAGCTGCCCCACGTCTGCCCCACACGCACTGGTCATCACCCGAATCAGGGTGAGACACACCGGGAGAAAGCCCCTATACCGGCGATCCAGTGCCAGTGAACGCCGAAAGGGTCCGTGATCAGCATTGCTGCTGGTCACGGACCCTTTCGGACCTGTGGCGGCGCCAGGATTCGAACCTGGGAAGGCTGAGCCGGCAGATTTACAGTCTGCTCCCTTTGGCCGCTCGGGCACACCGCCGGGTACTGCTGCCGCTTCGAACCCACTTTCGCGGTGTTCCCCGGCAACGACGTAAACAATACCCGATACGCAGGGGTGCTTCGCCACCCCATTGATCTCCACCCGCGGGGCGCGGGATGGCTAGGCTGGGGCGGATGCGGCCCGGTGCTCCACCGGGCCCGGCGGTCGCCGCCGCGCACGCCGGCACGCACCCGATACGCACCCCGATACAAGGAGCCACAGGACATGGCCGACTCCAGTTTCGACATCGTCTCGAAGGTCGAGCGGCAGGAGGTCGACAACGCCCTCAACCAGGCCGCCAAGGAGATCTCGCAGCGCTACGACTTCAAGGGCGTCGGCGCCTCGATCTCGTGGTCCGGTGAGAAGATCCTCATGGAGGCGAACTCCGAGGACCGGGTGAACGCCATCCTCGACGTCTTCCAGTCGAAGCTCATCAAGCGCGGCATCTCGCTGAAGGCGCTGGAGGCGGGCGAGCCGCAGCTCTCCGGCAAGGAGTACAAGATCTTCGCGTCGATCCAGGAGGGCATCTCCCAGGAGAACGCGAAGAAGGTGGCGAAGATCATCCGCGACGAGGGCCCCAAGGGCGTGAAGGCCCAGGTCCAGGGCGACGAGCTGCGCGTCAGCTCCAAGAGCCGCGACGACCTGCAGACCGTCATCGCCCTCCTCAAGGGCAAGGACTTCGACTTCGCGCTGCAGTTCGTGAACTACCGGTAGGACCGGTGACGGGCGCAGAGACGACAAGGGTGGGCACCCGCGGGTGCCCACCCTTTCTCCGTGCCGCCGCGCCTCGCGCGCGCGGTCAGTCGCGTGAGTTGCCGAACAGGATCCGGTAGACGATCAGCAGCACCAGAGAGCCTCCGACGGCCGCGGCCCAGGTGGCGCCGTCGTAGAAGTGCTTGCTGATCGGGTGGTCCAGCCAGCGGGCCGAGATCCAGCCCCCGATGAACGCGCCCGCGACGCCGATGAGGGTCGTCCCGATGAAGCCGCCCGGGTCGCGTCCCGGCAGCAGGACCTTGGCGATGGCTCCGGCCAGCAGTCCGAGAATGATCCAACCGATGATGCTCATGCCGTGAACCTGCCCTTCCGCGCTGTGTCCGCACTGTCGGCTCCCTGGGATTCCCGTGGGACCCGCCGCCCGTCGCGCGCGTGTTCGTGCCGTGTCGATGAAGAGGACGTCCCAGGGCCGTCCGCCGGTTGCCGGGATCACTAGGGTGCGGCGCATGACACGTACCGATGCCGCCCTGCGCCGCACTCTGGGCGTGCGGGACGCCGTGGTCGTCGGCCTGGGTTCGATGGTCGGCGCCGGCGTCTTCTCCGCTCCGGGGCCGGCCGCGCGCGCGGCCGGGTCCGGGCTGCTGCCCGGGCTCGCCCTCGCCGCCCTGGTGGCCTATTGCAACGCCATGTCCTCGGCCCGGCTCGCCGCCCGCTACCCGGCCTCCGGCGGGACGTACGTGTACGGCAGGGAGCGGCTCGGCGCCTTCTGGGGCCATCTCGCCGGCTGGGCCTTCGTGGTCGGCAAGACGGCCTCCTGCGCGGCCATGGCGCTCACCGTGGGCGCGTACGTGTGGCCGGGGCAGGCGCACGCGGTGGCGGTGGCGGCCGTGGTGGCCCTGACCGCGGTGAACTACGGCGGGATGCACAAGTCGGCGTGGCTGACGCGAGCGATCGTGGCCGTCGTGCTGGCCGTGCTCGCCGCCGTGGTCGTGGTGTGCCTGGCTTCCGGACGAGCCGGTGCCGGGCGGCTGGACACCGGCCTGTCCTGGGGGGCCGGCGGGGTGCTCCAGGCGGCCGGGCTGCTGTTCTTCGCGTTCGCCGGGTACGCGCGCATCGCCACCCTCGGAGAGGAGGTGCGCGACCCGGCGCGCACGATCCCGCGGGCGATCCCGGTGGCGTTGGGGATCGCTCTGGTGGTGTACGCGTGCGTGATCGTCGCCGTGCTCACGGTCCTCGGTGCGGACCGGCTCGGGCAGGCCGCGGCGCCGCTGGCCGACGCCGTACGGGCGGCCGGGGCGCCGGGGCTCGTGCCCGTGGTGCGGGCCGGGGCCGCGGTGGCCGCGCTGGGCTCGCTGCTCGCGCTGATCCTCGGGGTCTCCCGGACGACGCTCGCCATGGCCCGGGACGGGCACCTTCCGAGCGCCCTGGCGGCCGTCCACCCGCGGTTCCGGGTGCCGCACCGGGCGGAGCTGGCCGTGGGCGCGGTGGTCGCCGTGCTGGCCGCGACGGTCGACGTGCGCGGCGCGATCGGCTTCTCGTCGTTCGGTGTGCTCGTCTACTACGCCATCGCCAACGCCTCGGCCTGGACGCTCGGGCCGGGCCCGCGCGCCCGCGTGGTGCCCGCGGTGGGCCTCCTGGGCTGCGCCACGCTGGCGTGCGCGCTGCCGGCGGCCGCGGTGGCCGTCGGCGCGGGCGTGCTGGCCGCGGGCGTGGCGGCCTACGGCGTGCGGCGGTGGCGGGCGGGCCGGCGCGGGGCGTGACGCCGGCCCGGCGGACCCTGCACGCGCGCGTGCGGGCGACGGCGCGGCTGCGACGCCCCGGTCAGCGGGTCGCGAACGGCTGGTCGGTGCGGACGATCTCGCGGCCCAGCGGCAGCAGGGAGACCGGGATCAGCTTGAAGTTGGCGATACCGAACGGGATGCCGATGATCGTGACGCACAGGGCGATGCCGGTGGCGATGTGGGCGAGCGCCAGCCACCAGCCGGCCAGGACCAGCCACAGGACGTTGCCCACGCAGGACGGCGCGCCCGCGTCGCGCCGCTCGACCGTGGTGTACCCGAACGGCCAGAGGGCGTAGAGGCCGATGCGGAAGGCGGCGACGCCGAACGGGATGCCGATGACCGTGATGCACAGCAGCACGCCGGCGGCCAGGTAGCACAGGAACAGCCAGAAGCCGCTGAGGACGAGCCAGATGACGTTCAGAAGGGTCTTCACAGGCGTCCTGCCATCTTCTCCAGGCGGGCGATGCGCTCCGCCATCGGCGGGTGGGTGGAGAACATCTTGGACAGTCCCTGCCCCGCGCGGAAGGGATTGGCGATCATCATGTGGCTCGTCGTCTCCAGCCGGGGCTCGGGCGGCAGCGGCAGCTGCTGGATGCCCGTCTCCAGCTTGCGCAGGGCGCCGGCCAGGGCGAGCGGGTCGCCGGTGAGCTGGGCACCGGAGGCGTCCGCCTCGTACTCCCGGGAGCGGCTGATGGCCAGCTGGATCAGGCTCGCGGCGAGCGGGCCGAGAATCATGATCAGAAGCATGCCGAACAGGCCGGGGCCGTCGTCGTCGTCCGAGCGGCCGACCGGGATCAGCCAGGCGAAGTTCACCAGGAACATGATCACCGAGGCGAGCGCGCCGGCGACGGAGGAGATGAGGATGTCCCGGTTGTAGACGTGGCTCAGCTCGTGGCCGATCACGCCGCGCAGCTCCCGCTCGTCCAGCAGGCGCAGGATGCCCTCGGTGCAGCACACGGCCGCGTTGCGCGGGTTGCGGCCGGTGGCGAAGGCGTTGGGGGCCTCCGTCGGTGAGATGTACAGCCGGGGCATGGGCTGGCGGGCCTGCGTGGACAGCTCCCGCACCATCCGGTACAGCGTGGGGGCCTCGAACTCGCTGACCGGGCGGGCACGCATCGCGCGGAGCGCCAGCTTGTCGCTGTTCCAGTACGCGTACGCGTTCGTGCCCAGGGCGACCAGGACCGCGACGACCAGTCCGGTGCGGCCGAAGAAGCTGCCGATGGCGATGATGAGTGCGGACAGTCCGCCGAGGAGTACGGCGGTCCTGAGCCCGTTGTGCCGGCGGTGCACGGTGCGCCCTCCAAGTCGTGCATCTGGGGAACACTCTGATCCAGTGGACCCTCCCGCTGATGACAACGCCAGGCGGCGGCCACGAGTTCCCCGACGGGTACGGCGGCGCGCGCGGGCTGCCCGGGTGACGTGCGGGTTCGGCCACGCGCGCGGTGCCGGGACGAGTGCCCCACGCGCGCGTGACGACTCCTCAGAACAGTCCGGTGGCCGCGAAGCGGAGGACCAGCTGGGGTGCCCCGGACAGGGCGACGCCCAGGACGCCGCTCAGGGCGAGCGCGGCCGTGAGGGGCGCCGGGACGCGGTGCCGCACGGGTTCGCCCTCGGGGGCGCGGAACAGCAGGGCCGTCCACTGCAAGTAGTAGAAGAGGGCGATCACGACGTTGACGGCCATGACGACGGCGAGCCAGCCGAGGCCGGCGTCGACGGCCGCCGAGAACACGGTGACCTTGGCGAACAGACCGATGACGCCCGGCGGCAGCCCGGCCATGCACAGCAGGAAGAAAGCCAGCAGGAGCGCGCTGAGCGGGTTGGTCGCGTACAGGCCCCGGTAGTCGCTGATCCGGTTCAGGGCGCGGCCGCGGCCCACCAGGGCGGCCACGGCGAAGGCACCGAGGTTCACGGCGGCGTACATCAGGGCGTACGCGACCGTGGAGCCGATCGCCTTCTGGGCGTCCTTGGTGTATCCGGCGGCGGCGATCGGCACCAGCAGGTAACCGGCCTGGCCGACGGAGGACCAGGCGAGCAGCCGTACGGCGCTGTACGCGCGCGTGGCCTGCTGGCGCAGGGCGGCGACGTTGCCGACGGTCATGGTCAGGGCGGCCAGCGCGGCGAGCGCGGGCCCCCACACGTCGGCGTACGAGGGGAACGCGACGACGGTGACGAGGATCAGGCCGGAGAAGCCGACCGCCTTGCCGACGACGGACAGGTAGGCGGCGACGGGCAGGGGCGCGCCCACGTAGGTGTCGGGCACCCAGAAGTGGAAGGGCACGGCGGCCGTCTTGAAGGCGAAGCCGACCAGGGTGAGGACGACGCCGGTCTGCGCGAGGGTGTGCAGCTGCCCGTCGACGTGCGGCAGGCGCTGGGCCACCTGGGTGAGGTAGAGGGTGCCCGTGGAGGCGTAGACGAAGCTGATGCCCATGAGGCTGACCGCGGTGGCGGTGACCGAGGACAGGAAGAACTTCAGGGCGGCCTCGGAGGACCGCTTGTCGCCGTGCCGGATGCCGACGAGGGCGAAGGCGGGCAGGGAGGCGACCTCCAGGGCGACGATCAGGGTGGCGAGGTCGCGGGAGGCGGGCAGCAGGGCGGCGCCGGCCGCGGAGGACAGCAGCAGGAACCAGAACTCGCCGGCCGGGACGCGGCGCCGCTCGTCGTCCAGGTGGGTGACGGAGAGCAGGGCCGCGAGCAGGGCGCCGCCGAGGACCAGGAACTGGATGACGAGGGTGAAGTGGTCGGCGGTGTAGCTGCACGCGCGCGCGTGGCCGTCGGTGCAGAAGGTGCTGCGGTCGCCGTCCAGGAGGGGCAGCAGCAGCGCGGTCGCCGCGGCCAGGCCGGCCACCGAGACCCAGCCGAGCACGGCCTTGCGGGGCTCCGGCACGAACAGGTCGGCGACGAGGACGGCGAGCGCCACGACGGCCGCGAGGGTGGGCGGTGCGATCGCCAGCCAGTCGACGGACTGGACCAGCGACTCGGCAAGCGGCTGGGCGCTCATCGGGGGCCTCCTGCGAGGAGCTGCTGCACGGCCGGGTCGGTCAGGCCGAGCAGGGCCCTCGGCCACAGTCCGGCGAGGACGGTGAGGGTGACGAGCGGGGTCCAGGCGGCGAACTCGTACCCGTGCACGTCGGCGAGTTTCGGCACCTCCCGTTCCGCGCCGCCCATGCAGACGCGACGGACCACGATCAGCATGTACGCGGCGGTCAGCAGGGTGCCGAACGCGCCGATCGCCATGAAGGTGAGGAAGGCGGGCCGGCTGAGGTCGGCGCCGGGCCGGAACGCGCCGAAGAGCGCGAGCATCTCGCCCCAGAACCCGGCGAGTCCGGGCAGGCCGAGGGAGGCGACAGCGCCGAAGGCGAGCAGCCCGCCGAGGCGCGGGGCCCTGCCGTACAGCGCGGCGCCGGTCTCCTCGGCCAGGGTGTCGAGGTCGGTGCTGCCGGTGCGGTCCTTCAGCGCACCGACCAGGAAGAACAGCAGGCCGGTGATGAGGCCGTGGGCGATGTTGGCGAACAGGGCGCCGTTGACGCCGGTCGGGGTCATGGTGGCGATGCCGAGCAGGACGAAGCCCATGTGTCCGACGGAGGAGTAGGCGATCAGGCGTTTGAGGTCGCCCTTCGCGCCCTGCTTGGCGAGGGCCAGGCAGGCCAGGGATCCGTAGATGATCCCGACGACGGCGAACGCGGCGAGGTACGGCGCGAAGGTGTGGAAGCCGTGCGGCGCGATCGGCAACAGGATCCGAACGAACCCGTACGTACCCATCTTCAGCAGGACACCGGCCAGCAGGACCGAGCCGACGGTCGGGGCGGCGGTGTGGGCGTCGGGCAGCCAGCTGTGCAGCGGCCACATCGGCGTCTTCACCGCAAGCCCGATCCCGATCGCCAGAACGGCGATGACCTGCACGGATGCGGTCAGCGACCGGCCGTTGTCAGTGGCGAGTGCCACCATGTCGAACGTGCCCGCCTTGATTCCGATCAGGAGCAGGCCGAGCAGCATGACCACGGAGCCGAGCAGCGTGAACAGGATGAACTTCCACGCGGCCCGGGTCCGGCCCTCGCCGCCCCAGCGGGCGATGAGGAAGTACATCGGGATGAGCACCATCTCGAACGCGAGGAAGAACAGCAGCAGGTCGAGGACGGCGAAGGTCGCGAGGGTGCCGGACTCCAGCAGGAGCAGCAGGGCGACGAACGCCTTCGGGGACGGGCCCGACGGCGGCTTGAAGTAGGAGTAGAGCGCGCAGAGGAAGGTCAGCAGCGCGGTCAGGACCAGGAGGGGGAGGGAGATGCCGTCGGTGCCGAGGTGGATCCGCACGTCGAGTGCGGGGATCCAGCTGATGTCGGTCGTGGCCTGCATCTTCGACGGATGGTCGTGGTCGAAGCCGAGCGCGAGGACGATAGCGGCGACGAGGACGACGCCGGTGACGGTCACACCGTGCCGGAGCACGGCCTGCGCGGGTGACTTCCCCTTCAGTCCGGGCGGGGCGGGCAGCAGAGCGGCGGCGGCGCCGAGGAGCGGGCCGACGACGAGGAATGCCAGAAGGAACTGCATCACGGACTCGTTGATATCGATCACGCCTGCTCACACTCCCGTGGCGACGAGGAGGACGGCGACCGCCAGGACGACGGTGCCGGCGAGCAGCGCGCTCACATAGGTCTGCACATTGCCGGTCTGGGCGCGCCGTACGGCGGCCCCGAGGAGCCGGGGCAGGGCGGCGGCGCCTTGGACGTAGGTGTCGACGACCTCACGGTCGAGGAACCGGACGAGACGCGCGCCGGCCTGCACCGGGCGGACGAACAGCGCCGCGTACACGGCGTCCAGGTGGAAGCCGGCCGCCGCGTGCCGGTGCAGCGGGCCGAGCAGCAGCCGGGCCGGGTCGGCCGGGTCGGGGGCGGAGGCGATGTCGCCGTAGGCCGGTTGGTGGGTGGCGATGGCCTCGGCCTCGACCAGGCCGGCGTCCTCCTCGGGGTGGGCGGCGACCGCACCGAGCGGGACGCGGGCGGCGAGCGCGGCGGTGCGCTGCCAGGCGCCGTAGGTGAGCAGCCCGCCGACCAGGGCGAGGCCCGTGCCGAGGATGGAGGTGAGCAGGGCCGGGGTCAGGTCGCGGCCGTCGAACCAGCCGGGCAGCGAGCGGTAGGCGAGCCCGCCGAAGGCGAGGGAGGGGACCGCCAGGACCCAGAGCACCACGGTCATGGTCAGCGGCTGGCGGCCGTGGTCGGGGGCCTCGGCACCCCGGCCGCGGAAGGCCAGCAGCCACAGCCGGGTGGCGTACGCGGCGGTGAGCAGGGCGGTGACCAGACCGGCGACGAGGACGATCCAGCCGGCGGCGCCGGGGGCGTGCCCGGTGTGGCCGGAGATCAGGTTCTCGGCGGCGCCGAGGACGGACTCCTTGGAGAAAAAGCCGCTGAAGGGCGGGATCGCGGCGAGGGCGAGCAGTGCCACGGTCATCGTCCAGTAGGCGTCCGGGACGCGGTCGCGCAGGCCGTGCATGCGGGACATGGCGGCCAGCGAGTTGGTGCCGGCGGCGTGGATGACCGCGCCCGCCGCGAGGAACAGCAGCGCCTTGAAGGCGCCGTGCGACAGGAGGTGGAAGACGGCGGCACCGCGGTCGCCGACGGCGAGGGCGCCGGTCATGTAGCCGAGCTGGCCGATGGTCGAGTAGGCGAGGACGCGCTTGATGTCGTCCTGGGCGAGCGCGGCCAGACCCGAGCCGGTCATGGTCACGGCGGCCATGACGGCGAGGACCACCATCGCGGCCCGGGAGGCCTCGAAGAGCGGGAGGAGGCGGGCGGTGAAGTAGACACCGGCGGCGACCATCGTCGCGGCGTGGATCAGCGCCGAGACGGGTGTCGGGCCCGCCATCGCGTCCGGGAGCCAGGTGTGCAGCGGGAACTGCGCCGACTTGCCCGCGACGCCCGCGAGCAGCAGCAGGGCGATCACGGTGGGGTGGCCGATGCCGCCGCTCGCGACGGCGCCGAGGACGCGGGTGATGCGGAACGACCCGGCGTCGGCGGCCAGCGCGAACAGGCCGATGAGGAACGGCACGTCGCCGAGCTTGGTGACCAGGAAGGCCTTCAGGGAGGCGGCGCGGGCCTCGGGGGTCTCCCAGTAGTGGCCGACCAGGAAGTAGGAGCAGATGCCCATGACCTCCCAGCCGACCAGCAGCACGATCAGGTCGCCGGAGTAGACGACCAGGAGCATCGCGGAGGTGAAGAGGGAGACGAGAGCGGCGTACGAGGGGTAGCGGGGGTCGTCGCGCAGGTAGCCGGTGGAGTAGATCTGCACGCAGAGCGCGATGAACGCGACCAGGACGGCGACGAGTGCGGCGAAGCCGTCGAGGTGCAGGGCCAGCTCGATCGGCACGGATCCGGTGGGCGTCAGCTCGGTGTGGGCGTCGACGGCCGTGCCGCCGCCCTGCCGTACGGCGACCAGCGCGGCCAGCACCAGCGAGGCCAGCGGCGGCAGCACGGCGAGCGGGCGGACGAAACCGGGGGCGGTGCGGCCGAGCAGCAGGCCGGCTGCCGCGCCGAGGAACGGCAGGAGGGGGACGAGGACGGCGAGGGTGGTCGTGGTCACGCGGTGGCCTCAGCCTTCTCGGCCGCCGGGGTGTCGGGGCCCTCGGTCTCAGGACCTTCGGTCTCGGGGCCTTCGGCGGTGTCGCGGAGCTTGTCGATGTCGGCGGTGCCGCGGTTGCGGTGGACGGCGAGCACGATCGCCAGGCCGATGCCGATCTCGGCGGCGGCGATGGCGATGGTGAACAGGGTCAGTGCCTGGCCGGAGTGCAGGGTGTCCTTCGCGGCGCGGCTGAGCCAGACGTCGAAGGCGACCAGGTTGAGGTTGACGGCGTTGAGCATCAGCTCGACCGACATCAGGACCAGGATGGCGTTGCGGCGGGCGAGGACGCCGTACAGGCCGGTGCAGAACAGGAGGGCGGAGAGTACGGCGGGGTAGGCGAGGTGCATCAGCGGGCGCCTTCCTTCCCGGGGACCGCGGTGGCGGCGTCGGCCTTGGCCTTGCGGGACAGGACGATCGCGCCGACCAGGGCGGCGAGGAGCAGCACGGACAGCGCCTCGAAGGGCAGCACCCAGTGCCGGAACAGGCTGGCGCCGGTGACCTCGGTGGTGCCGGCGGCCGGGCCGGTCAGGTCGATCCAGGTGGTCCGGAAGGCATCGACGACCACCCACACCAGGGCGACCGCGGCGGCGACGGCCACGGCCACGGCGGCCCAGCGGTTGCCGGAGTCGGCGTCCGGGGAGCGGCCGATGGGGGCCCGGGTGAGCATCAGACCGAACAGCAGGAGGACGACGACGGAGCCGACGTAGATCAGGACCTGCACCCAGGCGATGAACTCGGCCGTGAGCAGCAGGTACTCCACGGCGAGGCCGCCGAGCGCGACCACCAGCCACAGGGCGGCGTGCACGAGCTGCCGGGTGGTGACGGTGACGAGCGCGGCGCCGAGGGTGACCAGGCCGACCAGCAGGAAGGCGATCTCGACGCCGGTCGGGGAGAGGAAGCCGTGCGGGTCGGCGGCGGCCACGGTGGCCGTTGCTGCGGCGAGGGTCACGACGCGCCCTCCTGCGGCTCGGCCGGCTCGACCGGCTCGGCCTGGGCCGCGGCCAGCTTCTCGGCGGTCTTCCGGGCGGCGGCGATCTCCTTGGGCTCCTCCGCGCCGGGGTCCAGGGCGGGCGGGGCCGGCACGGTCCACATCCACTCGCGGAGCTTGTCCCGCTCGTGGGTGAGGTCGCGGATGTCGGTCTCGGCGTACTCGAACTCCGGGGACCAGAACAGGGCGTCGAAAGGACAGACCTCGATGCAGATACCGCAGTACATGCACAGCGAGAAGTCGATCGCGAACCGGTCGAGGACGTTGCGGCTGCGCTCACGGCCGCCGGGGGCGGCGGGCGGGACCGTCTCCTTGTGGGAGTCGATGTAGATGCACCAGTCGGGGCACTCGCGGGCGCACAGCATGCAGACCGTGCAGTTCTCCTCGAACAGGCCGATCACACCGCGGGTGCGGGGCGGCAGTTCGGGCAGGACGTCGGGGTACTGCTCGGTGACGTGCTTCCTCGTCATCGTGCGCAGGGTGACGGCCAGGCCCTTGGCGAGGCCGCTGCCGGGGAAGCGGGAACGGGAGGGTGGGGACGGCACAGCCATGGTTAGCTGATCACCACCTTGACGATGCCGGTGAGGGCGATCTGGGCGAGGGAGAGGGGGACGAGGAGAGTCCAGGAGAGCTTCTGGAGCTGGTCCTCACGCAGCCGCGGGTAGGTCACGCGGAGCCAGATGACCAGGAACGCGAGGATCGCGGTCTTCAGCAGGGTCCAGACCCAGCCGAGGCCGTCGGCGCCCCACGGGCCGTGCCAGCCGCCCAGGAAGAGGACGGTGGTCAGGCCGCACAGGACGACGATGCCGGCGTACTCCGCCAGCAGGAACAGGGCGAAGCGCAGGCCGGTGTACTCGGTGTACGCGCCGAAGATGATCTCGGAGTCGGCGACCGGCATGTCGAACGGCGGGCGTTGCAGCTCGGCGAGTCCGGCGACGAAGAAGACGACCGCGCCGACGATCTGCCAGGGCACCCACCACCAGTGGAAGGAGTGCAGGATGCCGGGCAGGGAGACCGTGCCGGCCGCCATCGCCACCGAGGCCGCCGCCAGCAGCATCGGCAGTTCGTAGGCGAGCAGCTGGGCGGCCGTGCGCAAGCCGCCGAGCAGGGAGAACTTGTTGGCGCTGGCCCAGCCGGCCATCAGCGAGCCGAGCACGCCGACGCCCATCACCGCGAGCACGAAGAACACGCCGGCGTCCAGCACCTGGCCCACGGCGCCCTCGCCCGGGCCGATCGGGATGGCGAGGAGGACGAGGAGGTACGGCAGCAGGGCCACGGCGGGGGCGAGCTGGAAGATCCGGCGGTCGGCGCCCGCCGGGACCACGTCCTCCTTCTGCGCGAACTTCACGCCGTCCGCGATGAGCTGGGCCCAGCCGTGGAAGCCGCCGGCGTACATGGGGCCGAGGCGGCCCTGCATGTGGGCCATCACCTTGTGCTCGGTCTGGGTTCTCGGGGGTGGCGGGGCTGTTGGCGGAGACCGGGGCTTCCGGGGCGGCGGGGCGTGGCTCAGGGGCGGGTGACCGTTCCGGCTCCGGCGCCTGCTCCTTGCCCTTGTCCGGCTCCGGCTCCGGCTCCGGCTCCGGCTCCGGCTGAGGCTCCAGCTGGGGTTCCGGCTGCGGCCGCGGTTCCGGCTCCGGCTCCGGTTCGGTGAACGCCGGGCGGGCGTGGTGCCACGGGGCGTCGGAGCTGCGCGGGGCGGTTCCCCGTGGGGCGGGGCGGGTGGCGCTGGGGCCCGTCGGCTCCGACGGCTCTGTCGGCTCCGTCGAGGGCGCCGTCGCCGCCCGCTGGGTGGCCGAGCCCTCGGAGGCGCTGCGGGCGCGGCGCGGCCGGGCGGGTGCGGGCGCAGGACCGGGCTCGTGCGCGACCGAGGCCTCGGCGGCCGGTCCTTCCGCCGGGCCCTCCGCCGCCGCCCGGACGGCGTCGCCCTCGGTCGCGGCCTGCTTGCGGCTCGCCGCGTCCTCGTCCCGCGCCGCCGCCTGGCTCACCGAACCCTCGCTCGCACTGCGCGTCCGACGCGGCCGGCCGGAAGCAGCACCACCAGCACCAGCAGCGGTAGCTGCACCAGCACCAGCAGCGGCACCGGTCTCCCCCGCCTGCGGAGCGGCCTGGCCGGCCGAGCCCTCCGAGGCCGTGCGGGTGCGTCGTACCGGGCGGTCGCCCGCCGGGCGGCCCGCCGCCCGGGCCGGGCGGGCCGGGGCAGGGGGCAGCTGGCCCTTCAGGGGGCCCCACTCGTTGGGGTCCGGTACGCCCGGGGGCAGCATCTGGCGGCGCTTCGGGCCGCCGTGCGCCGCACCCGCCGCGGGCTCCCCGGGCTCCTTGGCGCCGGGCCAGGCCTTGGCGACGCGGGCGGCGAGCACGAAGTCCTTGCGGAGCGGGTGGCCCTCGAAGTTCTCGGGCAGGAGGAGGTGCTCCAGACCCGGGTGGCCCTCGAAGTCGACGCCGAACATCTCGTGGGTCTCGCGCTCGTGCCAGGCGGCGCCCGCGTAGACGCCGACGGCGGAGGGCAGCGAGGGGGCGTCGTGCGGGACCGTCGTACGGACCAGGAGGCGGCGGACCGGGTTCAGGGCGACGACGTGCGCGGCGACGCGGAAGCCGGTGCCCGGTTCGTCGACCGCGCTCAGCCAGTCGAAGTAGGTGCAGGACAGCGTCGTACGGGCCGTCTCCAGGGCGGAGAGCCAGGCGGACGGCGGCACGTCCACGGTCAGCACCTCGTACGACTCCTCGGCCACCGCCTGCGGACCGAAGAGTTCCGCGGCGGGGGCGGGCAGCCAGCCGGCGGCCGTGCTCATCGCGTGCCTCCCTCACCGGCCGAGGCCGGCGGCCGCACCAGTCCGCTCTGCAGCGCGGCGGCGGACGGCCGGGCGGCCCCGTTGTCGTACCGCTCCCCCAGCGACTCGCGGGCGATCTTCTCCTGGAGCTTGAGGATGCCCTGGAGCAGCGCCTCGGGGCGGGGCGGGCACCCGGGGACGTAGACGTCCACCGGGATGATCTGGTCGACGCCCTTCGTGACGGAGTAGGAGTCCCAGTAGGGGCCGCCGCAGTTGGAGCAGGCGCCGAAGGAGATGACGTACTTCGGCTCGGGCATCTGCTCGTACAGCCGCTTGACGGCCGGGGCCATCTTGTCCGTGACCGTGCCCGAGACCACCATCAGGTCGGCCTGGCGCGGGCCCGGTGCGAACGGGATCACGCCGAGCCGGATGAAGTCGTGGCGGGCCATCGACGCGGCGATGAACTCGATCGCGCAGCAGGCGAGGCCGAAGTTGAACACCCAGAGCGAGTAGCGGCGGCCCCAGTTGAGGACGACCTTCATCGGCTCGGGTGCCAGCCGGGCGAGGGCGCCCAGCCGCTTCGGCTCCGGCAGCAGGACGGGCTCGGACACCGGCTCGGGCGCCGATCCGGGCACTGAGGGGTTCACGTCCATGCCAGGACGCCCTTCTTGTATGCGTACAGCAGGCCTACGGCGAGGAAGCCGAGGAAGACGAACATCTCCACGAGGGTCGTCGCGCCGTAGCCGGGGGCGGCGAAGACCGTCGCCCAGGGGAACAGGAAGACCGAGTCGACCGCGAAGATCACGTACAGGAAGGCGTAGACGTAGTAGCGGACCTGGGTGTGGGCCCAGCCCTCGCCGACGGGGTCGACACCGCACTCGTAGGTCAGCAGTTTCTCCGGCGTCGGCACGACCGGCCGCAGCAGGCGGCCCGCGCCGAAGGCGACCGCGACGAACAGCACGCCGATGAGCGCGAGCAGTCCGACCACCGAGTAGGACCGGAAGTAGCCGGCCGCGACGACGTTCGCCGCGGCGAACGACGAGTCCCCCAACGTCTCCCGCACGGTCCGTCCCTCGCTCCCTGACCTCGTGACCTTAGTGAATAAGTGAACTCTGTGTCGCAACGCGATTCGAGGATGTGTACGCACGGGAGTCTAGGCCCTGATAAAGACCGGGTAAGCAGCCCGTCACGCCGTGAGACAGCCGGGCCCGCCCGGGGTGGGGTTTTCCCCCGGCGGCGGAGGCAGGCATACCGCATGGCGTCAGGCGGGCCGCCCACGGCACGCTGAGCAGCATGACCGCTCTCCGCCCCGCCGCCGGCCGGTCCGACGGCACCGACGGCACCGACGAACGCGACGGATCCGACGGCCCGCACCGGCTGCCTCCGCCCCGGCCCGCCTACGACGCCCACACCTGGAAGGAGATCGCGCATCTTCTGCTGAACCTGCCCGTGGCGGTGTCCGGGTTCGTGTACGCGCTGACCGTGCTGGTGACCGGCGGCGCCCTCACCCTCACCGCGATCGGGCTCCCGCTGCTCGCACTCAGCCTGCTGGGCGCCCGGCAGCTGGGCAAGCTGGAGCGGGCCCGGGCCCGGAAGCTGCTCGGGGTGCGGGTGGCGGAGCCGTCGCCGCTGCCCATCGCCCGGGGCGGGGGCGCGATGCAGCGGCTGTGGATGGCGCTGAAGGACCCGGTGGGCTGGCGGACGCTGCTGTACGACGCGATCCGGCTGCCCTGGGGCATCCTCACCTTCTGCACCGTGCTGATCTCGCTGTTCGTGCTGTGGCCGGTGCTGCCGTACCTGGCGCGGGCCATGGCGAACCTGGACCGGGCGATGGTGCGCGGGCTGCTGTCGCCCTCGGACGAGCTGGAACGCCGTATCGCCGAACTGGAGTCCGACCGCGGGATCGTGGTCGACACGGCGGCGGCCGACCTGCGCCGGATCGAGCGGGACCTGCACGACGGCGCCCAGGCGCGGCTGGTCAACCTGGCCATGGGGCTCGGCCTGGCCAAGGAGAAGCTGCTGGAGGACCCGGACACGGCGGCGGCGATGGTCGACGAGGCGCACGGCGAGGTGAAGCTGGCCCTCCAGGAACTGCGCGACCTGGCCCGGGGCATCCACCCGGCGGTGCTCACCGACCGCGGCCTGGACGCCGCCCTGTCGTCCATCGCCTCCCGCTGCACGGTGCCGGTGAAGGTGACCGTCGACCTGCCGGCCCGGCCCGCGGAGGCCATCGAGGGCATCGCCTACTTCACCGTCTCCGAACTGCTGCAGAACGTCAGCAAGCACAGCGGGGCCCGGACGGCCGCGGTCGAGGTGTGGCGGACCGCGGACCGGCTGATGCTCCAGGTACGGGACGACGGCCGGGGCGGTGCCCGGCTGGACGGGGGCAGCGGCATGCGCGGCCTGGCGGACCGGCTGGGCGCCGTGGACGGCCTGTTCGTGGTCGACTCCCCGGCCGGCGGTCCGACGGTGGTCACCGCGGAACTGCCGTGGCGGGACCGTACGGCCTGAAACCCCGCCGGGACGCGCCGGCCCGCCCTCCCGGCGGCCGGGGTGGGGAAAACCCCCCGCTCAGGACGCCGACGGACTCCATGTCGCGCGGACGCGCGGCGGACGACCCTGGACGTATGGCTGAGCCGCCGCCAGGACGAGTACAGCCCAACCGCCGACAGGGCATGCGGCTGAACGGCCGCCAGGACACGAACGGCTGCACCGCCGCCACGACACGGACGGCTGCACTGCCGCCAGGACACGAACGGCTGCACCGCCGCCACGACGACGAGGACGGGACGACACCGATGGCCACGGAGTACGGACAGGGGTTCGCCCACCGGAGCGCACCGCACCACCGGCTGCCCGCCGCGCTGCGGGCGCCCGTCGAGGGACGCAGCCTGCGCGAGTTCGCGTACGTGCTGCTGGGCCTGCCGATCGCGGTCGTGCTGTTCACGTGGACGGTGTCGATGGTCGCGCTCGGCGCGGGCCTGCTGGTGACCTTCCTCGGCATCCCGGTGCTGGCGGTGGCGCTGGCCGGCTGCCGGGGCTTCGGCGTGCTGGAGCGGGCGCGGGCGCGCGGGCTGCTCGGACTGGAGGTGGCCGAGCCGGAGCCGCTGCGGCCGCGCACGCCGGGCCCGGCGGCCTGGACGGCCGCGCTGCTCAAGAGCGGCGCCTCCTGGCGGCACGCGCTGTACGCGCTGGTGCAGTTCCCGTGGGCGGTGTTCTCCTTCTCGGTCGCGCTGGCCTTCTGGACCTGCGGCTGGACGCTGCTGACCTATCCGCTGTGGTTCTGGGTGTTCCCGGCGTACGCCGGCGAGGGCGGTCTGCAGCTCTACGGCGACGCCCACCACAGCGTCTACCTCGACAACCCCTTCGAGATCGGCGTGACCGCGCTGGTCGGGCTGGTGTTCACGCTGGTCACGCCGTGGCTCGTGCGGGCCCTGACCACCGTGGACGGGCTGCTGGTGCGCGGACTGCTCGGCCCGTCGCCGCTGTCGGCGCGGGTGGTGGAGCTGGAGTCGGACCGCGGAGCCGTGGTCGACACGGCCGCCGCCGACCTGCGGCGCATCGAGCGGGACCTGCACGACGGGGCACAGGCCCGGCTGGTCAATCTGGCGATGGACCTGGGGCTGGCCAAGGAGAAGCTGCGGGAGGATCCGGACACGGCGGCCCGGATGGTGGAGGAGGCGCACGGCGAGGTGAAGACGGCCCTGCAGGAGCTGCGCGACCTCGCGCGGGGCATCCACCCGGCCGTACTGACCGACCGCGGCATGGACGCGGCCCTGTCGTCCGTCGCCTCCCGCTGCCCGGTCCCGGTGCGGGTGGAGGTCGACCTGCCGGCCCGGCCGGCGCCGGCCATCGAGGGCATCGCCTACTTCACCGTCTCCGAACTGCTGCAGAACGTCGGCAAGCACAGCCGGGCCCGGTCCGCCGCGGTCGACGTCTGGCGTTCGGCGGACCGGCTGATGCTCCAGGTGACCGACGACGGCGTGGGCGGCGCGGACGTCTCCCGGGGCTCCGGGCTGGCCGGGCTCACCGCGCGCCTGGACGCGGTGGACGGCGTCCTGCTGGTGGACTCCCCGGCGGGCGGCCCCACCCGGGTGATCGCGGAACTGCCCTGGCGGGGCTGAGGACACCCGCGCTCTGATCCGGTACGGCGGCGGTCCGGCACGAATGCTGGAATGCTGGTGCTCCGTGGGACGGCACGGACGGATGCCGTCGCGGAGACCGGGGCGCAGGGCAGTGGGGGGCCGGAAGATCGTGGAGGACAGGGTGCGGGTGGTCATCGCCGAGGATTCCGTGCTGCTCAGGGAGGGCCTGACCCGGCTGCTGACCGACCGGGGGCACGACGTCGTGGCCGGCGTCGGTGACGCGGACGCGCTCGTGAAGACCATCGCGGAGCTGGCCGACCAGGGTGAGCTGCCCGACGTGGTGGTGGCGGACGTACGGATGCCGCCGACCCACACCGACGAGGGCGTCCGGGCGGCCGTCCTGCTGCGCCGGCTGCACCCGGGGCTCGGGGTGCTGGTGCTGTCGCAGTACGTGGAGGAGCGTTACGCCACCGAACTGCTGGCCGGATCCAGCCGGGGCGTCGGCTATCTGCTCAAGGACCGGGTCGCGGACGTGCGGGAGTTCGTGGACGCGGTGGTGCGGGTCGCCGGGGGCGGTACGGCGCTGGACCCGGAGGTGGTCGCGCAGCTGCTCGGCCGCAGCCGCAAGCAGGACGTGCTGACGGGGCTGACGCCCCGGGAGCGCGAGGTGCTCGGACTGATGGCGGAGGGGCGGACCAACTCGGCGATCGCGCGGCAGCTGGTGGTCAGCGACGGTGCCGTGGAGAAGCACGTCAGCAACATCTTCCTGAAGCTGGGTCTGGCCCCGAGCGTCGGGGACCACCGGCGGGTTCTGGCCGTTCTGACCTACCTGAACTCCTGAGACGGGGGTCCGTCCGGGAGTGCGGGGGTCCACGGGAGGCGGTACCGGACGGCGGCTGGAGAAGGAACCTGGAAACGCGCGGGGAGCGCCTTGACCGGCGCCCCGGCGATGCGGGACATCATGTGAACGCAGCGCGACAGGCCGTCTCGAATTCGTCCAATCCACGGATGACCTCGGGAAGGCGACCCTAACCGACGTAGGGTTGATCCTGGGATGGTCCGTGGGACGACCGGCCCCGGACAGCCGCCTCGAAGGAGGTCCAGTTCAGTGACCAGCCAGGTCAGCAGCCCAGCGGAGCAGACCGACGGAACCGTCGTGGGAGAGCAGCGCAAACCGGGCGGCGCGAAGGACGTGCGGCGTCTGGACCGGGTGATCATCCGGTTCGCGGGGGACTCGGGTGACGGGATGCAGCTCACCGGGGACCGGTTCACCTCGGAGACCGCTTCGTTC
>NZ_JOIU01000015.1 GCF_000720135.1 Streptomyces sp. NRRL S-1022 | reverse complement strand
AGACCCTGCTCCAAGCCCTGCTCCCGCCCTTCTTCCCGTACCTGCTCGGCCAGCGGGTGTCGCCAGAAGTACTGGATCGCCGTCATCAATTCCCTCCACGTCTGCTTCGCCTGGGGGTCGGCCAGGCAGGAGTCGACGAACTGCACGAAGACTGCGGCACTGTCGGGGTCGATGGTCCGCAACGCGGCGGCCAGGGATTCCAGTATGGCCGGAGCCTGCGGCCCACGCCCGTGTGTCATCGCCGACAGCACCGCAAGGGGGACGTCCCGCTCGGCCTGCCGCTCGTCCGCGATCACCGGCACGTTGTCCGGCCCCAGCACCAGCGGACGCACCGTCAGCGACTCCCACCCCGGGAAACCGAGCCGGATCGGACGCGAGGCCCACGTCGCCGTGGCACTGCTCTGCGTGATCACGATCAGCACCGGCTCCCACCGGTACTTCTCGTACAGGTACGACAGGTAGTACGGCCAGCTGCCCCGCTTGCGGTCGTCCACCTTGCCCTGCGACTCCACCACCAGCAGATACGTACCCTCGTCCGTCTCCGCCCGCAACAACGTGTCCACCCGACGCTCGACCGGCTCGATCTCCGTGAGGTCCACGTTCAGCGCCGCGATCTCCCTCGGCTCAGGAAACGGCACGTGCAACACCTTCTGTAACGCCTTCGTCAGCAGCGTCGGATCCTTCTGGAAGATCCGGTGCAACGCCTCATGCGACGAACCGACCATCAGCTCTCCTTCCCATCACCGTGATCAACGAGCTACGCCGCCGCAAGTTCGCACCACACGTACTTTTCCCGGTCCCCGAACCACGCCGAGGGCTGCCGGCCCCAGTCCTGCGCGCAAGCCGTCACCAGGCCGAGCCCCCGCCCGTCCTCCGACTCCAGCACCTGCCCCAACGGCACCGGCGGCTCCGGCGGCTCCGGCGACGCGGGGTCCGTGTCCCACGCCCCGATCCACACCACCCCCTCCCGGGAGCGCCGCACCCGCAGTGCGGCCGGCCCCTTGGTGTGCCGTACGGCGTTCGACACCAGCTCGGTCGCGAGGAGTTCCGCCGTCTCCACCAAGCCCGCCGGCCCGTGCAGGGTCAGGATCACGCGCAGGGTGGTGAACAGGGCCCGGATCAGTCACATCGAATCGGGGCTCATCGGGGTGAGCGAGGGTCGGCGGCGCCGGCTCGCATCCCATTACGCCTGTACCGACGGGGAGTTCGTCAACGCGTTGGTCGAAATGGCCACGGACAGAACGCGCGGCTGGTGGGAGGAGTATCGAGGCCTGCTGCCGACACCCTTCCTGGACCTCTCCGAGCTGGAGTGCCACGCGCGGTTTCTCCGGCACGTGGCCATCCTGTACGTGCCGGTCTGTTGCAGAACCGAGGATTACGCTCGCGCCGTGTTCTCGTCCAGGCTGCCGGAACCGACGCCCGAGGAGCTTGAGTTGCGCATCCGGCGCCGCAAGGCACGCCAGGAGTTCACCATCCCGTACGAAGCGGTGATCCATGAGGCGGCACTCCGCATCAGGGTCAGTGACCGCGCCGCCTCAAGCGCCCAGCTCATCCGGCTCGTCGAGCTTTCCTAAGCAGACCACATCACCGTGCGCGTCATCCCCTGCGACCGGGACGGCTTCGCCAGGGCTTCCAGCACCATGACGTATGTCGGCGGCCCCCTGCCCAAGCTGGACACCGTGGCACGGGACGCGCCTCACGGTTCTGTCTTCATCGACTCGGAGGCCCAGCTCAACATGAACGCGCTTCCGTAAGGTGGAGGCCGTATCGCTTGAGCCCGATCGGTCGCCCGATTTCATCCACACGCTGGCGAAGGAGCTGTGAGGCAGCCCATGGGCCACCTCGACCGGCGGAAATCGTCCTACTCCAGTGCAGGCGACGGCAACGAATGCGCAGAAGTCGCCACCTCCCCCACCCCCACAGTCGCCACCTCCCCCACCCACACAGTCGCCACCTCCCCCACCCACACAGCCGTCCGCGGCTCAAAAGCCCCCGACCGCATCGCCGTCACCTTCCCCGCCCCCGCCTTCGCCGGCTTCCTCGAAGCCCTGAAGACGCGACATTGCCGCCCCTGACCGTGCGAGGCACGGCCCCCCGGGTGCACGATGAAGGAGGGGGCTCGGGGTGCTTCAAAATGTCGCAGCCCATTCGTCGCAGGGGACACCCCCATGTCAGAAACATCTGGAAGAAGTCGAACGTTCAAACGCCCGCGCCCGGTCACCGGATTCGCCCTCCTGCTGGCCGGAGTCCTCGCGGGCACCGCACCGGGCGCCGTCCCGGCGAGCGCGGCCCCGGCCCCGGAGTCGCCCCCGGCGTCAGTCGCGAAGGCCGGCCCGTTCGGCCCCGACACCTGCAAGCAGGGTTATGTCTGGCGGGAGTCGCACCCGGAGGACCACGTCTGTGTGACCCCGGACGTCCGCACCCAGACCTGGAACGAGAACCGGGCGAACTCCGGGAACACCGACGACAACGGCCGGTGCCGGTTCGGCCTCGTCGCGCGGAAGGCCGTACCGGGTGACGAGGTGTGCGTGACCGAGGCCGCGCGGGACGCCGCCCGCAAGGCCGACGAGCAGGCCGCGATGCACTGGGAGGCCACCTGGGACCGGGTGTACCCGGACGGCTACGTTCCCTTCCCGTTCACGGACGCCGGCCACGAGTACAAGATCCGCAGCTCGTACACGACGGCGCGCAACGGCAAGCAGGTGCTGTACGTGGACGTGTGGCAGGGCAGCACCCAGGACGGCACCGGCACCGTGGTCTGGGACTACTGGGGCGGCGCCAACCAGCGCTTCTACTTCCGGCGCGCCGGCGATGGCCTCGCCTACCAGAACGTCTTCGAGCTCGTGGCCACGCACAGCGGAAAGTGCCTGGACGTCTCCGGGTGGGACAGGAACAACGGCGCCAGGATCATCCAGTGGTCCTGCCACGGCGGCGCGAACCAGAAGTGGTACCTGGAGCGGCGCCCCGACAACCGCTGGCAGATCCGCTCCCTGTTCAGCGACAAGTGCCTGGACGCCGACCAGCCGTCCCTGCAGGAGCCGGAGCACGGGGTGATCGTCCAGCAGTGGGACTGCGTCGGCGGTAAGAACCAGGCCTGGAGCGTCGTCAACTGAGGCTCGTGGCCCGACCGTCCCGTCCCGGTGTCACACCCCACCGGTACCGTCGGATCATGGCTCAAGAGGCGGGGACCCAGACCGGTGAGCGGCGGCTTGCCGTGGTCGAAGGTGTGCTGGAGCGGGTCACGTACGTCAACGAGGAGAACGGCTACACGGTGGCCCGGGTCGACACCGGGAGAGGCGCCGGCGACCTGCTCACCGTGGTCGGCGCGCTGCTCGGTGCGCAGGTGGGGGAGTCCCTGCGGATGGAGGGCCGCTGGGGCTCGCACCCGCAGTACGGCAAGCAGTTCCACGTCGAGAACTACACGACCGTGCTGCCGGCCACCGTCCAGGGCATCCGGCGCTATCTGGGCTCCGGGCTGGTCAAGGGGATCGGGCCGGTCTTCGCCGACCGGATCACGCAGCACTTCGGGCTGGACACGCTGCGGATCATCGAGGAGGAGCCGAAGCGGCTGATCGAGGTGCCGGGGCTCGGACCGAAGCGGACGAAGAAGATCGCCGACGCCTGGGAGGAGCAGAAGGCGATCAAGGAGGTCATGCTCTTCCTGCAGACCGTCGAGGTGTCCACGTCCATCGCCGTGCGGATCTACAAGAAGTACGGCGACGAGTCGATCTCGGTCGTCAAGGAGCAGCCGTACCGGCTGGCCGCCGACGTCTGGGGCATCGGCTTCCTGACCGCCGACAAGATCGCCCAGTCGGTCGGCATCCCGCACGACAGTCCGGAGCGGGTGAAGGCCGGCCTGCAGTACGCGCTGTCGCAGTCCGCCGACCAGGGGCACTGCTATCTCCCGGAGGAGCGGCTGATCGCCGATGCGGTCAAGCTGCTCCAGGTCGACACCGGGCTGGTCATCGAGTGCCTCGCCGAACTGGGCCGGGCGCCGGAGGAGGGCGCCGACCCGGGGGTCGTACGGGAGAAGGTGCCCGGGCCGGACGGCGGGGAGGAGCCCGTCAGCGCCGTCTTCCTCGTGCCCTTCCACCGGGCCGAACTGTCCCTGTCCGCCCAGCTGCTGAGGCTGCTGCGCACGGACCAGGACCGGATGCCGGGCTTCCGGGACGTGGACTGGGGCAAGGCGCTCGGCTGGCTGAAGTCGCGCACCGGGGTCGACCTCGCGCCCGAGCAGGAGGCGGCCGTGCGGCTCGCGCTGACCGAGAAGGTCGCCGTCCTCACCGGTGGGCCGGGGTGCGGCAAGTCGTTCACCGTGCGTTCGATCGTGGAGCTGGCCCGGGCCCGGCGGGCCAAGGTGGTGCTGGCCGCTCCGACCGGCCGGGCGGCCAAGCGGCTGGCGGAGCTGACCGGCGCGGAGGCCTCCACCGTGCACCGGCTGCTGGAGCTCAGGCCGGGCGGCGACGCGGCCTATGACCGGGACCGGCCGCTGGACGCCGACCTGGTGGTCGTGGACGAGGCGTCGATGCTGGACCTGCTGCTCGCCAACAAGCTGGTGAAGGCCGTGCCACCGGGGGCACACCTGCTCTTCGTCGGGGACGTGGACCAGTTGCCGAGCGTCGGTGCCGGTGAGGTCCTGCGGGACCTCCTCGCCGCCGGCAGTCCCGTTCCGGCCGTCCGGCTCACCCGGGTCTTCCGGCAGGCCCAGCAGTCCGGTGTCGTCACCAACGCGCACCGGATCAACGCGGGACAGCATCCGCTCACCGAGGGGCTGAAGGACTTCTTCCTCTTCGTCGAGGACGACACTGAGGCGGCCGGCCGGCTCACCGTGGACGTGGCCGCGCGGCGGATCCCGGCCAAGTTCGGGCTGGACCCGCGCCGGGACGTGCAGGTGCTGGCGCCGATGCACCGGGGGCCGGCCGGGGCGGGCGCGCTCAACGGGCTGCTCCAGCAGGCCATCACGCCCGGGCGGCCCGACGTACCGGAGAAGCGGTTCGGCGGCCGGGTCTTCCGCGTCGGCGACAAGGTCACCCAGATCCGTAACAATTACGAGAAAGGGAAGAACGGTGTCTTCAACGGCACCGTGGGCGTCGTCACCTCGCTCGATCCGGTCGACCAGCGCCTGACCGTGCTGACGGACGAGGACGAGGAGGTTCCGTATGAATTCGACGAACTGGACGAACTGGCGCACGCCTACGCGGTGACCATTCACCGCTCGCAGGGCAGTGAATATCCCGCGGTGGTGATCCCCGTCACCACGGGAGCATGGATGATGCTCCAGCGGAACCTGCTGTACACGGCGGTGACCCGGGCCCGCCGGCTGGTCGTCCTCGTCGGTTCCCGCAGGGCGATCGGGCAGGCGGTGCGCACGGTGTCGGCCGGACGGCGCTGTACGGCCCTCGACTTCAGGCTGTACGAAAAATGATCGATCAAATGAGTCATGAAGGTCACAGAGCACTTCCAGATGCCCCTCGGAGGGGGCAGGATGAGCAGGTTGGCGGCACTGAGTGCCGTCGATAGGCCCAATGGTCGACCCCGAGTGCACTCTCCTGAGCCAAATGGGGGATGGTAGAGACAGTCAGGGCACCTCGAAGATGAGGCACTACGTCGGTGAGGGAAGACGTGAGCGACAACTCTGTAGTACTGCGGTACGGCGACGGCGAGTACACCTACCCGGTGGTCGACAGCACCGTCGGCGACAAGGGCTTCGACATCGGGAAGCTCCGCGCCCAGACCGGTCTGGTGACCCTGGACAGCGGGTACGGCAACACGGCCGCCTATAAATCCGCGGTCACCTACCTCGACGGCGAGGCGGGCATCCTCCGCTACCGCGGCTACCCCATCGAGCAGCTGGCCGAGCGCTCCACCTTCCTTGAGGTGGCGTACCTGCTGATCAACGGCGAGCTGCCGACCGTCGACGAGCTCTCGACGTTCAAGAACGACATCACGCGGCACACCCTGCTGCACGAGGACGTCAAGAACTTCTACAAGGGCTTCCCGCGTGACGCCCACCCGATGGCGATGCTGTCCTCGGTCGTCTCGGCGCTGTCGACCTTCTACCAGGACAGCCACAACCCGTTCGACGAGAAGCAGCGCGACCTCTCCACGATCCGGCTGCTCGCGAAGCTTCCGACGATCGCCGCGTACGCGTACAAGAAGTCGATCGGTCACCCGTTCGTCTACCCGCGCAACGACCTCGGTTACGTCGAGAACTTCCTGCGCATGACCTTCTCGGTGCCGGCCGACGAGTTCGAGCTGGACCCGGTCGTCGTCGCCGCGCTGGACAAGCTGCTGATCCTGCACGCCGACCACGAGCAGAACTGTTCGACCTCCACGGTCCGCCTGGTCGGTTCCTCGCAGGCCAACATGTTCGCCTCCATCTCGGCCGGCATCAACGCGCTGTGGGGCCCGCTGCACGGCGGTGCCAACCAGTCCGTGCTGGAGATGCTCGAAGGCATCCGCGACTCCGGTTCCGACGTCGACACCTTCATCCGCAAGGTGAAGAACAAGGAGGACGGCGTCCGGCTGATGGGCTTCGGCCACCGGGTCTACAAGAACTTCGACCCGCGCGCCAAGATCATCAAGGCCGCCGCGCACGATGTGCTCTCCGCGCTGGGCAAGTCGGACGAGCTCCTCGACATCGCCCTGAAGCTGGAGGAGCACGCGCTCTCCGACGACTACTTCGTCGAGCGCAAGCTGTACCCGAACGTCGACTTCTACACCGGCCTGATCTACCGCGCCATGGGCTTCCCGACCGAGATGTTCACGGTCCTGTTCGCCCTCGGCCGGCTCCCCGGCTGGATCGCCCAGTGGACCGAGATGATCAAGGAGCCCGGTTCCCGTATCGGCCGCCCCCGCCAGATCTACACGGGCGTGGAGCTGCGCGACTTCGTTCCGGTCGAGGAGCGCTGACACCTGCCGGTGAGGGGGCCGCACTCGGCGGCGCCCCACACCGGAGCAGGTGCTCCCGGTCGGGTGCGCGCCCGGGAGCGGGCCGCTGACGGGTGCGGGCGGCTGCGGGTCGGCTGGTGGCCGGTCGCGCGGTTCCCCGCGCCCCTCGGCCGGCCGTGACGACGGAAAAAGCGGAAGGCGCCCTGAGACGCCGGTCCCCCCACGGGCCGACGTCCAGGGCGCCTTCCCATGTCCCGGTGCGGATTCCCCCCACGGGATCCGGCCGGGCGCTCGGAGAGGACAGCGCCTGAATCGCTGTCGATTGAGCACAACGAGCAAAACTCGCCGTACTCCAGTGATGCGGTGCGATCTGCCGGGACAAGCACGCTGGGAGGGCCGCTCAAAGCTTCCCGGTGTACGTGCCCCGGCAACGCATCTCTGAGGAAGTCCCCCAAGACATCCCCAGATGCCAGTCAGCGCCCCCCAAGACGCTGGTCTGACATCGCCAACTTAGACCTTCGAACCCCTTCGATGGTTACGTTCGCATCACTGTGATCTGCGTCTCTTGCATATGTCCTTTAGGTGCGCAAGAGCCCCGATACGCCGATCGGGACCCAAGCGTAAGGATGATGCGCGAGCCTTGTGAAGAGCTTATGTGAGGCGCGCGCCGGACTCCAGGGGGACCGGGAGATCGGTCACCGCGGTTGCCGATTCACCGGAAGGCCCGCAGCCGCAGGCTGTTGGTCACCACGAACACCGAGGAGAAGGCCATGGCCGCCCCCGCGATCATCGGGTTGAGCAGCCCCGCGGCGGCCAGCGGCAATGCCGCGACGTTGTAGCCGAAGGCCCACACCAGGTTGCCCTTGATGGTGGCCAGCGTCCGCCGGGACAGCCGGATCGCGTCCGCGGCCACCCGCAGGTCCCCGCGCACCAGCGTCAGATCGCCGGCCTCGATCGCCGCGTCCGTGCCCGTGCCCATGGCCAGGCCCAGGTCCGCGGTGGCGAGCGCGGCGGCGTCGTTCACGCCGTCGCCGACCATCGCCACCGACCGCCCCGCACGCTGCAGCCGTCGTACGACGTCCACCTTGTCCTCGGGCAGCACCTCGGCGTACACCTGCGCCGCGTCGATGCCGACCTGCCGGGCCACGGCCTCGGCGACGGTCCGGTTGTCCCCGGTGAGCAGCACCGGCGTGAGCCCCAGCGCGCGCAGTTCGCGGACCGCCTCGGCGCTGGTCTCCGTGACCGCGTCGGCGACGGCGAGGACCCCGCGGGCCCGCCCGTCCCAGCCGGCCACGACGGCCGTACGGCCCTCCTGCTCGGCCTCGCGGGCCGCGCGCGCCACCTCCTGCGGCAGCTCGCCGTACAGGCGGCCCACGGCCACCTCACGGCCGTCCACGCGCCCGCGTACGCCCCGCCCGGGCACGTTCTCGAAGTGCTCGACGGCCGGCAGCGTCCCGGCGCGTTCCTCGGCCCCGGCGGCGATCGCGCGGGCCACGGGGTGCTCGGAGGCGTGCTCCAGGGCCCCCGCGAGCCGCAGCAGCTCCTTCTCGTCCTCGCCCTCGGCGGCGTACACCGCCTGCAGGGTCATCCGGCCGGTGGTGACCGTGCCGGTCTTGTCGAGGACGACCGTGTCCACGCGGCGCGTGGACTCCAGCACCTCGGGGCCCTTGATCAGGATGCCGAGCTGGGCGCCGCGGCCGGTGCCGACCATCAGCGCGGTCGGCGTGGCGAGGCCCAGCGCGCACGGGCAGGCGATGATCAGCACGGCGACGGCGGCCGTGAACGCGGCGGCCGTGTCGCCGGTGACGCCGAGCCAGACGCCGAAGGTGCCGAGCGCGACGAGGACGACGACGGGCACGAAGACGGCGGAGATCCGGTCGGCGAGCCGCTGCACCTCGGCTTTGCCGTTCTGCGCGTCCTCCACGAGCTTCGCCATCCGGGCGAGCTGGGTGTCCGCGCCGACCCGGGCGGCCTCGACGACCAGCCGGCCGCCCGCGTTCACGGTGGCGCCGGTGACCCGGTCGCCGGGACCGACGTCCACCGGCACCGACTCGCCGGTCAGCATGGACGCGTCCACGGCGGAGAGGCCCTCCACGACCGTGCCGTCGGTGGCGATCTTCTCGCCGGGCCGTACGACGAACCGGTCGCCGACGGCCAGGGACGCCACCGGGACCCGTACCTCGCGGCCCTCCCGCAGCACCGCCACGTCCTTGGCGCCCAGCTCCATCAGGGACCGCAGGGCGGCGCCCGCACGGCGCTTGGAGCGGGCCTCCAGGTAGCGGCCGAGCAGGATCAGCGCGACGACCCCGGCGGCCACCTCCAGGTAGATGGTGGAGGCGCCGTCCATGCGGGAGACGGTGAGGCGGAACTCGTCGTGCATGCCGGGCATGCCGGCGTCGCCGAGGAACAGCGCCCACAGCGACCAGCCGAACGCGGCGAGCGTGCCGACCGAGACGAGGGTGTCCATGGTGGCGGCGCCGTGCCGCAGGTTGGTCCAGGCGGCCCGGTGGAAGGGCCAGCCGCCCCAGACGACGACCGGCGCGGCGAGGGTGAGCGAGAGCCACTGCCAGTTGTCGAACTGGAGCGCCGGGATCATGGCGAGCAGGACGACGGGCGCGGCGAGCAGCGCGGAGACGAGCAGGCGGTGCCGGAGGGCGCCGGCTTCGGCGTCCCGTTCGGGGGCGGCCGGCGCGGTCTCGGTCTCGGGCTCCGGCGGCGGGGGCTGCTCGGCGGTGTAGCCGGTCTTCTCCACGGTGGCGATCAGGTCGGCGACCTGGACGCTCGGGGCGTAGGTGACCCTGGCCTTCTCGGTGGCGTAGTTGACGGTGGCGCTGACGCCGTCCATCCGGTTGAGCTTCTTCTCGACCCGGGCGGCGCAGGAGGCGCAGGTCATGCCCCCGATGAGCAGCTCGACCTCGGCGGTCGCGCCGGTGGCGGCGGCTGTCTCTGCGGTGGTGCTGGTCATGTCCGGACTCCAGACATCGGACCGGGCCGTACGGAGCCAGTATGAGCTGGTCGGTGCGGCCCGGTCGGGGAAACGGAGGGTTTTCCTCAGGCCTGGCCGGCCAGCCCGAAGCCGGCTTCGTCGACGGCGGCGCGCACGGCCTCCTCGTCCAGCGGGGCCGCGGAGACGACGGTCACCTCGCCGGTCGACGCCACGGCCTTGACCGAGCTGACGCCCGGGAGCTGGGAGATCTCGCCGGAGACGGCGCCCTCGCAGTGGCCACAGCTCATGCCGGTCACCTTGTAGACGGTGGTGACGGAGCCCGGGGTGTCGGTGTGGGCGGTCATGTCGTTACTCCTCGTCGAGGTGTTCGGGGTCGGTGTTGTTCCTGGGGATGTCCACGCTCTCCCAGACTATACCCCTAGGGGGTATCGAGCAACGCGCGATCCGCTTGCGGGGGGAGGGCGATTTCCCGCCCCGGGAGCAACTGGAGGGCGGCACGCCATAACTCCACACGGGGCCCGTCCGTTTTATGGGGGTGCGGGTAAGTGCCCGCGATGATGTCAGGAAGGCAGGAAACCAATGAGACGGACTACCCGAAACGGTGTGTTCGCCGTCGCAGCCGCGTCCGGCGCGATGGTCGTGGCGTTCCCGGTGTCCGCCGCCTTCGCGGCCGACGGGGCCGGTGCCGACGCAGTGGCGGCCGGCTCGCCCGGGGTGCTCTCCGGTAACACCGTCCAGGTCCCGGTGCACGTGCCGGTGAACATCTGCGGCAACACCGCTGACGTGGTGGGACTGCTCAATCCGGCCGCGGGCAACACCTGTGTGAACGGTGGCGCGACGAAGGCCGCCGGTGGCGGGAAGAGCGGTACGGCGAAGGTCCATGGTGCCGGGACCAGCGGCGCGGCGAAGGCCGTCGGCGGCGGATCGGCCGCGTCGGGCGGGGCGTCGGCGCACGGCGGCACCGCGGACTCGCCCGGGCTGCTGTCGGGCAACGACCTCCAGCTGCCGGTCGACGTGCCGGTGAACTTCTCCGGGAACAGCGTCAACGTGGTCGGCGTGGGCAACCCGGTCTTCGGCAACCACTCGGCCAACGAATCCGGCGACCACCCGATCCAGCCCCCGCACTCCCCGGTCCGGCACGCCCCGGTCCCGAGGCCCCGGGCTGCCACGCCTCCGGTTCCCGTCCGGTCCCACCCCGCCCCGCGCCCCGTGGCGTCCTCGCTGGCCCACACCGGGGCGGACCTCACGGCCCCCGCCCTTGCGGGCAGCGCCGCGCTCATCATCACGGGCGGAATCCTGTACCGCCGCTTCGGCGGGGGCCACGCCCGCTGAAGCGGTTCCCTGCTCCCCGGGTCGTGCCCCGGTCCGGACACGTGCCGCGGGCCCACTGTGCGCCTTCCCGGGCCCGCGGTGCCGGACAGGCGACAGTACGCCGGCCCGGCAGTAGGAACCGAGGGCCGCGTGCGCTCACGCGGCCCTCACGGAGCGTCTGCCGTCCCCTGGGCCGACCGGTCACCGGGCGAGGCGAGGTGCCGGACCCTGAGAACGGGCGTGACTTCAGGCGTGCGGTGTCGTTGTAGGGGTGCGTTCCCTTCGGCCAGGGCCCCGGGAGTCTCGTACAGACCTCCCGGGGCCCTGACACGTTCCACCGCACGGATCGGCCCACGCGGCGACGCGTTGTGGTTGCCGAGGCGTCGGCCGGCCACAACGCGTCGCGTGAAGGGCACGCACAGACCACGAGGCCACGCCACACGCGATGGCATGAGACGTGGTCTCGACGGAACGATCTGTGCGTGCCCGAGCCGAGGGCGGCGAGGCCCTCAGAACGCCTGGCTGTTGCAGCCCATGTCCGAACCGAGGTGGCTCTGCTGCGCGCCGGGGTTGCCTTCACCGTTCAGCAGGTTGCCCGCCAGACCGGTGATGGCGCCGATGCTTCCGATCACCTCGATGTTCATGTCGTGCGAGCGGCACTCGATGCCCTGCGTGACGTCGAAGTCGTGGCCCGGCTCACCGTGCGCGAAGGCGGTGTTCGCGCCGAAGGAGCCGACACTGCCGAGGATGGCGCCCACGAGGACTGCCTTGTGGAACTTGCCCATTGGTTCTCCGTTGGTTGAGGGAACGCGATCTGCCTCAGATCGAGTCGGGTTTTCGGATGAAGTCAGTCAGGCGTCAGCCGAGCCGGGGAAGCCCCAGCTGGCCGACGGGTGGCGCCGCGACCTGCCCGAGACCGACCGGGGCCAGTTCCGGGACGCTCCCCGGCGTGATCTGCGGATTGAGGAGCGGGTTGATCTGCGGGTTCACCTGGGGGTTCACCTGCGGGGTGACGTAGGCCGGGGGCTCCGGGCCGAACGCCTGGGGCACCGCCACCTGCGGGGCGACCTGCGGCATGACCTGGGGCGTGACCTGCGGAACCACCTGCGCCGGCTGCGGGGGAGCGGCCTGGACCGGCTGCGGGGGAGCGACCTGCTGCGGGTACGGCGTGGCGGAGGCCTGTGCCGTTCCCTGCGATGTGGCCGAGGCTGCGGCATAGCCGGTCTGCTGCTGTGGCGCCGGTGCCGCTTGTACGTACTGGGGCGGCGGGGCTTGCTGAGGGGCCGGTGCCGGCTGCGCGTACTGGGGGGCCGGTGCCGGCTGTGCGTACTGCGGAGGTGGTGCCTGCTGTGTGTACTGGGGCGGCGGTGCTTGCTGTGTGTACTGGGGTGGCGGGGCTTGCTGTGTGTACTGGGGTGGCGGGGCCTGCTGTGGGGCGGGTGCCTGCTGCGCGTACTGGGGGGCCGGTGCCGACTGTGCGTACTGCGGAGGTGGTGCCTGCTGTGCGTACTGGGGCGGCGGTGCTTGCTGTGCGTACTGGGGTGGCGGGGCCTGTTGAGGGGCGGGTGCCGGCTGCGCGTACTGGGGAGCTGGATACTCGGGAGCCGGCGCCGGAGTGGGACTGCCAGGCCCGCCGAGCGTGTCGGCATGGCCGACGCCGACGCCGATGGCGGACAGACCGCCGGCCGCCGCTACAACGAGCGCGGCCTTGTGAAGCTTGCGCATAAAACCCTCGGCCCTTCGATACCTGAAACATTGCATTCAGCGCGGTCACGCGTGCGGCGTGTGTGGTACTCGCACCAAAAGGTCAGCAGCGGTAATGCTGAGCAGCACGCGGACTTCGCGTCGGAGCCGACAGCGAATCTGCTCGCCCTCTTCGGGGGAACGGCCGCTGCCCCTCTCCCCGTTGGAACGACGGCTTCTCGCTGTGGTCACGGTCCTGGAGAGCCGTCACCCGATTGCCCCGCGGCGAGTGGCTCGGGGTCCCACGCGCCTTTGGGTCAAATGGGTGACCCCCCGCGGGGCGCCCGTATCTGAGTCCGCTCCCGCTTCGTTCCTTCAGGAGCCGAGCGCGATGCATCGTCGCCGCGGCAGAAGGCAGCAAGAACAGTGACAACTCGCTGCCGCATCAGCATTTCATCAGGTTCCGTGCACAGGTCAATGAAGGGCCGAGGATTCCATGCGCAAGCTTCACCAAGTCGCGCTCGTCGTCGCAGCGGCCGGTGGTCTCTCCGCCGTCGGCGCCGGCCCCAGCTCCGCAACCCCCGCCGCCTACAACGGGGCTGCGCCGCCTCCCGTTTCCCAGCCGGACGCCCAGGCGGCCGCGGCCACCTCGTCGCAGGCGACCGCGCAGACGTACGGCTCACCGGCCCCGCGGCAGGCGGCCCCGCAGCGGGGGACCGAAATCGCCCCGCAGATCAACCCGCAGTTGAACCCGCAGATCAGCCCGCAGGTCTCCCCGCCGGCCCCGCAGTCGCAACAGGGCGCCCCGGTACACCAGAACAACTTGTTCCGGCCCTACCAGGAGTGCAGCCCGCAGACGTTGCTCGACGCGAACATCCCGGTCGCTCTGCTCGCGGCGTCCGAGACGCGCGGCGTCGATTGCACCCAGGCCAACAGTCAGGCGAACTCCCTCGCCAGCGCGACCGCCATGCGCCAGTAGCCCTTCCGGACGGCCGGCATCCCGACCCCGGTACGGACCTTCGGGGAGCAGTGATCGTCGGGACTTGGCGCATCCGATTCGGCTTTCCGGGTCATTCTTTCGCCGGCTCGGGAAATCGGCGCGCCGCTGTCCGTTTTGGGATACTTCGTATTAGTCTTCCGTAACTGAGACGGGTCGATCGATCACGGATCGCACTCAACCAATCCCATCGGAGATGACATGCGCAAGCTTCGCAACGTTGCCGTCCTGGTCGCCGCGCTCGGCACCATTGGACTCGTGAGCGGCACGGCCCACGCGGGCCAGGGTGGCGGCAAGGGCGGTGACCACGGCGACAAGTTCAGCATCACGCAGAGCTCGCAGTGCAAGTCGCACGACCTGAACCTCGACGTCCTCGGCGAGGTGGGCCTGCTCAACGGCCTGCTGGGCAACGGCCTCAACGGCGAGGGCAACCCGGGGGCCCAGGCCACCAACATCGGCTCGACGATGGGCTGCAACAACAGCGCCTTCTAAGAGTCCTGTCCGGCGCGACAGGCGCAGGACGACCAATGGTCCCGGCAACCGAGCATCAGGCAGGGTGCCGGGACCATTTGCGCACCGCGACAGGCCCAGCGGGCGGCCGCAATGGTGGGACCTCGGCGCGCCGCCGGCTCGGGGCATGACGTACCAGTCCGCATGAAACGCACCCAAGCCGATCGTTCACAGATCGGATCCACCCTCACATCACGGGAGATGACATGCACAAAATCCGCATGGCTGCCGTCCTCGTCGCCGCATTCGGGAGCGTCGGGCTCCTGGGCGCCGGCGCTGCCCACGCCGACCAGGGCTGGGGCAAGGGCGGCGACAGCTTCGACGTCAAGCAGCGCAGCACCTGTACATCGCACGACCTGAACCTCGACATCCTCGGTGAAGTCGGTATCGCCAACGGCCTGGGCGGCAACCTGCTGAACGGCGAGGGCAACCCGGGGGCCCAGGCCACGCACCTCGGCTCGACCATGGGCTGCAACAACAGCTTCGGCGGCCGGTAGAGCGTAATCGATTCCCGGTACCGCGGCCACGGCCACGGTACCGGGAATTTGTTTTTGGCCGGCGGGCCTGCTTTCCCGAACTGATTCCCCGAAACGGAAATGCCGGTCCGGGAACCATCCCGGACCGGCATTCGCCGGCACTGCTCAGAACTCGATGTGCGGCTTCTTGAAGCCCTTGGGCAGCTCCGCCCTGTTGGAGCAGTCCACAACCTCTCCGACGCTGGCGGACCCACGGTCCGTCAGCCGGTCCTCCGGGAACACCACGCGCGGCCGGTCGGCCGTCGAGCAGTCCTGCTGCTGCCTGAGCGTGTGGGTGTCGTCCTTGTCGATCCGGGTCTCGCTCTGGTGAACGCAGACGGTGCCCCCCTGTGCGGTGGTCTTGCAGTCACCCGGATTCGCGTCCGCGTAGGCGTGTCCGGCGCCGACACACATCAGGGCCAAACCGCCGACGAGCCCCGAGACGGTGGCGATTTTCTGCAGGTTGAACATGTGTTGCCTTTCTTTACGACGGAGGCCCGGGCGCCTGTGCCATTGATCGGCGTGCGCCCGGGCCCGAGAGGTCGGAACAGGTCATCCCGCACCGGGGCGCGTCGCGAGCCGAGCGCAGGGGCGGGATGGCGCCAGCCCGGACGCGGGCCGTTGGTTTGCCGCGCGTCCGGGCTGACTTGGTCATGGGGTCTCACTCGGCACACCGTCGAACGGATCGCGCGACCGTGGTGCCGATGGGATGGGCCCCGTTACGTCGTCACTCGCCCTCGTGCTCGCCGTAACCCTGCTCCTGCTCGGGTCCGGCGTAGCCCTGCTCCTCCGGCTGGCCCTCGTGCTTGTCCTGCGGCTGCACGTAGTAACCGCCACCGACGGCCACGGCGTTCGCCGACGAGTTGGCCACGGCGGTGACGCCCGGACCCGCGTCGTCGCCGCCGTAGGCGAAACCGACCCCGGCGCCGAGGGTGGACAGCCCCATGACCGCCGCCGCTACGATTGCAGCACGCTGAAACTTGCGCATGTTTGACCCTTTCTGACCCGGACGCGATGCCCGGCTTGACTACTCGAAGTGAGCTTATACGCACGCTGAGTAGTTATTCAGGATCTGCACTCCACATGTCGCGAGCGTCCCTCGTGTGCCGTACCGGCGTCGTGGAGCGTCAACCGGATGGCCTCGGCCTGCGGGGTCAGCCCCACGGGCCGGGCGACTCCGGCCGGTTGTCGGCCTTTTCGGGCACTCCCCTTGTCGCGGGGTCGCAGGTGACCTCGGGGCCGAGTCGCATCTGGCCGTTGCCCAGGGCGGCGGGCAGGGTCAGCGGCTCTACCTTCTGGCAGTTCTCCTGGTGGGGGATGACGCCGTCTTCGGGGATCTCGCCCGTGATCCGCTGCGTGCAGGTGAGGGTGCCCAGGAGATCTCTGGTGCAGGTCCCCGGACCGCTTGCGGCGTATGCCTGGGCGGCGCCGACGCAGGTCAGAGCGAGGCTGCCGAGCAGCCCCGATACGGCCACGATTTTCTTCGTGTCGAACATGGGATGTGATTTCCCTCGGTAAGGGTGCCCGGACGCCGGCCGCGCCGGGGCTCTGTCTTCGACGCTCGGGCGGCGGCCGGAGGACGGGGACCCTTTAGGGGTGGGCTCACCTCGCAGGGTTCCGCCGAGCGCCGCGCGTGATGGTGCCGTCAAGCTCAGCCGGTGAAGGCGTTGTTGTACTGGCCGCAGGTGGTGTCCATGGTGTCGGCGAGACCCAGGACGGCGACCGGGATGTCGTTCTCGGACACCGTCTGCGGGCTGCACTCCTGGTAGGGGCGGTAGAGGTCGTTGACCTGCGGCCCTCCGTCGGAGGTGGCGGCGATGGCGGTGCCGGCGCCGATGGCCGACAGGCCGCCGGCCGCCACTGCTGCGATCACGACCTGCTGAAACTTGCGCATGGAACCCTCGGTTCTTTGCTGGTCCGTTGAGGCTGATTGCCCATTGTTACCGCGCAGATACTAGCAGTGACAATGGGGTCGTTCGGCGCTGGACGTCCGTGTCACGAAGTGATGCGCGAGCGGCAACTCGGCGAAAACGCGCGACGGTTGTGTCAGGAGAACACCGGCTCCGCGGCGCGGAGGCCATCGCGCGCCGATACGGAGGTGATCAGGTCACGCAGCCCTTCGACATAGCGCCGTACGTTCGTGCGGGCGACGCCGGTGTCCGGGTAACGGCAGGCGAGCCACAGTCCTTCGTGCAGCCGGTTGACCCATACGCACACCTGGTCGCCGTGTGACACCCGGATCAGTCCGTACGCCTTCTGCTCGGTCCAGTGGGCCGAGCCGGGGAGGGGGCGGGCATCCACGTACGACACGATCGAGTACATGTCGGGTGACCTCGGGCGGAAGTCGGCGCCGAGCAGCCGCAGTACACGGGCCAGCGGGATGCGGGCCAGTGAGCGGTTCGCCCGCAGCTCGGCTCGGACGGCGGTGAGCGCGTCGTCGAAGTTCCGGGTCGCGGGCACCTCGATCGGCGCGCCACCGACGTACCAGCCCACGGAGTCCGACCACGCGGTCTTGAGCCGGGTATGGAACGGGACGACCGTACGGTAGTACGGGTGTCCGCCGAGTTCGTGGACGATCACAGCGGTCGCGGCAAGGAGGCCCACCAGGCTGCCGCCGTAGGGCCGGCAGCGCTCCTCGAAGGCGGCGGCCGCGTCCGCGTCGAGGAGCGGCTCACGCATCAGCTTCTGGACGGGCAGCGCGCTGCCGGGTTGCAGACCGAGGTCGACGGGGAACTCCGGGAGCCTTCCGTCGCACCTGCCGATGAACTCCCGCCAGCGCGCGACGATCGCGTGCGTGTCGTCGATCCCGTCCGCGTCCGCCCGCTCCTGTTCGCAGAAGTCCACGTAACTTCCCACCCGCGCACGGATGATGGGTTGGCCCGTGACGCCCGCGGTGTACAGATCGTGGATCTCTTCCGGGATCCGGTGGAGGGAGTAGGCGTCGACGTTGGTGTGGTCGAACACCGCGTAGACGCTGGTGGAGTCGTCGCGGACGACGGCCGCGTAGATGAGGTTCGGCCAGCCGAGCGCATCCGCCGCCACATCGAACCGCGCCTGCAGATACCGGACCAGTGCTTCGGCGTCGGTGAAGTCGCCGATCACCTCACGGTGCAGTGACACGTCGTGCTCGGCGAGCGTGAACCGGTGCAACTCGTCGCCGGCCCAGCGGAAGCCGCTGCGCAGCGTCTCGTGCCGCACCGTCCAGCTGCGCAACGCACGCTCCAGCGCGTCGAGGTCGGCCCGGCCCGGCAGGTCGAACGCCGTGCCCAGCCAGGTCGGTACGAACAATCCGTCTGCACGTACCGAACGTGCGGTTCTGACGTGTGACTCCTGGATGTACGCCGGCGGCCGCGGGTCTGCCGGCAGCGCTGACGCCGCCGCGATGGTCGCCGGGCTGAACCTCCACTCGACGAGCCGCCCGGGCCGGACCTCGCAGCGCTGAATGTCAGAAATTCGCACAGTGGCGTCTCCTTCGCACAAGACACCAGCTTGATCAACGGAGAGCCGTGCGCGAGCGGTGGTCGCTGTGTCGTCGGCTTTTCATCGGGATGTGTGACGCCTCGAACGGCGAAGCGACCCGTCTTCCGGCGGCAATCGGGCGGCCTGGCAGGGGTGTTCGCCGTTGAAAGCATCGTACGACCGCGGTATTCGTCGTCGTCCTCCGGCCTTCGGCGACCGTGCACCGTCGCCTCGGGTCAGCAGGATCCGGAAGGAAGGCCCTAGCCTTCGCGCAGGATCCCGGAAGGAGCATGCATGCGCGCGGTGGTGTTCGAGGAGTACGGAAAGCCGGCCCGGATACGGGACGTACCCGACCCGGAGCCCGCGGAGCACGGCGTGGTCGTCCGCGTGGAGGCCACCGGCCTCTGCCGCAGCGACTGGCACGGCTGGATGGGGCACGACCCGGACATCACGCTGCCGCACGTACCGGGGCACGAACTGGCCGGGGTGGTGGAGGCGGTGGGTGCCCGGGTGACCGGCTGGCGGCCCGGCGACCGGGTCACCGTGCCGTTCGTCTGCGCCTGCGGGACCTGTCCGTCCTGCATGGCGGGCGACCAGCAGGTGTGCGAGCGGCAGACCCAGCCCGGCTTCCACCACTGGGGCTCCTTCGCCGAATACGTCGCGCTCGACCACGCCGACGTCAATCTCGTCGCGCTCCCCGACGACATGGCGTACGGCACCGCCGCCGCGCTCGGCTGCCGGTTCGCGACCGCCTTCCGTGCCGTGGTGCAGCAGGGCCGGGTCGCGGCCGGGGAGTGGGTCGCGGTGCACGGCTGCGGCGGGGTCGGCCTGTCGGCGGTGATGATCGCGGCGGCCTCGGGGGCCCGGGTGGTCGCGGTCGACGTGTCACCCCGGGCGCTGGAGCTGGCGCGGACGTTCGGTGCCGCCGCGTGCCTGGACGCGTCCGGCGTGTCCGACCCGGCCGCCGCCGTACGTGAGCTGACCGGTGGCGGCGCGCACCTCTCCCTCGACGCCCTCGGTTCGCCCGCCACCTGCGCGGCGTCGGTGAACGGCCTGCGGCGCCGCGGCCGGCACGTCCAGGTCGGCCTGCTGCCCTCGTCCGACGGCACCACGCCGGTCCCGCTGGCCCGCGCGATCGCCCTGGAGCTGGAGCTGCTCGGCAGTCACGGCATGGCCGCGCACACCTACCCCGGCATGCTCGGGCTGGTCCGCTCCGGCGTCCTGCGCCCGGACCTGCTGGTGACCCGTACGATCCCGCTCGACGCGGCCCCGGCGGCCCTCGCCGCGATGGACACGGCGCCGGGCGCGGGCGTCACGGTCATCGAACCCCGGAGCTGACGGCCTTCCCCCCCCCCGGCCGGCCGCCGGCTCCGGTGCCGGGGGGTCAGTCGTCCGCGCGGCCGCGGTTGCGGGGGCGGGAGGCGACCCACGCGCGGACCGTGTCGGCGTACCAGTAGGGCTTGCCCCCCTCGACGTGGTCGGGCGGGGGCAGCAGCCCGTGCTTGCGGTAGGACCGTACGGTGTCCGGCTGCACCCGGATGTGCGCCGCGATCTCCTTGTACGACCAGAGCCTTCGGTCGGTCATGCGCTGCACCTCCCCGCGCGCGCCGCGGCGGCGACCGGGAAGGGCCGCCGGGGGGACCGGGCGCTGCGCTGGCGATCATCAAGCCTGTGCCCGGTTGAACGACGCGGAGTGACCAGCGGGGAACGCCTGTTGACCAGGTGTGACGCGAGGCGCGCGTAAACACGACATGTGTGACGGGATGGGGGTATTTGTTACGCGGTGGCTACACGGTGCGCCTATGCGGGGCACCGGGCGGATGCCCCGTCGCCTCCCTCGGGCGAGACTCGTCCGAATGTCCGGACAAAATATTGACAGCGCTCGGCGTGCGGGGCTAGAAAGCCGGGGAGAGCCGTGACGAAGGGAAGCCGATGGCCTACGACCTGATCACCATGGGGCGGATCGGAGTGGACCTCTACCCGCTGCAGACCGGTGTCCCGCTCGCCCAGGTGTCGTCCTTCGGCAAGTTCCTCGGCGGGTCGGCGACGAACGTGGCGGTCGCCGCGGCCCGGCTCGGCCGGCACACCGCCGTCATCACCCGCACCGGCGACGACCCGTTCGGCACCTATCTGCACGAGGCGCTGCGCGGCTTCGGCGTCGACGACCGCTGGGTCACCCCCGTCCCCGGCCTGCCCACCCCGGTCACCTTCTGCGAGGTCTTCCCCCCGGACGACTTCCCGCTCTACTTCTACCGGCGGCCCAAGGCCCCCGACCTGGAGATCGACGCGCACGAGCTGGACCTCGACGCCATCCGGGAGGCCCGGATCTTCTGGGTCACCGGCACCGGCCTGAGCGAGGAGCCCAGCCGCACGGCGACCCTGGCGGCCCTCGCCCACCGGGCCAAGGCCGGTACGACCGTCTTCGACCTCGACTGGCGCCCCATGTTCTGGTCGGACCCCGGCGCCGCCCGCCCCTTCTACGCGGAGGCCCTGCGCCACACCACCGTCGCCGTCGGCAACCTGGACGAGGTCGAGGTCGCCACCGGCGTACGCGAACCGCATGCCGCCGCCCGCGCCCTGCTGGACGCCGGAGTCGAACTGGCCGTGGTCAAGCAGGGACCCAAGGGCGTCCTCGCCGTCGACCGGGACGGCGAGTCCGCAGAGGTCCCGCCGCTGCCCGTCACCGTCCTCAACGGACTCGGCGCCGGCGACGCCTTCGGCGGCTCCCTCTGCCACGGCCTGCTGGCCGGCTGGGACCTGGAGACGATCATGCGGCACGCCAACGCGGCCGGCGCCATCGTCGCCTCCCGCCTGGAGTGCTCCTCCGCGATGCCGACCCCGGACGAGGTCACCGCCGCGCTCGACGCCGGAGCGGTGCTGTGAGGGCCGGCCGGGTCACGGGCACCCGCCCCGAGGGCGGTTCCGGCACCACGGCCTCCGGCCCGGACGCGCCCCGGCAAGGCGCCGCCACCGCCGCCCCCCGCCGAAGCGCCGCAGGCACCCGTGTCGACGTGGGGGAACTCGTCCGGATCCGTACCCGGCACCCCGAGGCGATCGCCGAGGCCGCCGCTAGCCGGGCCCGTCGGCCGCTGTTGGACGAGAGCGGCCGGCTGATGATCGTCGCCGCCGATCACCCGGCCCGGGGCGCGCTCGGCGTCGGGGACCGCAAGCTGGCCATGGCCAACCGTGCCGACCTGCTCGAACGCCTCTGCCTCGCGCTGTCCCGGCCCGGTGTCGACGGCGTCCTCGCCACCGCCGACATCCTGGACGACCTGCTCCTGCTCGGCGCCCTGGAGCACAAGGTCGTCATGGGCTCCATGAACCGCGGCGGGCTCCAGGGCGCCAGCTTCGAGCTGGACGACCGGTTCACCGGCCACCGCCCCGAGGACATCGACCGCCTCGGCTTCGACGCGGGCAAGCTGCTGCTGCGCGTCGACTACGCCGACCCGGGCTCCCTGGCCACCCTGGAGTCCACCGCTCGTGCCATCGACGCCATGGCCGCGCGCCGGCTGCCGGTGTTCGTGGAGCCGTTCATCAGCCGCCGCACCCCCGAGGGGAAGCTGGCGAACGACCTGTCCGCCGAGGCGGTCACCCGGTCCATCGCCATCGCCTCCGGCCTCGGCGGCTCCTCCGCCTACACCTGGCTGAAGGTGCCCGTCACCGAGAACCCCGACGACATGGCCCGGGTCATGGAGACCTCCACGCTGCCCGCCGTCCTCCTCGGCGGGGACATCGGCGACTCGCCCGAGGACCAGGCCGCCGCCTACGAGAAGTGGCGCGGCGCGCTCCGACTCCCCACCGTGCGCGGCCTGGTGGTCGGCCGCTCGCTGCTGTACCCGGCGGACGGCGACGTGGCCGCCGCCGTGGACACCGCCGTAGGACTGCTGTGAGGGCCGCATGACCAGCACCGATCTGCATCTGCCCAGGGGCGCCACCGCGAACGCCCGGTACGCCGTCGACATCGGCCCCGAGGCGGCCGGCTGGACACACAGCAGCCTGCGGGTCGTGGAGGTGTCACCGGGGGGCAGCCATACGTTCACCACCGGCGACTGTGAGTGGATCGTGCTTCCCCTGGAAGGCGGATGTACCGTACAAATTGAGACTGCGTCAGCCGCGCAGTACGAGTTCCAACTCCTGGGCCGGGAGAGCGTGTTCAGCGGAGTCTCCGACTTCGCTTACGCGCCCCGGGACGCCCGGGTCCTGATCGCCTCCGGCGCGGGAGGCCGCTTCGCCCTGGCAGGAGCGAAGTGCGAGCGACGACTCCCCGCCCGCTACGGCCCCGCGCCGGAGGTACCCGTCGAGGAGCGCGGCAGCGGCACCTGCGCCCGCCGGGTGCGCAACTTCGCCGCCGCGGACTCCTTCGACTGCGACAAGCTGATCGCCGTGGAGGTGATCACCTCCGGCGGCAACTGGTCCTCGTACCCGCCGCACAAGCACGACGAGCACCGGCCGGGCGAGGAGTCCGAGCTGGAGGAGATCTACTACTTCGAGATCGACGGCCCGAACGGTCTCGGCTACCAGCGTGTGTTCCCCTCGCGCGAGGGCGGCTCGGACGTCCTCGCCGAGGTCCGCTCCGGTGACGCCGTCCTCGTTCCCGACGGCTGGCACGGCCCGTCCATCGCCCAGCCCGGACATGACATGTACTACCTGAACGTCATGGCGGGCCCCGGCCGGACCCGGGAGTGGCGGATCTGCTTCCACCCCGACCACACCGACACCACAGGGGGCTACCGATGACGATCCAGCTGACCGTCGCCCAGGCACTGGTCCGCTTCCTCGCCGCCCAGTACACCGAACGCGACGGCGAGCGGCAGCGGCTGATCGGCGCCACGTGGGGCATCTTCGGGCACGGCAACGTCGCCGGCCTCGGCCAGGCACTGGTCGAGTACGCCGACGTCATGCCGTACCACCAGGGCCGCAACGAGCAGTCCATGGTGCACGCGGCGGTCGGCTACGCCCGCCAGTCGAACCGGCTGTCCACGCACGCGGTGACGACGTCGATCGGCCCCGGCGCGACCAACCTCGTCACCGGCGCCGCCCTCGCGACCATCAACCACCTCCCGGTGCTGCTCCTGCCCGGCGACGTCTTCGCCACCCGACCCGCCGACCCGGTCCTGCAGCAGCTGGAGGTGCCGTACGCGGGTGACGTGTCGGTCAACGACACCCTGCGCCCGGTGTCCAGGTACTTCGACCGCATCACCCGCCCGGAGGCCCTGATCCCGGCCGCGCTCCAGGCAGCGCGGGTCCTCACCGACCCGGTGGAGACCGGCGCGGTCACCCTCGCCCTGCCGCAGGACGTGCAGGCGGAGGCGTACGACTGGCCGGAGGAGTTCTTCTCGGCGCGGGTGTGGACGGTACGGCGGCCGGGCGCGGACCCGGCCGAGCTGGCCGAGGCCGTCCGGGCGCTCCGCGAGGCGCGCCGGCCCCTCGTCGTCGCCGGCGGCGGGGTCCACCACAGCCGCGCCGAGGAGGCCCTCGCGGAGTTCGCGGCGGTCACCGGCATCCCGGTCGCCGCCACGCAGGCCGGCAAGGGCTCGCTCCGGTACGACCACCCGCAGGACGTCGGGGGGATCGGCCACACCGGCACCGCGACCGCCGACGAGCTGGCCCGCACCGCGGACCTGGTGATCGGCGTCGGCACCCGGTACACGGACTTCACCACCGCCTCCGGCACCCTCTTCGAAAACCCGGAGGTCCGCTTCCTCAACCTGAACATCGCGCCCTTCGACGGCCACAAGCTGGCCGGACTCCCGCTGGTCGCCGACGCCCGCAGCGGCCTGGAGGAGCTGACCGAGCGGCTGCGGATGCACGGCCACCGGGTCAGCGCCTCCTACGTCACCGAGTACACCGAGGACAAGGAACGCTGGGAGCAGCGCGTCGACGCCTGCTTCGCGGCCGGCGAGATCGACGCCCGGCCGAGCCAGCCGCAGGTCATCGGCGCCCTGGACGCGCTGGTGGACGAGTCGGACATCATCGTCAACGCGGCCGGCTCGCTCCCCGGCGACCTGCACAAGCTGTGGCGGGCGCGGTCGGCGGACCAGTACCACCTGGAGTACGGCTACTCCTGCATGGGCTACGAGATCCCCGCCGCCCTCGGGGTGAAGCTCGCCGCGCCCGAGCGGAACGTATGGGCGCTGGTCGGCGACGGCACGTACCTGATGATGCCGACGGAGATCGTGACGGCAGTCCAGGAGGGCATCGCGATCAAGATCCTGCTGGTGCAGAACCACGGGTACGCCTCGATCGGCGGGCTGTCGGAGTCGGTGGGCGGCGAGCGGTTCGGCACGGCCTACCGCTTCACCGCCGAGGACGGCACCTTCACCGGCGCGCCGCTGCCCGTCGACCTCGCCGCCAACGCGGCCAGCCTCGGCATGCGGGTGCTGCGCGCGAGGACCGTGGGGGAGCTGCGCGCGGCGCTCGCCGACGCGCGGGCGGCCGACACTCCCACATGTGTCTACGTGGAGACCGAAACGTCCGACACTGTGTCGGGCGCGCCTGCGGCACAGGCCTGGTGGGATGTTCCTGTGGCCGAGACCGCGACCCGCTCGTCCGCGGTCAAGGCACGAGAGCTGTACGAACGGCACGTCTCGACCCGACGCCGCCATCTGTGAGAAGGAGTCTCAGGGCATGACGAAGATCGTCAACCACTGGATCGGCGGGAAGTCCGTCGACGGCGCGTCGGGTACGTACGGGCCGGTCACCGACCCGGCGACCGGCGCGGTCACCACGAAGGTCGCCTTCGCGTCGGTCGAGGAGGTGGACGCGGCCGTCGCGGCGGCCAAGGACGCCTACCTGACCTGGGGCCAGTCCTCGCTGGCGCAGCGCACGTCCATCCTGTTCACGTTCCGGGCGCTGCTCGACGCGCACCGCGACGAGATCGCCGAGCTGATCACCGCCGAGCACGGCAAGGTGCACTCGGACGCGCTCGGCGAGGTCGCGCGCGGCCTGGAGATCGTGGACCTGGCCTGCGGGATCAACGTCCAGCTGAAGGGCGAGCTGTCCATGCAGGTCGCGAGCCGCGTGGACGTCTCCTCCATCCGCCAGCCGCTCGGCGTGGTCGCCGGCATCACGCCGTTCAACTTCCCGGCGATGGTCCCGATGTGGATGTTCCCGATCGCCATCGCCTGCGGCAACACCTTCGTGCTGAAGCCGAGCGAGAAGGACCCGTCGGCCTCCGTCAGGATCGCCGAGCTGCTCGCCGAGGCCGGCCTGCCCGACGGTGTCTTCAACGTCGTGCACGGCGACAAGGTGGCCGTCGACCGCCTGCTGGAGCACCCGGACGTCAAGGCCGTCTCCTTCGTCGGCTCGACCCCGATCGCCCGCTACATCCACACCACCGCCTCCGCCAACGGCAAGCGGGTCCAGGCCCTCGGTGGCGCCAAGAACCACATGCTGGTGCTGCCGGACGCGGACCTGGACGCGGCGGCCGACGCGGCGGTGAGCGCGGCCTACGGCTCCGCGGGCGAGCGCTGCATGGCCATCTCGGCCGTCGTGGCGGTGGGTGCCATCGGGGACACGCTGGTGGAGAAGATCCGTGAGCGCGCCGAGAAGATCAAGATCGGTCCGGGCAACGACCCGGCGTCCGAGATGGGCCCGCTGATCACCAAGGCGCACCGGGACAAGGTGGCGTCCTATGTCTCCGGTGCGGCCGACGAGGGCGCCGAGGTGGTGCTGGACGGCACCGGCTACACGGTCGAGGGCTTCGAGGACGGTCACTGGATCGGCATCTCGCTGCTGGACAAGGTGCCGACCGGCGCCAAGGCGTACCAGGACGAGATCTTCGGCCCGGTGCTGTGCGTGCTGCGCGCCGACACCTACGAGGAGGGCGTGGCACTCATCAACGCCTCGCCGTTCGGCAACGGCACCGCGATCTTCACCCGGGACGGCGGCGCGGCCCGCCGCTTCCAGCTGGAGATCGAGGCCGGCATGGTCGGCGTGAACGTGCCGATCCCGGTGCCGGTGGGCTACCACTCCTTCGGCGGCTGGAAGGACTCGCTCTTCGGCGACCACCACATCTACGGCAACGACGGCACGCACTTCTACACCCGCGGCAAGGTCGTCACCACGCGCTGGCCCGACCCGGCCGACGCCCCGGCGGGCGTGGACCTGGGCTTCCCGCGCAACCACTGAGCCGGACGGCACGGTGCCCCGCCCCTTCACGCGAGGGGGCGGGGCACCGGCGCGTTCACCGCTGCCGCTGCTGCTTTGCGACCACGTCGGTGAGGTCGGCGGTCCGCGCGGCCGGCGGGGCCTGGACGGAGGCCGCCTTGCCGAACTTGTCGAAGTCCATGCCGACGGTCATGACGCCGAACTTCTCCTTCAGCCGCACCGGCAGGTCGTCGGAGCCGACCCACACGTCCATGACGATCGACGTGGTGCCGGTCACCGCGCTCATGGGGCTGCCCTCGCCGTAGACGTCCTTGAGCTTGCCCATGTGCGCGCTGTCGATCACCCCGCGGTAGTGCGTGGTGCGCCGCCCGTTCACGGTCTGCGTGCCGAGGTTCTTGACGTCCCTGGCGTACTTCAGGCTCTTCATGGAGGCGGAGGGGCTGCCGTTGTCGCCGCTCAGGGCCTGGGCGCCCTTCTTGCCGAAGATGGCCGAACCGTCGACCTTGATCCAGTCCTTGCCCTGGTACGGGCCGGAGGGGAAGCGGTCCACGTCGTAGTAGTAGACGCCGTCGACGAACAGCACGTGCGTCGTGGGGGAGTGGTTCACGGCCTGCATGTTCGCGGCCCTGGTGTCCATCTGCACGTCGAAGGCGTATCCGTGGCCCCAGGAGTACGTGCCGTTCATGGCGACCGGGCCGCTGGTGCCGGTGTCGGTGGTCATCCGCACCTCGGCCGAGCCGAGCGCCTGCGTCCGGTCCGTGGCCCGGGCCAGCGCCGCCATCGCCTTGTCGGCGTGGTCGAGCGCCTTGACGGCCGTCTTCGCGCTCTCCGTGCCGCAGCCGGAGGCCGCCATCAGCGCCGCCGTCGCGCACGCCACCCAGGTACCGGTGTGCCGCATCCTCATGTCCCCACCCCAAAGCTGTCCGTCTGCTGTGCGGGGCGCACTCTATCGGCCACCACTGACATGGACGCGACTGGATTACCCGTCCGGATAGCGGACGGCTGACATTTTTTTGAAGCGGCGGCTGCGGTTCCCGTTCTGCCGGGACGAAACGGGTGGCGAAGGAGTTGTCAACGAATGACCTTGGAAAGCAAGGTCACATCTGACACCAGCTTGATGGATGCACTTACAAGGCGTCACGGCCTGCGAAAGTGATGCCCCGTCCCGTTTCTTCGAAGTGCGGATTCCGAAGGTAAACGGCCATTGACGTAGCGGTTTTCGTCGGGGTTCGCTATGCACCGCCGGGAGCGGACCAGACGACGTACGACGATCCGCCGGAGGCGATAGCGCTCCCGGGCCCCCACTCCCAGTCGCACGAGTCGATCGGAACCGCCGTATGACCGACACGCTCCAGAAGTCCGTGGCAGACGCCGCTCAAGCCCCCGCGCCGGGGCTGAAGCGCTCCATCGGCGTCGTCGGCGGCACGCTGCTGACGCTGTCCTGCGTCACCCCCGCCTCCACGCTCTTCGTGGTCGTCCCCGACCTGTTCGGTTCCCTCGGCACCGCCACCGCCCTGACGATCGCCATCGGCTCCCTCCTCTGTATCGCCGTGGCGTTCTGCTACTCCGAGCTGGGCACCCTCATCCCCAGCGCGGGCGGCGAGTACGCCATGGTCTCCACGATGGCCGGACGGCTCGCGGGCTGGCTGGTCTTCGTGCTCTCCCTGCTGGTCGTGATGATCGTGCCCCCGGTGATCGCGATGGGCACGGCGGACTACCTCGCCCCCCTCGTCCACCTCGACCCGTCCCTGACCGGCGCCGGCGTGATGCTGCTGGCCACCCTCGCCGGCCTGCTCGACCTGCGCGCCAACGCCTGGATCACCGGCATCTTCCTGGTCCTGGAGGTCGTCGCCGCCGGCGTCGTCGCCCTGCTGGGCTTCTCGCACAGCCACCGCGGGATGGGCAGCCTGGTGTCGATGCAGGTGGCCGGCGCGCACGGCCACACGGACACCGTGACGGCCATGCTGGTGGTCTCCGGCCTCGCCATCGCCCTCTTCGTCACCCAGGGCTTCTCCACCGCCGTCTATCTCTCCGAGGAACTGGAGAACCCGCGCCGCAACGTCGCCCGCACGGTCCTCGCCACCCTCGCCATCTCCACCGTGGTCATCCTGGTGCCGGTCACCGCGATCACCATGGGCGCCTCCGACCTGAAGGAACTGACCGGCGGCGACATCAGCTCCATGGTCACCGCCTGGTCCAACTCCGCGGTCGGCACCTTCGTCAGCCTCTGCGTGGCCCTCGCGATCATCAACGCGGGCATCGTCATGGTCATCCAGAACTCCCGCGTCCTGTTCGCCTCCGCCCGCGACAAGGCCTGGCCGGGACCGGTCAACACCGTCTTCTCCAAGCTCGGCCGCTTCGGCTCCCCCTGGGTCGCCACCCTCGCGGTCGGCGTCCCCGGCGCGATCCTCTGCTTCGTCAACCTGGACACCCTGTACGGAGTCACCGGCGTCTCGGTGACCGCCATGTACCTGCTGGTCGCGATCGCCGCCCTGCTCGCCCGCCGCGGCTCCCACCGGCACACCCCCGCCTGGCGCATGCCGCTCTGGCCCGCGATGCCGGTCCTGCTCATCGCCGTCCTGGCCTACATCCTGACCCAGCAGGAGACCACCTACCTCCTGTGGACCGGCGGCATCACCGCGGTGGCGACCCTCTACTGGGCCCTGTACCTGCGCCCGCGCAAGGACACCCACTGGCTGGTGTCGATCCCCGAGGACGCGCAGGTGCCGGTGCCGGCCGTACCGCGACCGCGGTAGACCGCACCCGGCCCGTACGCCCGGAGTAGGGCCACCCCCTCACCCCGGGGTCGGCCGCGGTTGTCGGCGGCGCCCCGTACCGTTGAGACATGGATCTTCGACCGCCCGCCCTGCGGAGCATGCGGCGGCCCCCTCGGCTCCTGGCCGCCGTGGCCGCCGCCGTCGTGCTCGCCGGGGCCGGCACGTGGACGGCGGCCGTCGCCTCCGGCGACACACGGGCCGTCCGCGTCAGCGACCAGGTCATGGCGGTCGACGGGGTGCGCCTGGACACCACGTACGTCACCCCGGCCGGCACCGGCCGCCACCCCGCCGTCCTGCTCGCGCACGGCTTCGGCGGCAGCAAGCAGGACATGCGCCGGCAGGCCGAGGACCTCGCCCGGGACGGGTACGCGGTCCTGACCTGGTCCGCGCGCGGCTTCGGCCGGTCCACCGGGAAGATCGGCCTGAACGACCCGAAGGCCGAGGTCGCCGACGTCTCCCGGCTCATCGACTGGCTGGCGAAGCGGCCCGAGGTCCGGCTCGACAAACCGGGCGACCCGCGCGTGGGCATGGCCGGCGGTTCCTACGGCGGCGCGATCTCCCTGCTCACCGCCGGGTACGACCACCGGGTCGACGCCATCGCCCCCGCCATCACCTACTGGAACCTCGCGGACGCCCTGTTCCCGGACGGCGTGTTCAAGAAGCTGTGGGCCGGCATCTTCGTCAACACCGGCGGTGGCTGCGCCCGCTTCGAGCCCGCGCTGTGCCGGATGTACGACCGGGTCGCCGAGTCCGGCACCCCGGACCCGGCCGCCCGGACGCTGCTGGAGGAGCGCTCGCCGTCCGCCGTCGGCGACCGCATCGAGGTGCCCACCCTGCTGGTGCAGGGGCAGACGGACTCCCTCTTCCCCCTCGGCCAGGCCGACGCGGCCGCCAAGGCGATCCGTGCGAACGGCGCCCCCGTGGACGTCGACTGGATCGCCGGCGGACACGACGGCGGCGACATGGAGGCCAGCCGGGTCGAAGGACGCGTGCGCGCCTGGTTCGACCGGTACCTCAAGGGCGACAAGGCCACCGACACCGGCCCGGCGTTCCGGATCACCCGCACCGGAGGGGTCGACTCCACCGACGGCACCGTCCGGCTGCGCGGCGCGAGCGCCACCGCCTACCCGGGCCTGCACGACCACCGGCGCGCCGTCCCGCTCACCGGCGGCACCCAGCACATCGCCAACCCGGCCGGCGCCAGCCCGCCCGGCGTCTCCGCCCTGCCGGGCCTCGGCGGATCCGGCGGCCTCTCCCAGCTGTCCGCGCTCGGCGTCGGTCTCTCCCTGGACTTCCCCGGCCAGTACGCGCGGTTCGACTCGGCGCCGCTCACCCGCGACCTGCGGATCACCGGCGCCCCGACCGCCACCGTGCGCATCGCCTCCACCCGCGACGACGCCGTCCTGTTCGGCAAGGTCTACGACGTCGGCCCCGACGGCACCCGGCAGGTGCTGCCCGCCCAGCTCGTCGCCCCCTTCCGGGTGACCGGCGCCAAGGCGGGCAAGGACGTCACCGTCACGCTCCCGGCGATCGACCACGAGGTGCAGCGGGGCCACCGGCTCCGCCTGGTCCTCGCCTCCACCGACCTCGGTTACGCCTCACCGGCCGCCCCCGCCACCTACACCCTCTCCCTGAAGGGAGACCTGAGCGTGCCGACCGCCCCCGCCGTCCGCACCGCCGCCGCGCCCCTGCCCGCCTGGGTCTGGTGGCTGCCCGCGGCCGGCGCGGTCGCCGCCCTCGCCCTGCTGCTCACCGCCCGCCGCCGCACGGCCGCCCCGGCACCCGACCCGGAGCTGGCCGAGGTCCCGCTGGTGATCGAGGGCCTGAGCAAGCGCTACGCCCGGTCCACCGACCGGTACGCCGTCCGGGAGCTCTCCTTCCGGGTGGAGAAGGGCCAGGTGCTCGGTCTGCTCGGCCCGAACGGCGCGGGCAAGACCACCACCCTGCGCATGCTGATGGGCCTGATCCGGCCGGACGAGGGCGAGATCCGCGTCTTCGGCCACGCGATCCGGCCGGGCGCGTCGGTGCTCTCCCGGGTCGGCGCCTTCGTGGAGGGCGCGGGCTTCCTGCCGCACCTGTCCGGCCGGGAGAACCTGGAGCTGTACTGGCGGGCCACCGGCCGCCCGCCGCAGGACGCCCACCTGGACGAGGCCCTGGAGATCGCCGGCCTCGGCGACGCGCTCGCCCGCGCGGTGCGCACCTACTCCCAGGGCATGCGCCAGCGCCTGGCCATCGCCCAGGCCATGCTCGGCCTGCCCGACCTGCTCATCCTGGACGAGCCCACCAACGGCCTGGACCCGCCCCAGATCCGCGAGATGCGCGAGGTGATGATCCGCTACGCGGCCGGCGGCCGCACGGTGATCGTCTCCAGCCACCTGCTGGCCGAGGTCGAGCAGTCCTGCACCCACCTGGTGGTGATGGACCGCGGCCGGCTGGTGCAGGCCGGCCCGGTCCGGGAGATCGTCGGTTCCGGCGACACCCTGCTCGTCGGCACCGCCGTACCCGTGGGGGAGCCGATGGCGGAGAAAGTGGCCGCGCTGCCCGGCGTCGCCTCCGCGGCGCGCACCGACGACGGACTGCTGGTCCGGCTGGAACCGGGCGGCACGGCCGAACGGCTGGTCGTGGAGCTGGTGCGGCTGGAGGTGCCGGTCGCCTCGGTCGGCCCGCACCGCCGCCTGGAAGACGCCTTCCTCACCCTGATCGGAGGTTCCGCATGAGCACGCTCACCGAGGTCGCCTCCGGCTACCGGGCGGGGCACACCCTGCCGCTGCGGGTCGAGCTGGCCCGCCAGCTCAAGCGGCGCCGCACCCTCGTCATGGGCGCGATCCTGGCCCTGCTGCCGTTCGTGCTGCTGATCGCCTTCGCGGTCGGCGGCGACCCGGGCGGCCGGAACGACCGGATCACCCTGATGGACACGGCCACGGCCTCCGGCGCCAACTTCGCCGCCGTGAACCTGTTCGTCTCGGCGGGCTTCCTGCTGGTCATCCCGGTCGCCCTGTTCTGCGGGGACACGGTCGCCTCGGAAGCCGGCTGGTCGTCGCTGCGCTACCTGCTGGCCGCGCCGGTGCCCCGGGCCCGGCTGCTGTGGTCCAAGCTCGTCGTGGCGCTCGGGACGAGCCTCGCCGCGATGGTGCTGCTGCCGCTGGTGGCGCTCGCCGTCGGCACGGCCGCCTACGGCTGGGGCCCGCTGGAGATACCGACCGGCGGCGCGCTGGACACCGGCACGGCGGCGGAGCGGCTCCTGGTGGCCGTGGCGTACATCTTCGTGTCCCAGCTGGTCACCGCCGGGCTGGCGTTCTGGCTGTCGACCAGGACGGACGCCCCGCTCGGCGCGGTCGGCGGCGCCGTCGGCCTGACCATCGTCGGCAATGTCCTGGACGCCGTCACCGCCCTCGGCCACTGGCGCGACTTCCTGCCCGCGCACTGGCAGTTCGCCTGGGCCGACGCCGTCCAGCCCCGCCCCGAGTGGTCCGGCATGATCCAGGGCACGGCGATCTCCGTCACCTACGCGCTGGTGCTGTTCGCCCTGGCCTTCCGGGGTTTCGCCCGCAAGGACGTCGTCTCCTGACACGCCGGAGCGGGCCACCGGACCACTCGGCGACCCGCTCCGGTCAGAAGATCACTTCTCGCTGTTCTGGGAGAGGACCGACACGTCCTCCAGCAGGTGCGCCAGCGCACCGTCGCGCTTGACGTTCGAGGAGTTCTCCGTGCACTGCTGCTGCATGTGGTCCGACAGGATCGGAATGTCCTGGACGTTGACACCGACGAGGGCGCCGACACCGACCGGAAGGTCGTTCACCGCGATGCACGGCTTGTTGAAGGAACCCTGGATCAGGGCGATCTGAGGGCTCATGTTCCCGTACGTGGCCGAGTTGCCGTAGGTCTGCCATCCCGCGTTGCCGTTCGCGACGGTCGGGCCGCTGTCATTTCCGATCGCCAGCGCCTGCGGCGCCGCGGCGGCGGAGGCGCCCACGGCGGAAGCGGCGACGGCCGCAGTGGCAACAATCTTCCTGATCACTGGCCAGTCCTTTCTGAGGAAACCCCGTCCACCGGAGCGCACTGGACAACTCCGCGGAGCCTTCCTGGTTTCTCCCGTTCACCCCGTCGGCCGAGGCGGTGGGCTGGTGGTGTGCTTTTCGGATGGATTACTTTTCGTCAGCTCCCGGGGACCCGCGCTCCAACCGGGTGAACCAGCGGAACCATTCCCGATGGGCCGGGTTGATGAGGCCGTAGGGCATGCGTCGCTACGAGGAAAGGAACGCGAAGTGCTCAAGAAGGCAATGGTCGCCGCCGCGACCGCCGCTTCTGTCGTGGGAATGGCGGTGGCGGCCGCGCCGCAGGCGCTTGCCATCGGCAACGACGACGGACCGACCGTCGCGAACGGCAACGGCGCCGTCTCGTCGTTCGGCAATTCGGCGACGAAGGGCAACATGAGCCCGCAGCTCTCCCTGGTACAGGGCTCGCTCAACAAGCCCTGCCTGGGTGTTCAGGACGTCGACGTCGCCGTCGACGCGGCCATCGGCGCTACGGTCCAGGACATCCCGGTTCTCTCGGACCACCTGCAGCAGCAGTGCTCCGACAATTCCACGAACGCCAAGCGTGACGGCGGGCTCTCCCATGTCCTGGAGGACCTGTCGGTCCTTTCGGCCAACGGTGAAAGCTGAGCCGAGCTGTCGGCCCGGGCCGTCCGCTGCACCGTCTGCGGACCGTCCGGGCTTTTTTTCCGCGACATTCGGGTGGGGAATGTGTGAGGAAGCGGAGCGATCGAGTGATTGTCCCGCTCTCCGTGTTCCGCGATCCCTCGATGTGTCTATCTCTCGTTCCGTGCCGCGGTCGTTCACGTCGTGCTCACACGGTTCTGGCCGTCATTGGGGCAGGACCCCAGAGAAGGGAACATTCATGAAGAAGAGCGTTGCTGTCGTTACGGGCGCCATCCTGGCCCTGGGCCTTGCCGGACCCGCCTTCGCCGACGCCAGTGCCGACGGCGCCGCTGTCGGGTCCCCCGGTGTGCTGTCCGGCAACGTCGTCCAGATCCCGATCCACATTCCGATCAACCTCTGCGGCAACACGATCAACATCGTCGCTGCGCTGAACCCGGCGGCCGGCAACACCTGCATCAACGGCGACATCAAGAAGTAGCGGCGCGCACCCCGCACCAGCCCCCGGCTGAGCCTGGCCGGCCCCGAACCTGTCGATCCGTCGATCCGGTGTCCGGGGCCGGCTTTCCAGCGTTTCCCGCCCGCATTCGTCCGTGCGGGGGCCGGCAGACTCCAAAGAAGTACGCGCAGTGGCGCTCGCCCTGTTCCTGTGACTGAGTGTCGGTAACCGGCAACGGCCGGAACATCGAACGGCGAGTGGAGAAGGGAGCGGGCATGGCTCCGCACCTGCGCAAGGCCCGGCCCGGGCCGTCAGCCGTCATCGCAGCGGCGGCCATCGCCGCGCTCGCCCTCGCGATCGGCCCCGGCCTCACCGTGAGCCCGGGGGCGGCGCGGGCCGCCGCCCCGCACGCTCCGGTCCCGACCGCCGGGACGACCCCCACCACCCCGGCGACCTCAGCGGCACCGGAAGCCTCCGAGGCCCCTTCGGCTGCACCCTCCCCGACGATTCCGGCGGTCCGGCCGACCGCCGCCGTCCCGCCGGTCCCGCTGCCCGCGACACCGTCGCAGACCCTGACGCCTTCCCCGTCCGGCCGCGGCTTTCCGCCCTTCGGAGCGTTTCTCGACTCCGGATCCCGCGGAGTCGCGCGCATGGCCGATCTGAGCCACTGGCTCGGCGGCACCGAACTCAAGGTCGCCCACACCTATCTGCCCGGGGAGCGCTGGAGCGACATCGAGGGTCCGCCCGGCTTCCTGGACGCGTGGGCGGACTGGCGGCGCCGGCAGGCTGACCGGACGCTCGTCCTGAACGTGCCGATGCAGGAGCGCAACGAGGAGGACGTGCCCGACAGCGAGGTGAGGTTGCTGCTGGGACAGGCCGCGGCCGGCGCGTTCGACCACCACTTCAGAGCCCTGGCCGAGCGGCTGGTGGAGCTGAAGGTGCCGGACACGGTGATCGTGCTCGGCTGGGAGATGAACGGCACCACCTACACCCATCGCTGCGCACCGGACCCGCAGGCATGGAAGACGTACTGGAAGCGGATCGTCACCACCATGCGCTCGGTGCCGGGCCAGAGCTTCCGCTTCGACTTCACGCCGAGCCGCGGCCTGGATGCGGTGCCGTGGACCGAGTGCTACCCCGGGGACGACGTGGTCGACATCATCGGCATGGACTCCTACGACCAGCCGAGCGGAATGTCGTTCGACGAGCAGGTGAAGGAACCTTTCGGCCTCCAGCAGCACGTGGACTTCGCGCGTTCCCACGGCAAGCCCATCTCCTACCCGGAATGGGGGTTGTTCCGCAACGGTGACAACACCGAGTACATGCGGCGTATGCTCGCGTGGATCGACGAGCACGAACCGCTGTACAACACGCTGACCGACTACTGTCCGCACGGCGTGTGGCAGTGCTCGGCCAATCCCCTTTCCGCGCGTATCTACCGGGCCGCCCTGTACGCGCGCACCGAGCAGCCGGCCGCGACACCCTCACCCACGCCGACACCCGAGCCGGTGCCGGCCCAGATGTCCCCGGCCGACTGCCCGCAGCCGGACCTGGAGGACTGGTTCGACTACTGGCTCGGCGGGAAGCTCTGCATCCCCTTCGACTGGTGGTCGGAGAACTAGGGACTCCCTTCGGATCCGGCCGGCGCCGGCCGGAAGGCACCGTCAGCCGAAGCCGGCCTGATCCGGACGAAAGGCCCTAGCCCTGGCCCCGCTCCCGCCACCGGAGCAGCGCCTCCCTGCCCCGCTGCCGGGCGGTCGCGTCGCACAGCGCGGCCGTCAGCAACGGGGCGGTGCGCCGACGCGCCATGAGCAGCCGCCGGTTGACGACACGTTCGGGTCGCCAGTGGTGCTTGTACGGTTCGTCGCCGCGCAGCAGGCTCAGCGTGCGGGGCTCGCTGCCGCCGGTGTACTCGGCGCAGGCGTCCAGCAGCATCACCGCCACGTCCACCTTCCGCTGGCGCAGGCCCGGATGGGCGCCGTAGAGGTAGCCACCCGCCAGGCTGCCCGAGAGCAGAGTCAGGTCGACGGCGACCACCTCGTCCCCGAGCCGGAACTCGGTGACCACCGCGTTCCCCGAGCGCACCATCGGCCCCAACGCGCGCACCAGATGCTCGCGGAACCGGGGCCGCAGATGCTCGCTCGTCACCTTCCGGTCCTGCCATTGCAGCCGGTGCAGCTCCAGCAGCCGGCCGATCGCCGCGTCCACCTCCTCCGGGCCCACCGCCCGCCGCTGCACACCCAGTGAGGTCAGCCTGCGCAGTTTCGCCCGCACCCGCTGGGCGGACTTGCCCGACGACAGCCGGGTGATCAGCTCGTCCATGGGTGCGGCGGGCAGTTCCAGGCACAACGAGTCGCTCACCGCGCGGCGAGGCCCGCGCCAGAGGTCGTACACCCGCTCCACCGCACCGCCCGGCCGCACCTCGCGGAAGTCGATCAGCGCCGTGCCGGCCGCTTCCGTGAGCACCTCGGTGAGCGCACCGGCCGCCCGCCCGTTGTCGCCGTCGTCCAGCAGCACGTCGGCGTAGTCGGAGATCGTCCCGCCGAGCGGCACCAGCGCGGGCAGCGGCCGGCGCACCAGCATCAGCGGCGCGGCGGCCACCATGTCCCGGCCCGCGTGCACCACGAGCAGCCGGAGCCGTCCGGGCAGGCCGTACGACAGCCACCACGAATGCAGCCAAGCGTGGTTCTGGAACGGAGTCGCGGTGCCGCATCGCGCGAAGAGCCGCCCCCAGGCGGGGGCCAGCGCCGCGAACCTCTCCGCATTGGTGACGAGTTCGCTGATCAGTCCCGTGGCGCGCGCGGGCCGCGCGGTGCCCGCCGGGTAGGTGGCGATCACAGCTTGTCGTGCACGTCGGCGGCCACGGCCGGACCGGGCAACGAGGCCGACCGCGTGACCTCCTCCTCCGCACGCCGCTTCGGCCGCGCCAGCAGCGCGAGCGCGCCGAGCAGCCCGCCCGCGCTCGCGCCGACCAGTCCGGTCACCGTGGCGGACGGCGATGCGGGCGCGCCGGGCTTCGCCGCGCGGGAGAACTGCAGGAGGCCGACATGGGTGTCGGCCTTGGCGGCGTCGGCGTGGCGGATGAGCGCGCGGGCGACGGCGTTGGCCATGTCGGCGGCCTGCCCCGGGCGGACCGAGGTGGCGGAGACGGCGATCATGGGGGCATCCGGCGAGGTCGCGGTACGCACGCTGTCGCGCAGGGTGCGCGCCGGAACCCCGGCCCACACCTGCGCGTCGCCGAGCACCGCCACCTGGGTGGCGACCCGGCCGTAGGCCTGCGCGAAGCCGAGCGCGGTGGCGGTGTCGGTCCGTTCGCCGGGGACGGCGACGACGTAGCTGGTCGCCGTGTACTCCGGAGACTTCGTCACGCCGTATCCGCCGCCCAGCAGCCCGCCCGCGAGGAGACCGGCCGCCACCAGCGACCAGGGCGGGAGGGCGCGCAGACGGGAGGTTCGGCGGTGTGGGACGAGGTTCTCGGTCATGACGGGCTGACTCCCTCGGGGGATCGGGACAGGGGGACCGTGCGGGTGAACGCCGCCGCGTAGACGTCCATGAGCCGGGCGGCGCTGCGGGTGATGCAGTAGTGGCGGGCCGCCTCGGGGGCGGTGCGCGGGCCGGGCCCGGCGGCGCGGACCTCGGCGAGCGCGCGGGCGAAGGCGCCGGCGTCGCAGGGGACCCGCATCGCGCCCGGGGCGGCCCCGGGCGGCAGGTCCTCCAGGGCGGGGCAGGAGGCGTAGCGCACCGGTAGCCCGGCCGCCAGCGCCTCCACGACCGCGAGGCCGAACGCCTCCTCGGGCGAGGGTGCGGCCAGCACGTCCATCGCGCAGGCCAGCGCGGGCAGGCTGGGTCCGGACGAGCCGTCCGGCAGATACGGCCGCTCCCCGGCGAACAGCACCCGCCCGGCGACCCCGGCCACGTGCGTGGCCCGCCGCAGCGCGGGCTCCTGCGGACCGCCGCCGACCAGCAGCAGTCTGCAGTCGGCGGGCAGGCGGGCGAGGGCCTGGATCAGGACGTCGAAGCGTTTGCCGGGGACGAGCCGGCCGATGCCGCCGATGACGAACGTGCCGGCGGGCAGCCCGAGCCGGTCGCGGGTGCGCCGACGGGCGTCCGGGTCGAAGGCGAACCGCGTCAGGTCGATGCCGTTGGGCACCACCGCGATGCGCGGCTCGGGCACCCCCCAGCGGGCGAGACGGGCGGCGACCGCGGGGGAGACGGCGACGGTGGACCGGCCCAGCCGCTCGCCCAGCAGATACAGCGCGCGCACCCCCGCCGTGAGCGGACGGCCCTCCATCTGCGAGTCGCCGAGGGAGTGTTCGGTGGCGACGACCGCGCGGACCCCGGCCAGCCGGGCGGCGATCCGGCCGTACAGGCAGGCCCGGTACAGGTGGGTGTGCACGAGGTCGTACCGGCCGCGCCGGATGTGCCGGGCCAGCCGGGGCAGCGCGGCCAGGTCGCGGTTCCCGGACATGCCGAGGTGGGTCACCCGTACCCCGTCCGCCGCCAGCCCGTCGGCCACCGGTCCGGGGTTGGTCAGCGTCACGACCTCGCACGCGACCGGCAGGTGCCGCAACAGCAGCCGCAGTTGCTGCTCCGCGCCGCCCACGCCGAGCCCGGTGATGACGTGCAGGGCCTTCACCGCAGCCCCTCGACGGGCCGCCGGCGCAGCCGGTGCAGCCGGTGTTTCAGGAACAGGCGTACGGCGGTGTCGTTCTGCCCGACGTACACGCGCGGCAGGACGTGCGGGCCGGTCAGCTCACCGGGGTCGATGGCGCAGGCGTAGGCGTAACCGGCCTCCCGTACGGCCTCGACGGCCCGGCGGTCGACCGTGCCGTACGGATAGCAGAAGCCGGTGACCGGGGTACCGGTCAGTTCCTCCAGCGCCGCCCGGCTCTCGGCGGTCTCGGCCTTCAGCAGGCTGTCGTCGGCCCGGGTGAGGTCCACGTGGGTGAGGCCGTGCGAGCCGATCTCGATACTCGCGGCGGCGGCCCGGCGGATGCCGTCGCCCGTCAGCAGCGGCTTGCGCGGGCCGAGGGGATCCCACGCGTTGTCGCCGCCGAGCCGGCCCGGCAGCACGAACAGGGTGGCCGTGCACTCCCAACGGGCCAGCACGGGAAGGGCGTTGTCCAGGAAGTCGGCGTACCCGTCGTCGAAGGTGAGCGCCACCAGGTCCCGGCCCGCTCCCCGGGCCCGGGCGGTGAGCAGCTCGGTGACCGACACCCCGCGCAGCCCCCGCCTGCGCAGCCAGCGCAGCTGCCGCTCCAGCCGGTCCGGGGTGACCGTGACGTGGTACGGGTCGTCGGAGCAGTCGCCGACCGAGTGGTACATGGCGATCCACGGGACCGGGCCCGGGGCGGGGCGCCGGGTGAGGGCCGGGGACTCAGCGGAGGACGGCATGGGCGAGCTTTCGGGTGAGGGAGCGTACGGAACGGAGTGCGGGTGCGAAGCCCTGGGCACCCAGGGCCCAGCCGAGGAGGACGAACACGACGGTCACCGTGGCGGCTCCGGCGGCCAGCCCCGCGAGCGGGGCCGACGGCAGACCTGCCACGAACCCGCCGGCCACGGTGGCCACCACCGCCGCCCGCAGCGGCCGGCTCAGCTCGCGCAGCACCGACCCGGTCCGGATGGGCACGCTGCGGAGCCGCATCCCGGCGAGCAGCAGGACGGCGGTGAGGGTGATGCCGGTGGCGTTGGCGGCGGCGATCCCGGTGACCCCCCAGGAACCGAGCGTCCAGGCGCCGATCCAGGAGGTCGCCACGATGCCCGCGGTCATCGCCGCCACCGGGTACCAGGCGGGGCGGCCCGCCGAGAAGTAGGAGCGCACGAGAACGCCGGTCAGGGTCTGGCCGAGCAGACCGAGCGCGTAGACCCGCATCACACCGGCGGTCGCGGCGGTGTCCTGCGCCGTGAACGCGCCCCGCTGGAACAGCAGCCCGATCAGCTGCGGGGCGCAGGCCACGACCGCGGCCGTACCGAGCAGCACCAGAGCGCCGGCCAGCGCCAGATCCTGCTCCACCCGGGTCCGGGCCCGCTCGGTGTCACCGTCGGCCAGCGCCCGCGCCACCACCGGGAAGGTGACCGTGCACAGCATCATCGACAGCGTCATGGGGATCTGTGCGACCTTCTGCGCGTAGTTCAGGTGCGAGATGGCCCCGGCCGGCAGCTCCGAGGCGAGGAACCGCTCGATCAGCACCTGCGACTGCCGGCACAGGGCGAAAAGCAGCACGGTGGCCAGGAGCGGCACGTTCAGCGGCTGCGCCGCGGCGGCGGCCCCGGCCTGCGTCCCGCTGATCCGGCGGCGGCGCAACTGCCGTACCACGGACGGGAGCTGGACCAGCACCATCAGACAGCCGCCCGCCGCCACACCCAACGCGGCGGACCGCACGCCCCATCGGCCGCCGAGTGCGTACATCGCCGCGATGATGCCGACGTTGTACGCGACGTAGATCGCGGCCGGTGCCAGGAAGCGGCGGTGGGCCCTGAGGACCGCGCTGGAGTACCCGGCGAGGCCGAAGCTCAGCACGCAGGTCGCGGTGAGCCGGGTGCAGTCCACGGCGAGGGCCGGGTCGGGCAGGCCCGGCGCGAGCGCGGCGACGAACTGCGGCGCGGCCACCGCGAGCAGCGCCCCGACCGCCGTGAACGCCAGGGTCAGCCGGGGCAGGGTGCCGGCCACCAGCGACCGCACCGGATCCCCCGGCTCGCCCCGCGCACGGCGGGCGAGGGCTCCGCTGAACGCCGGGATCAGCGCGAAGGCCAGCCCGTCCTCGATCAGCAACGTGGCCGCGAACTCCGGCACCGTCCAGGCGACCAGGAAGGCATCCGTGTCCCGCCCGGCCCCGAACAGCCGGGCCAGCGACTGGTCCCGAACCAGCCCGAGCAGCGCCGCCGCGATGGAGAGGGAGGCGGTGACGAGGGTGGCGTGGGCGAGGAAGCGCCCAGTGGGCGGGGCGTTCTCGGTAGCCGGGAGCGAGGGGGCCGCAGGGGTGGGGGGTGTGCGGTGAGGCGAGGTGGAGGCGTGGGTGAGAGGTGGCTGGGCCGGGGCAGGGCCGGGCGGCGGTGGGATGGGTACGGGAGTGTCGGCCGGGGGCTGCGTGGGGGTGGGATCGGGGAGCGGTGGCATGGGGCTCGCGGCGAGAGTCGTCTCGGTGGTGGCGGGGGGTGCCGGGGGGCGGGGCCGGCCCGCCGCGCTGGTGGTGGGTCCGACGAGGGAGGGCTCGGCCGACCGGGCCCCCGGCACGGCGGCCCCACCGGCCTCGGGCCGTGCGTCCACCGTCGGCCGGTGTGCCGTACCGGGCTGGGGCCGTGCCTCTCCCGTCGGCCCGTATGCCGTACCGGACCGCGGCACCGGTGCGCCCGGCGCTCCGGGCCGTGTCATCTGGTCGGCCTCCGCTTCCGGCGTCGCAGCGGGGGTGTCCGGTGGGGTGTGGGGTGCCGGTCGCGGCCCGGTCGGGTGACCGTCATCGCAGGACCGCCTCCCCGGTCACCCTGTCCCGTGCGGCGGGTACGGCGGTGCTGTCACCGGAAACGGTCCGGTCGGCGCCGGCCAGCGCCCACCAGGCGACCAGACCGAAGCACACCGCCGTCAGTACGGTCGTCGGGCCGCCGATGTCGGCGTAGACGAAGTCGACGAGCTGCCAGACCAGCAGCCCGCAGGCGACCAGCGCGCAGTCCAGGCCCCGGCCGCCGGCCGTGCGGGCCCGCCACAGACCGAGCAGCGCGCACACCAGCAGGGCCAGCCAGCCGCCCGCGAGGCAGAGCAGCCCGATCAGGCCCTGTTCGCACAGGACCAGCAGGTACATGTTGTGCGGTGAGAGCAGCGGCTGCCGGCGGTAGGCGGCACCCGCGCCCGCGGTGTCGCTGCCCGAGGACAGCGCGAGCGAGGCGTGCCCGTCGCGGTACTCGGGGAAGCCCTTCAGACCGACACCGGTCAGCGGGCGGTCGCGCCACATGTCGGTGGCCGCGGCCCACATCGTGTACCGGTCGATGACCGACTGGTCGGGTGCGTCGGTGACCTGGGTGATGCTGTCGAACCGTTCCTGGAGCATCGCCGTACCCACCCCGAACCCGCCCACCAGGACCACACCAGCGGCGACCACGGCCGCTCCCGCCTTCAGTGCCCGGCGCAACCCGGCCAGGACCAGCTGGACGGTGACGGTGACCGCGGTCGCGATCCAGGCGCCCCGGCTGAAGGACAGGGTGAGCGGAACCGCGAGCGCGAGCGCGCAGCAGGCGGCGAGCGCACGCCCCCGCCCCGTGGACCGGCCGGCCGCCAGGCCCACCGCGCACACCAGCCCGAAGGACACCACCGTCGCCATGCCCATCACGTCCGTCGCCCCGAAGGTGCCGACCGCGCGGATGTCCTGGCCCTGGTAGGAGGCACCGGTGCCGGTGGCGTACTGGTGCACGCCGATCGCCCCCTGCCACCCGGCGAGGGCCACCACCGACCAGGCCAGCAACCGGAAGTCGGACCGGCCGCGGACGAGGAGCACGACGGCGGCCGGAACGAGGACGAAGATCTGGAGGTAACGGCCGAGGCCGGTGATTCCGGCGCCCGGCGAGACCGCGTGCAGGGCGGCCAGCGCGAGACCGGCCACCGGCAGCCCGAGGATCAGTGCGGCGGTGCGGGTGAGCGGGCGGTGGCGTGCGCGGAGCAGCCGTACCGCGCAGAAGAGGACGACCAGCGCGGACAGCGCGTCGGCGGGACCCGCACCGCCCTCGCCGCCGGGGGCGACCGGCAGCGCGAGCAGTGCGACCACGGCCAGCACCGGCAGCACCGGGGACGGTCGTGCCGAGCGGTGGAACGACAGGGCGAGGGCCATCGGTCAGCTCCCCGTGGACCGTACGAGCGCGGCGGCGGTGCGCAGCAGGATGCAGACGTCCTGCCACAGCGACCAGTTGTCGATGTAGGCGTTGTCGAAACGGGCCCGGTCCTCGATCGAGGTGTCGCCGCGCAGCCCGTTGACCTGGGAGAGTCCGGTGATTCCGGTCTGCATGCGGTGGCGGGCCGCGTAGCCCGGGTAGGCCTGGCTGAACTGGGCCACGAAATACGGCCGTTCCGGGCGCGGGCCGACCAGGCTCATGTCACCCCGCACGACGTTCCACAGCTGGAGCAGCTCGTCCAACGAGGTCTGCCGCAGGAACCGGCAGAAAGGGGTCATCTTCCGCTCACCGGCCACGCTCCACCGGGTGGCCGCCTCGTGCTCGTCGGCCGGACGGTGGGTGCGGAACTTCAGCAGCGTGAAGGGCCGGCCGTCCTTGCCGATGCGCTCCTGCCGGAACACCACCCCGGGCCCGTCGGTGAGCCGCAGCACCACCGCGCACACCAGCAGCACCGGGCTGACCAGCACCAGCAGCGCGCCGGCCACCGCGATGTCCAACAGCCGCTTGACCACGCTCGCCCGCCGTCGCACGCCCAGGTCCAGGCGGCGCACGGCGAACCCCGCGAGCTGCTCGCGCATCTCGTACGCCGGCGTGTCCGCGTCCACCTCCCACAGCACGCAACCGGACTCGACCAGCGCCCGCAGCAGCGATCCCTTCTCGGTGCGCACGGCCGGGTGCACGGTGAGGGCGACCCGCACTCCGTTCTGGATGAGCGCCCGCTCCACCTCCTCGCCGGTGGTGAGCACGGGCAGTCCGCCGGCACCGTCCGGGTGTTCCGCGACGACACCCACCGGGCGCACCCCGCACCCCGGTTGTCGGAGCAGCGCGGCGGCGACCCGCCGCGCGGTCACCACGGGCCCGATCACCAGGGCGGGACGCGGGTGGCGGCGCAGCACGACCCGGCGCCGCCAGTGCACCACGCCCCGGCCCGCGCCGGCCGCAGCGGCGTGCAGCGCGCAGCCCAGCAGCAGGGTGGAGGCGGTGAGGACGCGCCCCGGATCGTACGCGGCGAGCAGCGCGGCCAGGACCAGCCAGACCACCGCGATCCGTCCGCACACCGCGGGCAGTTCGTCGAGCACGCCCGGCACCGGTCGTGCGGAGGGCGGCCGCAGCAGCAGCGCGCCGGACACCAGAAGGGCGACCGGCAGCGGCCGGGCGGCCTCGTCCAGCGCGACCCCGCCCACCAGCGCGGCGAACAGGTCGGCGGTGAGCAGGGGCAGCGGCGAGGCGGGCCGCGCGGGCGGGCGCCGCAGCGGGAACCGGAATCCGCCTTCGGCGCGGGCCGGCAGGACGGAGACGGGCGAGAATCCGTGGTCCCATGGCTGCGCGCCGGAGGGGACGGTGCTTTCCGCAGTCACGAGTGGGTGGACTCCCTGCACTCGGAGGGCACGAGGTGGGCTGTTCCGCTGGCCGCCGCCGGGGCGCCGCAGCCTGCGTCGGCGGTTCCGAGGAGGGAGCGGTAGAGGGCCGCGAACCGTTCGGCGGTCATCCGCACGTCATGCGAGGTCAGGACGTGCCGACGGCCCTGGTCGCCGAGCGCCGCGCGCAGCGGTGGATCGCTGAGCAGCCCGGTGACCGCTGCGGCCAGTGCCGAGGGATCCTCCGGCGGCACCAGGCAGTGCTCGGCGAGTGCCGGCGGCAGGCTCTCCCGGGCGCCGTCGACGTCGGTGAGTACGACGGGTGTTGCGCAGCCCAGTGCCTCCAGCGGGGCGAGCGCCATGCCCTCCCAGCGAGAGGGCAGCACCACCAGGTCGGCGGCCCGGTACCAGGGCACGGGGTCGGGGACGGCGCCGGCGAAGTGCACGGAGGAGGGTGCCTGACGCCGTAAGGCCTCGCTGTCGGGGCCGTCACCGACGAGCACGAGGCTCGCCCGTGGCAGCAGGTCGAGGACTGTCTCCCAGGCCCGCAGCAGTACGTCCTGACCCTTCTGGCGGCAGAGACGGCCTACGCACACGACGAGAGGGCGGCTCTCGCCGCCGGGTGCCGGTGGTCCCGGTGGGGGCTTCTCGGCGTCGGTGGTTCGCGATGCGTACGGGGGTGCGGTCGTGTGGCCGGGTGCGGTGCAGGTGTCCGGAGCCGGTGCGAAACGGGTCGTGTCGATGCCGTTCGGGATGACCGCGTACGCGGCGCGCACGCCGGCGCGCAGACCTGTCGCGCGCTCTGCCTCGCTGACGCACACCACTCGGTCCGCCCAGTGCGCCCCCCACCGCTCCCAGCGCAGGGCGAGCGCAGCGGTGAGGCCGCCGACCGCCTCGAAGGACCAGGCGTGCGGCTGGAACACGGTCGGGACGCGCCCGCGGACGGCGAGCCGCGCGGCCAGGCCGGCCTTGGCACTGTGCGCGTGCACCAGTTCGGGCCGCACATCGTCGATCAGGCGTGCGAGCCGCCGTACCTCGCCCGGCAGACCGGGACCCGGGGACCTGGCCGCCCGCCAGTCCCGGACGTCGACGCCCAGTTCCCGCAGGCCGGCGGCCAGTGCGCCGCCCGGGCAGGCCACCGTGACCGGCATGCCTGCCGCGAGCTGGGCCCGCGCAAGGTCGAGCACGACCCGGGCGACACCGCCGTCGACGGGTTGTGCGAGGTGCAGGACCCGGGGTCGAAGGTCGGGTGCTGACTGGTGCATTCGCGGATTACCTCGCTCACGGGGGCGCTCGGGACTGCGGTCGTGAACGCGCCTCTTACTCGGTGGCGTCCACGGCGGCGAAGAGCGCGCCGGCCCATGCCGCGTCCGCGTGGGAAACGAGCCGAAAGCCCGGCTGGTCACCACCGCGCCGCAGAGCCCGGCCGAGATCGAACACGTCGGAGTCGTAGCCGAGCGTGTTGGCGTAGGCCGGAACCCGCCGGATGGGTACGTCACCCGGTTCGCTGATCGTGGAGTTGAGTACGTCGTCCGCAGGATTGGCGGAGTCGCGCAGGGCGACGGGCGTACGCCGGGGACCGACGGAGAGCGTGAGCGTCTCGCCCACGCTGCCCCGGTCGCCGTCGTACGCCACCAGGCCGACGCGTCCACCCGCCCCGGTCGGCACGCGCATTCCGGTGAGCCGGACGTCGACGGGAGTGTCCAGCGCCTCGAAGCCGTCCCAGAGGGCCAGCTCGCGCAGCGGCTCCGCGGGGTTCTCGTACGCCACCACCAGAGTCCAGCCGCCCCACGCCCCGGCTGCCGACCTGCCCGTGGCGATGTTGATCTGCGCGACGGTGTACAGGCCGGAACCGCTCGCCCGCACCAGCCGGGTGACGTCCGCCGAGGCCTGGAAGGCGTTCGGGCCGTCAGCCGCCCGGCGGCCTTCGACGGTGTCGGCGTGGATCTCCTGGTACGTGCCGCCCGGGGCGGCGAGCAGAACCCGCCCGTTGTCGCCCGGCGGCTTCTGCTCGCCGACGCGCGAATTGCCGCCCCAGTACAGCCGGGCGTAGGTCACTCGGCCGCCCTCGGGGACGCGGACCTCGGCCCGGGAGGAGTTGTAGGTGCGGGGGTCGCCGTCCACGTCGACGTAGGACATGTCGAAGTCGCCGTTCACCGCGGTCCGCCCCGCTCGCGCCGCCTGGCATGCGGATGCCTCCGGTGCGCGGCAGCTGACGGAGGCGTTGGCCGCGCGGACGAAGCCGCCGTGCTGCACGGCGTGGTGCCGGGGGGTGAAGACCGGGCGCGTCGCTCCGACGGGGGTCGGTGTGCCGGGGCGGGCCGCGGCCGGGGCCGCCGGTACCGGGAGGGTGGCGAGGGCGGTGGCGGCGAAGGCGCCCGCCGTTGTACGCAACAGCGGACCGAGGAACTTGCGCATGACCGGCGGTGCCCTTTCGCACGTACGGGAGAGATCCGCGACTCTAGTCGATATTCCTACCAATAGGGACAAGTCAGGCGAGTGTGTTGGAAAGGTGAAGGTGTCTCGCCTCCACATCACCCCATTGGCGGCACAACCCGCGGTGGCGCCGCGCGTTGACACTGCGCCGGGCGTCCGCTCGGATGTTTGTGTCGATCCCAAGGAGCACCTCTCCATGTCGCGTATCGCGAAGGGCCTGGTCCTGACCTCCGCCGCCGTCGCGGCCGTCGCCGGCGGCGCCGGTGCGGCCTCCGCCGACGCCGGTGCGGGCGCTGCCGCCGCCAAGTCGCCGGGCGTGCTGTCGGGCAACGTCGTCCAGGTCCCGATCCACGTTCCGGTCAATGTGTGCGGCAACACCGTCGACGTCATCGCTCTGCTGAACCCCGCGTTCGGCAACGTCTGCGTCAACGACTGACCTCGGGACGCACCCCTTCGGCCGGCCGCCCGCCCCGCGCGCACTCATCGCGGGGCGGGCGGCCGGTTTTGTGCTCCTCCGAACGGATCACACACCGTACGCGAGCGGTTGCGCGGGGCTATCGGTGAACTGACGGTGGTCACAGGTCCCACTGTTCACCGAAAGGAACATCCATGCGTGATCTGCCTGTACGGCGTCTCGCGTCCACAGCACTGTGCGCGTCCGTTCTGATCGGCATCACCGGGCCGGCCGCGGTCGCCGCCGACGCGGCCCGGGAACACGACCGTGCCGCCTCCCGGGCGCCGGTCCCGGCAACGGAGAAGGGCAGACTGCTCGGGCAGGTCAGGGCCCTCGACGCCGCGAATCCCGCCCTGGATCCGGTCGTCGACCTGCTCGACCAGGCGCTGGAGAAGGGCAGGCTCCCCGCAGACGAGGCCAGACGACTGGGGGAGGCGGCGAAGCAGGCCGTCGTCGAAGCCGCCACCGGCCTCGAGCCGACTGCCCCGACGGCTCACTCCGAGCCTGCGGCGCCCACGCAGTCGGTAACGTCCGTGCAGCCTGCGGCTCTTGTGACATCCGCGGCGGCGACTCCTGCCACGCCGTCCAAGCCCACGGCAACGGCGACGCCGACGGCGTCCGCGGCTCCTACGGCATCGGTGAAGCCCGCGGCCGAGGCGACGCCCACCGCATCCGCGGTTCCGGCGTCGTCCGTGAAGCCCGCCGCGCCTTCGGTGCCCGCGACTTCGACGGCGTCCACGAAGCCCGCGACACCGACGGCTTCCGTGTCTCCGGCCGCTCCCGCCAAGCCCGCGACGCCCAGCGCGGCCAACACGCCCACGGCGCCCGCCACGTCCTCCTCCGCCGAGCCCACGGCCCCCGCCGCCCCCGCCTCGCCGACCACTCCCGCGTCCCCGGCCGCCTCCGCTGTCCCTGCGGCCCTGACGATGCCGGAGGCCACGCGGCAGGCTGACCTCGTCGGCCCGCCCATGTCCCGTGACGTCGCCGGTGACGTGCTCTCCTCCCTGCAGACCGCGATCGACAATCTGGTGAAGGCGGTCACCGGGCAGCTCGACCAGCTCCTGTCGTCCGCCGCCGACGTGGTGTCCGGCCTGGTCGACCTCCTGGGAGCGTCCCTTACCGGCAAGGACATGACCGCTTCCAGCGTCGAATCCCTGCCCTCGCTGGTCACTCTCCCCACGGAGTAGAGCCGGCCGGCCAGGTGAGCGCCGTCCTTCCCGGCGGCCGCACGGGATTCTCATATGTCTTCTCGAAGCGGAGTTTCCGGCCCGGCCGGACATCGTTAGGCACGGTGTCAAAAGTCCCCGGTGACGTGAGTTGCCGAAGAAAGGAACAGGATGAAGTCCCTGAAGGCCGCCGCCGTGGTCGCCGGTTCCGTGGCCCTTGCCGGCGTCGCCGTGCCCGCGTTCGCCTCCGACGCCCACCACGTGCCGCCCATGAGCGTCAACGGCGCGCTCGCCGAGCTCGCGGGGAAGCCGCCCACGGTGAAGGATCTGATGCCGCTGCAGCACCAGTCCGACGCGCTCGACACCGAGAAGAAGGGCTCCGTGCTGAACAGCGTCAAGGACGTCACCACGTCCGTCAACCACCGGCCGCTGCTCGGTGGCCTGCCCCTGAAGCCCTGACGCCCCCGCCCTTCCGGGCCGGTCCCGCAACCACGCGGAACCGGCCCTCGGCGTGTGCCGGGACCAGATCCCTCGATCGTGTGGAGCGGCTCCGGGCGCTGCTCCGGATGGGTGAGGAACCACCAGAGCACACCACGACCCGTCGATATGGTCGCGCGGTGACCTCAGCAACCAGCGAAACCCGCCCCTTCCGCGCCGCCGGCCTCGGCACGCTCGCCCTGCTCGCCTGGATGGCCAGGAACGAGGAGGGGGATGGCAGGACCCCCTGCTTGCTCGCCTGCTCCCTGGGCGACGGACCGGGCGGCCCGGAGGGCACGTCTGCCGCCGTGACGCGGCTTCTGGACGACATGGGCCTGCCGGTGGGCGGCCATCCCGTCGACGGCACGACCCGGCCGAGCCTGAAGGTCAGCATGCTGGTCGTCGCCGGTCAGATCGTCCTGCAGATGCCGAACGTCACCACTCAGGTCACTCCGCCGGCGGAGTGGCTGAAGGCCGTCGGGAAACTCGGTTACACCTACTTCATGTTCACCACGCGCGTCTGCCCCACCACCGGCCCCCGCCAGCCGGCCGTGGGCGCGGAGCTGTCCGCTTTCGTGGGTTCCCCGGAGACGACGAACTCCGCCGCGCACGTCTACCTCCCTGCACGCAGTCTGCGCGTCTGACGCCCCGGTACGCGAAGGGGGTGGGACTTCCTGACGAGCCGACTATTGCGGCATCCGGGGGAATTGCGAAATGAAGGCGTTTTCCGCTCGTTACGCGGTACGGACCCCGAACCCCCGCATCCTGGAAGGGACCGTACCCGACATGAAGCCGATCACCCGAGGAACCCTTGCCGTCGTCGTCACGAGCGTCGCGGCCGCCGTGGGTGCCGCGGCGCCCGCCGCGGCCTCCGGCACCGTCCCCGTCACCGTGCCCCTGGGCGGCGTCTCCCGGTCGCTCGGCGCGGAGGTGCCCACGCTCGGCGCCGAAGTGCCGCTGCTGAAGCCCGGCGTTCCCGACGGGCCCCGGTACGTCCCGGGCCGGCTCGTCCCGGACCGGGTCCTGCCCCAGCTGCCGGTGCGCAGCGGTCTGCCCGGTCTGCACACCAGGGCTCCGCTGCCGCACCTCCTGGACGACGGCTTCGACCACCTCGACGTGGACTCACCCACCGGCGGCCTGCGAGCCCTCACCCCCGGGCTGTCCGTGGACGCGCCCCTGACCGCGCCCGACGGCAGCAACGTCGGTCTGCCGGAAGCCAAGATGCCGCAGGCCGCCGTCGTCGCCCCCGTCCTGCGGACCGTCGCGGACGGCAACGTCGGCACGGGGCCGGGACTCTAGCCGGGCACGGCCGTACCCGCCGTATGGCTCTTCGGCGGTGACCCCTCGCCCTCCCGGCCGGTTAGCCGGTACGTACATCCGAACCGGACAAGGAGCGAGCATGGTCGTCGGCGTGGGCGGAGCAGAGGTCGGTACGGAGCGACAGGCCAGAGCGAAGGGAGCCGGACCGTCCCGGCGGGAGATGGCGCGAGCGGTGCTGTCCTCCGCCACCGCGCTGGCGCTGGCACCGCTCGTCGCCGCCTCCCGGCCCGCGCCGCCGGCCGAAGACCCCGGCGGCAGCTCCTTCGGCGAGACCTACCGGGGCCGCCGTATCCGCGGTGTCCTGGTGCCCCCCGCGGGGCACGCCGACGCCGGCGGCGAGTGGCAGATCACCATCGACGGCCGTCCGCTGCACCTGATGCGCCGGGCCGACGGCACCTGGCTGAGCATGGTCGACCACTACACGTCGTACCGGACGCCCCTGGAGGCGACCCGGGCGGCCGTGGACGAGATCGGACCCGGCCGGCGGCTGCGCGACCTGGCGCCGCACCCGTTCGGCCGACACTTCGGCGCAGGCACCGGGGAACAGCCGAACCAGGGGGGCCGGCATGGCGTACGTGCGTAGGGACGTCAGCACCCTCACGGCGGGCGAGCGGCGGCGGTTCGTGAACGCGCTGCTGGCGCTCAAACGACGTGGCGAGTACGACGAGTTCGTGCGCATGCACATCGACTTCTACACCGCCGACGGCGAGCACGGGCTGCGCACCGCCCACATGGCGCCGTCCTTCCTGCCCTGGCACCGCAGGTTCCTGCTGGAACTGGAGCGGGCGCTGCGTCGCGTCGACTCCTCGGTGACAGTGCCGTACTGGGACTGGACCCGGGACCGTACGACGACGTCCGTGCCGTGGACGAAGGATCTGCTCGGCGGGAACGGACGGCGCTCCGACCGGCAGGTGATGACCGGCCCGTTCGCCTACGCGGCGGGTCACTGGACCATCAAGGAGGGTGTGACGGACGGCCGGTTCCTCACTCGGGACCTCGGCCGCTCCGCCGCCCCCATCCAGCTGCCCACCCGGAGCGAGCTGCGGTGGGCGCTGAACGACCCCGTCTACGACGCCCGGCCCTGGGACTCCACCGTCCGCAAGGGCTTCCGCAACAAGCTGGAGGGCTGGGGCACGGGCAGCGGCACCGGCTCCTGGAGGAACCACAACCGGGTGCACCGCTGGGTCGGCGGCGCGATGCTCGGCGGCGCGTCCGTCAACGACCCGGTCTTCTGGCTGCACCACGCCTTCCTCGACCTGCAGTGGTACCGCTGGCAGCGGGCCCACGGCAATCACCGCTACCTCCCGGCCGAGCCGCCCGGCGGCTCCGACTCGCAGCACCGGCGGGTCGTCGCCCGCCACGAGAAGCTGCCGCCATGGAACGAGACGCCGGACCAGCTGGAGGACGTGAGCCGGATCTACCGGTACGCGTGAGCAACCGGCGCAGGTGCCCGCGTGCCGGGCCGGAACGGTCAGAGCCCCGGCATTCGGAGTGCCGGGGCTCTTGCCTGTGGATGCCGAACGGCTCAGTTGCCGTAGCCGTCCTGGCCGGGGTTGCCGATCTTGCCGTGGTCGCCGTCGTTGGCGCAGGCGTTGCCGAACGCCGGGTTCAGCAGCGCGATGACGTTCACGGTGTTCCCGCACACGTTGACCGGGATGTGCACCGGAACCTGGATCACATTGCCGGACAGCACGCCGGGCGAGCTGACGGCCGCACCATCGGCGTCCGCGTCGGCCATGGCCAGTCCGGCGCCGCTGACCAGCACGGCACCGGTGCCGAGAGCGAGACCGGCCACCTTCACGATGCGAGACATCACGTTCTCCTTCTGTAGCTCGGAAAAGCGCGACGGCGGACCAGCCGTCGCACTTCTCGTTCAACGGCGGCGCACCGGGCTGGTCACGGTGATCAGCGGTGGATCACTCTTTTAACGGCGGGGTGAGCGGGGTGGGGGCCGCCGCGGCCACCACCGACGATGTTCCCGACCGCGTTTCCGGCGTACGCGAGCGGTCGGGGCAGCCGGCCGGTGCTCACCAGGGGGACAGGCCGCGGGCCTGCGCGGAGGTGGCGCCGGGCACGACCTCCTGTGCGAACCGGCCGCGCGAACCGGCCGCGCGAACCGGCCGCGCGAACCGGCCGCGCGAACCGGCCGCGTCAGCGCCGGTCTTCCGCGCCGGCTGCCGGCCCGGTGACCCGGTGAGCGGCAGGTGCTGCGGCGCATCGCGTAAGCGCACTGCCGCAGGCGGAACGGTCGAGCCGGCCGGCGCGCGTGCAGGTCGGCCGCTGTTCCGCGCTCAGGGCAGCCGTCGTACGGGCGAGCCGGCCAGATAGGCCTGGATGTCCTCGATGGCCTGGCCGTAGTACGTCGTGTAGTTGGTGTGGGAGACGTAGCCGAGGTGGGGGGTGGCCAGGAGGCGGGGTGCGGTGCGCATCGGGTGGTCGGCCGGCAGCGGCTCGATGTCGAAGACGTCGATGCCCGCACCGGCGATCCGCCCCTCGTGCAGCGCGGCCAGCAGCGCGTCCTGGTCGACGATCGCGGCGCGGGAGGTGTTGACGAGATAGGCGCTCGGCTTCATCAGGGCGAGTTCGGGGGCGCCGAGGAGGTTACGGGTGCGGTCGCCGAGGGCGAGATGGACGGACACGAAGTCGCTGTCGTGCAGCAACTCCTCTTTGGAACCCGCCGGTTCGACGCCCACTTCCTCGGCGCGCTCCTTGGTGAGGTGCCGGCTCCACGCGCTGACGTGCATGCCGAACGCGAGCCCGACCTGGGCGACCCGGCTGCCGATCTTCCCCAGCCCGAGCAGTCCCAGTCGGCGCCCGTGCAGGTCGGCGCCGACGGTGGACTGCCAGGGGCCGTTGCCGCGCAGGGCGTTGTTCTCCTGGACGATCCCCCGGGCGAGACCGAGCAGCAGCGCCCAGGTCAGTTCGACCGGCGGGGTGCTGGAACTCGCCGTACCGCACACGGTGATTCCGTGCGCCTCGGCGGCGGCGTAGTCGATGACGCTGTTGCGCATCCCGGAGGCGACGAGCAGCTTCAGCCGGGGGAGGCGGGCGATCAGGGAGCCGGGGAAGGGGACGCGTTCGCGCAGGGTGACGACGATGTCGTAGCGGGCGAGCGCGTCGGCGAGAGCATCCTCTCCGTCGAGGTGCTCGCGCAGCGCGACCACCTCCACCCGATCCTCGAGCACCGACCAGTCGGCCAAGTCGGTTGCCACGCCCTGGAAATCGTCCAGCACCGCACAGCGAAGTCGCACGTCGTCTCCCTTCCGGGGGCGACTGTAGCGACCTCGTGATCCCGGCTCCCGGCCGAGGTGCACGAGGCCCCCTTCACCTCGCGTGTCTCCTCACCCACGCCAGCCACCCCCACCGCACGACCGCCCCGACGGCGAGCGCCACGAGCACCGCTCCCCAGTCGATGACATGGGGGAGCCCCGGAAAGAAGGCGAAGAACCCCAACGTCCCGACAAGCCCTCCGACGAACGCGAGAGCCCCGATCCGACGCCGCGATGCCCACCGCTGACTGCGCTCCGGGTCCTGCTGATCGGTCATGGACGACCTCACTTGGTGATGTGGTGACACTGACTCACGCGCTGGACTCCGTTGACGTAGAGGCGAGCGCACGCCCTGCCATAACGAGGCAGCTTCTGGGGAGAGTTGTTCCGCATGGGGTCGATCTTGCACTCACTGTGTGTTCTGCCACGTGAAGTCCGGTAGGTCCGGTTGTCGGTGTCGGCATAGGCGAAGTCGATGCGCCAGTTGCAGAAGCCGCTGCTGAGCGCGGCGACGAACGCACAGTCGACACCGGCGTTCTGATACGTGATCTTCCTGCCGGTGCCGCGGATGATGTGCGTGAACATGCAGCCGGTCGGCACCTTCATCGTCATACCGCCCACGCTGTATTCGAACGTACGCACCGGCGTCGAGCCGACGGCGGTGGCGTGTGCAGTCGTCGGCGCGGTGAGAGTGAAGGCCGCGGTCGCGGCAACGCCTGCAACGAGGCGCTTGAGGCACGGCATGGCCAAGGTCGTTCCCCTGCTGATGGTCGCCGGATGGACACCAGAGCAACCGCGTCCCGCCCGCACCCGTTGCGGGACACCGGTCCGCTTCACCGAAGTGAGGGATCATGCAACGCCTGCGCTGACCAGCGGAAACGTTCCGGGTGACATCGTGGCGCGGGAGGCGCGGGAGGCGCGGGAGGCGCGGGAGGCGCGGGGCCGGGGAACGGCTTGGTCTGCTCGTTCTGGTCTTGATGCACAGGTCGAGCCGTTTCTGGAGGGCCGCCGCGTCGCTCAGCGCCTTCCTGGCCGCCGCGGTCTCCCCCAGCCGCTTCAGCTCCGCCGCCTTGGTCTTGAGGCGGGCGATCTCCTTGCGCATCTCCTTCTGGTTGCAGGTGACGGTGGCCTTGGCCGCAACGGCGCTCCGGCCGGCCGGCGTGGCGGCGTGAGCGGGCACCGACGTGGCGAGGAAGCCGCCGACGACGATGGCCGAGACGGCCGGCACGGAAAGGCGCCCCGCCCGAGACGCACCCGGTCCCGAGCCGGCAAGCGCCCGTGATCGGACAGGGATACCATGGAGACAATCTTAAAGTGTGACAAACGCGCACGGTTCCCCCTGGGAGTCCGGCGCTTTCTCCGGCGACCCCGTCGCGCCGCACCGCGCTCCCCCTCCCGTCGGACCGGCTAAGCCCGTTGTGTGAGCCCTCGTTAGACGGGACGCAGCGCTCCGGTGTGACTTCCCGGCCGTGGGCGCACCGCAGCCTTCCACGGCACCTCACGGACAGGGAACATCTCGGGACATCACAGTCTCCGGGGGAGGAGCCACCATGGCCGGCCCGCAACAGACGCCCACCGCCCGAGCCGTCCGCCTGATCTTCGAGTACGAGGGCGACAACGTCCGACTCGTCTCCCAGCAGCCGGTCGACGCGGTCATCAGCGGCTTCGACGCCCATCCCGAGGTACGTCCCGGCAATTTCGTCGAGACACGCGACGACAAGGGGCGGCGCCTCGCCCGCGTCCCCGCACGCGGCGCCTTCCGGGAGAGCGCCGAGGTCTTCCCCGAAGACCACTCCGAACCGATCACCCGGGTCGACGTCGAGGCACACGGTGCCTTCACCGTCCTCCTCCCCGCACCGGACGAGGCCGCACAGGTCGCCGTGGTCCGCGTCGCCCCCGCGGCCCCCGAGGCGCGATTCGCCCCCGGAGGCGCGACGAGTCCGCCGCCCGGCGCGACGCAGGACGTCGACCTCGCCACCTTCCGGCTCGAACGCTGAGGGGCCGGGATGACCACCTCCGACGGCACCGTCCAGGGCCGCACCCAGATCTTCGGCTCCGCACCCCGCAACCGCGCCTTCACCATCGTGCTGCTGGGCGACGGCTTCACCGCCGCGCAGCAGACCGACTTCAACACCGCCTGCAAGGACTTCGTCAACGCACTGACCGCGACCGCGCCCTACAACGAACTGGGGCCGGCCATCAACATCTGGCGGGTCAACGTCACCTCCACCGACCCGGGCGCCGACGACCCCGTGGGCGCCGGGGGCACCGGCGCGACGGCCCGCACCTACTTCGACTCCACGTTCGGCGCGAACGGCGTCCGGCGGCTGCTGGTGTGCAACAACTCCACGGTCCTGCAGACGGCCGCGGCCCAGGTGCCGGAGTTCTCCGTCGCCATCGTCGTGGTGAACTCCACGGTCTACGGCGGAAGCGGCGGCTCGGTCGGCACGTACTCCCTCGCGAACGGCGCGACCGAGATCGCCATCCACGAGGTCGGGCACACGGCGTACGGGCTGGCGGACGAGTACGCGTACTACGCCGGCGGCAACGAGACCGGGCACGACCACCACCCGGCGGGGGAGCCGGGCGAGCCGAACGTCACGCTGAACACCAACCGCGCCACCCTGAAGTGGGGTTGGGCGGTCGCCGCGAGCACGGCCCTGCCCACCATGAGCAACCCCGGCTGCTCGACGGTGGACACACGGCCCAGCCCGGTACCCGCCGGCACGGTCGGCCTCTTCGAAGGCGCGCACTACTACCACTGCGGCGCCTACCGGCCCGAGTACACCTGCAAGATGCGGGAGTTGGGGGTCCCGTTCTGCCGGGTGTGCCGACAGGTGATCTGGAACCGGATCGGTCCCCTCGCCACCCTGCCCGCCCGTGACCGCACACCGATCAGCGTCGTCGCCCGCTACCCCGAGCACCTGGACGTCTTCGCCGTGGCCGCGGACGGGCGCACCATGTCCGACTGGTGGGACGCGAGCAGCGGTTGGGCCGGGTGGTTCCAGGTCTCCGGGGGCTTCGCCTCTCCCGGCGGCACGGGCGCGCCGGTCACCTCGATCGCACGCTACGCCGGCCACCTCGACCTGTTCGTCGTCGGCACCGACAACCGGATCTGGAGCACCTGGTGGGACCAGTCGACCGGCTGGGCGAGCTGGTTCCGGGTCGGCAGCCTGGTCGCGCGCCCCGGTTCGACGGTCAACGTCGTCAGCCGGTACTCCGACCACCTGGACCTGTTCACCACGGCGTCCGACGGCCGGACCATGTCGACGTGGTGGGACGCCCGTACCGGCTGGGCGTCCGACTGGTTCCAGATCAGCGGCGGTGTCGCGGCGAACGGCGCCACCGTCACGGCCGTGGCGCGCTACCCCTTCCACCTCGACGTCTTCACGGTGGGCACGGACAACCGCGTCTACAGCGCCTGGTGGGACGAGCGCTCCGGCTGGTCGACGTGGTTCCCCCTGCCGGGCATCACCTGCCGGCCCGACGCCACCGTCACGGCCGTCGCCCGCCACCGCGACCACCTGGACCTGTTCACCACGGCGTCCGACGGAAAGATCATGTCGACGTGGTGGGACGCGCGCAGCGGCTGGGCGGGGTGGTTCCAGGTGTCCGGGGGCGTCGCGTCGGCGGGCTCACCGGTCACGGCCGTGGTGCGCTACACGAACCACATGGACCTGTTCGTGGTCGGCACCGACAACCGGATCTACTCCACCTGGTGGCACGACACCACGGGCTGGGCGGCGTGGTTCAACGTGTCCGGCGGTGTTGCCAAGCCCGGCAGCCAGATCGCCGCACTGACCCGGGTCACCGAGCACCTGGACCTGTTCGCGGTCGGCACGGACGGAACCGTCTACAGCACGTGGTGGGACGCGTCGGGCGGCTGGGCCGGCTGGTTCCAGCTCGGCATCACCTGAGATCCCGGCGCCGGCCGGAGCCCCGGCGCCTGCCCTTGCTCACCAAGGGGGGCGTCCGGGGCTCACGCGTGCCGGGCTGCGCGCAGGGCAGCCACCCGTGCGGGCTTGCTCGTGTGCCGGGCTGTGCGGGCTTGCTCGTGTGCCGGTGGCGGGCCGGTACCTCCGCCGACGGGGGCGGGGCGCGCCACTCACGGGCCTGCCCCGCCTCGGATCAGGCGAGCCGGCGGCGCTGAGCCGTGCCCGGCGCCACCGTCACTCGTGGAGGCAGGCCGCCTGTGCGTCCTCAAGCGGCCAGGTCTCCTCTTCCCCGAAGTCGGGGGCCTGGAAGGGGTTGGTCGCCGGCGCGGGCGACGTAGCGGCGGCGGCGCGGCGCGGCTGGCCTTCCGGGGCGGAGAACAGCGATGTCAGATCGATGGGAGGGCTCTCTTTCGTTGCAGGTCCCCGCAGGGTCCTGGTGTGCCGTGACCGGGCACAGCGGTTCTACAGCTTGGTCATCTTGGCGTACGGGCTCAGGACCCGCACCTGGACCGAACCGAAATCCACGAGCGCCGCGACACCTTCCTCGATGCCGATCACCCGGCCGAGGCCGTACATGTCGTGCGTGACCTGATCACCCATGGCGAAGTGCTTGGGGGCCGGTGGAACCGGGGCCTTGAAGGGGCTGGTGGGCAGATGACGCTTCGGCGCAGCAGGCTTTGTCATGGCTCAGTATGAGCCTATTCGCGCGCCCTTTGCTGTGGCCGTGGGCACAGATCCACACGAGACGACCCACCCCAAGCCCCTGACCTGCGCTTTCCCAACCGGCAGAGACCAAACTGGAACGCAGCCGAGCGAGCCCCCAAGCTGACGCACCCCCCACCCACCCTCGAACAGAGCCGGCATCACCTCGATCCCGGACGGCCTTCGCCTGCGCGGGACCGTCCCGGGTATCCGTCGGAGCATGCATGCTCTCGTGGCCTACCGCTCGTACGACGCCACCGTCACGGTGTGGGCGTTCGTCGTCGGCATCCTCATCGTGCTCGTGGCGGGCTGGTACATCCGGCGCCGCAGGTAGACCGACGCTTGGTACCGGCCGGGCATCTGGCACGTCCGGCCACTCGGGCTGAGAGTCTGGTCCGTGACTGATGACAAGATCGTCGAGGCGCTGCGGATCGCAGCCCGGGCGGGGACTTCGCCGCCGCCCGCAGCACCGGTCTCTTCCTCACCGAGGTCGGCAGCGCACTGGTGGCCTGCGCCGGCTGGCCGCTGCCGCTGGCCGTCAGGGAGCCGCCGCCTCAGGAGTTCCGCCGTTGACTGCGAGCGTGGCGACCTGGCGAGGCCCAGGACTCGGCCGACCTGCTCTTGATGAGCCTCGACGCCCTGCTGGCGCGCTACGCCGATGTCTTGCAGGAGCACGAGATCCCTCGGCCCTGCTGAGCGGCGGGGTCTGCCTGCGGCTGGGCCACTGTCGTCCAGACTCCGCGGGTACCGCGTCCGCGGGCCTGCCGGCCGCGGACGTCAGGCGTCTCCTCACCGAGGTGGACGACGACCGTCCAGGTGACGCGTACGTCCGCGCCCTCCGCTGGGCCGACGTCGACCCGGAGAACGGCTCGTTGGAGATCCATGGAGCCGTGGAACCTCAACCGGCACTTCTCCCCGATCCGCGAGCGGCCGGGCTTGGACATCCGCTGTCACGAATCTCCGGCACCCCCACGTGCCCTTGCTGCTGGGCATCGGTATCCCGCCGTACGCCGTCCGGGACATTGTCGGGCACAGTGCGCTGGAGGTGACCATGCACGGCTACGCGCATGCCGACATGACCGAGAAGCGGACCGCCTTTGCTCGGCCGGGAAGCCTGCCGGCACAAGCGTGACGGGGCCGTTGCCGTCAGCGTTGCCGCCAGAGAGACGAAACGCCCTGGAGGGAAGCTGCCCTCCGGGGCGTTTTTGCAGGTGGGAGATGGCGCCCCCGGCAGGACTCGAACCTGCGGCCAAGCGCTTAGAAGGCGCCTGCTCTATCCACTGAGCTACGGGGGCCGGTGGGGTGGCCTCGTGTGCGGTGCCCTGGGGTGGGCTGATCCGTGACGTTGCCGGGGTCAAGGATAGGGCTCCCGGTTCCTTGACCCTGTCGCTTCGCCTCCGTGGCTCGATGTGGAGGTTCGGTGAAGCGGTCCTGATAATCGCAGGCAGGTACGAATCGTGCACCGCTTTTGGCGTCCGACGCACCGGGTGTTGTGCACTCGTTATGCCTGGCCTGTGCCCATGTCCTGGTCGTCCCTTCCGCCCGTTCTGTTCCGTCGGCGCGCAGACATGTCCATATGCTTCAGAATTCCCCTAAAATTGGGCATTCTTCGCATGTGGTGACCTTGGACGTACGGCCTCAGCTGCTCGACACACTCTCCGCTCTGCGCGACCGTGTCGCCGCCGCACGCTTTCCGCTGCCCCTCGCGGGGGCGCCACGTGCGCGTGCCAATCGCGACGAACTCCTTGCGCAGCTCGACGACTATCTCGTGCCCCGACTACGGGAGCCCGAGGCGCCGTTGCTGGCCGTCATCGGCGGCTCCACCGGCGCGGGCAAGTCGACGCTCGTCAACTCCCTCGTGGGCCGGCGCGTGAGCGAGGCCGGTGTACTCCGGCCGACCACCCGGACGCCGGTGCTGGTCTGCCATCCGGAGGATCACCACTGGTTCAGCGGCATGCGCGTGCTCCCTCAGCTCACCCGCGTGTGGGTACCGCACCAGGACCCCGCCGACGAACTGGTGATCTCCGAGGAGGAACCCGCGCGCGTGCTGCGCGTCGAGACCGCCGACACCCTCCCGCGCGGGCTCGCCCTCCTCGACGCCCCCGACGTCGACTCGCTGATCGCCGACAACCGCGTCCTCGCCGCGGAACTGATCTGCGCCGCCGACATCTGGATCATGGTCACCACGGCCGCCCGCTACGCCGATGCCGTCCCCTGGCACCTGCTGCGCACCGCCAAGGAGTACGACGCGACCCTCGTCACCGTCCTGGACCGGGTGCCCCACCAGGTCGTCTCCGAGGTCTCCCGGCAGTACGGCGCGCTGCTCACCAAGGCCGGGCTCGGCGACGTACCCCGCTTCACCGTGCCCGAGCTGCCCGAGTCGGCCTGGGGCGCCGGCCTCCTCCCCGCCACCGCGGTCGCGCCCCTGAAGAGCTGGCTCGTGCAGCACGCCCAGGACCCCGCCGCCCGGCAGCACGTCATGGCCCGTACGGCCTACGGCGTCCTCGACTCACTCAAGGCCCGCATGCCCGAGCTGGCCAGCGCCGCCGCCGCCCAGTACGCGGCGGCCCTCCGGCTCACCTCCGCCGTGGAGGCCGCCTACGACAAGGAGCACGCGCGCGTGCGGGCCCGCCTCCAGGCCGGCGCCGTACTCGCCGGGGACGCCCTCAAACGCTGGCGCGCCTTCCCCCTGGACTGCACCGCCGGGGAACTCCTGGACGCCCTCGTGGAAAGCCTGGCCGCGCTGTTGCTCTGCGCGGTCACCGCCGCCGACGAGCGCGTCGACGACGCCTGGCGGCGCGAGCCCGCCGCCGACGCCCCGGAACTCGCCGGGCGCGAGGTGTCCCTGGAGCGGTCAGAGCACCGTATCGGGCTCGCGGTCCGGCGCTGGCGGCGCGAGCTGGAGGAGTACGCCGAGGACGAGGTACGGGTCCTGGAGCGCACCGGCGCGCCCGATCCCGAGGTGGTCGCCGCGCTGGTCGCCACGGCCGTACTGGGCGGCCGCCGGGCCCGTACCGCGGGCGAGGGGCTCGCCGAACGGCTCGGCGCCCACGGCGTGCTGCGGCTGCGCGACCGCGCCGGGCGGCTGCTCGTCGAGCACGTGGACCGTGTCATGCGCGCCGAACGCGAGCGGCGTCTCGCTCCGTTGGACGCCCTGGACGTCCATCCCGAGCCCCAGGCCCAACTCATCGCCGCGCTGTCCGTACTGCAGAAGGAGAGGTGACCGGTGACCGCCCTCACTGACCAGGATCACACGGATCACACCGAGCACATGAGGCGCATGAACCACGGCGGCGAGAACGGTGACGGCGGCGGGGCCACGGAGCTCGGCAGGCACACCGATCACGCAAGTCACGCTGATGGCGTGAATCACGGTGGTCACGAGCATCGCGTGGGTCACGAGCGTCCCGAGGGTCGCGCGGACCACGCCGGTTCGGGTGCCGTTCCCGCCGGCGGCGCCCGCTCCGACGGCGAGGACGCGGACAAGCACACAGGCGGGGGCGTGGACACGGACGCGGGCAAGGCGAAGAAGGAACAGGGCGACGAGGGCCCGGGGGACGGGACCGAGGCCGGTGACGGCAGCCGCACGGACGCCGTCGGCGGGCGTCCCGCGCGCGTGCGGGACGGCAAGGACGACAACGACCGCCACGCGCGCGCGAAGGATGACAACGAGCGCCCCGCGCGCGGGACCCGTGCCGAGGAGGGCGGTATCTCCGTCCCCCGGCCGCACGCCCACCCCTCCAAGCCCCGCCCCACGGCCGACGCGGCACCCGCCAGGACGGAGGCCGTACCCGTCGGGACGGAGGCCGTACCCGCCAGGACCGGGGGCACGTCCGCCACGGCCGAAGCCCCGTCCGCGAACATGGACGGCGCGCCCGCCAAGACCGACGCCGGCTCCGAGTCCTCCTCGGAGAAATGGGACGACGGGCTCATCGCGCGGCGCGTCACCGAGGCCAACGCCGCCGCCCTCGCCGCCGACCGCGCCTCCGCCGGGGAACCGGCGCACCGCGGACCGGGCAGCCACGCCCCGGCCCCGCTGGCGTACGACGGCCCGCTGCGCTCCCGCCTGGACGCTCTGCGCGAGCTCGTCGGGCTCTCCCGCACCCGCCTGGACAGCCGTACCCTCGCCGAGGCGGGCCGGGTCCTGGACGAGGCCGCCGCGCGCCGCAAGCTCTCCGGCCGGCACACCGTCGTCGCCCTCGCAGGCGCCACCGGCAGCGGCAAGTCCCAGCTGTTCAACACGCTCGCCGGCGTGCCGATCTCGGAGACCGGCGTACGACGGCCGACCACGGCCGCGCCCATCGCGTGCAGCTGGAGCGACGGCGCGGCCGGTCTCATCGACCGGCTGGGCATCCCGGGCCGGCTGCGCCGCCGCCCGCTGCACGGCCCGGACGTCGAGGGGCAGTTGCGCGGGCTGGTCCTGGTCGACCTGCCCGACCACGACTCCGCCGCCGTGCAGCACCGCGAACAGGTCGACCGGATCCTGAAGCTGGTCGACGCGGTCATCTGGGTGGTCGACCCCGAGAAGTACGCGGACGCCGTCCTGCACGAGCGCTACCTGCGCCCGATGGCGGGTCACGCGGAGATCATGTTCATCGTCCTCAACCAGGTGGACCGGCTGCCCGGGGACGCCGCCGACCAGGTCCTGGACGATCTGCGGCGGCTGCTCGACGAGGACGGCATCGCGCTCGGCGAGCACGGCGAACCGGGTGCCACCGTGCTCGCGCTGTCCGCGCTCACCGGCGACGGCGTCGGCGATCTGCGCGAGGCGCTCGGCCAGTTCGTGGCGGAGCGCGGGGCCGCGGTCCGCCGGGTGGCGGCCGACGTGGACGGCGCCGCGGCCGAACTGCGGCCCGTCTACGCCACCGGCCGGCGGGCCGGCCTGAGCGAGGAGGCGCGCGAGGAGTTCGCCGGGCGGCTCGCGGACGCGGTGGGCGCCACCGCGGCGGGCGAGGCAGCGGAGCGCGCCTGGCTGCGCAACGCCAACCGGGCCTGCGGCACGCCTTGGCTGCGGCTGTGGCGCTGGTACCAGGGCCGGAGCGACTCCGCGACGGGCCGCCACGCCGTACGCGCCCAGGCCGACGAGGAGGCCACGGCCCGTCAGCGCGTCGAACAGGCGGTCCGTACGGTGTCCGACCGGGCCTCGGCCGGGCTGCCCGCGCCCTGGGCCCAAGCGGTGCGCGAGGCCGCCGTACGCGGCTCCCACGGGCTCTCCGAGGCGCTGGACGACCTGGCGGCACGTGCCGGGCTGCCGCCGGGGCGCCCGCCGCGGCCCGGCTGGTGGCCGGTTGCCGTACTGGTCCAGGCCGCGATGACCCTGCTGCAGGTCGCGGGCGGCGCGTGGCTGGCGGCGCAGATCGCCGGGGTGACGGCACCCAACCTGGGGGTTCCGGTGCTGCTGATGGTGTGCGGGATCATCGGCGGTCCGCTGGTGGAGTGGGCCTGCCGGATGGCGGCCCGGGGCCCCGCACGGCGCTACGGCCAAGAGGCGGAACGGCGGCTGCGGGAAGCGGCGGCGAGCTGTGGCCGGGCCCGGGTGCTCGATCCGGTGGCGTCGGAACTGCTGCGGTACCGGGAGGTGCGGGAGCAGTACGGCAGGGTCGTGCGGGGCGGGTCCCGGGTGGGCTGAGGCAGGTCCTGGGCGGGCTGAGGCGGCTCCCGGGTGGGCTGAGGCAGGTCCTGGGTGGGCTGAGGCGGCTCCCGGGTGGGCTGAGGCGGGTCCTGGGCGGGCTGAGGCGGGTCCTGGGCGGGCTGAGGCGGGTTCCGGTTGGGCTGAAGCGGGGGCGCCGCGAGCGGGGGAGGGGCACGGGCACGAGGCCGCACGCACCCGTCCGGGTGGCGGAGTTTTCCACAGGTGGGGGATGGTCCACAGCACTCAGCGGGCCCAGCCCGGCGGAGGCAGTCTGAGGTCACGGCGATCGCACGGCGGGTCCGGCCGCGGAAGCGGCGGGCGGTGCGGGCGGTCGCGGGGACGTGCGGGCACGTACGGAAGTCGTACGCGCCGGCACGGCAGACGCAGCCGTACGGGACGGGCCCGTACGCGTGTCCGCCCGGCCGGAACCGGAAGGGGACGGGCGGGGGAGGGGAGCGAGGACATGAACGAGACCATCGTCTGTGTGGTGGGCAACGTGGCGACCCAGCCGGCGTACCGGGAACTGGCGGCGGGGCCGTCGGCCCGGTTCCGGCTCGCGGTGACCGCGCGCTACTGGGACCGGGAGAAGAACGCGTGGACGGACGGGCACACCAACTTCTTCACGGTGTGGGCCAACCGGCAGCTCGCGGTCAACGTCGTCGGGTGCGTGGAGGTGGGACAGCCGGTCGTCGTCCAGGGCCGGCTGAAGGTGCGCACCGAGGTGCGTGAGGGGCAGCAGCAGTGGGCCTCCGCCGACATCGACGCCGTCGCGATCGGCCACGACCTGTCGCGCGGTACGGCGGTCTTCCAACGCGCCGTCAAACCCGAGGCGCCGCCGGCATCCGCCCGGCCCGAGCCGAACTGGGAGGCACCGCGCCCGGCGGATCCGCAGGACGACCGGGCAGGGCAACAGGAGGGAGAAGCAGCGGCGGTGACGTGACGTCAGTCACCGTCACCCCGTTGCCGGAACACACCGTACGAACCGGTGGATTTGTCGATTCGGCCAGCTCAACGAAGGCCCCGGCGATAACGATTGCGGATCGGATCGGCCATCGGATGATCCGACCGCCGGGAGAGGCTCCGGCTGATCCATAGGATGCCGGGCGTGCCCCTAGGGGCTGCCGATTCTGCTGGTGGGACCGTCCCCCACGTCCAACGGGTCCTGCTCGAAGGGGAATTCTGTGCTTGCTGCGCTCTCTGGGTTCTGCCGGTCCACCGGAACGGCCCGCCTGGCCGCCGCCACCACGGTGTCCGGACTCGTGGCGGCCGGCGTGCTGTCCGGCGCCGGTACGGCCGTGGCCGAGGACAGAGCGCAGCCGCAGGGCGGGGCGGCGGCCACGATCAACGGCCTGAAGACCTACGGCGAGGCCGTGATCCACGAGAACGGCGCCGACCAGCGGGTGTCCGCCGGCCTGTTCGAGATGTCCGTGGACGGCGGCGGCACCCTGCAGACCTACTGCGTCGACCTGTACAACCCGACCCAGCGGGACGCCCGCTACCAGGAGACGCCCTGGAGCGGCACCTCGCTGGGCACCAACAAGGACGCGGGCCGGATCCACTGGATCCTGCAGAACTCCTACCCCCAGGTCAACGACCTCGCCGCGCTCGCCCGGCGGGCGGGCACGAGCGGGCTGACCGAGCAGGACGCGGCGGCCGGCACCCAGGTGGCCATCTGGCGCTACTCCGACGGCGCGAAGGTCGACGCCGTCGACCCGCAGGCCGAGAAGCTCGCCGACTACCTGGAGAAGAGCGCCCGGAGCGTCGCCGAGCCGCAGGCCTCGCTCACGCTGGACCCGCCCGCCGTCTCCGGGCGGCCGGGCGACCTGCTCGGACCGGTGACCGTGCACACCAACGCGGGCGCGGTCACGGTGAGCCCGCCGGCGGACGCCGCCACCAGCGGGGTGCGGGTCATCGACAGGACCGGAAAGGTGATCACCTCGGCGAAGGACGGCAGCCAGCTGTTCCTCGACGTCCCCGAGGACGCGGCGGACGGCTCGGCCCAGCTGTCCGTGCAGGCGTCGACCACCGTGCCGGTAGGCCGGGCCTTCGCCTCCGAGAGCCGCAGCCAGACCCAGATCCTGGCCGGCTCCAGCGAGTCCACGGTCTCCGCCACCGCCACGGCCGGCTGGGCGGCCGAGGGTGCCATACCGGCTGTCTCGGCCCGCAACAACTGCGCCGAGGGCGGAGTGGACATCACCACGGTCAACAAGGGTGACGCGCCGTTCACCTTCACCCTGATGGGCGCCGAGCACACGATCCCCGCGGGCGCGTCCCGCACGGTGACCGTGCCGCTCCAGGAGGACCAGGCCTACGACTTCACCATCACCGGCCCGCACGGCTTCAGCCACCGCTTCACCGGCGTCCTGGACTGCAAGACCCAGGGGTCGCTGACGACGGAGACGGCCCAGCTGCGCAACGACCCCAGCCCCGCCACGGTGGGCGGCAGCCCGGTCCCCGACACCAACCTGGCCGCGACCGGCGGCTCCGCGATCACCCCCCTGATCGCGGGCGTGGCCATCGGCTTCGTGGTCATCGGCGGCGCGGTGCTGATCGTGCTGCGCCGCAGGGAGAACCCGGCCGGCGAGTGAACCGGGGCCGCCGCGGCCTCCCGAGCCCCGCGGCCGAGGCCGGCGCGGCGGTGCCCGGCCACGCGGTGAGTGCGGCGAAGTAGGCGTCCGCGAGGCGCTCGGCCGGGTCGACGCGATGCGGGAGCGACGGTCCCGGGACGCCCGGCGACGGCTCGGAGGCGGTTCAGGGCGCCGGTCTCGTCGCCGACCCGGACGAACGGCCGGCGGCCGGCCCGGTCCACGGAGCGAGCCGGTCCGGCAGCGGGTTCCCCCGGTGGCCGAGGGGCGCACCGCAGTGAGCGCCGGCCGGAGATCCGAACGGGACGAGCGGACCGTCGGCGTCGAAGAGCAGGGGAGGCCCCGCCGTACCGGTCACGGCGGCACGGCGCCCCGCTGGTTTCCTCCGCGGTCCGACGTCGGCCAGGTGTAGGGCAGGTCGTCCGGCACGTCGGGGAAGAGCGGCGCGTAGGTGTCGGGGTCCTTGCGCACCAGCGCCGACCGGTGGCTGCGGTGGAACGCCTCGTCGCCGAGCCACGGCGGCAGTTCCCCGGCCTCCGCCAGCGGCCCTTGGTGGCGGACCGACGCACCGGGCCGGAAGGCGAGGAGATCGGCGACCAGGGTGGCCGCGCAACTGTCCTGATGGCCGCCTTCACGCCACACCTTGCAGACTTCGAGGCCGTAGCGGACCAGAGCCTCCTCGTATCCCGCCCACATGCGCACCGCCGGGTGATGGCGCCATCCGTAACCCGGTACGACGAGGCCGCGAAGTACTTGCAATGCTTCGACCCGCTGCTTTCCGAGTCGCCGACGATCCAGGGCGAGAGCCGAGGACCTGAAGTCGGAATAAGGCAGGAAAGTCTGCATGCGGTCACCCCTGTCAACCGGGGATGAAATCCAAGAATACGGGAGTACTCCGCCGGGCGCCAACGCAGTCTCCCGCAGCACGTTGAACCGGAAAATAAAAAGACCCGCGAATTTTCCAGGAGCCCGGGTGTGGCTCAAAGGATATGGGAACCCAGGTGTGAACAGCGCATCGCTTCCTACCGGGAGAGCACGATGATCGTCAAGAAAATGCACGAGATGGGCGTCCGCAGCGAGCACGCCTACCTGGCCGGTTTCGCCTCGATCGGCCTCACCGTCGTCGCCTGGGCGACCAGCCTGAAGGCGGAGCGCGGCACGGGGCTCGACCGGGCCGACCGGTGGGGCCTCTTCGTGGGCGAGTGGGCTCCCACGTTCTTCGGCCTGGGCCTCGCCCTGTCCCATTACGAACAGCAGGACGGCACACTGACGGCCAGCGTCCACGAATTCCCGGAACACAGGATGGCCGGGTGAAAACCGCAAGATCATGAATGCCGACAGCGGCGGCCCCGACCGCGCGCACCAGCGTCCCGACGGCCTCAGCGATACGTTGCTCCAAGCCCTCGGATCACTTTCGAAGGCATTGGAGACGACGGAACGCGCGCGCGGTCATCTCTACAGTTTCCACCAGCTGACCGGAACCGCCGATCTGGAACTGGACCGGGCGATACAGCTCCTGCGGGAAGCCGGCCAGTCCGCGTGGGCCGACAAGGTACAGGCGGAAATCATGGGCCGCAACGTCATCCCGGGGCATTGGACGTTCCAGATCATCGAGGCCTACAACGACACGTATTACCAGCCGTTCAAAGACCTCGAACATGCCGCGGTGGAAGAACTGGCCGACGGCCGGGACCATCTCTACGAGGCGGGGATGAAGGAGGCCCGCCGCACGGCCGGCCATCCCGACCACACCGCCCGCCCCGACACCGCCCCCTGACCGCGGGGCGCCCCCTTCACGGGCCGCCGCGCAGCGATCGGCTTCTCCCAGCTCCCGCGCAGTGTCCGCCAGGTCCCGGGCCGTGCGAGGGTGACCGAGGCGGACCGACGATGACCGACTGTGACGGACGGGCCGTAGCCCGCCGCAGCGAAACCCCAGGTCAGGGCCCTCACGCCTGACGCGTTTCCGCACAGGGGTGGCCGTACGGCAAGATGGGGTGTATCTGCCCACTGCCAGATTTCAAGCTGCCGGACGGTTTCTCTTGGCTGAGTACATCTACACCATGCGCAAGGCGCGCAAAGCGCACGGCGACAAGGTGATCCTCGACGACGTCACCCTGAGCTTCCTGCCGGGGGCGAAGATCGGCGTCGTCGGGCCGAACGGCGCGGGTAAGTCGACCGTCCTGCAGATCATGGCGGGACTGCAGCAGCCGTCCAACGGTGACGCCTTCCTGTCGCCGGGCTACAGCGTGGGCATCCTGCTGCAGGAGCCGCCGCTGAACGAGGAGAAGACCGTCCTGGAGAACGTCCAGGAGGGTGTCGCCGAGATCAAGGGCAAGCTCGACCGGTTCAACGAGATCGCCGAGCTGATGGCGACCGACTACTCCGACGCGCTGCTCGACGAGATGGGCAAGCTGCAGGAGCAGCTCGACCACGCCAACGCCTGGGACCTCGACGCCCAGCTGGAGCAGGCCATGGACGCCCTGGGCTGCCCGCCCGGCGACTGGCCCGTCACCAACCTCTCCGGTGGTGAGAAGCGCCGCGTCGCGCTGTGCAAGCTGCTGCTGGAGCAGCCCGACCTGCTGCTCCTCGACGAGCCCACCAACCACCTCGACGCCGAGTCGGTGAACTGGCTGGAGCAGCACCTCGCCAAGTACCCGGGAACCGTGGTCGCGATCACCCACGACCGGTACTTCCTGGACAACGTGGCCGAGTGGATCCTGGAGCTCGACCGCGGCCGCGCCTACCCGTACGAGGGCAACTACTCCACCTACCTGGAGACCAAGGCGACCCGCCTCAAGGTCGAGGGCCAGAAGGACGCCAAGCGGCAGAAGCGGCTCAAGGAGGAGCTGGACTGGGTCCGCTCCAACGCCAAGGGGCGCCAGGCCAAGTCCAAGGCCCGCCTCGCGCGGTACGAGGAGATGGCCGCCGAGGCCGAGAAGATGCGGAAGCTGGACTTCGAGGAGATCCAGATCCCGCCGGGCCCCCGCCTGGGCAGCGTCGTGGTCGAGGTCAACGACCTGCACAAGGGCTTCGGGGAGAAGATCCTCGTCGACGGCCTGTCGTTCACGCTGCCGCGCAACGGCATCGTCGGTGTGATCGGCCCGAACGGTGCCGGCAAGACCACCCTGTTCAAGATGATCCAGGGCCTGGAGACGCCGGACTCCGGTGACATCAAGGTCGGCGAGACCGTCAAGATCTCGTACGTCGACCAGAGCCGCGAGAACATCGACCCGAAGAAGACGCTGTGGGAGGTCGTCTCCGACGGCCTGGACTACATCAACGTCGGCCAGGTCGAGATGCCGAGCCGGGCGTACGTGTCCGCGTTCGGCTTCAAGGGCCCGGACCAGCAGAAGCCGGCCGGCGTGCTCTCCGGCGGTGAGCGCAACCGGCTCAACCTGGCGCTGACCCTGAAGCAGGGCGGCAACCTGCTGCTCCTCGACGAGCCCACCAACGACCTCGACGTCGAGACGCTCTCCAGCCTGGAGAACGCGCTGCTGGACTTCCCCGGCTGCGCCGTCGTCGTCTCCCACGACCGGTGGTTCCTCGACCGAGTCGCGACGCACATCCTCGCCTACGAGGGTGAGTCGAAGTGGTTCTGGTTCGAGGGCAACTTCGAGTCCTACGAGAAGAACAAGATCGAGCGGCTCGGTCCGGACGCCGCGCGTCCGCACCGCGCCACCTACAAGAAGCTGACCCGGGGCTGATCGATCTTGCGGCACCTCTACCGCTGCCCGCTGCGCTGGGCGGACATGGACGCCTACGGCCACGTCAACAACGTGGTGTTCCTCCGTTACCTGGAGGAAGCCCGTATCGACTTCCTGTTCCGTCCGGAGAAGGACTTCAAGCAGGGGTCGGTGGTGGCGCGCCACGAGATCGACTACAAGCGGCAGCTCGTGCACCGGCACCACCCGGTGGACATCGAGCTGTGGGTCTCCGAGATCCGGGCCGCGTCCTTCACCCTCACCTACGAGGTGAAGGACGAGGATCTCGTGTACGTGCGGGCCTCGACGGTCGTCGTGCCGTTCGACTTCGAGGCCCAGCGGCCCCGCCGGATCACCGCCGAGGAGCGCGCGTTCCTGGAGGAGTACCGGGACGGGGCCGACAAGACGGAGGCCGTCGCGGCATGACGGTGCTGCACCTGGCCGACGAGACGGAGGCGGCGGACCTCGCCGCCTTCCTCTCCCGGCTGCTCCACTACGACCGCGGGGCCGCGGTGCGGCTGCAGGCGGCCGGCACCGCCCTCGCCGTCTTCGGCCGGCCGCCGTCCTTCGAGGTGCTGGCCGTCCGCGCGGTACGGCTGGCGAAGCCGTACGAGGACGGGCTGGACGTCGCCCTCGACGTGACCGTCTCCGCCGGTGAGTTCCTGGAGTCCGTGGACGAGCGGGCGGCCACCGCCGCCGTCCCCGGCGCGGTCACCGGACCGCCGTGGGCCGGGCTGCTGCCGCCGCGTACCGGCTGGCAGCCGGAGCCCGGGCTGCCCGCGCCGGACGCGCTGCGCGCGACGGTCGCCGCCGCGGTGGCCGAGTTCCGCTCCCGTACCGAGGAGCTGGCGCCCGAGGGCCGTACCCGCGCGGAGCTGGACCGGATCGGGCGGGACATCTGGTCCCGGGAGATCAGGGGCACCCGGCTGCCGGTGCGGGCCGTGCACGCGGCCCAGTCCCTGGGGTTCCTGCGGCCCGGGACCGGTCCGGGCGACACCGGACTGTTCTCCTCCGGGACGTGGCTGCGGCTGCGCACGCCGTACGGGTCGGTGCTGGTACGGCAGGCAGGGCTCGGCTCCTTCGGGCTGAGCGTGCGCTGAGCCGGCGTCCCAGGTGCCTTCAGGCACGCGTACGGACGGCCGTACGCGTGCGGACGGTCCCGATCGCCCCCGAGACGCCGTGAGCGTGTCGCCGGTACCGCGGTCGCGCGACCGGTGATCAGTCGGGACTCGTCAGTCGGGGGTGTTCACCATCGACGCGGCGGCGTACGTCAGGTAGTTCCACAGCGTCCGCTCGTGCTCCTCGGACAGCCCCAGCTCGTCGACCGCCGTGCGCATGTGCCGCAGCCAGGCGTCGTGCGCCGCCCGGTCCACGGTGAACGGCGCGTGCCGCATCCGCAGCCGCGGGTGGCCGCGGTTCTCGCTGTACGTCGTGGGCCCGCCCCAGTACTGCATCAGGAACAGGGCCAGCCGCTCCTCGGCCGGGCCCAGGTCCTCCTCCGGGTACATCGGCTGCAGCAGCGGGTCCGCGGCGACTCCCTCGTAGAAACGGTGGACGAGCCGGCGGAAGGTCTCCTCCCCGCCGACCTGCTCGTAGAAGGTCTGCTCCTGAAGCGTGCCGCGCCGAATCTCATTCACCCGTCCATCGTCTCAGACGGGACGACCCAGGACTCAAGGCCTAGGACCACCCCGGCCGCCCCGGCCCGCGGACCGCCCGCCCCTAGTGTGGACTCATGGGTGCCCACGACACGGAGATCGAGGCCCTCGCCGACGCGGCACGGGCCGCGCTGGTGCGGGAGATCGACGCCGACGGCGCCTGGGCCGCGGACCCGGTGTGGCGGGAGGCGTTCGCGGCCGTGCCCCGGCACCTGTTCGTGCCGTACTACTACGTCGCGGGGGCGCGTGGCTACGAGCGCCGCTGGGGCGAGAGCACCGACCGCGAGGCCCGGGAACGCTGGGTGCGCGGGGCCTACGCCGACGAACCGCTGGCCACCCGGCTGCGCGACGGCGAGCTGGTCTCCTCCAGCAGCCAGCCCTCCCTGATGGCCCGGATGCTGGTCGCCCTGCGGGTCGAGGACGGCGACCGGGTCCTGGAGGTGGGCGCCGGCACCGGCTACAACGCGGCCCTGCTCGCCCACCGGCTCGGCGCCGGCGACCTCGTCACCACCGTCGACCTGGAACCGGAGATCACCGAGTCGGCCCGGCAGCACCTCGCCGCGGCCGGATACCACCCGGTCGTCGTCACCGGCGACGGCGCGCGCGGAGTGCCCGAACGCGCCCCCTTCGACCGGATCATCGCCACCTGCGAACTGCCCACGGTGCCGCGCGCCTGGCTCGCCCAGTGCCGCCCCGGCGCGCGCGTCCTCACCCCGCTCGCCACCGGCCTGCTCGCCCTGACCGTGCGGGACGCGGAGCACGCCGAGGGCCGCTTCCTGCCCGGGGGCGCCTTCTTCGTGCCGCTGCGCGGCGAGGGCAGGGCGGAGCCCGAGGGCGTCCGCCTGGCCGGGCTGCCGGGCCGGGCTCGCCGGCAGGAACCGTTCCGCTTCCTGCTCGCGCTGACCCGGGGCACCCTCGGCCCGCGGGAGGCGTACGCCCTGTGGGAGCGCGAGGGCGGGCCGGACCGCGGGCGCTACGGCGTCACGGTCGCCGGCGGACACGCTCGGGCGTGGCTGGACGACCCGCAGGGGCCGTACGCCTGGCCCCTGCCCTGAGCGCGGTTCAGCCCCGGCGGACGGTGATCGTCGTCCAGGCGCCCACGTGCACCCGGTCGCCGTCCTGGAGCGGGACCGGCACGAACGGCTGGATCGGCTCCTCCGACATGTTGACCGTGGTGCCGTTCGTCGAGTTCTGGTCGACGACCGCCCAGCTGCCGTCCGGCTGCTGCACCAGCACCGCGTGCTGGTGCGAGACGCCCGGGTCCTCCGGCGGCACCGACAGGTCGATGTCGGGGGTGTCGCCCGTGGAGTGCCGGCGGCGGCCGATGGTGACCTGGTTGCCGGAGAGCGTGCGCTGCTGCTCGGGCGAGTACGCGGGCAGGTTCAGGCCGGCGGCCTCGGGGCCGGAGCGGTGCATCATCGCCATGAAGTACTCGCGGTCCGGGCCGATGGTCGCCGTCCAGGTGGCCGGCTGGGAGGCATGCGGTGCCTGCGGGAAGCCGCCGGGGCCGGCGGGGGCCTGGGTGCCACCGGGGTGCGGGTAGCCGTAGCCGCCGCCCTGACCGCCGGGACCCTGACCCGGGGCGCCCTGGCCGGGGGACGACGGCGGGGAGATCACCCAGTCGTCGTCGCCCGCCGGCGGGCGGCCGGTCTCGCGCGGGAACGCGGGCGGAGCCGACGCCCCGGCCTGCTGGAACCCCTGCGGGGCACCGCCGAAGCCGGAGGGGCCGGGCGGCGTGGGAGCACCGGGACGGGAGGGCTCGCGCCCGAAGGCCGGGGGCGCGGACGGGCCGCCGGGACCCTGCCCAGGCCCACCGAATCCCTGACCGGGTCCCTGGCCCTGACCCGGACCCTGTCCCTGATCCCGGCCCTGTCCCGGCCCCTGTCCTTGCCCCGGACCACCGCCGAACCCGGACGGCCCACCGGCGCCGGGACCACCCTGACCGGGTCCGCCGCCGAAGCCGGACGGGCCGCCGGGGCCCTGACCCTGACCCTGCCCGGGACGCTGCCCCGGACCGCCGCCGAAGCCGGACGGGCCACTGGGGCCCTGACCCTGACCCTGACCGCCGCCGAAGCCGGAGGAACCACCCTGACCCTGGCCCTGGCCGGGTCCGCTACCGAAGCCGGAGGGGCCGCCGGGTCCTTGTCCCTGACCGGGACCCTGCCCCGGACCGCCGCCGAAGCCGGAGGAACCACCCTGACCCTGGCCCTGCCCCGGACCGCCGCCGAAGCCGGAGGGGCCGCCGGGGCCCTGACCCTGGCCGGGACCCTGCCCCGGACCGGCGCCGAAGCCCGGCGGGGGGCCGGGCGGGCGCTGGTTGCCGCCGCCGAAGGGGGGCGGGCCGGGGGAGGTCGGCGGGCCGGACGGGGCGCGGTCGCCGCCGAACGGCGTCGGGCCCGACGGCTCGCTGCCGAAGGACGGGATCGGCTCGGCCGGCCGGTTCACCTGCGAGGGCCGCGAGCCCTGGTACTCGTACCCGTCACCGCCGCCGTACGTCGTGCTCGGCGGCTGGAACCGCGGCTGCGGCGGACGCGGGGCGGCCGGGGTGTAGGACGTCGCCGTGTTGGTCAGGAAGTTCCACCGGCACTCCTCGCAGAAGGGCGCGCCGCCCTCACGGGGCGTACGGCACTGCGGGCACAGCTCCGGCTCGGGGTCCCCGCCGGCCGGACCGGGCCGGCCGGCGGCACCCGCGGGCGGCGGGAAGCCGTAGCCGCCGGCCGGGGGCGGCGGCGGAGGGGGAGGTACGGCACCGGCCATGCGGTGACCGCAGACCTCGCACCAGTCGTCGGAACCCGACTGGTGTCCGTTCGGGCAGGTCGGCATGTCGGTGCTTCCCCTTCTCCTACGCTTGCGAGGGTCACTTCTTCACACGAACAGTCTTGGTGGACCGGGTCTCCAGAGTCATCTCGTCCGCCTCCGCGACCCTCGTCTTCAACCGCACAGTACCTGTCGCGGCGTCGACCACGTCCACCACCTTCGCAAGCAGTTTCGCAGTATCCGCGTTCCCCGAGGCGCTCGCGAGCTGAACGGCCCGCCCCAGTTTGGCCGTTGCTTCATCGAAATCACCCGCTTTGCGAAGGTCGAGGCCCTTCTGAATGACTTGGGCCAGTTCGGCCTGCCCGGTGTAGTGGGCGACTTGCGCGTTGATCGAGGTGGAGGCGGCCATGTCGTCGGTCCACACGGCCCGTACCAGCCCCTGCGCGCCGAGGCTTTGTGCTGATCCGTCCGTTTGCGGAATCACCAACGAGACCCGCGCGGCGAGCATCTCCCGGCCGAGCCCGGCCGGCGGGACCGTCACGCACAGGTGGTAGTCGCGGGACTCGTCGCCCCAGGACCCGGTCGGGTAGTCCCCGGCGCGCGGCCCGGCCTCGGTGCGGCGGTCGGTCAAGTCCTCCATGCTGGGGGCGACTTGCTTGACGAACCGGATGGCCGTGCCGACCGGCGTCCACACCCGCAGGGCGACGTCGGCGACCTCCTTGCCCATCGCGGTCTCCATCATCTGCGTGAAGTCGGCGGCCAGGCCCGCCGGGTCGGCGACGATGTCGGCGGTGCCGAGCAGCGCCGAGGCGATCGCTGTGACTTCTTTCACTTCCCAGTCGGTGCCCACGCCGCGCGCGTCACACGTGAACCGGCCGGCGCAGGCGTCCAGCGTGGCCCGCAGGTCCTGCGCCGACTCGTGCTCGTTGCGGCCGTCGGTGAGCAGGATGCCGTGCCGGATGCCGACGTCCGCCGAGGACAGCAGCCGGTCGGCGAGCCGCAGCCAGGTGCCGATGGCCGTACCGCCGCCCGCGCTCAGCCGGCGCAGCGCCTGCTTGGCCTGTTCCCGGGTGATGGCGTCGGCGACCGCGAGCCGCCCGGCGCCCGGGTAGACCTCGGTGGCCACGTGCGTGCCGCCGATCACCGCGAAGAAGGTGCCGTCGCGCAGGGCGTCGATCGCGGCGGCGGTGGCGTCCCGGGCGCCCAGCATCTTGGCCGGCGGATAGTCCATGGAGCCCGAGCAGTCCACCATGAGCGCCACCGCGGCGGAGGGCCGCCGTCCCGGCGGGTACACGGGCGCGGAGACCGTGCTGCCGGTGGTGCCGCCGCCGGTCGCGCTCACCGTGACGATGGCGTTGACCTCGCTGCCGCCCTCGGGCAGGTACTCGTTCTGGTAGACGTCCACCGAGAACTGCGGCACGTTCGACTTCGCGAAATTGGCCATGCTTGATCGCATCCCCCTCGACACCCCGCCCACGCGGGGCGCTGGCTGTCAGCGGACCGGTCCCCTCCGGTCCGCCCCGGCTTCCCCGTGCCGTTCCCCCTCGGATACGGCCCTCAGGCCGATCCTGCCCCCTGCGGCGGCGCCGGGAACGGCAGGACCGCCACTGTTACGTTGTCGTGGCCCCCGCCGTCCAGGGCGTGCCCCACCAGCACCCGGGCGCTGTGCAGCGGGCGGGCCGCCGCGTCCGCCGGGACGACCTCGGACATCTCCTCGGCCGTCTCCGCGTAGTTCCACAGTCCGTCGGTGCACACCACGACCGCGCCCGGCCGGTCCGGTTTGAACGAGGCGGTGTGCGGCTCCAGTTCGTAGGCGTCCGCGCCGAGCCAGCCGGTGATCGCGTGGGCGCGCTCGTCGGCGTACGCCTCGGCCTCGCTCATCAGGCCGGCGGCCACCATCTGCGCGGCCCAGGAGTCGTCCTCGGTGAGCCGGGCGGGCGGTGCGCCGCGGTCGGTGGGCACCCAGTAGACCCGGCTGTCGCCGACCCAGCCGACGACCAGCAGCCCGGGGGTGACCACCGCGCCGACGATCGTGCACGCCGGGGCGTTCTGGTGCGGGGCGTGCTCGCGGGCCGTGGCGGGCTCCTCGGCGAGCGCGTTGACGGCCTGCGCGGCGGCGACGATCGCCTCGTGCATGGCCTGCTGCGGGTGGGTGCCGCGGGGCAGCGCGGCCAGCAGGGTGTCACCTGCCGCCTGGGAGGCGGCCAGGGAGGCGTCGTCCGGGCGGGTCGCGGAGGACACGCCGTCGCAGACGATCGCCACCGCCGCCGGGGTGCCGTCGGGCAGCGCGGTGTGGCCGACGGCGAAGGCGTCCTCGTTGCGGTGGTGGCGCAGCCCGCGGTCGCTGACGGCGGCGACCGGGCCCGACTCCCGCTCCACGTGGTCGCGTTCGCGGGGCTGGGCGTGCCCGCAGTTCTCGCAGTAGCCGTCGCCGTCCACATGGCCCGCCCGGCAGGCCACACAGACCTGCGCCGGATCGGCCGGGGCGGGGGCACCGGCGGCCAGCCGCGGGTCCGGCGCCTGCAGCGGGTACTCGTCGGGTTCGGCCGGCCGGTCGAACCGCACTCCGGAAGCCTGCCCGGCCGTGCCGTCCCCGGGCGTGCCGTCACCGGCCGTGCCGGAGCCGGGCGTGCCGGAGCCGGTCATGGTGAGCGTCGGGTGGTCCTGCTGGTCCTGCGGCGCGGCGGGGACCACCGAAAGGTCGTATCCGCACGCTCCGCAGTACAGGTCGCCCGGCTCCACGGGCTCCGCGCAGCTCGGGCACTTCGGCAGTGCGGCCTGCTGGGGCATCTGCGACATCGACTACACCCACGTCCGGGGGCGGTAACGGTTGGCCCGTTCCACCAGCTCGATCCTCTCCTCGCCGCCGGTCGCCAGCCGCGCCAGCGTGCGGTAGGCGCGCTCCAGACCGAAGCGGAGACCCCGCTCGTCCAGACCGCTGCCCAGCAGCACCCGGCCTCCGACGGCCGGCCCGGTGCCCTGACCCCCGGAGAGTATCCAGTCCAGCGCGCAGCCGAGCACTTCCGCCGACAACCGCTCGCGCCGCGCCGGGTCCAGGCCGTACGCCTGGAGTGCCTCGACCTGACCGGCGGCGGCCGTCAGGTCGTCCAGGAACGGTACGTCACCCGTGTCCGCCGTGCGCCGGGCGATCCTGGCCCGGACGGCGGCGACCCGGGCGGCCGTGTAGTGGATGGACGACTCCGGCACCGACTCCAGCGTCCCCACGGCCCCGCTCCGGTCCCCGGCCGCGAGCTGCACCCGGGCCAGCCCGAACGCGGCGCTCACGAAGCTCGGGTCGGTCGTCCACACCAGGCGGTAGTACTCGGCCGCGTTGTCCAGCTGGCCCAGCACCTCCGCGCACAGGGCGAGCGCCAGCTTCGGCGCGGCCTCGCCCGGGAAGGCGTCGTAGACCGCGTCGAAGGCGAGCGCGGCACCCTCGAAGTCGCCGGTGACCAGGGCGGCCACGCCCCGGTACCACACCACCCGCCAGTCGTCCGGCCGTTCCTCGTCCAGTTCGGCGAGGCTCGTCGCCGCGCCCTGGGGGTCGGCGCTCTCCAGCCGGGCACGGATCTGCCGCAGCCGGGTCTCCACGGTCTGCGCGGGCGCGGCGGCCAGCGCGGTCATCAGTTCGGCGGGCGCGGAGGCCGACAGGCCCGCGAGGAAGCCGGCGCTGGGGTCCGCCGGGTCGACCAGCGGCACCGGCAGGGCGAGCGCGGCGGCCGGGGTGTCGACGGGTTCGACGAGGGCCGGCGGGTGGAGGGCCGGGGCGGCGCCCTGCCCCTTGCGCACCGGACGGGCGCCCAGCCGGGACACGTCCGCGTCCAGCCGCGGGAACAGCTCGGTGTCGGTGACCTTCAGCTCCGGTCCGAACAGTGTCGACAGCGCGGGCCGGGGGCGCCCGGTCTGGAGGGCGACGACCTCCCGCAGCACGCCCGTCAGCTGCTCGGCCATCTCCTGCGCGGTGGCGAACCGGCGCGCCGGGTCGGGGTCGGTGGCGCGGACCAGGAGCCGGTAGAAGGACTCGTACCGGTGGAAGACGTCGATGCTGTCGGGGTCCGGCAGGGAGTCCGCGTAGACGTTCGTGTAGCCCTGGAAGTCGAAGGTCAGCACGGCGAGCGTACGGCCCACCGTGTACAGGTCGCTGGCCACCGACGGGCCGGCCTCGCCGACCTCCGGCGCCTGGTAGCCGACCGTGCCGTAGATCGCCGACTCCACGTCGTCCATCCGGCGGACCGCGCCCATGTCGATCAGCTTGAGCTGGTCCTCGGTCTGGATGGCGTTGTCGACCTTGAAGTCGCAGTACAGCAGGTTCCGGCTGTGCAGGTGGCCGAGCGCCTCCAGCGCCTCGATGCCGTACGCGCAGGCCTGCTCCACCGGCAGCGGATCCCGCCGGCCGTCGGGTGCCCGGCGGGAGTTGGCGATCTCCTTCAGGGACTTGCCGCCGACGTACTCCATGACGATGTAGCCGTCGAGGGAGCCGGTGCGCTGGTCCAGGTGCTCCACGAAGTTGTAGATCCGCACGATGTTGGCGTGCTCGATCTCCGCGAGGAACCGCCGCTCGGAGATCGCCGCGGCCATCGCGTCCTGGTCACCGGTGTCCAGCAGGCCCTTGAGCACCACCCACCGGTCGGAGACGGCCCGGTCCACGGCGAGGTAGATCCAGCCGAGCCCGCCGTGCGCGAGGCAGCCCGCCACCTCGTACTGGCCGTGCACGATGTCCCCGGCCCGCAGCTTGGGCACGAAGGAGTACGGGTGCCCGCACTTGGTGCAGAACCCCTCCGTGCGGCCCGGCCGGTCGCCCCGGGCCCGGCCGACCGGCGCCCCGCAGTCCGACCGCGAGCAGAACCGCTTCCGCTCGGGCACCTCCGGGTTGTCCAGCACCATCGCACGCGGGTCGGGCCGCGGCACCTGCGGCACGGAGACCAGCCCGGCGCCCAGCCGCCCGCGCGTGGCGGCGCCGGAGGAGGAGCCGGAGCTGCGCACCGAGACCGAGCGGCCCGTGGGCTTTCCCGACAGCGACCGGGACAGCCGCCCGGAGACCGAGCGGCGCGACTTCGACGACTGCGAGGACGTCCGGGAGCTGCGCGAACTGCCGCTGTCCGAGGCCGCCCGGGTGACCCCGGTGGGCGGCGAGCCCACCATGCCTTCCCCGGAGGGCCGGCCCCCGGCCGACACCACGGGCGCGAGACCGCACGTGTCGCAGTACAGCTCGCCGCCGCCGACGTCCTCGTACGACCCTTCGCAGCCCGGTCGCTGGCAGTTCTGCCCCGGCTGACTCATGACCCGTCCCCCCTGTGCTCCCCCCGGCTGTCCTCCGGCGCGCTCGCGCCGCCGAGCAGCTCGGCCACCGCCTGCTGGTAGCGCAGCACGGCCTGTTCGGCCACGCGCAGGTCGCAGGGCGCGCTCCACAGCATGCGGCGGGCCGCGTCGTACCGCTCGACGAGCAGCGGGTCCTCCGCCAGCCCGTGCCGGGCCACCTTGGCCTTGTAGGCGTCCAGCCGGCCGCGCAGCTCGGCGCGGACCGCGAGCGGCGCGGTCACCGCGGTCAGCGACTCGCGGGCGCGCAGCAGTTCGTCCTCCGCCTTCTCCTCCAGCGACTCCAGCAGCGGCGACAGCCGGTGCCACTGGGCCTGCCTGCGGTACTCGGCGGCGGTCGCCAGCTGCTCCTGCAGCGCGGTCGGCGGCCCGCTCACCACCGGCACCTCCGTCGCGGCGATCTTCGCGAGCACCTCGCCGCGCGCGGTACGGGCCTCGGCGAGGGTGCGGTCCGCGCGCGAGAGCACGTCCCGCAGCCGGATCAGCCGAGCCTCGGCGTCCTGGCGCACCGTCAGCACGGCGTCGATCTCCCGCCGTACGTCCTCCAGGGCGCGCGCCTCACGGTCGTACACACGCGTGTCCGGACGTCCGCCGCCCGGTGCGCTACTGCCCTCGGCGGGCACCCAGAAGCCGAGCGGGTCGGAGACGACGTCCGCGCGCAGCCGGGTCAGCGTGCGGGTGATCCGCTCCAGGTCGTCGCCGGCCGGGTGCTCGCCGGGGCGCACCCCGACGGAGTGCGCCAGGCCGCGGGTGCGCTGGAGTTCCGCGGCGAGTAAATCGATCCGGGCGGGCAGCGCCGACCAGACCGCGTCGGCGGCGACGATCACGTCCAGGCTGGTCGCGTACAGCTCGTTCATCCGCTCCACCAGCGCGGACAGCGAGAACGTCTCGCTCAGCCGGCCGTTCCCGCCGTCGGGGACGGTCACGCACGCGCCGCGCAGCAGCTCCGTCAGCTCCGCCAGGTCCTCCCGGCTGCACCAGCGGCGCCGGGCGCGGATCTCCCGGGCGCCGCGCAGTGCGGCCGTGTAGGCGTCGAAGTACGCCCACAGCAGGGTGATCTGCGCCTCCGTGGCCTGCCAGCGCTCCTTGGTGACACCGGTCAGTTCCGCGCCTTCGAGGAGCCTGCGGCCCGCGTGGTCCTGGAGGGCCAGCAGCGAGGTCTCGATCGCCTCGTGCTCCTGGCCGAGCCGCGCCAGCGCACGGTCCACCTCGTCCCGGTCCATCACCGGCCCGGCGGGGTCCGTGACGCCCATCGATCACCTCTCGCTCGCTGTGTGTTCCGGTCGGGTGCGGCTCAACTGCCGCGCAGGTACTGCGGCGCGGGCGGCCTCGACGCGGACGCGTCCTTGCCCAGTGTCGCCGACAGCCAGTCGTCGTACGACGTCTGCCAGCCCTGGGCGCGGTAGTCCACCAGGACGCGGTTGACCCGGCGCACCAGGTCGTCCGCGTCCTTCTTCATCGCCACTCCGTAGTACTCGGTCGTGAACGCCTTGCCCTTGAGTTCGACGGTCGGATCCTGGGCGGCCTGGCTCGCGGCGAGCGCGCCGTCGGTCACCACCGCGTCCACCTCGCCGAGTTGCAGCCGGACCAGGCAGTCCAGCTGGTTCGGGACGGTGGCGGAGATGTCGGTGGTGGCGGGCAGCCGGCCGTCCTTCCGGTCGGCGGCCAGCTTGGCGTACGCGGTCGAACCGGCCGCGGTGCACACCTTCTTGTGGGCCAGCGAGCCGTCGTACCCGGTGATCGGCGACGACTTGGGCGCGAGGACCTGCTGGCCCGTCTTGAAGTAGGGCGCGGAGAAGGCGACCTGGCGGAGCCGGTCGCAGGTGATCGTCATGGTGCGCACGACCATGTCGACCCGCCCGTCCTCGATCGCCGGGATGCGCTGGCTGGTCGGTATGGCCTTGAACTGCACCGCGTCGGGGTCGCCGAGGATGTCGGCGGCGATGCGGTGGACGAGGTCGATGTCGAAGCCCTCCAGCCGGGCGCCGTCGGTGTTCGGGTTGCGGTAGCCCCAGCGGTAGCTGTTCTGGTCGACGCCGACGATCAGCTTGCGCTTGGCGCCCGTACGGGCCTTGATGGCGTCGATCGTCGGGCCGTCCGCGCCGGACGGGGCGAGCGTCTGCCGGTGTGCCTCGGCGTCCACGCACCCGTCGGCGCGGGCCTGGATGCCGGTGGCGGACCGCTGGCCGGCCCGGGCCGGCTCGTCCGGCGCCCGCTGGGTGCACGGCAGCAGCAGGACGAAGCCCAGTGCCAGCGCGCACAGCACCGCCATGGCGGCGACCCCGCCCCAGCCCCGCAGGGAGGCCCGTGCACGGCTCACGTACATCGCCCTGCCCCTTGTCACCGGTACTCCGAAAGTCTGCGGCCGATGCCGGCGACGGCGCCGGCCGCGGCCAGCACCGCGAGGACGGCGGCGCCCACCGGCAGCCCGGTCATGGCGTCCCGCCCGTCACCGGCGGCCTGCTGGAACTCGGCCTGCTCGTGGTCGATGGCGCGGGCGAGACTGCGGTCGACGCCGTCGAAGCACTCGGCCGTCGCCCCCTTCGCGCCGATCACCTTGTCCAGCGCCTGCTGGTAGTTGCCGTTCTCGTCCTCGGCCCGGGCGTCGGCGTGCCGCTGTTTCCACACCGTCATGTTGCCCCGGGCCGCCTCGACCGGTGCCGTGCCCCCCTGGTCGTCGGCGAGCCGGGACGCCTCGGACAGGCCCTTGCCGAGCACGGCGATGTCCTTGTCGAAGTCGTAGTAGTAGGCGTCGTACGGTCTGCCGTCGACCGTGACGGTCTCGGCGCCGCGCGCCACCAGGCTCAGGTTCTCGTTCCCGCGCGCCTTCAGGGAGGCGATCCGGGCGTCGTGCAGCACGTTCAGCGAGCGGATCCCGTGCTCGTACGAGCCGTCCAGGCCCGACCGGGCGACGGCGTGGCCCACGACCAGCCACAGCAGGGCGACGGTGGTCGCGGCGGTGGCGGCGGCCAGACCGTGGTTGAGGACCCGGTTGGTGCGCCGGTACGTGCGGTGCTGGGCCCAGCCGAGCGCGGCCAGGGCGAGCAGCCCGAGCGCGATCGCCGCCCAGGGGTAGGGCGTCGCGTCCGCGTAGTCGGCGTCCAGCCGCCGGTTCTCCGTGGTGTAGAGGTCCTCCGCCGCCGGGAGCATCTCCTTCTGCATCTTCTCGTTGGCGTACCGCAGGTAGGCGCCGCCGACCGGATAGCCCTGCCGGTTGTACGTCCGGGCCCGCTCGATCAGGCCCTTGTACTCGGGCAGCAGCCGGTTCAGCCCGGCTATGGTCGCCTCGGAGGCCGAGCCGGGCTCGGCGTTGGCGGCGGCGGTGACGAGGCCGCCGGCGGCGGTGCGGATGTCCTTCTCGTACCGCTGCCTGGACGCGGGGTTCTCCTGGCCGCCCGCCAGGAACCCGCTGGAGGCGGCGGTGTTGGCGTCGGCCAGGGACCGGTAGATGCCGGCCGCGCCGGAACTGAGCGGCTGGCTGCGGTGCAGCACGTCGTCGGCGGCGGCGGAGCGCTCGCTGGTCTGCCAGGCGGTGACCGCGCCGAACGCGACGACCAGCACCGCCAGGACGGCACCGATGATCCGCAGCCGTCCCGGCTCGGTCGTCGCGGCGGTCCGCAGCCGCTCGGCCCCCTCGGCGAAGGCGGTCCGGCGCGCGGGCGGCACGCCCGGACCGGTGACGGCGGGGAGCCCGGGCGGCCCGGGCTGGGCGGGGATGCCGGGGACGCCGGCCACGGCGGCGGACGCGGCCGGCGGTGGTGCCGCGCTGCTCTTCGGCGGGTGTGTCACTCGACCTCCCCCATGGTCATCCGTTCGCCGCCCAGTATCACCGCCCGTACCGACATCGCGCACCGGCCTTCACCCGGTCTTGATCGGATCGCAGTGTGCCGGGGGGCGCGCGCCTGCGGACGCACCACCCCCTGTTCAAGAACACGCTGGTGGCGGCGGATCGGTTCCCCGAACGGCGGGTCTCACGGCTCGCGGTGCTCGTGGGCCGCCCGTTCCAGGGCCGCCGCCTCCGCGGCCGCCAGCCGGGTCTCCGCCTCGACGTCGATCGAGCGGCTCAGCCACCAGTACAGGAGGGCGGAGACCGGCAGGCCGACGAAGAGGGAGATGTCCGCGCCGCCCAGCGCCTTCGCGGCGGGGCCGGCCCACAGGGTGCCGACGGAGAAGAACGGGACCATGGCGGCGAATCCGACGAGGTAGGCGATGATGCCGTGCCAGCCCCAGCGGCCGTAGATGCCGTGCGGGTTGAAGATCTCGGCGATGGCGTAGTGGCCGCGGCGCACCACGTAGTAGTCCATGAGGTTGACCGCGGTCCACGGGATGAACAGGTAGAGCACCAGCAGCAGGAAGTTCTCGAAGTTCGCCAGGAAGTTCGACGTCGCGGCCAGCGCGCCGACGAGGGAGAGCGCGGCGGTGAGGCCGAGGGTGAGCAGCCGTACGGCGAGCGTCGGCCGGACCCGCCGGAACGAGTCGATGGCGCTGATGAGCGTGAGGGACCCGCCGTACATGTTCAGCGCGGTCACCGAGACCAGGCCGAGGGCCGAGAAGAGCAGTACGACGGCGCCGAACCCGGTGAACACCTTGTCGCCCGCGGAGTTGATCGCCGGGATCGTCTCGAAGGTCCTCGGTCCCGCCCAGGCGGCGAGCAGCGCCCCGAGCACCATCAGCCAGATGCCGCCCAGCGCGGAGCCGAAGTAGGTCCAGTAGAAGGTCTTGCGGACGGTCACGTCGGGAGGGAGGTAGCGGGAGTAGTCGGAGACGTAGATGGCCCAGCTGATCTGGTAGCCCGCGACCACGCCGAACTGCGCGAGGAACGGCGTCCACCGGAAGCCGCCGAGGTCGAAGGAGCCCGCCGGGTAGTGCAGGGTGACCAGGACGCCCACGGTGAAGACCCCGAAGATCACCAGGAAGGCGTACGTCAGGATCCGCTCGGCCTTGTGGATGATGTCGTAGCCCACCAGCGCGATGACGAGCGCGACCGCGGTCACCACGACGACCCACAGCTTGACGCCGCCGTGCAGCGTGGCGTGCAGGGAGTCGGCGGCGAGGATGCTGTTGAAGACGTTGAACCCGGCGTACTGCACGTAGGCGAACAGCCACACCAGCAGCGCGCCGACGTAGCCGAACTGGGGCCGGGACTGGATCATCTGCGGCAGGCCGAGCTGGGGGCCCTGGGCGGAGTGGAAGGCCATGAAGAAGGTGCCGGTCACCGTGCCGGAGACGATGGCCAGCAGCGACCAGACGAGGTTGCCGCCCTGGGTGATGCTGACCAGCCCGACCGCCAGGGTGGCGATCTGCGCGTTGGACATGAACCACAGCGGGCCCAGGTGCCAGAGCTTGCCGTGGCGCTCGTCCAGCGGGACGTAGTCGATGGACCGGACCTCGATCCCCGACACTCTTGGCTCGGCTGATGTGCTCATGACGCCTCCCGGGATCGGGCCCGCCCCTCTGGTCACATTGTTGCCCCGCTCCACCCGCGCGACGACTCAAGGATCAGCCCGCCTCCCAGTGGCCCCGCACCCGCTCCCGCGCCTCCTCACCCGCCGCCAGCCGGTCCAGGCCCAGCAGGGCCGCGCCCAGCACCGGGGGCGCCGTGACCACGCGGACGCCGGCCTTCGGGGCGCGCGCGGACAGCAGCTCGCGGACGGTGTCGTTCAGCTGGGGGTGGCCGGCGGTGAGGACGCTGCCGCCGAGCAGCACCGGGGTCTGCTCGTCCAGCAGGTCCAGCCGGGTCAGGGCGACCGTGGCCAGCACCGTGACCTCCTCCGCGAGCCGGGTGACGATCGCGCGGGCCACCGGGTCGCCGTCCGCCGCCGTGGCGAACAGCACCGGGGTCAGCTCGTGCCGGCGGTGCTGGTCGACGCGCTCCAGGTGCAGGGCCTCGATGAGGGCGTACATGCTCGGCAGCCCGAAGTGCGCGGGGAGGGTGCGGGCCAGCAGGGTCGGCCGGCCGCGGCCGTCCTCCGCGCGGGCCGCGTGCCACAGGGCCTCCTCCGCCAGGCCCCAGCCGCCGCCCCAGTCCCCGGAGATCCGGCCGATGGCGGGGAAGCGGGCGGTGCGGCCGTCGGGCCGCATGCCGACGCAGTTGATGCCCGCGCCGCACACCACCGCCACCCCGCGCGGCTCGGTGACGCCCGCGCGCAGGATCGCGAAGGTGTCGTTGCGCACCTCCACCGACGCGCCCCACGCGCGCGCGTGCAGCGCGGCCGCCAACTGCTCTTCCTCCACCGGGAGATCGGCGTTGGCCAGGCAGGCCGAGACATGGGTGACCCCGGTGACCCCGGCGTCCGCGAACGCCCGGGCCACCGGCTCCGCCAGGGCGTCCAGCGCCGCCGCGACGCCCACCGCGGGCGGCCGGAAGCCGCCGCCGCGGGCCGTGGCCAGCACCTCGCCGGCGGCGGTGACCACGGCCACGTCGGTCTTGCTGTTGCCCGCGTCGACGGCGAGGACCGTCGGCGGGCCGGGTGCGGTCAGGCCCACGCGAGGTGCTCCCGGTTGTGTGCGATCAGCTGGTCGGTGAGCGCGTCGGCGTACGCGTACTGGCCGATCAGCGGGTGGGCGAGCAGGGCGCGGAAGACGCGGTCCCGGCCGCCGCGCAGGGCCGCCTCCAGGGCCAGCTCCTCGTACCCCGTCACGTGCGCGACCAGGCCCGTGAACAGCGGGTCCAGGGCCGGGACCGGCAGCGGGACCGGGCCGGCCGGGCCGACCGCCGCCTGCACCTCGACCACCGCGTCGTCGGGCAGGAACGGCAGCGTGCCCCGGTTGAGCGTGTTCACCACCTGGTAGGGGCTGCCGCCCCCGCCCAGCAGGGCCGCCGCCAGGTCCACGGCCGCCTCCGAGTAGTAGGCGCCGCCGCGCCGGGCGAGCAGGGCCGGCTTCTCGTCCAGGGCCGGGTCGCCGTACATCGCGAGCAGTTCCCGCTCCATGGCGGCCACCTCGGAGGCGCGGGAGGGCTTGGTGCGCAGCTCCCGTACGACCTCGTCGTGCGCGTAGTAGTAGCGCAGGTAGTAGGACGGGACCACACCGAGGCGGTCCAGCAGCGTGCGCGGGAGGCGGACGTCGTCGGCGATCGCCTCGCCGTGTTCCGTCAGGAGCTTCGGCAGGACGTCCTCGCCCTCCGGACCGCCCAGGCGCACACCTGTCTCCCAGGTGAGGTGGTTCAGGCCCACATGGCCCAGGTGCACATCCGCCGGGGCCGTGCCCAGCAGGGCGGCGAACTTCCGCTGGAAGCCGATCGCCACGTTGCACAGGCCGACCGCCCGGTGCCCGGCCTGGAGCAGCGCGCGGGTGACGATGCCGACCGGGTTGGTGAAGTCGATGATCCACGCGCGCGGGTTGGTGCGGCGGACCCGCTCGGCGATGTCCAGGACCACCGGGACCGTGCGCAGGGCCTTGGCCAGGCCGCCGGCGCCGGTGGTCTCCTGGCCGATGCAGCCGCACTCCAGCGGCCAGGTCTCGTCCTGTTCCCGGGCCGCCTGACCGCCGACGCGCAGCTGGAGCAGGACCGCGTCGGCGCCGTCGACCCCCGCGTCCAGGTCGGAGGTGGTGACGATCCGGCCGGGGTGGCCCTGTCTGGCGAAGATCCGGCGGGCCAGGCCGCCGACCGGCTCCAGGCGGTCCGCGGCCGGGTCGACCAGGACGAGTTCCTCGACGGGCAGGGTGTCGCGCAGGCGGGCGAAGCCGTCGACGAGTTCGGGCGTGTAGGTCGAGCCGCCGCCGACCACGGTGAGTTTCACAGTCAGATCAACCCTTTACTCCGGTGAGGGTGACGCCCTCGACGAACGCCTTCTGGGCGAAGAAGAACACGAGGATCACGGGGGCCATGACCAGCACGGTCGCGGCCATGGTGAGGTTCCAGTCGGTGTGGTGGGCACCCTTGAAGGACTCCAGGCCGTAGGACAGGGTCCAGGCGCCGGGGTTCTCGGACGCGTAGATCTGCGGGCCGAAGTAGTCGTTCCAGGCGTAGAAGAACTGGAAGAGGGCCACGGCGGCGATGCCCGGCCTGGCCATCGGCAGCACGACCCGCAGCAGGGTCCGCAGGTCACCGCAGCCGTCGACCTTCGCCGCGTCCAGGTACTCGTTCGGGATCGTCATCAGGAACTGGCGCAGCAGGAAGATGGAGAACGCGTCCCCGAACGCCATCGGCACGATCAGCGGCCACAGCGTGCCGGACAGGTCCAGCTGTTTCGCCCAGAAGAGGTACATCGGGATGACGACCACCTGCGGGGGCAGCATCATCATCGAGATCACCAGCATGAGCGACAGGTTGCGCCCCCGGAAGCGGAACTTGGCGAGCGCGTACGCCACGGGGATGGAGGACACCACAGTCAGCAGGGTGCCGAGTCCGGCGTAGACCAGCGTGTTCCGCCACCAGGTGAGGAAGCCGGGCGTGTCGAACACCTTCCGGTAGTTGCCCCACTCCCAGGTGTGCGGGATCAGGTCCCGGCCGAGGGCCTGGCTGTCGCTCATCAGCGAGGTCAGGAACACGAACACGAACGGCAGCGTGAAGAACAGCGCGGCGGCGACGCCGAGCGCGTGGACGGCGACCCACTCCAGCAGCGCACGGCGCCGGGCGGTGCGCTCGGCGCCGGTGACGAGCGGCGCCGGCTTCACCGGCTGCTCCAGTACTTGCGTCATGGTCAGTCACCTGCCTGGATCAGGCCGCCCCGGCGCCGCATCAGCAGCGCGGTGAACGCCATCGACAGGGCGAACAGCACCAGCGCGACCACGCACGCCGAGCCGTAGTCGAAGCGCTGGAAGCCGAGGTTGTAGACGAGCTGGGGGAGGGTGAGCGTGGACTTGTCGGGGTAGCCGGGCTCGAACTGGGTGCCGGCGCCCTGGATCACGCCGGAGGCGACCTTCCCGGCGATCAGCGGCTGGGTGTAGTACTGCATGGTCTGGATCACGCCGGTGACGACGGCGAACATCACGATCGGGGAGATGTTCGGCAGGGTCACGTACCGGAACCGCTGCCACGCCGTGGCGCCGTCCAGCTCCGCCGCCTCGTACTGCTCCGCCGGTACGTCGAGCAGCGCGGCCATGAAGACGACCATCAGGTCGCCGACGCCCCACAGGGCCAGCAGGGTCAGTGCCGGCTTGGACCAGGCGGGGTCGTTGAACCAGCCCGGCGCCGGCAGCCCGGCGTGTTCCAGGAGCGAGTTCACCGGGCCGGTGCCGGGGTTGAGCAGGAAGGCGAAGGCCATGGTCGCCGCGACCGGAGGGGCCAGGTACGGCAGGTAGAACAGGGTGCGGAAGACACCCGTCCCGGTCTTGATCCTGGTGATGAGCAGACCGACGCCCAGCCCGAAGACCACCCGCAGGCTCACCATGATCACGACCAGCCAGAGCGTGTTGCGCAGGGCGGGCCAGAACAGCGGGTAGTGCTCGAAGACGTACGTCCAGTTCTTCCCGCCGCTCCACGCCGGCGGCCGGAAGCCGTCGTAGTGCATGAGGGAGAAGTAGACCGTGGAGATCAGCGGGTAGGCGAAGAAGACCGCGAAGCCGATGAGCCACGGCGACATGAAGGCGAGCGTGCGCAGGGCCGAGCGCCGGCGTTTCGACGCGAGGGTGACGGCGCTCATCACCGGGCCTGCGCGATGTCCGTGTCGATCTGCGCGGCCGTCTTCCTCAGCCCGGCCTCCAGATCGGTCTCCTTGCCGCTCTCGTAGTCGTAGCCGAACTGCTGGATCGTCACCAGGTACACACCGCCGTTGACGGAGGCGGGAGTCGTGGTGGAGTGCGGGTTGCCGGCGATGTCCAGGAAGGTCTTGAACCGCGGGTCGTACTTCAGTTTCGGCGACTTCAGCGCGGCCAGTGTGGAGGGCACGTTGTGGATGGCGTTGGCGAAGCCGACCACCGCGTCCGTGTCCGTGGTCATGTACTTCACCAGTTCCCAGGCCGCGTTCTGGTGGCGGCTGGTGGCGGCGATGCCCGCGATGGTGCCGGTGATGTAGCCCTTGCCGTACTGGCCGGCCCGGTCGTCCGGGACGGGCAGCGGCGCCACCCCGATCTCGAAGTCCGGCTTGGCCTCCTCGGCCATCCCGAGCCGCCACTCGCCGTCGAGCTGCATGGCGACCTGGCCGGTGTGGAAGGGGTGCTTGGGGCCCCACTCGTCGCCCAGCGTGGCGCGGAACCTCTCCAGCCGCCGGAACCCGCCGAGTTCGTCCACGAGCTTCTTCTGGAGCGTGAAGCCCTTCCGGAACGCGGGATCCTTCGCGAGGTTCGACTTGCCGTCCTTGTCGAAGTACGTCGGCGAGAACTGGCCGAGGTAGTGCTCGGTGGTGGATTCCCAGCCGTGGTAGTCCGGCATGAAGCCGAGCTGCCGGTACCCCTCGCCCTGGCGGACGGTCAGCTTCTTCGCGTCGGCCTCGAATTCGGACCAGGTCCTCGGCGGACGGGCGATGCCCGCCTTCCCGAACGCCGTCTTGTTGTAGTAGAGCCCGTACGCGTCCCCGAGCAGCGGCACCGTGCACCGGTTGCCGTCGAACCGGGTGTACTCGTTCATCGGCTTCGGGAACGTCTTCTCCGGGTCGATCCCGGACTTCTCGAAGAACGGGTTCAGATCTACCAGCGCGCCCGAGGAGCAGAACTTGCCCACGTTGTTGGTGGTGAACGACGAGATCACGTCCGGGGCCTTCGCGCCGCCGGCGCGCAGCGCCTGGTTGATCTTGTCGTCGGTCATGTTGCCGACGATGTTCACGTGGATGTTGGGGTGGGCGTGCTCGAAGCCGGCGACCAGCGACTTGACGGCCGTCACCTCGTTCGGCGCGCTCCAGGCGTGCCAGAAGTTGATCGTCGTGTCCTTCGACGGGTCGTCGGTGGCGCCCGAGCCGGACTGGCCGGTACACGCGGTGGTGAGGAGCACGGCGGAGACAGTCACGGCAAAAGCCGCTTTTCGGGCGACTTCGGGGAGGGCTGTGGGCATGGCGAGGTCTCCCAGGGACGGGTGTGGGAAAAGAGGGGACGCTCAGCGCGAGGTGTCGAAGACCTCGTCGCGGGTGGCGGCGAGCGCGGACTCCAGCGCGCCGCGCAGCACGGGGTGTTCACGGACGTCGCCGACGACCAGCCGGGGCCGGGCGGCGGCCAGCTCCTCCAGTTCGGCCTGGACGAGGCCGCGCAGCACCTCGCCGCCGGCCGTCAGGGCGGAGCCGCTCAGGACGACGAGTTCGGGATCGAGCACGGAGACGAGCGAGGCCAGACCGGTGGCCAGCCGGGTGGCGTAGGTCCGGAGCAGCTCCCGGTGCGGGCCGCTCGCATGGTCGGCGGCGCGGGCGACGAGTACGGTCGCGGCCTCGGCGTGCGGCCCCGGCGGCACGTCGGTGATGCCGAGTTCCCGGGCCAGCCGCGGTACGGCCTGGGAGCCGGCCAGCTCCTGGTAGCCGCCGCTGTTGGCCTTGGTGACCTGCCGGACCAGCGGGGTGCCCGGCACCGGCAGGAAGCCGACCTCGCCGGCGCCGCCGGTCCAGCCCCGGTGCAGCCGGCCGCCGAGGACCAGGGCGGCGCCCAGGCCCTCCTCGTTCCACAGCAGCACGAAGTCCGCGTGGCCGCGGGCCGCGCCGAGCCGCTGTTCGGCGATGGCGACGAGGTTGACGTCGTTCTCGTACTCGACCGGCATCGGCAGCGCCGCCGCGAGGTCGTCCAGCAGTGCGGGGGAGTGCCAGCCGGGCAGGTGGGAGGCGTAGCGCAGCCGCCCGGTGTTGGGGTCGAAGGCGCCGGGGGTGCCGATGACCAGCCGGTGCACCTCGGACCGGGCGAGCCCGGCGGCCTTGACGGCGCCGTCGAGGGCCTCGGTGACCTGCTGGACCACGGACCGCGCCGGGTGCCGTCCGGGGGTGGGCAGCTCGTACTCGCCGACCGTGCGGCCGGTGATGTCGGCGACCGCGGCGCGGATGCGGTGCGGGGTGACGTCGAGCCCGGCGGCGTACGCGGCGGCCGGATCGACCGCGTACAGCTGGGCGTTGGGGCCCGGCCGGCCCTCGCTGGTGCCGGTGAGCCGGACCAGTCCGGCCGCCTCCAGGCGGGCCAGCAGCTGGGAGGCGGTGGGCTTGGACAGGCCGGTGAGCTTGCCGATCCGGGTGCGCGACAGCGGCCCGTGCTCCAGCAGCAGGTCCAGGGCGGCGCGGTCGTTCATGGCGCGCAGGACGCGCGGGGTGCCCGGCGTACCGGCGGTTCCTGCCATGGGGGTCGACACCTGCCTTTCCAGCCGCCCAGCTTCTCAGTGACCCGGGGAGGACGTCCAGTCTTGATCACCGGACGCCGTAGATCACTGTTAGGAAACTTTCCTATTGGGGTGGGAGGAACGTAAGCCCAGGACGAAGTGGACGTCAATAGACAACGCCCCCTTGGTCGTGCCGACCGCGATCACGACTGCGTCACGCCCGTGGTTTCCGCTGGTCAGAGCGCCTACATTCAGGCGATGAACGGCTCACGCGGTACGGGGAGGGCGGGGATGGCCGGTCTTGGGCTGCTGTGGAGGCTGTGGCCGGCCACGATGCCCGGGCTCCTGCCCGTGCTGGTGGTGGTGGGCCTGAGCGGTCTCCTGGACGGGGGACCGTCCTGGTCGCTCGCCGAGGACGTCCTCTTCACCTCGCTCGGCTGGTCCTCGCTCGCCCTGCTCTACGCGCTCTGCGTCTACGCCACCCTGGCCCTCCGGGCGCGCGGCACCGGCCTGCCGGTCACCGTGGACGCCCTCGCGGCGACGCAGGAGCGGGCGTTCCCGGCGGCGGAGGCGGAGCGGTTGCGGGCGGCGCTCGCCGGGTCCGGGCGGGCGTACGACGTGACGGGCGCGGGGGAGTCGTGGGACTTCCGCTGGCGTCCGTTCCGCGGTCGGCGCACCGTCGCCGGGTCCCTGACGGTGGACCGGACCTCCGGCGAGGCCCGGGTCCTCCTGCGCGCGGACGAGCGGCCGAGGGGCCTGCCGGGACTGCGCGGGGCGGGCGCGTTCGTGGCGCTGTGCCAGGTGACGAGACTGAGGAGGACCGGGTGAGGGGGCCGGACGACGGTGGCGCCGGCGGTGCTGCTGATGGGCGTGGTGGCGTGCACGGGGCAGCGGACGGGTGTGCCGCGGGCGGCGGCGTCGGTGCGGCCCTGGGCGTCGCCGCCCTGCGTCACCGGCACGTTCCGCTGGGGCGGGGTACGGCAGGGAACAGGGAACCCGGCTGACCGGTGTCTCGCCGGTGGTGACGGTCGGCGAGGACGACGGGTGGGCCACCTTCCGGAACGTGGCGGTGCGTGCCGTCCGGGCAGGTCACGGCGAAGCTCGCGTCCACCGCCTGTACGGCCTCCGCGGTGACGAAGCGGCCCGAGCCGTCGAAGACGGCGGCGACCTGGCTCACCGGCACCCGGGGCGACTCCCTGGCCTGCGGCACCGACCCGGGCGGGGAGGCATGGGTCCGCGAGGCGTACGGCCGGCCTGCGGGCCGGTCAGTCGGTGACGAACGGGGTCGTGTCGAGGGTGGGGTAGGGCGCCGGGAGGGGGAGGGGGTCGCCGAGGGTGACCTTGGTGTCGGTCTTGTAGTAAGCCTCGGTGGGGTCGTCGTCGGGCAGGACGGGGTCCGTGTAGCAGTGGGCCGTCTGGGAGTGGCGGTCGATGAGGACGTAGACGGGGATGCCGGCGGCGGCGTAGGTGCGGAACTTGGGGCCGGTGTCGGTCTCGTGGTTGGTCGAGGTGACCTCGCCGACGAGGGCGAGCATGTCGATGGGGTACCAGCCCTTGTTGGCCTTGCGGTACGACTCGTCGAGTTCCGTCGGCCTGCGACGGCGGACGTAGAGGTCCGGAATGATCAGGGCCATGGTCCTGCCGTCCTGGTGGGCGGCGCGGTAGCCGTTGCCCATGCCCACGAGGCGGTGTCCGGCGGCTCGGAACTGGAAGCTCAGCTCGAATGCGCCATCGTTGTGGTTGTCGTTCGGTTGCGGCGGCACGAAGGCGGTCCCCTCGACGTACTCGGGTCGAATGGGCATCGGTGCTGCCTCTTCGATCGCACTCAACAGGTCGATGGGGTCCACCTGCGTCATCACCGGCTCCATGATCGGTTCGGCGCTCCTCGCTTCTCCTCGTCACGCTGATGCCAGGCTAAGCCCGCCCCGGGCGCCCCGGCAGAACGATGGGGCACCCCGTGCGCGCCGCGCGCCGGAATGCCCCGTCCGTTCACTCGAACGTGTGTGCCGAACCGTTCCGCTGCCGCTACTTCCCCGGCGGAGCCGTGCGCTGCGGGGCTATCGGTGAGGCCGCCGCCGTCTGCGGGGAATCCGCGTTGGAGTACGCCGAGGGGGCCGCGACCGCGACGGTCGGGTCCGGGGTCTCCTGCTGGTCCTCCACCGCCGTCGCCCCGCCCACGATGCGGATGCTCGCCGCGTCGAACGCCCGCTTGATCCGCCAGCGCAGTTCCCGCTCGACGGTGACCGACTTGCCGGGCATGGTCCTGGCCGAGAGCCGGACCACCATGGAGTCGATCAGTACCGAGTCCAGGCCGAGCACCTCGACCTGGCCCCACAGCAGCTCGTTCCAGGGCTCTTCCTTGCTCATCTTCTCGGCGACCTCGTCCAGCGTGGCCTTGACCCGGTCCAGGTCCTCGCTCGCCTTCACGGTCACGTCGACCCCGGCCGTCGCCCAGCCCTGCGAGAGGTTGCCGATCCGCTTGACCTCGCCGTTGCGGACGTACCAGATCTCCCCGCTGTCGCCCCGCAGCTTGGTCACGCGCAGCCCGACCTCGATCACCTCGCCGGTGGCCACACCGGCGTCGATGACGTCCCCGACGCCGTACTGGTCCTCCAGGATCATGAAGACGCCGGACAGGAAGTCCGTGACCAGGTTGCGCGCACCGAAACCGATGGCGACACCCGCGACACCGGCCGACGCCAGCAGCGGCGCCAGGTTGATCTTGAAGGTGCCCAGCACCATCAGCGCGGCCGTGCCGAGGATCAGGAAACTCGCCACCGACCGCAGCACCGAGCCGATCGCCGCCGCCCGCTGCCGCCGCCGCTCGGCGTTGACCAGCAGCCCGCCCAGCGCACCGGCCTCCCCGGACGGCCCGCTGCGGTTCATCCGGTCGATCAGCTGGGTGATCGCCCGCCGCACCACCGCGCGCAGCGCGACCGCCACGACCACGACCAGCAGGATCTGCAGGCCCATCGCGAGCCACGTCGACCAGTTCTGCTCGACCCAGCTCGCCGCGTTCGTCGCGCTCTCCTGGGCGTCCTGGAGCGTCGGCACGGCCGGGGCCGTGGAGCCCGAGGGCGACGGGGACGGGGACGGCGATGCCCCGGCGGCCAAGAGGGCGGCGGGCAGGGACGACACGGCAGGTACCTCCCAGGTGCTGCGCGGTCCGTACCGGCGGGGCGGTCAAGGTCACGAAAAGGTCACCGGACGGACAGGACCACCACACTAACGGGGCACTGTGGGTGCCTCATGCCGTTCCGCACATGAGCGCCGCAGGAGAGACACGGCTCACGCGGGCTTGAACCGGCCACGATCCGGGGGATGAATCACGTGTGGTCGAAAACACCCCCAGCCCGTTACCGGGACATGGTGGCGCTTCCACCAGGCATGAGGGGAGACTGACTGCAGATCGTCCCGGCGCGAGCCACGCGCCGCCGACGCCCAAGGAGGCACCCGTGCCGCATGTCCTGGTCCTCAACGCGTCGTACGAGCCGCTCGGCGTCGTACCGCTACGCCGCGCGCTCATCCTCGTCCTGGAGAACAAGGCCGTCTCCCTTGAGGAGTCCGGCGCCTATATGCACAGCGCAACCGTCACCCTCCCCGCACCCAGCGTGGTCCGGCTCAAGCGATTCGTCCGGGTCCCCTACCGGGGGCCTGTTCCTCTGACCCGCCGTGCGCTGTTCGCGCGCGACGGGGGCCGGTGCATGTACTGCGGTGGCATCGCAACCAGCGTCGACCACGTCATCCCGCGCAGCCGCGGGGGCAAGCACGTCTGGGACAACGTGGTGGCGTCCTGCCGCCGCTGCAACCACGTCAAGGCCGACCGCCACCTGGTGGAGCTGGGCTGGCGGCTGCGGCACAAACCGGCCCCGCCGACGGGGCTGGCCTGGCGGATCATCGGCACGGGGCATCGCGACCCGCGCTGGCTGCCGTACTTGCAACCCTTCGGCGCGGACGACGCCCTGGCCCGGATCGACGGCATCTCCGCCTAGGTCCGGGCCGACGTGTGTCCGCCGGTGCGCCGGCGGGACCGGCCGTGCCGCCCGGGGTTCAGGCCCGCGGCCCCTCCGGGCGGGCGCCGCGCGCCGCGTACAGCACAGCGCCCGCGGCGAACGCGGCCAGGGCCACCGCCCAGGCACCCCGCTGCGCGCCCGGCTGCATCGGCCACGCCCACACCGTGGCCGCGCGGCCGTGCGCCATCGCGGAGCCCAGGTAGACGGCGGTGACGTAGGCGAACGCGGGGAGCCAGCTCAGGCGGGCGCCCAGGAACACGGCCGCCGCCGCGGTGACACCGGTGCAGCCCAGCGTGTTGCGGACCACCGCGGGCGCCCCGAAGGTCTCGGCGTGTCCGAGGACGGCCGGGGCCACCAGCAGCGCGGCCAGCGCGGCCAGCGCCGTCAGCTGCACCAGGCGGCGCGGCCACCAGGGGCGTACGGCCGTCGCGTCCAGCTCGTCCGAGGCGCTGTACAGGCTGGTCCCGATCACCGCCGACGCCAGCAGCGGTGCCAGCGCGACGATCGGCACCCGGCGGTCCGGGTCGAGGTAGGCGTCCAGCCGTCCGGCCGCCCACACCGCGAACGCGGCCGTGCCGGCGAGCGCGGCCAGGGTGAGCGGCAGCGCCCGGGAGCGGGCGTACAGCAGGGGGCCGTGGGTCGTCGTCACAGTGCGGGGATCTCCTTCGGGCGGCAGCCCGCGCGGGCCGCGAAGTACGCCGACAGCCAGTCGCGGCGCCGCTGCTCCGCCATTCCGGCCAGCCGGGTGCGGGCGGCGAGGAGCCTGCGCTCCTCGGCGGGGCCGGCACCGGGCACCAGGCCCTTCCTCTGCAGGGCGTTCGGCGCGAGGTAGGACTCGACCGCGTCGTCCGCCCGCAGGACGCGGGTGGTCATCGCGGATTCCGGGCAGTCGCTGTTCTCCAGCGCGGTGACGGCCTCCCAGGCGAACTGCCGCGGATCGGTCAGCCGCCCCCGTACCGTCGACCAGCCCAGCGGTGTGATGCCCGGCAGCCGGGCCTCGCCGGCGTGCGGGGCGCCGGCGTGGTCCGCCCAGCGCGCCGGCAGGTTCCGCACCCCCTCCAGCTTTCCCGTGATCCCCGACAGGGCCTCCCTGACCTGCGGGAGCATCCCGGCGTACCGGGCGTTGACGCAGATCGCCGGAGCCACGGACGTGTCGCACACCTGGCGGCGGGCGAGCGGGTCGGGGCGCCACAGACCGTCCCCGGTCTGCGCCAGCAGCGTGCCCGCGGCCAGCGCGGCGGCCAGCGGCAGCAGGACCGTCACCCGCCGCCGGGCCGCGTGGGCCAGCACCGCCGCGAGGGCCAGCCCGCCCGTCCACACCGCCATGGCGCACGACTGCCACCACACCGGCAGTTCGTCCAGGGAACTGGTCACGGGGCTGAGCGCGCGCACGGCGGCCGAAGGGTCGCCCAGCGTGGTGCCGAGGCCCAGGAAGCCGCCCACCCCCAGCAGCGGCGCGGCGAGCCGGGTGGGCACGGCCCGGCCCAGGACGTGTCCGGTCAGCGCGGCCGCCGCCATGGCGACCGTGTCCCCCGGCAGCAGGGACGGGTGGGGCCGGTCGCCCTGGGCGTACGGCCAGGTCGCGAGCAGGGCCAGGAGCGCCACGGCGAAGTAGCCGGCGGCCACCCACAGCGCGACCGGCAGCGCGGCCGTCAGCAGCCGGGTCAGCGGCGGCCGTACGGTCGTCCCCCACAGCTCCTCGGTGCCGCGCCGCCGTTCCCGGCCGCCCTGCCAGCAGCCCGCCGCCCCGGCCAGCGGAAGGGTGATCAGCAGGGCGGTGTGCACCTCGGTGGCGGTCGCCGCCCAGTCGCCCTGCCAGCGGTCCGCCGTGCCGCCCAGCATCGCGCCGGCCGTCAGCAGCACCGCGGCCCCGGCCCAGGGGGTGAAGCCCCGCACCGCCTCGGCGCGCAGCGGGTGCGGTGCGCGCACGGGCGCAGCCCGCCCGGTGAGCAGCGTCAGCACACCGCCTCCCGCGCACCCGGCGCGCGGTGCGCGCGCAGCGCCGCCGTGTACCCGCGCTCGATCGGATGGTCGCCCGGCCCGCCGGACGCCTCGCCGAGCCGGGTGAGCGCCCCGGGCGTGCCCCGGTACGCGATCCGGCCCGCGTCCAGCAGCGTGACCTCCGTGCAGGCGGCGGCCACGTCCTCCACCAGGTGGGTGGAGACCACCACGGTCGCCGAGGTGCCCAGCTCGCGCAGCAGCTCGCGGAACTCGACCCGCTGCTCGGGGTCCAGGCCGGCCGTCGGCTCGTCGAGCAGCAGCACGGCGGGGTCGTTGACGACGGCCTGCGCGATGCCGACCCGGCGGACCATGCCACCGGACAGCGTCCGCACCTTGGCGTCGATCCGGTCCGTCAGGCCGACCCGGGCCACCGCCCGCTCCACGGCCGCCGGCACCCGCGCGGCCGGTACCTCCTTCAGCCAGGCCACGTACGCCACGAACTCCCGCACGGTGAACCCCGGGTAGTAGCCGAAGTCCTGCGGCAGGTAGCCCAGCCGGCGCCGCACCCCGGCCAGCCCGCGGTGGCCGGCGGTGTCCTCGCCGAGCAGCTCCACCCGGCCGGCGTCCGGCCGCGCCACCGTGGCCAGCACCCGGATCAGCGAGGTCTTCCCGGCCCCGTTCGGCCCGAGCAGCCCGTGCACCCCGGTGCCGAGCGCCAGGTCGAGCGAGTCGAGGGCGAGGGTCTTGCGGTGCCGGACCCGCAGGCCGGTCACACGTATGGAACTCATCGGTCTCCTCAGGAGAGGGAACGGGACCACGGCAGCGGTGGCCCCGGGACGGAATGTCACAGGCGCAAGCGCGCCGCCGCGGGTGCGGCGGGTGGTCGTCCGAGGTGTTCGGGGAGGCGGCGGGTGGTCGTCCGAGGTGTTCGGGGAGGCGGCGGGTGGTCGTCCGAGGTGTTCGGGGAGGCGGCGGGTGGTCGTACGACGTGCTCAGGGACGCAGCGGGCGGTCGTACGCGGGGCGGCGGGCCGTCAGCAGGGCCGCGCTCAGCACGGCCGCCGCCGCCCACCCGCTCTGCGCGGCGGTCCCGTCCAGGCAGCGGGAGAGCTGCTCCGCCAGCCGCGCGGTCACCGCCCCGCCCGGCGCCACGGCCACCGGCGGCAGCACGGCGCACAGCCAGCCGCCGCCCGTCACCCCGGCAGCGGCCCGGCACCCCACGAAGGAGGCCAGCGCCAGCGAGGCCAGCGCCAGGGCCAGCCCCGGCAGCAGCCAGGCCGCCGCGGCCGGCGCCCCCGAGGCCGGCAGCAGCAGCCCGGCGAGGGTCAGCAGCGGCAGGCTCACCACGAGGACGGCGACCGTACGGGTCAGCGCCAGCCGCAGCCCGCCGGCCGGCGTGGCCGCAGTGACCTCGTGCAACGGGTCCGCGTGCGGGCCGTAGGACAGGGCGACCCCGGCGACCGGCACCACCGGCGCGACCGCCAGCAGCAGCGCACGCGCGCCCGGGAACCCGGCCCCGTACGACAGGGCCAGCGCGGCCACCGCCACGCCCAGCACGGCCGGCAGCCACGCCCCGCGCACCGCCGGTCCCGCGGCCCACAGCAGCCGGGCGATCCGGGACGGCGCGCGCCACCCGGTCACCCCGGTCGCCCCGGCGGACCCCGGCGCGCCCGCCGCCACCAGCGCCGGAGCCGACTCCGGTGCCGGTGCCGACTCCAGCACCGCCGCCCGCACCTGCGCGAGCACCGCGCCCGCCGCCGTACCGCGCACCGCGGCCGACACCCGGGACGCGCAGCCCGCGCAGCCCTCCACATGCTTCTCCAGCGACCACGCGTCCGGCTCCGGCAGGACACCCTCGGCATAGCGGGCGACCAGGTCCTCGGAGGCGTGCCACAGATGCGCGTTGCGGTGCGTCATGCCGTACCTCCCAGCGGGGACGGGTTCAACCGGTCGAGTGCCTCCCGCAGCTCGGCGCGGGCCCGGCGGGCCCGGGACTTCACCGTGCCCTCCGGGATGCCGAGCAGCCGGGCCGCCTCCCGGGTGCTCAGCCCGTCGACGACCGTCGCCCGCAGCACCTCCCGCAGCTCGGGGGAGATCCGGTCCAGCGCGGTGCCGACATCGCCGTACTCCAGCCCGGCCAGCACCCGGTCCTCGGCGGACGGCGCGGCCACGGGCTCGTACCGTCCGGCGCTCTCCTGCTCCGGCAGCGGCCCCGTGACCCGGACGACCCGCTCCTGCGCCCGGCGCGCGTCGACCAGCCGGCGCGCCGCGATCGTCCACAGCCAGCCCCCGGCCTCCTGCCCGCGGTGCCCGGCCGCCGACCGCCACACCGTGACGAACGTGTCCTGCAGCACCTCCCGCACCAGCTCCGCATCGGCACACCGCCGGGTCAGCCGCGCGTGCAGCCACCCGGCGTGCCGGTCGTACAGCGCGGTCATCGCCGCCGCGTCCCCCTGCGCGACGGCCCGCAACAGGGCCGCGTCCGCGCCGCTCCCGTCGTCCGTCTCCCGCTGGCCCCCCATGGGGCGGAACAGTCTCACACCCCCTCTATCGATCACCGGGCCGGCGCCGGATCACCCCCGGCACCGGATTTTCCGGGCGTGGCGCCGGGCTCACTGGGTAGGCCTGCCGTGACCCCTCCTCAGCCGCAGCACCCCCACACCGACAAGGAGGCCCTCGTGGCCGCACCGGCTCGCCTCACGATCCCCGCCCCGTCCAAACCCGTGGCGGAGCTGTCCGCCGACACCGACGAGGCACCGCTGTACGCGTTCAGCGCGGAGAGCGCGTGCGCGCAGGCGCCGCTGACCAGTGAGCCGCCGCTGCCCGACGCCGAGCCGCTGACCAGCGAACCCCCGCTCGCCGAGGCCGCCCCGCTGACCAGCGAGTCCGACCCGGTCCCGGACTCCTTCGCGCCGGGACTGTAGATGGCCGCGGCGCCCGACGAGCCCCTCGGCCAGCCCTCCGCCGACCTCGCCCGGCTCGCCGGGCTGCACGGGGTCGCCACCTCCTACCGGCCCGCCCCCGACCGCACCGTCCAGGTCCCCGCCGCCGCCGTCACCGCCGCCCTGGCCGCCCTCGGCGTCGACGCGACCGGACCGGACGCCGTGCGCACCGCCCTCGCCGCCCGGGAACGCGAGCTGCGTGAGCGCCTGCTGCCGCCGACGCTGGTCCAGTGGACCGGCGCCGAGCCGCCCGCCGCCCTCACCGCCCTGCCCGCCGGCACCCGGCTGCACGTCGAGACCGAGGACGGCCGGCACGCGCAGGACACCGCGGACCTCCCGCTCGGCGTCCACCGGCTGACCGCCACCGCGCCCGACGGACGCACCGGCGAGGCCTGCCTCGTCGTCGCCCCCGACCGGCTGCCCGCCCCGGCCGGCCGCTCCTACGGCCTCCTCGTCCAGCTGTACTCCCTGCTCTCCCGCCGCTCCTGGGGCATGGGCGACCTCACCGACCTCGCCGAGCTGGCCGGCTGGGCCGGACACACCGCGGGCGCCGGATTCATCCAGGTCAACCCGCTGCACGCGGCCGTACCCGGCGCCCCCACCGACCCCTCCCCGTACCGCCCCTCCTCCCGCCGCTTCCCCGACCCCGTCCACCTGCGGATCGAGGCCGTCCCCGAGTTCGCCCACGTCGAGGACCACGAACGCCTGACCGGGCTGCTGCAGCGCGCCGAACGGCTGCGCGCCGCCGTCCTCGACAAGGGCGCCCTCATCGACCGCGACGCCGTGTGGGAACTGAAACGCGAGGCCCTGGAACTCGTCCTCGCCGTCCCCCTCGGGCCCGGCCGGCAGGCCTCCTACGACGCCTTCCGCGCCGCCCACGGCCAGGCCCTCGACGACCACGCCACCTGGAACGCCCTCGCCGAACTCCACGGCTCCGACTGGCACCACTGGCCCGACGGGCTGCGCGACCCCCGCTCGGCCGCCACCGCGCGCGCCCGCTCCGACCTCGCCGGCCGGGTGGAGTTCCACGCCCGCCTCGCCTGGCTCACCGACGGCCAGCTCCGGGCCGCCCAGCGCGGCGCCCGCGAGGCCGGCATGCCCGTCGGGATCGTGCACGACCTCGCCGTCGGCGTCCACCCGGCCGGCGCCGACGCCTGGGCCCAGCAGGACGTCTACGCCGCCGGCATGTCCGTCGGGGCGCCCCCGGACGCCTTCAACGCCCGCGGCCAGGACTGGGGCCTGCCGCCCTGGCGCCCCGACCGGCTCGCCGCCACCGGCTTCGCCCCCTACCGCGACCTCCTGCGCGCCCTCTTCCGCTACGCCGGCGCCCTGCGCATCGACCACGTCATGGGCCTGTTCCGGCTCTGGTGGGTGCCCCAGGGCAACCCGCCCACCGACGGCACCTACGTCCACTACGACGCCGACGCCATGCTCGCCCTCCTCGCCCTGGAAGCCACCCGCGCCGGGGCCGTCGTCATCGGCGAGGACCTCGGCACCGTCGAACCCGGCGTGCGCGAGGCACTCCAGCGGCGCGGGGTGCTCGGCACCTCCGTGCTCTGGTTCGAACGGGACTGGGAGGGCGACGGCCGCCCGCTGCCGCCCGAGCGCTGGCGCGCCGACTGCCTGGCCACCGCCACCACCCACGACCTGCCGCCCACCGCCGCCCGGCTCACCGGCGACCACGTCGAACTGCGCGACAGCCTCGGCCTGCTCACCCGTTCGGCCGCCGAGGAACGCGCCGAGGCCACCGCCGACGCCGCCGAGTGGCTCGCCCTGCTCGGCAGCCTCGGCCTGCTGGACAGCCCGGCCGCCGGACCGCCCGGCTCCGACGAGGAGGAGGAGATCCGCGCCGTCCACCGCTTCCTGCTGCGCACCCCCGCCCGCCTGATCGGCGTCTGGCTCCCGGACGGCATCGGCGACCGCCGCCCGCAGAACCTGCCCGGCACCTGGGACGAGTACCCCAACTGGCGCCTGCCGGTCGCCGACGGCGAGGGCCGGCCGGTGCCGCTGGAGGAGCTGGTGGCCTCGCCGCGGCTGCGGGCGCTGCTGGAGGTGCTGCGGCCGTCCGGCGGCGGTACCGCGGTCCCGTAAGGCACCCCGGGCGCGCGGCCCCGACAGCGGTTCGCTAACTTGATTTCCGTGGACAAGAAGAACGCCCTGCGCGCCGGCGCCCTGGCCGCCGGTACGACGCTGATGATGCTGCTCATGTCGTCCCCCGCGCTCGCGCTGACCCGCGACGACGGCGACGACCCCGGCAAGGGCCTGAGCGTCATCCAGACGCTGGGCCTGTACGTCTTCCTGCCGGTCGTCCTGTTCCTGGTGATCGCCGGTCTGGTGATGGCACTGGACAAGTCGCGGGCCAAGAAGGACACCACCTCGTCCAACATCAACGTCAAGGCCGACGCCGGGGCCAAGGCCTGACCCGGATTACCGGTTCGTTCGCCGGGGGCGCCGGTCCTCCCGTCGGTACGCGCACACGCCGTACCCGGGGAGAGACCGGCGCCCCCGGCGTTTTCCCGTGCGCGTTCCTCCGCGCCCGGCTCAGCGGTTCCGCCCGCCCGGCTCAGGGGTTCGGCGCGGTCGGACAACGCTGCACCGTCGGGCCCGGCCACGCCACCAGCTCCTCGCGGGTGAGCGCGCGGGCCGGCGGCAGCCGCAGCACATAGCGGGTGAGGCCCGGCCCGAGCAGCTGCGCGGCGCACAGCGCGGCCCGCGCGGGGACCTGCCCGGGGTCCGGGCACACCCGCCGGGCCACCGGCAGCAGCCGGTCCCGGAAGATCCCCTGCATCCGCTCGGCCCCGCCCTCGTCGGTGGCCCCGACCCGCAGCGCGCCTCCGCGCGCCGAGTGGCGTGCGATGACGACCGCGGCGGCTACTCGGCCGTCGCGTCCAGCAGCTTCCGCAGCAGGGCGGCCAGGTGGCCGGCCTCTTCGGCGTCCAGGGCGGACAGTGCGGTGCTCTCCTGCTCCAGTCCGGTGTCCACCGCCTCGTCGATCAGCCGCAGCCCCTCCTCGGTGAGCGTCACCTTCAGGCCGCGCCGGTCGTGCGGGTCGGGGGAGCGGCGCAGCAGTCCGGCGCGCTCCAGCTTGTCGAGCCGACCGGTCATCCCGCCGGTGGTGAGCATGAGGGTGGCCGACAGTTCGCGGGGCGAGAGGGTGTAGGGCTCGCCGGCGCGGCGCAGGGTGGCCAGGACGTCGAACTCGCCGCGGGAGATGCCGTAGGGCTTGTAGGCCTTCTCCATCCGGTCGCCCATCGCGCGGGAGAGCCGGAAGATCCGGCCGAAGACCTCCATCGCCCGGGTGTCCAGGTCGGGCCGTACCCGGGACCACTGCTCGATGATCGCGTCGACGGGGTCCGCTGACTGTTGCTCCATGCGCAGAGTATCGACCCGCATCCGCTCGCCCGCAAGAAAGTCATCGGACAGCCACTTGACGATAAGTAGCTTAGCGCTAAGCTACTTATCAGTGACCCACCCGCTTCGGTGAGCCGCCCCAGTACCCGCCCGCACTCCCCGGAAGGGGCCCGCCATGGCCGCCACCCGATCCACCCGGTCCGCCCGACCCGGTGGCAACGCCGCCGCCGTCATCGCCGTCACCGCCCTCGCGCCCGTCTCCTGGGGCACCACCTACGCGGTGACCACCGAGTTCCTGCCGCCGGACCGCCCCCTGTTCACGGCCCTGATGCGGGCCCTGCCCGCCGGTCTGCTGCTGCTCGCCCTCACCCGGGTGCTGCCGCGCGGCATCTGGTGGGCCAAGGCCGCCGTGCTCGGCGCGCTGAACATCGGGGCGTTCTTCCCGCTGCTGTTCGTCGCGGCGTACCGGCTGCCGGGCGGGATGGCCGCGGTGGTCGGCTCGGCCGGGCCGCTGTTCGTCGTCGGGCTCTCCGCGCTGCTGCTCGGGCAGCGGCCGGAGCCACGGACGCTGCTCACCGGGCTGGTGGCCGCGTTCGGGGTCAGCCTGGTCGTACTGAAGGGGGCCGGCGCGCTCGACCCGGTCGGCGCCCTCGCGGCCCTCGCCTCCACCGCCGCCATGGCCGCCGGCACCGTACTGACCAAGCGCTGGGGCCGCCCGGAGGGGGTCGGTCCGCTGGCGCTCACCGGCTGGCAGCTCACCGCGGGCGGCCTGCTCATCGCCCCGGTCGCCTTCCTGGCCGAGGGCGCCCCGCCCGCCCTGGACGGCCGTGCCGCCGGCGGCTACCTCTACCTCGCCCTGGCCAACACGGCCGTCGCCTACTGGCTCTGGTTCCGCGGCATCGGCCGGCTCACCACGACCCAGGCCGGCTTCCTCGGCCCGCTGTCCCCGCTGACCGCCGCGGTCGTCGGCTGGGCCGCTCTCGGCCAGGCGCTCACCCCGGTGCAGGTGGCGGGCATGGTGCTGGCGTTCGGCGCGACGCTGGCCGCGCAGCTCGGCGGGCGCCCCAAGCCGGCGCAGACGTACCCGGCACCCGGCACCGGCGCGGCGCCCCGCGCATCCCGGCGCTGGCGTTCCGTCGCCGTTCGAGATGCTGAGTGACCGGGGGGCGGCTAGCGTGAAGGGGAAGGTCCGCGATCAGGGGTGTGCCCGCCGCCGGCGGCGAGCGCCCCGGATCCACAGGGGCCGACAGCCGAAGCGGCACAGGCCCGCTGCTCGTCCCCCGCGGCAACACCTACGACCGCGCCGCGCCCCCATCCCGCGCGGCCGCGGCCATCGCCCCCGTACCGGAAACCCCGCGAGGGCGTGGAAGGAAGGTAGGCCCATGAAAGCACAACGCGTGAGGCATCTCTTCGCGGTCTCCGCGGCCGGCGTCCTCCTGGCCGGTGGCGCCGCGATCGGCACGGCGGGTACGGCCTCGGCGGCCACCCCGGACCAGGTGTCGACCAACCACGGTTGCTTCGACCGCGGCTGGGGCGGCAACTGCTTCAACAACGGCTTCGGCTTCAACAACGGCTTCCGCAACAACTTCTTCGGCACGGGCTTCGTGCCCGGCTTCGGCGGTGGCGGCGTCGTGGTGGTCGTCGTCAACTGACGGCCGCTCGCGACCCGCACCCCATCCCACCATCCGCGCCGGACGGGCCCCGCCCGTCCGGCGCGGGTGTGCCGTCTCCCGTGCGGGAAGCCGCCTCGGTCGGTCCGGTGGCCGAGGGCCGCGCCTGATCTTCCGCGTCACACACGAAGGGGCGCCCGGCCGGGAGGCCGGGCGCCCCTGCTGTCGTGCGGGTGACTAGCCGGCGGCCGCGTCCGCCGCCTGCGCCTTCAGGGCGCGTTCGACGCCCGCGCGGGACTCCGAGACCAGGCGGCGCAGGGCCGCGGTCGGCTCGGCCGAGGACAGCCAGGCGTCCGTCTTGGCCAGGGTCTCCTCGGAGACCTGGACCGACGGGTACAGGCCGATGGCGATCTGCTGGGCGATCTCGTGCGAACGGGAGTCCCAGACGCCCTTGAGGACCTCGAAGTACCGGTCCGTGTACGACGCGAGCAGCTCCCGCTGGTCGGTCTGCACGAAACCGCCGATCACGGCCTCCTGCACGGCGTTGGGCAGCTTGTCGGACTCGATGACCGAGGACCAGGCCTCCGCCTTCGCCTCCGGCGTCGGGCGGGCGGCGCGGGCGGTGGCCGCGTGCCGCTCGCCGGCCGCCGTCCTGTCCCGCTCGTACTCGCCGGCGATCTCCGTCTCGTCGTACCGGCCGACGGCCGCGAGCCGCTGGACGAACGCCCAGCGCAGCTCCGTGTCGACGGCCAGGCCCTCGACGGTCTGGGTGCCGTCGAGCAGGGCCTCCAGGAGGTCCAGCTGCTCCGGGGTGCGCGCGGTCGCCGCGAACGCCCGCGCCCAGGCCAGCTGGTGGTCGCTGCCCGGCTCGGCGGTGCGCAGGTGGGCCAGCGTGGCGTCGGTCCAGCGGGTCAGCAGGGACTCGCGGGTGGCCGGCGCGGCGTACAGGTCGATGGCCAGCTTGACCTGGCGGTGCAGGGACTGCACCACGCCGATGTCGGACTCCTTGCCGATGCCGGACAGCACCAGGGCGAGGTAGTCGCGGGTGGCCAGCTCGGCGTCCCGCGTCATGTCCCAGGCCGACGCCCAGCACAGGGCGCGCGGCAGGGACGCCTCGAAGTCGCCGAGGTGTTCGGTGACGGTCTGCAGGGACTCCTCGTCCAGGCGGACCTTCGCGTACGACAGGTCGTCGTCGTTGAGCAGGATCACCGCCGGGCGGCGCTTGCCCGCCACCTGCGGTACGGCGGTCAGGTCGCCGTCCACGTCCAGCTCGATCCGCTCGGTGCGCACCAGCTTGCCGGCGTCGGAGAGGTCGTACAGGCCGATGGCGATGCGGTGCGGGCGCAGGGTCGGCTCGCCCTTGGCGCCGGCCGGGAGCGCCGGGGCCTCCTGGCGGACGGCGAACGAGGTGATCAGGCCCTCGGCGTCGGTCTCCACCTCCGGGCGGAGGATGTTGATGCCGGCCGTCTCCAGCCACTTCTTCGACCAGGTCTTCAGGTCGCGGCCGGAGGTCTCCTCCAGCGCGCCCAGCAGGTCGGACAGGCGCGTGTTGCCGAACGCGTGCCGCTTGAAGTAGGCCTGCACGCCCTTGAAGAACTCGTCCTCGCCGACGTACGCGACGAGCTGCTTGAGCACGCTCGCGCCCTTGGCGTACGTGATGCCGTCGAAGTTGACGAGCACGTCGTCCAGGTCGCGGATGTCCGCCATGATCGGGTGCGTGGACGGCAGCTGGTCCTGCCGGTACGCCCAGGTCTTCATCGAGTTGGCGAACGTGGTCCACGAGTGCGGCCAGCGGGAGCCGGGAGCCGCGGCCTGGCACGCGATCGAGGTGTACGTGGCGAACGACTCGTTCAGCCACAGGTCGTTCCACCACTCCATGGTGACCAGGTCGCCGAACCACATGTGGGCCAGCTCGTGCAGGATGGTCTCGGCGCGCACCTCGTACGCCGCGTCGGTCACCTTGGACCGGAAGACGTACTGGTCCCGGATGGTGACCGCGCCCGCGTTCTCCATGGCGCCCGCGTTGAACTCGGGCACGAACAGCTGGTCGTACTTCTCGAACGGGTACGCGTAGTCGAACTTCTCCTGGAACCAGTCGAAGCCCTGCCGGGTGACCTCGAAGATCGCGTCCGAGTCGAGGAACTCGGCGAGCGAGGGCCGGCAGTAGATGCCCAGCGGCACCGACTGGCCGTCCTTCTCGTACACGCTGTGCACGGAGTGGTACGGGCCGGCGATCAGCGCGGTGATGTACGTCGAGATCCGCGGGGTCGGCTCGAAGGCCCAGACGTTGTCCTTGGGCTCCGGGGTCGGCGAGTTGGAGATGACGGTCCAGCCCTCGGGCGCCTTCACGGTGAACCGGAAGGTGGCCTTCAGGTCCGGCTGCTCGAAGGAGGCGAAGACGCGCCGGGCGTCCGGGACCTCGAACTGCGTGTACAGGTAGGCCTGCTCGTCCACCGGGTCGACGAAGCGGTGCAGGCCCTCGCCGGTGTTGGTGTAGGCGCAGTCCGCGACCACCCGCAGGACGTTGGGCCCCTGGAGCAGCTCCGGCAGCGCGATCCGCGAGTCCTTGAAGACCTCGGCGGGGTCCAGCGGGTCGCCGTTGAGCACCACCTCGTGGACCGTCGGGGCCACCAGGTCGATGAAGGACTCGGCACCGCCGCGGGCCACGTCGAAGCGCACCGTGGTCACGGACCGGTAGGTACCGCCCTCCTGCGCGCCGGAGAGGTCGAGATCGATCTCGTACGAGTCAACGGTGAGCAGCTCCGCCCGCTGCTGCGCCTCTTCGCGAGTCAGGTTTGTGCCAGGCACGCGGTCATCTCCTCGTTATGTGTCGGTTGCGCCATCCTTCCATGGGACCGACGGGGAAAGCGATGTCCGCATCCCGCCGGTGGGCGCGGCGCCGCGGCGGGACGCCGGGCGCGCGACGACGTGCACCGCAGCCGGCCCGCAGGCGGCGGTGGTGGTGCACCTGCGGGTGGTGGAGTACGGCTGCTTCCCGTACGAGGTGCGGCGGGGCCGGGGCGGCGGGGCCGGGGCGGCGGGGCCGGGACAGGCCACCGGCTGCCGCGGCACCGGTGACGTCGGGGCATGCGGAAGGGGCGGCCCCGGTGGGCCGCCCCTGGTGGGCCGGTGGGATTACCTGGCGGACAGTTCCGCCGCCACCAGTTCCGCGATCTGGACCGCGTTCAGGGCGGCGCCCTTGCGGAGGTTGTCGCCGGAGATGAACAGGGCGAGGCCGTTGTCCACCGTCTCGTCGCGGCGGATGCGGCCCACGTACGACGGGTCCTGGCCGGCCGCCTGCAGCGGGGTCGGGATGTCGGAGAGGGCGACGCCCGGCGCCTTCGCGAGCAGCTCGGTGGCGCGCTCCGGGGACAGCGGGCGGGCGAAGCGGGCGTTCACCTGGAGGGAGTGGCCGGAGAAGACCGGCACGCGCACGCAGGTGCCGGAGACCTTGAGGCCGGGGATCTCCAGGATCTTGCGGGACTCGTTGCGCAGCTTCTGCTCCTCGTCGGTCTCGTTCAGACCGTCGTCGACGAGGTTGCCGGCGAAGGGCAGCACGTTGAAGGCGATGGGGCGCTTGTAGACGTTCGGCTCGGGGAAGTCGACCGCCGCGCCGTCGTGAGTGAGCTTGTCGGCCTCGGCGGCCACCTTCTGCACCTGGCCGTGCAGCTCGGCCACGCCCGCGAGGCCCGAGCCGGACACCGCCTGGTAGGTGGCGACCACCAGGGCCTCCAGGCCGGCCTCCTCGTGCAGCGCCTTGAGCGCCGGCATCGCGGCCATCGTGGTGCAGTTCGGGTTGGCGATGATGCCCTTGGGGCGGTCGGCGATCGCGTGCGGGTTCACCTCCGAGACCACCAGCGGGACCTCGGGGTCCTTGCGCCAGGCCGAGGAGTTGTCGATCACCACGGCGCCCTGCGAGGCGACCTTTTCGGCCAGCGCCTTGGAGGTCGTGCCGCCCGCGGAGAAGAGCACGATGTCCAGGCCGGTGTAGTCGGCGGTCGCCGCGTCCTCCACCGTCACGCCGTCCAGCACGCTCCCGGCGGAACGGGCCGAGGCGAACAGGCGCAGCTCCGTCACCGGGAAGTTCCGCTCCGTGAGGATCCCGCGCATGACCGTGCCGACCTGACCGGTGGCTCCGACGATTCCGACCCTCACAGCGACTCCCTCTATCTGTCTCTTGCCTGACCGGGGCTTTTCCATCATGCGGCCGACCCCGGCCCACCTGTCCAATTCTTTGTGCCGTGTGCCCGAGGAATGGGACACGAGCAGCCGCCCGGCGGTTCCAGACGTTCGCCGAGCACCCCGCTGAACTGCAGAAATTCCCTCGGCCGCAGGTCCGCGCCGGAAGCTGTGCCGTCCCGGACCCTGCCCGTCCCGGCGTGGCCCATACGAAGGTGTGACGTACGCCTCTGCGCCGGTCCGGCACCGGCCGAACGTTTCGGCCCGCTGCCACGTCGTAGGGGCAGACGCGGGAGGGGGTGGCGTGTGCTGCGCGGGAAGGCGCGCCGCGAGCAGGGGGTGTACGCCGTCGGTACGGACCGGCCCGGCGACGATCCGCTGGACGCGGCCCAGGAACGCCGGGTGCGGGCGGTGCTCGCGCTCGGCGGGGTGCCGCAGTCGGACCTGCCGGACGGGGTGCAGCAGGTACGGCTGCGGCTGCTGGAGCGGGCCGCGAGCGGTCGTGAGGCGCCGCGGGACGTGTCGGCGTGGGCGGCGGTGGTCGCCTCCAACCTGGCCATGGACTGGCACCGGGCCAAGCGGCGCCGGGAGCGGCTGGGGGAGCGGCTGGCGGCACTGCGCGAGCCCGCGCACGTCTCCGGCGAGGAGACCAGCCTGCTGTCCCTCACGGTCGCCCGGGGCCTGGACGAGCTGCCCGCCGCCCAGCGGCAGGTGGTGGTGCTGCGCTTCTTCGCGGACCTGCCGGTGCGGGCCATCGCCGAGGAGCTGGGCGTCTCGGAGGGCACGGTCAAGAGCAGGCTGCACACGGCGGTCCGCGCACTGCGCGACCGGCTGCACGAGGACGAGGTGGTGTGACATGACCGCCGAACACGACAACACGCGGGACGCCGGGAGCGCCGGGGACGCCGGGGGTGCCTGGCGCGCCGGGGGTGCCGAGAGCGCCGGAGGTGCCGGGGGCGCCGAGAGGGCTGGGGGTGCCGGAGGTGCAAGGAGTGCCGGGGGCACCAGGGAGGCTGAGGGCGCGAGGGAGGCGGGAGGTGCCGAGGGTGCCGCCGGTGCCAGGGGTGCCGTAAGTGCCGAGAGGGCTGGGGGTGACAGAGGTGCCGGGGGTGCCGAGAGCGCTGGCGGTGCCGGCGGTGCGAGAAGTGCCGGAAGTGCAAGGGGGGCCGGGGGCGCCAGGGAGGCCGGGGGTGCCGAGGGTGCCGGGGGTGCCGGGGGTGCCGGGACTGCCGAGAGGGCTGGCGGTGTCCGGAGTGCTGAGAGGGTTGGGGGTGACAGAGGTGCCAGGAGCGCCGAGAGGGCTGAGGGTGCCGGCGGTGCGAGAAGTGCCGGAAGTGCAAGGGGGGCCGGGGGCACCCGGGGTGCCGGGGGCGCCGGGGGTGGGAGCACCAGGGGCGCCGGTGGGCGCGGGGAGGACGATGGCATGGACGCCCTCATGGCCGCGATCACCGGTGATCCCCTGCCGGAGGAGGCCCGGTCGGACCCCGCCTTCCTCGCCGAGCACCGGGCGGCCGAGGCGGACGTGGCCGTGCTGCGGGATGAACTGGCCCGGCTGGCGGCGGCCCTGACGGGAGACGAGGTGCCCGGTGAGGCGGGGGCGCCCGAGGCACCTGCCGGGGCCGGGGAGATCCGCACTCCGCAGGACACCTCCTCGGCCGCTCCGCCCGCCCGCCGCCCCCGGGGCCGTACCCGCCCCGCCGGACCGCCCCGGCCCCCGCGGCCGGGCCGGCCGAGCGGGCCCCGACGGGCCCTGCGGGTCGCGCTCGGCTCGCTCGCCGGTGCCGCGGCCTTCTCCCTGGCCCTGGGCTTCGGGTGGCTGGTGACCCAGGGCGGCGGCGGCGCGGACGACAATGCCGGGGCGTCGGCCAAGGGGGACGCGGGGCGCCCGGAGGCGGCGTCCAGCGTCCGGCCGGCGGCTCCGGAGCGCGAGCTGGCCTGCGCGCGGCTGGTCGTGGAGGGCACGGTGACGAAGGTGGAGCGGGACGAGGGCGCGTCCGGGAGCCGGGTCACGCTGACCGTGACCCGCTCCTACAAGCCCGCGCACGGCCCGGCGGAGGCCGGCTTCCTGCTCGCCGCGGACGCCCGTCCGGCCCCGCGCCCGGGCCAGCACGTACTGGCCGGCGTCGGCCGGGGGGACCGGTACGCGACCCTGTGGTCCGTCGGCACCGCCCGCGTCTCCGCGGACCGGGCCTGGATCACCGACGCCCTCCCCGCCTCCCGCTCCCTCCCCTGCCCCTCGCCCACAGCACCCTGAGCGGGCGGGAGGCGGTGTCGGCGGAGGCCGGAGCCGGCGGACAGACCCTTCCGCGGGGTGGCCGGAGCCGGTGAATCGGCCTCGCGCCCTCTGTCACCGTGCCCCGAGCCGGAAGGAGCCGGGCCGGGAGGTGGTGTCCGCGGGGTGGCCGGAGCCGGTGTCGGCCCCGCGTCCTCTGCCACCGTGCGCTGTGCGGGAAGGAGACGCCGGCGGGTGGGGGCCGCGGGAAGCGTGGTCGGTGGACGGGCCCTGACCCCCCGCCACCGCCCGCTGGGTCCTCGGGCGACGGCAGACGTGGGGAGGGGCGGGGTCCGTGAGGACGCCCGCCCCTCCTGGGGAACGCAAGCCGTTACGGCGTGACCTTCTCGATCTTCACGCTGCCGGTGCCCGCGACCGTGCCGCGGGTGTTCACCAGCTGGACGCGGCCGAAGAACTCGCGGCCGGCCGGAGCCGGGGCGGTGGCCGTGACCTGGCCGGTCACCGTGGCGGAGTCACCCGTGCCGAGCTTGACCGGGGCCGAGCCGTCGACCGTGACGGAACCGAGCGCGGTGGAGAAGAACACGTCCCGGTAGTCGTAGTCGGTGGAGCCGGACGGCACGGAGTAGCCCGCGACCTGGATGGTGTAGGTGCCGGCGGCCGGGGACGGCACGGACACCGCCTCCTCCGAGTCGCCGTCGGCGGACTGGGCGACCTGCTTGCCGGACGCGTCGAACACCGTCAGGTCCAGGTCGGCCGCCGTGTCGGAGACGCGCCCGATGGCGACGTCCAGCGAGGTCGTGCCGGCCGGGACCTCCACCGTGGTGGTCTGGGTCTCGCCCTGCTTGATGGCCGGGCGGGCCGTCTTGGCCGAGCCGAGCGGGCCGCCGGTCAGCTTGCCGTCCAGCGCGGCGTACTTGTTGGTCACCTTCCAGGAGGCGGTGGCCGGGGTGCCCACCTTGGCCTCGGGGACGGTCACCGTCTCCGGGTCGAACGCCGCGCCGAGGACGGTGACGTCCAGCCGGTACGGGTTGTCGAGCAGCGGGGACGTACGCCGGGACTCGACCTCGACCTCCCAGACGCCGGGCTGCGGGTCGGCGTAGGAACGCACGTCGGGCTTGCAGCCGTTGCCGTCGAGGTAGTTGTTGTAGCAGTACGGCGTCGAGGTGTTGTCGGACGGGACGCCGTACGGGTGGATGGCGATGAACCGGGTCTGGCTCCTGTCCTTCAGGCCGCCGATCGCGACCTCCAGGGAGGTCGCGCCCTCGGGCACGCTCAGGAAGTACGACTGCGTGCTGTTGCGCTGCACCGAGTCCGAGGCGGAGTACGTGTACGTCACCGGGGCCGCGACCACGACGGTGGACAGGATCTGCTTGTCGACGCCCTCGGTCCGCGGGTCGTCGACCTCCAGGATCGCGCTCTTGATGCCGGCGGACTTCGGGGCCGCCTGCACCTTGACGGTGACCGGCTGGTTCAGCGGCAGCCTGACGTCGTCGTCGTCGCCGACGATCCGGAACGTGCCGCCGGCGTTGTTCGCGAAGTGCAGCTCGTGCCGGACGGCCTTGTCCGGGCCGGAGGTGCGGGTGATCGTGACGTCGTACGTCTTCTTCTCGCCCGCCTTCAGGCCGCCCTCGCGGTCGTACAGGCCGGTGCCGAAGCCGGGGGTCTTGAGCGAGGAGTCGAGCGCCGTGTCGACCGGCGCCTTGACCGTGTAGTCGTGCGCGGTGGCGTCGTCCTTGACGGCGTCCCACGCGTCCACGATGTCGATCAGGCCCGCGCCCTCCTCGTACGCCTGCACACCCTTGATGTGGTGGGCGGTCGAGGTCAGTGCCGTGCGCAGCCTGGCGGGCGTGAGGTCGATGCCCTTCTGCTTGGCGGCGCTCAGCAGCAGCGCGGAGGCGCCGGCGGCCTGCGGGGAGGCCATCGAGGTGCCCTGGAGCATCGAGTAGCCGGCCGGCAGGGAGTAGCCCGCCTCGGTGACCGGGGAGCCCGGCAGCCAGGTCTGGGTGGTGTTGATCGCGGCACCGGGCGCGGTCAGGGTCGGCGTGAAGCCGCCGTCCTCACGCGGGCCGCGCGAGGAGAAGGGCATCATCGCGTACTTCTTCTCCACGGCCGAGCCGTAGTTGGCGGCCCACGTCTCCTTGGAGATCGCCGCGCCGACCGAGATCACCTTGTCGGCCAGGCCGGGGTCGCCGATGGTGTTGGCGCCGGGCCCGGAGTTGCCGGCGGAGATCACCAGCTGGACGCCGTAGGTGTCGATGAGCCGGGTGTACAGCTCGGCGCGCGCGTTGTTGCCGTCGTTCAGCGCGGGCAGGCCGCCGATCGACATGTTGACGATGTCGACCCCGCGCTTGGTGACGAGGTCGATCATGCCCTCGGTGAGGGCGACGTTGGTGCAGCCGCCGGTCCAGGTGCAGGCCCGCGAGGAGACCAGCTTGGCACCCGGGGCCGCGCCGTTCATCTTCCCGCCGAACAGGCCGTTCGCGGCGGTGATGCCGGCGACGTGGGTGCCGTGCTCGGACTCGATGACGCCGATGTTGACGTAGTCGGCCTTGGCGCCGGTGGAGTTGTAGACGACGTCCTTGCGGGTCTCGACCACGAACGGGACGCGCTCGGCGACGTCCGTCGCCGGGTCGTCGGTGCCGAAGTAGCCGACCTGGTAGTCGTCCTTGTAGGGCTTCATCGGCGTGTCGTCGGTGAAGTCCAGGTCGTCGTCGGTGTCGACGCGGACCGTGCCGGTGGCCGGGTCGTACAGCACGCCCCAGGCGTCGGTGGTGTCGCCGTCGCGGTTGAGGTCGCCCTTCTCGTCACCGCCGGCGGTGGCCGACTCGTACAGGTAGTTGAACTTGTACGAGCCTTCGGGCGCGGTGAACTTCTCGGTGCCCTGAGCGGCGGTGGTGATGGAGAAGGAGGGACCAAAGACGCCGGTGGTCATCCGGCGCCAGGTGCCGTCGCCGTCGGCGACCGGGTCGGTCGCGGTCACCCAGTCGACGATCTTCCGCTCGCCGGTGGTGGTCTTCTGCAGCGCCGGGTGGCCCAGGTCGATGCCGGAGTCCAGGATGCCGATGGTGATGCCGCGGCCGTCCGCCTTCGGGTGGTCCTCGACGAACTCGACGGCACCGGTCTCGAAGGACGGGTTGTACGGGTTCGCGGCGGGGGTCTTCTTCCCCGGCGCGGGGTAGGTGCCCTTGCCCGCCGCGGACTTGGCGCCGTTCGGCGCGGGGTCGTCCAGCGGGATCTCCTGCTTGAGGTCGATCGCCTGGACGGAGGAGAGCTTCGCGGCGGCGGCGATGGCCGAATCCGCCCGGCCCGTCGGGACGGTGGCGCGGACGTAGCCGAGCTTGTCGTCGGTGCGGCCCACCAGGCCGCCCTCGACCGCGTCCAGTTCCCCGGCGACCTGCTCGGTCTTCCCGGGCGTGGTCGCGATCATCATCGTGACGTTCTTGTCGCCGTCGGCCTTGGCCTCGGCGAGCAGGGCGGCGTCGTCCGAACCGAGCTTGTCGTGGGCGGACTTCACGCCGGGATCGGCGGCCGGGGCGGGCGGGGTGTCCGCGGCGAGGGCCAGCGGCACCGGCCCGGCCGCGGAGAGGGCGGCCACCGCGCCCACGGCCACGGCTATGCGGGCCAGGCGTCTCGGGCCGGGTATGGGATCACGCTCGGGCGTGTGGGTCATCGGCATCCCTCAGGTCAAGGAACGAGCGGACGAGAGCGCTCAGCCTGGCCCAGGGGTCCGGATTTTGGTGACCGTTGACCGAATCGAAATGAATGTATGGGGAAAACCCGCGATGGGATACGAGCGGATCCGTGCCGGTTCGGCCCGGATTCCGGTCAGTTCTCCTTCGAACGCGCGTAATGCCGGGACGCCTTGGCCCGGTTGCCGCACGCGGCCATCGAGCACCAGCGGCGGGTGCCGTTCCGGGAGGTGTCGAGGAAGTACAGGACGCAGCCGCCGCCGGCGCAGGTGCGGATCCGCTCCGGGGCCCGGGTGAGCAGGTCCAGGTAACTGCGGGCGGCGAGCCAGGCCGGACCCCAGGCGGGGTCGGCGAACTCGGGTTCCTCGGCCGGGCCGGCGGCGGTGAGCCGGGCCCGGATGCGGCCGTGCTCCAGTACGGCGTCCACGAGCGGTGCCGCCTCCCGCGGCGACCCGTCCACCGCGGCCTTGACCGCATCCCGGGCGGTGCGCAGGTGGCGCAGCACCTCCGCGCCGGCCGGATGGTCCCCGGCCAGCCCGTTGCCCGCGAGCCACACCGCCAGCCCGTCGGTGTCCGCGAGCAGGTCCTGGATGACGCCCTCCCGGTTCCACCGGGTGTTGAGCAGGTCGAGCGCGAGCGGCTCACCGGTGAGGGGGCGGGGATCGCGGGCGGTGGACATCGGGCACTCCTCCTCGGCTAACCACTCAAGCGTACGTGACCGGTTGACCCGTCCGAGGCTAACCGTCTAACGTGGATTAAGAAGGTTAGAGATGCCCGGCAAGGGCACGCCGAAGGGACAGCCATGACCTTGAGCACCGGCCACACCGGCCTGAACGTCACCGACCTCGACCGCTCGCTCGCCTTCTACCGGGACGTCCTCGGCTTCGCCCTGCTCACCGAGGGCAAGGAGGACGGCCGGCGCTACGCGTTCCTCGGCACCGGCGGCGACCGGCCCGTCCTCACCCTCTGGCAGCAGGCGCAGGGGTCGTACGACGGCGGCCGGGCCGGACTGCACCACCTCGCCTTCACCGCCGGCTCCCTCGACCGGGTCCGGGAGTACGAGACGGCGCTCAGGGCCGCCGGAGTGGAGTTCGCCCACGAGGGCGTGGTCGCCCACCGGGAGGGCTCGGCCTCCGGCGGCATCTTCTTCCACGACCCGGACGGCACCCGCCTGGAGATCTCCGTCCCGCACGGCGCCGAGAACGCCCCCGCCCCGCACGCTTCCGCCCCGACCTGCGGTTTCTTCTAGCCATGGGCGTGTACCACGCGGGATCGCGGGCCGTGCAGGACCGGGCCGGGGTCCGCGACCGCGCCGACCACGTGGGCCGCTCCCTGGGGCAGACGATCAAGCCGGTCGCGGCGGCCTTCCTGGAGCAGCAGCCCCTGCTGATCGTGGCCGCGGCGGACCCGGGGACGGGAAGGGTGTGGGCGTCGGCGCTCACCGGAGCACCGGGCTTCATGCGGGCGGCGGACCCCCGGCGGATGTCCGTGCACACCGCCGACCCGCTGGGGGCACGGCTGCGCGGCCGGCCCGTCGGCACCCTCGCCCTGGACCCCCGGACCCGCCGCCGCATGCGCCTCAACGGCCGCCTGCACCCCACGCCGGAGGGCTTCACCGTGGACGCGGACCAGGTCTTCGCCAACTGCCCGAAGTACATCCAGCGGAGGGAGACGTACGAGACGGTCGACCGCGCCCCCGGCACTCCCCGCCGCCTCACGCGATTCGGCACCGAGGAGGCGGACTTCATCGGCGCGGCCGACACCTTCTTCCTCGCCACCGTGCACCGCGCCGGCGCCGACGCCGGCCACCGCGGCGGCAACCCCGGCTTCGTCCGGGTCACCTCACCGCACGAGCTGACCTGGCCGGACTACGCCGGCAACGCCATGTTCCTCAGCCTGGGCAACCTGCACGCCGACCCCCGCGCCGGCCTGCTCTTCCTCGACTGGGAGACGGGCACCACCCTGCAGCTCACCGGCGAGGCCCGCACCGGGTTCGGCCCGGACGGCACCCGTACCGTCCGCTTCACCCTCGCCGAGGCCCGGTGGACCCCGGCCGCCCTGCCCCTGCGCTGGTCGGCACCGGAATATTCGCCCGCCAACCCGGATCCGGCGCGTTAACGTCCGTCCATGCGACGGAACTTGAGGGTGGCGGCCTACGCCGTGTGCGTCCGTGACGGACAGCTCCTGCTCGCCCGCTCGCCGGCGGCCGACGGCACGCCCGAGTGGGTGCTGCCCGGCGGCGGCATGGAGCACGGCGAGGACCCGTACGACACCGTCCGCCGCGAGGTCACCGAGGAGACCGGTTACCGCATCGAGGTGACCGGTCTCCTCGGCATCGACTCCTCCCGTCATGTCTTCCCCAGCGGGCGCCCACCGCGCCGTACCGACCACCACGGGGTGCGGATCGTCTACGAGGCCGAGATCACCGGCGGTGAACTCCGGTACGAGGTGGGCGGTTCCACCGACTTCGCCGCCTGGCACGACCTGGCCGCCGTACCCGGACTGACCCGCATCCGGCTGGTCGACACCGCGCTGCGGCTGTGGCGCGAGCGCCCGCCGCACGGACGCCTGGCGGACCGGCCCGTACCCCGGCAGATGAACGAGGAGTGACCGGGCCCGGGCCGGCCGCGATCCACTCCGTGACCGCGCCCGGTACCCCGTGATCCACGTACGGTGATCGGCGCTGCGCGTTGCCGCCGCGTTCACGCACCGGCCATCCCCGCTGCCAACGATCCACAGTGAGCGGGACGTTCGCGTCCGCGACGCCCCGCGACCACTGCCGACGCGTTCGCACTCGGGGAGATCGCGCCATGTCGCGCATACGCTCTGTCACCGCCTCCGTTCCGGGGGTCAACCGCCGTACCGTCCTCGCCGCCGCCGGAGCCGTCTCGCTCTCCGCGGGCGTCGGCTACGCCCTGCGTCCCACCGACAGCCAGGCCGCCACCACCGCCGAGGCACCGGTCGCCCGGTCCCGGCAGGCCCCCGCCGCGGCCCCGCTCGCCCCCTACACCAAGGGCACCACCCTCGCCTCCGTCGCCGCCCCGCGGGGCGGCTCCGGCTACCGCCGCCTCGGCGACGGGCCCGGCTGGAAGCGGGTCGTACGCGACGAGCTGGCCGCGCCCAAGTCGGGCCGGGCCGGCCGCCGTACGACCCTCGCCGCGTTCGTGCAGTTCACCGACCTGCACCTGATGGACGTCCAGCACCCGCTGCGCCTGGAGTACCTGCGCTCCCGCGACGTGCACGCCTGGCGCCCGCACGAGGCGCTGACCGTGCCCGGCGCGATCTCCCTCGTGGAGCGGGTCAACGCGCTGCGCGGCGCGCCCGTCACCGGTGCCCCGCTGCACTTCGTGATGACGACCGGCGACAACACCGACAACAACGCCCACTCCGAACTGGAGTGGTTCATGAAGGTGATGAGCGGCGGCCGGATCACCCCGGACTCCGGTGCCCCCGGGCACTACGAGGGCGTGCAGAACAGCGGGCTGAAGCTGTACTGGCAGCCCGGCTCCGCCACCCGCGACCACGACAAGGCACTCGGCTTCCCCCACCTGGAGAAGTTCCTGGCCGCCGCGATCCGCGAGGTGCGCAGCCCCGGGCTCGCCCTGCCCTGGTACTCCACCGTCGGCAACCACGACGCCCTCCCGCTCGGCTGCTACGGCTCCCACGCCGACCCCTACCTCGCCGAGGCGGCCATCGGCGGGAAGAAGCTGATGAGCGTCTCCGCCGCCGACGCCGGGAAGCTCCAGGACGCCATCAAGAACGCCAAGGACCCCAAGGGCGCCGGCTACCGCGACTTCCTCAAGGCCCACGCCCGTTCGATGCGCTCGGTCACGCCGGACGAGAAGCGCGCCCCGTACACCCAGGCCGACTACCTCAAGGCCCACCTCGACCCCGCCCACCAGGGGCACGGCCCGGTCGGCCACGGCTACTCGTCGGCGAACCTGGACGCGGGCACCCAGTACTACGCCTTCCGCATCTCCGACGACGTCATCGGCATCAGCCTCGACACCACCGACGCCGGCGGCCACTACGAGGGGTCCGTCGGCACCGCCCAGCTGAAGTGGCTCGACAGGACGCTGAAGGACAACAAGGACTCCTACGCCGTCGTCTTCAGCCACCACACCAGCAGGACCATGACCAACACCCGGCCCGACCCGGCCCGCCCGGGGGAGAAGCGGCACGACGGCGCCGAGGTGATCTCCGTGCTGTCCGCCCACGCCAACGTGCTGGCCTGGGTGAACGGCCACATCCACAAGAACGTCATCACCCCGCACCGGGCTTCCGGCGGACGCTCCTTCTGGGAGATCTCCACCGCCTCGCACGTCGACTACCCGCAGCTCGCCCGGATCATCGAGCTGGTCGACAACAAGGACGGCACCGTCTCCCTGTTCACCACCCTGATCGAGTCCGCGGCCCCGCACCGCACCGACTACGCCGACCTCTCCCAGACCGGCCTCGCCGCCCTCTACCGCGAGCTGTCCTACAACGCCCCCGGCGCCGGTACGACCCTCGCCGGCACCGCGGCCGACCGGAACACCGAGCTGGTGCTGAAGAAGAGCTGAAAGTCACTCAACCGGCCTACACCGGGGCAACCTTCGCACAACCCTCCCGAGTCCCTCCCCCCGACCGCACCGCACACCACAGGTTGGGGAAGACATGCGCGTACGCACGGCTCTGGCGGCCACCACCGCCCTGCTCCTCTCGGCGGCCCTCGCGGGCCCGGCCGTCGCGGCCGGACCCGCGTCCCCCGGGCACACCGCGACCCGCGAGGCCCTCGCGGCGGCCGTCGCGGCCGGCGCACCCGGCGCCACCGCCACCGCGCGCGACGGCCACGGCACCTGGTCCGCCACGGCCGGCGTGGGCGACACCCGCACGGGCAGAGCGCGTTCGGCCGCCGACCACTACCGCGTCGCCAGCATCACCAAGACCTTCGTCGCCACCGTCCTGCTCCAGCTGGAGGCGGAGGGCCGGCTCTCCCTGGACGACACGGTGGAACGGTGGCTGCCGGGCGTGATCCGCGGCCACGGCCACGACGGCCGCGAGATCACCCTGCGGCAGCTGCTGAACCACACCAGCGGCATCCACGACTACCTCGCCGACCCGGAGTTCAGCCGCGACTACTTCACCGAGGCCGGCTTCTCCGAGCACCGCTACGACACCCTCACCCCGCGGCACCTGCTCGGCCTCGCGCTGCGGCACGAGCCGGACTTCGCGCCGGGCACCTCCTGGCGGTACTCCAACACCAACTACGTGGTCGCCGGCATGGTGATCGAGAAGGTGACGGGCCACCCGTACGGCACCGAGATCACCCGCCGGATCACCGCCCCGCTGCATCTGGGGGCCACCTCCGTGCCCGGCACCCGCACCACCCTGCCGCGGCCGAGCAGCAGGGCGTACTCGACGTTCGCGGTCCCCGGCGGCCCGGCGTACGACGTCACGGAGCTCAACCCGTCCCTGGCCTCCTCCGCCGGCGAGATGATCTCCGACTCCGCCGACCTGTCCCGCTTCTACGGCGCCCTGCTGCGCGGCGAGCTGCTGCCGCCGCGGCAGCTGGAGGAGATGAAGACCACGGTGGCCACCGGGATCGCGCCCGGCATCCGCTACGGCCTCGGCCTCATGGACACCCGGCTGGCCTGCGGAGTGCACGTCTGGGGCCACACCGGCGGGATCCACGGCTCGGTGTCCGAGGCGCAGACGACGGCGGACGGCCGGCACTCCCTGGCGGTCAACCTCAACGGGGACTGGGCCGGGGACACCTCGGCCGTGGTCGAGAAGGAGTTCTGCCCGCCGGCGTCTCACCCCGAGACCCGGGTGAGCACCGGCAGGTAGCCGAGGGACTGTCCCGGTGCCGTCGGGTGGTAGGACTCGGTGATCGCCAGCACGTCGACACCGTGCAGCCAGGGCCGGGACGAGCAGATCTCGTGCCCGGCGAAGGCGGTGGTGACGTCGGCGAAGGTGAAGCCGTGGGCGGTGGCGCGCTGGGCGATGACGGCGTTGAGGTGGTCCACGGCGTCGTTCAGGGCGGCCCGTTCGCCGTCCGGCAGGCCCAGCGCGCAGGCACCCTGGAGGTGGTAGAGGCGCGGGTAGCCGAGCACCACCACACGGGCTGCGGGAGCCCGGTCGCGGATGGCCGAGTAGAGCCGGTCGAGGTTGCCGGAGAGGGACCCGTCCATCGTGGTGCGGGCCCCGGAGACGGCGGACAGGCACCCTTGGGCACCGCCCAGCGCGCATCTCGCGATGACGGAGACGAATCCCGTGTCGCTGCCGCCCACGGTGAGCGTGACCAGTCCGGTGCGCGGGCTGAGATGGCCGAGCTGGTCGGTCAGGACGTCGTCGGCGCCGGCGCCGTTGCACGCGGCGAAGGTGAAGGACGCCGGCGCGTGGGCCTCGGCCCACAGCACGGGGAAGGCCCGGCTGCTGCGCTTGCACTCCTTGCCGGAGGCCAGGTAGTCGCCGGCTCCGGCACCGGAGGAGTAGGAGTCGCCGAGGGCCACGTAGCCGCCGGCCACGCTACGGGGTGCCACCTGTGCCGTCGCGGGATCGGCGAACGCGCAGGCGGCCGCGAGGAGGAGGGAGCACGCGCCTGCCGCTATCCGGGGGTGTCTCATGACTCTCCTGTACCGCGGCCGGCTCCCCGCCCGCCCGCCCAGCTCGTCCGTTCCGGTGAACCCTCACCCGCCCGGCGCAGCAGAAGTGGACGGACGGCGCCGCGCATGAGGGGGCGGCGGCGCGCACGCACGAGGAGGGGCCGCCGGCGTCCGGCCCGGCGGCCCCTCCTCTCCCCTCCTCAAGGGCCCTCGGCCCCTCCCGGCGTCACCCCGGTCCGTCACTACCGGGGCAGCACCAGGACGTACGCGGCGGGATCGCGGTCCCCGGACGCCATCAGCGCCGTCCGCACCACCGCCGCCTGCTGCTCCAGGGACTGCCGGAGCTTCCTCGGCGTGATGTGCACGACCGTGATGCCGAGGCGCTCCAGGTGCTCGCGCTTGCGGGCGTACTCCGACCACAGCGCGTCGTCGTCCTGCCCCCGGCCCTGCCGGGGTGCGCGGGTGTCGAGTTCCAGGGCGACCGCCTGGTCCGGCCAGTAGGCGTCCAGGCCGCCGAGGTGCGGACCGCCGGGCAGGCGCAGGTCGACGTTCCAGACCGGGTCGGGCAGGCCGTACTCGCTGACCATCCGGTACAGGCGGTCCTCGGCGATCGAGCGGCCCTCGGCGACCAGGGCGTCCACGGCGTCCACCAGGTGCGGGCGGTGCAGCAGCTTCGCCAGGGTCAGCTCGCGCACCACGGCCGCCGGTTCGCAGTGGCCGCCGCGCACCGCCTCGGTGAGCAGCCGGCGTACCGCCTCCGCGTCCGTCAGCTCGGCCACCGCGTCCGCCAGCGCCCGCGGCACCGGGGCCACCGGCAGGCCCGACACCGTCTGCGGGGTGGGCAGGGCCGGGGTGCGCAGCACGCGGACGTAGCCGGCGGAGCGCAGCCGGCGGGGGCGCGGGACCAGGACGTCCACGTGGTCCGCGGAGGCCGGCGGTGGGGTGGACGAGAAGCCGTGCAGGGTCAGCGCGGCGAGGCCGGTGAGCACCGCGTCGGTGTACAGCGGCCGGTGCGGGCTGTCGGCGGTCGGCTGGGCCGGGACGGCCGGCTCGGCGGCGCGGGCCGCGTACAGCAGGGCCCCGTGCAGCCGCTCCTCGCCGGTGGGCGGCCCCGGGTGCAGCAGGATCACGTTCGGGAGCAGCTCCCGCCAGGGGCCGCCGGCCCGGCACTGCTCGGACAGCTCGGCCGGTGACACGCCGTGGGCGCGCAGCTGGGCCGCCGTCAGGACGCGGCGGTGGACGTCGGAGAGGTGGCGCAGGGGGCGGGGGGAGAGCGGGGTGTTGTGGGTCATGGACTCGGGATTCCCTTGTCCGGCCGCCCTCTTAACCGCTGTTACACGTCCGTCGATGAATGCGGACAAGACGGGACTAAAGGTCAGGTGTTCGGATGCCGAGGAGGTACGGAAAACCCCTGGTCCGATCGGGTGCGGACCAGGGGTTACGGCTAGGTTCGACCGAATCTCGTAACGGTCGCCGCCCGGGGAAGCTCAGGCCACGGCCCGGCCGGAGGTCACCGGTCGCCGGCCGCCGCGTCGCACTCCTGTGCGCGCAGCGCCCGCGCCAGGTCGTCCCGTGCCTCCAGCACCAGCCGGCGCAGTGCCGGCGCCGCGTCGGCATGCGACCGGAGCCACACGTCCGTCGCGTCCAGCGTCTCCCGCCGGTCCTGGTACGCCGGGAACAGACCCCGCACCACGTCCATGCCGATCTGGATCGACCGCTCCCGCCACACCCGCTCGATCGCCGCGAAGTACAGCTGCGCGTACGGCGCGGTCAGCTCCCGCTGCGAAGGCTGCTGGAAGCCCGAGATCGTCGCCTCCACCAGCGCGTTCGACAGCGCGTCGGACTCCACCACCTGCGCCCACGCCTGCGCCTTGACCGCCGCCGACGGCCGTGCGGCCAGGCAGCGCACCTGGTGCCGCTTGCCCGACGCCGTGTCGTCCCGGGCCAGCTCCGCCGCCAGCACCGACTCGTCCGCCGCCCCGTGCGCGGCCAGCGGCTCCAGGAACGCCCAGCGCAGCTCCTGGTCCACCTCCAGCCCCTCGATCCCGGTGGTGCCGTCCAGCAGGTCCGCCAGCAGCTTCAGGTCCGGCTCGGCGGAGGCCACCGCGGCGAAGAACCGCGCCCAGGCCAGCTGGTGCTCACTGCCCGCCTCGGCCGCCCGCAGCTCCCGCAGCGCCCCCTCGGCCAGCAGCTCCGCGCCGGTCTCCCGCCACGCCGGCGCCGCGTAGTGCACCAGCGCCGAGTTCGCCCAGGCGTGCAGCATCTGCAGCACGCCGATGTCCGACTCGCGGCCCGCGAACCGCAGCACCAGGTCGATGAAGTCGCGCGCCGGCAGCAGCCCGTCCCGGGTCAGGTTCCACAGCGCCGACCAGCACAGGGCGCGCGCCAGCGGGTCCGTCAGCCCGCCCAGGCCGGACCGCAGCGTCGCCAGCGAGGTCTCGTCGAACCGGACCTTGCAGTAGGTCAGGTCGTCGTCGTTGACCAGCACCAGCTCCGGCGCCTCGGCACCCGCCAGCTCCGCCACGACCGTACGCGGCTCGTGCAGGTCCGTCTCCACGCGCGCGTACCGCTCCAGCGCCCCCGCGGGCGTACGGCGGTACAGGCCCACCGCGATGCGGTGCGGGCGCAGCTCCGGGTGCGACTCGGGGGCCTCCTGGAGGATGGCCAGCTCCGCGATCCGGCCGCCCTCGGTGTCCAGCAGCACCTGCGGGGTCAGCGTGTTCACCCCGGCCGTCTCCAGCCAGGACCGCGACCACGCCGTCATGTCCCGGCCGCTGGTCTCGGCCAGCACCGACAGCAGGTCGCCCAGGCGGGTGTTGCCGTACGCGTGGCGCTTGAAGTAACGCCGGGCGCCCTCCAGGAAGGCGTCCTGGCCGACGTACGCCACCAGCTGCTTGAGCACCGAGGCGCCCTTGGCGTAGGTGATGCCGTCGAAGTTCAGCTTGGCGTCCTCCAGGTCACGGATGTCCGCCGTGATCGGATGCGTGGACGGCAGCTGGTCCGCGCGGTACGCCCAGGCCTTGCGGCGGTTGGCGAAGGTGGTCCACGCGTCCTTGAAGCGGGTCGCGCCCACGTTGGCGAACGTGCCCATGAAGTCCGCGAAGGACTCCTTGAGCCACAGGTCGTCCCACCACTCCATGGTGACCAGGTCGCCGAACCACATGTGCGCCATCTCGTGCAGGATGACGTTGGCCCGCGCCTCGTACGACGCCTGCGTCACCTTCCCGCGGAAGATGTACTCCTCGCGGAAGGTCACCAGACCCGGGTTCTCCATCGCACCCAGGTTGTACTCGGGCACGAACGCCTGGTCGTACTTCCCGAACGGGTACGGGTGGTCGAAGTGGTCGTGGAAGAAGTCCAGGCCCTGCTTCGTCACCAGGAACACGTCGTCGGCGTCGAAGTGCGGGGCGAGACCCTTGCGGCACATCGCGCCGAGCGGGATCTCCAGCTTCGTGCCGTCCTCGAAGGTGCGCGTGTAGGAGTCCGTCACATAGTGGTACGGGCCCGCCACCACGCACGTGATGTACGTCGAGATCGGCTTGGTCTCCGCGAACCGCCAGACACCGTCCGTGAGTTCACCGGCGCCGTTGCTCCACACCGTCCACCCCTCGGGCGCCCGCACCTCGAAGCGGTACGGCGCCTTCAGGTCCGGCTGCTCGAAGTTCGCGAACACCCGGCGGGCGTCGGCCGGCTCGTACTGCGTGTACAGGTAGACCTCGCCGTCCTCCGGGTCGACGAAGCGGTGCAGGCCCTCGCCGGTGCGGGAGTAGGCGCACTGAGCGTCCACCACCAGCTCGTTCTCCGCGGCCAGGTCCTCCAGCGCGATCCGGGAGCCGTCGAAGACCTCGCCCGGGTCCAGGTCCCGGCCGTTCAGCGAGACGGACGTCACGCTCGGCGCGATCAGATCGGCGAAGCCGGCGGCACCCGGCTCGTTGCAGCGGAAGCGGACGGTGGTCACCGAGCGGAACGTGCGCGGCTCGCCGCCCGCGTCGCCGACGGCGGACCGCAGGTCCAGGGACACCTCGTAGCCGTCGACGGACAGCAGGGCGGCCCGCTCCCGGGCCTCGTCGCGGGACAGATTCTCACCGGGCACGGACGGCACTCCCTTGTGATCACGTGGATGGCGGCTGAACAGGACCGATCCTGCCATGCGCTCCTGACGGGGCGGACGGGGAATGGCGGGGCGGACCACGGCGTTTCCCGGGGAAAGAGTTCCTGACGAGGAGAGACATGTCGGACAAGACCCCCGTCGACTTCTGGTTCGACCCGCTGTGCCCCTGGGCCTGGATGACCTCCCGCTGGGTGCTGGAGGTGGAGAAGGTCCGCGACATCGAGGTCCGCTGGCATGTGATGAGCCTCGCCGTGCTCAACGAGGACAGGCTCGACGAGCTGCCCGAGGAGTACCGCGAGATGCTCGCGACCAAGGCGTGGGGCCCGGTCCGCGTCGTCATCGCGGCCCGGCAGGAGCACGGCCCGGAGGTGCTCGGCGACCTCTACACGGCGCTCGGCACGCGCATCCACAACCAGGGCGAGGGCCCCGAGAAGTCGGCCGTGGCCGCCGCGCTGCAGGACGTGGGGCTGCCCGAGTCCCTCCTGGACCACTGGGACTCCACGCCGTACGAGCCGGAGCTGCGCGCCTCCCACAAGGAGGGCATCGAGAAGGTCGGCCAGGACGTCGGCACCCCCGTCATCGCGGTGCCCGGCCCCGACGGCGAGCAGATCGCCTTCTTCGGCCCGGTCGTCACCCCGGCCCCGCAGGGCGAGGAGGCGGCCCGCCTGTGGGACGGCACCCTCGCCGTGGCCTCCGTGCCGGGCTTCTACGAGCTCAAGCGCACCCGCACCAAGGGCCCGGACTTCAGCAACCTGGTCTGACCGGGCCCGGCGACGCGGAGCGCTCAGCGCCGGGCCCGTCCGCGTGCCGCCGCCAGCAGTTCCAGGTGCTCCTCGTAGCCCTTCGCGTAGTACGCCACCCGGTCCGGGTCCGGCTCGATCACCCGGGTCGGCCCGGTCCAGGCGGCGGTGTCCAGGGGGACGCCGTACCGGGCGGCGGCCGCGAGCACCGCGCCCCGCGCGCCGACCTCGCCCTCCACCATCTTCAGCGGCCGGCCCAGCACATCCGCCAGCAGGCCCGTCCAGGCGAGGCTGCGGGTGCCGCCGCCGCACACCGCGAGCGAACCGGTCAGGCCCGCCGCCTCCAGGCAGTGCCGGGCCGCGTAGCCGATGCCCTCGCAGGTGGCCCGGACCAGGTCGGCGGGGCGCGTCTCCAGCGAGACCCCGAGCAGCTCGGCCCGCAGCCCGGGCTCCACGAAGGGCGCCCGCTCACCGGACGGCGCGAAGTACGGCAGCACCCGCACCCCCGACGAGCCCGGCGGGGCGGCGGCCAGCAGGTCCTCCAGCTCCTCGTGCCGGACCCCCGTCGTGCGCAGCACCCAGTCGAGCGCCGCCGTGCCGACCATCGCGGGCATCGCGCGCAGCCAGTGGCCGGGCCGGTCGGTGGAGATGTACAGCCCCGCCGGTTCGCCGTCCAGGTCCAGCTCGGTGGTGGCGACCAGGCTCGCCAGACACGTGCCCACGATCAGCAGGCCGTCGCCGGGCGCGGTCACCCCGGCGCCGAGCGCGCAGGCGGCCAGGTCGTACGGGCCGTTCGCCAGCGGGGTCCCGGCGGGCAGCCCCTCGCCGCCCGCCTCGCCGGTCGAGATCGGATCGCCGATGTCCGGGAGCAGCCCGCGCCGGTGGCCGAGGCCGAGGAGCTCCACCACCCCGTCGTCGTACGACCGTGAGCGCGGGTCCAGGAACGGCATCGACGCGTCCGACACGTCCGTCACCGCCCGCCCGGCACCGGTCAGCCGCTGGAACACCATGTCCTTGCAGTAGACGGCCGCAGCGGCGGCGTCCAGCGCCTCCGGTTCGTGCCGGTCCAGCCAGGCCAGCAGCGGTCCCGGGCAGCCCGGGAACATCGCGCCGCCGGTGCGCCGGAAGACGGCCTCGAAGGTGCCGTCCGCCAGCCACCGGTCCACCAGTTCGTGCGCCCGACCGTCCATCCAGGAGAGCGCCCGCCGCACCGGGCGGCCCGCCGCGTCCACCAGCCAGACCCCGTCGCCCTGCCCGGTCAGCCCGGCCAGCTCCACGGGCGCCGCCAGCCGCGCGGTCAGCGTCCGCAGCACACCGACGACGGCCGCGTACACCTCCCGCATCTCCTGCTCCACGGCCCCCTGCCGCACGTCGAGGTGCACCGGCCGTGCCTCGACGGCCAGTTGCCGCCCACCCCGGTCGAAGGCGGCGGCCTTCACCAACGAGGTCCCCACATCGATCCCGACGAACATGCCAAGCCTCCCGGGGAATCAGGTCAGACAATGCGCGAGGGGCTCCCCGCGGGCCCACCGGCCCACTTCGGCGGCGGCGATCCGGGCGGCCTTCTCCGCCACCGCGCGGCTGGCGCCGCCCAGGTGCGGGGTGAGCACCACGCGGTCGGACAGCGCGCGCAGCCGGGAGTCCGCCGGCAGCGGTTCGCGGGCGAAGGTGTCCAGGGCCGCCGCCGACAGCCGCCCTGCGGCCAGCGCGTCGCACAGCGCGTCCTCGTCCAGCAGCGGGCCCCGGGCCGCGTTGACCACCACCGCGCCCGGCGGCAGCAGCGCCAGCTCCCGGGCGCCGAGCAGACCGCGGGTCTCGGCGGTGAGCCGGGCGTGCAGGGTGATGACACGGGAGCGGCGCAGCAGGTCGTCCAGCGACGACAGGCGCAGCCCGTGCACCTCGCCGCGCACGTACGGGTCGTACACCATCACCCGCGCCCCGAACGCGGACAGCACCCGGGCGACCCGGCTGCCGACCGCGCCGTAGCCGACGAGCCCGACCGGCAGGTCCTCCAGCTCCAGGCCGCTGTCCTCGTAGGTGTAGTACGACGCACCGGCCCAACTGCCCTGCCGGGCCAGGAGGTCGTGGGCCTGCGGGATGCGGCGCAGGGCGGCGAGCAGCAGGCCGACGGTGAACTCGGCGGTGGCGGCGGCGTTGCGGCCGGGCGCGAAGCACACCCGCACGCCGTGCCGCCCGGCCGCCTCCAGGTTGACGTTGACCGGTCCGCCCCGGCAGACGACGACCAGCCGCAGCTCCGGGCAGGCGGCGAGGACGCGTTCGGTGACCGGTGCCATCTGGGTGACCAGCACCTCGGCGCCGTCGAGGGCCGCGATCAGCTCGTCCTCGGCGTCGCTCGCCTCGCTCACCTCGGCCACCGGCCCGAACGGCTCCAGCGGCCAGCCCAGGGTCAGCTCCCGCACCGCGCAGTCGGTCTCCGCCGCGAGCGCGGCCGTGATCAGGGACGGCAGGACGAAGTGGTCGCCGGCGGCCACCACACGCATTCCACCGGAGGTCATCGCAGGGGGTCTCCCGTCTCGGCCGCGGTGGCGCACACCTCGTAGCGCACCTTGTGCTCGTCCAGGTCGCGCAGTGCCTCGGGGGCGGCCCCGTCGTCCACCAGCAGCAGGTCGAAGCGGGACAGCGGGGCCACCCGGTGCAGGGCGACCCGGCCCAGCTTGGTGTGGTCGGCGAGCAGCACGTTCCGGGCGGCGATGTCGAGCATCGCCCGCTTCACCGAGACGATGTGCTGCTCCTGGTGGTAGGCGTGGCCGCCGTGCACGCCCGAGGTGGACACGAAGCCGACGTCGACGCGGAGCTGGCCGACGGCCTCCACGCAGGACACCCCGAGGAAGGAGGAGTGCAGCGGGTCGTAGTCGCCGCCGAGCGCCACCAGGCGGATGCCCCGCTGCTCGGCGAGGAGGTTGATCGCCTCCAGGAAGTTGGTGACGACGGTGAGCGGGGTGATCCCGCCGAGCCGCAGCCGGCGCGCTATCTCCAGGGCGGAGGTGGAGTCGTCCAGCAGGACGGCCATGCCGGGTTCGATCTGCCGCACCGCCCGCTCGGCGAGGGCGGCCTTCTGCGGGCGCATGGTCTTCAGCCGGTACTGCACGTTCGACTCGAACACCCCCGACGGCTGCGCGGTCACCCCGCCGCGGAACTTCCGTACGACGCCCTGCCGTTCCAGCTCGTCCAGGTCCCGGTGGATGGTCATCAGGCTGACCCCGAACCGCTCGGCCAGCTCCGCCGCGCTCGCCGAGCCCTCGGCGAGGACGAGGCCGGCCAGGGCGGCCTGCCGGGCCACGGGACCCTGCGGTGCCTTGTCCATCCGGGACCTTTCGTCGGCGGGGCGGTGGGGCCGGGCGGTTCACCGTGCGAGTCGGCCCGGCAACAGAGGGTGTATCGCGGCTGACACGCCGTCAATCCCTTGCGCACGGGGAAATCAGGGGGAAATCTCGAAGGAGCGTGGGAAGTTCACAGGACCGGTCGCGAGAAGCGGAGGTTCGGATGGATGAGGCGTGGCTCGGGGTCGACCTCGGCACGCAGGGGGCGCGGGCGCTGCTGGTGACGGCCGACGGCAGGGTGTCCGGCAGCGGTGCGGTGCCGCTCACCCGGGGACGCCGGGAGGGGGTGCGGCATGAGCAGGACCCCCTGGAGTGGTGGGCGGCGGTGGGCACGGCCTGCCGGGCGGCGCTCGCCGGGGCGCGGGTCCGGGTGGCCGGGGTCGCGGTGTGCGGGACGTCCGGGACCGTGCTGCTCACGGACGACGGCGGCCGGCCGGTGAGCCCCGCGCTGATGTACGACGACGGGCGGGCCGCCGCCGAGGCGGGCCGGCTGCGCTCCGCCGGGCTCGCGGTGCAGGACACCTGGGCGCTGCCCAAGGTGCGCTGGCTGGTCGGCGCGCACGGCCCGGGCCGGGTCGCCCACCAGCCGGACGTGATCACCGCCCGGCTGGTGGGCCGCCCGGTGCCCAGCGACTCCAGCCACGCCCTGAAGACGGCCTACGACCTGCACCGCGAGGCGTGGCCCGACCTCACCGGACTGCCCGCGGGCGTCCTCCCGGAGGTGGTGCGGCCCGGCACCCGGCTCGGCGAGGTCTGCCCGGCCGCCGCCGGGGCCACCGGGATCCCGGCCGGCACGCCCGTCGTCGCCGGCATGACCGACGGCTGCGCCGCCCAGATCGCCGCCGGCGCGCTGCGCGAGGGCGCCTGGAACTCGGTGCTGGGGACGACACTGGTCCTCAAGGGCGCCGCCGCGCGGCCGGTGTCCGACCCGGCCGGGGTGGTCTACAACCACCGCGCGCCCGACGGCACCTGGCTGCCGGGCGGGGCCTCCAGCGTCGGCGCCGGCGTGCTCACGGCCCGCTTCCCGGGCGCGGACCCGGCCGCGCTGGACGCCCGCGCCGCCGCCTTCGAGCCCTCGGCCGCGGTCGCCTATCCGCTCGTCTCGCCCGGTGAACGCTTCCCCTTCCTCGCCCCGCGGGCCACCTCCCTGCTGCTCGGCGACCCGGTGTCGGACGCCGACCTGTGGGCGGCCCTCCTCCAGGGCGTGGCCTTCACCGAACGCCTCTGCCTGGACTACCTCCACCACCTGGGCGCCCCCCTCGACGGCACCCTCACCGCCACCGGCGGGGGCGCCCGCAGCGCCTACTGGACCCAGCTGCGCGCCGACGTCCTGGGCCGGCCGCTGCACGTCCCGGCCCGCACCGAGCCGGCGCTGGGCATGGCCGCCCTGGCCGCGTACGGCACCGGGGCGGGGCCGACGCTCGCCGCGGTGGCCGAGGCGATGGTGCGCCCCGGCACCACGGTCGAGCCCCGCCCCGGCCGCACCGCCCGCTTCACCGAGCCCTACGCCCGGCTGGTGGGGGAGCTGGAGGCGCGGGGGTGGCTGCCGCACCCGGTGGCCGCGCACGCGCGGGCGCGGCTGTGAGGGGCGCTCCGCCCGGGATACTGCTGCCCATGACTCCCACCACCCTCCTGCTGGCCCGGCACGGCCAGACCGTGTGGCACGCCGAGAACCGGTACGCCGGTGTGAGCGATGTGGCCCTGACGGACACCGGGCGCGACCAGGCCGAGGCGCTGGGGCGGTGGGCCGCCGGGCACCCGGTGGACGCGGTGTGGACCTCGCCCCTGTCCCGGGCGGTCGTCACCGCCGAGCCGGCCTGCCGGGCCCTCGGGCTCGTCCCGCGCCGCGAGGCCGGCCTGCGCGAGTGCGGTTTCGGCGTGCTGGAGGGCCGTACGCTCGCGGAGTTCGCGGTGGACGACCCGGCCGCGGCGGAGGCGTACCGCGCGGATCCGGTGGGGCACCCGTTCCCCGGCGCCGAGGACCCCCGCGCGGCGGCGGCACGCGGCACCGCGGCGCTGCGCCGGATCGCCGCCGCCCACCCCGGCGAGCGGGTCCTGGTCGTCGCCCACAACACCCTGCTCCGCCTGGTGCTGTGCTCCCTGCTGGGCATCCCGCTGTCCGAGTACCGCCGGGTCCTGCCGCAGCTGCGGAACGCGGCGCTGACCGAGCTGCGGATCGACGGCGAGCAGACCGCGCTGCTCGCCCTCAACCTCCCTACCTGCTGCTAAACTGCAATTGCAACAAGGTCGCAATAAGGCGCCTGCCCCTCGTGATCGTCTTCTCACCTTTCACGGCGGCGGGGAGCCCGAGCACCACGAAGGCCCCCACGTGACACACGTGGGGGCCTTCGCCGGACGGTACGGCGGTCAGCGCCGGGCGCGCATCCGCTGCCGGGCGTAGCCGACGGCCGCCAGGATCAGCGTCATCAGGCCCGTCGAGTACAGCTGCACCCGGGTGTCCGACTCACGGGCCATCAGGACGAAGATCCCGGCCATGCCGGCCAGCGCGAGCCAGGTCAGCCACGGGAACGCCCACATGCGCACGACCAGCTTCTCCGGGGCCTCGCGCTCGATGCGGCGGCGCAGCATCAGCTGGGACACCGCGATGAAGATCCAGACGACCAGGATGACCGCGCCGATCATGTTCAGCAGCCACTTGAAGGCGCCGTTCGGGCTCCAGTAGCTGAGCAGGACGCACACGAACCCGAGGACGCAGGAGACGAGCACCGCGATCCGCGGGACCCCGCCGAACAGCTTCGCCAGCACCTTCGGGCCCTGGCCGCGCTCGACCAGGGAGAAGGCGATGCGCGAGGAGCCGTAGATGTTGGCGTTCATCGCCGAGAGCAGGGCGACCAGCACGACGACGTTCATCAGCTGGCCGGCGCCGGGGATGCCGAGGTGGTCGAGCGTGGCGACGTACGGGCCCTTCTCGACGACGTCCTTGGAGTCCCACGGGACCAGGGTGACGACGACCAGCATGGAGCCGATGTAGAACAGGGCGATGCGCCACATCGCGGTGCGCACGGCGGAGGCCACGCCCTTGACCGGGTTCTCCGACTCGGCCGCGGCGATGGTGACCGTCTCCATGCCGCCGTAGGAGAAGACGGACGCCAGCAGGCCGATGATCAGGCCTTCGCTGCCGTGCGGGAGGAAGTGGCTGAGGTGCGAGGCACCGGGGGAGTCCGTGCCGGGCAGCACGCCCGCGATGGCCAGGGCCCCCAGGATCAGGAACAGGCTGATCGCGCCGACCTTCAGCGCGGCGAACCAGAACTCGAACTCGCCGAAGTTCTTCACGGCGGCCAGGTTGGTGCCGCAGAAGACGACCATGAACAGGGCCACCCACATCCACTCCGGCGTGCCGGGCAGCCAGCCGGAGACGATGTGCGCGGCGCCGATGCCCTCCAGGCCGACCGCCGTGCACAGCAGCACCCAGAACGACCAGCCGGCGGCGAAGCCCGCCCACGGGCCGATGGCCCGCTCGGCGTGCGCCGAGAAGGAGCCCGACGACGGGTAGACGGCGGACATCTCGCCGAGCATCCGCATCACCAGCATCACCAGGAGGCCGGAGACGGTGTAGGCGATCACGATGGACGGGCCGGCGGCGGCGATGCCGGCACCGGAACCGACGAAGAGTCCGGCGCCGATCACGCCGCCGAGGGCGATCATCGACAGATGGCGCTGCTTGAGGCCATGGGAGAGGGATCCGTCCGCCTGCTGCTGCGGCGGTGTCTCCTCGGTCGTACTACTGGGCATGGGCGCGGCTCCACCAGGGCAATGGGCGGGCAAAAACCCCGCCAGTGTGGGCGGCCCGTCCGCTCACGCGAAGGGACCGCCCACTATCCGGACACCTTGTCGTACGGTCCGTGAATATACGGCTACGCGGCCACGGGTGTGTAGTGGGAGGCGTCCCCTTCGATCGAGTAGCTTTCCTTGCCCTCGATGCCGACCGGGACGTCACCGGCGACGGTCACCCGGTGCAGGCGGCGCGGCAGGCCGTCGTAGTTGTCGATGGCGTAGTGCTGGGTGATGCGGTTGTCGAAGAGGACCAGCTGGTTCTCCGACCAGCGGTGGCGCAGCACGTTCTCCGGACGGGTGACGTACGCCTGGAGCAGGTCGAGGATCTTGCGGGACTCGCCGAGGGACAGGCCGGCGATCCGCTGCGCGAACCCGCCGACGAACAGCCCGCGCTCCCCGGTCAGCGGGTGGACGCGGACCACCGGGTGGGCGGTGCGGTACGTGATCGACGTGAATTGGGCGCGCTGCGCGGCCTTCTCCTCGTCGATCTCCTCGTCCGGCACCGCGTAGTCGTAGTCGTTGGTGTGCTCCGCCCACAGCGTGTCGGCCAGGCGGCGCAGCGGCTCGGGCAGGTCCTGGTAGGCCGCCGCCGCGTTGGCGATCAGCGTCTCCCCGCCGTACGGCGGGACGGTGAGCGAGCGCAGGGTGCTGGCCTGCGGCGGGTTGAGGACGAAGGTGACGTCCGTGTGCCAGTGGTTGGCGCGGCCCCGCTCGCTGTCGACCGGCAGCACGTTCGGGGCGCCGTCGACCGCACCGACCGTCGGGTGGGCCGTGGTCAGGTCGCCGAGGTGGCGGGCGAAGGCCTGCTGGCCGGCGTCGTCCAGGCGCACGTCGTCGAAGACGAGCGCCTTGTGGACGTTCAGGGCCTCCCGGACCGCGGTGACCTCCTCCGGGGCGAGCGGCCGGGAGATGTCGACGCCCGAGACGCGGGCGCCGATACGCGCGGTGACCTTGGTGATCTCGATGGACATGGGGGTTCCTCTCAGACGAGGGCGGGCGCGGGGGCGGGGGACAGGTACTGGTTGGCGGGGCGGGGCAGGCCGTAGCGCTCGCGCAGGGTCTGCCGCGGCCCGTACCCGGTGCGCAGCAGACCGCGGGCGCGCAGCAGGGGTACGACGTGCTCGACGAACGCCTCCAGACCGGAGGGCAGCACGGCCGGCATGATGTTGAAGCCGTCGGCGGCCCCCTGCGTGAACCAGGTCTCGATCTGGCCGGCGACCTGCTCGGGCGTCCCGGCGAAGGTGAGGTGCCCGCGCCCGCCGCCGAGCCGGCCGATCAGCTGCCGCACGGTGAGCCGCTCGCGCCGGGCCAGCTCCACCACGAGCGTGTAGCGGCTCTTGGCCCCCTCGATGGCGGACTCCGGCGGCAGGTCGGCGGGTAGCCGGCCGTCCAGCCGCAGCGTCCCGGCCGGCAGCTGCAGCAGGCTCTCCAGCCGGCCCACCCCGTGCTCGTACACGATGTGGTCCTCCAGCAGCTGCTCGGCGGCGCGCGCCTCGGCCTGCGTGGACCCGAGCACGGGGACGATTCCGGGCAGCACCTTCACGTGCTCCGGGTCCCGGCCCGCGGCCCGGGTACGGGACTTCAGGTCGGCGTAGAAGGCCTGCGCGCCGGCCAGTGTCTGCTGGGCGGTGAACACCGCCTCCGCGTACCGGGCGGCGAACGCCTTGCCGTCCTCCGACGAGCCGGCCTGCACCAGCAGCGGGTAGCCCTGCGGGGTGCGGGGCACGTTGAGGGCGCCCTCGACGCTGAAGTACGTCCCCTGGTGCCGGGGCGGGTGGATCTTGCTGTCGTCGCCCCAGACGCCGGCCGCCTTGTCGGCGACGATCGCGTCGTCCTCCCAGCTGTCCCACAGTTTCAGGGCCACGTCCAGGAACTCGGCGGCGCGCGCGTACCGCTCGGCGTGCGCCGGCTCCGCGTCGAGCCCGAAGTTCCGGGCGGCCTCCGCGCCGGCGGTGGTGACGATGTTCCAGCCGGCCCGGCCGCCGCTGACGATGTCCAGCGAGGCGAACCTGCGGGCCAGGTTGTACGGGGAGTTGTAGGAGGTGGAGGCGGTGGCGATCAGACCGATGTGCTCGGTCGCCGTCGCCAGCGCGGTCAGCAGGGTGAGCGGCTCCAGGGCGCCGGCCGGCCGCTGGGCGAGGCTGCCCCACAGCTGGGGGCCGTCGGCCAGGAACAGGGAGTCGAACGTGCCGCGCTCGGCGGTCCGGGCCAGGTGGACGTAGTGGCTCAGCTCCACGTGGGCGTACGGGTCGCTCTCCGGGAGCCGCCACGACGCCTCGTGGTGGCCGGTGTTCATCAGGAACGCGTTCAGGTGGAGCTTCCTCGTGGTCACCGGTGGTCCTCCGTGACACCCAGGGCGGCCAGCAGCCGCTCGCGGTACTCGCCCAGCACCGGCTCCCGGTAGGAGCGCGGGTGGGGATGGTCGATGGTCAGGTCGAGGCCGATGCGGCCGGAGTCCAGGACGAGGACCCGGTCGGCGAGCACGATCGCCTCGTCCACGTCGTGGGTGACGAGCAGCACCGAGGGCCGGTGGCGCTGCCACAGCTCCCGCAGCAGGGAGTGCATCCGGATCCGGGTCAGCGCGTCCAGCGCGCCGAACGGCTCGTCGGCCAGCAGCAGTTCCGGCTCGCGCACCAGGGAGCGGGCGAGCGCCGCCCGCTGGGCCTCGCCGCCGGACAGTTCACCCGGCCAGGCCCGCTCCCGGCCGCCCAGGCCGACCTCCGTCAGGGCCGCCCGGCCGCGTTCCCCGGCGTCCTTGCCGTCCAGGCCGAGCAGGACGTTGTCCAGCACCCGCCGCCAGGGCAGCAGCCGCGAGTCCTGGAAGACGACCGACACCCGCTCGGGCGCCGTCAGCCGCCCCTCGCCCGCCACCCCGTGGTCCAGGCCGGCGATCGCGCGCAGCAGGGTCGACTTGCCGGAGCCGCTGTGCCCGAGCAGTGCCGTGAACTGCCCGGCGGGCAGGTCCAGGTCGATGCCGTCGAGGACCGTACGGCCCCCGAACGAGCGGGTCAGGCCGCGCAGCCGCACGGCGGGCCGGGTCAGTTGCCGAGTGTGCGGCGCCACGGCAGCACCCTCCGTTCGATGAGTCGGACCACGCTGTCGGAGACCAGGCCGAAGACGCCGTAGATGAGCAGGCCGACCAGGATGACGTCGCTCTGGCCGTAGTTCTGCGCCTGGAACATCATGTAGCCGAGGCCGCTGGTCGCGTTGATCTGTTCCAGGACCACCAGGCCCACCCAGGAGCCGGTCACGCCGAGCCGGAGTCCCACGAAGAATCCGGGCAGCGCGCCGGGGATCACGACCTGGCGGACGAAGCCGAGCCGCGACAGGCCCTGCACCTCGGCGAGTTCGACGAACCGGCTGTCGATGCCGGACAGCGCGGCGTGCGTGTTCAGATAGATCGGTACGTAGACGACGATCGCGATGATGGCGATCTTGAAGGTCTCGCCGATGCCCAGCCAGAGGATGAACAGCGGGATCAGACCGAGGGTGGGGATCGCCCGGTTGAGCTGCACGGTCCCGTCGATCAGCGCCTCCCCGGCCCGGCTCAGACCGGAGACGAGCGCGAGCAGCACCCCGGCGGTCAGGCCGATCGCGAAGCCGTAGCCGGCCCGCTGCAGCGAGGTCAGCACGTCGGTGGGCAGTGTGCCGTCCGTCCACAGGTGGCCGGCCGTCCGCAGCACCGTCCAGGGCGCCGGGATCGCCCCCGGGTCGAGGGCTCCGGCGGCCGAGGCGGCGGCCCACGCGGCGAGCAGCGCCAGCGGGCCGGCCAGCCGGGCGGCAGGCAGCCGGCGGCCGGGGGACAGCCGGCGGCGCCTGCGGACCTGGGGGAGTTCCCCGGCGGCCGGCGCCGCCACGGCCGTCGTCGTCGTGGTCACGGCGGTCACCTCCGGTACTCCTCGGGTACGGCCTTGGCGGCGATGGCCTCGAAGCGGTGGTCGAACAGCGAGGACACGTCGAACTTCTTCACGAAGCCGCCCTCGGCGAGCAGGTCGGCGGTCTGCTGCTCCCAGCGGATGGCCTCGTCCCAGGAGGGCGGGAAGAGCGGCTTGTTGGCCAGCTCGGTGATGCCCCGGGCCTGGGCGAGGGTGAGGTTCTGCGTCTTGACGTAGAACTCCTCGTCCCACACGTCCGGGTGCTCGTACTGCCACACCTGGCCCTTGGCCCACTGCGGGATGTAGGCGGCGATCGCGGCGGCCTTCGCCGGGTCGTTCAGCACGGACTGCGGGGCCCACAGCAGGTTGAGCAGGTCGACGACGTCGGTGGGGATGGCGCGGGCGCCCTTGGGCCCGTACTGCTTCAGATAGGCGGGCGCCTGGCTGATGGCGAGCGGCGCCACGTCCACCTGACCGGACTGCAGGGCGGTGAAGAACTGGTTGCTGGTCAGCGGGACCAGCTTCACGTCGTCGTAGGCCAGGCCCGCCTTCTTCAGCGCCCGCAGCAGCACCACACCCTGCGCCTGGCCCTGGGAGAACGCGAGCTTCCTGCCCTTGAAGTCCGCCACCGTGCGCACGTCGCTGCCGGGCTTGGTGGCGAAGAGGTAGTTCGGCTTGCGGGTGATGTCGATCGCCACGATCTTCGCGTCGTAGCCCTGGTAGTGGGCCTGGATCGGCGGGATGCCGGCGTTGTTGGCGAGGTCCAGGGACTTGGCGCGGAACGCGTTGATCACGTCCGGGCCCGCCCCGATGTTCACCCAGTCGGACACCGTGAACGGCAGCTCGGGCAGCTTCGCCAGCCTGAACTGCAGCTGCTGCTGGCCCAGATAGGAGGCGATCTTCAGTCTGGTGCCGGCCGGGACCTTGGCGGCGAGCGGCTTGGTGGCGGCTCCGCTGGTGTCGGCGGCGGCGTCGCCCTGCGCGCAGCCGGACAGGCCGGCCACGGCGGCGGACGCGCCGAAAACGGAGGTGAGAAAGGCACGACGGTGCATGGGAGGACTCCCAGGAGAAAAAGAGCGGGAAAAGGCGGGGAAGGCAGGAGGAATTCCGGCGGACAAGGCCGGGGAAGAGGAGCTCACACAGCGGGAAACACGCGCTTCATGCGCGGCAATATGTCAGCAACAGAAGGTGCGACAGCTGGTGAAGGAGCTCATGACCAGGATGTTCCCGGTCATGCTCGCCCCCTGTCAACATTCCGAGTTTCTGAATTAAATACCCTGAGGTGACGCACCCAGCGGATCCCGGAACAGTGCGTCCAGGACGACCGATCCGCCCGCCACCGCCAGCACGGAATCCGGGAAACTCGTCGGCACGACGGCGGCGGAACGCTCCGGGCCGACCGCCTCCCGCAGTGCCTCCAGGCAGTCCTCGAAGTGCATGACACCGACCTCGGTGACCACGACCGTCTCCGGGTTCAGCACGTCCAGCAGCAGCCCGGCCGCCCGCCCCGTCGTCCGGGCCCGGTCCGCCAGCAGCCGCCGGGCCACCGGGTCCCCGCTCGCCGCCGCGGCCACCACGTGCATCGGGTTGGCCGAGCCGATCACCCCGGCCGCCCGCGCCCGCCGGCACAGCGTCCGCTCGCTCAACTCCACCTGGAGGCAGCCGGTACGGCCGCACGCGCACGGCTCGGTGCCGCCCGGCACCGGCAGATGGGCGATCGCACCGGCCGCGGACCGGGGCCCGTAGTGCACCTCGGCATGGGTGGCGAAGGCGGCGTCCACCACGTTGCCCACGAACAGGTGCAGCACGCTCCGGCTGCCCCGGGCCCGCCCGAACAGCCGCTCCCCGTGCACCAGCGCCCGCGCGTGCCCGTCCACCTCGACCGGCAGGCCGGTGCGGGCACCGAGCAGCTCCCGCACCGGCACGTCCCGCCAGCCCAGCAGCTCGTGCTCGACCACGGTGCCCGTCTCCCGGTCCACCCAGCCGCCCACCGCCACCCCGACCCCCAGCGGGCGCCGGTCCGGCATCCCGGCCAGCAGCCCCGCGAGCCCCTCGGACGCCCGCGCCAGCACCCGGCCCGGCTCGGTCCGCTCGTGCCGCAGCTCCCGCTGTGCCACCACCCGGCCGCGCAGATCCAGCAGCGCCACCGTCGTGTACGGCACGGCCACGTGCACCCCGGCGACCAGGAAGCGGGAGGCGTCCAGGTCGACGGGCACGTGCGGGCGGCCCATCCCGTTGGAGCGGCGGGGCGCGGCCGACTCCCGGATCAGGCCCCGCTCGGCGAGCCGGGCGCAGTGCTCGGTCACGGACGCGGGCGACAGCCCGGTCAGCCGGGCGATGGTGCTGCGCGCCACCGGCCCGTGCTCCAGCACGGAGCGCAGCACGACACTGGCGCTGGTGCGCCGCCGGTCGCTGTCGGCGGCACGCGGAACGGGGGAGGGCAGGGTGGGAACCGCGCTACGGGGCATGAGGACCGTCCTCTGGAACGGGGCCGACACGTCTCGGAGGACAGAGGCGCGCCGGAGCCCGCCCCTACCCGGGGCGGCGACAGGTGGCCGTGCCCTGGCGTCGCAGGTCGACATAGCGACGCGAGGTGAGATTCCGGGCCTGGGCAACCATGGCTGGAAGGGTAGGGCAGGAACGGTGAATCCGGCCAGACGACCCGGAGGCGTTTGGCGGGATTCCACAGCGCTCCCGGTGACCGGCCGAGTGACCTGCACGTCCCCGCCTCTGTGAGCAGGGTCACGACCGGACCTGTGTAACCGGCACCCTTTGTCCGGAGCCCACCAAGCTCGCGTTCCGTCCTTTGTCGAGCGCTGACGGTGATCGGCCCGCCGGGGCTGGGATAGCGTCACCGTGTCCCAGCATGTCCCCGTCACCCGCGGAGTACCCATGAGCACCGCTGCCGCCACCGCCCGCCCCCGCGAGGTACTCGCCGACCTGCTCCCCGCGTCCCGCGTCCGGGACGCGGCGCTCGTGCTCGGCGGCGCCGCGCTCACCGGCCTGGCCGCCCAGATCGCCGTGCCCGTCCCGGGCTCCCCGGTGCCGGTCACCGGCCAGACCTTCGCCGCCCTGCTGGTCGGCACGGCGCTCGGCGCGAGCCGGGGCCTCGCCGCGCTCGCCGTGTACGCGCTCGCCGGACTCGCCGGTGTGCCGTGGTTCGCCCACGCCACCTCCGGAGTCTCCGTCTCCTTCGGCTACATCCTCGGCATGCTGCTGGCGTCCACCGTCGTGGGCGCCCTGGCCCGCCGCGGCGCCGACCGCTCGGTGCTGCGCATGGCCGGCACGATGCTGCTGGGCGAGGCGATCATCTACGCGATCGGCGTGCCGTACCTGGCCTACGCCGCCGACCTGTCCGCCTCCCAGGCCCTCGCCGCCGGTTTCACCCCGTTCCTGATCGGCGACGCCGTGAAGGCGGCCCTGGCGATGGGCCTGCTGCCCACCGCGTGGAAGCTCGCCGACAAGCGCTGACGCGCTGCTTCCCGCCCCAGAGGCTCGCCGGGTCCCGGACCCGGGCGGGCCTCTTGCGCTTTCCGGGGCCGTGCCCCTGTTTCCCGGCCGCCGGCACCCACGCCGGCAACCGCCCGAGGCGTACGGCCCCCCGCCCGCGCGCGGCGCACCTCTGCTCACCAGCGCCGGCTTGCATGGTCCCGCTCGCGCGCGGCGCCCCCCCGCTCCGGCTCGCACGGCCCCGCTCGCGCGCGGCGCCCCCCCCGCTCCGGCTCGCACGGCCCCGCTCGCGCGCGGCGCACCTCCGCTCACCAGCACTGGCCCGCACGGCCCCGCTTGCGCGCGGCGCACCTCCGCTCACCAGCGCCGACCAGCACGGCCCCGCCCGTGCGCGGCGCACCCGCGCTCACCAGCACTGGCCCGCACGGCCCCGCTCGCGCTCGGCGCACCTCCGCTCGCCAGCACCGACCAGCACGGCCCCGCCCGTGCGCGGCGCACCTCTGCTCACCAGCACTGGCCGGCATGGCCCTGCCCGCGCTCGGCGCACCTCCGCTCTCCAGCACTGGCTCGCATGGCCCCGCTCGCGCGCGGCGCACCTCCGCTCGCCAGCGCCGGCTCGCACGGCCCCGCTCGCGCTCGGCGCCCCCCGCTCACCAGCACTGGCTCGCATGGCCCTGCCCGCGCTCGGCGCACCTCCGCTCGCCAGCACTGGCCCGCACGGCCCCGCTCGCGCTCGGCGCACCCGCGCTCGCCAGCACCGGCTCGCATGGCCCCGCTCGCGCTCGGCGCACCCGCGCTCGCCAGCACCGGCTCGCATGGCCCCGCTCGCGCTCGGCGCACCTCCGCTCTCCAGCACTGGCTCGCATGGCCCCGCTCGCGCGCGGCGCCCCCCCCGCTCACCAGCGCCGGCTCGCACGGCCCCGCTCGCGCTCGGCGCCCCCCGCTCACCAGCACCGACCAGCACGGCCCCGCCCGCGCTCCGCGCACCCCCGCTCCGGCCCGCACGGCTCGGCCGTCGCGTCGACCGCCGCTCACGCAGGGAGATCCCAGGCTCCTCGCGGTGCTGCCGGCCGCCCCCACCCGGACCCTACGTGCCACGGGGCGGGCGGTGGTCCCGGGTCCGGGAACGCCACAGGGCCGCACAGCCTGACGGTTGCGTCAGGTCATGCGGCCCTGCCGGTGCGGGTCGGGTCAGCCGACGGACACCTTGTCGGCCGGTGCCTCGGCCGCCGGAGCCGGGCGGCCCGCCCGGATCCGCTCCTTCACCACGGCGATCACCAGCACGACCGCCGCGACCAGCAGCGACAGCAGCACGGTCTCCCGGCCGTCGTGCTCGGTGTCGAACAGCATGTACACCAGCACGCCCACGATCAGCGTGGCCGTCGCCCAGGTCAGGTACGGGTACAGCCACATCCGCACGACGAGCTTCTCCGGTGCCTCGCGCTGGATGATCTTCCGCATCCGCAGCTGCGAGAAGCAGATGACCAGCCACACGAACAGGGCCACCGCGCCGGAGGAGTTGACGAGGAAGAGGAAGATCTTGTCCGGGGACAGGTAGTTGAAGAAGACGGCGACGAAGCCGAACACGACCGACGCGAGGATCGCCGCCATCGGCACGCCCTGGCTGTTGACGCGGGCGAACGCCTTCGGCGCGTCGCCCCGCTCGCCGAGCGAGAAGGCCATGCGGGAGGCCGTGTACAGGCCGGAGTTCAGACAGGACAGCACCGAGGTCAGCACGATGAAGTTCATGATCTGACCGGCGTGCGCGATGCCCAGCGAGTCCAGGGCGGCGACGTAGGAGCCGTCCTTCTTGATGGACGGGTCGTTCCACGGCAGCAGCGAGACCACGATCAGGATCGAGCCGAGGTAGAAGACGCCGATCCGCCAGATGATGCTGTTGGTGGACTTGGTGACCGCACGCTGCGGGTCCTCGGACTCGCCGGCCGCCAGGGTGGCGATCTCGCTGCCCATGAAGGAGAAGACGACCAGCAGGACACCGGTGAGGATCGCGCCCGGCCCGTGCGGCAGGAAGCCGCCGTGCGAGGTGAGGTTGCCGAAGGATGCCTTCTCGGCGTCCACGCCCGGCAGCACGCCGAACACGGCGAGCAGACCGACGACGATGAACGCGCCGATCGCCACGACCTTGATGCCGGCGAACCAGAACTCGAACTCACCGTAGGAGCCGACGGAGACCAGGTTGGTCGCGGTCAGCACGATCATCACGATGAGCGCCCAGCCCCACTGCGGGACGGCCGGGATCCAGCCTTCGAGGATCTTCGCGCCGGCGGTCGCCTCGACGGCGAGCACGACGACCCAGAAGAACCAGTAGAGCCAGCCGATGGAGAACCCGGCCCAGCGGCCCAGCGCACGGTCGGCGTGCGCGGAGAAGGAGCCGGAGGTCGGATTGGCCGCGGACATCTCGCCGAGCATGCGCATCACGAGCACGACGAGCGTGCCGACGAGGGCGTACGACAGGAGGATGCCGGGTCCCGCGGTGGCGATGCCCGAGCTGGAACCGACGAAGAGGCCGGCTCCGATGACACCACCGATCGCGATCATCGTCAGATGGCGGTTTTTCAGTCCTGCTTGGAGGCCCGAACCAGGGGTCATGGACGGATTTCCTTTGCGCCAGGTGAAGCTGCCCGTACGAGCGGTGTACGAGTCGGTCCAGTGAATCCGAGGCGAACGAATTCGGGAACCTCTGAATCCGGATTGTTACTTGAGGTTTCCTTGAGGATCTATGGCCTGGCTCACAGCTTTCCTGTCGATCAATCCTCGACACCCGGGGCTGCTGCCCGGAAACGGGCGTGTCACACTCGTGGCATGCGCGTGTACCTCGGCTCCGACCATGCGGGCTACGAACTCAAGAACCACCTCGCCGAGTGGCTGAAGGCCGCCGGCCACGAGCCCGTCGACTGCGGGCCGCACATCTACGACGCCCAGGACGACTACCCGCCCTTCTGCCTCCGCGCCGCGGAGCGGACGGCCGCGGACCCGGACGCCCTCGGCATCGTGATCGGCGGCTCCGGCAACGGTGAGCAGATCGCCGCGAACAAGGTGAAGGGCGTGCGCGCGGCGCTGGCCTGGAGCGAGGAGACGGCGGCGCTCGGACGCCAGCACAACGACGCCAACGTGGTGGCCGTGGGTGCGCGGATGCACAGCACGGAGGAGGCGACCAAGTTCGTCGAGGTCTTCCTGAACACCCCGTTCTCCGGTGACCAGCGTCACATCCGCCGCATCGACATGCTGGCGGCGTACGAGACGACGGGCGACCTCCCGCCGATCCCGCCCCACCACCCCCAGCAGTAGCCTCGCCGATCACTCCCGCCCACCCGGCACGGGTGGGCGGTCGGGCGGAGAACCGAAAGGACACCCCCGCCGTGCCGGAAGGGCACACGATCCACCGGCTGGCCCGGGACTACGCCGAACGCTTCCTCGGCACGGCGCCCCGCGTCACCAGCCCCCAGGGCAAGTTCTCCGACGCCGCCGCCCTCCTGGACCGTACCGGGCTGACCGCCACCGAAGCCCACGGCAAGCACCTCTTCCTGGGTTTCCGGGACGCCGACTGGATCCACATCCACCTGGGCCTCTTCGGCAAGGTCGGCTTCGGCGACGCCCCGGCGCCCCCGCCCACCGACACCGTCCGGCTGCGGCTCGCGACCGGCACCTCGTACGTCGACCTGCGCGGCCCCACCACCTGCGCCCTGATCACGGACGCCGAGAAGCAGGCGATCCACGACCGGCTCGGCCCCGACCCGCTGCGCGAGGACGCCGACCCGGGCACGGCGTACCGGAGGATCTCCCGCAGCCGTACGACGATCGCCGCCCTGCTCATGGACCAGAAGATCGTCGCCGGCGTCGGCAACGTCTACCGCGCCGAGGTCCTCTTCCGGCACGGCATCGACCCCTACCGCGCCGGCCGGGACATCACCCCGGCCGAGTGGGACGCCCTCTGGGCCGACCTGGTGGACCTGATGCGGGAGGGCGTGCGGAACAACCGGATCGACACCGTCCGCCCGGAGCACACCCCGGAGGCGATGGGCCGCCCGCCCCGCGTGGACGACCACGGCGGCGAGGTCTACGTCTACCGCCGCGCCACCCTGCCCTGCCACGTCTGCGGCAGCGGGATCCGCACCGCAGGCCTCGCCGCCCGCAACCTCTTCTGGTGCCCCGGCTGCCAGCGGCACTGAGCGGACGAAGGCCCTAGAACCCGTGCGGGAACCACGGGGCCACCGGTGAGCCGAAGGCCACCGACGCCTCCGTCAGCGCCCCCGGCCCCAGCTCCCGTACCCGCCCGGCCGCCGCAAGCGACAGCAGGCTCACCCCGCCCAGGTAGGCCGCGCCCAGCTCCCGCACGGACAGGGCGACGTCGGCCGCGTCCGCCGTACGCTCGCAGGACGCGCCCTTCGCGTCGCCCGTCAGCCGCCACCGCCCCGCGTTCCAGGGGCAGAAGGCGTCCTCGACCTCGAACACCACGTCCACGGGCGTGAGGTACGTACGGGCCGACAGGGCCGCTCCCACGTCCACGAGACGGACGTACCCGGCGTCCCGCTGCTGCGGCAGACAGCGGCGCAGGTCGGAGACCAGGTGCTGCCAGGCGTCGTCGACCGGCCGGGCCCGCACCTTCAGCGTCGTCATCAGGTCGATGCCGAACAGGAAGCGCCACAGCGCGGCCTCGCTCGCCGGATCGAGGGCGGCCAGGTCCTCCACGGTCACCGTGCCGTCGTGACCGCTCGGCCCCCAGCCCATCTTGGTGCGGAAGCGCGCGTACCCGGTGACCTCGCCGTCCCGCTCGGCGACCACGCACTGCAGCGCCGACGCACCCTCCCGCCCGCTCTCCGGATCGACCAGCGCGGCCCGCTCCCAGCCGGGCTGCCGGGCCAGCATGCCCGGGCGGCGGGGCAGCAGGGCCGCGTACACCGCCTCGCACTCCGCGAGGACGCCGTCGGGCGGCGCGTAGCGCACGCGGACCTCGTCGGTGCCCGCCGGCACCGCCAGGGTGACGCGGCCGGTGTCGATCTCGGCGCCGAGCTGGAAGGTCGCCGTGCCGTACCCGAAACGGCCGTAGATCGCGGGTTCGGAGGCGAACAGCGCGGCCAGCGGCTCGCCCTTGGCGCGCGCGTCGTCCAGCAGCCGCCGCATCATCGACGTCAGCACCCCGCGCCGCCGGTGCGTCGCGGCCACGCTGATCATCGTCACCCCGGCCGTGGGCACCACCGCGCCGCCCGGCACGGTCATCCGGAAGCTGACGGCCCCGCCCGTACCGACGAGCGTGTCCCCGTCCCAGACGCCCAGGGAGCGGCCGAACTCGGTGACGGACCGGTCCAGTTCGCGTTCCTCGGCCGAGGACGGGCCGCCGAAGGCCCGGTTCAGGTGGTCCCACCACCGGTCGAACTCCTCCGGGCGCAACGGCTTCAACTCGGTTCCGTGGTCAGTCCCCATGGACCATGCCTATCAAGGCGAAGCGGGACCAGCCACCGAATTTCGCCCCGGCCGCAGCCCGGCGGACCGCCGGCGAACCGGTCGGCGAACGGCGGAGCGGAATCCCGCAGGGGGGACAAGTGGGACCTCCCGTGCCAAGCAGCCGGTCCGCTGGATAGGGTCCCGGACTAATGGCAGCAGGACGACAGCGGCGCGCGAAGGCCGAGACGTTCACGGCCCGGTGGAAGAAGCAGTGGCACCGGGTCCGCGTCGGCCTGCGCAGAAGCGCCGTGGACTACTTCCGCGGGGACGGCTCGGACTGGATCGCCTTCGCCGGCCTGCTGCTGACCGTCCCGGTCCTCGCGGCCATGACCCTGCTGGACTCGGTGTGGTGCTCACCGGCCACCCTGGTGCTGCCGATCGTCGCCGGCGGCCTGCTGCTGCGCCCGGCGAGCCTGCTCGGCCTGTACGCGGCGGCGGCCACCGCGCTGATCGTGGAGTCGGTACGGCTCGGCCCCTACACCGAGGGCCCCTCCCGGGTCACCCCGGGCATCGTCCTGGTGGTCGCCGCGTGCGGCTTCTTCGGGCTGCTGACCGCGCAGTTCCGCAGCCGGGTCGGCGTGCCCTGGCGGCGCGGCGGCACCATGCTGTTCGACCTGCGCGAGCGGATCCGGGTGCAGAGCAAGCTGCCGAAACTGCCGCAGGGCTGGCACCACGAGATGGCGCTGCGGCCGGCGGGCGGCCAGTCGTTCTCCGGTGACTTCGTGGTCGCGGCCCGCACCAACGGCGGGCGCACCCTGGAGGTCGTCCTCACGGACGTGTCCGGCAAGGGCATGGACGCGGGTTCGCGGGCCCTGCTGCTCTCGGGCGCCTTCGGCGGCCTGCTCGGCTCCCTGCCCCCGCACGCCTTCCTCCCCGCGGCGAACGGCTACCTGCTGCGCCAGGACTGGGAGGAGGGCTTCGCCACCTCCATCCACCTGGTCCTGGACCTGGACTCCGGTGACTACGAGCTGTACTCCGCCGGACATCCGCCGGGGCTCCAGCTGAGCGCGGGCAGCGGGCGCTGGGAGGAGAAGGCCGCCGAGGGCCCGCTGCTCGGGGTGTACGACGGCGCCCAGTTCGACCCCGTGAAGGGCTCCCTGCGCCCCGGCGACGTCCTGATGCTCTTCACGGACGGCCTGGTGGAGACCTCCGACCGCGACATCGTCGAGGGCATCGACCGCCTCACCGGCGAGGCCGACCGCTACGTCTCCGGCGGCTTCCACGGCGCCGCGTGGCACCTGATCGAGGCGGTGGCGAAGGACGTCAACGACGACCGGGCCCTCCTGCTCATCTGCCGCCAGCCCCCGTCGAACCACCGCTGACCCGCCGGGGAACACGACCGCGGGACGACCCGGCCGCGCCCGGCGGGAGACACTGCCCCCATGACCCCTCTCACGCTCGCCGAGGTGGAAGCCCTCGCCCGCGCCGCCCACGAGGGCCAGACCGACAAGGCGGGGCGGCCGTACGCCGAGCACCTCGCCGCCGTCGCCGAAGGCGTCCGCGCACGCGGCGGCGACGCGGATCAGATCGCGGCGGCCTGGCTGCACGACTCCGTCGAGGACGACGCCCTCACCCGCGACCGGCTGGCCGCCGCCGCCCTGACCCCGCGTACCAAGGCCATCGTGGACGCCCTCACCAAGCGCCCCGGCGAGGCACCGGAGGCGTACGCGCGCCGGATCCTCGCCACCCCGGGCGCCCCGCTGGTGAAGGAGGCCGACCTGGCGCACAACGCCGACCCGGACCGCCTCGCCGTCCTGGACGGGCCGACCCGCAGACGACTGACCGAGAAGTACGCCCGCATGCGCGCCCTCCTCGGCCAGGGACCGGGCCGGGAACGGGGACCTGAGCGGACCGGCTAGACCCCGGCCGTCTCCCGCGGCTTCTGCCGCTCGCGGGCCAGCTCGGCCGCGTCCTGCCGGAACGCCCACTCCATCCTCGGCTCCATCGCGAACCGGAACACGCGCCGCACCGGCCCGGTGCACAGCAGAGTGACGGCGGCCCCCGCCAGCAGGGTCACCGTGATCTCGCCGAGCGGCCGGTGCAGCCACGGGTGCTCGAACCAGCCCCGGTAGTCACCGAACTTCACCAGGAAGCCGTGCAGCAGATAGCCGTAGAGCGTGCCCGCGCCGAGCGCCGTGAACCACATCCGCCGGCGCGGCACCCAGGCGAAGAAGCAGGCCGTCAGCACCAGCGAGCAGCCCATCATGGCGAGCGTCATCACCGGCCCGCACCACCAGGGCGCGCCCAGCTCCTGCGCCGAGTCCCGGTGGTAGAACCACCCGGTGTTCATGCGCGGGACCGCCCACCAGCCGACCGCCAGCGCCGCCGCGAACACCGGCACCGACACCACCCGCACCCAGCGCCGGCGCACCAGGTGGAAGTGCTCCGGCTTCATGCACAGGCCGAGCACGAAGTACGGCAGGAACTGCAGGACACGCTGCAGATCGAGGTCGTCACCGATGTTCGGGCTGACGGTCGCCAGCATGGCGATGCCGAGGGCCACCGGCAGCGGCCAGCGCACCAGCTTCCAGACGGGCGTGGTCAGCCGCCAGACGAACAGGGCGACCAGGAACCAGGTGAGGTACCAGGGATCGAGGAGGCTGATCTCCTCGTGCGAACCGGTGACGGCGTTCTTGAAGAGCGGGTACGCCGTCTCGAACAGGACGTACGGCACGACGACGCCGGTGATCAGCCGCTTCAGCCGGTCCGGCCGCATGTCGAAACTGCGCGAGAAGAAGCCGGAGACGATGATGAACGCCGGCATGTGGAAGGCGTACACGACGGTGTACACACCCTCCAGGATGCGGCTGTCGCCCTTCAACGGCTCCCACGAGTGCCCCATCGCGACCAGCACGATGGCCAGGTACTTGGCGTTGTCGAAGAAGGAGTCGCGCTGCCTGCCGGGTCTGTCCGCCTTCGGCCGCGGTTCCGGTGCGCTCAGCGGGGTACGCGGACCGGGCACCCCGTCCACCGGCTGCTGTGCCGGGGGGAGTGGTCTGCGGTTCTGGCCGGGGGACGAGGCGGCGTCAAACATCTCAGGCACCCTAGCGTCGTCTGTGGGATTTCGTAAAACCCCCGCAGTCATTCCTGGTTATCCCCTCCGGGTACCCGCTTATTTCCCGAACGTGCCTCTCTTGTCCACGTGATGACGGGCACGCACGGGTCGTCAGTTCACCCTCGATGTCCCGATTCATCCTGACTAATTAGGGCATACCTCTTTCCTGTGCCGTCAATTCCAATTACCTGGGCGCATGATGTGTGGGCATGGAAACGAACTCGCTTAATTTCCCGGCGAGTCGGGTGCGCGGCCCCCTCGAATTACCGTGCGGCGCATCGCCCGCACCGGGATCCGTCTCCGACGTTGTGTCATGGGCCGCATAGGGCGGCCGGGTTGGTGGCACGATGGTTCTGGCGGGGGTGCGCGGGCCGTACCTCCGGGCCGGGAGTGCGGACCGACCGAGGGTGTGTGATCAGTTGTGGCCATTTCACTGTCCGTGGTGCTGCTGTTGGCGATCATCCTGGTGGTGTTGATCCGAGGGGGGAACATCAAGGCCGGACCCGCCATCGTCGCGATCCTCTTCGGTTTCTTCCTGGCCTCCACCGGCATGGCACCATCGATCGACCGCTTCCTGAACTCGATAGCGGAGTCCATCAACTCGATCAGGTTCTGACCGGGGCGGGGGCCGGCGCCGTTCCGGCGCGGAACCGGTGGTGTGCCGGCGGGGGGCCGGTGCCGGGCCGGTGCGGCCCGGCGGGCCCGAGCGGGCCGCACAGCCGAAACAACGGGGGTACGTACGGGAATGGCGCTGCGCGACTCGGACCCGCCGGAGGTCGGCGGCTACCGGATCGAGGACCGCCTCGGCAGCGGCGGCATGGGCGTGGTCTACCTCGCCCGCTCCGCCTCCGGCCGCCGGCTCGCCGTCAAGGTGGTCCACGGCCAGTACGCCGACGACGACGAGTTCCGCACCCGGTTCCGCCGCGAGGTGGCCGCCGCCCGCCAGGTCAGCGGCGCCTTCACGGCCCCCGTGGTGGACGCGGACGCCGACGCGCCGAGCCCCTGGATGGCCACCCTCTACATCCCCGGCGCGGACCTCGGCACCCACGTCCGCCGGCACGGCCCGCTCCCGCCGGACCGGCTGCGCGACCTCGCCGCCGGCCTCGCCGAGGCGCTGCGCGACATCCACCGCGCGGGAGTGGTCCACCGGGACCTGAAACCGGCCAACGTCATGCTCGCCGACGACGGCCCCCGGGTCATCGACTTCGGCGTCTCCCGCGCCGCCGAGACCGCCGGCATGGACGCCCTCACCCAGACCGGCCGCGTGATGGGCACCCCGCCCTTCATGTCCCCCGAGCAGTTCACCTCGCCGCACGAGGTCGGCCCGGCCACCGACATCTTCTCCCTCGGCGCCGTCCTCGTGTACGCCGCCACCCGCCGCGGCCCCTTCGACAGCCCGAGCCCCTGGGAGACCGCGACCCGCGTCGTCGAGGGCGCCCCCGAGCTGGCCGGCGTCCCCGACGACCTGCTGCCCTTCGTCCGCCTCTGCCTGGAGAAGCACCCCAAGTCCCGCCCCGGCCCCGACGAACTGCTGCACCTGCTCCGCGAGGGCCGGCTGCCCGACCCGCGCCCCGAGCCGGCGCCGCCGGACACCGAGCCCGCGCCGCGCCGGCGCCGCCGGTGGCCCGCCGCCGTGGCCGCCACCGCCGTACTGGCCGCCGTGGCCGCCACCACCACCGTCCTCGCCCGCGCCGGCGGGAACGAGCCGCACGAGCTGCCGGCCGGCTGGCACGCCTGGCACCGGCAGGCCGCGGACCCCGTGGCCGGGAACCCGAACACGACGGGCCCGGGCGGCCCCTTCAGCCGCTGCGCCCTGGCCGACAAGGCACTGCTGTGCGCCGGCGACGGCATCATGGCCACCCGGTTCTCCCTCGCCGACGGCCGCAACACCTGGACCAGGCCGATGGACCCCACCCCCTCCGAGGTCAGGAGCAGCGGCGGCGGCACGATCATCGGGACCCGCCCCGGCGCCGTCTACGTCTACGGCGCCGACGACCACGACCTCAAGACCCGCGGCGAGGACACGGAGAGCCGGACCACGTACACCGTGCAGGCACTGGACCCGGCCACCGGCAGGCAGCTCTGGCGGACGGTCGTCTCCGCGAGCGCGGACGGCCTGGGCCCCGACACCGCCGGCGCCGTCGCCACCCCGGCCGGGGTCATCACCGCCATGGGCCACGACTCCGACTCCTACGCCCTCCTCGACGCCGCGCACGGCAAGGTGCGCTGGCGCCACCGGCTGCCCGAGAGCCTCGCCGACAGCAGCGGCGAGTGCCAGCTGAGCGGCGCGGGCGGACAGCCGTACCTGACCTGCCGGCACCTCGAAGCGGAAGGCGACCAGGCGCGCACCACGCTCGCCCGGCTCGACCCGGCCACCGGCCGCAGCCGCTGGACGGTCACCGTCAGGGGCGCGCAGTACCTGGCCGGCGAGACCCGGGGCCACCTGGTGCTGAGCGCCGACCCGCTCACGGACAAGCTGACCGGCCTGACCCTGGTCGACCCCTCCTCGCACATCCTGACGACAGTACGGCTGTCCACCCCGCGCAACGCCTCCGGCGCCCACCTCGTCCGCGGCATCCTCTGCCTCACCCTCACCAGCGGCAGCGTCCGCGCCATCGACCCGCTGACCGGCCGCGAGCTGTGGCAGAGCAACTCCACCGTCGAGCAGCCCGGCCCGCCCGCCGCCTCCGCCACCCGGCTCTACCTGGCCTCTCCCACCGGCCGGCTGGCCGCCCTCGACCTGCGCACCGGCAAGGTCACCGGCACGCTCCCCGGCCGCGACGACAGCGACAACACCGGCTCCGGCAACACCGCGGCCGCCCCCGTCCTGTCCGGCGACGCCCTCTACGTCCCCTACGGCCTGCGTGCGGTCTACAGCGTCGACGTCAAGGGCCTGTGACCGCTGTGCCCCGTCCGGCATCGCCGGACGGGGCACGCAGGGGGCACAGGGGGGTCAGGGAGGGCTTCCCCCGCTCGGCGCAGCCGGCAGAGGACCACCCCGCCGCCTGCCGCCAGCGAAATCGCCCACCAAGGCTCGGCCGGTTTCTGCGTCCGCGTGACCGCGGTCATCGCCCCCCGTCGCACACGGCTGCCTGAGAGCAGATCGCCGGAAACACCCAGGGCCAGGCCGAGGAATCATCCTCGGCCTGGCCCTGAGCCGTAGAGAGCGGGCGACGGGAATCGAACCCGCGTAGCTAGTTTGGAAGACTAGGGCTCTACCATTGAGCTACGCCCGCAACGCTGCGCCGCAGGTCGGTGACCGCGGCACTGAAGGCATCGTAGCGGGTCGCCCGCCGCCGAGGCCAACGAATACGACCACGCCGGCACCACGCGTCCCGCCCCGGAGAATGCGGCCGACGGATCGGGTCCGGGCATGTACCCTACGTGTCGCACCAGACGGGGTGTGGCGCAGCTTGGTAGCGCGTCCGCTTTGGGAGCGGAAGGCCGTGGGTTCAAATCCCGCCACCCCGACCACCGGCTCATGACGTCACGATGATCGCCTTTTGGGGCGCTGACCGGCTGCGGTTACTATGCAAGCTGCGCGCCCGTGTGTCCCGGCCCTCACGGCCCGAACTCCTCCGGGCGGCGAAATCCGCCGGGCCCGTCAGGCTCCGGCAGAACCCGAGAAGTCAGCCACAAGGAGACCGAACCGTGAAGAGCGCCGTGGAGACCCTGAACCCGACCCGGGTTCGGCTCACTGTCGAGGTGCCCTTCGAGGAGCTCAAGGACAGCCTCGACGCGGCGTACAAGAAGATCAACCAGCAGGTCACGGTGAAGGGCTTCCGTAAGGGCAAGATCCCGGCCCGCGTGATCGACCAGCGGTTCGGCCGCGGTGCGGTGCTGGAGGAGGCCGTCAACGACGCGCTGCCGAAGTTCTACACCGAGGCGGTCAACGAGGCCGAGCTGAGCCCGCTGGGCCAGCCCGACGTCGACATCACCGAGCTGAAGGACGGCGAGACGCTGAACTTCACCGCCGAGGTGGACGTCCGCCCGGCCGTGGAGATCCCGGACTACTCCGGCATCGAGGTCGAGGTCGACCCCGTCGAGGTCACCGACGAGGACGTGGAGAAGTCGGTCGAGCAGCTGCGCGAGCGCTTCGCCTCCACCTCCCCGGTCGAGCGTGCCGCCGAGGACGGCGACGTCGTCACCATCGACCTGGAGGCCAAGGTCGACGGCGAGGTGCTGGAGGACGGCATCGCCAACGGTGTCTCGTACACCATCGGCTCCGGCGAGCTGCTCGACGGCATCGACGACGCCGTGAAGGGCCTGTCCGCCGGTGAGGAGGCCACCTTCACCTCCGAGCTGAAGGGCGGCTCCGCCGCGGGCAGGGAGGCCGAGGTCACCGTCAAGGTCACCCAGGTCGCCGCCCGTGAACTGCCCGGGCTGGACGACGAGTTCGCGCAGCTCGCCTCGGAGTTCGACACCCTGGAGGAGCTCAAGGCGGACAGCCGCAAGCGCCTCGCGAACATGAAGCAGTTCGACCAGGCCACCCAGGCCCAGGAGCGTGTCCTGGAGAAGCTCCTCGAGCTGGTCGAGGTCCCGGTCCCCGAGAAGCTGCTCGAGGACGAGATCAACACCCGCAAGCACAACCTGGAGCACCACCAGCTCGGCCAGATGGGCCTCACCCTCGACAAGTACCTGGAGATCCAGGGCAAGACCGCCGAGGAGTTCGAGACCGAGACCCGCGAGGCCGCGGTCAAGGGCATCAAGACCCAGTTCGTCCTCGACGAGCTGGTCAAGAAGGAGAACCTCAACGTCAACCAGGAGGAGCTCACCGAGCACCTCATGCGGCGTGCGGCCTCCTCCGGCATGTCCCCCGACCAGTTCGCCCAGGCCGTCGTCGAGGGCGGCCAGGTGCCGCTCCTGGTCGGCGAGGTCGCCCGCGGCAAGGCCCTGGCCGTCGTGGTCGAGGCCGCCACGGTGAAGGACACCAACGGCGAGATCGTCAACCTGGACGACGAGGAGGAGGAGACCGAGGCCGCCGAGGCGTCGGAGACCTCCGAGGCCTCCGAGGAGAACGCCGAGGGCTGAGCAGCCCCACGGCGCCGGTAAGGCGCGTACGACGGGCCCTGGGGACCATCCCCGGGGCCCGTTCGTGGTTCCGGGACTCGAAACCCCCCGCCCGGCCCCCCTGCGGAGCGCTACGCCCCCGGCGAACACCCCCATTCCCGGGATTCCCGGAAGGGGCCCTCGCGTTAGGGTCCATGAAAGGCAGAACAAGCAGAACTGAGACGGCCCGGCGCCGTCGTAAGACGAGCAGGTGGATACGTGACGAATCTGATGCCCTCCGCCGCCGGCGAGCCTTCCATCGGTGGTGGCCTCGGCGACCAGGTCTACAACCGGCTGCTCAACGAGCGGATCATCTTCCTCGGCCAGCAGGTTGACGACGACATCGCGAACAAGATCACCGCGCAGCTGCTGCTCCTTGCCGCGGACCCGGACAAGGACATCTACCTCTACATCAACAGCCCGGGCGGCTCGGTCACGGCCGGCATGGCGATCTACGACACCATGCAGTACATCCCGAACGACGTGGTGACGATCGCCATGGGTATGGCCGCCTCCATGGGCCAGTTCCTGCTGACCGGCGGCGCGGCCGGCAAGCGCTTCGCGCTGCCGCACGCGGACATCATGATGCACCAGGGCTCCGCGGGCCTCGGCGGTACGGTCTCGGACATCAAGATCCAGGCCGAGTACCTGATGCGTACCAAGAAGCGCATGTCGGAGCTGACCGCCCGGCACTCGGGCCAGACGGTCGAGGCGATCATCCGCGACGGCGACCGCGACCGCTGGTTCACCCCGGAGGAGGCCAAGGAGTACGGTCTCATTGACGAGATCATCACGCACGCCTCGGGTGTTCCGGGAGGCGGCGGCACCGGTGCCTGACCGGCCCGGCCACGCCACGCACCGCGAAGACACCAGCCCCCCGAACGCCACCAGGACGGTGAACCCCATGAGCAACTTCCCCGGCGCCGCCAGCGGCATGTACGAAGGGCCCCGGCCCGACAGCCGCTACGTCATCCCGCGCTTCGTCGAGCGCACCTCCCAGGGCATCCGCGAGTACGACCCGTACGCGAAGCTCTTCGAGGAGCGCGTGATCTTCTTGGGCGTCCAGATCGACGACGCCTCCGCCAACGACGTCATGGCGCAGCTGCTGTGCCTGGAGTCGATGGACCCCGACCGGGACATCTCGATCTACATCAACAGCCCCGGTGGCGACATGACCGCGCTGACCGCGATCTACGACACGATGCAGTTCGTGAAGCCGGACATCCAGACGGTCTGCATGGGCCAGGCGGCCTCCGCCGCGGCCATCCTGCTCGCCGCCGGTACGCCCGGCAAGCGCATGGCGCTGCCGAACTCCCGCGTGCTGATCCACCAGCCGGCGGGCTCCACCGGCCGCGGTCAGCTCTCCGACCTGGAGATCATCGCCAACGAGTTCACCCGGATGCGTGAGCAGCTGGAGAACATGCTGGCCAAGCACTCGAACCGGCCGCTTGAGAAGGTCCGCGAGGACATCGAGCGCGACAAGATCCTCACGGCCGAGGAGGCGCTGGAGTACGGCCTCGTCGACCAGATCATCTCCACCCGCAAGCTGAACAACAGCGAGGTCCGCTGACAGCGGAACCCTGCACGTCCGGCCCCCCTTGGCGCGGAGCACGTCAAAGTGAACCCTGCCAAGGGGGGCCCGAACACCGGGCCCGGCAAGGTACCGTCGGACATAAGGCAGCACCAGGAGCCGCTGGACTCATAGCGTCCAGGCGTCTCCCAGGCGAAGGGGAAGCACACCGTGGCACGCATCGGTGACGGCGGCGATCTGCTCAAGTGCTCGTTCTGCGGCAAGAGCCAGAAGCAGGTCAAGAAGCTCATCGCAGGGCCCGGTGTGTACATCTGCGACGAGTGCATCGATCTCTGCAACGAGATCATCGAGGAGGAACTCGCGGAGACCAGCGAGGTGCGCTGGGAGGAGCTGCCCAAGCCCCGCGAGATCTACGAGTTCCTCGAGGGCTACGTGGTCGGCCAGGAGGCCGCCAAGAAGGCGCTCTCCGTCGCGGTGTACAACCACTACAAGCGGGTCCAGGCGGGCGAGAACGGCGGCGCGAGCGGCCGTGACGACGCCATCGAGCTGGCGAAGTCCAACATCCTCCTGCTCGGCCCCACGGGCTCCGGCAAGACGCTGCTCGCGCAGACGCTGGCCCGGATGCTGAACGTCCCCTTCGCGATCGCCGACGCGACGGCGCTCACCGAGGCGGGGTACGTCGGCGAGGACGTCGAGAACATCCTGCTGAAGCTGATCCAGGCGGCGGACTACGACGTCAAGAAGGCCGAGACCGGGATCATCTACATCGACGAGATCGACAAGGTCGCCCGCAAGAGCGAGAACCCGTCGATCACCCGTGACGTCTCGGGCGAGGGCGTGCAGCAGGCCCTGCTGAAGATCCTTGAGGGGACCACGGCCTCGGTCCCGCCCCAGGGCGGCCGCAAGCACCCCCACCAGGAGTTCATCCAGATCGACACGACGAACGTCCTGTTCATCGTGGGCGGTGCCTTCGCGGGCCTGGAGAAGATCATCGAGGCCCGGGCCGGCGCCAAGGGCATCGGCTTCGGCGCGACGATCCTGTCCAAGCGCGAGCTGGAGGCCAAGGACGTCTTCGAGGACGTCATGCCGGAGGACCTGGTCAAGTTCGGCATGATCCCCGAGTTCATCGGCCGTCTGCCCGTGATCACGAGCGTCCACAACCTGGACCGCGAGGCCCTGCTCAAGATCCTGGTCGAGCCCCGCAACGCCCTGGTCAAGCAGTACCAGCGCCTCTTCGAACTCGACGGCGTCGAGCTGGACTTCGAGCGCGAGGCCCTGGAGGCCATCGCCGACCAGGCCATCCTCCGCCAGACCGGCGCCCGCGGCCTGCGCGCCATCATGGAGGAGGTCCTCCAGGGCGTGATGTACGAGGTCCCGTCCCGCAAGGACGTCGCCCGGGTGGTCATCACCGCCGACGTGGTCCTCTCCAACGTCAACCCCACCCTGATCCCGAGGGACGCCCGCGGGCGGGGCTCGGGGGAGCAGAAGACGGCGTAGCCGCAAGCGGTGTGCGAAGGGCCCCGGTCGACCGACCGGGGCCCTTCGCCGTTGCCGCTGCGCGTCAGGCCTTGACGCGGACCTCCGCGCGGAACTTCGCGGTCAGCTCGGCGTCCGCCGCCGGGTCGCTGCTGCGGCCCGCGGCGAGATTGGCGATGTCCATCGGCATGACCAGGCCGAGGGTGCTGTGGTCACCCCAGACGCAGAGGGTCATCGTCACCTGCTTCGGGCCGCCGCTGCTCGCACCGGTGGGGGCGCTGGCCTGCTGGCACTTGAGGACCGCGCCGTCGAGCCCGGCCGGCTCGTACGCCTTCGGCTCGCCCTTCAGCGCGAAGTCCTCGCTGTCGCCGCTCTTCTGCGACTCGCTCTTGAAGTACGCGAACATCGCGTCGACGGCCTTCTCGGGGTCGTCGATGGTGCCGTACACCCCGCCGAAGTTGATCCCCTTCTGGCTCAGCGGGTTGTCCTGGTCCCCGGACTTGTACTCCGCGCTGACGTCCTTCGGATCGTGCACGCCCCACTTCTCGGCGTCCTTCAGATCCGTCTCCGACAGCGTGTCGCCCTTGCCGTCCTTCTTCTTGTACTCGGACAGCACCGTCGCCGGAGTGGTCAGCTTGTGCGGGCCGTCGTCCGCGACGCCGCTGCTGCCGCTGCCACCGCTGAGGGCGAAGTACGCGCCCACCGCCACGACGGCGACCACGGCCACCGCGCCGAGGATCAGGCCCGTCTTCTTCTTCCCCCCGGCCGGCTGCGGAGCCTGCGGCATGCCGTACGGCTGCTGCTGGCCGTAGGGGTTCGGCTGCTGGCCGTACGGGGCGGGCTGCTGGGGCGCGCCCTGCTGCGGGTAGCCGTACCCCGGCTGGGGCGGCGGCGGGGGCTGCTGGGGGTAGCCGTAGCCGGGCTGCGGAGCCTGCGGCTGCTGGCCGTAGGGGCCCGGCTGCCCCGGCTGCCCCGGCTGGCCGTACGGCCCCGGCTGCCCCGGCTGCGGGGGCTGCTGGCCGTACGGGCCCGGCTGGTTGTTGCTCATTCTCGGCTTCCCCTCCAGATGCCTTATGTGTTCCTGACATCCTGGCCCAGGGACCGGAAACGCACGGCACCGGGGGTCGCACCGTTACAGAACAAACGCGTTTCGGGACCACCCCGTGACACCTCTAAACTGACCCCCGTGACCGAGAACGCTCAGCAGCAGCCACCCGCGCCCGACACCGAACTGCCGACCCAGTACGCGCCGGCCGATGTAGAGGGGCCGCTGTACGAGCGCTGGGTAGAGCGCGGTTACTTCGAGGCGGACGCGAAGAGCGACAAGCCGCCGTACACGATCGTCATCCCGCCGCCGAACGTCACCGGCAGCCTGCACCTCGGGCACGCCTTCGAGCACACCCTCATCGACGCCCTGACCCGCCGCAAGCGCATGCAGGGCTACGAGACGCTGTGGCAGCCCGGCATGGACCACGCCGGCATCGCCACGCAGAACGTCGTCGAGCGCGAGCTCGGCAAGGAGGGCAAGTCCCGGCACGACCTGGGCCGGGAGGCCTTCGTCGAGCGGGTCTGGCAGTGGAAGGCCGAGTCCGGCGGGCAGATCTCCGGCCAGATGCGCCGCCTCGGCGACGGTGTCGCCTGGTCGCGTGAGCGCTTCACCATGGACGAGGGCCTGTCCCAGGCCGTCCAGACCATCTTCAAGAAGCTCTACGACGACGAGCTGATCTACCGCGCCGAGCGCATCATCAACTGGTGCCCGCGCTGTCTGACGGCGATCTCGGACATCGAGGTCGAGTACCAGGACGACGACGGCGAGCTGGTCTCCATGCGCTACGGCGACGGGGACGAGTCGATCGTCGTCGCCACCACCCGCGCCGAGACGATGCTCGGTGACACCGCCGTCGCCGTGCACCCCGACGACGAGCGCTACCAGCACCTCGTCGGCAAGCTCATCCGCCTCCCGCTCACCGACCGCTCCATCCCGGTCGTCGCGGACACCCACGTCGACCCCGAGTTCGGCACCGGCGCCGTCAAGGTCACCCCGGCCCACGACCCGAACGACTTCGAGATCGGCCAGCGCCACGACCTGCCGTCCATCACCGTGATGGACGAGCACGCCGTCATCACCGTCCACGGCCCCTTCCAGGGCATGGACCGTCTGGAGGCCCGCTCGGCGATCGTCGCCGCGCTGCGCGCCGAGGGCCGGATCGTCGCCGAGAAGCGGCCCTACGCCCACTCCGTCGGCCACTGCTCGCGCTGCAAGACCACCATCGAGCCGCGCCTGTCCATGCAGTGGTGGGTCAAGGTCGGCCCGCTGGCCAAGGCCGCCGGCGACGCCGTCCGCGACGGCCGCGTCAAGATCCACCCGCAGGAGATGGAGAAGCGGTACTTCGACTGGGTCGACAACCTCCACGACTGGTGCATCTCGCGCCAGCTGTGGTGGGGCCACCGCATCCCCGTCTGGTACGGCCCGAACGGCGAGGTCGTCTGCGTCGGCCCCGACGAGGAGCCGCCGGCCGGCGAGGGCTGGCACCAGGACACCGACGTCCTCGACACCTGGTTCTCCTCCGGCCTGTGGCCGTTCTCCACCCTCGGCTGGCCCGAGCAGACCGAGTCGCTCGCGAAGTTCTACCCGAACTCCGTCCTGGTCACCGGCTACGACATCCTCTTCTTCTGGGTCGCCCGGATGATGATGTTCGGCCTGTACGCGATGGACGGCACCCCGCCGTTCCACACCATCGCCCTGCACGGCATGGTCCGCGACCAGTTCGGCAAGAAGATGTCGAAGTCCTTCGGCAACGCGGTCAACCCGCTGGACTGGATGGACAAGTACGGCTCCGACGCCCTGCGCTTCACCCTGGCCCGCGGCGCCAACCCCGGCGTCGACGTCCCGATCGGCGAGGACTGGGTCCAGGGCTCGCGCAACTTCGCCAACAAGATCTGGAACGCGACCCGCTTCGCGCTGATGAACGGCGCGACGGTCGAGGGCCCGCTGCCGGACCGGTCGGCGATGTCGGCGACCGACCGCTGGATCCTCTCCCGGCTCAACTCGGTGGTCGCCGAGGTCGACGCGTACTACGAGGACTACCAGTTCGCCAAGCTCTCCGACGCCCTCTTCCACTTCGCGTGGGACGAGGTCTTCGACTGGTACGTCGAGCTGTCCAAGACCGTCTTCCAGGCGGGCGGCGAGCCGGCCGAGGTCTCCCAGCGGGTCCTCGGCGAGGTCCTCGACGTCACGCTCAAGCTGCTGCACCCGGTGGTCCCGTTCGTCACGGAGACCCTCTGGACCACCCTGACCGGCGGCGAGTCGGTCGTCATCGCGGACTGGCCGACCGACAGCGGCTTCCGTGACCAGGCGGCCGAGCAGGAGATCTCCACCCTCCAGTCGGTCATCACCGAGGTCCGCCGTTTCCGCGCCGACCAGGGTCTCCAGCCGGGCCAGCGGGTTCCGGCCCGCCTGACGCTCGACGGCACGGCCCTCGCCCCGCACGAGGCGGCCATCCGCCAGCTGCTCCGGCTCCAGCCCGAGGGCGACTCCTTCACCGCCACGGCCACCCTGCCGGTGGCGGGCGCCGAGGTGGCCCTCGACCTCTCCGGCACGATCGACGTCGCCGCGGAGCGCAAGCGCCTCGCGAAGGACCTCGCCGCCGCGGAGAAGGAGAAGGCCCAGGCCACGGCCAAGCTCGGCAACGAGGCGTTCCTGGCGAAGGCGCCGGAGAACGTGGTGGACAAGATCCGCACCCGCCTGGCCAAGGCGGAGGAGGACATCACCCGCATCACCGCCCAGCTGGACCGCCTGCCGCAGGCGTAGCCGGTCGTCCGCAGGTGAAGGCCCCGGTGCCGGTGAGGCGCCGGGGCCTTCGGCGTACCCCGTCGGGGGCGCGGGGCCGTATCGCTCTGCGGCTCAGCCGCGCGGGCGCGACGAGTCACGACGCACGCACACCCGGCCGACGAGACAAGCCATCCCATACCGGCGCCGCGCCGCAGCCAACCGCTCCGTAGACTGGGCCTCGTGAGCGAAGCGCCTGGCACCAGCGACACCCCCGATCCCCTCGACAGCTTCGAAGAGATCATCGAAGCGGAGACCACCCGCGACCCCGACCTCGCGGTGATCGAGGCCGGCAGCCGCACCCTGCGCACGCAGGGCGGCCCGCCGCAGGCCGACGTCCCCGGGCGCCCGGAGGACCCCGAGGCCGACAGGGCCCTGCGCGAGGTCGAGGCGGAGCTGGCCACGCGCTGGGGCGAGACCAAGCTGGAGCCCTCGGTCAGCAGGATCTCAGCGCTGATGGACGTGCTCGGCGAGCCCCAGCGCTCGTACCCCTCGATCCACATCACGGGCACGAACGGCAAGACCTCCACCGCCCGCATGATCGAGGCCCTGCTCGGCGCCTTCGAGCTGCGCACCGGCCGCTACACCAGCCCGCACGTGCAGTCGATCACCGAGCGGATCAGCCTGGACGGCGCCCCGATCTCCGCCGAGCGGTTCGTCGAGACGTACCAGGACGTCAAGCCGTACGTCGAGATGATCGACGGGCAGCAGGAGTACCGGCTGTCCTTCTTCGAGGTGCTCACCGGCATGGCGTACGCGGCCTTCGCGGACGCCCCCGTGGACGTCGCCGTCGTCGAGGTCGGCATGGGCGGCTCCTGGGACGCCACGAACGTGATCGACGGCGACGTCGCCGTCGTGACCCCCATCGACCTCGACCACACCGACCGGCTCGGCGAGACGACCGCGGAGATCGCCGGCGAGAAGAGCGGCATCATCAAGCAGGACGCGACCGTCATCCTGGCCCAGCAGCCGGTGGACGCGGCGCAGGTGCTGCTGAAGAAGGCCGTCGAGGTGGACGCGACCGTGGCCCGCGAGGGCCTGGAGTTCGGGGTCGTCGCCCGGCAGGTCGCCGTCGGCGGGCAGCTGCTCACGCTGCGCGGCCTCGGCGGCGAGTACCCCGAGGTGTACCTGCCGCTGCACGGCGGACACCAGGCGCACAACGCGGCCGTCGCGCTCGCCGCGGTGGAGGCGTTCTTCGGCGTGGGCGCGCAGCGCGCGGAACCGCTGGACATCGACACCGTGCGCAAGGCGTTCGCGGCCGTGTCGTCCCCGGGCCGGCTGGAGGTCGTACGGCGCTCTCCCACCGTCGTGCTGGACGCCGCGCACAACCCGGCGGGCGCGGAGGCCACCGCCGAGGCCGTGCGGGAGGCGTTCGACTTCACCCGGCTGATCGGGGTCGTCGGCGCGAGCGGCGACAAGAACGTGCGCGGGGTGCTGGAGGCCTTCGAGCCGATCTTCGCCGAGGTCGTCGTCACACAGAACTCCAGCCACCGCGCCATGGACGCCGACGAGCTCGCCGCGATCGCCGTCGAGGTGTTCGGCGACGAGCGGGTGCAGGTCGAGCCGCGGCTGCCGGACGCCCTGGAGGCCGCGATCACGCTGGCCGAGGAGGAGGGCGAGTTCGCCGGCGGCGGGGTGCTGGTCACCGGTTCGGTCATCACGGTCGGCGAGGCCCGGCTGCTGCTGGGGAAGGGCTGAGAGTCGAGGATGCGTACGCTCTGTGCATCGACCCTGATCGGCGAGTTCTTCGTCATCGGCTTCGCCGGACTCGTCGCGATGAAGGAACCGGACCTGTCCACGTCCACCGTGTGGCTGGTCAGCGGTATCGCCATGCTGCTGTGCGTGCTGCTGTGCGGCATGGTGACCCGGCCCGGCGGGGTGGCCCTCGGCTGGGCCCTGCAGATCGCCCTGATCGCCTCCGGAATCTTCGTCCCGACCATGTACTTCATGGGCGCGGTGTTCGCGGCGCTGTGGTGGGCTTCGGTGCACTTCGGGCGAAAGGTGGACGAGGCGAAGGCGAGATTCGCCGCCCAGGCCCAGTCCTCCTCCTCCCCGGCTGACGCTGCGTGACCAGGGCCCCGACACGCCCTGTAACCTCGTCCCACCGCACCCGTAAGTCGTGTAAGGAGCCCCTCGTGAGCCAGCGCACCCTCGTCCTCCTCAAGCCCGACGCCGTCCGTCGTGGCCTGACCGGCGAGATCATCAGCCGTATCGAGCGCAAGGCCGGCTGGCAGATCACCGCGCTGGAGCTGCGCACCCTGGACCAGGACACGCTGGAGCAGCACTACGGCGAGCACAAGGGCAAGCCCTTCTACGAGCCGCTGGTGGAGTTCATGTCCTCCGGCCCGGTCGTGGCGATGATCGTCGAGGGCGAGCGGGTCGTCGAGGGCGTGCGCGCGCTGGCCGGCCCCACCGACCCGATCGCCGCCGCGCCCGGTTCGATCCGCGGTGACTACGGCGTGATCGTGCGCGAGAACCTGATCCACGCCTCCGACTCCGAGGAGTCCGCCGAGCGCGAGGTGAAGATCTTCTTCCCGGGCCGCGCGTAAGGCCCCCTGCCGCGGTGGAGGGTTCGGGGGAGTACCCCCCGGACCTCGGCTTTTCTGGCATGAGTACCGGCGATCGAGGGAACGAGCGTCCCCGAACGCCCGTCTCCACAAGCGAGGCGGCACGCCATCTGGTGACAATGGCGGAGACCCTCGCGCAGTGTTCGTGCAGGCGCGTTTACGATGGAAGCCTTCACGTCACAGCACCCGCCTCGCCTACCTGACATGCCCTCAAAAGCTCGGGAAGGCCAGATGAATCCGGATGGGGAACTCAATGTCGTTCATCGGCCGTGACATGGCTGTCGACCTCGGGACCGCCAACACGCTGGTGTACGTCAGGGGTCGCGGGATCGTACTGAACGAGCCGTCCGTCGTGGCGATCAACACCAACACGGGTGGGATCCTCGCGGTCGGTGCCGAAGCGAAGAAGATGATCGGCCGGACGCCGGGCAACATCGTGGCCGTCCGCCCGCTGAAGGACGGCGTGATCGCCGACTTCGAGATCACCGAGCGGATGCTCCGCTACTTCATCCTCAAGATCCACAAGCGGCGCTATCTCGCCCGGCCGCGGGTCGTCGTCTGTGTGCCCTCCGGCATCACGGGCGTCGAGCGCCGCGCGGTCATCGAGGCGTCCTCCCAGGCCGGCGCCCGCCAGGTGCACATCATCGAGGAGCCCATGGCCGCCGCCATCGGCTCCGGTCTGCCGGTCCACGAGGCCACGGGCAACATGGTGGTGGACATCGGCGGCGGCACCACCGAGGTCGCGGTCATCTCGCTCGGCGGCATCGTCACCGCCCAGTCCATCCGCGTCGCCGGAGACGAACTGGACAACGCGATCATCCAGTACATCAAGAAGGAGTACAGCCTCCTGCTGGGTGAGCGCACGGCCGAGCAGATCAAGATCACGATCGGTTCGGCGTACGACCTCGACACCGACGAGCACACCGAAGTGCGCGGCCGGGACCTGGTGTCCGGGCTGCCCAAGACCGTCGTCATCTCGGCGGCCGAGGTGCGCAAGGCGATCGAGGAGCCGGTCAACGCGATCGTGGACGCGGTGAAGACCACCCTCGACAAGTGCCCGCCGGAGCTGTCCGGCGACATCATGGACCGGGGAATCGTTCTGACCGGCGGCGGCGCCCTGCTGCGCGGGCTCGACGAGCGGCTGCGGCGGGAGACCGGCATGCCGATCCACATCGCCGAGGACCCGCTGGACAGCGTCGCACTCGGCTCCGGCAAGTGCGTCGAGGAGTTCGAGGCGCTGCAGCAGGTCCTGGACGCCCAGCCGCGCAGATGACGCAACTCTTCGATTCCGCCGTACGAGACGTTCTCCTCTCGTGCGGCGGATCGTTGATATAGAGGCATAAGCTCCCACGAATGGGCCTCTTGGATTGCGCCGCAGCATGCGCGTTCTCCAGGAGTCCGACGCATTCCTACTTGAGGAAGGGCACGGCCGCCGCACGTGAGGGACACGAAAGAGAGCCGGCTGCTCCTGGTCCTGCTGGTCGCCATCGCGTTCGCGCTGATCACGGTGGACATCCGGGGAGGCCGCAACTCCCCGGTCGACGGCGCCCGGCACGCCGCCGCGGCGGTGTTCGGCCCGGTCGAGGACGGGCTGTCCTCCGCGGTCGACCCGGTCGGCGACGCCGTCTCCGCGGTCCGTGACTCCGGCAGCCGGCACGACCGGCTCGCCACGCTGGAGAAGGAGAACGCGGCCCTCAAGGCCAAGCTCGGCAGCGACGACCGCAACCGCAGCCGCCTCAAGCAGCTGGACAAGCTGCTGAAGGTCGCCGGCGAGGGGCAGTACGGCATCAAGGGCGCCCAGGTCATCGCCATCGGCTCGGCCCAGGGCTTCTCCTGGACCATCACCATCGACGCCGGCGCCGACGACGGCATCCGGCGGGACATGACCGTCCTCAACGGCGACGGCCTGGTCGGCCGGGTCACCACCGTCGGCCCCGGCACCTCCACCGTGCTGCTCGCCAACGACCCCGACTTCACCGTCGGCACCCGCATGGAGGCCGGCGACGAACTGGGCTTCGCCTCCGGCCAGGGCGACCGCCCGCTGCGCGTCGAACTGCTCAACGGCAAGGCGGAGGTGAAGAAGGGCGACCGGCTCGTCACGTTCGGCTCGCAGGCCGACAAGCCCTTCGTGCCCGGCGTCCCGGTCGGCGTGGTCTCCCGCGTGGACCCGTCCGGCGGCGGCCTGACCCGCACCCTCTACGTCACCCCGTACGTCAGCTTCACCAAGCTCGACATCGTCGGCGTGGTCGTCGAGGCGCCGAAGAAGGACCCGCGGGACACCGTGCTCCCCGCCCGGCCGAAACCGGTCCCGACACCGACGGTGACCGTCACGGTCACCCCGTCGGCCGACGCCCCCGCCACCGCCGAACAGCAGTAGGAGCCGAATCCCATGCGTGTCAACCGGATCCTGCTCTCCACCGCGCTGGTCGTCGTGGCCCTGGTCGTCCAGGTGAGCGTCCTCGCCCGGCTGCACCTGCCCGGTGCCGTCCCCGACCTGCTGCTGCTCACCGTCCTCGGCCTGGCGATGGTGTACGGCCACGTCGGCGGCGCCCTCGTCGGCTTCGGCGCCGGCCTGCTCGCCGACCTGGCACCGCCCGCCGACCACGCGGCCGGCCGGTACGCACTCGTGCTGTGCGTCATCGGCTACCTCGCCGGGCTCGTCCGCCCGGAGAACGGCCGGCTGAAGTCGGCGACCGGTCCCATGGCCGTCGTGGTCGCCGCCGCCGTCGGCTCCACCCTGCTCTACGCCGGGGTGGGCGCCCTGGTCGGCGACACCGCCGCCCGCCATGTCGGCCTGCCCGGGCTGCTGTTCTCGGCCGCCCTGTACGACCTGCTCCTCGCCCCGTTCGTGGTGCCCGGCGTGATGTGGCTGGCCCGCCGCTCCGACAACGACCCGCTCACCGAGAGCGGGCCCGCCGCCAAGGCCGGGGACATCTCCTCCGGCTGGCTCTCCTCCGGCACCGGCCTGCGCATCGGCAGCCAGCGCGGCGGCCTCGGCGCACTGAAGGCCAAGGCACGCACCCGCTCCGCCAAGGTCGGCCGCATCAAGGGGGTCAAGCGGCTGTGAGCGGCGGCGAGTTCCACCCCGGCGAGTTCACCCGAACGGGTCTGCCGTCCCGGAACGCGGGTGCACAGGCCGGTCGTTCATCATTCGTACGCGTGCAGGCGGATCGCACGGACGCCCGCCGCGCCCAGACGTTCGCACACTGAGAGGGGGAGACAGCCGCAGTGACCAACATCCCCGAGACCGGTCGGACCCCACGCGTCCAGACCCGGCTCGTCGTGATCCAGATCCTCGTCCTCTCCCTCCTCGGCACACTCGGCGGCCGGTTGTGGTACCTCCAGATCCGCGAGGGCGCCGAGTACCAGAAGGAGGCCTCCGGCAACCACGTCCAGCAGGTCGTCGACCCCGCCGTGCGCGGCGACATCCTGGACGCCCGCGGTGTGCCCCTCGCGGACAACGAGACCCGCCTGGTCGTCTCCGCCTCCCGCACCGACCTGCTGAAGCAGAAGGACGACGGCAAGGCCGTCCTCACCAAGCTGGCCGGCGTCCTCGGGATGAGCCCCGAGGAGGTCATGCAGAAGGTCCGGCTGTGTGACGCCAAGACCCCCCAGCCCTGCTGGAACGGCTCGCCGTACCAGCCGATCCCCATCACCGACGAGGCCACCGCCAAGCAGGCCCTGCAGATCCGCGAGCGCTCCGAGGACTTCCCCGGCATCACCGCCGAACCCGAGGCCGTCCGCCGCTACCCGGGCCCCGGCAAGTCCAACACCGCGCAGGTGCTCGGCTATCTCTCGCCCGTCACCGACGACGAGATCCAGAAGGCCAAGGACACCGACTCGCCCTACCTGCGCTCCGACATGGTCGGCCGCTCCGGCCTGGAGCGGACCTACGACAAGATGCTGCGCGGCAAGGCCGGCGTCACCCGCTACGAGGTCGACAACCTCGGCCGGGTCATCGGCAAGGCCAAGTCGGACGCGGCCGAGCCGGGTTCCAACCTGGTCACCAGCATCGACTCCCGCGTCCAGCGGGTCGCGGAGTACGAACTGGACAAGGCGATGAAGGCCGCCCGCCAGCAGTTCGACAAGATCACCGGCACCAACTACAAGGCCGACTCCGGCGCCGTGGTGGTGATGGAGGCCAAGACCGGCCGGATCGTCGCCATGGCCTCGGCGCCGAAGTACGACCCGAACGTCTGGGTCGGCGGCATCTCCGCCAAGGACTACAAGGCCCTCACCGGCAAGGACTCGGACTACCCCCTGCTCAACCGGGCCATACAGGGCCAGGCCGCACCCGGCTCGACGTTCAAGGTGGTCTCCACGGCCGCCGCGGTCGAGGCCGGCTACCCCTTCGACGGCCGCTACCCGTGCACCAGCTCCTACTCGGTGGGCAGCCAGGTCTTCAAGAACTTCGAGGGCGAGAACTTCGGCCCCATCTCCCTGGGCCGCGCCCTGGAGGTCTCCTGCGACACCGTCTTCTACGGCCTCGCCGACCGCGAGTGGAAGAAGGACGGCGGCATCAACCCCAAGAAGGGCCGCCCGAAGGACTACTTCTACAAGGCCGCCCACCAGTTCGGCCTCGGCAAGGAGACCGGCATCGACCTGCCCAACGAGGTCACCGGCCGCGTCCCCGACCGCCAGTGGAAGGAGGCGTACTGGAAGGCCAACAAGGACGCCTGGTGCAAGTCCGGCAAGAAGGACGGCTCCTACGTCGAGAAGATCGCCTACGAGAACTGCCTCGAAGGCAACAAGATGCGCGAAGGTGACTCGATCAACTACTCCATCGGCCAGGGCGACACGCTCGTCACGCCGATCCAGGAGGCCGTGATCTACGGGGCCGTCGCCAACGGCGGCACGATGTACCAGCCGACCATCGGCAAGGCGATCATCAGCGCCGACGGCAAGAGCGTGCAGGAGATCAAGCCGACCAAGCGCGGAAAGCTCCCGGTCAGCCAGGCCACCCTCAGCGGCATGAACGACGCCTTCGCCGGCGTCATCACCCGCGGTACGGCGGCCTGGAAGTTCGGCGGCTGGCCGCAGAACGAGATCCCCCTGCACGCCAAGACGGGTACGGCCGAGGTCTACGGCAAGCAGACCACGTCCTGGCTGGCCACCTACTCCAAGGACTACACGGTGATCATGACGATCGCCCAGGCCGGTACGGGTTCCGGAGCCTCCGGTGAAGCCGTGCGCAACATCTACAGCGCGCTCTACGGCGTCCAGGCCGACGGCTCCATCGACAACAAGAGGGCGCTGCTGCCCGAGCCGGAGAAGGGCCTGCCCAAGGTCCGCACGGACGGCACCATCGCCGCCCCCAAGATCACCGGCGACCCGGCGAAGGAAGCCGAGGCCGCCCAGAAGAACAACCCCACCAACGGCGACGACCAGCAGCCCGCGGGGACCACGCCCTCGCCCACCACGGGCAACCGCGACACCCGCAGGCGGCCACGCCGGCGGGGGAGCCGGAGGATGCCCTCATGACCGGCGCGAACAGCTTCTCCGTCTCCGGATACGGCCCCGAGCGGGCCGGCTGGACCAGGATCTTCGCCCGCGACTCGCTCGCCCGCCGGCTGGACTGGCCGATCCTGTTCGCGGCCACCGCCCTGTCCCTGCTGGGCTCGCTGCTGGTGTACTCGGCGACCCGCAACCGCACCGAACTGAACCAGGGCGACCCGTACTTCTTCCTGGTCCGGCACCTGATGAACCTCGGCATCGGGATCGCCCTGATGATCGGCACCGTCTGGCTCGGCCACCGCGCCCTGCGCAACGCCGTGCCGATCCTCTACGGCCTGTCGGTGCTCCTCGCCCTGGTGGTCCTCACCCCGCTCGGCGCGACGATCAACGGCCAGCGCAACTGGCTGGTCATCGGCGGCTTCTCGCTCCAGCCCGCCGAATTCCTCAAGGTCTCGATCATCCTGGGCATGGCCATGATGCTGGCCGCCCGGGTGGACGCGGGCGACAAGCCGCACCCCGACCACCGGACCGTGTTCCAGTCCCTGTGCCTGGCCGCCGTACCCATCCTGATCCTGCTGCTCATGCCCGACCTCGGCTCGGTGCTGGCCATGGTCGCGATCATCCTCGGCGTGCTGCTCGCCTCCGGCGCCTCCAACCGCTGGGTCTTCGGCCTGCTCCTCGCCGGGGTGATCGGCTGCATCGCGATCTGGCAGCTGCACATCCTGGACGAGTACCAGATCAACCGGTTCGCCGCCTTCGCCAACCCGGACCTGGACCCGGCCGGCGTCGGCTACAACACCAACCAGGCCCGCATCGCCATCGGCTCCGGCGGCCTCACCGGAGCCGGACTCTTCCACGGCTCGCAGACCACCGGCCAGTTCGTGCCCGAGCAGCAGACGGACTTCGTGTACACGGTCGCGGGGGAGGAGCTGGGCTTCGTCGGCGCGGGCTTCATCATCTTCCTGCTCGGCGTCGTCCTGTGGCGCGCCTGCCGGATAGCGCGTGACTCCACCGAGCTCTACGGGACGACCGTCGCCGCCGGGATCGTCGCCTGGTTCGCCTTCCAGTCCTTCGAGAACATCGGCATGACCCTCGGCATCATGCCGGTCACGGGCCTGCCCCTGCCGTTCGTGTCGTACGGCGGCTCGTCGATGTTCGCGGTATGGGTCGCGGTGGGCCTGCTCCAGTCGATCAAGGTGCAGCGCCCGATGTCGGCATAGGCCCCGGGCGCCCCCTGCCGTATCGGCGCCCGGGCCACTAGATTCGGTGCATGGCGGAGACGAAACGCGAGATCGAGCGCAAGTACGAATCCGACGACAGCGGGCTGCCCGACCTGACCGGGGCCGGCGGCGTGGCGGCCGTCCTCGACAAGGGCCTGGTCGAGCTGGACGCCACGTACTACGACACCGCCGACGAACGCCTCACCGCCGCCTCGCTCACGCTGCGCCGCCGCACCGGGGGCTCGGACGCCGGCTGGCACCTGAAGTTCCCGGTCGCCCCCGGGGTCCGCGACGAGATCCGGGCCCCGCTGTCCGACACCGTCCCCGAGGAGATCGCCGCCCTCGTCCGCTCCCGCGTCCGCAACGCCGAGCTGATCCCCCTGGTCCGGCTGCGCTCCGCCCGCGACGTGCGCCACCTGGTCGACACCGAGGGCGCCCTGCTCGCCGAGGCCAGCCTCGACACCGTGACCGCCGAACGGCTCACCGGCAAGAGGCGGGCCGCCCAGTGGACCGAGATCGAGGTGGAACTCGCCGACGGCGGCGACCCCGCCGTCCTCGACCGGCTGGACGAACGGCTGCGCAAGGCGGGCCTACGCCCCGCCGCCGCACCGTCCAAACTGGCCCGCGCCCTGGAGCTCACCGCCGGCCGCCGCCGCGGCGCCAAGACCGCGCCCCCGCGGCCGGTGACCGCCGGCGACCACGTCCTGGCCTATCTGCGCGCCCAGCGGGACGCCCTGGTCGAGCTGGACCCCGCCGTCCGCCGCGGCCTGCCCGACGCGGTGCACCGCATGCGGGTCGCCACCCGCCGCGCCCGCAGCACCCTGCGCACCTTCGGCACCGTCCTGGACCGCACCGTCACCGACCCCGTCGGTGCCGAGCTGAAGTGGCTCGCGGGCGAGCTGGGCGTCGACCGCGACCACGAGGTGCTCGCCGGCCGCCTGAAGACCGCCCTCGACGCGCTCCCGCCCGCCCTGGCCACCGGCCCCGCCGCCGAACGGCTCACCGCCTGGGCCGGGACCCGGCAGGGCGGCGCCCACGCCCACCTGACCGGCGTCCTGGACTCCCGCCGCCACCTGACCCTGCTGGACACCCTGGACGCCCTCCTCGCCGACCCGCCGCTGCGCGTGGCGGCCGGGAAGAAACCGGCGAAGCCGCTCGGCAAGGCCGTACGCAAGGACCGCAGGAAGCTCAGGGCCGCCCTGGAGCACGCGCTGGAGCTGCCACCGGGCCAGGACCGTGATCTCGCCCTGCACGAGGCCCGCAAGAAGGCCAAGCGCACCCGCTACGCCGCCGAGGCCGCCACCCCGGCCCTGGGCACCCCCGCCCGCGACCTCACCAGGGCCGTGAAGTCCCTCACCACCCTCCTCGGCGACCACCAGGACAGCGTCATGGCCCGCCGCACCCTCCGGGAACTCGCGGCGGTGGCCCACGCGGCCGGCGAGAGCGCGTTCCCCTACGGGGTGCTGTACGGCAGGGAGGAGGCGCGGGCGGCCGCCCTGGAGGCCGAGCTGCCCGGCCGGTGGAAGAAGATCAGAAACGGGGCGTCCGGCTGAGCGTTCGGGGGAGGCCGCCGACCGGGTTACGCTTGATGGTCACCCCGTCAGCTCATGAAGGTTCGCGAGATGCCTGTCGAGTCGGTTTTCCCGCAGCTCGAAGCTCTGCTCCCGCACGTGCAGAAGCCGATCCAGTACGTCGGCGGCGAGCTCAACTCCACGGTCAAGCCGTGGGACGAGTGCGATGTCCGCTGGGCGCTCATGTACCCGGACGCCTACGAGGTCGGCCTGCCCAACCAGGGCGTCATGATCCTCTACGAGGTCCTCAACGAGCAGCAGGGCGTCCTCGCCGAGCGCACCTACAGCGTCTGGCCGGACCTGGAGGCGCTGATGCGTGAGCACGGCGTCCCGCAGTTCACGGTGGACAGCCACCGCCCGGTGAAGGCCTTCGACGTGTTCGGCCTCAGCTTCTCCACGGAGCTGGGCTACACCAACATGCTCGCCGCCCTGGACCTGGCCGGTATCCCGCTGGAGTCCAAGGACCGCACGATCGACGACCCGATCGTCCTGGCCGGCGGCCACGCGGCCTTCAACCCGGAGCCGATCGCCGACTTCATCGACGCGGCGGTCATCGGCGACGGCGAGCAGGCCGTCCTGGACATGACCCGGATCATCCGCGAGTGGAAGGCCGAGGGCCGCCCGGGAGGCCGCGAGGAGGTCCTCTTCCGCCTCGCGAAGACCGGAGGGGTCTACATCCCGGCGTTCTACGACGTCGAATACCTCCCCGACGGCCGTATCGCCCGCGTGGTCCCCAACAAGTCGGGCGTCCCGTGGCGCGTGTCCAAGCACACGGTCATGGACCTCGACGAGTGGCCCTACCCCAAGCAGCCCCTCGTGCCGCTCGCCGAGACGGTCCACGAGCGCATGTCGGTGGAGATCTTCCGCGGCTGCACCCGCGGCTGCCGCTTCTGCCAGGCCGGCATGATCACCCGCCCGGTGCGCGAGCGTTCCATCACCGGCATCGGCGAGATGGTCGACAAGGGCCTGAAGGCGACGGGCTTCGAGGAGGTGGGCCTGCTGTCCCTCTCCTCGGCGGACCACACCGAGATCGGCGACATCGCCAAGGGCCTGGCGGACCGCTACGAGGACGACAAGATCGGCCTCTCCCTGCCGTCCACCCGCGTCGACGCCTTCAACATCGACCTGGCGAACGAGCTGACCCGCAACGGCCGCCGCTCCGGCCTGACCTTCGCCCCCGAGGGCGGCTCGGAGCGCATCCGCAAGGTCATCAACAAGATGGTCTCGGAGGACGACCTGATCCGCACGGTCGCCACGGCGTACGGCAACGGCTGGCGCCAGGTGAAGCTGTACTTCATGTGCGGCCTGCCCACGGAGACCGACGACGACGTCCTCCAGATCGCCGACATGGCGACGCGGGTGATCGCCAAGGGCCGCGAGGTCTCGGGCTCCAACGACATCCGCTGCACGGTCTCGATCGGCGGTTTCGTCCCCAAGCCCCACACCCCCTTCCAGTGGGCCCCGCAGCTCTCGGCGGAGGAGACGGACGCCCGCCTGGAGAAGCTCCGCGACAAGATCCGCGGCGACAAGAAGTACGGCCGCTCCATCGGCTTCCGCTACCACGACGGCAAGCCCGGCATCGTCGAGGGCCTCCTCTCCCGCGGCGACCGCCGCATCGGCGCGGTGATCCGCGCGGTCTACGACGACGGCGGCCGCTTCGACGGCTGGCGCGAGCACTTCTCCTACGACCGCTGGATGGCCTGCGCCGACAAGGCCCTCGCCCCGTACGGCGTGGACGTCGACTGGTACACCACCCGCGAGCGCACCTACGAGGAGGTCCTGCCCTGGGACCACCTCGACTCCGGCCTGGACAAGGACTGGCTCTGGGAGGACTGGCAGGACGCCCTCGACGAAACAGAGGTCGACGACTGCCGCTGGACCCCGTGCTTCGACTGCGGGGTGTGCCCGCAGATGGACACGTCCATCCAGATCGGACCGACCGGCAAGAAGCTGCTCCCGCTGACGGTCAAGAACGCTGGTCCGGCGCCGGCCGCGAGCGGTCACACGCACTGAGGCGAACGAGCCCCTCGACCGGATGATCGAGGGGCTGCCGGCCAGGCGTGGTCGTCGCTGACTGTCATCGCCCGAGGTCCGGGCGACCGCGTCGCGGCTGCCGCGTCACGGCCGGTGCCGCGTCGACACCGGTGCCGGGCGGCGTTGCGTCCGCCTTCCGGTGCTGCCGGACGTCTAGGCTCGGCCCGTGGGTCAGCCCCATCAGCGCGCCGAGGGCGCGGGACCGTTCATCACCGGGCTCTCCTGGCACCTTCCGGGCGGCGGTACCGCGATGTGGGAGTCGCGGCTCGCGCGGCGGCGCGGAGTGCTCGCGGTCCGCCCGCCCGGGGAGGCGACCACGCGGTGCGCGCGTGCAGACGCTGTGGCCATCTCCCGGCTGCGCAGGCTCAACGCCATCGCGGCGATCGCCTTCGTCGTCGGCGGGGCCCTCTTCGCGGTCGGCGCGGCCGTCGCCCAGCGCGGCCCCGGCGACGCCGTCGAGTGTGCCTCGGTCTACTTCGCCGGCGGCCTGTTCTTCACCACCGGCGGCTACGTCTCCCTGCTCCAGGTGATCAACGCGCCCCGCCACGCCGGCGGCGAAGGCCGGCTGGTCACCCGCCCCTGGCGGTGGTGGAGCTATGAGCCGATGCGAGTGGACTGGCTGGGCACGTTCGTCCTTTTCGCGGGCACGCTCGTCTTCGCGGTCGACCTGCTGGACTCCTTCCTGAGCGGCCTGAGCGTCCAGCAGACCGACCGCCTGGTCTGGGCACCCGACGTGATCGGCTGCGTGCTCTTCCTGGTCTCCGGACACCTGGGCTTCGTCGAGATCTGCCACGGCCGGTGGCGCTGCGTCCGGCTGCGCAGCCTGGGGTGGTGCATCGTCGCCGTCAACCAGCTCGGCTCCGTCCTGTTCATGGTCTCGGCGCTCGCCGCCTTCACCCGCCCGGCCACCGGCAGCATGGTGAACGCCGGCATCGCCAACTGGGGGACGCTGACCGGCGCCCTGTGCTTCTTCCTCGGCGGTCTTCTCCAGCTCTTCGAACGCCCATAGCTCCGGACCGGAGGGGGCTCTGTGCCGTCCACGCAATGAGGTCATTCGATATTCAGGACGGCGATTGCTGGATACAGTCGCTTTGTTACTCCTGGTTGTGGGGACAACCAGAGCTTGGTCGGCTGTGCCGACGTCCTGGGGAGGGCCTGTAGCGCATGAGTCGTCGCTCTGCTGGTTTTGTCGGTACGTGGGCTGAGATTCAGCGGCAGCAACAGCGGCAGGCGGAAGCCGAGGCCAGGCAGCGGCGGGAGGAGGCGCGGCAGGCGCGCGCGCACCAGCGGCTTGCCGCGCAGGGCCACCGGGAGTACCGCCAGGCGGAGGCCAGGCGGCTCACGGAGGAGCTGGAGGCACGGGTTGCCGTCCTGCGGGGTCTGCTGACCGCGGGCTGTCAGGCGCCGGCGTTCAGGGCATCGTCGCTGATGCGCGTGGAAGACGTCCCGCCTTTCGACCCGGGGCCGCTCGCGTGGCCGGTGCGCATGCCCGACCCGAACCGGTACCAGGCGCAGAGCGGCTGGACCGCGAACCGGCGAGCACAGGCCCAGGCGGAGGCGCGGGCCCGGTTCGAACACGACTGGCGGGCCGCCCAGGTGGCCGAGGCGCAGCGGCAGCAGCTGGCCGCGTTGCAGCGTGACCACGAGCGGCGGGCGGAGGCCCGGCGGGCCGAGGTACGTCGGCACAACGCAGGCGTCGTGGGGGTGACCGAGGGGGTCGGGCGGGGCGACCCCGACTCCGTGGTCGAGTACTTCTCCGCCGCGCTCTACGCCTCGACGGCTTGGCCGGAGGGGTTTCCGCGGCAGGTGGCGGCGGCCTACGACGGGGCGGCGCGGCAGCTGGTGCTGGACTGGGAGCTTCCCGGGTACGACGTCGTCCCGGAAGCGAAGTCGGTGCGGTACATGCCCTCTCTGGACCAGGACAAGGAGACTGCCCGTCCGGTGAGCCAACGCCGGGCGCTGTACCGGGAGGTGCTGGCGCAGAGCATGCTGCTGGTGCTGCACCAGCTGTTCACGGCGGACGAGTACACCGCCCTCGACTCCGTGGCCCTGAACGGTTTCATCGACGCCCACGATCCGGCGACGGGCAGGCAGGCGCACATATGCCTGGCGACGGTGATGGCATCGCGAGCGGTGTTCCGTGGTCTGCGTCTGGAGCAGGTGGATCCGGTCAGCTGTCTGACCGACGCCCTGAGGGGGCAGCTCGCGGCACGGCCCGACCAGCTCGGCTCCGTGAGGCCGGGCCGGCTGCCCCAGGACGTCGGCAGCCCTGTGGCCGCCCACGGCACGGATCACGAGCCGAACCTGTACGACATGGACCCGATCGCCTTCGAGTCCCTGGTCGCGGATCTGTTCCGGGCCATGGGCATGCAGGCCGTGACCACACAGCGCTCGAACGACGGTGGCGTGGACGTCGACGCGGTGGATCCGACCCCGATCCGAGGCGGCAAGATCGTCGTCCAGGTGAAGCGCTACCGCAACACCGTGCCGCCCACGGCCGTACGCGACCTTTACGGCACGGTCCAGGACGTCGGCGCCAACAAGGGCGTGCTGGTGACGACCTCCGGTTTCGGACCGGGCTCTCGTACCTTCGCCCGGGGCAAGCCCCTGGAGCTCATCTCGGGCGGCGAACTCGTCGACCTGCTGCACAGGCACGGGCTGCGCGGACGCCTGGGGGAGGGCGGGCAGGCGGTCTCACCGCGGCCGGCGCCGTCCGGTCCCGCGGCCGCGTCCGATGACTACAACGTGCTGGGCATGCTGTGGTCCGGCAGTGTCGCTCTGGACGTGTGCGCGCTGGTCTGCCGCGGCAGCCGAGTCCTCAGCGACGACCACTTCGTCTTCTTCAACAACCCGCGGACGCCGGACGGTTCCGTACGCGTGGTCCCCGCTTCGGGGCCGGACAAGGCGGCTCTTCGCGTCGCCTTCGACGCGCTGCCGGAGGCCGCTGACCGGTTCGTGCTCGTGGCGGCCGTCGATCCGGAGGTGAATCCGGAGGCCGACCTTTCCGGGTTCACCGATGCCGGTATCCGGTTGCTGGACCCGGCGATGACCGAACTCGGGCGGCTTGAGGTGTCGGACGGGCGTGCCGGGGAGACCGCGTTGGTGCTCGGCTCCTTCCGGCGCAGATCCAACGGTGACTGGGACTTCGTGCTGGGCGGGAAGGGGTACACAGGGGGGCTGGAGCAGCTCGTCCAGGAGTACGGCATCGAAGTGGAGTGAGGGCACGGGCGAGGCCGGCGGCGCCTGCGGAGGTGGTCGGAGGCCGTACCGCGGCTTGAGTATGTCGGTGCCCCGGGCGGAGCAGGGGGCACAGACCGTCGGATGTGTCGGCAGGGCGGTCGGGAAGGGGAATTCTGCCCCTGTTCCCGACCGCCCTGAGGTGGGTGGAGTTCACATGCGCGGTTGTGTGGTGGTGTTGGTCGACGGACAGGAACTGCTGTCTTCAGTCCGTCAGTTGCAGAAGTTGAGGATGGGGAGAAGGCCGTTGCCGCACTGGAATTCGTCGCCGCCCCCGCCCCCGCCGCCGTAGGCCGGGGTGGCCTTGGCGACGGCGTGCGTGGCGGGCGTCGCGGCCACGGCGGAGGTGGCGGTTGCCACCCCCGCCGCGCAAGCGATGCCCACGGCGGCGCTCACCGCGAGTACTCGCGGAATCCGGGAAACGACCTTCTTGGGGTGAGGTGTTGTGTTCATGAACTCACCATGCACACTCCCGCGAGCGGTTGCTCGCCGAGCGCATCCGAGCGGGTGAGCCACCGAGCCACCCCGCAGATCGCTCGGTGGGGGTGGCGGTGTCGGTGTCCGCGAGTGCCGTGACGAACTGTCCGGCGTGCACGGGTGGTTGCGTGCAGCGACTCCGGCGCAGCCGGACGGCGACGGCCGCGACTCGCTGCCTCGACGGCGGTCAGTGCAGGATGCTGACGGCCCGCGCGATCACGAGGAGTGAGGTCAGGAGGGCGGAGACGCTCTGAACGCTCATCATGACTTTTGCGCGGGTCGACAGCGGCATGGTGTCGGTCGGGCTGAAGGCCGTGGAGTTGGTGACGGACACGTACAGGTAGTCGATGAGGGTGGGAACCCAGTCCGAGACGACGCTGGAGCCGTCGGCGACTTCCTGGACGGCGTCGTCGTTCTCGTCCTGCGAGAAGCGGAAGTCCGCGAGGGGCAGTGCGGAGCGGGGCGCCTGGGTGCGGCTGACCGGGCCGCCCCGGTCCAGCTCCCAGTAGGCCAGGCCGAACACGATGATGTTGGTGAGCCAGACCTGGAACGCCGCGACCAGCAGGGAGCGGCCGTCCTTCACCCCGGCGTACACCAGCTCGTGGATCAGGATGGTCAGCGCCACGAGGTTGCTGATCGCGATGACGGCCACCAGCGTCAGCGAGAGCACCCGGAAGGCCTTCGTCTGCCTGGTCAGACGTTTCGGGTTGATCGCGATGAGCGGGATGAGCAGCAGACACTCCAGGGCGGGGAGCACGTAACGAGGAGCGATCAGCAACCGTTGCGGCAGGAACAGGTACAGGGCGATCGCGGCAAGCGTCGCCACCACTGCCGGCAGCCGTGCCTCCCCCCTGCGCTCGTGCCGGGGATGCCTGGTCCTCGCGTCCGCACGCGTACGCGCCATACCGCCTCGCCTTCCGGTCGCTGCCACGGACAACGCCCCGACAGCCTTACATCCATCAGCCGTGCAGGCCGCCGGGCACCTCCAGCATCTACCCCGAGAGCACCGGGTATCGCCGCAGCGGTCGGGCGAGTCGAGGTGTCGGGAGGTGGCCGGACGGATCGGCCCTGCGTCTCGGTACCGATGCCATGGCCTGGCCCAGGTCCGCGAGTTGCTCATTCGCCGGGCAAGTCGGCCACGATCGGGTGACCTTGGAGGTGAGGCCGGATGCCCGCCGGGTGGCCGTCCGCCAGCCGTCCGCCCGGGCCAGGCGGACGCCCGCCCCGCACCTTCGGGTCCCGTCTCCTGCCGCGTCCCCGCACGGCAGGCGGCACCCGGCACCGCGGCGGCACGATGGGAACCGCGGCGGCACGATGGGAGGGGGAGCGGGCCGCGTGATCCGACGGGAGGAGCTGCCATGGCTCAGCAGACGGCGACGAAGGCACCCGCGAAGAAGCCCGTCGGCACCGGCGGGGTGTTCCTCTCGTTCGCACCGTGGATCATCTTCGGGGTGGTCGCCAGCCCCAGCACCTGGGAGTACGCGGCACTCGCCGCCCTGGTCGCCTCGATCGTCCTGTCGGGACAGGACATGCTGCACGGCAGACTCCGCGTCCTCGACATGACCGGCATCGTGTTCTTCGCCGTGCTCTCCGTCCTCGCGCTGGCCCTCGGCCGCGGGCAGCTCGCCTGGCTGGAGACGTACGCGCAGGTCATCTCCAACGGGCTGGTGGCCGTCGTGGCGCTCGGCTCGCTGTTCACCGACCCGTTCACCGCCCAGTACGCCCGCGAGCAGACTCGCCGGGAGGTGTGGGACTCGCCCGTCTTCCGGCACATCAACAAGGTGCTGACGGCCGTCTGGGGACTGGCCTTCGCGCTGATGACGGTCTCCACCTGGCTGGCCGTCCGGTACCCCGCCCAGGACGACTGGTTCAACTGGGTCGTCCCCGTCGCCCTGCTGGTGGTGGCCGTGAAGTTCACCCAGCGCTATCCGGAGGCGTACAAGGCGCGCATCGCGCCGACGGGCGCGTGACACGTTTTCCACATGGCCGGATCCGGACGGGCGGCCCGTGCGTCTAGCACGGTATGGACCTCCGGAAACCGCCACCACCGCCGTCCCGGCCCGAGGGATGCCTCGTCGTCGCCATCCGCCTGCCGGTGCGGATCGTCGTCCTCGTGCTGGTGGTGCCGGTGCGGATGGTCTGGGACGCGCTCGTCGTCACCGGGCGGTTCCTGCGGGACACCGTGCTCCGGCCGTTCGGGCGGGCACTGCTGTGGGCCGGCAGGGCCGTGTTCGTCTGGCCGTTCGTGGGCCTGTGGCGGTACGTCCTGGTCCCCGCCGGCCGGGCGCTGGGATGGCTCGGCACCGTCCTCGTCGTCGTACCGGCCGGGTGGCTGTACCGGTACGTCCTGACCCCCGCCGGGCACGCCCTCGCCTGGCTCGCGCGCGGGTTGGGCGGTGGGTTCGCGTGGGTGTACGCGCGCGTGCTCACCCCGGTCGGGCATGCGCTGGCCTGGCTGCTGAAGGGCATCGGCGCGGTGCTGGCCGCCCTCGGGCTCGGCGTGTACACCGCCGTCGCCTGGCTGGTGCGGTACCTGCTCGTCGTGCCCGCGCGCCGGCTGTACACCTGGCTCCTCGCCCCCGTCGGCCGGGCCGTCGCCTGGTGCGTACGGGGACTCGGGTGGCTGCTGGGCGTGCTCGTCACCGGCGCCGGCGTCGCCCTGTACTGGACGGCCCGCGTCCTGTTCGTGCTGCCCGCGCTGGCGCTGTGGCGGTGGGTGCTCGCGCCCGTAGGCCGGTTCCTCGCGGTCGTCGCGCGCGAGGTCGGCGACGCGCTCGGCCACGCCTGGCGGGTCGCCGGGCGGATCTCCCGGGCCGTGGGGCGGGCACTCGGGACCCTCTTCCGGTGGATCTTCGTGGAGCCGGTGCGCTGGGTGTACCGGAGTGTCCTCACCCCGGTCGGGCACGTCGTACGGGACGCCGTCCTGCGGCCCGTCGCCGACGCCGCGCGCGCGGTGGGCCGGGTCTCGCGCGAGGTGCTGGCCTCGGCCCGGGACACGGTGCGGCAGGCCCGCGCCGACGTGCGGCGCATGCTCTTCGGCGAGGCCCGGCAGCCGGCGCCGGTGGACCGGCGGGAACCTTCGGTCCACGACACACGTACTCTTGGTAGGAGTACGACCGCTCTCACGAAGGACTAGGACACTGGGCAAGCGACAGCCCGAAGGCCCGCCGCCCGCACCCGCGGTGCAGCGCATCCGACTGCGCTACACCAAGCGCGGCCGCCTGAGGTTCACCAGCCACCGAGACTTCCAGCGCGCCTTCGAGCGGGCTCTGCGCCGCGCCGAGGTGCCCATGGCCTACTCGGCCGGGTTCACACCGCACCCGAAGGTGTCGTACGCCAATGCCGCACCCACCGGCACGGGCAGTGAGGCGGAGTACCTGGAGATCGCGCTCACCGAAGCGCGCGATCCCGAGACCCTGCGCGTCCTCCTCGACGAGTCGCTGCCCGCCGGGCTCGACGTCGTCGACGCGGTCGAGGCGCGGACCTCGGGCCTCGCCGACCGGCTGACGGCCTCCGTGTGGGAGCTGCGGCTGGACGGCGTCGACCCGGCCGAGGCCCGGCGCGCGGTCGAGGCCTTCACCGGGGCCGGCAGCGTCGAGGTCCAGCGCATGACCAAGAACGGCGTCCGCACCTTCGACGCCCGCCCGGCCGTGGTGAGCCTGGAGACGCACGGTGCGCAGGCTGATAGGCCGAGCGACCACCCCTGTGCGATACTGCGGCTGGTTGTTCGGCACGTGACGCCTGCCGTACGACCCGACGACGTCCTGTCCGGTCTCCGCGCCGTGGCCGACCTGGCGCCGCCGGTCCCCGCAGCGGTGACCAGGCTGGCGCAGGGGCTGTTCGATGAAGAGACCGGCACGGTGACCGACCCGCTCGCGCCCGACCGCGAGGCTGCCGGGGCCCTGACGGCCCAGCCGGCCGCCGCCGCGACGGCGCCGATGCCGGAAGGTCCCGCGTAGGGACGGACGTCGTAGCGCCGCCCTCGTACTCGGGAGCCACCTGGGTCGGGCAGCGCACCGACCAGAAGACTTTCGCCAGGCCGTACCGACAAGGCGTACGGAACCGGCGAGACAGGACACAGAGTGCTCCCGTGCGGCGCCCGCGCCCCGGACGGCGGCCATCGCGTATCACGCGGGCCGCGGACGTCAACGGCGTACGGTCCCCAGGGACCGGCGCCGGACCAGGTGCGGCGCCCGGGAGCCTGACGGGAGAAACGCCCGCATGCTGGAGCCGACCGAACCCATCGAGGGTTCCGAACTCAACACCCCGAGCGACACCCTGCCGCCGCGCAGGCCGCGCCGCGCCGCCTCTCGCCCGGCGGGCCCGCCCGCCGCGGCCGGGGAAGCGCCCGCCGAGGTCACCGTGCCGGCCATACCGGCCGCCGACGCCGACGAGGTCGACGAAGTGACCGAGGACAACGAGGCGGCAGAGGCCGCCGAGGCCGAAGTGGCCGCTGCTGCGGCGCCCGCCGCCGAGGAGCCCGCTCCGGCCGCGCGTTCGCGCCGCCGGGTCGCCCGCCGGGCCTCCGCGCCCACCGGGTCGCCGACGTCCGCCGAGGCCGCCGAGACCGTCGTACCGGCCGCAGGTGAGCCGGAGAAGACCGCCGTGGCCGAGGCCGGTGCGGTCGTCACCGGCGAAGAGGCCGCGCCGCGCCGCACCCGGCGCCGGGCCACGCGCAGCGTCTCCGCGCCGACCGCCGCCGAGGCTGCCGCCGCCGGGGCCGGTGTGACCGCCCCCACCGGGTCGCCGGCGTCGGCCGAGGCTGCCGAGACCGTGGTCCCGGCTGCCGCCGCGCCCGTTGCGAAGGCCGAGGCCGAAGAGGCCGCCGCCGAGGAGGCCCCCGCCGAGCAGGCCGCTGCCCGGCCGCGCCGCCGCGTCGCCCGCCGCGCCTCCGCGCCCGCCGGTGCGCCGACGGCCGCTGAGGAGGCTGTCGTCGTAGAAGCGCCGGCCGTCGCCGCCGCGCCGGAGCGGGAGCCGGAGCCGGAGGCTGCCGCTGCCGACGAGGCCGCTCCCCGTCGTACGCGCCGTCGCGCCACCCGCCGGGTGTCCGCGCCCGCCGGCACGCCCGCGGCCGGTGAGGCCGAGCAGGCCCCGGCCGTGGCCCCGGAGCCCGAGGAGGAGCCGGCCGTCGCCGCGGAGCCCGAGGCTGCCGCGGCGGAGGAGGCCGCTCCCCGTCGTACGCGTCGTCGCGCCACCCGCCGCGCGTCCGCCGTCACTGAGGAAGCCGTGACCGCCGAGGCCGGCCAGGAGGAGGAGGCCGCGGTGACGGCCCCCGCCCCGGAGGTGCCCGCGCCCGCCGCCGAGCCGGCCCCCGCCGCCCAGGCACCGCAGGCCGCCGCCGAGGCCGAGACCGAGAGCGGATCGCCGCGCCGGTCCCGCCGCCGGGTGGCCCGCGCCGCGTCCGGGTTCGCCGAGCCCGCCCGCCCGGCCCGGTCCGCCGCGGCGGAGGCCGACGAGGCCGACGGTCCGCGCCGGCCCGCCCGTCCCGCCGTCGCCGTCTTCCAGCCGCCGGTCTTCGCCGAGCCCAAGTTCCAGACCCCGGAGCGGGCCGCCGCCGAGGCCGCCGCGGAGACCACCGACGTGGAGGAGCCCGAGGAGTACGCGGAGGAGCGCGCCGAGACCGGCACCCGCCGGCGCCGGCGCCGCCGTGCCGCCGCCGAGGAGACCCGCCCGGTCGAGGCCGCCGCCGAGGAAGAGGAGGAGGCCGAGGAGGCCCCCGAGTCGGCCGAGGACCTCGCCGAGGGCGAGGAGGGCGACGAGACCGACGGCGCCGAGGGCTTCGAGGAGTCCGGCTCGCGCCGCCGTCGCCGCCGTGGCGGACGCCGTCGCCGGCGCGGTGACGCGGCCGACGGCGAGTCCGGCGACGGCGTCGACGCCGATGGCGACGAACTGGCCGCCGAGCAGGCCGCGCAGGACGCCGAGGACACCGCCGAGCAGGAGGAGGAGGACGCCGAGGAGGGCCGCTCCGAGGAGTCCGGCGCCTCCAGCACCAGCAGCCGCCGGCGTCGTCGCCGCCGGCGCCGGGCCGGTGACACCGCCGCCGACGCCGAGCCGTCCGACGACGACCCGGAGCGCACGGTCGTCAAGGTCCGCGAGCCGCGCAAGGCCAGCGAGCCGTCCGACGAGGTGCAGTCCATCAAGGGCTCGACCCGTCTTGAGGCCAAGAAGCAGCGCCGCCGGGAAGGCCGTGAGCAGGGCCGCCGGCGCGTTCCGATCATCACCGAGGCCGAGTTCCTGGCCCGTCGCGAGGCCGTCGAGCGCGTGATGGTCGTCCGCCAGCACGGCGACCGTACGCAGATCGGCGTCCTGGAGGACGGCGTGCTCGTCGAGCACTACGTCAACAAGGAGCAGTCGACCTCGTACGTCGGCAACGTCTACCTGGGCAAGGTCCAGAACGTGCTGCCGTCGATGGAGGCCGCCTTCATCGACATCGGCAAGGGCCGCAACGCGGTGCTGTACGCCGGTGAGGTCAACTTCGAGGCTCTGGGCATGGCCAACGGGCCGCGGCGCATCGAGGCCGCGCTGAAGTCCGGCCAGTCCGTGCTCGTGCAGGTCACGAAGGACCCGATCGGGCACAAGGGCGCGCGTCTGACCAGCCAGGTCTCCCTGCCGGGCCGCTACCTCGTGTACGTCCCCGAGGGCTCGATGACCGGCATCAGCCGCAAGCTGCCCGACACCGAGCGGGCCCGGCTGAAGACCATCCTCAAGAAGATCGTCCCCGAGGACGCGGGCGTCATCGTGCGCACCGCCGCCGAGGGCGCGAGCGAGGACGAGCTGCGCCGCGACGTCGAACGGCTCCAGGCGCAGTGGGAGGACATCCAGAAGAAGGCCAAGAACGGCGGCAACGCGCCGACGCTGCTGTACGGCGAGCCGGACATGACCGTCCGGGTCGTGCGCGACATCTTCAACGAGGACTTCACCAAGGTCATCGTCAGCGGTGACGAGGCCTGGCAGACGATCCACGGCTACGTCTCGCACGTCGCCCCGGACCTGGCCGGCCGGCTGTCGCGGTGGACGAGCGAGGTCGACGTCTTCGCCACCTACCGGATCGACGAGCAGCTCGCCAAGGCGCTGGACCGCAAGGTCTGGCTGCCCAGCGGCGGTTCGCTGGTGATCGACCGGACCGAGGCGATGGTCGTCATCGACGTCAACACCGGCAAGTTCACCGGCCAGGGCGGCAACCTGGAGGAGACGGTCACCAGGAACAACCTGGAGGCGGCCGAGGAGATCGTGCGCCAGCTGCGGCTGCGCGACCTCGGCGGCATCATCGTGATCGACTTCATCGACATGGTCCTGGAGTCCAACCGGGACCTGGTGCTGCGCCGCCTGCTGGAGTGCCTGGGCCGCGACCGTACGAAGCACCAGGTGGCCGAGGTGACCTCGCTCGGCCTGGTGCAGATGACCCGCAAGCGGGTCGGCCAGGGCCTGCTGGAGTCCTTCTCCGAGACCTGCGTCCACTGCAACGGCCGTGGTGTCATCGTCCACCTGGACCAGGCCACCACGAACGGCGGCGGCGGCAAGCGCAAGAAGCGCGGCGGCCGCGGCGAGGCGCCGGAGCCCGTGCACGAGCACGTGCACGAGACGGCCGCCGTGGCCGTGGAGACCGGCGAGGCCGTCGAGCCCGAGGTGGAGACCGCCGCGGAGGTGGCCGCCGAGGCCGCCGAGCCGGTGTCCCTGCCGGCGCCCGAGTTCGCGCCGGACGAGGAGCTGTACAGCAGCGTCGCCGAGGCGGAGGCCGCGGCCGGCCGTGGCCGTACGCGGCGCCGGGCGAGCCGCCGGGCGTCGGCTCCGGCGGGCGCTCCGAAGGCGGAGCGTGCCGAGCGGGCACCCAGGTCCGAGCGGGAGTCCAAGGCCGAGCGTGCCGCCAAGGCGGAGCAGGCCCCGGAGACCGGGCAGGCCGCGGAGGCCCAGGTTCCGACCGCCCAGGACGTCACCGCCGAGGAGGCGGCGGCGCGCCCGGTGCAGCCGGAGCCCGCCGCGGAGGCGCTGGCCGAGCCGGTGGCCGCCGAGGACCAGGTGGTTCCGGCGCCGCAGGCCGAGGCCCCCGCCGCCGAGGAGGCCGCGCCCAAGGGCCGTACGCGCCGTCGGGCGACCCGCAAGGTGTCGGCCCCGGCCGGCTCCCCCGAGGGTGCCGAGGCGGCCGTGGTGACGGTGCCGGAGACCGCGCACGCGGCCGGGGCACCGGCGGAGCAGCCCGCTCCGGCAGCGGAGGCCCCCGCAGCGGAGGCCCCGGCCGCCGAGGCCCCGGCCGGGCAGCCGGCGGAGGCCGGGAGCGCCGCCCCGGCCCGCCCGCGGCGCCGTGCGGTGCGCAAGGCCACCGCGCCGACCGCGTCCGAGGAGGCGGCCGTCGTGGTCGTCCCGTCGGCCGCGCCGGAGGCAGCCGAGGCGGCACCGGCCGAGGCGGACGGGGTGACGGCCGAGGAGGTGGCCGAGGCGACCGCTCCGGCCAAGAAGGCGGTCCGCAAGACCGCCGCCAAGAAGACGGCGGCGAAGAAGACGGCCGCCAAGAAGACCGTGGCCAAGAAGACGGCCGCGAAGAAGACGACGGCCAAGAAGGCGGCGAAGACCGCCAAGACGGCCGCCGCGAAGTCGACGGCGAAGAAGACCACCACGGTCTCCACCGCCGGCGACGAGGGCTGACGCCCGCGGTGTGCGGCCGGTTCATGTGACCGGCCGCACACCGGTGGGGCCCGTCCCGAGTGACCGGCCCCACACCCCCCGGGGCCCGGTTTGACCCCCTCGCCCGTGGCCCCGTAACCTTGACCGTCGGCGTGTCCACTGAGCACGCCACATCCCCGTAAACCTCTTCCTTCCGGACGCAAGGCGGGCCGGGAGAGGTCGTCCGTGGTGTTCCTGGGCGACTGGCCTGCGGGGGTGCCGTTTCTTCGAGCGAAAGTGAGATCCGCGTGTACGCCATCGTGCGCAGCGGTGGTCGCCAGCACAAGGTTGCTGTCGGCGACATCGTTGAGGTTGACAAGATTTCCACTGCCAAGGTTGGCGACACGGTCGAGCTCTCGACCCTGCTCGTTGTCGACGGCGACTCCGTGACCAGCGACCCGTGGGTGCTGGCCGGCATCAAGGTCCAGGCCGAGGTCGTGGACCACCACAAGGGCCAGAAGATCGACATTCTGCGCTACAAGAACAAGACCGGCTACCGCCGTCGGCAGGGCCACCGCCAGCAGTACACGGCGATCAAGGTCACGTCGATCCCCACGGCTGCGAAGTAAGGGACTGAGGAGAAATGGCACACAAGAAGGGCGCATCGTCCACCCGGAACGGTCGCGACTCCAATGCCCAGCGGCTCGGCGTGAAGCGCTTCGGCGGTCAGGTCGTCAACGCGGGTGAGATCCTGGTCCGCCAGCGTGGCACCCACTTCCACCCCGGCGCCGGTGTCGGCCGTGGCGGCGACGACACGCTGTTCGCGCTGCAGGCCGGTGCGGTGGAGTTCGGTACCCACCGCGGCCGCAAGGTCGTGAACATCGTTCCGGTCGCCTGAATCGCCTGATTCACGCGCTGAACGCTTTCGCGAGGCGGACCTCACTTCCCGTTCGGGAAGGCGGGTCCGCCTTTCGCGTGTTACCCCCACAAGACATACCCGTACGCCCCCGGTCCCGGCCGGGGGGACCCCCAGGAGGCACCGAACCATGACCACCTTCGTGGACCGCGTCGAGCTGCACGTCGCCGCGGGTAACGGAGGCCACGGCTGTGCCTCCGTCCACCGTGAGAAGTTCAAGCCGCTCGGCGGCCCCGACGGCGGCAACGGCGGCCGGGGCGGTGACGTCATCCTGACCGTCGACCAGTCGGTCACGACGCTGCTGGACTACCACCACTCCCCGCACCGCAAGGCCACCAACGGCAAGCCCGGCGAGGGCGGCAACCGCTCCGGCAAGGACGGTCAGGACCTGGTCCTGCCGGTGCCGGACGGCACGGTCGTTCTGGACAAGGCGGGCAACGTGCTCGCCGACCTGGTCGGCCACGGCACCTCGTTCATCGCCGCGCAGGGCGGCCGGGGCGGTCTCGGCAACGCGGCGCTGGCCTCCGCCCGCCGCAAGGCGCCCGGTTTCGCGCTGCTCGGCGAGCCCGGCGACCTCCAGGACATCGTCCTGGAGCTGAAGACCGTCGCCGACGTGGCCCTCGTCGGCTACCCGAGCGCCGGCAAGTCCTCGCTGATCTCCGTGCTGAGCGCGGCCAAGCCGAAGATCGCCGACTACCCGTTCACCACGCTGGTCCCGAACCTGGGCGTGGTCACCGCCGGCTCCACCGTCTACACCATCGCCGACGTGCCCGGTCTGATCCCGGGCGCCAGCCAGGGCAGGGGCCTCGGCCTGGAGTTCCTGCGGCATGTGGAGCGGTGCAGCGTGCTGGTGCACGTGCTGGACACCGCGACGCTGGAGTCCGACCGCGACCCGGTCTCCGACCTCGACATCATCGAGGAGGAGCTGCGGCAGTACGGCGGGCTCGACAACCGTCCCCGGATCGTCGTCCTGAACAAGGTGGACGTGCCGGACGGCAAGGACCTCGCCGAGATGGTCCGCCCCGACCTGGAGGCCCGCGGCTACCGGGTCTTCGAGGTGTCGGCCGTGGCGCACATCGGACTGCGCGAGCTGTCCTTCGCCCTCGGCGAGCTGGTCTCCACCGCGCGTGCCGCCAAGCCGAAGGAGGAGGCGACCCGGATCGTCATCCGGCCCAAGGCCGTGGACGACGCGGGCTTCACCGTCGTACGCGAGGACGTCGGCGGCGAGCCGCTGTTCCGGGTGCGCGGCGAGAAGCCGGAGCGCTGGGTGCGCCAGACCGACTTCAACAACGACGAGGCCGTCGGCTACCTCGCCGACCGGCTCAACCGCCTCGGCGTGGAAGAGCAGTTGATGAAGGCGGGCGCCCGCTCGGGTGACGGTGTCGCCATCGGCCCCGAGGAGAACGCGGTCGTCTTCGACTGGGAGCCGACGGTCATGGCCGGCGCGGAGATGCTCGGCCGCCGCGGCGAGGACCACCGCTTGGACGAGGCCCGGCCCGCGGCGCAGCGCCGGCGGGACAAGCAGGCGGAGCGCGACGAGGCGCTGCGGGAGTACGACGAGTTCAACCCGTTCGAGTAGGGCTCGGCGGGCGCCGGCCCGGCCGCGGCCGAGCCCGCGGTGTGCTGACAGTGTGACGCGGAGAGGACCCCGGTCCTCTCCGCGTCGCGTTTGCGCGGTGCCGGCCCGGCCGGTCACCGCCGGCCCCGGCCCGGCCTTCCCCGGCCGGCTCCCTTTCACTCGCTTTTTCCGGACAACCCGCGACCCGGTGGCCCGGGCCGGTCCGCTCGCCGCCGTGGCCTGGTCCGGTGCACGGCCCCCCGGCTGACGGGCCCTCGGGAGGGCGCGAGACACGCCGGTGGGCGTCGGCGGCGGGGCGGATTCCGATCTACCGTCAGATCCGTTGTGGCGCGACGGTTTTCTCGTGCCGCAACGGGTCTCCTGTTGTCTCCCTGTTTGTCATGCTCGCGATGCGCTTGGTTCAGCAGGCGGACCGTCCGGCCGTGGGAACTTCCGACTGTCCGACGCACCTGTCCAAGTGGCCCTGTGGCAAAGGGAGTCAGCGCATGACCGCACCATCGCCCGATCGCCGCCGCTTTCTGACCGCCGGGGCCGCCGTCCTCGGGGCCGCGGCCTCCGCCCAGTTGTGGCTGCCCGGCACCGCCCGCGCCGCCGGCACCCCGCTCCCCGACGGCGTCTTCACCCTCGGCGTCGCCTCCGGCGATCCGCTGCCCGACGGGATCGTGCTGTGGACCAGACTCGCGCCCGACCCGCTGAACGGGGGCGGCATGCCCGATGCCGTCTTCCCCGTGGAGTGGGAGATCGCCGAGGACGAGCGGTTCCGCAGAACCGCCCGCCGGGGCACCGCCGAGGCCCGCCCGGAACTCGGCCACAGCGTCCACGTGGACGTCCGCGGCCTGCGCCCGGACCGCCCGTACTGGTACCGCTTCCGGGCCGGCGACCAGCTCTCGCCCACCGGCCGCACCCGCACCGCGCCCCACCCGCACCGGCGCGGCGGCGCGCTGCGCGTCGCCCTCGCCTCCTGCCAGAACTGGCAGCACGGCTACTTCACGCCGTACGCCGACATGCTCGCCCAGGACCCCGACGTCGTGCTCTTCGTCGGCGACTACATATACGAGTCCGCGCCCTCGGCGACGGCCGTACGGCGGCACGAGGGCAAGGGCGAGCCGTACACCCTGGTGCAGTACCGCAACCGGTACGCGCAGTACAAGACCGACCCCGACCTCACCGCGATGCACGCGAGCGCCCCCTGGGTGGTCACCTTCGACGACCACGAGGTGGACAACGACTGGGCCGGCGAGATCCCGCAGGACCCCGACAAGCAGCCGCACGACAAGTTCGTGGCCCGGCTGACGGCGGCCTTCCAGGCGTACTACGAGCACATGCCGGTGCGTGCCACCGCGATCCCCACCGGCCCGCACATCCAGATGTACCGCCGCCTGGAGTTCGGCCGGCTGGCCCGGCTCAACGTCCTCGACACCCGGCAGTACCGCAGCGACCAGGCCACCACGCAGGAGGGCGCCGAGGCGCCGACGCAGACCATGCTCGGCGCCGAGCAGAAGCAGTGGCTGCTCGACGGGCTGTACGACTCCCCGGCCCGCTGGAACCTCGTCGCCTCGCAGATCATGATGGCCGAGACCGATCTGCTGCCCGGCGACGGCAAGCTCTGGTACTACGACGCCTGGGACGGCTACCAGGTCGAACGCAACGCGCTGCTGGAGGAGTTCGCCGGCATCCGCAACCCGGTGGTGCTGAGCGGCGACCGCCACCTGACGATGATCAGCGACCTGCGGACGGACTACGCCGACCCCGACTCGGACGTGGTCGGCGCCGAGTTCGTCGGCACCTCCATCTCCAGCAGCGGCGACCAGGACCAGGACGCCTTCCACCGGCAGTGGGACCCGCTGATGGCGGACAACCCGCACTGGAAGTTCATCGACGCCCACCGCGGCTACCACCTGTTCGACATCCGCCGCGACGGCATCGACGCGCAGGTCCGGGCCGTGGACACGGTGCTCAAGCCGCAGGCGACGGCGAGCACCCTGGCCCGGCTGCGGGTGGAATCGGACGAGCCGGGCGTCCGCCTGGTGTGACCTGACCTGACCTGACCTGACCTGACCGGGCCTGGGACCTGACCGGGCCTGGGACCTGACCGGGCCTGGGACCTGACCGGGCCCCGGGCCCGGTCCGCCGGTGCCCGGCCACCGTGCGGGGGCCCCGCGCCGCCCCCGCACACCGGCCCGCGCACAGGTGTCCCGCACCGGCCTCACATCGGCTCGCACCGCCGGTGCCGGACGCCGTGAAACGGTCACCCACCCGGGCGAGACCGAAATACCGCGGAACCGCGATGTGGAATTCCGGCGGCAATGGACTGCCGGACGAGCCGCATTCCCGCCGGATCGCAACGCTGCCGCGCCGCATATGAAGAACATGTGCGGCCCCGTGCCCCGGGACGTGAAGATCCCGGCATCCCCTGGGAGCGCTCGCCGCCGGGGTGCCGAACGCCGTTCACGGATACCTGTGGACTTACTCACAGCAAATTCACGGGCGTTCACGCGGCCCGCCGTCAATCACCGGGAGTGCAAGGTGAATGACAGGTTGCGCGCACATATGCAGCGGAGGGCACTCACCTTGCACAGCGGTTACCGGAAGTGGGACCATTTCACGGTTCCCTGTCGCCCCAAGGTAGGTCACCTGTGTCCCAGCACATAGCCAAGCCCCGAACCACCGCAGTGATCCTGGCCGGTGGCACCGGTCAGCGGGTGGGTCTGTCGATCCCCAAGCAGCTGCTGAAGATCGCCGGGAAGGCAGTCATCGAGCACACCCTGACCACCTTCGAGAAGGCCGACTCGATCGACGACATCATCGTGCTGATGGCCCCGGGCTATGTGCCGGACGTCGAGAAGATCGTCGCCAAGGCGGGCTTCACCAAGGTGAAGAAGATCATCGAAGGTGGTTCGACGAGGAACGAGACCACCGAGCGCGCCATCTCCGCGCTCCGGGAGGGCCTGGCCGAGGGCGAGGACCTCAACGTCCTCTTCCACGACGCCGTACGCCCGCTGCTCTCGCAGCGCGTCATCGACGACTGCGTGGCCGCGCTGGAGCGCTACCAGGCCGTGGACGTCGCCATCCCGTCCGCCGACACCATCATCGTCACGCGCACGCACGGCGAGGACGGCGAGTTCATCACCGAGATCCCGGACCGCTCCCGGCTGCGCCGCGGCCAGACCCCGCAGGCCTTCAAGCTGTCCACCATCCGCCGCGCCTACGAGGTCGCCGCCTGCGACCCCAACTTCCAGGCCACGGACGACTGCTCGGTGGTCCTCAGGTACCTGCCGGACGTGCCGATCCACGTCGTCGCGGGCGACGAGTACAACATGAAGGTGACCCAGCCGGTCGACGTCTTCATCGCCGACAAGCTGTTCCAGCTCGCCTCCACCGCCGCGCCCGAGCAGAACGGCGAGGAGGCCTACCGCGAACTCCTCACCGGCAAGACCGTCGTCATCTTCGGTGGCTCCTACGGCATCGGCAAGGACATCGCCGAACTCGCCGGGTCCTACGGTGCGAACGTCTACGCGCTGGGCCGCTCCACCACCGGCACCCACGTGGAGAACCCGGAGGAGGTCGACGACGCGCTGTCCAAGGCGTACGCGGAGACCGGCCGGATCGACTACGTCGTCAACACCGCGGGCGTGCTGCGCATCGGCAAGCTCGCCGAGACCGACAACGCCACCATCGAGGAGGCGCTGAAGGTCAACTACCTGGCCCCGGTGCAGATCGCGCGGTCCTCCTACAAGTACCTCGCGGAGACCGACGGCCAGCTGCTGCTCTACACCTCCAGCAGCTACACCCGCGGCCGCGCCGAGTACTCCCTGTACTCCTCCACCAAGGCCGCCATGGTGAACCTCACCCAGGCGCTGTCCGACGAGTGGGCCGGCGACGGCATCCGGGTCAACTGCATCAACCCCGAGCGCACCGCCACCCCGATGCGCACCAAGGCCTTCGGCCAGGAGCCGTCCGGCTCGCTGCTCTCCTCCGAGGCCGTGGCCCGTACCTCCCTGGACGTGCTGCTGTCCGAGCTGACCGGGCACGTCATCGACGTCCGCCAGCAGGACCCGACCGCGGGCGCCGCCCAGGCCTCCGGCTTCGAGCAGGCGCTGGCCACCGTCCTCGACCGCCAGGACGGCGTGTAATAATCAGAGGTAATCAAGCTTTTGGGAATTCAGGCCTCTGTGGGTATCCGTTCACCGGGTATTCGCGGGGGCCTGTATCCGTACCCCACAGGAAATCCCGGCTTCTCCCGACATTCCTGAACAAAACCGGCACTCCCCCCTCCCAGAGCAGGTCTCTCCGTGATATCCACCGCTATTCGCGTCGCCCGGGTGGGCAGCGCGGCCGAGCTGGCCGCGGCGGCCCTCGTGATGCTGGGCTTCCCGGCGCTCATGCTGGCCGCGCTCGTCCCGAGCGTTCCCGCTTTCGCGGCCCTGGCCGCCGTGACGTACCTGGCGGACCACTATCTGCACCGCAAGGGCAGCTACCTGATCAACCGCCTCAGCAAGGTCCGGGCGGGCCTGTCGATCCGCTTCCTGATCCGACAGCTGCTGCTGATCCTGCTGCTGGCCCGCCTGTCCCTCTCGGACGACCTGATCTTCTACGGCGCGGTCGCCTGCTTCATCGCCTTCTACGGCCTCCAGGCCCCGCACGGCGCCCTGGTCACCCTGATCCGCAACCGCCGCCGGATGCCGGTCGCCACCCGCAACATCGACCTGAAGTCCCGCATCCGCATCCCGGACGCCCCGCCGCGCGGGCTGCTGCACCGCTCCGCGGAGAAGATGCTCCACCTCGACCTGTTCGCGGTCGTCGGCATCCTCGTCTCGGCTGAACTGGGCTCCGCCGGCTTCGGCTTCCTCGGCATCGGCCTGACCGTCGGCCTGGGCACCGGCTACATCCTGCGCCTCCTGCCGTACGTGCGCGGCCGGCGGGTCCCGCCGAAGGCCGAGACCGTCCTCGCCGCCGTCGACGACTGGCTGGCCGCCTACCAGCCCGAGACGGTCCTGTACTTCTCCGGCTCCAGGGACTCCGCGTACCAGGTCAACATGTGGCTGGAGACGATGGAGCAGCTGCAGACCCGGCCGCTGATCATCCTCCGCGAGCGTGTCATCCTCAGCAACCTCGCGCCGACCACGGTCCCCGTCATCTGCGTGCCCGGAGGGGTGCACCTGATGAACCTGGACCTGTCCACCGTGCGGGTCGCCCTGTACGCGGCCAACGTCGGCAAGAACATCCACCTGCTGCGCGTGCCCACCATGAAGCACGTCTTCATCGGCCACGGCGACAGCGACAAGCTGGCCAGCGTCAACCCGTACAGCAAGGTGTACGACGAGGTGTGGACCGCCGGCCGGGCCGGCCGCGACCGGTACGCCATCGCCGACGTCGGCGTCCGCGACGAGGACATCGTGGAGGTCGGCCGCCCGCAGCTCGCCCCCATCCAGGGCTGGCAGGGCGTGCCCGAGGGCCGCGTCCCGACCGTGCTGTACGCGCCCACCTGGGAGGGCTGGGACGGCAACCCCGGCAACACCTCGATCGTGCTCGCCGGCGAGAACATCGTGAACAAGCTGATCGCGGCCGATCCGCCGGTGCGCGTCCTGTACAAGCCGCACCCGTTCACCGGCACCGTCAGCAAGGAGGCCAAGGCCGCCCACCAGCGCATCACCGCGCTGGTCGAGAAGGCCGCCGCCGAACGCGCCGCCGACTCCCGGTTCACCGCCGACGGTGCCGCCATGGAGCAGGCCAAGGCCGAGCTGGCCCGCATCGAGGCCCGGCTCGACGGGCTGACCGTCGCCGGCGGCACCAAGGGCGACGAGGCCGAGGCCACCCGCGACGGCGTCGTGGACGTGCACCGGCACGCGGAGATCGCCCGGCTGCGCGCCGAGTGGAACGCCGCCTACTGGCGTTCCTTCCCCTCGTACGAGCACCGCGTCATCACGGGCGCCGAGCCGCGCCTGTACGACTGCTTCAACGTCTCCGACGCGATGGTCTCCGACATCTCCTCCGTGGTCTCCGACTTCATCGCGAGCGGCAAGCCGTACGCCGTCACCGACTCCGGCGAGCTGGGCGCCGAGGAGTTCAAGCGGCAGAACACGGCCGTGCGCGCCGCGGTGATCCTGTCCAACAGCGCGGCCGAGCTGGGCGGCCTGCTGGACGCCGTGCGCGACCCGGCGGGCGACCCGCTGGCGGAGGACCGCAAGGAGCTGAAGCAGTACCTGCTCGGCCCCGACGAGCCGAAGTCGATCGACCAGTTCAACACCGCGGTCGCCGACCTCGCCCTCAAGGCCGAGGCCCGCAACGTCGGCCAGCAGTCCCGGCTGGGCGCGGCGAACGCCGACCCCGCCGAGGCGGCCGAACTGACCAACGCGGTGCCGGGCCAGCGCACCGCGTCGGCCGGCGAGACGGACGGCGTCGGCGCGGGCTGACCCCTCCGGCGAACGCGCACCGGGCCCCCGAGGAGCACTCCTCGGGGGCCCTTGTTCTCCCCCGCCCGGGCAGCCCCGTGACATGCCCCACTCTTTGCCTTCCGTAGAGCAACCGCTTCCCCCGGCAGTCCGTCTAACAGATTGCGAATGAGGTGATACGGGGGAAATACTCCGTGATGAGGGGGAAGAGTGACCGTCGTGACGCAGCCTGATGTGAGCGTGATCATCGGGGCGTACGAAGCGATGCCGTACCTGGTCGAGTGCCTGGCATCCGTCGAGGCGCAGACCATCGACCCGGCGCGCCTGGAGGTCATCGCGGTCGACGACGGCTCGACCGACGGCACGGGGGAGTGCCTGGAGGAGTTCGCCGCCCGCGCCCCCATGCGGGTCACCGTGATCCGCCAGGAGAACTCCGGCGGCCCCAGCGGCCCGCGCAACGTCGGCCTGGGCAAGGCGGCCGGACGCTTCGTCTTCTTCCTCGACGCCGACGACCGGCTCGGCCCCGAGGCCCTGGAACGCATGGTCGCCATGGCCGACAAGAACGGCACGGACGTCGTCCTCGGCCGGGTCGAGGGCGTCAACCGCACCGCGCCGAAGTCCATGTGGGGCAAGAACCTCGACCGGGCCGACGTCTTCACCTCGAACATCAAGTTCACGCTCAGCGCGCAGAAGCTGTTCCGCCGCTCCCTGCTGGAGCAGCACGGCATGCGCTTCGACGAGTCGCTGTTCACCGGCGAGGACGCCCTGTTCACGCTGGAGGCGTACCTGCGCGCGGCCGGCGTCTCCGTGCTCGCCGACTACACCTGCTACTACCTGGTCGGCCGCGACGACGGCAAGCACGTCACCAAGAGCGGCAGCTACACCCTGCGCTTCGACTCCGCGCGCGCCCTGATGAAGCTGATCGCCGACATGGTCCCGGCCGGCGACAAGCGCGACCTGCTCATGGTCCGGCCGTTCCTCATCACGCTGCTGCCGCAGTTCGGGCCCAAGTTCCTCACCGACAGCGAAGAGGTCCGCCGGCACAAGTTCGAGCTGGCCAAGCCCCTGATGGACGCCTACTGGACGCCTGGCGTGTCCCGCCGCCTGAAGGTCCACGAGCGGCTGCGGCTGCACCTGGTCGCCGTGCAGCGCGCCGACCTGCTGCTGGACGTCGTCACGTTCGTCAAGGCGAAGAAGCAGGCAGCGGCCGTGCTGGAGAAGCGCGGCACCCGCCTGTACCTGATCTACCCGCACTTCCGGTCCAGAACGGCCCGCATCCCCGACGAGATCTATCTCGCCGACCCCCGCGAGGCCCGCGCCTTCCTGGGCTACCGCGAGGCGGCCGCCAACTCCGTCCCGCGCCGCGCCCTGCGCAAGGCACGGCGGACCCTGCGCCGGATGCTGCCGCGCAAGCCCTTCGGGGCGGCCGCGGCCTGAGCGTCCCCCGCCCGGGTACGACGACCGGGCCCCGGGCCGGTGCGCCAGGGGCCCTCCGCTCCGCCGGAGGCTACTGCCTGCCCGACTGCAGCGCGCGGCGCAGGGGCCGGCCCACCACGCGCCGCGCACGCCGGTAGACGGACGTGGCCGGGGCCGGCACCGCCGCGGCCTTCTGCGCCTTCGTCTTCTGCGACTTCACCAGTTCGCGCCGCAACCGGGCGTTGTCCTCGGTCAGTTCCGTCACCTGGCTGTGCAGCCAGCCGAACCGGCTGCTGAGCGAGGCGAGATCGGTGTCGTTCCACGGCCGGATGCCCGGCGGGAACGACAGCGCGCGCATCCTCCGGTCGAAGGCCGCACCGCCGTCGCCGTGCGTGAAGGTGTTCCGCAGTCCGTTCCGGTCCAGGAACCGCACGAACCGGCCGAAGCGCTCCGCGTGGCCCCCGACCAGCCCGCTCAGGTCCGCCTGCTCGTACAACCGGGCCGGATCCGCCGCCTGGGGATCCTTCGCGGCCCGGTCCAGCCGCAGGTGCGGGATCTCGAAGTAGCGGCACAGCTCCAGCGTGCGCGAGTCCCCGCACAGCACCGTCGCGGGCGTCCCCGCCAGCAGCGCCGCGATGTTGCCGTGGATGCGGGAGCCGAAGGAGAAGTCGAAGGACCGCAGGTCGTCGATCCAGGTGACCGGGTCGACGTACACCCGCACCTTGCCCTCCCGGTACATCGGGTGGTCCGGGTGCGTCGGCATCGCCGTCACGCGGGCGTTCGGGTCCGAGAGGTCCCGCCAGTGCAGCTGCCGGGCGTCGCTGATGTTCTGGCCGACGAAGCACAGGTTCGGGTATTGGGCGTGGGCCCGGCCGATGATCCGGTCCAGGCCCTGTTTCTGCACCGCGCTGTGCGAACCGTTCACCGCGATCCGCGCCTCCGCGGTGAGCTCCGGCGCCTTCTTGCGCACGTCGAGGTCGCCGCCGTACAGGAACATCGACGGGCAGCCGATGATTTCGACGTCCCGGAAGCCCATGTCCCGCAGGTACTGCTCGGTGAACTCGCCGCGCACCCCGATCGAGGCGCTGCGCTCCAGCACCGCCGCGCAGAACTCGCGCACGGACTGCTCCATCGGCTTCAGCCGGGCCGGGTCGTAGCCCAGCCCGGTCTGCGCGCCGACCCCCAGGACCACTACGGGGATCCGCAGCCTGCCGATCAGCCGGGTCAGGCGCTTCAGCCGGCCCTCGAAGGACGGCCGGAAGGCGTTGGCCAGCGGTACGACGAACGCGTCGTACTCCTCGTTGATCCGGGCGGCCGCGGTCACGTCCGTGCCGATGCCGTTGGAGACGACCTCGGTCTCCGGCGTTTCGAGGATCTTGTGCGCCGCGTCGCTGAAGATCAGGTTGCCCGCGTTGGTGGCGATGACGTCCCGGTGGAGGGCCTCTTCGGCGGAGAGGACGTCGTACGGGCTCTTGCCCGAGCGCAGCAGAATGCGCTTCACAGGAGGAACGGTAGGTGACACAAACTTCAACTTATGTTGGGAAGAGATTTAATTTCTACAGGCAACCAACACAACTTTTTTGCCGTACGCAAAAGGTGAGCGAACGGCTACGCTTCGCCTGTCCGGGAGCTGGACCGGTGCGCACCGACCGAACCGCTTCGCGTAGATTGCCGGACAGGCAGCCGGCAACGCGCGAGGGGACCGAGGGCAAGGTGGCAAGGGCAAGGCAGGCCGTGGGCGAGGCCCGCAGGATCGTCGTCAAGGTGGGCTCCTCCTCGCTGACCACCGCCGCGGGCGGTCTGGACGCCGACCGCGTCGACGCACTCGTCGACGTCCTCGCCAAGATCCGCAGCGGCGGCGAGAAGGAGATCGTGCTCGTCTCCTCCGGCGCCATCGCCGCTGGCCTCGCCCCCTTGGGCCTGCGCCGCCGCCCCAGGGACCTGGCCCGCCAGCAGGCCGCCGCCAGCGTCGGCCAGGGCCTGCTCGTCGCCCGCTACACCGCCTCCTTCGCCCGCTACGGCGTCCGCGTCGGCCAAGTCCTGCTCACCAGCGACGACATGAGCCGCCGCGCCCACCACCGCAACGCCTCCCGCACCCTCGACAAGCTGCTCGCGATGGGCGCCTTCCCGATCGTCAACGAGAACGACACCGTCGCCACCGACGAGATCCGCTTCGGCGACAACGACCGCCTCGCCGCCCTCGTCGCCCACCTCGTCCACGCCGACCTCCTCGTCCTCCTCTCCGACGTCGACGGCGTCTACGACGGCGACCCCGGCAAGCCCGGCACCTCCCGGATAGCCGAGGTGCGCGGGCCCGAGGACCTCGCCGGCGTCGAGATCGGCAGCGCGGGCAAGGCCGGCGTGGGCACCGGCGGCATGGTCACCAAGGTGGAGGCCGCCCGGATCGCCGCCGCCGCCGGCATCCCCGTGGTGCTGACCAGCGCCGTCCACGCGGCCGAAGCCCTGGCCGGCGGCGACACCGGCACCTACTTCCACCCCGCCGGCAAACGCTCCGCCGACCGGCTCCTGTGGCTCCAGCACGCCTCCACCCCGCAGGGCGCCCTGATCCTGGACGACGGCGCGGTGGACGCCGTCGTGAAACGGCGCACGTCCCTGCTGCCGGCCGGAATCGCCGCCGTGGAGGGCGAGTTCAGCGCCGGCGACCCCGTCGAGCTGCGGGACCCCGCCGGCCGCGCGGTGGCCCGCGGACTCGTCAACTTCGACGCCAAGGAGATCCCCCGGCTGATCGGACGGTCGACCCGGGAGCTGGCGCGCGAGCTGGGTCCCGCGTACGAACGCGAGGTCGTACACAGGGACGACCTCGTGCTCCTGCACGCCTGAGTCTCGCAAAACAGCTCGTAAAACAGGGCGTAAGGAACGCCCCCGGTGGGGGACGTTCCGTAAAACCCCCACGCGGAGCCCTGCGGCCTGCTCAACTTTCTTCGGGGGACATGTTGAAAGGACGCGTTCCGTCAAGGGGCCGAGCGAGTCGTACGAGGCATGCGCGTCGCGGGTGTCATGCGAGCCATGCGAGCCATGCGTGAAGGAGGCCGTCGTGAGACGAGTGCGCCCTGGGGCGGCGTCCCGCGGTGCTCTGACGAGCGTCGCGGCCGGGGACACCTATGAGGAGCCCAAGGACCTGCCCAGGCTGTGGCACGTCACCCTCAGCGTCTCCGGGGAGAAGGTGCCCCTGCCCGAACTGCGGCGGGCCCTGGAACAGCTCGCCCACGACCACCCCTTCCTGCTGACCAGCAGATACGCGCCCGACCACGCCGAGATCCGGTACTGGGAGGAAGCCCGCGACCTGCACGACGCCGCCGCCGTCGCGCTGCGCCTGTGGGGCGAGCACCGGCAGAGCGCCGGCCTCCCCGCCTGGGAGATCGTCGGCCTGGAGGTCATCGACCGCGAGACCTACCACCACCGCATCGCCGAGGGCTACGGTCCCGCACCGGCGACCCCGGTGGGAGTCCACCCGTTCTGACCCGGGGGAGGGGCGGCCCGCCGCCGAGGCCGAGGCCGGGCTGGGGTCGCCGCCGGGGCAGGGCCGATCGCAGCGTCGGAGCGGCACCCTGGGTGGCGTCGGGTGCGTGGCCGGGGCGGGACGCGGGGCACGGGCGGGACGCGGGGCGGAGGGCGGGACGCGAGGGGCGGGGTTCACCCGTTTTGCGGCGTCTCGGGGTGTGGGACGACCGCTGAACCGCCGTGCCCCGCCCACTACCCTTCCCTCATGACCACGCTTTCTCCGTACGACTCGATGTCCCCGGTCACCCAGGCCGCCTACCGGGCCAAGGCCGCCGCCGCCGACCTCGCGCCGCTCCCGCGCGCCGTGAAGGACGACGCGCTGCTCGCCATCGCCGACGCCCTGGAGGTCCGGACCGCCGAGATCGTCGAGGCCAACGCCAAGGACGTGGCCAAGGCCCGGGAGAGCGGCACCAGCGAGGCCATCGTCGACCGGCTCACCCTCACCCCCGAGCGAGTCCGCGCCATCGCCGCCGACGTCCGCGACGTGGCGAAGCTGCCCGACCCGGTCGGCGAGGTGGTCCGCGGCTCCACCCTGCCCAACGGCATCGACCTGCGCCAGGTCCGCGTCCCGCTCGGCGTCGTCGGCATCATCTACGAGGCCCGCCCGAACGTCACCGTCGACGCCGCCGCCCTCTGCCTGAAGTCCGGCAACGCGGTCCTGCTGCGCGGCTCCGGCTCCGCCTACGAGTCCAACACCGCCCTCGTCCGGGTGATCCGCGACGCCGTCGGCGGCGCCGGCCTGCCCGCCGACGCCGTCCAGCTGGTGCCGGGCGAGAGCCGCGACTCCGTCCGCGAGCTGATGCGCGCCCGCGGCCTGGTCGACGTCCTCATCCCGCGCGGCGGCGCCTCCCTGATCCAGACCGTGGTCAACGAGTCCACGGTCCCCGTGATCGAGACCGGCACCGGCAACTGCCACGTCTACGTCGACTCCCAGGCCGACATCGACACGGCCATCGAGATCCTGATCAACTCCAAGGCCCAGCGGGTCAGCGTCTGCAACGCGGCCGAGACCCTCCTCGTCCACCAGGACATCGCCCCCGAGTTCCTGCCGCGCGCCCTGGACGCCCTCGCCGAGGCCGGCGTCACCGTCCACGCCGACGAGCGGGTCATGGCCTACGCCAAGGACTCCAAGGCCACCGTGGTCGAGGCGACCGCCGAGGACTGGGAGACCGAGTACCTGTCCTACGACATCGCCGCCGCGGTGGTGGACTCGCTGGACAAGGCCGTCGAGCACATCCGGCTGTGGACCTCCGGCCACACCGAGGCCATCGTCACCACCTCCCAGCAGGCCGCCCGCCGCTTCACCCAGCTGGTCGACTCCACCACCGTCGCCGTGAACGCCTCCACCCGCTTCACGGACGGCGGACAGTTCGGCTTCGGCGCCGAGATCGGCATCTCCACCCAGAAGCTGCACGCCCGCGGCCCGATGGGCCTGCCGGAGCTGACCAGCACGAAGTACATCGTCACCGGCGACGGGCACGTACGCCGCTGAAGTTCACCCGTCCGGCCGTGGGCTCCGCTGCCCGCGGGCCCTGGCCGGAAGGCGTCCCACCAGGCAGACGAATTTCCATACCGTCTGCCCAAATTGACCCCCCAGGTCTACTCTGGATCCGTGCCGGAGGACGTGGGGGGCACGCCGTTCCCTGACGGCTGGGACCCCGACGACGACCGCGGGGTGTCGGACGAAGAGTTCGCCTCCGTGGTCTTCGACGAGGCCTTCGTACGGGCGGCCACGGTCCACGAGCCGACCGCCGTGGAACGCCTCCTCGCCGCCGCCCAGGCCCGCGCCGAGGCCTCCGAGGCGGAGGCCCGCCGCGCCCACGCCCGAGGCGAGCGCTACGACGACTACGGCCCCGACGGCGCCGGATTCAGCCAAGATCACGACGATGACGAGCTGGACGACGCCTACGTCCTCGGCGACCACGGCATCTTCGGTCCGTACGGCAAGCAGGTCCGCTGGCACCGGCCCGTGGCCTGGGTCCTCGCCGTGGTGATGGGCGTCGGCATGGTCGCCCTGGCCTTCGCCGCCGTCTACCGGGGAAGCTCCCCAGGCACCCGCGACCGGGTCCCCGCCCCCGCCTCGACCGGCCTCGAACAGGGCGGCGCCCCCGTTACCCAGGTCCCCGCCGACCCCTCCCGGCCGGCCGTCTCGGCCATCCCGCCCGCCCCCTGAAAAGCCCCGCCCGAACCTGGTGAGAACCTGTCAGAAGTTGTGGCGGGACGGGGCGTTTACCCGAGCCTCACGAGACCTACCCTGAAAGTATGGGCGGGCCTGGAGACCCACCGGAGGGGACACCCGAGGGCGGCCCCGGCGGTGCGGAGGACGAATACCGATCCGTCGTCTTCGACGAGTCGTTCGTCCGTGCTGCCCGCCTCCAGGAGTTCTCCGCCAAGGAGCGGATGACCGACCACGCGCCCGCCGTCCGCCGCCGCCCGCCCCTGCACCGCGGACTCACCCGGCAGGTCCTGATCCTCGTCGTGCTGATCGCCATCGCCTTCGGTACCGCGATCTACATGGGCATCCGCCACCCCTCCGGCTCCTCGTCGGCCCGGCGGCCCGCGGAGTCCCTGCGGACGACGGTCATCCCGCTCGCCCCGCAGGGCAAGGTGCCCGGCGCCGCCGACGCCGAGGGTCTTTACGCGCGCAGTCCCGCCGCCCCGTTCGACACCGGCGCCGAGGGGATACCCCTGCCGGCCTCGCACGGCACCGCCCACTTCTCCGACAGCCAGGTGGTGACCGCCCTCTCCACCGTCAAGGACTACATCGTCCGCTCCTCGCTCTACCCCGAGGTGCTCACCGGCCGCGAGGTGCGTCCCGCCCGGGCCCTGGTCGACTCCGAGCAGCTCGACCAGTTCGACCAGAGCTTCGACCACCCGGCGGCGGACGGCCGGCACGCGCCCACGGGCTGGGTGGTCCGCATCGACCCCGCCCGGGCCCGGCTGGCCGACGACAGGATCCGTGTCTCCGGCAGCCTGCGGGCCACCGAGGCCGACTCGGCGACGCTGGAGGTCACCGCCGACCACACCTTCGTCTACGCCCTGCGGCCCACCGGCGCCTCCTCCGGTGCCCCCGCCTCGCTCTTCACGGTCCGCCGCGCGGTCACCTTCCACGTCGACCGTGACGACCTGCGCACCCACCAGGTCCAGCTGATCGCCTCCTACGTCCAGGCAGGCCCCCTCGCCTGCGCCGAGGACTCCGCCGCCTACCTCCGCCCCCTCCTGGCCGGTCAGACAGCCAGGTCAGGCGGCCCCGCGGGAACCAACCCCTACGAGACGGACAGCGCCCCGGCCCTGTGCGGCACGCTCGCCACCGCGGCCCAGCCGAAGACCTGAGGCACCGGGGCCTCCTCCCGGCGGCGGGCGGGGGTGCTGGGCTCCAGTGCCGAGCGCGGCGGGGCCGGGGTACGGGGTTCCGGTGCCGGGGGCGGTGCTGGGCGGGGGTGTGGGGGTCCCGGTGCCGGGTGCGGCGGAGGGTGGGGGTGCGGGGCTCCGGTATCGGGTGGGGTGCCGAGCGGGGCGCGGGGTCCCGGTGCAGGGCAGGGCAGGGCTGCGGGGCCCCGTACCGAGCGCGGCGGAGGGCGGGAGCGCCGGGCGGTGCGGGGCGGCTGGCCGCGTGCCGGGCGGGAGCCCGCGGTGCTCGGCCGAGCCCGTCGGGTACGGGTCCGGTGCCGCCCCTCGCCTACTCCTCGTCCCCGCCCGGGGTGTCCCCCTTGGCCGGCGGCGGGCTCCGGAAGCCGTCGAAGCCCCGGCGGACCCGTCCGCCCAGGTCGCCCGCGCCGCCCGCGAGGTCCGTGACCAGCTTCATCAGCGGGTCCTTGGAGTCCTTCACATCGCTCGCGTAGCTGGCCGCCGACTCACGGAACGAGTCGCTGACGGAGGTGTCCTTGTCCTCGCTGCGTCGCGGGTAGTGACCGTCCATGATCCGCTGGTAGTCCCGGGACTCCGCCCACTTCTTCAGCTCGGCGGCCCGCACGGTGGTGAAGGGGTGCGAACGGGGCAGCACGTTCAGGATCTTCAGTACCGAGTCGCGCAGATCGCCCCCGGATTCGTACTCCTCGGCCTGCTCCAGGAACGCGTCCACGTTCATCTCGTGCAGATGGTTGCCGCCCGCGATCTTCATCAGGCCCCGCATCGCGGCCCGGACGTCCTGCCCGACCAGCAGGCCCGCCCGGTCGGCGGACAGCTCCGACTTGCGGAACCACTCCCGCAGCGCCGTGATGATCGCCATGAGCGCGAGGTTGCCCAGCGGGATCCAGGCGACCTTCAGCGCGAGGTTCGTCAGGAACAGCAGGATGGTCCGGTAGACCGCGTGCCCGGACAGCGCGTGCCCCACCTCGTGCCCGACGACCGCCCGCATCTCCTCCTCGTCGAGCAGTTCCACGAGCCCCGTGCTGATCACGATGATCGGCTCGTCCAGGCCGATGCACATCGCGTTCGGCTGCGGATCCTGTGTGACGTACATCGGCGGGACCTTCTCCAGGTCCAGGATGTAACAGGCGTCCAGCAGCATGTCGTGAAGGTGCGCGAACTGCCGCTCGGAGACCCGCACGGAGTCCGACAGGAACAGCAGCCTGAGACTCCGCTCCGGCAGGAGCCCGCTGAGCGCCTTGAAGACCGTGTCGAACCCGCTCAGCTTGCGCAGCGCGACCAGGGCCGAGCGGTCGGCCGGGTGCTCGTACGCGCGCGTGGAGATCCCGGGGAAACGCCTGCGCTGCCTGCTCGGCACCCGCTCGTGCCCCGTGCCCTGCCGGCCGTCGTCGGACATGTCTTCCCCCATGTGCGTGTGAGTGCCCACCGTGCCCCCGAGGCGAGGGCCAGCCTAGGCGGAGATACCGTGGACGGGCAGTACACCCGAAGGAGTCCCCGCCATGGAGCACCACCCCGCAGCCGCACGGCTGACCGAGGCCGCATCGAGCGCCGTCCAGCAGCACGGATCGGGAAACCTGCTCCGCATCGTGCTGATCGTGATGTTCCTCGGCTGTGTACTGACCGCGTGGTTCCTGCTGCGCGGCTACAAGCGGAAAGACGACTGACGGACGGGGAAAGTTCCCCGCCGCCGCGCGGCCGGCGATCTCCGCCGCGGCCCGGCCGCCGGCACCCTCCGGCCCCAACGGCGGGAGTCGGCGTGATCGCCCCACGGCCGCCCGCTTACGATGAGCCGACATCTTTATTCCGCCCACACGCGATAGGTCCTGCCGAAGATGAGCTTCCACAGCGCCGCAGCCCAGTTGGTCACCCTTGCCGCCGAGGGCGGGGAGCACGGCGGAAACCACAACAGCCTGAACCCGGCCGTCACCGGCGGCGGAGCCCTGGTCATCCTGCTCCTGCTGCTGTGGATCACCACGCGCTTCAACCGCGACCGCTGAGCGGGGAACCCGTCCCCGGCCGGACGTCCGAGACCGGGCCGGTAGGGTCTGCACGCATGGGAGAGCAGGACATGCCTACCGGTCCGGCGCACGAGACGGCCGACGACACGGTGAAGCACCCGCAGTACGGACCGGGCGACGGCCCCGTCCACACGGGCAAGCGGCGCCTGGGCGTCATGGGCGGGACGTTCGACCCGATCCACCACGGGCACCTCGTGGCGGCCAGCGAGGTCGCCGCACAGTTCCAGCTGGACGAGGTGGTGTTCGTGCCCACCGGCCAGCCGTGGCAGAAGTCCCACCGCAAGGTCTCCCCGGCCGAGGACCGCTACCTGATGACGGTCATCGCGACCGCCGAGAACCCGCAGTTCTCCGTCAGCCGCATCGACATCGACCGCGGCGGGCCCACCTACACCGTCGACACCCTGCGCGACCTGCGGGCCCTCAACCCGGACACCGACCTCTTCTTCATCACCGGCGCCGACGCCCTCGCCCAGCTGCTGACCTGGCGCGACTCGGCGGAACTGTTCTCCCTCGCGCACTTCATCGGCGTCACCCGACCCGGCCACCACCTGACCGACCCAGGCCTGCCGGAGGGCGGCGTCTCGCTCGTGGAGGTGCCGGCGCTCGCCATCTCCTCCACGGACTGCCGTGCGAGAGTCGCCAAGGGAGACCCCATCTGGTACATGGTGCCGGACGGAGTCGTGCGCTACATCGACAAGCGCGAGCTGTACCGCGGCGAGTGAGCCGAGAGGGGCACCGGTGAACGACCGATACGACGCGGGCGACGCAGGCTACGGCGCCGGCCCGTACGAAGTCGTCGGCTACGACGAGTACGGGCAGCCCGTGTACCGGCAGGTCCCGGCACAGCAGGCTCCACAGGCCCAGCACGTCGCCTACGACCCGTACACCCAGCAGCAGGGGTACGGGTACGACCCGTACGCCACCGGCCAGCAGCAGCCGGCCCCCTCCTACGGCTCCGGCCGGCAGCAGCCCGCCTACGACCCGTACGGCTCGCAGGCCCCGTACGACCCGTACGCCACCGGCACCCAGGAGGCCACGGGGTACGACCCCTACGGGCAGGCGGCGAGCAGCGGACAGCAGCCCCGGGTCGCCGGGCAGACCGCCTACATCCCGCAGCAGGCCGGCCCGCCCGAGGACCCGCGGACTTCCCAGGACACCGACCCGGAACCGGGCGAACCGGACTACCACACCGAGCAGTTCGCCTTCGTCGAGGAGCCGGACGGCGACTCCGAGGACGTCATCGACTGGCTGAAGTTCACCGAGAACCGCACCGAGCGCCGCGAGGAGGCCCGCCGCCGCGCCCGCAGCCGGATCGTCGCCCTCGTCGTCGTCCTCGCCCTCGTCGCGGTCGGCGGTGTCGGCTACCTCTGGTTCGCCGGAAAACTGCCCGGCCTGTCCTCCTCCGACGGCAAGGCCGGCACCGCCACCCCGGTGGCCGCCCAGAAGCGCAACGTGCTCGTCGTCCACCTGCACAACACCGCGAAGGGCGGCACCTCCACGGCGCTGCTGGTCGACAACACCACCACCAAGCAGGGCACCACGGTCCTGCTGCCCAACTCCCTCGCGCTGACCGACGACGACGGCTCCACCACGACCCTCGCCAAGTCGGTGGACGACGACGGCACCTCCGGCACCCGCGACCAGCTCGACACGGTGCTCGGCACCAGCATCCAGGGCACCTGGCGCCTCGACACCCCCTACCTGCAGAACCTCGTCGAACTCGTCGGCAACATCGAGATCGACACCGACACGGACGTGCCCGACCCGGACGCCAAGAAGAAGGGCGCCTCGCCGCTCGTCCACCAGGGCCGGGACCAGACCCTCAGCGGCAAGATGGCCGTCGCCTACGCCACCTACCGCGCCGCCGGCGAATCCCAGAACGCCCAGCTGGAGCGGTTCGGCCAGGTCATGCAGGGCGTACTGCGCAAACTGTCCTCCGACCCGTCGTCCGCCACCACCACCGTGCAGACCCTGGCGCAGATCCTCGACCCGCCGCTCACCGACAAGGACCTCGGCGCCTTCCTCGCCAAGCTCGCCGACCTCGCCAAGAGCGGCGACTACAAGACCGCCCTGCTGCCCGTGCAGGCCGACGGCACGCTCAGCGCGCAGACCAGCGGCAGTGTGGTGAAGGACATCCTCGGCGGCACCGCCAAGAGCCCAGCGGCCGGCTCCGCGGTACGGGTCTCCGTGCAGAACGCCACCGGGGTGAAGGACGACACCGAGAAGGCCCGCGTCGTGCTCCTCAACGGCGGCTTCACCTTCCTGGAGGGCGGCAGCGCCGCCGGCACCGAGGCCACCTCCAAGGTGCTCTACGCGGACCCCGCCGACAAGGCGGACGCCGCCGAGGTCGCCAAGACCCTCGGCCTGCCCGCCGGCTCCGTGACCAAGGGCGGCGTGTCCTCCGGAGCCGACGTCTCGGTGGTCCTCGGCCGCGACTACCAACCGTCCTCCTCCTGACCCCGGGCCGCCTCCTTGGGGGAGCGCGGCCGGGGGCACCCCACGTGCCCGCCGTAATCACGTGGGGTGCCCGGGGCGGTCCGTGAGACCCTTGAGGTCAAAAGACCGCCGACGGAAAGCCAAGTAGTGACCGCCACCGACCGTTCCCTTGAGCTCATCAGCACCGCCGCCCAGGCTGCGGCCGACAAGCTCGCCCACGACGTCATCGCCTACGACGTGAGCGACGTACTGTCGATCACGGACGCCTTCCTGCTGGCCTCCGCGCCGAACGACCGCCAGGTCAAGGCCATCGTCGACGAGATCGAGGAGCGCCTGCAGAAGGAGCTCGGCGCCAAGCCGGTCCGCCGCGAGGGCGACCGCGAGTCCCGCTGGATCCTGCTCGACTACGTCGACATCGTCGTGCACGTCCAGCACAGTGAGGAGCGGGTCTTCTACGCCCTGGAGCGGCTGTGGAAGGACTGCCCCGAGCTGGAGCTGCCCGCCGACGCCAAGGCCACCCGCGGCAAGGCCGAGGAGCACGCCAAGGCACAGGCCGCCGAGGCCGATCAGGAGCCGGACGGGGAGTGGTGATGAGCTCCACCGGCGAGGTGACCGACCGCAAGGGCCGGGGCCGCCGCATCATCCTCTGGCGGCACGGCCAGACCTCGTGGAACCTGGAGCGCCGCTTCCAGGGCACCACGGACGTCGAGCTGACCGCGACGGGCCTGGATCAGGCCCGTCGCGCCGCGCGGCTGCTCGCCTCCCTGCGGCCGGACGCGATCATCTCCTCGGACCTGCAGCGGGCCGCGGACACGGCTGCCGAGCTGGCCGCCCTCACCGGTCTCGACGTCGCCCGCGACGAGGGCCTGCGGGAGACCTACGCGGGCGTCTGGCAGGGGCTGACGCACGAGGAGATCATCGCCCGCTTCGGCGAGGAGTACGCCGCCTGGAAGCGCGGCGAGGCGGTCCGTCGCGGCGGCGGCGAACTGGAGACCGAGGTCGCCGACCGGGCCGCCCCCGTCGTGCTGCGGCACGTCGAGAAGCTGCCCGAGGACGGCACCCTCGTCGTCGTCAGCCACGGCGGCACCATCCGCACCACCATCGGCCGCCTCCTCGGCCTGGAGGCCCAGCACTGGGAGAGCCTCGGCGGCCTCTCCAACTGCTGCTGGTCCGTGCTCGGCGAGGGCGCCCGCGGCTGGCGCCTGCTGGAGCACAACGCGGGCACCCTCCCGGAGCCCGTCCTCGGGGACGACGACTGACCGTGTCGCGGCCCCCCGACCCCGGATTTCACTTTCCGGCAGGTCACAGGCTAAAGTTCTTCTTGTTCGCCCCGCCGAGCGGGAAGAACGCAAGGGGCTATAGCTCAGTTGGTAGAGCGCCTGCATGGCATGCAGGAGGTCAGGAGTTCAATTCTCCTTAGCTCCACTGATCGACACTCTGTTGAGTTGTCAAAGATCGGTGATGAGGATCCCGTCCCCGCAGGGGGCGGGATCCTCTGCGTTCACACCAACTCTCTGCGCTCCCGCAGCAGCGCGATCTTCGCCCGCGCGTCCTCGTCCTCCGGGCTGTAGACCACGATCCGGCACTCGGGCATCCCGTCGATGGACAGCGACTGCGAGGTCATCCGCATCTCGCCCACCGCCGAGTGCCGGAACGTCTTCACCCGCGGCCCCGGCGGCGCCACCTCACCGCTCGCCCACAGCTCCGCGAACCAGGGACTCGCCGCGGACAGCCCGCGTATGTACTCCTCCCAGGCCGGCTCGCCCACGTGTCTGCCGTAGGACGACCGCAGGGTCGCCACCATCAGCGGCAGCTCCGTCTCCCGGTGCACCAGCGGGCAGGTCCCCTCCGGCAGCGTGCAGAGCGTCCACAGCACGTTCGGCAGCCCGATCCCGAGGGTCTCGGGCACCAGGAACAGGTCGCGGTAGCCGGCGTTGGTGGCCAGGATGTCGTACCGCGAGTTGTAGACCACCGCCAGCATCGGGTCGAGGGCGTCGATGATGCCCTGCACCTCGGGGCTGACCTGGCGGATCAGGCCCTCGCGAGCCGGCTGGAACGGCACCTCCGCCAGCCGGTACAGATGCTCCCGCTCGGGCGGGTCCAGCCGCAGCGTGCGCGCGACCGCGTCCAGCACCTGCGGCGAGGCATTGATCGGCCGGCCCTGCTCCAGCCACGTGTACCAGGTCACGCCCACCCCCGAGAGCTGCGCCACCTCCTCACGGCGCAGCCCGGGCGTGCGCCGCCGGAAGCCCGGCGGCATCCCCACGTCGGCCGGTGTGACCCGCGCCCGCCTCGTCCGCAGGAAGGCGGCCAGCTCCGGCCTGCGTCGCTGTGTCCTCGTCCCCATCCGTCATGCCCCCGTCGTCCCCGTACTCATCGTCGGCACCTGGTGCGGCCCCTGCCAGGTGCTGGCAGTACCAGCATCGGCGGGCACTCGGCACCGGTACCGGCCCGTCGTCACGCTCGATGTCATGACGACGACATCCCGGACCGGTCCGGGCACCGAGCCCGTTCCGAACCCTGCGATCAGTGAACCATCCGCCACTGACAGTGACGTCCCGGCCTTCGACCGGGCCGGACCATCCGTCACGGAAAGTGAAGCATCCGCCACTGACAACCGGCCCCGGCTACTGCTCGGTGTGCTGCTCGCCGCCCTGTTCATGGCGGCGCTCGACGTCTTCATCGTGAACGTCGCGGCACCCACGATCGGTTCCGACCTGCACGCCTCGGGCGCCGACCTGCAACTGGTGATCGCCGGCTACACCATCACCTACTCCGTGCTGCTGATCACCGGTGCCCGGCTCGGCGACCGGCTCGGCCACGGGCGGGTCCACCTGGCCGGACTGGCCCTGTTCACGGCGGCCTCGCTCGCCTGCGGGCTGGCGCAGGGTTCGACCGAACTGATCGTGTTCCGGCTGGTGCAGGGCGCGGGCTCGGCGCTGATGATCCCGCAGGTGCTCAGCCTCATCCAGCGCACCTTCACCGGGGAGGCCCGGGTGCGGGCGCTGGGCGCCTACTCGGCGGTCCTGGCCGTCGGCGCGGCGGCCGGACAGGTGGCCGGCGGGGTGCTGGTCAGCGCCGACCTGTTCGGCACCGGCTGGCGGCCGGTCTTCCTGGTCAACGTGCCGGTCGGCGCCCTGCTCCTCGTGCTGGGCCGGCGGGTCCTGCCGCTGGGCGGTGCGGGCGGCCGGGAGCGGGCCCGGGCGCTCGACCTGCCCGGACTGGTACTGCTCGGCGCCGCCGTGTCGCTGCTGACCGTGCCGCTGGTGCTGGGCCAGGAAGAGGACTGGCCGCTGTGGTCCTGGCTGTCGCTGGCCGCGTCCGCGGTGCTGTTCGCCCTGTTCTGCGGCTACGAGTCCCGGCTGGCCCGGCGCGGCGGCGCCCCGCTCCTCACACCCCGTGTGGTGGGGCAGCCCGGTATCGGCCGGGCCGTCTTCCGGATCCTCGCCGTGATGTCGGTCAACGCCGGCTTCCTCTTCGCGCTGACCCTGCACGTCCAGGGCGGCCTCGGCTACAGCGCCCTGCGGGCCGGACTGAGCTTCGCGCCGACCGCGGCCGTCTTCGGTGCCGTCAGCCTCACCTGGCGCAGGTGGCCCGCCGCCTGGCAGCGGGCCCTCGCACCGGCCGGGTTCGCGCTCACCGCGGTGTCCGTCGCCGTCGTCGGGCTGGCCTTCCACGGCGGCGGCGACGGGGGAGCGGTTCTGTACGGGGGGTACGCGGGCACGGGTGCCGGGCTGGCACTGGCCTTCAGCCCGACGCTCACCGGCGCGCTGGCGACCGTACGGCCCGAGGACGCGGCGGACGCCAGCGGACTGCTGGCGACGGTCGCCCAACTCGGTCAGCTGATCGGCGTGGCCGCCTTCGGCACACTGTTCCTGAACCGGCTTGAGTCGTTCGGCGCCCCGCACGCGTATACCTCCGCGGAGGCATTCTGGGTAAGCGCCTGGGTGTTGGCCGGAACGGCTGCGATGGGGGCTGTGTCCGGACTGGTACTGAGGCGTCGCTGACCGTATTGGTCCGGCCGTGGCAGAATCAAACGGCCGGAAGGGGGCGCGGCCCGACGGGAGGGAGTAAGCGATGCCTGCGAGCATCCGCGAGGAGGTCGGCCACCTCCTCGGTGCGGCGTTGATCCGGGATACGACCACCCGGCTCAGCTGCCCTTCCTGCGGTTCCGCGCACGTGGCGCAGGTCCTCGGCGACAACGGCGGAATCTCCTACGTGTGCACGGCCTGCGGCCACAGCTGGAGCTGATCGATGGGTGCACACAGGCGAAAGTGCGACTGGTGCGGGAGCGGTACACCGATCGTCCGCGACATGGAGCCGATCAATCCCGAGTACCAGTACTGGTGCGAGGAGTGCGCGCGGGCGCTGATCATAAAAGGCGACCCGATCGAGACGTACCGGGAGCTGGAGGGCGAGCCGATCTACGGCCGCCTCCTGGAGGAGCACTGCACGCTCAAGAGGTTCTACCAGTTCGTCACGGCCTGACGCGGACCTCGCCGTCGGTCCTCGGCAACGATGTCCGGGCCAGCACGAGGAAGAGCCCACCGGTCGCGCCGTAGACGGCCGAGAGTGCCAATGCCGCTCCGTTCAGGTGCAGTTCGGGCCGGTCGGGGCCGTGCGGCACCCACCACGGGGCGTACGAGCAGAAGACCAGCAGGGTGCCCAGGGCCGCCGTCCGGTGCCCGCGCGTCCACAGCAGCAGTACCAGTGGCACGCACCACACCCAGTGGTGGGTCCACGACACCGGGCTGATCAGCAGGGCGGTGACCGCGCACGCGCACACCGCCCAGGCCCGCCGCCCCCGCAACTCCGCCCGCACGGCCACGACGAGCCCCAGAGCGGCCACCACGGCCGCACAGGCCGCCCAGAGGGCTCCCGGGTGGGGCGTGTGCAGCAAACGGGCCAGAACGCCGCGCAGGGCCTGGTTGGCGGTCTCCTCGGTGTATCCGGCCCGGTCCGCGCGGAACACCATGTCCGTCCAGAAGCGCCACGAGTCGTACGGCAGCACGGCCGCCGCCAGCAGCGTCGCCCCGGCGAACGCGGCGGCCGCCCCGCGCGCGTGGCGCAGCCACGGCTCTGCGTGCCCGCCTCCCAGGCGGGCCGTGAGACCCGTGACGAGCAGGAACACCGGGAACACCGCGGGCGTCAGCTTGACCGCCGCGGCCAGCCCGAGGCCGGCCCCCGTCCAGCGGTCGTACCCGCCGGCGGGGCGGCGGGTCAGGTCCCACAGCACCAGGACGGCCAGCAGCAGGTTGATCTGGCCGTAGCGCAGGGTCGTCCACACCGGCTCGCACCACACGGCCGCCGCCGCGACCCACCAGGCGGTCGCCCCGCGCGCGTGGCCGACGAGTTTCAGCGACAACCGTACGAACACCACCAGCAGCGTCAGGTTCCCGGCCGTCGCCAGCGCGCGCAGCAGTGCCGTGTCCAGCAGGGGCAGCGGGGTGAACAGCAGGGCGGCGAACGGCGGGTAGGTGGTGGGCAGCTGCGCGGCTGTCGCGCGCAGCGCGTACAGGTCGCCGCCGGCGCGCACGGCGGCGCCCTCGGCCCGGTAGACCAGCAGGTCGACCATCGACACGCGCGCGGCCTGCTGAGCGGCCCAGAACGCCGTGAACGACAGCAGGCAGACCCCCAGGGCGACCGGCATCCGGCGGTGGGCGGAGGGGAACGCGATCATGGGCACGAAAGCCGACATTAGCGTCCCAATCGGGACAGGGGGGAAACCGATTTGGTGCTGCCCTGGAGGCCCTGTAATGTTTACGTCGTCGCCGGGGGAACCCCGGGGAGACAACAAGGGGCTATAGCTCAGTTGGTAGAGCGCCTGCATGGCATGCAGGAGGTCAGGAGTTCAATTCTCCTTAGCTCCACAGAAATCGAAGGCGGACCATCCCACGGATGGTCCGCCTTCGGCGTGTTGCGGAACGGGGGACAACTCGGAAACGCAGGGCATGCGCGCGCGAGCGAACGGCGGGCCACCCGAACCGGGTGACCCGCCGTTGCCGTGCGTTCAGCGCCCCAGTGCCCGCCGGCCGCGGCCCTGGGAGAGGACCGGCAGATTGCGCGACGGCGCCTGCCCGCGCGTGTCCTCCTCAAGGCGCAGGGCGAGCGCGGGGCAGCGGCGCACCGCGCGCAGCGCCTTCGCCTCCGCGTACCGCGGGACCTGCGCCTGGGCGACGGTCGGGAAGCCGTCGGCGCCGAGCTCGAACACCTCCGGCAGGATGTCGGCGCACAGCCCGTGACCCCGGCACAGCGTCCAGTCGACGTAGATCTTCTGGCGGCTGCCGCCGCTCTCCTCGGGCCCTGCGCCGCCCGGGACGCCCGCGGGGGCCCTGCCCCCCTCGAAGAGCGGCAGAACGCCCTCCACGGGCCGTCCGCAGCCGTTTCCGAGGACGTGCGCGGCCAGGTCGTCGGTGAACGCCTTGATGGTCGACTCCAGGAACATCGCCGAGCCGTCCGGGTGCGAACAAGCCCCGCGCCGCTTCACGTTCTTCGCGACCTGCTTCAGCGCCTCCAGGGCGGCCGGTCCGCCGCCGTTGAGGATGTCCTCCAGGCCGCGCGCGGCGGCCGGCAGGCCGAGATAGCAGGGCCCGCACTGGCCGGCGCTCTCCTCGGCCAGCCACTGCGCGACCCGCAGCGACTCCCCCAGCGGGCACGTCTCCTGGCTGATCGGCAGGATCGCACCCGCGCCCAGGGAACCGCCCACCGCGTCGAGCGAGTTGCGGGAGACGATCGCCTCGTTGACGGTCGCCGCGTCGATCCACTTCCCGTGGTAGCCGCCGGTCAGCACGCCCTGCGGCACCGGCGGGGCGCCCGCCAGCTGCAGCACGTAGCGCAGCGGCACGCCCGTGGGGACCTCGATCACCATCGGGCGGGCGACCGCACCGGACACGGTGAGCATCACGGTGCCCGGTTCGTCGTACAGGCCGGTGTTGCCGTAGCGCTCCGGGCCGATGCGGGCGGCGATGGCCAGCTGCGCGAACGTCTCCGCGTTCGACAGCAGCGTGGGCGCGCCGCCGACACCGCTCTGCGAGGCGCTGATCTTGCGGCCGGGCGGGATGGCCGGGCCGCCGTCGACGGAGCGGATCAGCGAGGCGGCGGCGCCGGTGACCATGCGCACCGGATTGCGCTGCACCCACGCGCGCAGTGCCGATCTACGGCTGTTGCTCAGACCCCGCTCGGCGAGCGCGGCCTCCATGGAGCGCTGGGTGGACTCCCGGGTGACGCCGATGACGAGGGTGCGCGCGCCGAGCGCCTCGGCACACAGCAGGGCGCCGTCAAGGATGAGGTGCGGGGCACGGTTGATCAGCACCGTGTCCTTGCGGCAGGCGGGTTCGTCCTCGCTGCCGTTGACCACGACGACCGGCCGCACCCCGCGCTTGATCGCCGACTCGGCGACCGAGCGCAGCTTCTTGTGGAAGGGGAAGCCGGCGCCGCCGCGGCCCTTGAGGTTGATGCGTTCGGCGAGCTGGGCGAGCTGTTCGCCGCCCAGCGGGTCGAGCGGCCCGTGCACCTTCAGGTGCATGGGCAGATCGAGCCGCTCCACAAGGTCGAAGCCCGACGTGAGCTGGGGAAGTCCGACCACGCGGACTTCGGGGACGTCGGGCAGGGCCTCGTTCACTTAAAGCCTCCGGAAGGCGTGTTCCAAGGTTCGCCCGAACCCGGTGCCTCGTAGGACGAGCCGGGCAGTGTTTCGGTGGCGGGACCGCCGTTGAACGTGTCAGTCGGGTTGTACGTGCCGTAGAAGCCGTTTGTCTCACCGGTGTCGTACACGTCACTTCCGCCGTATGCGGCAGCGCCCGGATTGCCATAGACCGGGATGGTGTATCCGGTGTCCTGGAGCGGGTCGTAGGCGGACGGCGGGGCCTCGCCGACCGGCGGCGGGGACGGGATCGGCCAGCTGCCCGAGGTGCTGGAGGGGCCGTCCACGCGCGGGATGGCCTCGGTGGCCCGGAGATCCATCGGCAGGTCCATGCGGGCGGTCTGGTCGGCCGTGAAGGGCTGCTGCGGTCGGCCGGGCGTGGAGACCGCGCGGTAGGCCGCCGCGAAGCCGTTGGCGGGCTCGCCGGCCGGGGCGGCCGGGGTCTGGTAGAGCGGGGTGGTCCCCGTGTCCGCCGCGGCCTGCCGCGGCTCCCGCCGGCTCTCGAAGCCGGGACGCCCCGATTCGGCCACCCGGGAGCGGCTCGCGGCCAGGTCGTCCAGCCCGGGCCGCTCCGAGCTGCCGAACAGGGCCACCAGGCGGTCGGCGACCCTGCGCTTGACCGGGCGCGGCGCGGCGCGCAGCGCGAGGGCGCCCATCACGCCGAGCAGGGACAGGCTGTAGAGGATCACGAAGATCGGCTTGGCCGCGCGACCCGCGTAGAGTCCGTGCAGCAGTGCGGCACACCAGGCCGGGTAGGCCAGCATGTGCATGGCCCGCCAGCGGGCTGCGACCGGGGCCGGGGTGGCGAAATTGCTGCGCAGGGCGCCGGTGATGCCGACGAAGATCATCAGCAGGCCCGCGAGCGAGCCCAGCCCGATCAGGCCGCCGATTCCGGAGACGCCGAGCGAGAACGGGATGATCGCGGCGATCAGCTCCGTGTGACCGAGCGCGATCTTGGTGGTGATGTGCAGCAACAGGAACGCGATCGAGGCGACCGCGGTCGTCCGGTGCACCGCCTGGCCGATGATCCGCTGCCGCGTGTTCAGGAAGATCCGGTCCTGCGCGAACAGGCCCCAGATCACCGAGCAGCTGAGCGAGACGAGGGACAGCACGCCCGCGCCGAAGTTCAGGAAGTCGCGGAACTGGCTGCCTCCGACCAGCACGACCACGGGTATGAGCAGCAGGATGACAGCGGACGCCACCCCGTAGGCCGAGCGGCCGGGCTTGGGGAGCGAGCTGGTACGACGAGGGTTCATGGGGGCAACTCCGAGCAGTTTCGGGAAAGCGGTCCCGCTGCCGCACTCTAAGTGGAGCCATACCGATCAGTACGGGGTTTGAGTTATTGCGTTGTTATCAACGGACAATGCGACGGGGGGCGGTGTCCCATAGGGGACGGTACGCGAAGTAATTGCTGACCTTCGTTCAGTTCCGGGCGGGCTTCGTGACATGTCCATCAGGGATACGGAAGCGCGTCGCCGCTTGCTCAAGGGCTGCGGTACCCTAGCGCCATGCGTGCCGTACGCCTTCTGCTTAGCGGGCCGCGCTGATCAGTACCGACCCCGGTCCAGCCGTGAGGTCGGCACCGGCGCGGCGTCCCCTCCTGTGCGAGGGGTTTTTTCGTTTCTTGGGATACCGCAGCCGCAGGCAGAGACGATCGATGGAGCTTTGAGGATCATGAGCGAGACGAACCCTGCTGCCGCCGCCACGTCGGCGGAGGCCGCCCCGCACCGCTACACGGCCGCCATGGCAGCCGAGATCGAGGCACGCTGGCAGGACTTCTGGGACGCCGACGGCACCTACGCGGCGCCGAACCCCAAGGGCGACCTGGCGGGCGACCCCGAGCTGGTCGCCCGGCCCAAGAAGTTCATCATGGACATGTTCCCGTATCCCTCGGGTGCGGGCCTGCACGTCGGCCACCCGCTGGGTTACATCGCCACCGACGTCTACGCCCGGTTCCAGCGGATGACCGGCCACAACGTCCTGCACACCCTGGGCTTCGACGCCTTCGGCCTGCCCGCCGAGCAGTACGCGGTGCAGACCGGCACGCACCCGCGCGTGTCCACCGAGGCCAACATCGAGAACATGAAGGCCCAGCTGCGCCGGCTGGGCCTGGGCCACGACAAGCGCCGGTCGTTCGCCACGATCGACCCGGAGTACTACAAGTGGACCCAGTGGATCTTCCTGCAGATCTTCAACTCCTGGTACGACACGGAGGCGCGCAAGGCCCGCCCGATCTCCGAGCTGATCGCCCAGTTCGAGTCCGGTGAGCGCGCGATCGCGGGCTCCACGCGCGCGTGGAACGAGCTGACCGCCGCCGAGCGCGCCGAGGTCCTGGGCGAGTACCGCCTGGCCTACGCCTCCGACGCGCCCGTCAACTGGTGCCCGGGCCTGGGCACCGTGCTGGCCAACGAGGAGGTCACCGCCGACGGCCGGTCCGAGCGCGGGAACTACCCGGTCTTCAAGGCCAAGCTGCGCCAGTGGAACATGCGCATCACCGCCTACGCCGACCGGCTGCTGGAGGACCTGGAGGAGCTGGACTGGCCCGAGGCCATCAAGCTGCAGCAGCGCAACTGGATCGGCCGCAGCGAGGGCGCCCGCGTCGACTTCCCGATCGACGGCGACCGCATCACGATCTTCACCACCCGCCCCGACACCCTGTTCGGCGCGACCTACATGGTGCTGGCGCCGGAGCACCCGCTGGTCGACAAGTTCACCCCCGAGGCGTGGCCCGAGGGCACGCACCAGGTGTGGACCGGCGGCCACGCCACCCCGGCCGACGCCGTCGCCGCCTACCGCGCGCAGGCCGCCTCGAAGTCCGACGTCGAGCGGCAGGCCGAGGCCAAGGACAAGACCGGCGTCTTCACCGGCGCCTTCGCGACCAACCCGGTCAACGGCGAGCAGGTCCCGGTCTTCATCGCCGACTACGTCCTGATGGGGTACGGCACCGGCGCGATCATGGCCGTCCCGGGGCACGACTCCCGTGACTTCGCCTTCGCGCGCGCCTTCGAGCTGCCGATCCGCTGCGTGGTCGAGCCGACCGACGGCCGCGGCACCGACCCGGCCGCCTGGGACGACGCCTTCGTCTCCTACGACGCGAAGATCGTCAACTCCGACAGCGACGACGTGAAGCTGAACGGCCTGGGCGTGACCGACGCCAAGGCGCGCATCACCGAGTGGCTGGCGCAGGAGGGCATCGGCGAGGGCACCGTCAACTTCCGGCTGCGCGACTGGCTGTTCAGCCGCCAGCGCTACTGGGGCGAGCCCTTCCCGATCGTCTACGACGAGGACGGCGTCGCCCACGCGCTGCCCGAGTCGATGCTGCCGCTGGAGCTGCCCGAGGTCGAGGACTACAGCCCGCGCACCTTCGACCCGGACGACGCCGACACCCAGCCCGAGACGCCGCTGTCGCGCAACGAGGAATGGGTCAACGTCACCCTGGACCTGGGCGACGGCCCCAAGAAGTACCGCCGCGAGACCAACACCATGCCCAACTGGGCCGGTTCCTGCTGGTACGAGTTCCGGTACCTGGACCCGCACAACGACCGGAAGCTGGTCGACCCGGAGATCGAGCAGTACTGGATGGGCCCGCGCGAGGGCCTGCCCCACGGCGGTGTCGACCTGTACGTCGGCGGAGCCGAGCACGCCGTACTGCACCTGCTGTACGCGCGCTTCTGGTCCAAGGTCCTGTACGACCTGGGACACGTCTCCTCCGCGGAGCCGTTCCACAAGCTGTTCAACCAGGGCATGATCCAGGCCTACGTCTACCGTGACAGCCGCGGCATCGCGGTGCCGGCCGCCGAGGTGGAGGAGCGCGACGGCGCCTACTACTACCAGGGCGAGCAGGTCTCCCGCCTGCTGGGCAAGATGGGCAAGTCCCTGAAGAACGCGGTCACTCCGGACGAGATCGCCGCCGAGTACGGCGCCGACACGCTGCGCCTGTACGAGATGGCCATGGGCCCGCTGGACGTCTCCCGCCCGTGGGACACGCGCGCGGTGGTCGGCCAGTTCCGGCTGCTGCAGCGGCTGTGGCGCAACATCGTCGACGAGGCCACCGGCGAGGTCACCGTCACCGACGCCGAGCCCGACGAGGAGACCCTGCGCGCCCTGCACAAGGCCGTCGACGGCGTGCGCCAGGACCTGGAGGGCCTGCGCTTCAACACCGCCATCGCCAAGGTCACCGAGCTGAACAACCACCTGACCAAGGCCGGCGGTCCGGTGCCGCGGTCCGTGGCCGAGCCGCTGGTGCTGATGGTCGCCCCGCTGGCCCCGCACATCGCCGAGGAGCTGTGGCGCAAGCTGGGCCACACCGATTCGGTCGTCCACCGGGACTTCCCGGTCGCCGACCCGGCCTACGTCGTGGACGAGACCGTCACCTGCGTCGTGCAGGTCAAGGGCAAGGTCAAGGCCCGGCTGGAGGTGCCGCCGGCCATCTCCGAGGAGGAGCTGGAGAAGGTCGCGCTGGCCGACGAGAAGGTCGTCGCGGCGCTGGGCGGCGCGGGCATCCGCAAGGTGATCGTGCGGGCGCCGAAGCTGGTCAACATCGTTCCCGCGTAACGAACGGGTGCTTTCCGCCGCCTCGGGGTAGTCCCCTACGGGCAGGTTCGGGGTTCTTCCGGAACTCCGGGCCTGCCCGCAGCGTTTACCGTGGAGAGCACAGCGGCTCGTGCCGCACCAGCCGGAGGAGGAGCGTCATGGACGTAGTGTTGGCCGTGTTCGCCCTGCTCTTCCTGCTCTTCGTGGGCCTCGGCGCGTACGCCACGGTCAAGGCCGTCGGCGCCGCCAAGCGTGGCGTGGACCGGACCATCGCGCAGGCCCGCCGCACGGTCGAGGACCACACCCTGCGCGCCAAGTCCTTCGCCCAGATCGGGCCCGCCGGCGAGATCGCCCAGCTCCGGCTCGCCCTGCGCACCTCCATGCGTGCCACGCAGGACGCGCTGCACGCGGGCGCGGCCGAGGACGAGTCGCTGAAGGAGTCCCTCGGCCTCTTCGAGCGGCTGAGCGCGCACGGACACGAGCTGGACGCCGACCTCAAGCGCCTGGAGTCCGAGCCGGACCGGGCCACACTCGCCGAACGCCTGCCCGAACTGCGCACCCGCACCGAGCGGATCACATCGTCCGCGGACTCCCTGCGCTGGGCCGTCCACGACCGGGCCCGCCGCTTCGCCGACGACGATCTGGGCACCCTCAGCGCCCAGATCGACATCGAGGCGGGCGCCCTGCGCCACTGGACGCGGACCGAGCCCGGCCAGGCGCCCCCGCAGTGGCCCGACGCTCCCGCCCCGGCCGACCACCCGGCCACCGGGCAGACCCGGCCCGCGTCCGGGTCCCGCGCCGCGCAGTCCGCTCCCGACGCGATCGCTCCGCCGTCCTGGCGCCCCACGGCCCCGTGGCAGAAGAAGCCCCGCCCAGAGAGCACCACATGACCGGGCCGTTCCGCGAGAGCGCAGGGGCCGGGCTGCCACGCGTGCACTACGCCAGGTAACCTCCAGCTCATGTCCCGCCATGTCGCGATCGTCACCGATTCAACGGCCTACCTGCCGCCCCGGACGATGGAACGCCATGGCATCACCGCCGTCCCGCTGACCGTGGTCCTCGGTGATCAAGCCCTGGAAGAGGGCACCGAGATCTCCACCCGCTCGCTGGCCCAGGCGCTGCAGAAGCGGCGCTCCGTGACCACCTCCCGCCCCAGCCCGCAGGTGTTCGCCGAGACCTACCGCAGGGTCGCCGAGTCCGGCGCGAGCGGCATCGTCTCCCTGCACCTGTCCGCCGAGCTGTCCGGCACCTACGACGCCGCGGTCCTCGCGGCGCGCGAGGCACCGGTGCCCGTACGGGTCGTGGACACCGGGATGGTCGCGATGGCGCTCGGCTTCTGCGCACTCGCAGCGGCCGAGACCGCGGAGGCGGGCGGCACGATGGACGAGGCCGTCACGGCCGCCGAGAAACGGGCGGCGGGCACGTCCGCCTACTTCTACGTCGACACCCTCGACTATCTGCGCCGCGGGGGCCGCATCGGCGCCGCGCAGGCGCTGCTGGGTTCCGCGCTCGCCGTCAAGCCGCTGCTCCAGCTGGAGGGCGGCCGGATCGAGCTGCTCGAAAAGGTCCGTACGGCATCCAAGGCGATCGCGCGCCTGGAGGAACTGGCCGCCGAGCGGGCGAGCAGCGCCGAAGTGGACATCGCCGTCCACCACCTCGCCGCTCCCGACCGCGCCAGCGCCCTCGCCGACCGGCTGCGGGTACGCGTCCGGGGCCTGGCCGACCTGCATGTCAGCGAGGTCGGAGCGGTCATCGGGGCACACACCGGGCCCGGGCTGCTGGGCGCGGTCGTCTCACCTCGCTGACACCGGTAACCCCCAGGGCGGCCGCGCCACTTGGCTCAGGAGGCCGACCGGTTTCACTCGTCCGGGTGGTGGAGTTTTCCACAGCCGGGCGGTCGTCCACGGAAATCCACCAAGATCATCGCGGTGCGGCGAAAAGCTCCATCCTCGTCGCATGGCACTTCGATCTCGCTCCCGCAGGGCAACTCCGACCAGCGGCCCCGGCCGTGGCGCCGCCTCCGACGGCCGCCTCCGCCACCGCCGCAACGCCGTCCCCTCTCGCCGCGCCCGCGACCGCCCGCCCGCACCGGCCGAGGAACTGCGCCGCCGCGCGGAACTCCTCTTCGGCGAACAAGCCGTGCAGTGGCGCGAGTCGGGGAACGCACCGCCGGACCCGGGGAGGCCGGCAAGTGCACCGACGGCAACGGTGACGGGTCAGGCACCGGGCCTGGCCACGGGGAGGACGGAGGCCACGGTGCGGCCGGGCGCGACCCCGAGTGGGACAGCGACCGCGAGTCGGCCGGGGCCGGGCAGCATTCCGGAGCTGGAACCGGCAGGTGCGGCGCGGGTGTCGCGATCGGACCCGGACCCGGACCCGGAGCCGGAGCCGGTGCCGGAGCCGGTGCCCGGGGCGTCTGCGGGGCCGGGCTGGCGGGAGCGGGCCGGGCTGGCGTTGCGCGAGCGGATGCCGGTGTGGCTGCAGGCGCGGTACGGAGTGGAGCGGCGCGGAGTCGTGGCGCTCGCCGTGGTCCTCGTGGCCGCCGCCGTCTTCGCCGTGCAGCACTTCTGGTCCGGCCGGCCCCAATCGGTGAGCGCCCCTCAGGTGGTCCGCACGCAGGCGCCGTTCGCCGGGAAGGGCGAGCGGGCGACGCCCGGAGCGCCGGTGAGCACACCGGCGACACCGGGCGCGGAGATCGTCGTGGACGTCAGCGGCAAGGTCCGCGAACCGGGGATCCGGCGGCTGCCGGCCGGTGCCCGGGTGGCCGACGCGCTGCGGGCGGCCGGCGGGGTCCGGCCGGGCGCGAGCACGGAAGGGCTCAACCGGGCCCGCTTCCTGGTCGACGGCGAACAGGTCGTCGTCGGCACCCCCGCCGGCACCTCCGCTCCGCCCGGCACGGCCGCCAAACCGCTCTCCGGAACCACCGGCACCGGCCCGACGGCGCTGGTGTCCCTCAGCACGGCCACCGTGGAACAGCTCGACACCCTGCCCGGAGTGGGCCCGGTCCTCGCCCGGCACATCATCGACTACCGCACCCAGCACGGTGGTTTCCGCTCGGTGGACGAACTGCGCGAGGTGAACGGCATCGGCGACCGCCGGTTCACCGATCTGCGCGAGCTGGTACGGCCGTGAGCCGCGCATTCGGCCAGGCGGACCCGCGCTCCGGATCCGACCAGGCGGACCCGCGCTCCGGATCCGACCAGGGCGGACCCGCGCACACCGGCCGGGACGGTCCCCTGGACCTGCGCCTGGTGCCACCCGCGCTCGCGGCCTGGACCACGGCGGCCCTGACGCTGGACACACCCGCGGCCTGGACGACCGCGACCGCCGCCGTCTGCCTGGTCCTCGGAGTCCTGCTGCTGTCGGTGCGGCGGCCGGGACGGGACGGGCAGGGGGTGCAGCCCGGGCGGCTGGGACGGGCGGAACCCGGATCGGAGACCTCCCGCCGAGGTGCGGTCGGCGATGGGCGGACCGCGCCGGCCGGAACGATGGTGATCGTTCGACGGGCGGGGCGAGGGGCAATGGCGGAGCGGGCCTGGTGGGCGCGCGGACGGTTCCGCTGGGCGCGGCCGGCCGTCGCCGCGGTGCTGCTCTGCGTCGCCGCCGCAGCCGCCTCCGCCGGGCTGCACGGGGCCGACGTGCGGCGCGGGCCGGTGCCCGAGCTGGCCCGGCGGTTCGCGACCGTGACCGTCGAGGCCGAGGTGAGCGGTGATCCCTGGCTGAGCAGGCCCCACGTGCGAGGCGATCACGCGGCGCCCGTGGCCGTGCTGGCGCGCGCCGAAGTGCGGAGTGTGGAGGAGGCCGACGGAAGGCGGGTGCGGACCCGGACACCCGTGCTGCTGATCGTCGACCCGGACGTCCCGGCGCCGGAAGACGCGCGGACGGGGAGCGGGACGTCCGCAACTCCGCCGGTCACCGCCGGACCCGGCCCGCCGGCCGGGGGGCGGGCCGCCTGGCTCGGGCTGCTGCCGTCCACCCGGCTGAGGGTGGCCGGCCGGCTGGCGCCTGCGCTGACGGGCGGCGACCGGACCGCGGCCGTGCTGCGGGTGCGCGGCCGGCCCGAGCCACGGATCGTGGCAGGACCGAGCGGCCCGCAACGGCTGGCGGGGCGGCTGAGAGCGGGCCTGCGGGAAGCGACCGAAGACCTGCCGGGAGACGCGCGGGCGCTGCTTCCCGGGCTGGTCGTCGGGGACACCTCGCGGATCACGCCCGAGCTGGACCACGCCTTCGAGGAGACGGACCTGGCGCACACACTCGCCGTCTCCGGCAGCAACCTCACCGTTCTGCTCGCGCTGCTCATCGGGCCGCCCGGCCTGGCCCAGCGGGTCGAGCGCCGCGGCCTGGCCCCGCGCCTGGGCCTCTCCCTGCGGGCGACGGCGCTGCTCGCGGGAGCGCTGACGCTGAGCTTCGTGGTCGTCTGCAGGCCCGACCCCAGCGTGCTGCGGGCCGCCGTCTGCGGCGCGGTGGCGCTGCTCGCCCTGGCCACCGGGCGCCGGAGATCCCTGATCCCGGCACTGGCCACGGCAGTCCTGCTCCTGGTGCTGTACGACCCGTGGCTGGCCCGCAGTTACGGCTTCCTGTTGTCCGTGCTGGCCACCGGTGCGCTGCTGGTGATCGCGCCGGGCTGGAGCGAGGCGTTGCGGCGGCGCCGGGTGCCCGCACGGCTCGCCGAGGCACTGGCGGCGGCGGCCGCGGCGCAGGCGGTGTGCGCGCCGGTCGTGGCGGTGCTGTCGGCCCGGGTGAGCCTGGTGGCGGTGCCGTGCAACCTGCTGGCCGAGGTGGCGGTGGCTCCGGCGACGGTGCTGGGGTTCGTGGCGCTCGCGACGGCGCCGGTGGCGATGCCGGTGGCCAAGCTGCTGGCTTGGTGCGCGAGTTGGCCGGCCGGGTGGATCGCCGGAGTCGCCCGGGCCGGGGCGGCGCTGCCCGGCGCGGGAGTGGACTGGCCGGGCAGCTGGGCGGGGGCGCTGGCGCTCGCGGCGGTGACCGTGGCCGTCGTCCTGGTCGGCCGGAGACTGCTGCGGCACCCGGCGTGGTGCGCGCTGCTCGGCGTGCTGATCGTGCTGCTGGTGACGCGGCCGGCGCCGCTGACCCGGGTGATCACGGGCTGGCCGCCACCGGGCTGGCGGTTCGCGATGTGCGACGTCGGGCAGGGTGACGCGACCGTGCTGGCGGCGGGCGAGGGCGCCGGGGTGGTCGTGGACGCCGGACCCGATCCGGCACTGGTCGACCAGTGTCTGCGCCGGCTGGGCATCACCCGCGTCCCCCTTCTCGTCCTCACCCACTTCCACGCCGACCATGTGGCGGGCCTGCCCGGAGTCCTGCGGGGCCGCTCGGTGGCCGAGATCGAGACGACGGGGCTCGCGGAACCGGCGGAGCAGGCGGAGTTCGTCCGCAGGGAGGCGGCTGCACGGCACATCCCGGTCACGACGGCCGCCGCGGGCGAGGAGCGGCGCGCGGGACCGCTCACCTGGCGCGTCCTGTGGCCCCCAGCGCAGAGCACCCAGCCACAGGACACCCAGCCACAGGACACCCAGCCACAGGGCGCCCAGCCGCCGAGCACTCAGCCGTCGAGCACTCAGCCGACGAGCGTCCCGCCGCGGAGCACACGGCTGCCCTCCGGGGCGACGGTGCCGCCGGGCCGGCCGGGTGCCCTGTACGAGCCGGAAGGGCCGAACGACGCCAGCATCGCGCTGCTCGTGCGCACCGGCGGGCTGCGGCTGCTGCTGCTCGGAGACCTCGAACCCCCGGCGCAACAGGCGCTGTTGCGGTCCCCGGCGGCGCCCGATCTGGCCGCAGTGGACGTCCTGAAGGTGGCCCATCACGGGTCGGCCTATCAGGACCCTGAACTGATACACCTCGCGGCGCCGCGGGTGGCGCTCGTCTCCGCAGGCGCCGGCAACCCCTACGGCCACCCGGCACCGGCGACCATGGCCGCGCTGCGGGCCGGCGGCGCGACCGTCCTGAGCACCGACCGCGACGGCGCCCTCGCGGTCACCGGGACCGGAGGGGCCGAGGGGCGGATACGGGTGACGAGGGAGGACTAGAGGGAGAGGAGATCAGCGAGTGAGGGGACGGGACTGGCTCAGACTGGGCCCATGACGTCAGCACAGATCGATGCCTACCTCCACCGGCTCGGGAGCGAGCGCCCGCAGCGGCCCACCAGTGACGCGCTGCGCGCCCTGCACCTGAGCCATCTGCGAACCATCCCCTTCGAGAACCTGTCGGTCCACCTCGGAGAGGAGATCACGCTGGAGGAGCAGCGGTTGCTGGACAAGGTGACCGGGGCCCGGCGGGGCGGCTTCTGTTACGAACTGAACGGAGCGTTCGGGACGTTGCTCGCCGCCCTCGGTTACCAGGTGGAGCTGCTCGCGGGACGCGTGTACGCCGACGAAGGACGGCTGGGGATCCCCTACGACCATCTCGCGCTGCGGGTGCGGACGATGGAGGCGGACACCTGGCTCGCCGACGTCGGGTTCGGGGCGCACAGCCACTACCCGCTGGACTGTGCGGAACGCGGGGAGCAGGACGACCCGGGCGGCAGGTTCCAGGTGGTGGAGGCCGGGCCGGACGCAGCCGGGGTGCGCAGCGGGGATCTGGACGTCCTGTGGGACGGCAGGCCGCAGTACCGGCTGGAGACCCGCCCCCGGGCGCTCGGGGACTTCGCGGCCGGCGCCTGGTGGCACAGCACCTCTCCGACGTCGCACTTCACCCGGTCCCTGGTCTGCTCGCGGCTCACCGAGGACGGAGGGAGGGTCACCCTCAGCGGGCGCAAGCTGAAGACGACCGTCGTGGACGGCGCCCAGGAGTCGCGCGAGCTGGAGACGGACGAGGAGGTGCTGACCGCGTACCGGGACCTGTTCGGGATCGAGCTGAGCCGCGTGCCGACCGTGCGCAACCCTGACTGAACGACAGCGTGGCCCGCACGATCGGGCCCGGCACCGGGTGGCTCCTGCCCGCAAGACTGACCTGAGCGCGCCCCGTCATGGCTGACCTGCCCCTTCGCGGTGTTGCCGGTGCCGGAGAATGGCCCCGTGAGTGATGTGAGACATGTGCTGGTGCTGCCCGACCGCGATGCCGCCGAGGAGGTGGCCGAGGCGCTCGGGGAGCGGTTCGGGACCGACGAGGAGCCCCGGCTCGTCCGGGACGCCCTGGCCGGCGAGGACGACGCGGAGGACGCCCAGTGGCTCGTGGTCCTGCGGGACGAGGGCGAGCGGCTGGACCCCGCCGAGCTGGACGCGTTCGCGGGGGAGTGGGACGGCTGGCGCGAGGAGCCGTGACGCCGAGCGCGTGACCGCTCCGGCGCCGGCCCGCGTTTCGGAGCCTTGGCCCGCGCTTCGGAGTCTTGGCCCGCACTACCGAGCCCCGGCCCACGCGTCCCTGCCCACGCTTGCCCCGGCCCGCGCGCCCCGATCTGTGCCCTCACCCCCCGAGAACAGGTGCCCCCGACACTGACTCGGGGGTCGCTCCGGGGCCGGTCAGGGTGCCGGGACCGCATCGATGTCAGTGCCGCGTGGGATGCTGTAAGCGATGGCCAGGAAGACTGCGAATGACGACCCTCTCGCCCCGGTGACGCTCGCCGTGGGCCAGGAGGACCTCCTGCTCGACCGTGCCGTGCAGGAGGTGGTGGCCGCCGCCAAGGCCGCCGACGCCGACACGGACGTACGCGACCTGACCCCGGACCAGCTGCAGCCCGGCACCCTCGCCGAGCTGACCAGCCCGTCGCTCTTCGCGGAGCGCAAGGTCGTGGTCGTACGCAATGCGCAGGACCTGTCCGCCGACACGGTCAAGGACGTGAAGGCGTACCTCGGTTCGCCCGCCGAGGAGATCACGCTCGTGCTGCTGCACGCGGGCGGCGCCAAGGGCAAGGGGCTGCTGGACGCCGCGCGCAAGGCGAGGGCGCGGGAGGTGGCCTGCCCGAAGATGACCAAGCCGGCGGACCGGCTGGCCTTCGTACGGGGGGAGTTCCGCTCCCTCGGGCGGTCCGCCACACCCGAGGCGTGCCAGACGCTGTGCGACGCCATCGGCAGCGATCTGCGGGAGCTGGCCTCGGCGGTCTCGCAGCTCGTCGCCGACGTGGAGGGGACGATCGACGAGGCGGTCGTCGGGCGGTACTACACCGGCCGGGCCGAGGCCTCCAGCTTCACGGTCGCCGACCGGGCCGTGGAGGGCCGCACGGCGGAGGCGCTGGAGGCGCTCAGATGGTCGCTGGCGACGGGCGTGGCGCCGGTGATGATCACCAGCGCGCTGGCGCAGGGCGTGCGGGCGATCGGGAAGCTGTCCTCGGCCCGGGGCGGCCGGCCGGCCGATCTGGCACGCGAGCTGGGCATGCCGCCGTGGAAGATCGACCGGGTGCGGCAGCAGATGCGGGGATGGACGCCGGACGGGGTCTCGGTGGCGCTCAGGGCCGTGGCCGAGGCCGACGCCGGAGTGAAGGGGGGCGGGGACGACCCGGAGTACGCCCTGGAGAAGGCGGTCGTGACGATCGCGCGGGCCGCGCGCTCCAGAGGGCGGGGCTGACCCGGTCGCCGCGGGGTCGCCGGCGAGGAGAGAGAGGCGCAGGGCCGCCGTGCGCAGCGCGACGGCCAGAAGATGGCGATCGCCCTGGCCGGACACCCGCACGCGCGTGACACCCACGCGCGCGCCCGACACCCGACACCTCCCCATGCCTCGCGCCCGCTCGCGCCCGACACCCACGCGCGCCCGACACCCACGCGTGCCTGACACCCACGCGCGCGCCCGACACCCGACGCCTCCCCATGCCTCGCGCCCGCTCGCGCCCGACACCCGCTCGCGCCTGACACCCACGCGCGCGCCCGACACCCGGCACCTCCCCATGCCTCGCGCCCGCTCGCGCCCGACACCCACGCGCGCCCGACACCCACGCGCGCGTGACACCCACGCGCGCGCCTGACACCCGGCACCTCCCCATGCCTCGCGCCCGCTCGCGCCCGACACCCACGCGCGCGCCCGACACCCACCCGTGCCCAACACCTACCCCACATGCCCCACTCCCGCGTGGAGGAGCCGGGCCGGGCATGCCGAAGGCCCCGGCGCACACCCTGGGGAAGGGAGGGCACCGGGGCCTCGGGACCAAGCTGGTGAGCCCGTTCCCGCGTGGCGAACGCAGGCCGCGAACAGGCTCGTGGTGCCGGACGGGAGCGGATGAGAGAGGGCCCGCTCTGGGTCCTTCCGGCGGTCAGATCAGAGAGGTTCAGCCCTTGAGGGACGCGACCTTGGAAGAGAGCGCCGACTTCTTGTTGGCGGCCTGGTTCTTGTGGATGACGCCCTTCGAGACGGCCTTGTCGAGCGCACGCGCGGCAGCGCGCTGCAGCTCGGTGGCCTTCTCGACGTCACCCGCGGCAGCGGCCTCACGGGCCTTGCGGACCGCGGTCTTCAGGGAGGACTTGACGGCCTTGTTGCGCAGCCGAGCCTTCTCGTTGGTCTTGATCCGCTTGATCTGGGACTTGATGTTCGCCACGAAGGAGCCTTTTCAGGTTCAGGTGCGGGGCCGCTCGGGTCCCGTACCGGTGATCCAAAATTTTCTGTCGCGCCTCGTGCTGAGAGGGCATGAGGCACAGCCATCTACAGTACCAGTGGCCCTCCGGACGGCCCAAAACGGTCCCGGGTCCCTGCCCGTGGGACCATGGAGACTACGTAACGATCCGACCCGAGGCATAAGGCGCCTCAAGAGACAGGACCCTGCGTGCCCGCGACCCCTAACCATGTGCCCGAGCCGAGCCGTACCGCCCCGGCTCTGATCCGCAATTTCTGCATCATCGCGCACATCGACCACGGCAAGTCCACGCTCGCCGACCGGATGCTCCAGCTGACCGGTGTGGTCGAGCAGCGGCAGATGCGTGCTCAGTACCTCGACCGGATGGACATCGAGCGCGAGCGCGGCATCACGATCAAGTCCCAGGCGGTGCGGCTGCCCTGGGCCCCGACCGAGGGCCCCGACCAGGGCACGACCCACATCCTCAACATGATCGACACCCCGGGGCACGTCGACTTCACCTACGAGGTCTCGCGGTCGCTCGCCGCCTGCGAGGGGACCGTCCTCCTCGTCGACGCCGCTCAGGGCATCGAGGCGCAGACCCTCGCCAACCTGTACCTGGCGATGGAGAACGACCTCACGATCATCCCGGTGCTGAACAAGATCGACCTGCCGGCCGCGCAGCCGGAGAAGTTCGCCGAAGAGCTGGCGAACCTGGTCGGCTGCGACCCGGAGGACGTGCTCAAGGTCTCCGCGAAGACCGGTCTGGGCGTGGACGCGCTGCTGAACAAGGTCGTCAAGGAGATCCCGGCACCGGTCGGGGTCGCCGACGCACCCGCCCGCGCGATGATCTTCGACTCGGTGTACGACTCGTACCGCGGTGTCGTGACGTACGTCCGTGTCATCGACGGCCAGCTCAACAAGCGCGAGCGCATCAGGATGATGTCGACCGGCGCCACCCACGAGCTGCTGGAGATCGGCGTCAGCTCGCCCGAGATGCTGCCGGCGGACGGCCTCGGCGTGGGTGAGGTGGGATACCTCATCACCGGTGTGAAGGACGTCCGGCAGTCCAAGGTCGGTGACACCGTCACCAGCCAGGCCAAGGGCGCGACCGAGGCGCTCGGCGGTTACAAGGACCCGAAGCCGATGGTCTTCTCGGGCCTGTACCCGCTGGACGGCTCGGACTACCCGGAGCTGCGCGAGGCCCTGGACAAGCTGCAGCTCAATGATGCCGCGCTGGTCTACGAGCCGGAGACCTCCGCCGCTCTCGGCTTCGGTTTCCGCGTCGGCTTCCTCGGTCTGCTGCACCTGGACGTGATCCGCGAGCGGCTGGAGCGCGAGTTCGGCCTCGACCTGATCGCCACCGCGCCGAACGTGGTCTACCGGGTGATGATGGAGGACGGCAGCGAGCACACCGTCACCAACCCGAGCGAGTTCCCCGAGGGCAAGATCGACGAGGTGTACGAGCCGGTCGTGCGGGCCACCATCCTCGCGCCGACCGAGTTCATCGGCTCGATCATGGAGCTGTGCCAGACCCGGCGCGGCACCCTCCTCGGTATGGACTACCTGTCGGAGGACCGGGTCGAGATCCGCTACACGCTGCCGCTCGCGGAGATCGTGTTCGACTTCTTCGACCAGCTGAAGTCCAAGACCCGCGGTTACGCCTCGCTGGACTACGAGCCCACCGGCGAGCAGACCAGCTCCCTGGTCAAGGTCGACATCCTGCTGCACGGCGACAAGGTGGACGCGTTCTCGGCGATCACCCACAAGGACCAGGCGTACGCGTACGGTGTGCGGCTCGTCGCCAAGCTCAAGGAACTGATCCCGCGGCAGGCCTTCGAGGTGCCGGTGCAGGCCGCCATCGGCTCGCGGGTGATCGCCCGCGAGACCATCCGTGCCATCCGCAAGGACGTTCTCGCCAAGTGCTACGGCGGTGACATCTCGCGTAAGCGGAAGCTGCTGGAGAAGCAGAAGGAAGGCAAGAAGCGGATGAAGATGGTGGGTTCCGTGGAGGTTCCGCAGGAGGCCTTCATCGCGGTCCTGTCCAGCGATGACAGCGCGGGGTCGGGCAAGGGCAAGAAGTAACCGGAGGTAACAACCGGTCACGCCCGCAAACCGGGCATGTGGGGGCCCGTCGTGCGAAAGCGCGGCGGGCCTCCGCGCGTGCCCGGCGTCATGCTGAGGGGAAAGTGACAGGCCGAAGCCCCTTACGCAGCGGCCGGTCGACCCTTAACCTGATCCCTGCTCGATAGTTACTCGCGAGTTAAACAACAGCCCGAACCCCCACCGTGAGTTAACCCAGCCGCACCGAGTCAGCCGCACCGTCGCGGGCCCCCGGAGGATGTCGTGAGCGACACACAGACCCTGATCGAGAACCGTCCGCCGTCCGTGGCAGCCCTCTTCCTGGAGCGCGTGGCGGCCACACCGGACGCCGAGGCCTACCGCCACCCCGTGCCGCCGGCCTCCGGCCAGGGCCCCGACGACTGGAGGTCGCTCAGCTGGGGCCAGGCGGCCGAGCGGGTCTACGCGATCGCGGCCGGGCTCATCGAGCTGGGCATCCAGCCCGAGCAGCGGGTGGCGCTCGCCTCCTCCACCCGGGTGGAGTGGATCCTCGCCGACCTCGGCATCATGTGCGCCGGCGGTGCGACCACGACCGTCTACCCGCAGACCAACGCCGACGAGTCGGCGTTCATCCTCTCCGACTCCGAGAGCCGGGTGCTGATCGCCGAGGACGCGGCCCAGCTCGCCAAGGCCGTGGAGAAGCGTGCCGAGCTGCCCGCGCTGACGAAGGTCGTGGTCATCGACCCGGCCGGCGTCGAGAGCGGCGACTGGGTGCTCACCCTGGCCGAGCTGGAGGAGCGCGGCACCGCCTACCTGGAGCAGCACCCGCAGCTGATCAAGGAGCGGGTCGGCGCGATCACCAAGGACCAGCTCGCCACCCTCATCTACACCTCCGGCACCACCGGCCGCCCCAAGGGCGTGCGCCTGCCGCACGACAACTGGGCCTACATGGCGAAGGCCATCGCCGGGACCGGCCTGATCAGTGCCGAGGACGTGCAGTACCTGTGGCTGCCGCTCGCGCACGTCTTCGGCAAGGTGCTCACCTCCGGGCAGATCGAGGTCGGGCACGTCACCGCCGTGGACGGCCGGGTCGACAAGATCATCGAGAATCTGCCGGTGGTGCAGCCGACGTACATGGCGGCCGTGCCGCGCATCTTCGAGAAGGTCTACAACGGCGTCGCAGCCAAGGCCCGCGAGGGCGGCGGGGCCAAGTACCGGATCTTCCAGTGGGCCGCCGAGGTCGCCCGCGAGTACGCCAAGGCCAGCCAGGACAACTTCCGGCGCACCGGCACCGCCTCGGTGCCGTTCGGGCTCGCCACCAGGCACAAGGTCGCCGACACCCTCGTCTACGGCAAGCTCCGCGAGGCCTTCGGCGGCCGGCTGCGCGCCTGCGTCTCCGGCGCCTCCGCGCTCGCCCCGGAGATCGGCTACTTCTTCGCCGGCGCCGGCATCCACATCCTGGAGGGCTACGGCCTCACCGAGACCTCCGCGGCCTCCTTCGTCAACCCCGGCGAGGCCTACCGCACCGGCACGGTCGGCAAGCCGCTGCCCGGCACCGAGGTCCGCATCGCCGACGACGGCGAGATCCTGCTGCGCGGCCCCGGCATCATGGAGGGCTACCACCAGCAGCCCGAGAAGACCGCCGAGGTGCTGGAGTCCGACGGCTGGTTCCACACCGGCGACATCGGCGAGCTGTCGCCCGACGGCTACCTGCGCATCACCGACCGCAAGAAGGACCTCATCAAGACCTCCGGCGGCAAGTACGTCGCCCCGGCCGAGGTCGAGGGCCAGTTCAAGGCGGTGTGCCCGTACGTCTCCAACATCCTGGTGCACGGCGCCGACCGGAACTACTGCACCGCCCTGATCGCCCTGGACGAGCTCGCCATCCTCGACTGGGCGAAGGAGAACGGGCTGGAGGGCAAGCCGTACGCCGAGATCGTCGCCGCGCCGCAGACGGTCGAGATGGTCGACGGGTACGTGCGGGAGCTCAACGCCGGGCTGCAGAAGTGGCAGACCATCAAGAAGTTCCGGCTGCTGCCGCGGGACCTCGACGTGGAGCACGGCGAGATCACGCCGAGCCTGAAGCTGAAGCGGCCGGTGGTCGAGCGGGAGTACAAGCACCTCATCGACGAGATGTACGCCGGGACGCGGGAGGCGTAGCGCGGATCCGGAGGGACGCGTGGACCGTGGGCGGCCATGGACGGCCGTGGGCCGTCCGTGGCGCGTCACACGGTTCCCCGCGCTCCTTTGGTGCCCGCCGGTGCCCGAAAGTTTGCCTCTTCTGGTCACTTCGGTAACTCAACGCTGACGGGTGCCTCCCGTCTGTCACCCTGGCCGCATGGACATGGCGGCCATACCGACGCAGCGGGAGAGCGGCGGCACCCACCCCGGTGAGACACGGGGGCGGGCCACGCTGCCCGGAAGTCCCCTCGCCCCGGGTTCGGCCCGGGCGCTGGTGCGGGCCGCGCTGGCCGAGGCGCCCGGTGTCTCCGCCCGGCTCGCCGACGACGTCATGGCCGTCGTCAGCGAGCTGGTCACCAACGCCGTCGTGCACGCCGGTACCGAGGTGCACGTCGAGTGGCGGCTGGAGCAGACCGGCGCGTTCGTGGTCGAGGTGCACGACCAGCACCCCTCCCGGGCCCCGCGGGACGCCACGGGTGGCGAGGGTACGTACGACACCCCCGAGTACGGGCGCGGCCTGCGCCTGGTCGCCACGCTCGCCGAGTCCTGGGGCGTCACCTACCGCGCCGGCGCCAAGACCGTCTGGGCCCGGCTGCCCCCGGGCGGCAGCGATGACCTGGACGGTCTCGGCCCGGAACCCGCGCTGGGCATCGCCGAGAACCTCGCCCCGCAGCCGCAGCGCGCCGAGGGCGACCGGGACTGGCTCGGCCGGGGCGCCCTGTCCTTCCTCGCCGAGGCCTCCGACCTGCTCGCCGGGCAGCTGGACGAGAACCTGGTCGCGGCCCTCACCGGCCAGCTGATCGTGCCCCGGCTCGCCGACTGGTGCGCGGTGTGGCTGGAGGACGAGGCGACCGTACGCGGCGGCGTCTGCGGCGGCCCCGCCCGGGTCTGGCACGCCAGCGAGGCCCGCATCGAGGAACTGCGGTGCGCCCTGGAGAAGGAGCCGCCGTGCCCGCCGGACGGGCCGCGCTCCGGCCCCGAGCCCTACCCCTGGCCCGGCCACGCCCTCGGCCCGCAGGGCGCCCACGGGACGGCGCTGTCGTACCGGCTGATCGCAGGCGGCCGGCCGCTCGGCACGCTGGTCATCGGCCGGTGCGGGATCGCCGGCTTCCCCGACGAGGTCACCGGGCTGGTGGAGGACCTCGGCCGCCGGGTCGCCCTCGCCATCGGCGCGGCCCGCCAGTACGCCCGCCAGGTCACCATCAGCGCCGTCCTGCAGCGCGGCCTGCTGCCCGGCGCGGTCGCCGAGATCCCCGGCGTGCGCAGCGCCCTCGTCTACGAGCCCTGCGACAAGGGCGGCCCGAGCGGCGACTTCTACGACGTGTTCCCGGCGGGCGACGGCCGCTGGTGCTTCGCCGTCGGCGACGTCCAGGGCAAGGGCCCCGAGGCCGCCGTGGTGATCGGTCTGGCCCGCCCCTGGCTGCGCCTCCTCGCCCGCGAGGGCTACCGGGTCGCCGACGTCCTGGACCGCCTCAACCAGCTCCTGCTGGACGACGCCACCGAGGCCGCCGACGCAGCCGCCCGCGCCCTGGTCGCCGGCGGCCGGCCGATGGCCGCCGGCGACGGCCCGCAGACCCGGTTCCTGTCCCTGCTCTACGGCGAGCTGACGCCGTACGACGGCGGGGTCCGCTGCACCCTCGCCTCCGCCGGCCACCCGCTGCCGCTCGTCCTCGGCCCCGACGGCACCGTGCGCACCGCCGCCCGCCCGCAGACACTGCTCGGCGTCGTGGAGGACGAGACGTACACCAGCGAGACCCTGGAGCTGCGGCCGGGCGACAGCCTGCTGTGCGTCACCGACGGGGTCACCGAGCGACGCTCCGGCAGCCGCCAGTTCGACGACGGCGACGGGCTCGCCCGCGCCCTGTCCGGCTGCGCGGGGCTGAGTGCCGAGCTGATCGCGGAAAGGATCCGCCGCCTGGTCCACGACTTCGGCGGCGGCCTGCCCGAGGACGACCTGGCCCTGCTGGTGCTCCAGGCGGAGTAACGCCACCGGTACGGGACAATGGGGGCATGCCTTCCGCACTCCCCGACGGCGAGCCCGTCCCCGCCGACGGCGCGCTGCCCGCGCACGCGCTCGCCGGGGCCGCAGGCCGCCCGCTCGGTTTCTACCTGCACGTCCCGTACTGCGCGACCCGCTGCGGCTACTGCGACTTCAACACCTACACCGCGACCGAGCTGCGCGGCACGGGCGGTGTGCTGGCCTCCCGGGACAACTACGCCGACACGCTGGCCGACGAGGTCCGGCTGGCGCGCAAGGTGCTGGGCGACGACCCGCGCGAGGTCCGCACGGTCTTCGTCGGCGGCGGTACGCCGACCCTGCTGGCCGCCGAGGACCTCGTACGGATGCTGGGGGTGATCCGCGCCGAGTTCGGTCTCGCGCCGGACGCGGAGATCACCACCGAGGCGAACCCGGAGTCCGTCGACCCCGCCTACCTCGCCACCCTCCGCGAGGGCGGCTTCAACCGGATCTCCTTCGGCATGCAGAGCGCGCGGCAGCACGTGCTGCGCGTGCTCGACCGGACCCACACCCCCGGCCGCCCCGAGCGTTGCGTCGCGGAGGCGCGGGCGGCGGGCTTCGAGCACGTCAACCTTGACCTGATCTACGGCACGCCGGGGGAGAGCGACGACGACTGGCGGGCGTCCCTGGCGGCCGCCCTCGGCGCCGGCCCCGACCACATCAGCGCCTACGCGCTCATCGTCGAGGAGGGCACCCAGCTGGCCCGCCGGATCCGCCGGGGCGAGGTCCCGATGACGGACGACGACGCGCACGCCGACCGGTACCTGATCGCCGAGGAGATGCTGGGCGAGGCGGGCTTCGACTGGTACGAGGTCTCCAACTGGGCCACCTCCGAGGCGGGCCGCTGCCTGCACAACGAGCTGTACTGGCGCGGCGCCGACTGGTGGGGCGCGGGCCCCGGGGCCCACTCGCACGTGGGCGGGGTCCGCTGGTGGAACGTCAAGCACCCGGGCGCGTACGCGGCGGCCCTGGCCTCCGGCCGCTCCCCGGGCGCGGGCCGGGAACTGCTGTCCGACGAGGACCGGCGGGTGGAGCGCATCCTGCTGGAGCTGCGGTTGCGTGAGGGGGTTCCGCTGTCCCTGCTGAAGGAGGAGGGGCTCGCGGCCTCCCGGCGCGCGCTCGCGGACGGACTCCTTGAGGAGGGCCCGTACGAGGAGGGGCGCGCCGCGCTGACCCTGCGGGGGCGGCTGCTGGCGGACGCGGTGGTGCGGGACCTGGTGGACTGATCCGGGGCGTGCCGTCGAGGGTGAAGGAGCCACCGGGTCCCCGCCCGATGATCGCGGGACCGGTCCGCCGCATTCGGGTACCGAGGTCGATTCCGCTTGACCGCGCGTCGGAAAGGCGCGGGGACAGGCGCGCGGCGGCGTGGACTATCGGTTGCGGTCCCGGCCGCTCCGCTCGCGGATCACCGGGTCCGGCCGTCAGGCCCCGGCGTCGCCCGTGACGAAGTCGATCAGCTCCTCCACGCGCCCCAGCAGCTCCGGCTCCAGGTCCTTGTAGGACCCCACCCGCTGCAGGATCGCCTGCCACACCGCGCCGGTGTTCTCCGCCGGCCAGCCCAGGGCCCGGCACACCCCTGTCTTCCAGTCCTGCCCCTTCGGCACCGCCGGCCACGCCGGGATGCCCAGTGACGCCGGTTTCACCGCCTGCCAGATGTCGATGAACGGGTGGCCGACGACCAGCGCGTGCTCGCTGGTCACCGACTCCGCGATGCGCCACTCCTTCGTGCCGGGCAGCAGGTGGTCCACCAGGACGCCCAGGCGGGCGTCGGGACCCGGGGCGAAGTCGGAGACGATCGCCGGCAGGTCGTCCACGCCCCCCAGGTACTCCACGACCACGCCCTCGATGCGCAGGTCGTCGCCCCACACCTTCTCGACCAGCTCGGCGTCGTGCCGGCCCTCCACGTAGATACGGCCGGCGCGGGCCACGCGCGCGCGTGCCCGGGGGACGGCGACCGAGCCGGAGGCCGTGCGGGCGGGCCGTACCGGCGCCGGGGAGGACGGCCGGACCAGCGTCACCACCCTGCCCTCCAGCAGGAAGCCGCGCGGCTCCAGCGGGAACACGCGGTGCTTGCCGAACCGGTCCTCCAGGGTCACCGTGCCGGCCTCGCAGCCGATCACCGCCCCGCAGAACCCGGTGCCGGGCTCCTCCACCACCAGGCCCGGCTCGGCCGGAACCTCCGGCGCTCGCTTCGGCTTCTTCCACGGAGGAGTCAGGTCGGCGGAGTACTGGCGCATTCGGATGACGATAGGAGAAGCCGCGCGCGGGGGCGTACGACACGCCGGGGGAGGCCGGGAACGGGCGCTCAGATCACGCCGAACCGTGTTGCCAGGGCGTCCCGTTGGCGGCGGACGAACCCCGCGTCCACGACCGCTCCGTGACCGGGCACGTACAACGCGTCCTCGCCGCCGAGGGCCAGCAGCCGGTCGAGGGCGTCCGGCCAGCGGGCCGGGACCGCGTCCGGGCCGGCCTGGGGCTCGCCGGACTCCTCCACCAGGTCGCCGCAGAACACCACCTCCGGATCGCCCGGCACCAGGACCGCGAGGTCGTACGCCGTGTGGCCGGGACCCACGTTGGCCAGCAGTGCCTGCCGGCCGCCGCCGAGGCCGAGGGTCCACTCGCCGGAGACCAGGTGGCCGGGCGGGAGGAGCGCGTCCACCGCCTGGTCCGCGTCCGCCACCGGCAGCCCGTTCCTTACCGCGTCCAGGCGCAGCTCCTCGCGCTCGGACGCCAGGGCCGCGTCCAGGCCCACCGCCGCGAACACCTCCGCCCCGGCGAACGCGGACGCGCCGAAGACGTGGTCGAAATGGGGGTGGGTGAGCGCGAGATGGGTCACACGGCCGCCCGCCAGCTCCTCGGCCGCCGCGCGCAGCCGGACCCCCTCCGCCAGGCTCGACCCGGCGTCCACGAGGAGCGCGGTCCCCTCCCCGAGGACCAGTCCCGCCGTGCAGTCCCAGCCGGGCAGCCGGCACCGCCCCACCCTCGCGGTCAGCCGTTCCCACCCCAGCTCTTCCCAAGTCACGCTCATACCGGCGACGCTAGCGGTACGACCCGCGCCGGGGTCCGGCCTTGCCCGGTGTGCACCCGACAGCCTTACACTGGGCGGGGGAACGTTGGCACTCGCATGCGAAGAGTGCCAGGCCGATCACCCGAAGGGACGATGGGGACGACATGCGGGAGGTGCGCGCGAATGCTGAGTGAACGCAGGCTTCAGGTACTCCGCGCCATCGTCCAGGACTATGTCGGCACCGAGGAGCCGGTCGGGTCGAAGGCCCTGACCGAGCGGCACAACCTCGGGGTCTCCCCGGCGACCGTCCGCAACGACATGGCGGCCCTGGAGGACGAGGGGTACATCGCCCAGCCGCACACCAGCGCCGGGCGGATCCCCACCGACAAGGGCTACCGGCTGTTCGTGGACAAGCTCGCGGGCGTCAAGCCGATGACCGGGCCCGAGCGGCGGGCCATCCAGAACTTCCTGGAGGGCGCCGTCGACCTCGACGACGTCGTGGCGCGGACGGTGCGGCTGCTCGCGCAGCTGACCCGGCAGGTCGCCGTGGTGCAGTACCCGTCGCTGACCCGGTCCACCGTCCGGCACGTGGAGCTGCTCTCGCTTGCTCCCGCCCGTGTGATGCTCGTGCTGATCACGGACACCGGACGGGTCGAGCAGCGCATGGTCGACTGCCCGGCGCCGTTCGGCGAGACCGCGCTGGCGGATCTCAGGGCGCGGCTCAACAGCCGGGTCGCGGGCCGTCGCTTCGCCGATGTGCCGAAGCTGGTCGAGGACCTCCCGGACGCCTTCGAGCCGGAGGACCGCGGTACGGTCTCCACGGTGCTCTCCACCCTGCTGGAGACACTGGTGGAAGAGAACGAGGAGCGGCTGATGATCGGCGGTACCGCCAATCTCACCCGCTTCGGACATGACTTCCCCCTCACCATCCGGCCCGTCCTGGAGGCCCTTGAGGAGCAGGTCGTGCTCCTCAAGCTCCTCGGCGAGGCGAAGGAACCGGGCGTGACCGTGCGGATCGGCCACGAGAACGCCCACGAGGGACTCAACTCCACCTCCGTCGTGTCGGTCGGCTACGGTTCGGGCGGCGAGGCGGTTGCCAAGCTCGGCGTGGTCGGACCGACCCGCATGGACTACCCGGGAACGATGGGAGCGGTACGCGCAGTGGCACGGTACGTCGGACAGATCCTGGCGGAGTCGTAAGTGGCCACGGACTACTACGCCGTTCTCGGCGTGCGCCGCGACGCGTCGCAGGATGAGATCAAGAAGGCGTTCCGCCGGCTCGCGCGCGAGCTGCACCCGGACGTCAACCCCGACCCGAAGACCCAGGAGCGGTTCAAGGAGATCAACGCCGCTTACGAGGTGCTGTCGGACCCGCAGAAGAAGCAGGTCTACGACCTCGGCGGCGACCCGCTCTCCCAGTCGGGCGGCGCGGGCGCGGGCGGCTTCGGCGCCGGCGGCTTCGGGAACTTCTCCGACATCATGGACGCGTTCTTCGGCACGGCGTCGCAGCGCGGGCCGCGCTCGCGCACCCGCCGCGGCCAGGACGCGATGATCCGGATCGAGATCGAGCTGGACGAGGCGGCCTTCGGGACGACCAAGGACATCCAGGTCGACACCGCGGTCGTCTGCAACACCTGCAACGGTGAGGGCGCGGCCCCGGGGACGTCCGCGCAGACGTGTGACATGTGCCGCGGCCGCGGTGAGGTCTCCCAGGTCACCCGGTCCTTCCTGGGCCAGGTCATGACCTCGCGTCCCTGCCCCCAGTGCCAGGGCTTCGGCACGGTCGTGCCCACCCCGTGCCCGGAGTGCGCCGGCGACGGCCGGGTCCGCTCCCGCCGCACGCTCACCGTGAAGATCCCGGCCGGTGTGGACAACGGCACGCGGATCCAGCTCGCCGGCGAGGGCGAGGTCGGCCCCGGCGGCGGTCCGGCCGGCGACCTGTACGTCGAGATCCACGAGCTGCCGCACCCCATGTTCCAGCGGCGCGGCGACGACCTGCACTGCACGGTCACGATCCCGATGACGGCGGCGGCCCTCGGCACGAAGGTGCCGCTGGAGACGCTGGACGGCATGGAGGAGGTCGACATCCGGCCCGGCACCCAGTCCGGCCAGTCGATCCCGCTGCACAACCGGGGTGTCACGCATCTGCGCGGCGGTGGCCGGGGCGACCTGATCGTGCACGTCGAGGTGACCACGCCGACCAAGCTGGACCCCGAGCAGGAACGACTCCTGCGCGAGCTGGCCAAACTCCGCGGCGAGGAACGCCCGCAGGGCCAGTTCCAGCCGGGCCAGCAGGGGTTGTTCTCCCGGCTGAAGGACGCTTTCAACGGCCGCTGACGCGGGCCGCGGGCGCCCCCGGGCAGGCGTGCTGGAACCGGGTGTGCGGGGTGCTCCGGTGCCCTCCGTGCCGGTGTCCTGGGCCGGGGCGCCCGGATTCGGACTTGTTCGGAGGACGTGACAACATGCGGTCATGTCCTCCGCGCTGACCGATCTCCTTCCCCACCCGATCGTGCAGGCCCCCATGGCGGGCGGTGTCTCCGTCCCGCAGCTCGCCGCCGCCGTCTCCGAGGCCGGCGGCCTCGGGTTCCTCGCCGCCGGGTACAAGACCGCCGACGGCATGTACCAGGACATCAAGCAGCTGCGGGGGCTCACGAACCGGCCCTTCGGCGTGAACGTGTTCATGCCGCAGCCGGAGTACCCCGGTGCGAGCACCGGCTCCACCGGAGCCGCCGGCGCCGTGCCCCCCTCCGGCGCGGTGGAGGTGTACGCGCACCAGCTGGCCGGCGAGGCCGCCTGGTACGAGACCGAGCTGGGCGACCCGGACAGCGGCCGGGACGACGGCTACGACGCCAAGCTCGCCGTCCTCCTCGACAACCCGGTGCCGGTGGTCTCCTTCCACTTCGGCGTGCCGGCCCGGGAGGTGCTCGACACCTTCCGCCGGGCGGGGACCCTCACCCTGGTCACCGCCACCACCGCCGAGGAGGCCCGCGCGGTCGAGCAGGCCGGCGCGGACGCGGTGATCGCCCAGGGCGTGGAGGCCGGCGGACACCAGGGCAGCCACCGGGACCTCCCGGAGAACGACGGCTCCGGCATCGGACTGCTGGCGCTGGTCGCGCAGGTCCGGGAGGCCGTCCGCATCCCGGTCGTCGCCGCCGGCGGCATCATGCGGGGCAGCCAGATCGCGGCCGTCCTCGCGGCGGGCGCGAGCGCGGCCCAGCTGGGCACCGCCTTCCTCGCCACCCCGGAGTCCGGCGCGCACGCCCTGCACAAACAGGCGCTGACGAACCCCCTGTTCGCGCGCACCGAACTGACCCGCGCCTTCTCCGGCCGCCCGGCCCGCGGACTGGTCAACCGCTTCCTGCGCGAGCACGGCCCGTACGCCCCCGCCGCCTACCCGGAGGTCCACCACCTCACCTCCCCGCTGCGCAAGGCCGCCGCCAAGGCCGGGGACGCGCAGGGCATGGCGCTGTGGGCGGGGCAGGGCCACCGGATGGCCCGGGAACTGCCCGCCGGACGGCTGGTGGAGGTGCTGGTGGCCGAACTCGCCGAAGCCGGGACAGCGTTGTCGGACCCGCGGCGAGCCGGAGGTGACCCGCGATGACCGCGCCCGTCTTCGTCGTCGAGCAGCTCGACCCGACCGGGCCCGAGTTCGTGCTCGACGGCCCCGAGGGACGGCACGCCGTGTCCGTGAAGCGGCTGCGGCCCGGCGAGGACGTGGTCCTCACCGACGGGCGCGGACGCTGGGCCGAGGGCGTCGTCAAGGCCGCCGAGGGCAAGGACCGGCTGGTCGTCACGGGCCTGGCGTCCGTGCACGAGGAGCCGCCGGCCAGCCCGCGCATCACCGTCGTCCAGGCCCTGCCCAAGGGCGACCGCGGCGAACTGGCCGTCGAGACGATGACCGAGGTCGGCGTCGACGCGATCGTGCCGTGGCAGGCGTCGCGCTGCATCACCCAGTGGAAGGGCGAGCGCGGGCTGAAGGCCCTCGGTAAATGGCGGGCCACCGCCCGGGAGGCCGGCAAGCAGTCCCGCCGGGTTCGCTTCCCCGAGGTCGCGGACGCGGCGACGAGCAAGCAGGTGGGCGCGCTGCTCGCCCGGGCGGACTTCGCCGCCGTGCTCCACGAGAGCGGCGACGCGCGCCTGGCCACCGCCGAACTGCCCGCCGAGGGAGAGATCGTGCTGGTCGTCGGTCCCGAAGGCGGCGTCTCCCCGGAGGAGTTGGCGCTCTTCGCGGAGGCGGGTGCGCGGCCCTACGTCCTCGGTCCGACCGTCCTGCGCACATCCACCGCCGGCACCGCCGCCGCGGCCCTGCTGCTGGGCCGTACCGGCCGCTGGTCCTGACTCCCCGGGGGAACACCTTGGAACTGGCCCAAGTCCGGCTGCTCGTCACCGACTTCGCCGCCTGCTACCGCTTCTACGCCGATGTCCTCGGCCTCAAGCCGCAGTCCGGGGCGGCCCGCGGCCCGTACGAGAAGTTCAGCCCGCACACCGGCTCCGCCGGGATCGCGCTGCAGGACCGCGCGATGATGGCCGAGGTGCTGAACGAACTGGGCGACACCGCCACCGGGCACCGCTCCCTGGTGGTCCTGCGCGTCGACGACCTCGACGCCTACTGCGCCGGGATCACCGCCCGCGGCGCGGTCCTGCTGCACGGCCCGGCCCCCATGACCGACCGCATGCGCGTGGCCCACCTCAAGGACCCGGAGGGCAACCTGGTCGAACTCCAGGAGTGGCTGCTGCTGCGCGGCTGAGCGCGCCCCTTCCGAGCGCTTCCCCCCGGAACCGGCTTCCCGAACGGGTGAGTGGCCGTATGCGGTCTTCCGCACCGTTCGGGCCGGTGGCACGCTGCCCTGCATGGGTGTATCGAGGCGGATAAGGCGCGGGGCGCGCGCGGCGGCCGTGGTGGGGTTCGTCGGGGTCGGCGCGGGTGCCGTCACCGCGTGCCAGCCGGGCGGGCTCGGGTCCGCGACCGTCGCTTACACCACCGACCGGACCGCGACCGCCGCGCTCGAGCACCGGCATGTGGACGTCGCCTGGCTGACCTGCACCGGACGGCAGGGCGACGACCGCACGCACGGCACCTCGCCCGCGCCCTCCGAGAGCACCGTCGTCTCCGTCGACTGCCGGGGCGAGACGCACGACGGGCGGAAGATCGTCGTCACCGGGCTGGTGACCAGGGCCGTCGACGGCGCCTGCGTGCGCGGCGACCTGACGGCCGAGGTCGGCGGCCGGCAGGTGTTCCACGCCGACGGGCTCGGCAACTGCGCGGCGACGCCCGGACCGACGTACCGCCCGCCGACCGGGGGACAGCCGAAGCCGGACGTCACCGTGACCGTCACCGTCACGCGGACCGTCTGGCCCGTGCAGGGCAAGTGATCCGAAACCGGGAGCGGGGCGCACCGGTCGCTGCGTAGAGTGACGGCGTGACTCAGGGTGCTTCGACGGGAACCACGGAATCCGGAACGTCCGCCTACCTCCGATTCCCCCACGCGCACGGCGACTTGGTGGCCTTCGCCGCCGAGGACGACGTCTGGCTCGCGCCGCTGGACGGCGGCCGGGCCTGGCGGGTCAGCGCCGACAACACGCCGGTGACCCGGCCCCGGATGTCGCCGGACGGTCGGCACCTCGCCTGGACCTCCACCCGGGACGGCGCCCCCGAGGTGCACGTGGCCCCGGTCGACGGGGGTCCCGCCGAGCGGCTGACGTACTGGGGCAACCGCCGTACCGAGGTGCTCGGCTGGACCACCGACGGGCGGGTGCTCGCGCTCGGCGCGCAGGGCCGGCCCAGCTCCCGGCACAGCTGGGCGCACGCCGTCCCGCTGGACGGCGGACCGGCCGAGACCCTGCCCTACGGCCCGGTCGGCGACGTGGCCCTCGGCCCGGCCACCGTGCTGCTGTCCGCGCCGATGGGCCGCGAGGCCGCCCACTGGAAACGCTACCGGGGCGGTACAGCGGGCAAGTTGTGGATCGACCGGGACGGCAGCGGCACGTTCGTCCGGCTGCACGAGGACATCGCCGGGAACATCGAGTGCCCGGTGTGGGCGGGTGACCGGATCGCCTTCCTCTCCGACCACGAGGGCACCGGCGCGCTCTACTCCTCGCTCGCCGACGGCTCCGACCTGCGCCGGCACTCCCCGCACGGGGGAGGTTTCTACGCCCGGCACGCCGCCGGTGACGGCACCCGGGTCGTCTACGCCTCGGCCGGTGAACTCTGGCTGCTGGACGACCTGGAGGGCGCCGAGCCGCGCCGGCTGGACGTACGGCTGGGCGGGCCGCGGATCGATCTGCGTCCCCGCCCGGTGAACGCCGCCCACTGGTGCGACGCCGCGTCCCCCGACCACACCGCGCGCGGCAGCGCCGTCTGCGTGCGCGGCGGCATCCACTGGGTCACCCACCGCTCCGGTCCCGCCCGCGCCCTGGCCGCCACCCCCGGCGTGCGCGCCCGGATGCCGCGCGCCTTCCGCGCCGAGGGCGAGGAGTGGGTGGTGTGGGTGACGGACGCCGAGGGCGAGGACGCCCTGGAGTTCGCGCCCGCGACCGGCACCGTGCCCGGCGCCCCGCCGCGCCGGCTCGCCGCCGGACAGCTCGGCCGGGTCCTGGAGCTGGCCGTGGCCCCCGACGGCGGCCGGGCCGCCGTGGCCGCGCACGACGGCAGACTGCTCATGGTGGAACGGGAGACCGGCGAGGTCCGCGAGGTCGACCGCAGCGACGACGGCGAGGTCTTCGGGCTGGCCTTCTCGCCCGACTCCGCCTGGCTCGCCTGGGCCCACCCCGGCCCCCGCCCGCTGTCCCAGCTGCGCATCGCCCACACCACCGACCTGTCGGTCACCGAGGCGACCCCGCTGCGCTTCCAGGACTACGCGCCCGCCTTCACCCTCGACGGCAAGCACCTCGCGTTCCTCTCCAACCGCGCCTTCGACCCGGTCTACGACGAGCACGCCTTCGACCTCGCGTTCGTGGTCGGCGCCCGCCCGCACCTGATCACCCTGGCCGCGACCACCCCCTCGCCGTTCGGCCCGCAGCGCCACGGCCGCCCGTCCGAGGCCCCCGACAAGGACGAGACCCCCGACAGCGAGGGCACCCCGGCCACCCGGATCGACCGCGAAGGGCTCGCCGACCGGATCGTGCCCTTCCCGGTGGAGGCCGGCCGCTACAGCACCCTGCGGGCCGCCAAGGACGGCGTCCTCTGGCTGCGCCACCCCGTCGAGGGCGTCCTCGGCGCCTCCCGCGCCCACCCCGAGGACCCCGAACCGCACAGCGAGCTGGAGCGCTACGACCTGGCCCAGCGCCGCCTGGAACACCTCGCCTCCACCGCCGACCACTTCGAGGTCAGCGGCGACGGCAAACGCGTCCTGCTGTGGAGCGACGGCCGCCTGCGGGTGGTCCCGAGCGACCGCCGCACCGGCACCGAGGACGACGGTGACACCAGCGTCACCGTCGACCTCGCCCGCGTCCGGCAGACCGTCGACCCGGCCGCCGAGTGGCGGCAGATGTACGACGAGACCGGCCGGCTCATGCGCGACCACTTCTGGCGGCCCGACCTCGGCGGCACCGACTGGGCCGGCGTCCTGGACCGCTACCGCCCGCTGCTCGGCCGGCTCGCCACCCACAGCGACCTGGTCGACCTGCTGTGGGAGCTGCACGGCGAACTCGGCACCTCGCACGCCTACGTCATCCCGCGCGGCCGCTCCGGCGGCCACCGGCAGGGCCTGCTCGGCGCCGACATCTCCCGGCACGCGGACGGCAGCTGGCGCATCGACCGCATCCTGCCCTCGGAGACCTCCGACCCGGACGCCCGCTCCCCGCTCGCCGCACCCGGCGTCGCGGTCCGCCCCGGTGACGCGATCATCGCGGTCGCCGGCCATGCCGTGGACCCCGTGACGGGCCCCGGCCCGCTGCTCGTGGGCACCGCGGGCCACCCCGTCGAACTGACCGTCTCCCCGGCCGGCGGCGGCGAACCCCGCCACACCGTCGTCGTCCCCGTCGCCGACGAGGAGCCCCTGCGCTACCACGCCTGGGTGGCCGGCCGCCGCGCCCACGTCCACGCGGCCTCCGCCGGCCGCCTCGGCTACCTCCACGTCCCCGACATGCAGGCCCCCGGCTGGGCCCAGATCCACCGGGACCTGCGCGTCGAGGTGGCCCGCGAGGGTCTCGTGGTCGACGTCCGGGAGAACCGCGGCGGCCACACCTCCCAGCTCGTCATCGAGAAGCTGGCCCGCCGGATCATCGGCTGGGACGTCCCGCGCGGCATGCGCCCCACCAGCTACCCCCTGGACGCTCCGCGAGGCCCGGTCGTCGCCGTCGCCAACGAGTTCTCCGGTTCCGACGGCGACATCGTCAACGCGGCCGTCAAGGCCCTCGGTATCGGCCCGGTCGTCGGTACCCGCACCTGGGGCGGCGTCATCGGCATCGACAGCCGCTACCACCTGGTCGACGGCACCCTGGTCACCCAGCCGAAGTACGCGATGTGGCTGGAGGGCGCCGGCTGGGACGTGGAGAACCACGGGGTGGACCCCGACGTGGAGGTCGTACAGACCCCGCAGGACTGGGCGGCGGGCCGGGACGCCCAACTGGACGAGGCCGTCAGGCTCGCACTGGAGGCCCTGGAGACCAGCCCCGCGAAATCTCCGCCGGGCATGCCCGCCTGACCGACTACGATGCCCACCGTAAATGATCACAGGAGGCACATTCATGGCCGGAGAACCGCAGGACGACTGCCTGTTCTGCAAGATCGTCAAGGGGGAGATCCCGGCGACGATCGTCCGCGAGACCGAGACGACCGTGGCCTTCCGGGACATAAACCCCCAGGCCCCGACCCACGTCCTGGTGATCCCCAAGGCCCACTACGAGAACGCGGCCGAACTCGCTGCGGGCGCCCCGCAGCTGGCCGCCGACGTGCTCGCCGAGACGAAGGCCGTCGCCGACGAGGAGAAGCTCGACAGCTACCGCCTCGTCTTCAACACGGGCAGCGGCGCCGGCCAGACCGTCTGGCACGCCCACGCGCACGTCCTCGGCGGCCGGGGCCTCCAGTGGCCCCCCGGGTGAGCCACCGTGTCCGTACGTGAACTGGTGGTGCTCGGCACCGCCAGCCAGGTCCCGACCCGGCACCGCAACCACAACGGCTACCTGCTGAGGTGGGACGGCGAGGGCATCCTGTTCGACCCCGGCGAGGGCACGCAGCGGCAGATGCTGCGCGCCGGGGTCGCCGCCCACGACCTGAACCGGATCTGCGTCACGCACTTCCACGGCGACCACTCCCTCGGCCTCGCGGGCGTCATCCAGCGGATCAACCTGGACCGGGTGCCGCACGAGATCACCGCGCACTACCCGCGCTCCGGCCGGCGCTTCTTCGACCGCCTGCGCTACGCGACCGCCTACCGGGAGACGGTGGGCCTCACCGAGGCGCCGGTCGCCGCCGACGGCATCCTCGCGGTGACCCGCTCGTACACCCTGGAGGCCCGCCGGCTCTCGCACCCCGTCGAGTCCTACGGCTACCGGCTGATCGAACCCGACGGCCGCCGCATGCTGCCCGAGCGGCTCGCCGCGCACGGTGTCAGGGGCCCGGACGTGGGCCGTCTCCAGCGCGACGGCCGGCTCGGGGACGTCACCCTGGAGGACGTCAGCGAGGTGCGGCGCGGGCAGCGGTTCGCGTTCGTCATGGACACCCGGCTCTGCGACGGCGTGCACGCGCTCGCGGAGGGCTGCGACCTGCTCGTCATCGAGTCGACGTTCCTCGACGAGGACATCGAACTCGCGGTGGAGCACGGGCACCTGACGGCCGGACAGGCCGCCGCCGTGGCCCGCGACGCCGGCGTGCGGCACCTGGTCCTCACCCACTTCAGCCAGCGCTACACCGACCCCGAGGAGTTCGAGCGGCAGGCGCGGGCGGCCGGGTTCGAGGGCGAGCTGACCGTGGCGTACGACCTGCTGCGGGTGCCGGTTCCGAAACGGCGGTAAACCACCCGTACGATGCTTCGATGCCCCTCCCGAAAGCAGAACTGCACCTCCACATCGAAGGCACCCTGGAGCCCGAGCTGGCGTTCCGGCTGGCCGCCCGCAACGGTGTGACCCTTCCGTACGCGGACACCGACGCCCTCCGCGAGGCCTACCGGTTCGAGGACCTCCAGTCCTTCCTGGACCTGTACTACGCGCTGATGGCCGTGCTGCGCACCGAGCAGGACTTCGCCGACCTGGCCGACGCCTACCTTGCCCGGGCCGCCGCACAGGGCGTGCGGCACGCGGAGATCTTCTTCGACCCGCAGGCCCACCTGACGCGGGGCGTGGACATGGGCACGGTCGTCGAGGGGCTGTGGCGGGCACTGGGCGACAGCGAGGCCGACCACGGCGTCTCCACCAGGCTGATCATGTGCTTCCTGCGCGACGAGTCCGCCGAGTCGGCCCTGGCGACCCTGCGGGCCGCCGAGCCGTACCTGGACCGGATCACCGGTGTCGGCCTGGACTCCGCCGAGGTCGGGCATCCGCCGGTGAAGTTCCGGGAGGTGTACGAGGCCGCCGCCGCGCTCGGGCTGCGCCGGGTCGCGCACGCCGGCGAGGAGGGCCCGCCGGAGTACATCACCGAGGCGCTGGACGTGCTCGGCGTGGAGCGCGTCGACCACGGCCTGCGCTGCATGGAGGATCCGGCGCTGGTCGAGCGGCTGGTGCGGGAGCGGGTGCCGCTGACCCTGTGCCCGCTCTCCAACGTCCGGCTGCGCGCCGTGGACACCCTCGCCGACCACCCGCTGCCGGCCATGCTCGACGCCGGACTGCTGTGCACGGTCAACTCCGACGACCCGGCGTACTTCGGCGGATACGCGGGCGACAACTTCGACGCGGTGCGCTCGGCGCTGGGCCTGGACGCGGAACGGCTGCGCGAGCTGGCCCGCAACTCCTTCCTCGCCTCCTTCCTGGAGGACGACGAGGAGCGCAGGGCCCGTTGTCTGGCCGAGGTGGAGGCCTACACGTTCGGGGACGCGGTGTCGTAGGCGCGCCGGACGGGCACGGCGGGCGTCTCCACCGGGACCTCGAGCACAGGGAGTCCGGTGGCCGGCAGGGCGCGCCTGCCGGTCCGCAGTGCCACCGCCGTCAGCGGTACGGCGATCAGCAGCAGCCCGGCGGCGAGCGCCAGCCCCATCCCGGGGAAGCCCGCCCGTTCCGCCAGCACGCTGCCGGCCAGCGGGCCCGCCGCCGTGCCCAGGGAGGACGCCGAGCCGACCAGGACCGTCCAGCGGCCGCGCGGGTCCAGCGACGCGGCCAGGGCGATGACGTAGGACAGCACGACCGGGTAGAGCAGGTTCCAGGCGATCTCGCCCGCTGCGAACGCCGGCAGGCCGGTGGCCGCCGCGCTGAGCGCGACGCAGCCCGCGATGAGGGCCGTACCGGCGCCGATGGGCAGCGCCCGGCCCAGCCGCGGGCCGAGCGCGCCCGCGCCTACGACGCCGAGGAGCCCGGCACCGAGCGCGACCGCGAAGACCGCGCCGACGGTGACCTCGCCGAGGTGGGCCTGGTCGAGGCCGATCCGCCCGCTGACGCCCCAGAGGGCGTTCTGGGCGAGGGACCAGACGGGCATCGCGGCGGCCAGGAGGAGTCCGGCCCGGGGGTGGGGGAGACGGTCGTACCCGGCGGAGCTGCGGGCCGGGGCGGTACGGGCGGGCAGGCGGCCGGTGAGCGGCCGGACGGCGAGCGCGGTCAGGGCGATCGCGGCCAGGGGCTGGCCGTGGCCGGGGCCGAGGTGGGGGATCGTCAGGTACAGGGCGCCGGCGAGGGCGGAGACGCCGAGCAGGCCCGCCGTGGTGACCCGGTGCGGGTCGGCCTGGGCGGCGATCCCGCTCGCGGCCACCGCCGTCACCGTTCCCGACCCGAGGCCGCCGAGCACCGCGCCCGCGACGACGGCCGGTACGACGGTGGTGAGGGCGGCGCCGCCGTAGCCGAGGGCGGCGAGCGCGAGGCCGGCGCGGGCGAGGGTGCGCGGGCCGATCCGGTCGACGCGGGAGGCCAGCCAGAAGCCCGCCGTCGCCGAGCCGAGCAGCAGGGCGCTGCCGACGGCCCCGGCCTGGGTGGCGGTGAGCGGGAGCCCGGCGGCGAGCCGGCCGACGGTGGTGGGCAGCAGGTACGGGGCCAGGTACCCGGCCGCGAACAGGGCGACGAGGGGCCAGGGCAGGGTGCGGGGGGCGGACACGGGCGTTCCCGGGGCAGGCGGAAGGAGCGGCTGGGAGAAGGGGGTTGGGCGACGGCCGTCGGGGGACGGGAACGCGCGAGCAAGTTGTATCAAGCACGCGGTTCCGGAAGAAGCCCGGCGGGTGTGATCCGGGCCACTGTCGCGTTTGAGGGTGTTGCAAGGGGGTAGGAACGTCTAGCCTGTTCTCATATGTAGACGCTATTCATAAGAGGAGATGGTCCAGGTGGGCGGCGACCCGGCTCCGCAGGACGTGGCGCGACGGCTGCGGGAGGGGATGGCGCGGGGCGTGCTCTCCTTCCCGCTCACCGCCTTCCGCGACGACGGCGCCCTCGACCCCGACGGCTTCCGCGCCCACGTCACCGGCCGGCTCGCCGCCGGGCCGGGCGCCGTCTTCCCGGCCTGCGGCACCGGCGAGTTCTTCTCGCTGGACGAGGACGAGTACCGCACGGTCGTCACCGTCGCCGTCCAGGAGGCGGCCGGCCGGGTGCCCGTGGTCGCCGGCACCGGATACGGCTGGGCCCAGGCCGCCCGGTTCGCGCGGATCGCCGAGGAGGCCGGCGCCGACGCCCTGCTCGTCCTGCCGCACTACCTGACCGAGGCCCCGCAGGACGGCCTCGCCGCCCAGCTGGAACAGCTGGCCGCCCGCACCCGGCTGCCGCTGGTCGCCTACCAGCGCGGCCAAGTCGCCTACACCGCCGACACCTTGCGGCGTATCGCCCGCATCCCCAACGTCATCGGCGTCAAGGACGGCCACAGCGACCTCGACCGGCTCCAGCGCCTCACCCTGGCCGCCCCCGACGGCTTCCTCTTCTTCAACGGCGCCGCCACCGCCGAGATCCAGGCCCGCGCCTACGCCACCGTCGGCGTCCCCGCCTACTCCTCCGCCGTGCACGCCTTCGCCCCCGAGATCGCCGGCGCCTTCTTCACCGCGTTCCGGGACGGGGACCACGGCACCGTCGACAAGCTGCTGCGCGCCTTCTACGTCCCGTTCGTCGAACTCCGCGACCGCGCACCCGGATACGCCGTGTCCCTGGTGAAGGCGGCGGCCCGGCTGCGCGGCCAGCGCGTCGGACCCGTGCGCGCCCCGCTCACCGACCCCGCGCCCGCCGACCTCGCCGGCCTGAAGGCCCTCCTCACCGCCGGACTCGACCTCGTAGGAGCCTCCCTGTGACCCGTGACCTGACCATCGCCGAGGTACGGCTGACCCCGATCCTGGTCGCCGACCCGCCGCTGCTCAACACCCAGGGCGTGCACCAGCCGTACACCCCCCGGCTGATCGTGGAACTCGTCACCGCCGACGGCGTCACCGGGCTCGGCGAGACCTACGGCGACACCAAGTACCTGGAACTGGCCCGGCCGCTGGCCGAGCGGCTCATCGGACGCTCGGTCATGGATGTGAACGGCCTCTTCCGGATCGACCTCGACGTCGACGAGTCCCGGGTCCAGGGCGAGGTGGACGCCGGCGGGCTGCGCGGTGTGCAGAGCGCCGACAAACTCCGGCTGTCCGTGCTGTCCGCCTTCGAGGTCGCCTGCCTCGACGCCCAGGGCAAGGCGCTCGGGCTGCCCGTGCACGCGCTGCTCGGCGGCAAGGTGCGGGACGCCGTCGAGTACAGCGCCTACCTCTTCTACAAGTGGGACCGGCACCCGGCGGGCGTCCCCGCCGAACCGGACCCGTGGGGTGCCGCACTCGACCCGGCCGGCGTGGTGCGACAGGCGCGCCGGCTCCAGGAGCTGCACGGCTTCGGCTCGTTCAAGCTCAAGGGCGGCGTCTTCCCGCCCGACGAGGAGATCGCCGCCGTCCGCGCCCTCGCCGAGGCCTTCCCCGGCCACCCGCTGCGGCTCGACCCCAACGGCGCCTGGTCGGTGGAGACCTCGCTGAAGGTCGCGGAGGAACTCGGCGACGTCCTGGAGTACCTGGAGGACCCGACGCTCGGCACGCCCGCCATGGCACAGGTGGCCGCCGGCACGGAGGTCCCGCTGGCCACCAACATGTGCGTGACCACCTTCGGCGAGATCAGGGAGGCGTTCACGAAGGACGCCGTCCAGGTCGTGCTCTCCGACCACCACTACTGGGGCGGGCTGCGCAGCACCCAGCGGCTCGCCGCGATCTGCGCCGCCTTCGGCGTCGGCGTGTCCATGCACTCCAACACCCATCTCGGCATCAGCCTCGCCGCGATGACCCAGGTCGCGGCCACCGTCCCGGACCTGCACCACGCCTGCGACTCCCACTACCCGTGGCAGTCCGAGGACGTCCTCACCGAGCGGCTCGTCTTCGAGGGCGGCCGGGTCGCCGTGTCCGACGCGCCCGGCCTCGGCGTCGAGCTGGACCGCGGCGAACTGGACCGGCTGCACCGGCGGTGGACCGAGGACGACGGCTCGCTGCGCGACCGCGACGACGCCGCGGCCCTGCGCAGGGCCGAACCGGGCTGGCGGACACCGGTGATGCCCCGCTGGTGACCGGCGCCGCACGGGATACCGGTGCGTGACCTGGTGCACACTGGCCAGAACCGCACCACGCCAGGGAGCGCACCGTGACGCCGTCGCACACCCTCACCGGAGAGGAACCGGAACACCTCACCCAGGCAGCACGCTGCCAGATCCAGGTCGACCCGCTCGCCGCGCTGCGCGCCCCCGGCGACCCGCCCTGGGACGTCTACCTCACCGGCACGGTCTTCCTCGACATCATCTTCACCGGCCTGGACTCGGCACCGGTCCGCGGCACCGAGTCCTGGGCCCGGGGCATGGGCTCCAGCCCCGGCGGGGTCGCCAACATGGCCGCCGCCCTGGCCCGGCTCGGCCTGCGCACCGCGCTCGCCGCGGCCTTCGGCGACGACCACTACGGCGAGTACTGCTGGGACGCGCTGGAACGGGGCGAGGGCATCGACCTCTCGGCCTCGCGGACCGTGCCCGGCTGGCACTCCCCGGTGACGGTCTCCATGGCCTACGAGGGCGAGCGGACCATGGTCTCCCACGGGCACGAGCCGCCGGCGGAGGCCGTCCTCCTCCAGGAGGGCGCCGCCGACCGGCCGCTCCGCTCGCGGGCCGCCGTGGCCTCCCTCACGCCGGGGCGCGGCGCGCCGTGGGTCGCGCAGGCCGCCCGCGCGGGCACCCGCATCTTCGCCGACGTCGGCTGGGACGAGACGGGCGCGTGGGACCTGTCCGGCCTGGCCGACCTGGCGCACTGCGAGGCGTTCCTGCCCAACGCGGAGGAGGCGAAGCGGTACACCGGGACCGACTGCCCGCGGCTGGCCGCGCACGCCCTGACCGAGTACGTGCCGGTGGCCGTGGTGACGTGCGGCTCGGAGGGCGCGTACGCCGTGGACCGGCGGACCGGGGAGACGGCGGAGGTGCCGGCGATCGCGGTGGAGGCGCTGGATCCGACGGGGGCCGGGGACGTGTTCGTCGCCGGGTTCGTGACGGGTTCCCTCGCGGGGTGGCCGCTGGCGGACCGGCTGGCCTTCGCCGGGCTCACGGCCGCGCTGTCGGTGCAGGAGTTCGGGGGGTCGCTGTCGGCGCCGGGGTGGTCGGAGATCGGGGCGTGGTGGCGGCGCGTGCAGTCGCTGCCGGGGCAGTCGCCCGCGGCCCTGCGCCGGTACGAGTTCCTGGAGGGCCTGGTCCCGGAGCAGCTGGACCGCCCCTGGCCGCTGCGCCGAGCCGTCCCCACCATCGGCTTCCGCCGCTCCGGCTGACCCCTCGGCCGGCGCCCGCCCGGGCTGACCCCTCGGCCGACGCCCGCCCGGGCTGACCCCTCGGCCGACGCCCGCCCCGGTTGACCCCTCGGCCGGCCCCGCTGGCCTCGCCCGGCCGGCGCCACCGGCCGCTCCCGCCGGCTGACGCCCGCCTGGGCTGACGCCCGCTCCGGCTGACCCCTCGGCCGGCGTACGCCCGGGCTGCCCCTCGGCCGACGTCCGCCCGGGCTGCCCCTTGGCCGACGTCCGCCCCGGCTTACCCCTCGGCCAGCCCCGCCGGCCTCGCCCGGCTGGCGCCACGGGCCGCTCCCGCCGGCCGCTCCCGCCGGCTGACGCCCGTCTGGGCTGACGCCCGTCTGGGCTGACGCCCGTCTGGGCTGACGCCCGCTCCGGCTGTTCCATCTGACGGGTGGTGCCGGCCATCGGCTTGCGCCAGCTCGGCTGATGCCCGCTCCGGTCGGTGCCCGCTCCGACTGACGCCCGCCCGACCGACTCCCGCCTCGGCTGATCCCTCGGCCCCCGCCGGCCGGCGCCCGCCGCCGCCGGCCGGCGCCCGCCCCCGCCGGCCGGCGCTTGGCCGGAGTGCGGTTTCTGTCGCCGCGGCCCGGATGAACCGGTCGTATGAAAAGTCCTACGGCGTTGCGAGTCCTCCGTCGTACCCTGGACATGCGAGGCCGCCCTCAGCTGTGCGGCCGTGACGAGGAGGAAGCGCAGGCCTTCAGCGCCGGCCCATGACAGAGACATCCACAGCTCACACCCCCGCGCAAGAGCAGGCGAGAGCGCAGTTCACCGTCCCTGCCCAGCACCCCATGGTGACGGTGCTGGGTTCCGGCGACTCCCTTCTGCGTGTGATCGAGAGGGCCTTCCCGGCGGCCGACATCCACGTCCGGGGCAATGAGATCAGCGCGGTCGGCGACAAGGGGGACGTCGCCCTGATCTCGCGCGTGTTCGACGAGATGATGCTGGTGCTCCGCACCGGGCAGCCGATGACGGAGGACGCAGTGGAACGCTCGATCGCCATGCTCAAGGCGAGCGACAACGGGACGAGCGACGGGTCGGAGACCCCGGCGCAGGTGCTGACGCAGAACATCCTGTCCTCGCGCGGACGCACCATCCGCCCCAAGACCCTCAACCAGAAGCGGTACGTCGACGCGATCGACAAGCACACGATCGTCTTCGGCATCGGCCCCGCCGGTACCGGCAAGACCTACCTGGCCATGGCCAAGGCCGTGCAGGCCCTCCAGTCCAAGCAGGTCAACCGGATCATCCTGACCCGCCCCGCGGTGGAGGCGGGCGAGCGGCTCGGCTTCCTGCCCGGCACGCTCTACGAGAAGATCGACCCGTACCTGCGCCCGCTGTACGACGCGCTGCACGACATGATCGACCCGGACTCCATCCCCCGGCTGATGGCCGCCGGGACGATCGAGGTCGCGCCGCTCGCCTACATGCGCGGCCGCACGCTCAACGACGCCTTCATCATCCTGGACGAGGCCCAGAACACGAGCCCCGAGCAGATGAAGATGTTCCTCACCCGCCTCGGCTTCGACTCGAAGATCGTGATCACGGGTGACGTGACCCAGGTGGACCTGCCGAACGGGCAGAAGTCGGGCCTGCGGCAGGTGCAGGAGATCCTGGAGGGCGTCGAGGACGTCCATTTCTCCCGGCTGTCGTCCCACGATGTCGTACGGCACAAGCTGGTGGGCCGTATCGTCGACGCGTACGAGCAGTACGACAGCAAGTACGGCACCGAGAACGGCGCTCCCAAGGGCGGCCGTGGCAGGTCCGGCGCCAAGGGCACCCAGGGGAAGTAGACCAGCACGACCATGTCGATCGACGTCAACAACGAGTCCGGCACCGAGGTAGACGAGCAGGCGATCCTGGACATCGCCCGCTACGCGCTCGCGCGGATGCGCATCCACCCGCTCTCCGAGCTCTCGGTGATCGTCGTGGACGCCGACGCCATGGAGCAGCTGCACATCCAGTGGATGGACCTGCCCGGGCCCACCGATGTCATGTCGTTCCCGATGGACGAGCTGCGCCCGCCGTCCAAGGACGACGACGAGCCGCCGCAGGGGCTGCTCGGTGACATCGTGCTGTGCCCGGAGGTCGCCGCCAAGCAGGGGGCCGAGGCGCCCACGCAGCACTCCATGGACGAGGAGCTCCAGCTGCTCACCGTCCACGGTGTGCTGCACCTGCTCGGGTACGACCACGAGGAGCCCGACGAGAAGGCCGAGATGTTCGGCCTCCAGGCCGCCATCGTGGACGGGTGGCGGGCCGAGCGCGGCATGACCGGGCCCTCCCCGGCGCCGACCGTCTCGTAAGCGGGTCGTATGTCTCCGCAGATCGTGGTCGGCGCGATCGCGCTGGTGGTCGTGGCCTGGCTCGCCGCCTGCGCGGAGGCGGGCCTCGCGCGCGTCTCCAGCTTCCGCGCCGAGGAGGCCGTGAAGTCCGGCCGGCGCGGCGGCGCCAGGCTCGCCCAGATCGCCGCCGACCCCACCCGCTACCTGAACGTGGCCCTGCTGGTCCGCGTGGCCTGCGAGATGGCCGCGGCGGCGCTGGTGACCTACGCCTGCCTCCAGGAGTTCGCCACCTGGCAGGCCCTGCTGATCGCCATCGGCGTCATGGTGCTCGTGTCGTACGTCGCCGTCGGCGTCTCCCCGCGCACCATCGGCCGCCAGCACCCGCTCAACACGGCCACCGCGGCGGCGTACGTGCTGCTGCCGCTGGCCCGGATCATGGGGCCGATCCCGTCCCTGCTGATCCTCATCGGCAACGCGCTCACCCCCGGCAAGGGCTTCCGGCGCGGCCCGTTCGCCTCCGAGGCCGAGCTGCGCGCGCTGGTCGACCTCGCGGAGAAGGAGTCGCTGATCGAGGACGAGGAGCGCCGGATGGTGCACTCGGTCTTCGAGCTGGGCGACACCCTGGTGCGCGAGGTGATGGTGCCGCGCACGGACCTGGTCACCATCGAGCGCTTCAAGACCATCCGCCAGGCCCTCACCCTCGCCCTGCGCTCCGGTTTCTCCCGGATCCCGGTCACCGGCGAGAGCGAGGACGACATCGTCGGGATCGTGTACCTGAAGGACCTGGTCCGCAAGACGCACATCAGCCGGGAGGCGGAGGGCGACCTGGTGTCCACCGCCATGCGCCCCGCGGTGTTCGTGCCCGACACCAAGAACGCCGGCGACCTGCTGCGCGAGATGCAGAAGGATCGCAACCACGTCGCCGTCGTCATCGACGAGTACGGCGGCACCGCGGGCATCGTCACCATCGAGGACATCCTGGAGGAGATCGTCGGTGAGATCACCGACGAGTACGACCGGGAACTCCCGCCGGTGGAGGACCTCGGCGACGACCGCTTCCGGGTCACGGCCCGCCTGGACATCACCGACCTCGGCGAGCTGTACGGCCTGGAGGAGTACGACGACGAGGACGTGGAGACGGTCGGCGGACTGCTCGCCAAGGCGCTCGGCCGCGTGCCCATCGCCGGCGCCTCCGCCGAGGTCGAACTGCCCGACGAGCGCCGGCTGAAGCTGACGGCCGAGGCCGCCGCCGGCCGCCGCAACAAGATCGTCACGGTGCTGGTGGAGCCGGTCCCCGTGCCCGCCGCCGAGGAGGAGAAGGCCGAGTGACCCCCGGGGAGCTGCGCGCCTTCTGCCTGTCCTTCGACGCGGCCGCGGAGGACTTCCCGTTCAGCCCGGAGATCTCGGTCTTCAAGGTGCTGGGCAGGATGTTCGCCCTGACGCACCTGGACGCGCGGCCCCTGACGGTCAACCTCAAGTGCGACCCGGAGGACGCGCTCCGGCTGCGCGGCGAGCACGAGGGGCTGATCGTCCCCGGCTGGCACATGAACAAGCGGCACTGGAACACCGTCACCGTGGACGGCGGCCTGCCCGACCGGCTGGTGCGGGAGCTGATCGAGGACTCGTACGACCTCGTCGTCGCGGGACTGCCCCGCGCGCAGCGGCTGCGGCTGGACCGGCCGTGATCCGGTGCCGGCCGCGGCCGGTGGGGCGCGGGCCCGGGGGGCCGGCAGGACTTCGTATGCTCGGGGCATGACCGAGAGCACCGCGCTTGACCCCGAGGACCGCAAGATCGTCACCCTGGCCCGTTCCGCGCGGGCCCGCAACGGTGTGCCCGAGGGGGCGGCCGTACGGGACGACACCGGGCGGACGTACGTCGCCGGGTCGGTGGGGCTCGCCTCGCTGAAGCTGAGCGCACTGCGGACGGCGGTCGCCATGGCCGTGGCGTCGGGGGCCGCGTCCCTGGAGGCGGCGGCCGTGGTGAGCGAGGCGGAGTCGGTGCCGGCCGAGGACCTCGCCGCCGTCGCCGACCTGGGCGGTGCCGGGACGCCGGTGCTGCTCGCGTCGCCCGACGGCACCGTGCGGGCCACCGTCGCCGCTTCCTGAACGGAGCGAACAACAGGTCGGCCTGAACGGACCGAACAACAGGTCGGCCTGAATTCAACCTTGCCGGGGTCCGGCCCGCGCGCGTCAATGGTCCGTAGCATCCGACGGACCGTCAGATCCGCACCGCCGCGCACGTGCCCGCACCCGCCTGCGCAGGCCTCCCGTCCGCCGGGCGTCCCCACATGGCACTCCCCACCAGGGAAGGGAAGCGGATCCCCATGAGAGGCAAGCGCACGGCAACAGGTGCGGCACTGGCGGCCGGGGCCCTCGCGGTCACCGGACTGGCCTTCGCGCCCACCGCGGCCGCCGTCACTCCCCAGTCGGCGACCATCACCGCGAACTGCGGCATCTTCGGCGGCGGTGCGGCCACGCTCACCGCCACCCAGAGCGGCGGCTCGGCCACCCTCACCCTCACCTCCACCGCGATCAAGACGCCGGTCGCGGTGGCCCAGGACTCGATCGCCTCCACGCTCACCATGGTCAAGGCGAGCGGCGGCACCACCGTCTTCAGCGGGACGAAGAACCCGGCCATGGCGAGCGGCTCGGCGGTCACCGTCGGCCCGCTGCCCGGCACCGTGGCCCCCGGCGACAGCCTGGAGGCCTACGGCGGCTCGCTGAAGATGGTCATCTTCGGGATCACCGTGACCTGTACGGCCTCGGCCAAGCAGGCGCCCGGCCCCTTCGTCTTCAGCTGACCGTCCGGCTGAGCGATCCGTTCCGGATCGTGCCGTAACCGACCCCGATGCCGCAGAAACTGATGATCCGTCAGATTTCTGCGGCATCTCCATTGACTTCTCACCCCCGCTCCACATCAATGCCCCCTGTCGGCGCAGACGAGCCGCTGCGCCCGCAACCCTCAGGAGGGGGCCCATGGGTCCGACACCCCGAAGAGCCCGACGGTGGCGCTGGGCGTCACTGCTCGGGGCGGCCGCGCTCGCGGTCACCGCGGGCGGCGCGCTGGCCTGCCCGGCCGGCGCCGCCGGCACGAACGTGGACTTCGCCACGCACTGCATCCCGCCGGCCGTCGCGGGCATCCCGCCGATCGACGGCACCACCACCGCCAACGTCTCGGCGGACAAGACCAGTCCCAAGGTCGGTGACACGGTCACCGTGACCTACACCGTGGTCACCGCCGCCGCCAGCAACCCCACCGACCTGGCCCTGCCGGCCGACATCATGACCCCGACCGGCAAGGTCACCCTCGGCGGCGCCCAGAGCGGTGACATCACCGTCACCGGGCCGAAGAAGAACCCGCCGGTGCCGGGGAAGGCCGCCTTCCCGTCCTTCTCCATGACCGGCACCTTCACCGTCACCAAGGCCGGGCAGATCACCCTCTCGCCCGGCGACTACAACATCCACACCAGCTACATCCTGGAGCTGGACACCCCGTGCACGGTCATCACCCCGCCCGCCCCGGTCTCGCAGACCGTCACCGCGACCGACGGCACCCCGGCCAACACCCGGGCCATCTCGCTGGGTTCCGCCTCCGGTGACGCCGGGGCCGGTGTCACCGTGAGCGGGAAGAACTTCACGCCGGGTGCGGCCGTCACGCTGGCCGGGCGGGCCGGCGACAAGCAGACCGCGGACACCGCGACCGTGACCGCGAACGCCCAGGGCTCCTTCAACGGCTCCCTGGTCGTCAACGACAAGGCGACGACCGGGATCGTGGCCTACGAGGGCGCCTCCTGGAACCCCGACAAGGGTGCCGGGCCCGCGGCCTACGCCGTCGACGACAACACACCCGTCCCGGCCGGCAGCCAGAAGCTGACCACCACCGTCAAGGCGGGCACCCTGTCGATGTCCCAGGCCGGGGACTCCGTCGCCCTGTCGGGCGTCGACTTCGGCCAGGGCGGGGCCTCCACCGGCAGCCTGAACACGGTGACCGTCAAGGACTTCCGCGGCGGGCCCGCCGGCTGGTCCCTGACCGGCAAGGTCACCGACTTCACCGGCCCCGGCGCCAGGATCGACGCCGGCCGGCTGAGCTGGACCCCGGCCTGCGCGGCCAAGGCGGGCAGCCCCAGCACCTGCAAGGCCGGTTCGGCGGGCACCGTGGGCAGCGCGGGCGCGACCCTCGCCTCCACCGCCGACGGCACGCTCACCGGCGGCGAGTTCACCGTGGACGCCCGGCTCTCCCTGGACGTACCGGCGTTCACACCGCCCGGCGCGTACTCCGGCGTGCTCACGCTGACGCTCACCTGAGCGTACGGGCGTCCGCACCCGCCCGTTGCCCTGTCCCTCGTCCGTAGGGGGTCCGCACCCATGCGCAAGCCGCACGCCCTCCTCCTGAGCCTGCTCTGCCTCCTCGGCCCGCTCGGTCTGCCGGCGGGCCCGGCGCACGCCGCCGACAACGGCAGCTGGTCCGTCTACCCGGTCGCCACGGAGATCGCCGCGCGGCCCTACTTCATCCTCACCGCCGAACGCGGCCAGACCCTCACCGACGAGGTCGCCGTACGGAACCGGACCAGCCGGCCGCTCACCTTCCGGCTGTACGCGGCCGACGCCTACAACACCGCTCGGGACGGCGGTTTCGCCGTGCGCACCGCCGGGGAACGCATGCACGGGGTCGGCGCCTGGGCCAGAGTCGCCAGGTCCCGCATCACCGTGCCGGGGCACCGGACCGTCACCGTGCCCTTCACGCTCCGGGTGCCCGGGAGCGCCGGACCCGGCGACCACCCCGGCGCCATCGTCGCGCTCGACGAGCGGACCGCCCCGGGCGGCGGCAGGCTGGCCCTCGGTGTCCGGCGGGCCGTCGGCGCCCGCGTCTACCTCCGGGTCGGCGGACCCGCACTGCCCGCGCTCGCCGTCGAGCACCTGCGGATCGGCCACCACCAGCCGCTGGTCCCGGGCCTCGGCGACAGCACCGCCACCGTCTCCTACACGCTGCGCAACACCGGGAACGTCACGCTCAGCCCCAAGGTGGAGCTGAAGGCGCGCGGACTGTTCGGCCGTACGCTGCTCGACCGGGAGCTGACCGGGGTGCCCGCCGAACTGCTGCCGGGGCAGCGGGTGCGGCTCACCGAGACCTGGCACGGGGCGCCCCAGCTCGACCGGGCGGACGTGACGCTCACCGCGCGCGCCCAGGACACCCGGGAGACGGCGAGCGCCGGCTTCCTCGCGCTGCCCTGGCTGGTGGTGACGCTGGTGTTCGCCGCCGGCGTGCTGACCGGGGCGCTGCTGGTCAGAGCGCGTCGGGTCCGCGCTCGCCGGTCCGCACCCGGACGACCGTCTCCACGGGCACGGACCACACCTTCCCGTCCCCGATCTTCCCCGTCTGCGCGGCCCTGACGATCGCGTCGATCACGTCGTCGGCGACCGCGTCCTCCACCACGACCTCGATGCGCACCTTCGGCACCAGGTCGACCCGGTACTCGGCCCCCCGGTACACCTCGGTGTGGCCGCGCTGCCGGCCGTAGCCGCTGGCCTCGGTCACGGTCAGACCGTGCACCCCCAGCTCCTGCAGGGCGGTCTTGACCTCGTCCAGACGGTACGGCTTGACGATCGCGGTGATGAGCTTCATGCCTGGGACTTGACCTTCTGGGCGGAGGAGAGGACGGACGAGCTGACCGGGGCGCCGTGGCCCAGGACGCCGTGATCGTATGCGGTCTCGGCGTGCACCGTAAGGTCCAGGCCGGTGTACTCCTGCTCCTCGCTCGCCCGCAGGCCCAGCACCTTGTCGAGCAGCTTGCCGAGACCGTACGTCACCGTGAAGGCGTACCCGGCCACGACCACCACGGCCAGCAGCTGCCGGCCGAGCGGGGCGAGCCCGCCGCCGTAGAAGAGGCCTTCCGCGCCGCCGGTCATCGCCCTCTCGGCGAACAGGCCGATCAGCAGGGTGCCGATGATTCCGCCGACCAGGTGGACGCCGACGACGTCCAGGGAGTCGTCGTAGTTCAGCTTGAACTTCCAGCCGACGGCGTAACTGCACACGACACCGGCGGCGAGGCCCACCACGAGGGCGCCGAGCAGGGAGACCGTGCCGCAGGACGGGGTGATCGCGACCAGCCCGGCCACCGCGCCGGAGGCCGCGCCCAGGGTGGTCGGATGGCCGTCGCGCTTCTGTTCCACGAAGAGCCAGCCGAGCAGGCCGGTGCAGCCGGCGGCGAGCGTGTTGAGGAACGCGGCGGCGGCGAGACCGTTCGCGCCGAGCGCGGAGCCGGCGTTGAAGCCGAACCAGCCGAACCAGAGCAGACCGGCGCCGAGGACCACCATGGGCAGGTTGTGCGGGCGCATGGAGTCCTTCTTGAAGCCCAGGCGGGGGCCGAGGACCAGGCAGAGCGCCAGTCCGGAGGCGCCGGAGGTGATCTCGACGGGCAGACCGCCCGCGAAGTCCAGGGCGCCGAGCTTGTCCAGGATCCAGCCACCCGGGCCCCACACCCAGTGGGTGACGGGAACGTATACGAGGAGCGTCCACAGCGGTACGAAGACCAGCCACGCCGAGAACTTCGTCCGGTCGGCGACCGCGCCGCTGACCAGCGCGGCCGTGATGATCGCGAAGGTCAGCTGGAAGGTGGCGAACAGGACGGTGGGGACCGTGCCGTGCACGCTGCCCGGGCCGAGCCCGCGCATCCCGGCCTGGTGGAGACCGCCGATCAGCCCGCCGCCGATGTCGTCCCCGAAGGCGAGGGAGTAGCCGGCCGCCAGCCAGACGACCGTGACCAGGGCGATCGACACGAAGCTCATCATCAGCATGTTGAGGACGCTCTTGGTGCGGACCATGCCGCCGTAGAACAGGGCGAGGCCCGGGGTCATCAGCAGCACGAGGGCGGTCGCGGCGAGCAGCCAGGCGGTGTCGCCGGTGTTCACGTGGGCGGCGGCGAGGGTCACGGGCGTCTCCAACGGTGTGGGGGCTGCGTCAGAGGGTCACCGGTGTCCGTTTCCGGTCGCGTACAGGTGTGTTTCCGTGACGTTTCGTTGCGGGCGGGTTTCCGGAAACTCACCGGGAGGGGCGGCGGACCGGGGCGGTACGGCGGAGCCTCGTGGATCAGGGACAATGAACGCCATGAGCGTTCGTACCCAGTCTTCCGAGCAGCCGGCCGAGGCCGCCCACCGCGCCGGCTTCGCCTGCTTCGTGGGCCGCCCCAACGCGGGCAAGTCCACCCTCACGAACGCTCTGGTCGGGCAGAAGGTGGCGATCACCGCCAACCAGCCGCAGACGACCCGGCACACCGTGCGCGGCATCGTGCACCGGCCGGACGCCCAGCTGATCCTGGTGGACACGCCGGGGCTGCACAAGCCGCGCACGCTGCTCGGAGAGCGGCTCAACGATGTCGTGCGGACGACGTGGGCCGAGGTCGACGTGATCGGCTTCTGCCTGCCGGCGAACGAGAAGATCGGGCCCGGCGACCGCTTCATCGCCAAGGAGCTGGCCGGGATCCGTAAGTCCCCGAAGGTCGCCATCGTCACCAAGACCGACCTGGTCGACTCCAAGACCCTGGCCGAGCAGCTGATCGCGATCGACCAGCTGGGCAAGGAGCTGGGCATCGAGTGGGCGCAGATCGTCCCGGTGTCGGCGACCGCGAACAAGCAGGTCGATCTGCTGGCGGACCTGCTGATCCCGATGCTGCCCGAGGGCCCGGCGCTCTACCCCGAGGGCGACCTCACCGACGAGCCCGAGCAGGTCATGATCGCGGAGCTCATCCGCGAGGCGGCGCTGGAGGGTGTCCGCGACGAGCTGCCGCACTCCATCGCGGTGGTCGTCGAGGAGATGCTGCCGCGTGAGGACCGGCCGGCGGACAAGCCGCTGCTGGACATCCACGCCAACGTCTACATCGAGCGCCCCAGCCAGAAGGGCATCGTCATCGGCCCCAAGGGCAAGCGCCTGAAGGAGGTCGGCATCAAGTCCCGGCGCCAGATCGAGGCCCTCCTCGGAACCCCGGTCTTCCTCGACCTCCACGTGAAGGTCGCCAAGGACTGGCAACGGGACCCGAAGCAGCTGCGGCGGCTGGGGTTCTGAGACGCGGTCCTGCGGGGTGGGCCGGCCGCGCGGCGGTAGCCGCATGTCGATACGGCCTCGACCTCCACGTGGAGGTCGCCAAGGACTGGCAACGGGACCCGAAGCAGCTGCGGCGGCTGGGGTTCTGAGGCGCGGTCCTGCGGGGTGGGCCGGCCGTGCGGCGGTGGTCGCATGTCGATATGGTCTCGGCCTGCACGTGGGGGTCGCCGAGGACTGGCAACGGGACCCGAGGCAGCTGCGGCGGCTGGGGTTCTGAGACGCGGTCCTGCCGGGTGGGCCGGCCGCGCGGCGGTGGCCGCATGTCGATACGGTCTCGGCCTGCACGTGGGGGTCGCCGAGGACTGGCAACGGGACCCGAAGCAGTTGCGGCGGCGGGGGTTCTGGGGTGCGCGGGTTTCCGGGGGGCCTAGCGGGCGGTGTTCCGGGGGGTCAGGTCCTGGAGGCCCACCACCCCCAGCAGCTGGAGTCTGTCGTGTGACTCCGTGCCGGGGCGGGCCGTGTGGATGATGAGGTGGTGGTGGCTGTGGTGGCTCAGCAGGACCTCGCACTCCAGCTCCAGCAGGCCCACCACCGGATGCAGGAAACGCTTCATGCGGGGGCGGCGCAAGGACACCTCGTGCTCCTCCCAGAGCCGGGCGAACTCCTCGCTCGCCGCCCGGAGTTCGGCCGCCAGGGCGGCCGGTTCCGGGTCGTCGGGGCGGGCCGCGGCCACCGCGCGGAGGTTGGCCACGTGGTCCCGGGCGTGGGCCGGCAGGTCCTCGGCCGGGAACAGGGCGCGGGCCGTGGGGTCCAGGAAGAACCGCCGGGTCAGGTTCCGCTCGCGCGGCGGCCGGGCGGACGCGTCCCCCACCAGCGCCTTGGCCAGCGCGTTCTGCGCCAGCACCTCGCCGCAGTCCGTGACCACCTGCGCGGGTGAGTCGTACAGCCGGTCCAGGACCAGCAGCAGACCGGGCCGGACATGGCCCGAGGCCGCGTCCCGGCGCGGCGGCTCCTCGCCCACCAGGTGGAACAGGTGGTCCCGTTCGTCGTCGGTCAGGCGCAGCGCACGCCCCAGCGCCGTCAGCATCTGACGCGACGGCCGCGGACCCCGGCGCTGCTCCAGCCGGGTGTAGTAGTCGACCGACATCCCGGCCAGCGAGGCCACCTCCTCCCGGCGCAGTCCGGGCGTACGGCGGCGGGCGCCGGGCGCGAGGCCCACGTCGGACGGTTCCAGCCGGGCGCGGCCACGGCGCAGGAAGTCGGCGAGTTCGGCTCGGTTCACCCCACAAGGGTGGGGCAGCCCGGCCGGCTTATCCAGGGACTGCCGGTCCCCCGATCGGAAGGTCTCTCCCGCCGCCCCGGCCCGCGGCCGAGGCTGGGTGCACCACACGGATCCGTACGGGATCCGATCGAGAGGAGCACCACCATGCTGACCCTGGTCACCGGCGCCACCGGACAGGTGGGACGCGGTTTCGTCCCCCGGCTGCTCGCCCAGGCCCGGCCGGACGAGCAGGTCCGGGTGATCGTGCGCGACGCGTCCCGCGCCGCCGCCCTCGCCGACCGCGGCGCCGAGGTCGTCGTCGGCGACCTGCGCGACGCCGACGTCCTCGGCAAGGCGCTCGCCGGAGTGGACGCCGTCGTCAACATCGCGGCCTCCTTCCGGGGCGTGACCGACGAGGAGATGCGGGCCGTCAACCGTGACGCCGCCCTGGAACTGGGCCGGGCGGCCGCCGCCGCGGGCGTCCGCCGGTTCGTGCAGACCAGCACCATCCTGGTGTACGGCACCGGACGCGGCCGGCCGCTCGTCGAGGACGACCCGGCCGTGCCCGGCGGCCCGCTGTGGATGACGTACCCGGAGTCCAAACTGGAGGCCGAGCGCGGGCTGCTCGCCCTGGACGGGCTCGACGTCCGGATAGGCCGCCTCGCCTTCGTCTACGGCGAGGGCGACCCGCACCTGGCCAACGCCTCCCGGCAGATCGCCGGGTGGCCCGCCGCCAAGCGGGTCTTCCAGCTGGTGCACGTCGCGGACGCCGCGCAGGGCCTGCTGCGCCTGCTGTACGCCCCCGGGGCCGCCGGCCGCGCCTACAACATCGCCGACGACGCCACGGTCAGCGTCCTGGAACTGCACCAGGTGCTCGGCCTGGAACCGCCGGCGGACGGCCCCGACCCCGACCCCTGGTTCGGCATCGCCTCCACCGACCGCATCCGCCGCGAACTGGGCTACCGGCCGTACTTCCCCACCTTGTGGAGCGCCCGCGACGCCGGTGCGCTGTGAGGGTCACTCGACCCCTTTGATCCGTCCCACCAGTACCGCCCCGCCCAGTCCGATCGCCGCCGCGATCAGGTACAGGGCCCGGTAGCCGCCGAGGTGGGTGACGACCGGGGCCGCCAGGGCGGGGGCGGCGACCTGGGGGAGGGCGTTGGCCACGTTGATCACGCCGAGGTCCTTGCCCCGGTCCAGCGCCGTGGGCAGGACGTCCGTCATCAGCGCGAAGTCCACGGACGTGAAGACACCGAAGCCGACGCCCAGCACCGCCGCCGCCACCAGCGCGCCCGGCCAGGTCTGCCAGCCGGTCAGGACCGCCGTGGCGAGGGCCATCAGCACGCCCGCCCCGACCACGAACGGCTTGCGCCGGCCCACCCGGTCCGACCACACCCCGCCGGCCACGACGGTCGCCAGCAGCGTCAGGCTGTTGACGGCCGTCAGGACCAGCACGCCCCGCTCGGGGTCGGAGCGGTGCAGGCCGTCGCGCAGGTAGTACAGGAGGTACAGCAGGACCAGGGAGTTGCCGAGGTTGATCAGGAAGCGGGTCAGCCACGCCCAGCCCAGGTCGGGATACCGGCGCGGGCTGAGCCAGAACCCGGCGAGGAAGCCCCGCCAGGACCACGGCGGCCGGTCCTCCCGCGCCAGCCGCAGGTCCGCGTGGCACAGGACGTACGGCGCCACCCCCACCACGGTGACCACCGCGCACGCCGCGTACCCGGCCGCCGTCCCGCCCGCCGCCGCGGCAAGACCCGTCCCGCCGGCCACGCCCAGGATCTGCGCCGCGCCCAGCCAGCCGCCCACCACGCCCCGCCGGCCCCGCGGCACCCGGTCCGGCACCGCCGCCGTGACCGCCGCGAAGGCCGCGTTCAGCGTGAGCTGCGCCAGGCACCAGCCCGCCGCCATCGACCACACCCCGCCCGCGCCCGCGAGCAGCAGCAACGACAGCGCGCCGCCGGCCGACCCGGCCACGATCCACGGGGTACGGCGGCCCCGGCGCGCGGTCGTCCGGTCGGAGAGGGCGCCGAACAGCGGGTTCGCGACCAGCGAGACCACCGCGCCGGCGCCCGTCACCCATGCCAGCAGCGTCTCCTTCGACATCCCGGAGCCGGGCGCGAAGTCCCCCGCCTGGGCGGCGAGCAGGATCTGCAGCGGGCCGAACCAGCCCACCCAGATCGCCCCGTTGGCCAGTGCCAGCGACGCCGTCCAGCCCCGGCCGACCGGTCCGTCCGGCTCGGCGAGGGCGGCGGCCGCGGAGCGGACGGTGGTCACCCCTGCGCCCGCAGCAGTTCCCGGAACCAGTGGTAGGAGGCCTTGGGCGTGCGGTCCAACGTGGTGTAGTCGACGTGCACCAGGCCGAACCGGCGGGCGTAGCCCTCGGCCCACTCGAAGTTGTCCAGCAGGGACCACACGAAGTAGCCGCGCACGTCGACGCCGGCCTCGACCGCCCGGTGCAGGGCGCGGATGTGGCCGTCCAGGTAGGCGATGCGCGCCTGGTCGTCGACGCCCTCGTAGGAGCAGCCGTTCTCGGTGATGACGACGGGCGGGAGCCGGTCGCCGTACCGCTCGCGGAAACCGGTGAGCAGCTCCGTCAGCCCCTCGGGGACGACCGGCCAGCCGAAGTCGGTCACCGGCCGGCCCTCGATCTCCCGTACCGAGAAGGGCAGTTCGGCCGGCATCGTCAGCCCGCCGAACTCGGTCGCGGTGCCCTGCGGGGCGCCCACCCGCGTCGGGGCGTAGTAGTTCACGCCGTACCAGTCGACCGGCTCGGCGATCACCTTCAGGTCGGCCTCGACGTCCCCCGGCATCAGGTCGCCCATGCCGTCGGGATAGGTGCCCAGGATGACCGGCTCGGCGAACAGGCGGTTCAGCAGGAGGTCGTAGAAGCCGGCCGCCTCCAGGTCCGCCTGCTCCGGCGAGGCGGCCCAGGTCGGGCCGTGGGAGTTGGCGATGCCGACGTCACGGGCGCCGGCCGCGCGCAGCGCCCGTACGGCCAGTCCGTGGGCGAGCAGCTGGTGGTGAGCGACGGGGAGCGCGTCGAAGAGCAGCCGCCGGCCGGGGGCGTGGGCGCCCAGGGCGTGTCCCAGCAGGGTGTGTTCCGCCGGCTCGTTGAGGGTGATCCACTTGTGCACCCGGTCGCCCAGCCGGTCCGCGACGACCGCCACGTGGCCGGCGAACCGGGCCGCCGTGTCCCGGTCCAGCCAGTCCAGGTGCGCCGGCAGGTCCCAGTGGAAGAGGGTCGGGACGGGCCGGACGCCCGCCGCGCACAGCTCGTCCACCAGGCGGTCGTAGAAGTCCAGGCCGCCGGGGGAGTTCACCCGGGGCCAGGAGACCGAGAAGCGGTAGGCGTCCACGCCCAGGCCGGCGAGGAGGGCCACGTCCTCGGCATAGCGGTGGTAGTGGTCGCAGGCCACCGCCGCCGTGGAGCCGTCCTTCACCCGTCCGGGCTCGGCCGTGAACACGTCCCACACGGACGGCTGCCGTTCCCCGGCCGCGCCCTCGATCTGGTGGGCCGAGGTCGAGACGCCCCACAGGAAGCCGGGCGGGAACCGGGGGATCGCAGTGCCTGCGTCAGTCGCCATGGCCGGATCATCCTTACCCCCGGTAACGGAAGTCAACGCCCCGGCGTGAACCGCCCGTTACGCACCCTCCTTCAGCAGTCGCGAGACCAACTCCCTTTCGTCCTCGGTCAGTCGGGGGTCCGCCGCGTACACCGTGCGGCCGTCCACCGTGATCTCGTAGGCGAAGCCGTCCGGGACACCGGCCGGAGGCGTGCTCCGGCCGGCCGCCAGGACGCGTTCGGCCAGGGCCTGCCACTCGGGGGCGTCGGGCCGGCCCGAGGTGTCCACCTCGGCCCGGCGCTCGATGCCCGCGAAACCACCCGTGCGCAACACTCGAATCCGCATGGGTCGATGTGTAGTACGGAACTACAGCGTCCGCACCCCGACCTGTTCCCACGCCTTCTGCACGGCCTGGAGTTCGCCCCCGGCGCCGTACCGCTCCCGGGCCGCCTTCACCGTCAGGGTGGCGAAGTCGGCGAAGAGGGCGTCCTCCCTCAGTCCGCCGCCGGTGAGCACGTCGTACCAGACCTGGCCGGCCTTCTCCCAGGCGTAGCCGCCGAGGGCGGTGGCGGCCAGGTAGAAGGCGTGGTTCGGGATGCCGGAGTTGATGTGCACCCCGCCGTTGTCGCGGCCGGTGCGGACGTAGTCCGCCATCTTCGCCGGCTGCGGGTCCTTGCCGAGGACGTCGTCGTCGTAGGCCGTGCCCGGGGCCTTCATCGAGCGCAGGGCGGTGCCCGTGACGCGCGGGGCCAGCAGGCCGGCGCCGATCAGCCAGTCGGCCTCGGTGGCGGTCTGGCCGAGCGTGTACTGCTTGATCAGCGAGCCGAAGACGTCGGAGAGCGACTCGTTCAGGGCGCCGGACTGGCCGTAGTACTCCAGGTTCGCGGTGTGCTGGGTGACGCCGTGGGTCAGCTCGTGCCCGATGACGTCGACCGGGATGGTGAAGTCGAGGAAGATCTCGCCGTCGCCGTCGCCGAACACCATCTGCTCGCCGTTCCAGAAGGCGTTGTCGTAGCCCTCGCCGAAGTGCACGGTGGCGTCCAGCGGCAGGCCGCTGTCGTCGATGGAGTGCCGGCCGTACGCCGTCAGGTACAGCTCGAAGGTGGCGCCGAGGCCCGCGTAGGCGCGGTTGACCGTGGCGTCCGTGCCGGGTTCGGAGCCTTCCTCGCGGACCTTGGTGCCGGGCAGGTCCTGGGTGTGCCGGGCGTCGTAGATCGTGCGGTGCGGCTGGTCGGCGGCGGCGCCGGCGGGCGGGGCGACGGGGGTCGCGCCGATCACCGTGGTCAGGCGGCGCTTGGTGCGCTGGTAGGCGTCGTGCTCCAGGGACCGGCGGGCCGGACCGGAGAGCGCGGGGTCCTCGTTGCGGGCGAGCCTGTCGAGGACGTGCGGCGGCACGATCGTGCAGAAGACGGGCTGGGAGCCCCCGTTGGTCGTCATGCCAGGCACCATCGCACTGCGTGATGGCCGTGTCACTACCTGCCACCATGATTGGTGAAATACCGGGACAGGGAACGCGACGATCCGTGACGATGTGCTACGCCGCTATGATGCGGCGCACTTTTTGTCCCGGTTTGCCGCACGGTCCCGCATACTGGGACAGGCCCGCGCACCCGGGACGGCTCGGCTAGGCTGCGGAGCATCATGCGTTTCTGGCTGCTTCTCCTTAGCTGCCGCGGCGAGGGCCTGTAGTCGAGGCCGACCCCCTCCCCGCGGAGCTCGGCGTTGCGTCGTCGGCCGTCCACTCGGATATCCGGACATCCTGAGGAGCCCACGCCATCATGGCCAACCGCCAGCAGCCCAGCGCCCTGCCGATCCACAAGTACGGCCGCTACGAGCAGGTCGACATCCCGGACCGCACCTGGCCGGACCAGCGCGTCACCGCCGCCCCCCGCTGGCTCTCCACCGACCTGCGCGACGGTAACCAGGCACTGATCGACCCCATGTCGCCCGAGCGCAAGCGGCGCATGTTCGACCAGCTGGTGAAGATGGGCTACAAGGAGATCGAGGTCGGCTTCCCCGCCTCCGGCCAGACCGACTTCGACTTCGTGCGCTCGATCATCGAGGAAGAGGGCGCGATCCCCGAGGACGTGACGATCTCCGTCCTGACCCAGGCCCGCGAGGACCTGATCGAGCGGACCGTGGAGTCCCTCAAGGGCGCCCGGCGCGCCACCGTCCACCTGTACAACGCCACCGCCCCGGTCTTCCGCCGGGTCGTCTTCCGCGGCTCCAAGGACGACATCAAGCAGATCGCCGTCGACGGCACCCGCCTGGTGATGGAGTACGCCGAGAAGCTGCTGGGCCCCGAGACCGAATTCGGCTACCAGTACTCGCCGGAGATCTTCACCGACACCGAGCTGGACTTCGCGCTGGAGGTCTGCGAGGCGGTCATGGACGTCTGGCAGCCCGGCCCGGGCCGCGAGATCATCCTCAACCTGCCCGCCACCGTGGAGCGTTCGACGCCGTCCACGCACGCGGACCGCTTCGAGTGGATGCACCGCAACCTGACCCGCCGCGAGTACGTCTGCCTGTCCGTCCACCCGCACAACGACCGGGGTACGGCCGTCGCCGCGGCCGAGCTGGCGCTGATGGCCGGCGCCGACCGCGTCGAGGGCTGCCTGTTCGGGCAGGGCGAGCGCACCGGCAACGTCGACCTGGTCACCCTGGGCATGAACCTGTTCTCGCAGGGCGTCGACCCGCAGATCGACTTCTCCGACATCGACGAGATCCGCCGGGTGTGGGAGTACTGCAACCAGATGGAGGTCCACCCGCGCCACCCGTACGTGGGCGACCTGGTCTACACGTCCTTCTCCGGCTCCCACCAGGACGCCATCAAGAAGGGCTTCGACGCCATGGAGGCCGACGCCAAGGCCAAGGGCGTCACGGTCGACGACATCGAGTGGGCGGTGCCGTACCTGCCGATCGACCCGAAGGACGTCGGCCGCTCCTACGAGGCCGTCATCCGGGTCAACTCGCAGTCCGGCAAGGGCGGTGTCTCCTACGTCCTGAAGAACGACCACAAGCTGGAACTGCCGCGCCGGATGCAGATCGAGTTCTCCCGGCTCATCCAGGCCAAGACCGACGCCGAGGGCGGCGAGATCACGCCGAAGGAGATCTGGGCGGTCTTCCAGGACGAGTACCTGCCGAACCCGTACAATCCCTGGGGCCGCATCCAGGTGAGGACCGGCCAGTCGACCACCGACACCGACGGCGTGGACACCCTGACCGTCGAGGCCACCGTCGACGGCGAGGACACCGTCCTGACCGGCTCCGGCAACGGACCGATCTCGGCCTTCTTCGACGCCCTGCAGTCCATCGGCATCGACGTACGCCTGCTGGACTACCAGGAGCACACGATGAGCGAGGGCGCCTCCGCGCAGGCCGCCTCCTACATCGAATGCGCGATCGACGGCAAGGTCCTGTGGGGGATCGGCATCGACGCCAACACGACGCGTGCGTCGCTGAAGGCGGTCGTCTCCGCGGTGAACCGCGCGGCCCGCTAGCGCTTAGCCGGGCAGCGGACCAGGGCATCGGCCGTCGGGCGGGAACGGCGCCGTCCTGGCCGGCGCAGTTTCCCCGCGCCCCTCGGGGACGCTGTCCCGCCCGGCGTCCACAGGTCCCCGCCCGCCGCACACCGGTGGGCGGGGCCCGTCTGTTTCCGGCCATCGTGCCCCTCAGGTCACGGAAAGGTCTCTTCCGGGGTACTGACTCCACCTCGGTGATGTGGCTAACATCACGCCAGCGCGGCGATGTGGCCGTGCGGTTACGGAGGTGCGACGTGCTGCCAGTACGGGGACGAGACGGCCGTGCCGCCAGGGCTGCGCGCATCCTGCGCACCCGCACCGCCTGGACACCCGTCGGGGACGGCGAGTTCTTCTGCCCCGGCTGCGGCGGCGACCGCAACTACCAGCGGCTCACCGGACGGCGCCGGCTCACCCTGCTCGGCGTGCCCGTGCTGCCGCGCGGGGCGGCCGGACCCGTGGTGGAGTGCGCCGCCTGCGGACACCACTTCGGCACCGAGGTGCTGGACCACCCCACCACCCGCCGCTTCTCCGCGATGCTCCGCGACGCCGTGCACACCGTCGCCCTCGCCGTGCTCGCCGCGGGCGGCACCGGCTCCCGTACGGCCCTGGAGACGGCCGCCGCGACGGTCCGCGCGGCCGGCTTCGCCGACTGCACCGAGGACCGGCTGGCCGCCCTGGTCGAGGCCCTCGCCGCCGACACCGGCCGGTACTTCGAGCAGCCGTGCGGGGCCGGGCTGACCATAGAGCTGCACGAGGCCCTGGACCCGCTGACCCCGCACCTGGCCCCGGCCGGCCGCGAGTCCCTGCTCCTCCAGGGCGCCCGCATCGCCCTCGCCGACGGCCCCTACACCCCCGCCGAACGCGACGCCCTCACCACCGTCGGCGCGGCCCTCGCCATCTGTTCCGACGACGTGACCCGCCTGCTGGCCGCCGCCCGGACCCCCTCCTGACTCACCCGGACGGAGTAAGACCGCCCCGGCCGACCGGGGGAGCATCAGGGAGTGACCCCGCGCAGCCGCTCCCTCCTCACCTGCCTGGCCCTCCTCACCTCGCTCACCGCCCGGACACCCGCGCACGCCGCGCCCGGCGGCTGCGCCTCCTCCGTGCCGTACACCGCCGGGCAGGGCGGCTACGCCGTCTACCGCATCCCGGCCGTGGTCAGGAGCCGGCAGGGCACCGTCCTGGCCTTCGCCGAGGGCCGCCGGTCCGGGCCCGCCGACAGCGGCGACATCGACGTCGTCCTGCGCCGCTCCACCGACGGCGGCTGCACCTGGGGGCCGCTCACCGTGGTGGCCGCCGGGCAGGGGCGCACCCGGGGCAACCCGGCGCCCGTCGTCGACCCGCGCACCGGCGTGATCGTCCTGGTGACCTGCGCGAACAGCGGGACCGTGACCGAGGCGCAGATCATGCGCGGCGAGGCCGGACCGGGACCGGCCCGCCGGGTCTTCGTGCAGCGCAGCGAGGACGACGGCCGGCACTTCACCGCCCCGCGGGACATCACCGCCCAGGTGTGGCGGCCGGGCTGGCGCTGGTACGCCACCGGACCCGGCCACGCGCTCGCGCTCACCCGGGGCCGGTGGGCCGGCCGCCTCCTCGTCCCCGCCGACCACTCCGCCGCCCCGCCCGCCGGCTCCCACGACACCGGCCAGGAGGCCGGGTACTACGGCGGCCACGCCCTCTACAGCGACGACCTCGGCCGCACCTGGCGGCTGGGCTTCGTGGACGACACCTACGACGGCCGCACCAACACCAACGAGACCGGGGCCGCCCAGCTCCCCGACGGCCGCGTCTACTTCAGCGCCCGCGACCAGAACGGCACCGACCCCGGCAACCGGCTCGACGCCTCCTCCCGCGACGGCGGCCGCACCCTGGAGCGCCCCTTCACCGTCCAGCCCGCCCTGAACGCCGTCCCCGTGGTCCAGGGCAGCGTCCTGGCGGCCGGCGGCCCGGGCACGCCCCTGCTGTTCTCCGCGCCCTCCGTGCCGGACGCCCGCCGCGCCCTGGCCCTGTGGGCCGGCTCGGACACCGGCCGCGCCTTCACCCGGCTCCACGTCCTTGCGGACCGCCCGGCCGCCTACTCCGACCTGGTCCAGCTCGCCCCCGGCACGATCGGCGTCCTCTACGAGACCGGCGTCCACGGCCCCTACGAGTCGCTGGAGTTCCGCCGGCTCCGCCTGCCGCGGGTGTCACAGCAGGGGACGGCCGTCTCGTCACGACCGTGACCGCCCGCCGCGTTCGACGAGGAGGCGCCGCCGGCAGCCGGTACGTCCTCAGTGCCGGTCCGCGCCGGGGCCCAGCAGGCCGGCCGCCGCCAGGAACTTGCCGACCTGCTCGACCTCCGCGCCGGACAGCGGCACCTGCGGCTCGGCGGTCACCGGGCAGTCGATGATCCCGCGCAGGTGCAGCGCCGCCTTGAACGCGCCCAGCGCCGCCGAGCTGCCGCCCATCCGCGCCGGATCGCCGACGCGGACCATCCCGAACAGGGCGCACAGCCGCTCCTGTTCGGCCCGCGCGCCCTCCTGGTCGCCGGCCCGGCACCGGCGGTAGAGGCGGACGTACCCGTGCGGGTCGACGTTGGCCAGGCCCGGCACCGCCCCGTCGGCGCCCAGCGTCAGCGCCGCGTCGGCGATCAGCTCCGAGCCGGTCAGCACGCTGAACCCGGGGAGCGCCCGGGCCCCCGCGACGATCTCCCGGAAGGCCGCCAGGTCCCCGCTGGAGTCCTTGAGCCCGGCCAGCACGCCGTCCCCGGCGAGCCCCAGCACCACGTCGGCGGGGAGCTTGGTGTGCACGGCGACGGGGATGTCGTAGGCGATCACCGGGACCGGGCTCGCGGCGGCGATCCGGCGGTAGTGGTGGACGATCTCCGAGGGGTGGGTGCGGGCGTAGAACGGGGCGGTGACGACGACGGCCTGCGCGCCGGCCGCGGTGACCGCCGCGACATGGTCCAGCACCCGGGGCGTCGTCATGTCGATGGCGCCCGCGAGGACGGGCAGCCGGCCGCCCACGTGCGCGGTGACGGCCGCCACCACCCGCCGGCGCTGCGCGTCGGTGAGGAAGGCCGCCTCCGAGGTCGAGCCGAGCAGGAACAGCCCGTGCACCCCGGCCTCCACCAGGAAGTCCACCAGGCGCAGCAGCGACGGCTCGTCCACCTCCCGCTCCGGCGTCAGGGGCGTGCAGACGGGCGGTACGACACCGGTGAGCGGGAAGGTCATTCAGGGCTCCTGGCGCGCTAGGTCTCGGGTCGGCATGTCCTCCTGGACAGGATGGTGGCACCGGAAGCGGTGTCCGGGCCGTGACGCGGCCGAGAACTCCGGCATCGAGGCGGCGCAGACCGCGTCGGCCTTCCAGCAGCGGGTGCGGAACGGGCAGCCGCTCGGCGGGCGGGTCGCCGAGGGCACCGGACCGGTCAGCGGGATCGGGTCGACGGGGTCCAGCAGTCCGGGCGTCGCCGAGAACAGGGCGCGGGTGTACGGGTGCCGGGCGGCGTCGGTGACCCGGCCGGCCGGGGCCTCCTCCACGATCCGGCCCAGGTACATGGTGATCACCCGGTCGCTCATCCGCCGTACCGTCTGGATGTCGTGCGAGACGAACACCATGGCCAGCCCGAGGCGTTCCCTCAGGTCCAGCAGGAGGTTCAGGACCTGCGCGCGGACCGACACGTCCAGCGCGCTGGTCGGCTCGTCGGCGACGACCAGCGCCGGTTCCAGGGCGAGCGCGCGGGCGATCGCGACGCGCTGGCGCTGGCCGCCGGACAGCTGCCCCGGCAGGGCGTCGGCGAGCGCCCGCGGCAGGCCCACCAGTGCCATCAACTCCCGGACCCGGTCCTCCCGTTCGGCTCGGGTGCCGCGCCGGTGGACGTCCAGCGGATCGCGCAGGATGCGGCGGACCGGCAGCCGGCGGTTCAGCGCGGTCGACGGATCCTGGAAGATCATGCCGGTGCCCGCGCCGACCGTGGCCCGGCGCTCGGCGGCCGGCATCGCCCACAGCTCCCGGCCCCCGAACGACACCGTCCCGCTCACCGGCCGCTCGATGCCCACCAGCACCTTCGCCAGCGTCGACTTCCCGCACCCCGACTCGCCGACCACGCCGACCGTCTCACCGGGCGCCACGGACAGATCGGCGCCGGTCAGGGCGTACACCCGGTCCCGCCGGAACAGGCCGCCGGTGCGCGCCCGGTGGACGACGTGCGCGTCCCGTACCTCCACGACAGCGGTCACTGCAGGGCCTCCTCGCTCTCCGCCGAGGTCAGTGCCACCGCCGGATGGTGGCAGGCGGCCGTGTGCACCGGGGTGCCCGCGAGGACCGGGGCGGTCGTGCGGCACACCTCGGTGGCGAGCGGGCAGCGGTCGGCGAACCGGCAGCCCGCCGGGAAGCCGGCGGGGGACGGTACGACCCCCTCGATCTGGGTCATGCGCCGCGCGGCCGACTCCAGCGAGAGCACGCTGCCCAGCAGCCCGCGCGTGTAGTGGTGGGCCGGTGCCGCCACCAGGTCGGCGGTCACCCCGGTCTCCACGATCTGCCCGCCGTACATCACCACCACCCGGTCGGTGACGTCGGCGACCAGCGCCAGGTCGTGCGAGACCAGGACCAGCGCGAAACCCAGCTCCGCGCGCAGCCGGAGCAGCAGCTCCACCACCTGCGCCTGCACGGTGACGTCCAGGGCGGTGGTCGGCTCGTCGGCGACGATCAGCTTCGGGTCCCGGGAGAGCGCCATGGCGATGAGCACGCGCTGGCGCTGTCCGCCGGACAGCTCGTGCGGATAGCTGCGCAGGGTGCGGTCGGGATCCAGGCCGACCAGCTCCATCAGCTCGCGCGGACCGCGCCTGCCGCCGCGCCGGACCAGCTGTTTCAGCTGGGCCCGGACGGTCATCGCCGGGTTCAGCGAGGACAGCGCGTCCTGGTAGATCATGGCCATCTCGTGGCCGAGCAGCCGCCGCCGCACCCGCATCGGCTCGGCCAGCAGCTCCCGTTGCCGGAACCGCACCTGCCCGCTGATCCGGGCGCCCCTCGGCTGGAGCCCCATGACCGTGAGGGCGGTCAGCGACTTGCCGCAGCCCGATTCGCCCACCAGACCGAGCACCTCACCGGGATACACCTCGAAGCCGACCCCGGTCACGATGTCCACGCCCCGGTGCCGGTCCGGGAAGCCGATGGCGAGGTTCTCCACGGCCAGCACCGGCTGCCCGCCGGGGGCCGGACGCGGCCGGGCCCGGGAGCGCAGCCGCCGGGCGGCCTCGGCGAGGCCGGGCAGCGCGAGCACCTCGCCGGTGCCGGGCCCGGGCGGCTGCGGCCGGTCCTCCGGCGCCCGTACCTCCCGCGGGGCGGGCGCGGCCCAGGCGTCCGACACGCCCTCGGAGAGGATGTTCAGCGACAGCACGGTGAGCAGGATCAGCAGCCCCGGGAAGACGGTCGCCCACCAGCCGCCGGTCAGCACCATGTTCTTGCCGTCGGCGATGACACTGCCCCAGGACGGGTCCGGCGGCCGGACCCCCGCGCCGATGAAGGACAGCGAGGCCTCGAACACGATGGCCTCGGCGACCTGGACCGTGCAGAACACCAGCACCGGAGCGGCACAGTTGACGGCCACGTGGCGCAGCACGATGTGCGCGGTGCGGGCGCCGACCACCCGCTCGGCGGTGACGTAGTCCTCGCCGTACTGGTCCAGCACGTTGGCCCGCACCACCCGGGCCACGGGCGGGGTGAACAGGAAGGCGATCGCGCAGATCAGCACCTGGATCCCGCCGCCGAACACGGCCACCAGGACGGCGGCGAGCGCGATGCCCGGGAACGCCATCACCACGTCCAGGCAGCGCATCAGCGTCTCGTCGACGGCCTTGCGGGAGGTGGCGGCGAACGCCCCGAGGAGGGCGCCGGCGACGAGCGCGAGCCCGGTCGCGCCCAGCCCGATGGACAGCGACCAGCGGGCCCCGTACATCAGCCGGCTCAGGACGTCCCGGCCCAGGCTGTCCTGCCCCATCCAGTGCGCGGCCGACGGCGCCCCGCTCCCGCCGACCGGGTCCTGCTGGTCGAGCGGATCGTCCGGCGCCAGCACCGGCGCGAGGACGGCGACCAGGACGACCACGGCCAGGAAGCAGACGGCGGCCTTCGACGGCAGCGGCAGCCGGCGCGGGCCGCGCAGCCGGACTCCGGGCCGGGAGAGCCGTTCGGCGATGCGCGCACGCGTGACCATCAGCCCGCCCTCAAACGTGGGTTGACCAGCAGATACAGGATGTCGATGACGAGGTTGACGACGACGAACCCGGTGGCGGTGGTCAGCACGACCCCCTGCACGACGGCCGGATCACCGTTCTGCACGGCGTCGATCATCAGCTTGCCCATCCCGGGCAGCGAGAAGATCGTCTCGATGACGACCGCCCCGCCGAGGAGATAGCCGACCCGCAGCCCCAGCACGGTCAGGGGATTGACGAGCGCGTTGCGCAGGACGTTCCGCCCGACGACCACGCGCGGTGGCAGCCCGCTTCCGACGGCGGTCCGCACGTAGTCCTTGTCCAGCTCCTCCACCACCGAGGTCCGCACGATCCGGGTCAGCTGGGCGGCGACCGGCAGGGACAGCGCGACGGCGGGCAGGGCCATGGTCCGCAGCCAGCCGGTGACCGAGTCGGCCGGGTTGACGTAGCCGCCGGTCGGGAACCAGCCCCGGTCCACGGCCAGGTACTGGATCATCAGCAGTGCCAGCCAGAACCCGGGCGCGGCCACCCCGACCAGCGACACGATCCGGATGGCCTGGTCCGGCAGCCGGTCCCGGTACACCGCCGCCGTGACCCCGCCAGCCAGCGCCAGCACGACCGCGATCGCCAGCCCCAGGAAGGTCAGCTGGAGGGTGAGCGGCAGCGCGGTGGTGACCTGGTCGGCCACCGGCGCGCGGGTGAGGGCGCTGGTGCCGAGGTCGCCGCGGAGCAGGTGGCCGACGAAGTGGACGTACCGCACGGGCAGCGGGTCCAGCAGCCCGTTGCGCTCCCGGAACTCGTGCAGCTGCCGGGCGGTGGGGTTGGCGCCCTGGAAGAACGCGGACGCGGGGTCGGCGTCCGAGAACCGCATCACCAGGAACACGAACAGCACGATGCCGAGGAGCAGCGGGACGAGCAGGGCGACGCGGCGGAGCAGGATCCGTACGACGGCCGTCATGCCGTCAGATCCAGCGGGCCTGGAGCAGGTTGACGCCCGGGTACGGCTGGGGCCTTATCCCGCTGAGCCGGCGCGGGTCCCAGGCGGTCATCAGCTCGTTGTGGACGACCGGGTAGAGCACGGCCTGTTCGGCGACGACGTCGATGTAGTCCTGGATCATCGCCTTCTTCCGGGCGGGGTCCGGCTCCCGGGTCGCCCGGTCCATGTCCTTGAAGAGCCGCCTGGCGACGGGGTGGCCGGCCCACCGCGTGTACTGCATCCACAGGTTCCCGGGGCCGTAGTTGTAGTGCATGATCAGGTCGGCGTCGAGCCCGAACTGGTTCGGGTTGGAGGCCGCCGCGACCACCTGGTAGTCCTGCTTCTGGTCCAGTTTGGTGAACACGGCCGTGGTCTCCTGCGGCGCGAGGGTCGTGCGCACGCCGATGGCGTCCCAGGAGGCCTTGATGGTCGGCAGGCAGTCCACGATCCAGCTCACGTTGACCGCGAGGATGCCGACCTTGAGGCCGGTGACCCCGGCGGCCTCCAGGAGGGCCTTCGCCCGGGCGGGGTCGTAGCCGTAGACCGTCCTGGCGCGCCGGTAGCCGGGGTTGCCCTCGTCGAGGAACGAGGACGCGGGCTTCCCGTGGCCCTTCAGCGCGACCCGCACCATCTTCTCGGTGTCGATGGCGTAGTGCAGGGCCTGGCGGACGCGGACGTCGTCGAACGGCTTGTGCCGGGTGTTGAACATCAGGAAGAGGTTGTTCATCCCGGCGCCGCCGGCCACCTTCAGCCCGCCCTGCTCCAGCCGGGGGATGTTGGCGTAGGGGATGTTGTCGGCGATCTGGGCGCCCGCGCCGGTGCCGGAGATCTTCGCGACGCGCGCGGCCGCGTCCACGATGGTCAGCCAGTTCATCGTCCGGAAGGCCGGTCTGCGCGGGCCGTTGTAGCCGGCGAACGCCTCGAAGGTCGTGTTCGACTTCGGGTGGTGCGCGGTCTGCCGGTACGGCCCCGAGCCCACGGCCAGTCCCTTGACCGCGTCGTCCCAGGCGCCGGGCCGGGAGAACACGTGACGTGGCATGACCTTGGCGAGGGTGAGCCGGGCGAGGCCGTCCGGGAAGGGGAACCCGAGCCTGAGTTCGACGGTCCGGGAGTCGGTCTTGCGTACCGATTCCAGCCAGGAGGCGAAGAAGCCCTTGGCGAGGGTCTGGGTGCCCGGGTCGAGGATCCGGTCGAAGACGAACACCACGTCGTCGGCGGTCACCGGCTTGCCGTCGTGGAAGGTGGCGCCCGGGCGGAGCGTGAACCGCCAGGTGGTGGCGGAGGGGTCGCGGGGCACGGCGGTGGCGAGCGCGGGGTACGGCGCCCGGGTGATCGGGTCGGTGTCCAGCAGCCCCTCGTAGATGTGGTGGTTGGCTGCCATCGCGAACGCCGACGCGGTCTGTGTCGGGTCCCAGCTGCCGTCGTTGCCGTACCCGATCACGGCGGTCAGCGTCCGGTCCTTCCCCCGGCCGCCGCCACCGGTCTCGTTCGTCGACTCCGGCCCGGCGGAGCAGCCGGCCAGCACCGCCCCGACGCCGAGTGCGCCGGCACCGGCGAGCACGGAACGGCGGGGCAGGGCGGGGGGGTTGGGG
>NZ_JOIU01000014.1 GCF_000720135.1 Streptomyces sp. NRRL S-1022 | reverse complement strand
GTCACCGGCGGTGTGCTGCTGCCGTTCTTCTCCTTCATGACGTTCCTCATCGCCGTCCCGACCGGCGTGAAGTTCTTCAACTGGATCGGCACCATGTGGCGGGGAAGTCTCTCCTTCGAGACGCCGATGCTGTGGGTCATGGGGTTCCTCGTCACCTTCGTCTTCGGCGGGCTGACCGGCGTCATGCTCGCCTCCCCGCCGATCGACTTCCACGTCTCCGACTCGTACTTCGTGGTGGCCCACTTCCACTACGTGGTGTTCGGTACGGTCGTCTTCGCGATGTTCGCCGGCTTCCACTTCTGGTGGCCCAAGATGACCGGCAAGATGCTGGACGAGCGCCTCGGCAAGATCACCTTCTGGACGCTGTTCACCGGCTTCCACGGCACCTTCCTGGTCCAGCACTGGCTGGGCGCCGAAGGCATGCAGCGCCGGATCCCGGACTACCTGGCGGCCGAGGGGTTCGCCACGCTCAACACGGTCTCCTCGGTGTCCTCGTTCCTGCTCGGCGCGTCCCTGCTGCCCTTCCTCTACAACGTGTGGAGGACGGCGAGGTACGGCGAGCCGGTCGGCGTGGACGACCCGTGGGGCTACGGCCGCTCCCTGGAGTGGGCGACCTCCTGCCCGCCGCCCCGGCACAACTTCGTCGCCCTGCCGCGGATCCGTTCGGAGTCCCCGGCGTTCGACCTGCACCACCCGGCGGTGCGGGAACGGGAGTTGACCGCGCCGTGACGGCCCACGACGAGAGCGACCTGGTCCGGCAGATCGAGGGGCACCTGCTGCTGGCCGCCGCACGGGAGGAGGGCCGTACCGCCGCCGCACGCCTCGGTGCCCGGCTGGGCCGGCTCACCGACAGTCAGCGGCAGGACGTGGAGCGGCAGTTCGAGGCCGAGTACCTGGCGCTGGCCCGCCTCTCGTGGCACCGCACGGCCGAACGGGCGGAGGAACTCAGGCAGGCGTACGAGGCCAGGTACCGGGCGCTGCGCGGACGCCTGCTGGCCTGCTGTGTGCTGGGGTGCGCGCTGCTGGCGGCGGTACTGCTGGTGGTGTCGGCCGCCGCCTAGCGCGGGACTGGCGGGGCGCGGGACTGGCCGTCGTGCGCGTTGCGACCATGACGGCGGGTTCCCGGGGCGCCACCGCCCCCTGCTTCGGCCGGCGGACCCGGCTCCCCCGGCACCTGGAGGACTTCGTCGCCGCCGGGCCACCGCCGGTGTTCGTCGGGCCGGGCTGCGCGGGGGTGATCCGGCGCGGCCGGGGCGGACTCGCGGCCGGCGGGGACGACATGCCGACCATCGGCGAGGTGCCGCACGCGGTGTTGTTCCCGCGGACGGCCGCCGTGGTTCACCACGCGGGCGCCGGCACCACCACGGCGGGGCCGCGCGCCGGGTGCCGGCCGTGCCGGTGCCGGTCCGGTTCGACGCGGGTTTCCGGTCCGCCCGGCTGGCCGCCCCGGCCGTCGTACCGCTGCGCCGCCTGACCGTGGACGCCCTGTCCGCGACGCTGGTGCGGGCCGGCCGGCGGCAGGGGCGCAGGACCGGGACGGTCGCGGGGACCGCGGGGTGTCAGGCCATGGTGAGCACCATCCGGAAGCGGGCGGCGCCGGAGAGCATCTTGTCGTACGCCTGTCCGGCCTGCTCCAGCGGGACCGGCTCGGTCGTCGGGCGGATGCCGTGCAGGACGCTGAACGCCATGGTGTCCTCCACGTCCTGCGAGGTGCCGGACGGGTGCCCGCGCACCACGCGGCCGGACATGAGCAGCTGAGCCGGACTGATGCCGAGCGGCGCGCTGTCCGCGCCGATGGCGACCAGTTCGCCGCGGTGGGCCAGGCCGTCCACGGTGGCCGTGATGGCCTCGGAGTTCCCGGCGGTGGCCAGCACCACCTTGGCGCCGCCGAGGGACTGCAGGGCCTCGGCGACGGGGGTGCCGGAGGTGCTGTCGACGTAGTGGTGGGCGCCCAGCTGCTTGGCGAAGCCGGCCTTCTCGCCGCCCCGGGCGATGCCTACGGTCTCGAAGCCCATGGCGACGGCGTACTGCACGCCGAGGTGCCCCAGGCCACCGAGCCCGAGCACCGCGACCAGGTCCCCGGGCCGGGCGGAGCTGCGCCGCAGCCCGTTGAACGTGGTCACGCCCGCGCAGGCCATCGGTCCGGCGTCGTGCGCGGCCAGCCCTTCGGGAATGCGGGCGAGGGCGTCGGCGGGTGCGATCACCTTCTCGCCGAAGCCGCCGTCGTAGGCCCAGCCCGGCACCTTCAGGTTCCGGCACACGATGAAGTCGCCCTCGCGGCAGGGCGTGCAGTGGCCGCAGCTGCCGCCGAACCAGCCCACGGCCACCCGGTCGCCGACCTGCCAGCCGTACTCCCGCACCCCTTGGCCGAGCTCCTCGACGCGCCCGGCGATCTCGTGCCCGGGCACTTCCGGGAAGGACACGCCGGGCAGTTGGCCGTTGAGGAAGAGGGCGTCGCTGTGGCAGATCCCGCACGCCTCGACGGCGATCCGCACATGGCCCGGTCCCGGCTGCGGCACCTCGCGTTCGACCAGCTCGAAGGCGCCGTTCGGCTCGGTCACCTGCGCGACTCGATAGGTACTCATGGGTCTCTCCCGAGTACGGGTACGACGGTCCTCCGCACCAGCAGACCAGGTCCGGCCCGATCCCGCGCGCCGAACCCGGGCGCACCCCCGATGACCTGGGCGGGCCCGGTCAGGAGGGCCCGGGCCGCCAGCCCTCCGGCCGGAGCATCGCCAGCAGCAGCCGGACCAGCTCGTCCACCACCTCGTCGAGCGTGGCGTCGACCCAGCCGGCGGTCCAGTCGTGCAGCAGGCCGTTGACGCTGCCGATGAAGGCCGTCGCCGCGAGGCGGTAGTCGCGGGGCGCCGCCTCGCCGCGGGCCACGGCCGCGTCCGCCTCGGCGCGGATGACGTCGACCCAGCGGGCGCGGCGGGCGAGCCGCTGCTCCTCCAGGCGGTCACTGACCCCGATGACCTCAACGAACGCGATGCGGATGCGGCGCGGGTCGCAGGTGACGTCGCGGGCGTAGGCGCGGAAGAGCACGGTGACGCGCTCGGCCAGCGGCAGGCCGTCCGCGGTGGCGAGGGCGGCCAGGACGGCCTGTTCGGCCCAGCCGTTGACCTCCAGGTGCAGCGCGGCGAGGACGTCCTCCAGAGTGCGGAACTCCTCGTAGAACTGGCGTGTGGACAGGCCCGCCGCCTGGCTGAGCGCGGCGACCGTGGTGCCGCGGTAGCCGGGCGTGTCGCCGAACAGGCGCAGGGCCGCGTCGAGGAAGCGGCGGCGCCGTTCGGCCTGCCGTTCCACGGCGGACCGGCCGCCGTACCGTCCCGTCGGCGCTCTGAGCCTGCCCCCCACGCGTCCCCCTCCGTCACACCTCCGCCGGACCCCAATCTTGTCGTGCACACATCTTGTCGAGAAGGCCGCCCCTTCCTTACTTTTCAGTAAGTTCACTGTGAATGCGCTCGTGTTCAGATTCCCCCGAGGAAAGAGAGCCGTCATGCCTGCCTCCAGAACCAGGCACCTGTGCTCCGTGGCCGCCGCCCTCGCCCTGACCGTCGCCGGCCCCGCGACCGCCGCCTCCGCAGCCTCCGCGGCCCCCGACGGCCTGCGCGAGGTGCTGTTCGTCGGCAACAACTGGGACGGCACCGCCGATGTCATCCGCTCCTCCGGCGACTTCGCGAAGGTCGGCCGCGTCGACGTCGTCCCCGACAAGGACGCGCGGATGGCCGAGATCAACGCGGATCCGATCAAGTGGATCTACTTCCAGGCGATCCGCAACAGCGTCGGCGAGGGCCACGACCAGTTCGCAGACGACATGTACTCGACGCCGGACGGCCGCTCGGTGGTGGTGTCCCGGCCGAGTTTCGCGGACGTCGTCTCCATAGACCTGGCCACCGGAAAGGTCAACTGGCGTTTCCCGGTGGCCGGTTACCGGGCCGACCACATGGCGGTCTCGCCGGACGGGACCCGGGTGGCGGTCTCGGCCTCGACCGCGAACACCGTCCACGTGCTCGACATCGTCACCGGCAAGCAGCTGGGGTCGTTCGCGACCGGCGACAAGCCGCACGAGAACATCTTCACCCGGGACGGCAAGTACATCTGGAACATGTCCATCGGTGACGTCAACACCGCTCTGGACGACCCGGGCTGGGACTGGACCAAGGGCGACCGGCGCATCACGGTCGTGGACGCGACGACGTACAAGCAGGTCAAGGTCGTCGACATGCGGCAGCGGCTGGACGCGTACGGGCTGAAGGACTTCTCCGACGCGGTCCGCCCGGCCGTCTTCTCCCCCGACGAGTCCAAGCTGTACTTCCAGGTGTCGTTCTTCAACGGCTTCCTGGAGTACGACGTCGCGGCCGACAAGATCACCCAGATGAAGACGCTGCCGAAGAACCCGGCGACCAGCGAGGACCGCACCACCTGGGTCAACGACTCGCGCCACCACGGGATCTCGATGAACCCCGAGGGCACCAAGCTGTGTGTCGCGGGCACCATGGACGACTACGCGACCGTGGTCGACCGCGCCTCGCTCCAGGAAGGGCCGCTGGTGACGGCGTCCAAGCCGTACTGGGCGACGGTCAGCGGCGACGGCAAGGACTGCATCGTCTCCGAGAGCGGTGCCGACCAGGTGACGGCGATCGACTTCGCCACCGGCCGGAAGGTGGTGTCGGTCCCGGTCGGCGACCACCCGCAGCGGGTCCGGCTCGGCCATGTGCAGGCCGGCTGGACCGGCCCCGGCGGCAGCTGACGCGCCACCGGGCCGTGGCCTCCGGGATGCCCCCACTCACCCCGGAGGCCACACCGCCGCCGTCAGAAGCGCGCCGACGCCCACGCGGCCAGCTCGGCCTTCGCCGCGGCCAGCAGGTCCGCCGAGGGGGCGGTGGCGCCGTTGGTGACCAGGGCGTAGTGCAGGACGCCGGAGTCCGCGTCGGTGAGCAGCAGCCGGCGGCTGCCCGTGCCGCCCGGCTCCGGGGCCGCGGCGACCGGGGTGGCGGAGGTGTACGCGGGCGGGCCGTGGACCGTGCCGAGGTCGGAGACGACCGTGGTGGCGGCGGTCGGGAAGGACGCCGGCAGATGCAGCTCGGTGGGTGCGGTGCCGTCGCCGGAGCGCCACACGAGCAGCCCGTACTGGCCCGTGCCGACGAGTTCCGCCGTGTTCGGCAGGGAGCCGGGCACCGGGTTCCAGGTGAGGGTGGTGGAGCCGTCGCGGGAGCGGTCCTCGTAGGTGAAGGCGAGGGTGGTGCCGGCCGTGGCGCCCGGGTAGAGGCGGTCCAGGAGACGCGCGTCCTGGCGCAGGAGGGGGTTGCCGGAGTCGTCGAGCCGTACCGCCGACAGGTCCTCGTCGTTCCAGGCGTCCCCGGTGGTCAGCACCTTGCCGGGGTTGCCGTTCATCGGCTCGTGGTGCCGGCCGTGGTAGAGGTCCCACTGCCACTGGGTGCCGGAGAGCACCGGGCCGGAGGCGGCCGGCCGGGCCCACCAGCTCGCGCCGGGCAGGCGCGAGTCGAGGGCCTGGTACATGGCCTTCAGCACGGTCGGCGCCTTGTCGGAGACCGTGCCGGACAGGGGGTGGCCGAACTCGCTGACCACGGCGGCGGTGCCGGCGGCCGCGGCCCGGTCGCGGACGGCGGCGAAGTCGGCGGCGTACTGGCCGTCGGCCGCCTTGCCCCACATCAGGATGCCGGAGATGGCCTTCTGGTCGTAGAAGTGGGTGTTGAGGACGTAGCCCGGGCCGAGCGCGCCCGCGTCGAGCAGGCCGCCCTCCTGCTTCTGGGTGGAGATGTTGGCGTTCCAGAAGAGGTTCGGCTCGACGAAGGCGGGCTTGTCCTGCCAGCCGGCGGCGTCCATGCGCGCCCGGAACCGCGCGTAGAACGGCCAGAGCAGGTCGCGTTCCCAGGTGCGGGAGGTCTGCCCGGAGTCGTAGCCGCCGGCGTACGGCTCGTTGTACGGGTCGAAGCCGGCGATCCCCGCGAACTCCTCCGCGCTCAGGTTCCGGCGCAGATGGGCCATGGTGGCCTGGGCGGTGGCCAGGAAGGCGTCCTGCAGGCCGTGGGCGTTGTGCCAGAAGTCGTACTGGGCCTTCTGCACGGCCGTGTTCTGGGTGATGTTCTGGCCCCACAAAGTCCTTTAGGCATACCCCTTAGGGCTAGGATGCCCCCATGCCCTACGCGCCCGAGTACCTCCACTTGGTCATCCCCGGCGTGCGCTTCGAAGCGTTCCTCTACGGCCGCAACTCAGACGACTGGATCAAGAGTGGTGACTCCGTAGAGGCCCAACTCGCCGTCGGCCGCACCCTGTGCGACAAGTGCAACTGGCGAATCGTCCGAGAGTTCAACGACACCGACGTATCCGCCAGCCGGCACGGCAAAAAGACCCGCGACGACTTCGAGGCCCTCCTCGACGCCATCGTCAACGGCGGCGTGGAGCCAGGCGTACGACGCATCGTCGTCGCCTACAACGCCGCGCGCTACTACCGTGACTTGGAGGCATACGTCCGACTGCGGAACGCCTGCCTCAAGGCCAACGCCCTGCTCTGCTACAACGGCCAGGTCTACGACCTCAGCAAGCGTGACGACCTCAAGGCCACCGCCCTGCACGCTGTCGACGCCGAGGACGAAGCCGAAGGTATTCGCGCACAGAACCTGCGTACGGCGGCAACCCAGGCGGAAGCCGGCATGCCGCACGGCAAGTCCCAGTACGGATACACGCGCGACTACAAGGTGGTGAGCGGGCGTAGACGCTGCGTCGGCCAGCATGAGGATGCGCGTGGAAGGTTCGTCTTCGAGTCGATTCAGCGTGTTGACGCCGGCCACTCGATCCGGTCCGTGACCCGCTGGCTGAAATCGGAACGCCAGGCAGACCGGCCAGACGGAGTGGAGTGGACGGACATGATCGTCCGACGCATGGTGATGAACCGTGCGTACCTCGGAGAGCGGCAACACCGAGGGGTCTGGCTGAAGGCAGCGTGGGCCCCTATCAAGGGGCTTGACACCCCTGAGGGCCGAGCGATGTTTAACCGGGTGACTGCAGAACTCACGGACCCCGCCCGCCGAACACAGCGGGGAACGGAGGTCTCGCACCTGTTGACGTACTTGGGGGTGTGCGGCGAGTGCGGCGACGAGCCGTGGCTGTGTGCCCTGCCGCGGACAGGCGGTCGCCGTCCGGCCGTGACGTGCGAGTCAAAGGGTGACGTGACCATCACTGAAGAAGTACTCGATGCATACGTCGAAGAAGCGGTCATCTCCTGGTTTCTCAACAAGGCGCAGGCGCGCGCAGCATTGGTTCCGGAGGAGGGGAACGTCAAGCAGGAGGTCGAGGCGGCGCAGCGTCGGATCAACGCCTACGAGGAGCAGCTGGCTGAGGCCCGGCAGCAGGCCGAGGAGTTCGTCGAGGAGACGGGCCGATTCAAGTTGTCCGCGTCGTCGCTGGCCTCTCTTGAGCAACGACTGCTGCCGAAGCTGGAGCAGGAACAGAAGAAACTCCAGAAGATGACGGGCGTGTCGCCTCTCCTGCTCTCGCTCCTCGACGCTTCAGACCCGGAGTCGGTCTGGAACGGCCGCCCGGCCACCGACACACAGCTTGGAATGCTTGGGTTGTCGCTTGAGCAGAAGCGAGAGGTGATCCGACAAGTCGTGACCGTCCGGCTGTACAAGGCGAGCAACCGAGGTTCTCGCAAGCTGGATCCGAACCGAATCAGGATGTCGTTCGTCGGAGAACCGGGGTTCAGGGACCGACATTCCCGTGCTCGCGGGAGCGTTCCTGCTCCGCGGCGTGCTCGGGGTGGCGCGGGAAGCGTATGAGGACACCCTGTGTCTTCTCAGCCCCGGGCTTGAGCATGCCGGCCCGTTCCATTTCGACGCCTGTGCGGAAGGCTTCGGCCGCCAGCTGTGCTCGCTCTTCTTCGAATTTGGCTCGAACTTTGGCTTGCTCGGCAGCAAGAGAGCGGGCTATGCGGGCCCGCTCTGCGGCCATGTCCCGGTTGAGGCGGCCCATCTCGTTCTCCAGGGCGGCCTGGGCGGCGAAGTAGCGGCTGCGTTCGGCCTGGGCTTCGCGCTGGGCGGCGGCGAGAATCGCGCGCTCGGTGTTCGTGTTGCAGATCCAGTGCCGGACCAGGACACAGATGATAATGGTCAGGGCCACCATGACGAGGCAGGCTCCGCCGATGGCGCCTGCCACGTCGTCGGTGGATGTGCTGTGGAGGATGGCCGCGAACCCCGAGATGAGGGTCACCGCGGCCATCGCTGCGGCGGCCTTGCTGGTGGCCGTGAACTCCAATGCGCACCCCCGGGTTAGATCTGTGCGGCCGTACCTCCGGGGTGTTCGGCGTCGCCCTCTGGTTGAGGGCTTTTGAGCTTGTCGATCACGGCGAAGAACGTGAACCGGCCTACGTCGTCATGGATGCCCAGTCGCTCCGCCGCTTCCTCCGGAGTGATTGAACCCGAGCCTACCTGTGACTGATTGTTTTCGGACAGTGTCTGTTGAGACTCCAGGTACTCAGGCGGCAAGACCTCTGCCGCAACGAGCAGTTCAACGGGGTCCAGCCTGGCGGCCTTGGCCAGGGCCGGGAAGAACTTGACGTGGGGAATCTGCTCGCCGTTGAGCAGACGGGAGACGGTGCTCTTGTTCATGCCGGTGTCGGCTACGAGGCGTTGTTGCGACCCGTAGCCGGTGTAGCCGGCTGCTTCGAGCGCGGGGAGGACCAGCGCGCAGAACCTCTGCACGCGTCCCTGGGGGGTGGCTTCCGTCATGTCCCCAAACTCTACTTCCCTGGAGAGGGAATAGTCACTGATTCCCTCCCTGGGGAAAGTGCCCATTCGGCCACTGACCTGCATTGACGCTGGCCACATCCCTATCGAACTGTCGTTCGTCTCGAAATTTGCCCTTCCCTCGTGCGCACATTCCCTTGTCAGGGAGGGAAACTCTGTGCTTGAGTTTCCCTCGACAGGGAAACTGCCCCGCTACCTGCGGAGGGAGGGACATCCACGTGTACCGACTCAACGTCGCCAAGCTCCGGGCCATCGCCGCCCAGCACGGCGACAAGACGCCTTACGCCATCGCCAAGCGCACGGGCGTGAGCATCTCGTCCGTTTATCGATACGTCGACGGGTCCGCGCAACCTGACCTGAACTCGGCGCTTCGACTGTCCACGGCATATGACCAGGACATTCGCACCCTGATGGACCAGGTCGAAGACGAGGACAACGCACCCGCTGAGGCCGCCGCGTGACCCGCGAAGAGCGTCGCGCGCTCCTTGGTGACGACGTCATCGCCCACATCCACGAGCGCGTCGCCGAGGCCCCGGAGCCCAGCGCCGAGGTGGTGGAGAAGCTGCGGCGGATCATGGCCCGCCCCGGCCACCGCGCGATCAGCCCGCCGCCGTCGGCGGCCCGCGCCGCCTGACCCCATCAACGCCGAAGGGCCGCCCGCTTTGACCGGCCTGGCGACCCCACGACTCGGCGACCCCATCAACCAGAGAAGAGAGGTCCCCGTGACCACACAGGTTACCTTCCGCCCCGGCGCCGCCGGCCTGATGGCCGCGCTGTCCGTCGCGGAGAAGCTCACGTCCATCTCGCCCGTCACACCCCGCGGTATCCAGATCACCGCCAACGGCTTCGACTACGTGCCGGGGACCTACGACAGGCCGATCGGTGTGGAGTTGTACTTCCACGAGTCGATCGAGAACGTGCAGAGCTTCGCCCAGACCGCTGAGATCTCTGTGGCGAATCGCCCGCACCCGGGGCCGTACAACCTCTTCACGTTCGCGGACGGGGTGCTGGACGGCGTTCCGTTCCGGGCGTGGACGCTCACCACCGAGGGCACCGTGGCGGCTGCGGCATGAAGCGCGAGGAGTTGCTGGCTGCGGCCCGACGCCACATGTGGACGGCGTGGGCGCTGTCGGCGGAGGAGATGGGATCGCAGGCCGCCGACACGCTGTACGGGCTGGGCATGCTGGTCTCGCCGGGCGAAGCCGCCGAGTTGGTGCGCTTGCGGAAGCAGGTCGAGGAGCTGGAGGCGCAGCGTGAACGGCGCCGCGTTCGGCTGATCGCCGCCGAGGCGGACCTTCTCGCGGTGCGGGGGCTGCTGGCCCCGGCCGACGGGCCGCGCCGGGTCCCGGCCGACATCGTGATTCACGAGCGGGTGGCGCCGGCGGTCGAGTGGCTGCTGGACCGTGTGGCCGAGCTGGAGGCGGAGCGGCACTCGACGAACGAGTCGCTGTCCGAGGCGGCCGAGACACTGCGCGTCCAGCGGGACCGGATCGCCGGTCTGGAGCGGCAGCTCGCCGGCCGGGACCGGCCGGTGGACGAGGACCCGATCGCTTACGCGCTGACCGCGAAGGCGGAAGCGTCGGGGGGTCGGCTGTCGAGGATGCTCGCGCCGGCCGGTGAGGGCGAGCACTACGCGTCGGTGCATCACGACTACCGGACCGGGCGGGACCTGCCGCAGACGGGCGGTGCGTGATGGCCGCAGCCGTCGCGGACTGGGCCGCGTTCCTGTCGCTCGGTGTCAGCGCGAGCGCCGCCGTGTCCCTGCCGGTCCTGCTGTGGGCCGACGCGGACTACCTGCTCATCAAGGACTGGCAGGCCGTGGGTGACCGCGTGCTCGTCGAGGCGGCGAACGCCCGTCACGCCGCGCAGGACGCCCGCCGCGCCGCCGCCGTGTCGGTCGCCGCGCTGCTCCTCCTTCTCTCCACTCCCACCGCCGAGGTGACCCGATGAACCGCATCCGCCTGTACTGGCACCGCATCCTCCGCAAGCCGGCCATCACCGAGCCGATGCGCATCTACACCCGCCGCATCCCCGACGGCCTCCTCCTGGACTTCGAGGACTACTTCACCTACGTCGTCACGACCATCGCGGACGACCCCAACCTCCTCGACCAGTTCATGGAGATGGTCGAGGACCGGGCCACCTCCCGCGAGCACGACGGCTGGAAGCCGGAGCAGTTGCTCGTCGAGAAGCTGGCCACGGCCGTCGGCTACGAGGTCCCGGTCCGGGGCAAGGCGCTGCGGCAGCTGGCCGACCGGCTGCACGCGGCGGCTCCGGCTCCTGTGGCGGCGGTCCCCGCGCAGCGCCGCCAGGGCGGGGCGGCGGCATGAGCGCGCGCCGTACCGCCCGCTGGGCCCTGCACTGGGCCGTCATCACCACGGCCGCCGTGCTGGCGTCCATGGCCGCCGCGGTCCCGTTCACCGGGCCGGCCGCCCAGGCCGTGGGTGTCCTCGCCGCCGCCGCGGTCTGCCTGATCGGGATCGCGTGCGCCCCGCACCCGGGAGGTGCACGCCGATGAGCACGCCTTCCAACCACGAGACCCGGCTCGCCGAACTCCTCGACCTCATCCGAGCCCACCCCGACCAGCTGTGGTCCGCCGGGCGCCTGCAGAAGCTGCGCCGTCGGACCGGCGGTCCGACGCAGCGCGGCACCGCCCGCCGGGACCTGGCCGAGCTGGCCCGGCGCGGCCACCTGACCGCGAACGGCCCGGCCGACGGCCGGTTCTACACGCTCAACACCAGGAAGGACGGCCGCTCATGACGTCCGACACGCAACGCGTTCTCGGCCAGATCGAGCGCGGTGAGATCCGCTGCGGTCGTGACGCGGCCCGTGCCATCGCCGCCCGCCACCAGGAGGCGTACGGCAACGCAGTCTGGGGCCCGGCTCCGAGCGCCGACGGGACGCGGGCCGACGCCGTCGCCAGCCTCCCCACCACCTCGAAGGGCGGTCCCGCCTGATGACGGCGACCGCGCGGGCTGGGGCTCAGGCCCCGGCCGCCGGCCCGGTCGTCCTCGGCTGGTTCGAGCCTGGCAGCCCCGAGTGGCACGCCGCCCGCGCGCAGGGGATCGGCGGCAGCGAGATCGCCGCCGTCCTCGGGCTCTCCCCTCACGAGTCCCGGTTCTCCCTGTGGCACAGGAAGAAGGGACTGATCGGCCCGGTCGAGGAGTCCCCGCAGATGCGGTGGGGGAAGAAGCACGAGCCCACCATCTGCTCCGAGTTCACTGAGCTCCACCCCGAGTGGATCGTCCACGACTCCGCCACTTACGCGGTGACCGGGCGGACCTGGCAGATCGGCAACCCGGACCGGCTGCTGTACAAGCCCGGCACCGCCGAACCCGCCGCGCTGCTGGAGGCGAAGACCGCCTACGACGACGAAGGCTGGGGCGAGGAAGGCACCGACCAGATCCCCGTCTGGTACCGGGCCCAATGCCTCTGGTACCTCGACGTCCTCCGCCTGACCACCTGCTACGTCGCAGTGCTGATCGGGCTCTCGGACTACCGCGAGTACGTCGTCACCTACGACGAGGCGGAAGCGACGCTGCTGCGGAATGCCGGCGCCCAGTTCATGGACGACCTCGCGCACGGTGTCCGCCCAGACATCGACGGCCACTCCGCCACCTACCAGGCGATCCGTGAGATCCCCGAGGGCCTGGACCCGGTCGACGTCGAGATCCCCACCCTGCTGCGCGACCGCTTCCACGCCGCGCAGGACGCGGCCTGGTCGGCGGAGGACGAGCTGACCACCTGCAAGGGCCTGCTGCTGGACGCCATCGGCACCGGCCAGCGCGCCGTCTGCGAGCGCCAGCGGATCGCCACCCGCACCGTCCGCGACGGCGCCACCTACTCCCTCATGCCTGCACGCACCCGAAGGAACCGCTGATGGGACGCATCGTCCACGACGCCATCGTCGTCACCACCTCCGACATCCGCCCAGGCGGCCTGCCAGACATCGACGCCTTCCGCGCGTCGCTGCCCGAGAGCCTGCGACCGCTCGTCGTCGGGCCGATCCCCGCGCCGCTCAACGGCTACGTGTCCTACGCCTTCCTGCCCGACGGCAGCAAGGAGGGCTGGGGCGCCTCCGACGAAGGCGACACCTACCGCGACCAGTTCGCCGCCCTCTTCAACCACCGCTACGACGACGGCTCAACGCACGACGAGGTCGTTGCTCTCCGGTTCGGCGGAGACCACCGCGACGAGAACCCCGCGCCCGACGCCGACTACACCCACTGAGGAACGCCCGATGACCGAGCATCCCCTACGCCCTATGACGACCCGCGAGTGGGAGTCCGCGATCGACGCCGCCGACCTGCTGGTCGGCCCGTCCTTCGCGTTCCAGGCGGTCACCGGCGAGTTCGACGCCGCGGTCCACGTCGCCACCGGCGACAAGCTGACCGACGCCGCCCGTGAGGAGCTCATCGAGGAGCTCCGCAAGGCCATCAGCGAAACCGTCAACCGCGTCCTCGGCACCCGGTTCGTCCGAGCCACCTACCGCACCGTCCTCGACGAGGAGAACGCCCGATGACCGAGGCAGAACAGCTCCTCATCGCCGCCGCCGACCTGACGAGACGAGCCGATGGCTGCGCGAAAGCGAAGCGCGAAGTACCGCTCTCTCCCGAACTCGTCGCCACCGTCGCCTACTTCCTCGAAACGTGCGGCCGCCTCGTCGCCCGAGCAGGCGGCATCCGCGCGACCGGCCCGAACGAGGGCCTCATCGAACACGCCCACGACATCGCCCGCGTCCACCTCGGAGAGAACCGATGACCGAGAACACCGTCTCCAACGCCGTCGCCGTCCGCGACACCGGGCCCGGCGCCATGGTCGAGCAGTACCGTGAGGAATACGCCGCCCTCGTCCCCTCCCACGTCAACGCCGACCAGTGGATTCGCCTCGCTGTCGGCGCCATCCGCGGCAACCCGATGCTGGAGCAGGCCGCGAAGACCGACGTCGGCGTCTTCCTGCGGGAGCTGAAGACCGCCGCCCGCCTCGGCCTGGAGCCCGGCACCGAGCAGTTCTACCTGACCCCGCGGAAGTCCAAGGCCCACGGCTACAAGTTCATCATCCAAGGGATCGTCGGCTACCAAGGCATCGTCGAACTCATCTACCGGGCTGGCGCCGTGTCGTCGGTCGTGGTGGAGACGGTCCGCGCGAACGACACCTTCCGGTACGTCATCGGCCGCGACGAGCGCCCGGTCCACGACGTCGACTGGTTCGGCGGCGACCGCGGCGACCTGGTCGGCGTGTACGCCTACGCGGTCATGAAGGACGGCGCCACCTCGAAGGTGGTCATCCTCAACCGGCAGCAAGTCATGGATGCCAAGGCCAAGTCAGACAGCGCGTCCGGCAAGGGCGCCGACTACTCGCCGTGGAACACCAATGAGGAAGCGATGTGGCTGAAGACGGCCGCCCGCCGCCTCGCCAAGTGGGTGCCGACCAGCGCCGAGTACATGCGCGAGCAGCTCCGCGCCCAAGCCGAGGTCGCGAAGGAACTCCCGTCCGGGTTCGCGCCGACGCTGCCGCAGCCGCACGCGGACATCCCCGCTGACGGTACGGACGGCTTGGACGACGAGGGTCCGATCGAGGGCGAGTTCGTCGACGACGAGCCGGACCAGACCTGGCCGACCGTCGCCCAGCCCCCCGCGTAGCCCGCTCCTATACGGCCGCCCCGCGCCCGAATCGCGGGGCGGCCGGCGCCCAGCACACCACACGAAGCCCCGAACGGAGAGCCACCGATGAAGTTGCCGTTCGTCTCCCGCACGGAACACGAGGCCGTCCTCGCCGACCGAGAACGCATTCGCAGCGAGCGCGACCAGTTCGCGAAGGACCGCGACACCCAGCGGGCCGTCGCCCGCAAAGCCACCGACCAGTACGCCGCCCTGAACGAGCGGTACACGGACACCGCGATCGTCAACGAGTGCCTCACCCACGACCTCACCGTGGCCCGCGAGCAGCTCGCCGCTCATGAGAAGGGCTCACGCAAGGACTGGCGATCGCTCTACGAGGCCGAGAGGAAGCGTGCCGACGGCCTGCAGCGCCGCCTCGACGACGCCGTCGGCCTCAAGCCCCAAGCCATCCAGGACAGCAGCCGCTGGCAGCCCGGCTACAAGGCCCCGAAGGAGGACCCAGCATGACGACCCGCGAGACCATCCTCCGACTCCCCGCCCTGCTGCGGATCTGCGCGCAGATCGTCGCCCCGACCGGCCAGCACCGCGCTCGCCCGCACGGCGCGATCACCCCCCAGGAGTTCGTGACCTGCGTCGCGTGCGGCGGCGTCGAGACCGCGGCCACCCGCCACGGCACCATCGTCCGCTGCGCCGAGGGCCACCAGCAGGGCGGTGCCTGATGTCCAAGGACTTCACCGCCAGCCAGCTCGGGCCCGTCGACATCCCCAGCGCGGAGCAGCGCAAGGCCCAGCTGTACGTCGCCGCCGAGGCCACGGACAAGGCCGACTGCACCCGGCTCCTGGCCATGCTCGGGCTCCTCCCGTCCAGCCACCCGGACGCGCACCCGCCGGCGGAGCACGGGCTGCTCGGCTACCGGCGCGGTTGCCGCTGTAAGCGGTGCCGGGCGGCCAATGCCGGCCGCCGCGCGCGGCAGCGCACCAGCCGGAAGGGGGCCGTCGCGTGAGCCCCGCCGTCATCGTCGCCGCGTTGGCCGGCGTGGTCTGTCTGGTCGTTGTGGTCCGCCGGGTGCGGCGGGCCTGGGTGGCCGCGTCGGCGAAGGTCGACGCCGCGCTGGCCCAGCTGCCGCCGGTGCCCGTACACGACGCAGGCCTGGAGCGGTTGTTGCAGGCCGTTCGTGACAACCAGCAGGAAGGAGAGCAGGCGTGAGCACGCTGTTTGACGTCACCTCCGAGGCGCCGGCCGCCCCCGCGGCGGCCGAGCCCCGGCCCTCATACCGCGTCGCCGGACTCGACATCAGCCTCACCGGCACCGGCATCTCCACCCTCGGCGGCACCACTCGCGTCCCCACCACCGGACGCCGCCGCGACACCATCCTCCAGCGTCGCACCCGCATGCGACACATCCTCGACACCGTCCTCACCGAAGTCGGCACCGTCGACCTCGCCTGCGTCGAAGGACCCTCCCACCACAGTGTGGGCGGATCCGTCTGGGACCGAGGTGGCCTGTGGTGGCTCATCATCGACGGCCTCTGCGCCCGCGGCATCCCCGTCGCCGTCATCCCGCCGATGTCCCGCGCCAAGTACGCCACTGGCAACGGCGGTAGCCGCAAGGCCGCCGTGCTCGCGGCGGCGCAGCACCGGTACGGAGCAATCCTCCCGACCGACGACGAGGCGGACGCGCTGATCCTGCGTGCCATGGGGCTGGACTGGCTCGGCGTGCCGTTGGCCGAGGTACCGGATGGTCACCGGGCGGCGCTGGCCGGCTGCCAGTGGCCCGAGCGTGAGCAGATCTCTCAGTGGGGAGGTCGCTAATGGCACGGCAGCGCATCCCCATCTTTCAACGCCTCACCCAGAAGACGCGCCGCGAGGGTGCCTGCCTGGTCTGGACTGGCAAGGTCTGCGGATCAGGCTACGGACAGATCTACGACACGATTCGCAGGCGGCCAGCGCTTGTCCACCGTGTCTCCTACGAGGCTCAGGTGGGCCCGATACCCGTTGGGCTGCAGCTCGATCATCTCTGCGGAAACCGTCTCTGTGTCGAACCGGCCCACCTGGAACCGGTCACGGCGGCTGAGAACTCCGCACGGGCACGGTCGCGAGCCAGTGGAGTCGATGCCCGCACTCACTGCCCGAACGGCCACGAGTACACGCCGCAGAACACCTACACCGGATCCGGCTACCGCCGTTGCAGGGCGTGTAACAACGCCGCTCAGCGCAGGCGCAAGAACCGCCAGAAGGCAACGGAGGTGGCTGCCTGATGGCCAACCACGCCAACGCCAGCCGCGAGCAGATCATCGCCGCCCTCCGCGCCGGCCGCCCGGTCAACCAGATAGCCGCCGACCTCCACGTCGACCGAGCCCGCGTCCGCGGCATCCGCAACGACCTCGGCTTGCCCGCACACGTCCGAGCGATCGCGACCGCCACGATCGAAGACCGCTGGCGCGAGTACACCAAGCCACTCCCCGGCGGGCACGTGGAGTGGACCGGCGAACGCAGCCCCACCAGCAGCAGGCCGCTGCTCTCCCACGGCTACCGACACCACTCCGCCGCCGCGATCGCCTTCCGGATCCGCACCGGCCGCGACCCGGTCGGACAGGTCCGCGCCGACTGCGGCATGCAGCACTGCGTCGCGCCCGAGCACGTCGAGGACGCGCCGGGCCGGCGCCGCAACCGGGAGCAGCTGCGCTATCTGCAGGGCGGCCGTGCGCTGCGAGAGCGGTGCCAGAACGACCACGACCAGGCCGAGCACGGCCGGGTCGCGGCGGACGGACGGGCCTACTGCCAGGCATGCAAGCGGACCCGGGACGCCCGGTCGCAAGCAAGGCGGGATGCCGCGTGACGGCCCGCGTTGTGGTCGGCGGCCTGTTCGTGGACTGCGGCGACGGCTTCGAGAACAAGAACGGCGACCGCGTCGGCCAGATCACCTACCGGCGTGCCCCGCGCGCCCGCTACGAGTGCCTGCGCTGCCAGACGGTCGAGGGCCCGGTGTCCGGGGCGGCCGCGGTGAAGCGGTTCGCAGCCACCATCCGCACCACCCACACCTGCCCGGGCGCTCAGCAACCGCTGGCCGCATGAACGGGCGCCCCGCCGAGGCCAATTCGGCGGGGCCACCACCACCAAGGAGAACACCACGATGGGCTACTCCACCACCTTCGAGGGCCACGTCACCATCGCCACGCCCCTCAACCCGCACGAGATCGCGTTCCTCCGCGGCTTCGCCGACAGCCGCCGCCACCGGCGGCCCGAGGGCCCGTACTCCGCGCGCGACTACGCCTACAACGAGGTCGAGCGCGGCGACTACAACCTCCCGCCCCAGGGCCAGCCCGGCCTGTGGTGTGACTGGGAGCCGACCGAAGACGGCACCGCCATTCGCTGGAACGGCAGCGAGAAGTTCTACGAGGCCACCGCATGGATGCAGTACCTGATCGACCACTTCCTGAGGCCGGGCGCTGCGGCCAAGGGATTGCCCGGGTTCGAGGAATTCACCTTCGACCACGTCGCCAACGGGGTGATCCACGCCCAGGGCGACGAGCCCGGTGACATCTGGGAACTGACCGTCACCGACAACCAGGCGTCCGGCGAGAGCTCCCGCTGACCACCACGGACGACGAAGCCCCGCACCAGCACGGTGCGGGGCTCGGAGAGAGGGGAGGGGATATGCGATCAGAGGATGTCGCCGTCAGCGGGTTCATCGCTGAGGTGCTTGAGCCGGCGCTCCAGGGCCTGCCTCTTGCGCCAGGCGGCTACGCGCGAGTGGACGTGACGACGGATGTCATCGGCGCGGGAAGTCCCCTCCGCCTCGCACAGCTCCCCGTACGCCCCCCACACCTCGTCGTCGATGCGGACCATGCGGCCCGGGGTTCCCTTCGTCGTCATGTCGACAGAGTAGCTGACTGTGCAGGAGACATACACCCCTCGCAACCTGCGTGTATGCCGTACGTATTGCGGGTGACTATACACCCCGGGGTAGAATCACAAGCAGCAGAGACGCCCAACTTCCGGCCGCGACCTGCAAGTTCCTCGCCATGCCCAGTCCGGGCCACCGCCATCCGCGCCATTTACCAGAAAGGTACCCCCAACACATGACCATCCAGCACCACGAAACCGCCAAGGACCACGACGGCGAGTTCGCCGTCTTCCTCATCCAGCACAGCCGCGGCGAAGCCCACGAGCAGATCAGCGACGAGTTCCACCAGCTGCTCGCCGCCGTCCAGGAGCACGGCCGCAAGGGCTCCTTGACCATCAAGGTCTCCGTCGAACCCCCCAAGGGCCACGTCGACGGCGCCCCCCTCCTCGTCGGCATCGACTCCGAGGTCAAGGCCCCCAAGGCGATCGCCCCGCCGTCCATGTACTTCGTCGACGACGACGGCCGGCCCACCCGCAACGACCCCCGCCAGATGCAGGCGTTCGACGTGCGCGACATCAACACCACCACCGGCGAGATCAAGGACATCTGACCCGTGACCAACACCACCGACAACGTGCAGGCGATCACCGGCCTCGCCCAGCAGGCCCTCGCCCCCAAGCCGGTCGAACCCGGCAGCATCTACCTCGTCGCCACCGCCGACGGCCAGGTCCAGACCGTCGACCTCACCGGCTCCCGCTACACCGGCCGTATCGACCGCAAGACCGGCACCACCACTGTCCGCGACGCCACCAGCTTCCTCACCTACTGGGCCAAGCACCACGACGACGCCAGCGAGGTCTACTCCGACGTCGAGCAGCTCACCGTCACCGCCGTCCTCAACGCCCACTCCACCAACGAGCCCGACTTCGGCGACCACCGCCTCGTCCTCGGCCTGCGCCGCACCAAGGCCTGGCAGCAGTGGCTCACCCTCGACGGACGCCTCGTCGGCCAGGACGAGTTCGCGAACTTCCTGGAGGACCACCTGCCCGAGCTGGTCACCCCGGACGCCGCGACCATGCTGGAGATCGCCCAGTCCATCAAGGCCACCACCAAGGCCGAGTTCCAGTCCGGGACCCGCCTGCAGTCCGGTGAGCGGAAGTTCGTCTTCACCGAGGACACCAAGGCCACCGCGGGTGCGAAGGGCGACCTGACGATCCCCGAGGTCTTCGAGATCGCCGTCCCGCCGTTCGAGGGCGCCGCCGCGTACAAGATCCGCTGCCGGTTCCGGTACCGCATCGACCGCGGCCAGCTCGCCCTCGGCTTCAAGCTGGAGCAGCCGGAGGAGCGCGCGAAGGCCGCGTTCGCCGACGTACTCAAGCAGATCGCCGAGGGCATCGACACGCAGGTCCTGAACGGGATCCCGGCCTGATGGCCGGCCGCAGGCGGGACGGCACCGACCGCTGTCCCTCCTGCGGCCGACCGCTGCTCGTCCAGTGGGTCGGTCACACCGCGGCCCTCCAAGCCCGGGTCGACCTCCTCCCACCGGACGAGCAGCGCCCCTACGGGCCGGCCGCCGAGGCGAGCACACCCGACGACCTCGTGTGGTGCCTGCCCCGCCCCCGCCACGGCCCGCTCCGGCTGCACTGGACCACCGGCCGGCACCCGCCGGACTGCCCGCACCAGCACCTCCTCACGCACCGCTGCACCACCGCACCCAGCACGCTCTTCTAACCGGAGGACCGCCCAGTGGACAACGTCCGCCACATGACCCGCGACACGGCGGACCAGGACGGCCTCAACCGGACCAGCCCCCATGATGCTGAGGCCGAGAACTACGTCGGCGGCGTCATCATGCACGACCGCACCGCCTACCTGGAGTGCGCACAAGTCCTCGACCGCGACGACATCTACCAGCCGGCCATCCGGCTCATCTGGGACGTCGTCGGCGGCATGGTCGCCGAGAACAAGCAGCTCCACCCGGTCACCGTCCGCGCCGAGATCGAGAAACTCAAACGGCTCCGCGAGGTCGAGAACGGGCGCCTCCTCGAACGCCTCGGCGCACAGACCATCCCTGGCAGCATGGCGCAGGCCTTCGCCGAGCGGATCGCCGAGATCGCCGTCGTCCGCCGCCACGACGAGCAGGCCAACGCGACCAAGGCGGCCATCGCCGCCGGCGCCACTGCGGAGGAACTGGCCAAGCTCGCTGACGACTTCCGCCAGCGTGAGGAGCGCCGCACCGTCCTCGGGCACGGCCCGTCGCACCTGACCGGCGCCTTCCTGGAGTGGGATCCGTTCTTCGCCACCGACTTCGGCCAGGTCGAACTCCTGCCCGGGAAGCTCATGGGCCCCGGGCAGCAGATCACCGTCGTCGGCGACGGCAAGGCCGGCAAGTCCCTGTTCGTGCAGGAGTGGCTGTGGCGGATGGCCACCGGCCAGTCCTTCCTCGGAGACCGCCCGCAGGCCCCGATCAGCGTGCTGTACGTCGACGCCGAGAACGGCCACCAGGACATCCAGGAACGGTTCATCTCCTACGGCGCCGGCCCGGGCCGCATGGGCCTGCTCACCTACGCCAGCTTCCCCCCGATCCGCCCTCTGGACACCGCGGGCGGCGGCGCCGACCTCCTCGCGATGGTCGCCGAGGTGGAGGCTCAAGTCGTCTGCCTCGACACCGTCTCCCGGTTCATCAGCGGGCCCGAGAACGACGCGGACACCTGGCTCGCCCTGTACCGGCACACCCTCCTGCCCCTCAAGCGAGCCGGGATCGCCTCGATCCGCCTGGACCACATGGGCAAGGACGGCGAGCGCGGTGCCCGCGGCTCCTCGGCGAAGACCCAGGACGTCGACCACGTGTGGGAGTTGCGCGCCCAGGGCGGCGGCACCCTCGTCCTCAAGCGCACCCACACCCGCACCGGTATCGGCCCGGACAGCTTCACCGTCATGCGGTACGCGCGCACGGACGGCAACCGGTACCTGCCCGGGCAGACCCGGCACGTCCTCGCGGAGTACGACGACGTAGCGCCGGCGGAGGGCTCGGTGGAGTGGCTGATCCAGCAGCTCGACCGTCTCGGGCTGCCGGACGATGCGGGCAATCCGCGGACCCGGGCGGCGCTCGCGGACGCGGGGATCTCGGTGCGGAAGGAGCGGATCGAGGCCGCTGTCCGCGCGCGGAAAAACCGGACAAACCAGGTTCCCCCGAATGTTCCCCCGACCATCCCCGGAACAGGTTCCCCGGGGGAATCCCCCGATGATCAAGGGGGAATCGCAAAACCCCAGGTCAAACATTCCCGGGGAACCCCCGGGGAACCCCCGGGGAACCCAGGTTCCCCCACCCCTTCCCCCCCTAAGAGGGGGGAAGGGGGGAAGGGCCCGGGGAAGGCCACCCCCGCAACACAGGTCGAAGACACCCCCCTGTGCACCATCTGCGACCACCCCATCAACCCCGACTGGGCAGCCCGCGGATACGACACCCACATCGGCTGCGACCCCGCCACCGGCAGCCACCCCGACAGGCCCACACACCCCACGAATGACGCACCCCACGACGCCGCCTGACCACCACCCAACCCGCACAACGGAGGAACCCCATGACCGCCATCGAATGGACCGACGAAGTCTGGAACCCCACCACCGGCTGCAACCGCATCAGCCCCGGATGCGACAACTGCTACGCCCTCACCATGGCCAAGCGCCTCAAGGGCATGGGACAGGCCAAGTACCAGACCGACGGCGACCCCCGCACCTCCGGACCCGGCTTCGGGATCGCCACACACGTCGACGCCCTGACCCAGCCGCTGCGCTGGAAGAAGCCCCGCAAGATCTTCGTCAACAGCATGAGCGACCTGTTCCACGCCCGCGTCCCCCGCGAGTTCCTCGCCCAGGTGTTCGCCGTCATGGCCGCCACGCCCCAGCACACCTACCAGATCTTGACCAAGCGCCCCGACCGCGCAGCCCGAATCCTGGGCGAACGCTGCACGCACGGCCACCCAGACGGCGAGCACTTCCGCGCCGCCATGGAGTGGGCCGCCACCTCCCACAGCGAGACCTACGTCCCCGGCCTGGAACACGGCATCTACCACCGCGCCGGCTGGCCGCTCCCGAACGTGTGGATCGGCACCAGCGTCGAGAACCAGAAGTACGCCGACCTCCGCATCCCCGCCCTCCTCGACACCCCGGCTGCCGTCCGCTTCCTGTCCTGCGAACCGCTCCTCGGCCCCATCGACCTCGACGGCCCGATCGTCCCCGGGCGTGGCCGGCCGAAGCTCACGTACTGGCTGACCGGGCGCCCCTACTGGGACGAATCGAAAGCCACGACCACCAACACCGGCCTCACCATGACCCCGTTGTCGACCGGCCCGCGGATCGACTGGGTCATCGTCGGCGGCGAGTCCGGCCCGAAGGCGCGAGCAGTGCACCCGGACTGGGTGCGCACCATCCGAGACCAATGCCAGCAGGCCGAAGTGCCGTTCTTCTTCAAACAGTGGGGCGAATGGGGCCCCGCCCCCTTCCAAGTCCGGATCTGCGACCCCAACACCGGCTGGCAAGGCACCGACGAACAACTCGCCACCGCCAAGGCCGACAGCGAAGCCCGCGGCGCCACCCACGTCCACACCGGCAACTGGATCGACGAAGACGGCGAGCGCCGCTACTGGATCCACGAGATCGGCCACAAGCCCTGGTCCCTCGAACGAGTCGGCCTCCCCAACGGCACCGCCACCATCCGCCGCTGGGGCAAAAAGCACGCCGGCCGCGAGCTCGACGGCCGCACCTGGGACGAGTTCCCCCGCAGCAGCGAGCACCCCACGAACCACCAGATCACCTGACCGCCGCACCACATACCCGTCACACCCCCACCCGCCACCCGCCAGGCCGCCACACGCCCGCCTACACACCCGGAAAGGCCCACCATGACCACCCCGCCGACCCCGACTCCCGCTGTCGGCCAGATCTGGCAGGACAACGACCCCCGCGGCTACGGCCGGCGCGTGCGGATCGTCGGCATCGACGACACCCACGCCACCGTCGAACTCGTCGTCCCCCGCGGTGCCGGCCACAACGGCACCAAGCCCGGCCGCCGTACCCGGATCCGTCTCGACCGCTTCAAGCCCACCAGCACCGGCTACCGCCACATCGCCTGAGGAGCCCCGCCATGACCGACCGCCGTTACGCCGTCGACCTGACCGTCGACATCTGTGACCTCGCCACCGAGGAGGAGGCCGACGAGATCCGCTACCTCATCGAGGCCGCCATCGGCCACTACAAGCCGACCATCACCGCCACCACCCGCGAGTACGACACCGCCTGAAGGAGCCCCACCGTGACCGACCCGGCCACCCAGCAGCTCGCCGAGACCCGCACCGCGATCCGCACCGCCGTCGACCTGTACCTCGACGGCGCCGATGGCATCGACCGCGAGCTCCTCGCCGAGCACCTGTACGAGTGCCTCTCCGACGAGATGGACCGGCTGTACCGCATCGAAGCCGGTCAGGCCACGCTCGTCGCCGAAATCCACCGCCTCCGCGCCCAGCTGGCCGCCGTCCGCAGCGAGACGCTCCGCGAGGCCGCCGCCCACACCTCCGAGTGCTGCGCCATCCGCCTCCGCCGCCTCGCCGAGGACGCCGCCCGGCCTGCCCCGGCCGCGTGAGCAGCCACCCACCACCACACCGGAGACAGCACGTGACCCACCCCGCGATCAGCCTCTGCACCGGCGTCGGTGAACTCGACCACGCCGTCCACAAGCTGGCCGGCACCCAGACCGTCGTGTACGCCGAGGCCGACCCACACGCCTCCACCGTCCTCGCCCACCGCATGCCAGGCATCCCGAACCTCGGCGACATCACCACGATCGACTGGCGACAGGTCCAGGACGCACACCGGCCGCGCACGCTGATCGCCGGCTGGCCCTGCCAGGGGATCAGCAACAACGGCCACCGCCTCGGTCTCGACGACCCCCGCTCCGGCCTGTGGCGGAACGTGGCCGCCGCCGTCCGCGAACTCGAACCCGACGAGGTGTACCTGGAAAACGTCGCCGCACTGCGCCGCCGCGGCCTCGACGTCGTCTCCGACCACCTCAACCGGCTCGGCTACGACCTGTACTGGACGATCACCCGCGCCGGCGACGTGGGCGCCGCCCACACCCGACCCCGCTTCCTCGGCTACGCCATCCCCGGCCACGGGGTCACCGTCGAAGTCCCCGCCCCGCCCGCCCTGTACTCGCCGGCCCGCCTGCTCCCCACCCCGAAAGCCTCCGACGGACCCAACGGCGGCCCCAACCAGCGCGACGGCAAGGGCGGCTGGTACCTGCCGGCGATCGCCTGGCGCCTCGACGAGGACTGGCGCGCCCCGGAACTCGGACCCGAACACGACTACGCGGAGGCCATCCACCGGTGGGGGAGGATCGTCGGCCGGCCCGCCCCCGCCCCGGCGTCCCTCACTGCGCGCGGCGACAGGCGGATCTCCCCCGACTTCACCGACTGGCTGATGGGATACCCCGCCGGCCTCACCGACCGGCCCGGTATCCCGCGCTCGCAGCGGATCAAGCTCGGCGGGAACGGTGTCGTCGCGCTTCAGGGCGTCACCGCGTACACGGTGCTGCGGGCCGCCGCGCGCACCAGGCTCCCGCTCGCCGCGTGACCCGCACGAAGGCCGGCCCGCGTGCACCAATCACGCGGGCCGGCCGGACCCAGTCCATCACGACCACCCGGAGGAACACCATGACCGAGCAGCCCGCCACCTCGCCCGCACGGTGGGACAACAGCCCGGCCGCGCGCGCCGCCCGCAACGTCCCGCAGAACCCGAACCCGCTGTGCCGGGACTTCCAGCCGCAGCCGGAGCCCGCCGAGTTCTGGTGCGCGAACTGCCGCTGGAACCGGCCGATGCACGACGACGAGGTGGAGCGCGCGGCGATCGCCGAGGCCCTCGACCGGCTGCCCGCTGGGGGGTCGCGGTGAGCGCCGACACCACACAGAGCAGCCGCCGCTGCGAGCAGTGCGGCCGGTCCGGAACCCGCGGCTTCCGGACCCTCGCCAACAAGGAGCACGGCATCCGGATCACCGTCTGCGCCAACAAGACCGCCTGCCGGAAGCGCCGGCCCAAGGCCGCCCGAGACGACGCCTGACCTTCCCGCCCGTGGGGGCCACCCGGCCCCCTGAACGGAGACCACCGTGACCGAACAGACCACCCCGACCCGGCACACGTGCCGCGGCCAGAAGACCGCTCCCGGCCCGGACTGGGAGTGCCCGCGCTGCTCACCCGCTGCTGGTATGGCGCCCGCCGCCGACCAGCGGGCCGCAATCCTCGGGCAGGCAGCCGACGCGCTGGACGCGGACATGGAACGGTTCTTCGCGCAATGGCCGGACGAACCCCGCAACTCGCCCTACGCGCTCGGCCGCAAGGATGCCGCCGACGAGCTGCGCCGTATGGCCGCCGGGGCGCAGCAGCAGACCGCCCCTGTGGCGCCGACGGACGCGCTCGCCGACCTGTACCGCGCGCTGGCCGACGAAGCAGCCGAGTGGGGCGGCGTGATCACCGAGCAGGAGCTGCGCCGCAAGGCCCGCCTGGTGGGCGAGGACCAGCGGAAGCCCAAGCGACCGCCGATGGACCCGGTGCACATCCTCGGCATCGACGCCGACCCGCCCGCTCCTGTGGCGCCCCAGCCCGCGGCCGACAGCGAGGAGGAGACGCAGTCGTGAGCAGCAGCGGAGGATTCACCGGGATCAGCCTCGCCGGCCGCTGGGAGTGCGGCAACTGCGGCGCCAGCGGAGACGGCTGGTACGACGTGGACGACGGACTCGTCCTGCACGACGAGAACGGGCAGCGCTTCGACCCCGACGAGCACGCCTGCGGGGAGGGCTGACATGGCCTGGCTGTACGCCCTCGCCACCCTGGCCGTTGGCTACCTCCTCGGCCGGGCCCGGCTCGGCCACCGCCTCTCCGACTGGGCGAACTGGCAGAAGTACGGCAAGCCCACCGGCTGGCGCTACGCCGTGATGTTCACCGTGCTGTCCGCCGAGAACCTGGGCTGGCTGGTCGCCCACCCGGTGCAGGGCTGGCACGCCTGGCAGCACCGCAACGACCCGCCACCGCCCCGTAGCCCGGCGCCGCAGTACGACCCGGACTGGGCCGCCAAGCGCCGCGCCCGCCCCTGACCCACTTGCCCCGGCTGTCGTGTGGGCGGCCGGGGCCCGGGACGGGGCTACGCGGTCCCCAGGAGCGCCGAACAGGCGCCCGCGCGGGTCTCGCAACGCCAGACCCACCCGCAGAGCCTCACAGAGGCCGTACAGCTGATCCGAGGAGAAGCCCGTGAACGACACCGAGCCCACAACCAGCGTTGGCCCACACCCGTGGGAGCCCCAGGGATGGCGCTACTGGATCTGCCGCCACTGCTACGGACCCCGCGCCCTCCACCCGCGCCGTGACTGGGTCCGCGCCCGACCGCTCGGCGACAACCGCTACATCAGCGTCGACGCCCCGCACTTCACCGAGGGCTGGTAGCCCGCCCACGACAGCCCCTCCAGCGCCCGCACAGGCGCCCGACGAACGGAACAGCATGACCCAGCGCGTTGACTTCCTCACCGTGCCCCTTGCCAACGGGGGCAGCTACACCCGCCTCGACCGTCTCACGGACGGTCGGATCATGTGCTGCCTCTGCTTCGAGTACTGCACCCGCGATCAACTCAACCCCGTCGACGGCGGCGTTGAAGACGTCTGCAAGACCTGCGCCAGCAAGGAGCCGCAGCAGTGACCGACCGCAAGACCGCATCCACGATCAACGACGCCGAACTCGACCAGCTGTACCGCGACCTCGACGCCCTCCGCGCCGAATGCCGCGCCTGGGCCGAAGCAGAATCCGCCGACATCGCCGCCGGCAGCTACGCCGGACGCGTCGAAGAACTCCAGGGCGCGATCGCCCGCGTTCGAGCCCTGCACGTCAACAGCTACGGCCTCTGCGACGAATGCACCGGCAGCCACGGCGTGCCCTGGCCCTGCCCCACCATCCAAGCCCTCGACCAGCCCACGCCGGCAGCGACCCAACCGACCGGCCGCCTGTACTACTGCCCGACCACCGCCACCGTCGAGGACCACACCCGACACTGCTGCGACCAGCCCGACCTCCACCTGCCGAAGTGATCTGGGGCCCTGATGCGCTGCGCGTCGTCTGGCTGTTCCACCGGCCCTACTGGTGGGACCGACTCCCGGACGGACGGCTCAGCTTGAAGCCCGCCCGCTGGAACCCTGAGCGCCCGGCTTGACGGCCGTGGCATCCTGGGATGCGCAAGCTGATCCCGGCCCCTGCCGGGGGTAGGCCTGCTCCGCCCGGTGTGGGTGGCCTCAGGGAGGTCATGTCCGCGCGGCACCGGGCCTCGCGCCGGAGTGGCTACCCAGCGCACCGCCTTCCGCCCCGCCTCCACCGAGACGGGGCGGTCGTGCGTCACCACTCAACCGGCCGCCACCCCGCGAGCTCACGCCCCGCCTCCGTCAACACCAGCCGGCGGCCCACACGCCCCGGCTCCCACCGCAGCCCAGGCCGGCTCCCCTCGTACTCCGGCAGCGGCTCCTCGGCGCCGAGCGTGATCCAGCCCGCCGTCACCCATGCCGCCACCGTCTGATCGCGGACGGCAGTCTTCAGCCGGTGGCGCGGCCCGCCGTAAGGCGTCTCGATGATGAGGCCGATCAGGTGCCCGCTCGGGCTAGCCACCGTCCAGTCAGGGAAGCACTCGCCCGCGACGATGCTGCGGCGCAGGGCGAGAAGCGCGGTACAGGCTCGGTCGGTCGTCGTCTCCATGACCTGCATACTCGCGGAGCCCCGCGACGCCGTGTGCACTCCGAGTGCACGCGAGCGGAGACGCCCGCCACAACAGCGGCCCGCCGGCCGGGATCCAGCCAGCGGGCCATGGTGGTGCACCCCCAAGGTGCGCCCCTTCGCGGGACCATGAAGCTACGCCCGCCGTGGCCGGAACGGTAGCTGTATGCACCCTTGAACTACACGGCACACGGGCGCAGCATGATCCCTCACCCAAGGGGAGGGAAACCAGCCATGACCGAAAACAGCGAACAGCCCGCCGTCACCAACTTCGAACAGTGGAAAGCCGACCACCACCCCGACCGCGAGCGGTGGCCCATGCCCCAGCCGTTCAACGAATGGCTCTCAGCGACCAAGCCCGGTCCGAAAGGGCCGTGCCCCGAGTGCGGCTGCTACGGCCTCCGCCGCGGCGCCAACCCGGCCCACCCGGACGACGAAAAGGTCGTCTGCACGAACAGCCGCTGCGAGGCCTGCCCCTGGTACCACGGCTGAGCCTGCCGGTCAGTGCTCCCACACGAGTGGCCCACCATCCCGCCATTCGATCCAGTCCGCGCGCACCACGTCCGTATCGTCCACGCCTTCCAGGCCGGCCCGGCGTAGGAACTCGACCACGTCGCCGAGGTCGAACGCTCTGCCCGCGATCTCGCCGTCGATCCGGACGCGCCGGCCGCCCTGCTCATCGGGCGGGTACACGATCACCACAGGCATACGGCCAGCCTCCCGCACCACGCTGGCAGCGGCGCGCCGGGTACGGCCGACCGGGGCGGCTTGACACCGGTGTGATCCTGGGAGTGCTGCCGGGCGGACACGCTGCTCGCGCACCGGCAGCGCTGCTACCGGCGCATGGAACCCGCCTGAGCATGACGAAGCCCCTGCCGGCCTGGGAACGGCAGGGGCTCTCGTCTGTCCGGCGCGGCTACAGGCCGTTGGGTGCGAGGTCGAAGAACAAGGTCACCGCGTTGTCCGCTTCCAGAGCGGCCATGGCGTGCTTCAGGAGGCGCTGATACAGGGCCTGACGGTCCTCGCCGCGCCGGGCCGCGACCGTGCCCGTGACGGTGTTCGCATTGACGCCAGGCACGCCCTCCTTCTGGAATTGGAGGGTGATCACATAGTGGTACTCGTTCCTCGCCACGCCTACTCCTCGGTCTTCTTCGCGCGATCCTTCCCGGACCGCGAGTAGCCCGCCGCGATGTCCTGGACCGTCGTCGGCGACACGCCTAGCTCCTTCGCGACCTTCCGGACGGAGGCATCGTCGGGCGCCAGCAGCTCCAGCACGGCCTGCCGCCGTACCTCCCGTAGCGCCTTACTGTGCTCGGGCCACTCCTTCAGCACCCTCGCCACAGCGAGCGCGCGCGTCTTCGGATCGTCGATCTCTGAGAGACCTGCGAGAGCGTCCAGCACGCGCTGCACCTCCTCTTCCATGCCCTGTCCCTTCCGTGGGCAGGCCGCATTGCCAGTGTACGGGGTATCCCGTACAGTCGGTACTGGGCAGCAGCCACCACTGCTCGCTCAACAAGAAATGCCCGGACGGGAGGTGCAACTCCCGTCCGGGCCAGCCACCGCCTGACGTGACCAGGAGTGACCGCATGCAGCGTACCCAGCCCCAACCCCAACCGCCCACCCCGCGCACCGAGCCGCTGCCGCCCGCCGCGCAGCAGGCCCTGGCCCGCCTGGAGCGGAAGCTCACGCCCCGCCCTGCCGGCCGATGAGCGCCGAGCACGAGCGAGCCAAAGAACCGCTCCCCATCCGCCCGCCCCGCCCCCACCCGCAAGGCTGACCCCCACCCCACCGACCGCCGGGCTGGCGGTACCCAACCCCTCGTCCCGCCAGCCCGGCACCCACTCCCGCGAGGAAGCCCGCCATGACCCGTACCGCGCGCCGCGCGCCCTGCCCCCAATGCAGACGCCGCCGCCACCGCATCCGCGCCCACTCACCCCTCGTCAACACCCTGTGCTCGCCCGTCGCCCGCTACGGCTTCACCCTCTGCACCATCGCGGGCCTCTACGCACAACTCACCGCCCCCACCCTGATTGCCGCCGGTCTGGCCGCCCTCGCCTGGCGCTACCGCTGACCCGTTCCACGGAGCCGTCACCGTGAAGAAGCTGACCAAGGGACAGATCACCGTCCTCGCCATCGCCACCATCCCGATGATCGCCGTCGGTATCGGCGGCGCCATCGGCACCTACGCCAACGCCGGCTCCGTCCTCCACCGCAAGGAGACCGCCCTCGGCGTCGTCGCCGCTGGCGAAGGCGCAACCCTCGTCGCCGCTCTCGTCATGATCGGCGTCACCATGCTCGGTCAGGCCGCGCCCCTCGCGATCCGCGCTGCACTGTGGCTCCTGCCGGCCGCCGCGTCCGTCATGGGCCTGGCGATCGCCCCGACCCCAACCGAGGCCATCGTGTTCGCCCTCACCCCGCTCGCGATGACCGCCTCGGCGGAGGGCATCAGCTTCCTCGCCCGCCGGATCGTCGTGCACCGCACCGGCGTCGACATCGAGGCGCAGCGGCGCAATGCCGCCGTGCTGCGCAGGATCGCCTACCACCGGGCACGCGCCGAACGCCACCCCTGGAAGTGGGTGCGAAAAGCGTCGGCGCTCGCGGCGTGGCGGCTCATGGGGCGCCTCGGCGATAGCGACGCCACCCTCGGTAGCGCGCTCACCGACGTGCAGAACACCCGCATCGTTGACGGCGCCAACACGGCGCTCGCCGCCATGTTCAGTAGCGCCCCCGCTCTACCGCCTGTAGCGGCGCCCACTACGCCCGCCGCCACGCCACGACCGGCCACGCCCGCCACCGCCACCCCGAAGCCGTCGCGTGCCACCACGCCAGAGAAGACCGCTACGCCACCCGCCGAGCCCGCCACCATGCCCGATGCCACTACCGATCAGACGGTGCCGGCTTACGAGCCTGGCACCCCGCAGTACGTCGTCCGCGGCCTGTGGCTGAACCTCGGCCACCGGCCCACCGAGGGCGCGATCGTCGACGCCCTAGGCGAGGCCGGGCTGGCGAACAGCCGGGCGCAGGCCGGGAAGATCCGCCGCCAGGTCGAAGCCGAGAACCCCGCCCTGCCCGGCCCCCGCGCCGCCTGACCCCGAAGGAACCTCATGCTTCTCGCCGCCGCCATCGCCTTGACCTTGATCACGATCGTCTTCCTTGTGATGGCTCACGCCGACGACAAGGCGCGCCGTGACCGTGACCGTGACCGCAGCCGCAGTCAAACCCGCCCCCCGTCCGCCCCCTGAGCAGCGGAAACCCCCACCCGATCAGAGTCCGACTGCAGTCAGAGTCACAGTCGCAGTGAACGGAGCACCGTCGTGGCCCGCACCAAGACCGCCCCCGAGACCACGCCCACCAGCGACACCCCACCCGATCCCCCCACACAGGGCACCGCCCGGCCGTCCCCCGTCCTGGCCTGGCCCTCCGAATGGCCCGTCCCCGAGCTCCCCGAGCAGCAGACCCGCCGGCGCCGCACCCGCGGCCTGCCCATGGCCCCCGTCCTCGCCGGCGCCGGCAACGCCACCAGCCTGGCCGCGACCGCCGCGTACAACGTCGGCGGGCCGGTCGCCGCGGCCGCTACCGGAGCGGTGATCGTGGCGGGCGCTACGGCCGCGACGCTCCGCCGCCGCGCCACGGTGAAAGCCGGGCGCGCTACTGCCTCCAGCCTGCGTAGCGGCGCTGGTAGCGGCCTGCGTAGCGGGTCCGGGACGGGCGGCGGACGCGGCGGTAGCGGGTCGGGTAGCGGCTGGCGTGGCGGTCGTAGCGGTGGCGCTACGCGCTCCGGTAGCGGTGCGAGCGGTCCGCTGTCGCGTAGCGGTGGCGGCTCGTCCGGGCTCGGCTCGCGCGGCGGCTCCCGTGGCGTGGCGGGTGGCGGGAGTCAGCGCGCCGGTGGCGGACTCTTCCGCAAGAGCGGTCCGAGCCACCACAGCGGACCTGGCCGCCACCGCTCCGGCAGCCACACCCCGGGCGCGACGAAGCGGCAGCAGAAGAAGGCGGAAGCCGCCGCGCAGAAGGCGGCTCAGAAGACCGCGAAGAAGGCGCTGAAGCAGGCCGCGAAAGACCTCGCCGGGAAGAACACCGGCAAGACCACCACACCCAAGACCCGCACCTCCAGCACCGGCCACGCACTGAAGGCCGCCGCCAACCGGGCGGCCCGCGCCGCCTACCGCGCCGGCCGCCCCCTCGTCACCCGCGCAAGCAAGGCCGCCGCGAAGCAGGCCCGCCGCGCCAGCGGCGCACTGTGGGACGGCATCTGCGCGCTCGGTGCCAGCGCCTGGACCCTCCTGGGCCGCGGGCGCGCCGCCGCACTCGACCGACTCAAGGCGGTGTGGAAGCGACGCCGTAAGAACCGCGCCGAGCAGGACACCGCACCCGAGCCGTCCATCGCCGCCACTGTGCGGCGCCCTACCACCCCCGTCACGTTCACAGGAGGAACCGCCATGTCCGGAGGGCACCACTTCGTCGCCGCCGCCACCGAGATGGCCCGCGCCGCCGCCGCCTACCAGCCGCAAGGGATGCTGCAGGTCGGCCAGGACTTCGCCGGCCTGGAGGAGGCCCTGCGTATCCACGCCGAGGCGCTGGCCACGACCGTCGAGAACGCGGACGCGAGCTGGCCGCTCCACCCGAACATCGTGGAGATCATGCGGCAGATCCACGGTCTGCAACTCAAGGCGGCCGAACTCGCCACCGAACTCACGCCCGCCTTCCGCCAGCTCCACGACGTCGACATTGCCCGCCTGGAGAACCCCCGCACCGGCGAGCGCATGTGGGACGTCTCCGCCAACCTCTGACTCGCCGACTGGAGCACGCTGTGAACCTCGACTGGGACGCCAAGCACGGCGCCATCACCGGTCCCATCAACACCGGTGCCGCCGCGCTCGCCGTCGGCTACGCCGGCCACACCCTCGGCATGCCGTGGGAATGGGCCGCCCTCACCGCGGGCGCCGGCCTGGCCGGCAGCCACATCGCCGGCCGCCGCCACAACGTCACCACGGCCACGCTCGCGCTGCGCGCCGCGGGCTGGCTGGGTGCCGGCGGCTGGTGCTCGTGGGCCATCGTCTCCGGGCCGTGGTCGCAGTGGGGCATGGGCAGCCTCCTCGCCGGCATCCTCGGCCTCGGCGCAGCGATGGCCGGTGCACACCACGTCGAGGAGAAAGCCGAGGAACAACGCGCGGAGAAGGAAGCCGCCGCCCGGCGCGCCACCCTGGACGGCAAGCGCAAAGCCATCGCGGACGAGTGGGAAGACCGCATCGTCCGCGTCTGCGCCGGGGCGGTCGTGCAGATCGTCGGCGTCGAGGTGTGGGACGGCGGCGGCGGGTTCAGCCTCGACGGCGAGTGCGGCGCCGGCGGCACCCGCTGGAAGGACGTCGCCGTCTACAAGGAGCAGCTCGCCGCGGACGCCCGCCTCCCCGAAGGGTGCGGCGTCGACGTCGGGCCCGGCGCGCACCGCGGCGCAGTCCTCATCCACGTCTCGACCGTCAACAGGCTCGTCGAGGACGTGTACTACCCGGAGGACTACTCGCCGCTCACCGTCAACGCGCCCGCCCCGCTAGGCATCCTCCGCGACGGCATGCCGGAGGGGCCGGTCAACCGGCAGGCGTCCATGCTGGTCGTCGGGCAGCGCGGGTCGGGTAAGACGAACCTGCTCAACGTGATGATCGCCAACCAGTGCAGGATGGTCGACTCGATCACCTGGGTCATCGACCTCAACGGCGGGGGCCTCGCCCTGAAGTGGATGCGCGCGTGGGCCGCCGCGGGCAAGCCGGGCCGGCCGCCGATCGACTGGGTGGCCGATACCCCGGAGCAGGCGCTCGGCATGGCGACCGCGCTAGTGCGGGTCGCGAAGGCGAGGAAGGTCGGCTATCAGGATCGGGAGATCGCCGCCAACGACGACAAACTCCCGGTGGACGCCGAGGTCCCGGAGATCCGTGTCTTCAACGACGAGGGCGCGGAGATCTTCTCCACCCGGTCCCGGCGCAACGACACGCTGCGCGCGATCGCCGACAACTTGATCCAGACCCTGGAGATCGCCCGCGCCGCCGCGGTCAACGAGACCACCAGCGGTCTACGCGCCACCCAGGACGTCCTGTCCGACCCGCAGATCCTGAAGCAGTCCACGTTCAAGGCCGGGATGAAGGTCGCCGACGACTCCGAGCTGAACTACTTCTTCGGCTACAACCACAACGCCAGCGCGGAAGACGCCCCCTACCCGGGGTGCGCACTCGTCCGGGACGGCGACGGCCAGGTCCACCCGATGAAGGTGTACCGGATGCGCCCGTCGCAGATCCTCGACATCGTCCGCGCGACCGCCGAGCGACACCCCGAGCTCGACGAGCTGTCCCGCCGCGCGGCCGGCGAAGCGTACGAGAAGCGATGGATCGGAACCGACCACCTCTTCGGCGGGCCCGCCCCCGAGCCCACGCCGGTCGTCGAGTCCACCCCGGAGCCTCCCACGCCGCGCGGCCGAGGCATCACCGCGGACTGGGGCATCACCCCGGCCGGCGGCGACGCGCAGGCCACGATCGACCAGGCCGAGGCCGCCCGCCGCCGCCTGCACGAGGCGATGAGCGAGACCAGCAGCCGCGACGGCGACCTTGACGCTCGGTTCCAGGAGATCCTCAGCGGCGGCGGCCTGACTTGGAAGCCGCCCACTGTCGATCCCCAGCAGCCCGCGCCGGGCGGGGAAGACGGTGACCCGCGCCGCGAGATGGTCTACCGCATCGTCGAGAAGGCTGGCCCAGACGGCATCGGTCCTGAGGCGATCCGTGACTGCTTCGCCCGCCAGCATCCCGCCCAGGAAGTCCCGCACGCGGCCACGATCGGCCGGTGGCTCGCCGCGGACTCGCGCGTCCACAAGCCCCGCTTCGGCCGTTACGCCGTCCGCCCCGACCGCTCTCAGGAGTCGTGATGCTGTCCGAGCCCTACCAGCGCTACGCCCCAGCCGTCGAGCAGCGTCCCGTCCACCCCGCTGGCGTCGAGCTGCGCGCCGAACGGCCCGCGGTTGCCTGGGTGCCGTCCGGGGCCGACCCGAACGTGATGGTGCCGGTGCTGAGGGAGTACGTTCAGCCGATGCCCATGCCGGCACCGCGGGACTTGACCCCGCAGCCGCTTTTCGATCCGCTCGCACAGCGCATGCTCGCTGGCGGCGTCGGTGTCGGCGCAGCGGGCGCGGGGGTCGGCTTCGGGCTGCACGAGCTGGCCGCCGGGGTGGCCCTTATGGGGACGAGCGGGCTGGCAATGCTGGCCGCGCTGCTCCTCGCTGCCGGCAGTGTGCGCGGGCGGAGCGTGGTGAACGTCCGCCACGAGACGCACGTGACGCAGAAGTGGTTCGGCCGTACTGACATCACGCACCACGGCTGACTGCCACACTGAACCCTGACCCCGCCACGCCCCCCGTCGTGGCGGGGTCTACTGCTGCGCCGCCGCAGGGTCACAGTCCTGTGACGACGCCATCACGCGCCTCCCGAAACCCAGATGATGCTCCGATCAACAACGCAAGGGGGGCACCATGCTGTTCAACCGAGACCCAGAGAAGGCAGCCGAGCGCGCCGCCGCCCGCGAGGAACGCCGCAAGCAGCGACAGGCAGCAGCCGACCAGCGCGCGGAGGAACGCCTCGAACTGAAGATCTGGCGAGAAGACCACCCCGCCGAGGTGACCATGAACCAGGCAGCCCTCATGCGTCCTTGGCCGGCCTCCAAGATGGGGCAGACCAGCCTGGGCCCGATCCGCGGAGGGCAGGCTGAGTTCATCGACGCAGGCGCGCACAAGGCATGGACGGCCACGCGGCTGATTGCCGGCGCGGCGACGTTGGGAGCCTCGGCTGCGATGACGGGTCGGAAGAACAAGGGCGCCGCGGTGATCAATGTGGTGTTCGGGAACGGTGCGGCACAGACGTACAAGGTGACGCCGGAGTCGAGCACGCTCCGGGCAGCGAACCAGTACGTGACCGCGTTCAACGCGCTCGCTGCACAGTTGGACGGGGAGTAACACCACTGCAGCGGCCCCGCACCGGGTGTCCGGGCGGGGCCGTCGTCATGCGGTGGGAATGTCGTCCCCGATGCCGAGTTCGCGTTCGAGTCGGGCGATCCGCGCGTAGTCGGGCCGCGGACGGGGGCGCCGCCAGTCGTGCGCGATCCGGTTCCAGATCGGCAGCGGCCAGCGGAGGATCAGCGGCGCGTGCGGTGTGGTGCCGTACAGGCCGCACGCTGCGCCGTAGAGGACGGTGAGACTGAGCAGCAGAGGAACGATCATTGCGTTGGCTCCTCGTTTGCGCGCATCGTTCTGGCGTTGGCGGTCAGCCCCAGTGCTTCGGCTTCATCAGGGTCCGTGATCGGGCGGCCGGGACTGAGGGCGATCAGGGGGCTATCGTCTGGCCGGTGCGTGACGGCACCGCCGCGGGGCCGACGGAGCATCGTGCGCAGGAATGCCTTCAGGTTCACGTGGGCTCCTCGTCCGGGCGCACCGGGCCCGCGCCGTAGAAGCCGTCCATCTGCGCGTTCAGCTCGGCCAAGTCGGGATGCTGGGCCACGTCTCGCGTCACGCCCGCGTTGAAGGCGTCGGTGAACTGCCTCATCGACTTCGTGGCCAGCACGGCGGCGGCCGCGCGCAGTTGACCGGCCGCAATGCGGTGCAGTCGGGCGCGCAGCTCATAGGGGTCGACGCTCTCGTTCATGCGGTCTTCTCCTCGCTGCTCGCCGGGCGCTCCGGCTTCCAGGAGCCCGACTCGGGCCGCTTCGGCATGGTCGCGCCGGGCCGGCGTAGATACCAGGCGACGAGGTCCTTGATGACTGTGCCCCGGTCGCTGCCTTGGGTTTTCGCGGCGGCGAGCAGGTCGGCCCAGTCGTCGTCGCTGATGCGGACTGAGCGGTGCTGGGTCTTCGGGCTGCTTGGCATGTCTCCCACGGTACCGGGTGTACGTACAGCTGGATAGCCCGAACCCCTTGCGGTGTACGTACACCTCGCGCTACGGTGTACGTACACCAAGAACGAGGGGGACCAAATGATCGCCGCCAACCGCACCCGCCGCGCCACCCTCCGCGCCCGCCGCACCCAGACCTCCGCCCAGGGCCGCATCCGCCGCACCGGCACCGGCACCCTCGCCACCCACTGCATCGCCGCCGGCCTCGCCCCGCGCGAGGCCCGCTCGGTCGCCGGCTCCCTCCGGAAGAACGCGACCAAGGCCGGCGTCACCGGCACCCCCTCCGTCTCCTACACCCACGGCCGCGCCCGCGCCTGCACCCGCTACACCCCGGCCGAGGTCGCCGCGATCGCCGTCATCTACCGGCCCCGCAAGCCCGCGTACCGCACCGCCGCCGCGCGCCTCGCCCTCGCCGCCTAGGAGCCCGCCGTGAACCCGTCCACCACCCGCCGCCTGGTTCCCACCCAGTCCTCCCGCGACTACGCCGACCACCACCGCACCGTCCACGCCGACCCCCGTGTCACCGACCTGGACGAGGACGCCCGCTACATCGACCACATCAGCCACGACAACGGCCGCACCTGGCAGCCCGCCGGCCAGCCCACCGTGTGCGGCGGCCACGTCCAGGCGGAAGCCGCCAGTGCGCTCCTCCGGGGCTGGGACGTCACCGCCGACGGAACCACCCGGACCATCCGCCACGGCGACGGCAGCCTCACCCGCTGGACCATCACCACCTGACCGAACGGAGACTCCGAAATGCTCGGCATCATCCCCACCGTGACCGTCCTGGACATGCTCACCCCGGACGACGACGACACCCCCGACTGCATCACCGTCCAGGACGTCCTCGACCACAAGCGGCGCTCCGAGCACTATGCCGAGCTGCTGGACGAGATCCGCCAGGACGGCATCGCACTCCCCATCATGATCCGCACCCACAACGGGCAGCCCTGGCTGGTCGACGGGCACCACCGCGTGGCCGCCGCCATCGACCTCGGCATCACCCACCTCGTCTGGTCCGACCTGCCCCTGGAGGTCGAGGACCGGCCGCACAACCCTGTGATGACCGGCAGCTGGGGCCCGTACCGGCCCGCCGCCTGATCGAACGGAGACGCGAATGCCTCGCATGATCGGCCGCAACTGCCCCGACGGCCCCGGCGGACGCGACTGCCACTGCTGCGGACAGGCCCCCGGCCGCGACCGCAGGACCGCCCGCCGGCGCGTGAAGCGCGGCGAGCGGCAGCAGTGGAAGCGCGCCGCCCGCCTCGCCCTCGCGGCGTGAGAGGAGAACCCCCATGGCCACTGTCGCCACCACGACCGTCCCCCCGTTCACCCCGCTGCCCGGCGGGTTCATCACCGCCCAGACCCTCCCCGACGGCCGGATCACCGTCGAGTCGTGGTGGCTGAACACGGACCCGGACGACTCCGAGACCCCGTACAGCCAGCCCGTCTGCTGCTGGACGGCCGACGACCCGGACGGGGCCCTCGCCCTGATCGCGGAGTTCACCGAGAGTTTCGCCCGCCTCACCCGCGCCTGACCGGCCCGGGCCCGCTCACAGGGAGCGGGCCCTCGCCGCTTGACCCCCGCCATACGCTCAACCCACCGCCACCGAAAGGACCGCTGCCGTGACGAACCTGCAGACCATCCTGGAGCGCAAAAGCGAGGCAGCAGCCGACCGGCAGGCTGAGACGCGCGCGATGGTGCCGTTCGGCTACCGAGACTCCAAGGCGCGGCCCATCATCCTGTCCAACCGCATCCACCGGCGCCGCGCCGAACGCGCCGCCGCCTGACCGCCCGACACCACAGGACGAACCCCATGACCAAGCCCCGCAAGCCGTGGCGCGTGATCCTCACCGGACCCGACGTTCGCGCCGAGTCCGCCCACACCAGCGAAGCCAAGGCCTACACCCTGATCCGCGCCGCTCTCGGAGGCGCCAGCCCCGCCGACACCGCGCGCGTCGAGCAGTGGGAGGGCGGCCGGTGGCGGCACTTCGAGACCGTCACCGCCGATGAGATCCCCAACGCCTGACCCCGAGCGAACTGAAGGCCCCGCACACGCCCGAGTGCGGGGCCTTCGTCCTGCGCGCAATCAGTCGATGAACGACCCATCCGACCGCCGCTGATGACGCGAATACAGATGCCTGCACTGCGGACAATGCCGCAGCCCACCCCGCTTCACCACCCACGAGATCCCCGCCGTCATCAGATGCATGAACCCGACCGCCCAGTCCTGCCCGAGCCGAGCGAACCCCGGCATCGTGCACGTCCGACAGTCCCTACAGCCTCCACCCATCACAACCCCCCAACAGAGCGCACGCTCCCCAGCGCGCGCGGTGCCGGGATGCTACCGCCGGCCACCGACAGCAGACACCGGTTCCCACAGATCAGCCCTCGGATACGTGAGGCCCCGGAGCCACCGCCCGGCTCCGGGGCCTCCGCCACCCACCACCCTGGCGTCAGCGCCGCTTCCGCCCGCGCATCTGCCGCGTCTTCGCGGCCTTGCGCGCCATCAGGCTACGTCCAGCCCTCGTGAAGCCTTCATTGGAGATGCGTGCCGCCCTGGACTTCGACATGCCCTTGCGGCGCAGCGCCCGGTAGACCTTCTGCCTGGATCGGTACACGAACCCGTAGCGGCCGCCTCGGTCGGACACCATAGCCAGCACCCCACTCCTCGCCGCAGAAACAAAGATCACACAAGTTGTTCGCCTACGATTCAAAGGTACCCAGATGAGGAGGGGCGCACCATGGCAGGCAACCCGCACCAGGACGACCGCGACGGCCGCGGCCGATACACCCGCACCCTCCAAGGAGCCAAACGCGACGCCCACGCGGCCAAACTCCGCGCCCAGCACTGGACCTACCAGCAGATCGCCGACGAACTCGGCATCGACAAAGCCGGCGCCATCCGAGCCGTCCGCAACGCCCTCCGCGACGCCTGCCTCGGCCCGGCCAAAGAGCTCGTCGAGATGGAAGCCTCCCGCCTCGAAGCGATGTACGACGAGGTGCTCGACATCCTCCAGGCCGACCACGTCATGGTCTCCCACGGCCGGATCGTCTACGACGCCGAAGGCAACCCGCTCCCGGACTACGACATCAAGCTCCGCGCGGTCGACCGGGCGCTCCGCGCGCGCGAAAGCTTCCGGAAGCTGTTCGGCCTCGACCAGCCGACGAAGGTCGACGCCACGGTGCACGAGGTGACGCAGCAGGACCTCGAACTGCAGGAGATGCTCCGCGAGGCCAAGGCCCGCACCGAGTTGGAAGAGCAGCAGATCCTCGACGGCCCGACCGAGGCCTGACCCGGTGACGACCGCAACCCGCACACCCGGCTACCTCCGCGGCCTGGACGCCGAGACCTTCGACCTGGACGCCTACCTCGCCCAGTTCGACCCTCGGCTCCTCGCCGACCCCGAAGGCCGGCGCGTCCTCACCCGCCTCGACCCACTGCTGTTCGCCCTCGTCTACCTCCGCCACCACCTCAAAGACGAGGAAGGCCGGATCAGCTTCGGGGATGCCCACCTCGCCTGGTGCCGCGCCGCCCGCCGCTGGATACGGCCGCCCGCCGGCCCAGCCGAGGAACGCGACGCCTGGATCGCCCCCCGCAACACGGGCAAAACGACCTGGTGGTTCCTCATCCTGCCGATGTGGGCCGCCGCGCACGGCCACGTCCGCTTCGCCGCCGCGTTCGCCTCAGCGGCCACGCAGGCTGAGCGGCACCTGTCCACGTTCAAACGCGAGCTGGACGGCAACGCCCTGCTCCGCCGCGACTTCCCCGACCTTTGCACCGCGGCCAAGCGCCCGTCCGGGCAGAACGTCGCCGACACCCAGAGCATGTACATCGCCAAGTCCGGGTTCATCTTCGCCGCGCACGGCATCGACTCCAGCGCGCTCGGCATGAAGGTCGAGGAGAAACGCCCCGACCTGCTGCTGTGCGACGACATCGAGCCGGACGAGGCGTCGTACTCCGCGCAGCTCGCGGCGAAGCGGCTCACCACCCTGCTGGACGCGATCCTGCCGCTGAACATCTACGCCCGCGTCGCGATCTGCGGGACTGTCACCATGCCGGGCAGCATCATCCACCAGCTGGTGAAGGCAGCGAAGGGCGTCCACGTCGAGGACTGGATCCGGGACGAGGGCATCCGCGCGCACCACAGCCTGCCGATCGTGCAGCGCCCGGACGGCACGGAGCGGTCGATGTGGCCGGCGAAGTGGCCGATCGGCTACCTGCTGGAGATCCGGCACACCCGCAGCTATGCGAAGAACATGGCGAACGACCCCTTGGCCGCGGACGGGGCGTTGTGGACGCCGGACGACTTCCGCTACCCGGAGCCGCCGGCCGTGCTGGACCGCCTCGACGGCACCCTGAACATCGCCGACCGGGTTGACCCGATTACCGGCGCAGACCCGATCACCCACATGATGCTGAGCATCGACCCGGCCACCACTGCGAAGCGGGCGTCCGACTTCACCGGACTGGCCGTCGTGTCCTGGTCGGCCCAGCGCCAACGATGCACCGTGCACGCGGCGATGGCGCTGAAGGTGCGGCCGGGCCCGGAGCTCCGCGACCGTGTCCTCGCGCTGCTGGATGAGTTCCCGCGGATCGGGCTGATCCTGATCGAGGTCAACCAGGGCGGCGACGCCTGGCAGGCGATCCTGCACGACATGCCGGTGAAGGTGAAGACGGTCCACCAGAACGAGCCGAAGTTCGCGCGGGCGGAGGGGCTGCTCGGCCTGTATCAGCGGGGCCGGGTGCTGCACGCGCGCAGACTGCCGGAGCTGGAGCAGCAGATGTGCACGTTCCCGAAGGGCCCGAACGACGACATGGTCGACGCGGTGGGGTCGGCGGTGCGCCGGTTCATGCCGCCAATGAAGCGGGCGGCGCCGTCTGCTCGTACGGCGGCGTACGCGTAGCGGCTTCATTTCGAAGGCACGAGGCGCATGTCGTGACGCATGACGCCACTCGAATGACCGTCTATCCTTCGAATCAAAGGTCACGGGTGGGAGGACGCATTGGATGACGAGTCGCTCGCCGACCTCATGCTCGGAATCGAAGAGCTGGAAGGCTCCCGTCCCGGCTACGACCAGGCCGCCCTGTACTACGACGGCAAGGTCCCCGAGGTTTTCACCAGCGTCCGCCTGCGCCGTGCCCTCGCCGCTCACCGCATCGACTTCGACCTCAACTTCGCCAAAACGCCGGTGAACGCCATCACCAACCGGCTGAAGGTCGCCTCGATCACCAGCCCCGACGAGGACACCAACACCCTCATCTCGAAGATCTGGCAGGACAACCAGCTCAACATCGAGTTGCCGGATCTGTTCCGCCGGGCCGGCGAGTACGGCGACGCCTACCTCATGGTGCTGCCCGTCGAGGACGCCCAAGGCAACGTCGTCCGGGTCGAGATGTTCTACAACTCTCCGCAGACGGTGCGCGTCTTCTACAGCGAGGACAACCCGCGCAAGAAGAATTTCACCATCAAGAAGTGGTGCGAAGGCCGGTACGAGCGTGTCGAGCTGCTGTACGACGACCGCACCGAACGCTGGACCACCGGGGAGAACTCGCGCGGTGACCAGGCCGGCGACTGGCACCCCTGGCCGGCCGACCCAGAGGACCCCGAGTCCTGGTCGATCGAGCACGACTGGAACGAACAGCCGGTCTTCCACTTCCGCAACGATCGCCCCTACGGCGTGCCCGAGCACTATGGCGCGTACGGCCCGCAGAACGCGATCACCAAATTGCAGGCCACGCACATGGGGACGGTCGACTACCAGGGCGCACCGCAGCGCTACGCCTTGACCGAGACCTCCACTACCGACACCAGCGACCTTGAGCCCGGTGACTGGGATGACGGCGACTGGCCCCTCAACGAGAAGGGCCTCGGGCCGAGCGACTCGGGGGAGGACAGCAGCTTGAAGGCCGGGCCGGGCGAGATGTGGCTGCTGCGCGGCTACAAGGCCGTCGGTCAGTTCGACGCCGCGAACCCGCAGGTGTTCCTCGACCCGATCATGTTCAACGTGCGGGCCATGGCCCAGATCACCGAGACACCGCTGCGCCTGTTCGACCCCCAGTCGAGCCAGCGCTCAGGCGAGTCCTACCGCGAGGAGGACGGACCGTTCATCTCGAAGGTGGAGAACCGGCAGACCAGCTACGGCGCCGCCCTGCATGAGGCGTTCGTTTTCGCGTTGCGCCGCCTCGGCATCGAGGACCCGGTCGTCAACGTCGACTGGGTACCGGCCCGGTCCGTGTCGACGGCCGAGGGCTGGCAGACCGTCAAGGCGAAGATCGAGGCCGGCGTACCTCGGCGCCAGGCGCTGATGGAGGCCGGCTACCGCGCTGAGCAGGTTGATGCGTGGCTCTCGGGTACGGACGACGCCGAGCTGCAGCGCCGCGTCGACGTCCTCGCATCGCTCGCCGACTCCGCGCAGAAGCTCGGCTCCGCGGCCGCGCTCGGCGTCATCACCTCCGAGCAGGTCACCGCGCTCATGACCGGCGCCATCGACGACCTTGAAGCGCTCGCGCAGGCACAGGAGGAGAGCTGATGCCGTACTCCAGCGAGCACCTCACCCGCCTGGTGCAGGACGACCACACGGGCGAGGTCGTCGACCTGGAGAACCGGCTCGCCGGGCGGGCCCTGCTCGGGATGGACCGCGCGTTCGAGGAGCTCGTTCGCCGCACGCTCACCGCGTGGACCCGCGCGTACGGCGGCCCGAACCAGCCGGCCGCGCCCGGGGACGTACTGCGCCGCATCGTTGCAGCGACCCGGGCCGCCGCCGTCCGGCTGCTGGATGACCTCGCGCGTCGGGCGCCCGCGGTGCTGGCCGATGGGCTGGGGCCCGCGCTGGTCATGGGGGTGCGGCAGGGCTCCGAGTTCGTGCGTGCCGCGTCCGGCCGGGGGCGCAGGGAGCCGCGCGTGCCGTCGGTGAGTCGCGTCCTGCTGGCTGAGGCGCGCCGCGTCCGGGACATGGTGGCCGAACGCCGCGACCGCGCCCTGTTCCTGCTGCACCCGGACCGGGTGTCGCGGTGGTCGCACATGCTGGCCGGGCTCGGCGCCGCCCGGGCCGTCCTGCCGGCCGTGCGTGCGCACATCGCGTGGGTCATCAATACCGCGGTCCACCAAGGGCTGGACGTCGTCGTCCGCGCGACCGCGCCGCTGCGGGTGTGGGTGTCGGAGGCCGATGCGTGCGTGCGCTGCCTGGCCTACACCGGCCGGACCGCCCCGCCGGGCGAGCCGTTCCCGGGCGGCCTGTCCTGGGACCCGCGCCAGCGCCGCGCCCGGGCGGCCGGGGTGGACGGGCCGCCGCTGCACGCGCACTGCCGCTGCCGCGCCGTTCCCTGGAGTGACGCGTGGAAGACGTCCGGGACACCGTTCCCGGAGGCGCTGCGTCGCGAGGCCGAGCGGTCCATCGGCTACGGCGTCGGCCGGCCGTCGGAGTCTCGTGCTGTCCGGCTGCGTGCCGCGCGGGAGCTGCTGCGGGCCGTTGATGACCTTCTGCCTGCGGTCGAGGCCCGCGCCCGCGCCGCACTCCGAACCGGCCGCTTCCCGGCCGCCGCCTGACACTCAAGGAGCCGAACCCCATGCCGAAGTTCCGCAAAAAGCCCGTCGAGATCGAAGCCCACCAGTGGCACCGGAACGGCGACCACCCCGACGATGGGCCAGCCGATCGAGAAGGCGCAGTCGTCCGATATTTCCGCCGCCCTGAGGCGGAGTACGAGGGAACCAAGACCCACGAGCTGTGCGGCCGAACCTGGCACGAGCATGGGTGGATCGACACCCTCGAAGGTGGGCACACCGTCTGCCCCGGCGACTGGATCATCACTGGCGTGCAAGGCGAGCACTACCCCTGCAAGCCGGACATCTTCGAGGCCACCTACGAGCCCGTGCGGTAGGGCTCCAGCGCAGACCCCGGCGCCCGCCGATGGGCCGCCGCCGACCCCGTGATGGGAGAACACCATGGGCATCCACCCCACCGACGACCAAGCCGACAGCATCAGCCTGCCGCCGGGCACGATCCTCGGCTACCGCACCGACGGCCGGCCGATCCACATCATCGCTGGCGGCGCCGAGACCGACGACGGCGGGCCGGACATCGAGGTCCCCGACGAGGAGCCTGAGGCGGAGACGGACCCGGACGAAGCCCCGGACGAGGAGCCGGAGGAGACACCGAAGCCGAAACCGCCGGCGAAGAAGACCGAGCCGGACGAGGAGTTCAAGCCGCCCTCCAAGGACGAGTGGGCGCGAACGCAGGCCGCGCTGAAGAAGGCCAACGAGGACGCCAAGCGGCACCGGCTGCGGAACAAGGAGCTGGAGGAGAAGGCGCGCGGCGACGAGACCGAGCACGAGAAGGCGCTGCGCGAGGCCCGCGAGGAGGGCGAGAAGCGGTACCGCACTCCCCTGGTGCGGACCGCGGTACGGGGCGCACTCGTCGAGGCGGGGGCGTTGGCGTTCCTACAGGACGAGAAGGACCCGAACGCGGAGACCGCGCGGGACAAGGGCGAGTCGCGGCTGAAGCGGCTACTCAAGCTGGTGGACCTCGACGGCTTGGACGTCGACGAGGACGGCGCCGTGTCCGGGCTGGACGCGGCGATCGCCGAGCTGACCCGGGATTACCCGGAGCTGTTTGCGGTGCCGGAGCGGAAGCCGAAGCCGCGGCCCACGGGGGCGCCCCGGCCGGCGGCGCCGAACAAGCCGCGGTCGACGGCGGAGATCCACGCAGCCAAGCTGCTGGGCAAAGCTTGATGTTCGAAGGTACATTGAGCCTGTGAGCTTTGATTCGGTGATCGAATCGCGCTGACGACCTTGCTTGCGAAGGCGCCCGTGATGGGGCCCGAGCCGACCAGCTTCCCCATCACGCGCCCGCAGGAGGGCCCCCGTGGCACGCAATACGCTTGAGGCCTGGATCCCGGAAGAGTACGAGACCAGCCGGGTCATCCAGAGCATCAACCAAATCTCCGCCGTCGAAGCCCTCGCCTCCCGCATCCCCATGGGCTCCGACACCAAGCACGTCCCCCGCACCGCCGGGATGGGCGTCGACGTGGTCGCCAAGGGCGGCGCCTACGGTGAGGACACCAGCCTCAACGACGAAGTCCTGCTGTCGGCGGTGAAGTTCGGCAAGGCGGCCAGGCTGGCGGAAGAGGACATCGACGACTCGGTGGCCAACGTCATCGAGGCCAAGATGCTGGGCTGGTCGAAGTCCTACGCCAAGATGATCGACAACGCGACGCTCGCCGTGTCCGCGGCCAGCAACGGCACCACCGTCCCGTTCACCAGCCTGTACCAGCTGCTGAACACGACCGACGGCACCCTCGGCTACACGGGCGGCACGAACATCGTCACTGCCTCCAGCTCGGGCGCGCCGACCTACAGCGAGTTCTCCACCGCGATCGGCGCCGTGGAATCCGGCGACTACTTCGACCCCGGGTCGATGTACGCCATCGCCCACCCGGCCTTCCGCAAGTCGCTGCGTGGCGTCCTCGACTCCCAGAACCGTCCGATCTTCAACGAGAACGGCGCCGGTACCCCCGACACCATCTTCAGCGTGCCCGTCCGCTGGAGCCTCGGCGCGAAGATCTCCGCGACCGCCACGCCCAGCCCCACCGGTCGGCCGATCATGGCGTTCGTCAACCCCGAGCTCATGCTCCTCGGCGTGAGGAGCGGCCCGGAGTCCGTGTTCATCGACGGCAGGGATGGACTCAGCGCTTTGACCGACGAGTCAATCCTCAAGATGCGCGCCCGCCGCGGCTGGGCCTACGGCCACCCCAACGGCGCCAGCATCCTCGTCGGCTGACCCACCCCCAGTACGCCGTACCGCCCGCCGGCTCCGGGCGGTACGGCCACACAGCAGGGAGGTGAGCCATGGCAGCGAGGAAGACCACCAGCAGCAAGGCGGCCAGCACCGAGCAGGAACAGGCCGCCAAGGCCGAGGACACGGAGCAGGTCCGGCAGCGGCAGTTCCCCGCCAAGGCCGGCGCGCCCGAGGTCGAGGTCGACGAACGGTCCGCCGACGGCGCCGAGGGCACGCGGCACATCAAGGAGTTCGTCGTCCACGACCGGAACTGGACGGGCGAGGAGTACCAGCACGAGGCGAACAAGGCCGCCGTGCACAACGAGGCGATCCAGCGCGGACTGCACCCGCGCGGCGAGGCCTCGTTCGACGGCGCCGAGGACCACCCGGACGGCGTCTCGGTCGTCCTCACCTACTCGGTGGAGACCGTGCCGTCCTCCGTCGACCACCAGCCCGAGGACACCACCACGCCGCGCGACGTCATCGAGGCCGACGACAAGGACACCAGCAGCAGCAAGGCCGAGGGCTGACCCATGGTTCAGGCCTGGTGCGCTGCGCAGGACGTCATCGACGCCACGGGCGTCTCGGTGACGGACCAGCAGCTTGCCCAGGCGCAGGCCGCGATCGAGGTCTTCTCCAACCGGGTCTACCCCGACACGGAGCGGATGCGGAGCCGCGACCTCTACTGGCTGGGCCGGGCCGTCGCCTATCAGGCAGCGTGGCTGGCAGGGCAGTTCGGGCTGGAGACGCGGCTGGATGCCACGCAGATCCAGCAGGACCAGGTCTCCACCACGCTGACCGGCGACGGCCTGGTCCTCGCTCCCATGGCCAAGCGGGCGCTGCAGCGGGTGTCGTGGATGCGGTCGCGGACCGTGCACATCCGCTCGGCCATCGAGGGCGCCGGCCCGCTGCTCGGTGACCCGCTGTCCGACGGCACCGACGACTCGCTCGTTTGGGCCCCTTACACCGGAGGCCCGTGATGCCGATCGCTCTGGCCACCACCACCATCGCCGTGCTGCGGGGCACGACGACCGACGGCTACGGCGATGAGGTGGACACCGACACCCCGGTCGCGTCCGGGGTCCCGGCCGCCCTGACCGAGCAGTCCCGCCGCGTCACCACCCGCGACGACCCCACCCCCCGCATCGTCCGCTACGCCATCGCCCGCGTCGCGGCCGGCACGGACATCCAGGACCAGGACCGAGTGCGTGACGAGCGCACCGGCGCCCTCTACATCGTCGACGCCGTCTCCTCGATGGCGAACCCCGCGGCCACAGCCGATCTCCGGCTGGACCTGCGGCGCACCACCTAACAGCACACGGCCACCACGCCCGGGGAGACCGGGCCGGCCAGCACGACACCACCTTCGGAGAGGAGGCGGCCATGGCGCGATCCGGCATGCGGATCGACCCGTCAGCGCGCGCGCACGTCGACGCAGCCATCAACGATTGGCTGGAGCACGCCATCGGCCCCGCCATCCTCGGTGACGCCCGGAACTTCGTGCCGAAGCGGTCCGGCCGGCTCGCGGACTCTCTCCGCGCCGAGGTCCACGACAAGGTCCTCCGGGTCGGCTCGCTGGACTGCAACTACGCCACCGACGTCGAGATGGGCACGGCCCCGCACGTCATCTTGCCGCGTAACAAGAAGGCGCTGCACTGGCCGGGCGCCGACCACCCGGTTGCCCGCGTGAACCACCCCGGCACCCACGCTCAGCCGTACCTCCGGCCGGCCCTGTTCCAGCGGAGGACCGCATGAGCACACCCCCGCTGCGCGCCACCCACGAGCTGGTGGCCACCGCCTGGCTGAAGACCGTGGTCGGCGACCGGGTCGCCACCACCCTGCCCAAGCCGGGCACGGACGGCAGCCTCGGCTGGGCGGATGGCGGGTTCGTCACCCTCACCGTGGCCGGCGGCACCCCCAACCTGTACGTGCCGCTACGCGAACCCGCGATCGGCGTCGACTGCTGGGCGGTCAACCCCCAGAGCCAGAAGCCGCCATGGAACAAGGCCGCCGTCCTGGCCGAGGCGATCCAGGCCGCCTGCTACGACCACCCGGCCATCCCCCAGACGGTCGCCCTGCCGACCGGCTACCCGGCCGCGCGGGTGCTGTCCGCATACACCACCGGCGAGCCCCGGCGTGTGCCCGACGACCCCTCGTCGTACGCCCGTTACAGCATCCCGGGCCTGGTCATCGCCTGGACGGAGGTGCCCTCGTGAAGTGGGCCATTCAGGAGGACACCCCGCACGGGCAGCTCCTCAGCTGGAACGGCCGGACGATCGTCCACGACAGCCGGCCGGAGCTTGAGTTCCTGCTCGCCGGCCCGATCCGGATCGTGCCGTGCCCGCCGAGCATCCCGCCCGAGCAGACCATCGAGCTCCGGTTCCACCCGCAGTTCGCCCACCACACCTTCCCGCTCCGCCGAGAGGACTACCGCTGATGCCGACCGTCCGCACCACCATGCGCCCCGACCAGGAGATCGAGGTCGACAACTCCGAGTATGTCGACCTGCAGCGGCAGGGCCTCCTCGTCGAGGAGGACGCCACCGAGGAGGTACCGCCGGCGACCGCGGCCCCGGCCGCACCCGAACCCGCTCCGCAGCCCGCGGCCGTCGCGCCGAAGAAGACCGCCCTCAGCAAGGAGAGCTGACCCATGGCCGTCACCACCACCAACCTCATCCAGGGCCCGGCGTCGCTGTACAGCGGGGCGTTCGGCGCGACCGAGCCGGCCGACACCGCGGTCAACGCCGTGCCTCCGGCGTCGAGCTGGACGGACCTGGGCGGCACCCAGGACGGCGTCAAGCTCAGCGTCGACCAGACCTACTCGGAGCTGGAGGTCGACCAGATCACCGTCCGCGTCGGCTCCCGCCTGACGAAGGTCGACTTCACCATCGAGACGTCGCTGGCCGAGGCCACCCTGGAGAACCTGTCCATGAGCCTCAACGGTGGCACCGCCGCGTCCGGGGCGGGCTGGAAGTCCTACGACCCCAACGTGTCCAGCTCGGCGACGCAGCCGAACTACTTCGCCGTGATCATGGACGGGTACGCGCCGAACCAGTTCCGGCGCCGCGTCATCGGCCGGCGGATGCTCAACACCGACTCCACCGAGCTGGCCTACACCAAGGACAAGCAGACCCTCATCCCGATCAAGCTGAGCGGCCACTACGTCAGCGCCAGCATCGCCCCCTTCCACATCGTCGACCAGACCTCCTAGGCCCGGCCGCCCCCAGCCCCTGCCCATCCCGAGGAGCACCACCCATGGCATCCACCCCCGCACGCACCCGGCAGACCACCGCGGCCCGAAAGCGCGCCGCGGCCAAGCCCACCGGCGCCGCAACGCCCCTCGACTTCGAACCGATCCGGATCGCCGCCGACGACGACATCGAGGAAGAGCGCGTGCCGCTCTTCTACATAGGCGACACCGAGTACACGATCCCCAAGGACATCCCGCCCGGAGTGGCCCTGCAGTACCTGCGCACCGCCGGCGAGATGGGCGAGCAGTTCGCCGCCCCGGTCCTGCTGACCCGGGTGCTGGGCGAGGAAGCGTACGAGGCGCTGGAGTCCTCGCGCGCTCTGACGGACGAGCAGCTGCAGCGGATCATCCAGATCGTTGTCGACCTGTCCCTCGGCCGCGGGGAGAAGGAGGAGGGAAAAGCGACGGCCCGGTAGGCCCGGCGTGGCTGCGGCTCCTGCGCGACGGCTTCGGCCGGCCGGACCTCTCGGAGCCCGTCTGGGACCGCATCGCCGAAGTCGCCTGGGTCCTGGACCACCTGGACGACCTGGACGCCGACTTCCTGGCCATCTACGGCATCGACCTTGAGCAAGCCGACGCCACCACCGTCAACGCCCGCCGCTACTTCGCGCTGGCACACCGACTGACCGCCTACACCGGAGTGATGGCGGCCCGCGCTGATGCCGAGCGCGACCGCCAGCAGCCGGCCCGCAACACCACCCCAACCCGCACGAGCACCGCCGCCCCGGCCGGGCGCGGCGACAGCGAGGTCAGTGAGGTCTCGCTGACCCAGTTCCGGGCTCGCTTCCCGGGGCTCGTGAGCGTTGGAGGAACAGAGGGTGGCGGGTAGCTTCCGAATCGCCGAGGGCTACGTCGAGGTCACAGCCGACGAGACCGCCTACGACCGCGCGATCGACCGGCTGAGGACAAAGAAGGTCAGCGCGTCGATCCTGGCCAAGCTCGACGACAGGGACGCCCGGACCAAGCTGACGGCACTGGCCAAGAGCCGCACTGTCAAGATCGCAGGGAAGCTCGACGACAAAGCCGCCACAGCCTCGCTGCGCACCCTGGTCAAAGACCGCGCCGTCAAGCTCACCGCGAGGCTCGACAGCAATGCGGCGAAGAGCGGCCTGACCGCCCTCAGCAAGCCCCGCATTATCGGGCTGACGGCCAAGCTGGACGGCAAGGCCGCCGCGTCCGCGCTGACGAAGCTGGCCCGCCCCATCACTGTCAGGCTCACGGTCCAGGTGGATGACGCGGCGGCCATCGCCCAGCTGGAGAACCTGGTCAGGGCACAGGTCATCCAGCTTGCCGCGCAGGTAGACGACGCGGCTGCGAGGACCAAGCTCGCCGCGTTGACCGGCAAGCAGACTGTCGACGTCACTCCGAAGATCAACGAGGCCGCCTACAACGCGGCGAAGAAGAAACTGGACCGGCTGACCGCCGATCGCTTCGTCATCATCCGGGCCAGCGCAGACACTCGCGTCGCCGCCGACGAGATCAGGAACCTCACCCAGCGCCGCAAGGTGAACATCGGCATCGACGTCGACACCCGCGTGGCCGCCGACAGCCTGGCCAACCTCACCCGGCGCAGGCAGATGACCGTCGGCGTCAACCTCAACACCACCGCTGCGCGTACCAGCCTCGATGCCCTGACCCGGACGCGCTCGGTCACCATCCGGGCGGATGTGGACCGCTCGGCGGCGTCCCGTATCAGCAGCCTGTTCAGCGGCGGCCTGTCGGGTGCCCTGGGGGCGCTGAGGGGTTCTCTCACCAGCATCGTCGCCCTTGCCCTGGAGGCCCTTCCCTCCCTGGTTTCGCTGGGTTCCGCGATGGCCGCGATGGCCCCGGCCGCGCTGACCGCGGTGCCCGCCGTGCTGTCACTTGGCGCAGCGTTCGCCGCCATCAAGATCGGCACGAGCGGGGTCGGTGACGCCTTCAAGCAGGCATTCGCGCCGGCCGTGTCCTCGGGCAACGCCGCTGCCTCTGCCACCCGCCGCGTCGAGGACGCACAGCGCAGCCTGGCCCGGGCTCAACAGGGCGTGAAGGACGCTGAGCAGCGGGCCGCCGAGGCCCGGGTGCAGGCGGCCCGGCAGGTTGCTGACGCCCAGCGGAACCTGAAGTCGACCGTGCAGGACGTGGCGGACGCCAACCGACGTGCGGCCGAGCAGGTCGAGCAAGCTGAGCGGGACCTGGCGGACGCCCAGCGCGCCGCGAAGCAGGCGCAGCTCGACCTCACGGCGGCGAGGAAGCAGGCCGCCGAGGACTTGCAGGACCTGAACGCCCGGCTCGCCGATGCCCAGCTCGACCAGCGGCAGAAGGTCCTCGATCTCCAGGACGCGGAGAAGGAACTCGCCGCGGTCAAGGCCAAGGGCGCCAAGGCCACCCAAGAGGAGATCGACAAGGCCCAGCTGCAGTACGACCGAGCAAAGCAGGCCCTTGAGGAGCAGCAGACTGAGACCGCGCGGCTGCAGCAGCAGACGGCCGATGCCAACGCCGCGGGCGTCGAGGGCTCCAAGACCGTGAAGGACGCCAAGGACAAGGTCCGCGACGCCACTCAGGAGGTCAAGGACAAGACCAAGGAACTCAAGGACGCCCACACCGACGAGGCACACACCGCGCAGGACGGCGCGGACAAGACCGCCAAGGCCGAGCGTGACCTGGCGGACGCACGCGAGGCGCAGCGCAAGGCGGCTGCCGACGGTGCTCGGCAGATCAAGGACGCCCAGCAGGCCGTAACCGACGCGGCCCGCAGCATGGCCGAAGCCCAGAACTCCAGCGCCCAGGCCACCAGCAAGACCGCCGACGCCATGGCCAAGCTCGCCCCGAACGCGAGGGCGTTCGTCTCCGCAGTCGTGGCCCAGCGGGAGGCGTGGCGCGGTCTGAAGCTGAGCGTGCAGAACTCCCTGTTCGCCGGGCTCGGGCAGAAGTTCTCGACCATGAGCACGGCCATCCTGCCGTCGCTGCGCACGGGCCTGACCGGCACGGCCAACATCCTCAACGGCATGGCGAAGAACGCCATGGACGCCGTCACCAACCTGGGGCGGACCGGACAGCTGAAGAAGCTGTTCGCGGGCCTCAACGGCGCCCTCAAGCCCCTGTCGAAGGTTCCGGGACAGTTCATCACCGGCCTGACGCAGATCGGCACGGCAGCGGCCCCGGCCTTCAAGCGGATCACGACCGCGAGCGGCGGGTTCTTCGACCGGATCAGCAAGCAGATCGACCAGTCAGCCAAGAACGGCCACCTCGAAAAGATCATCAATCAGGCGCTCGACATCGCCGTGCAGTTCGGGCACCTCATCGGCGACATCTTCGGCACCCTCGGCAACGTCATGAAGGCCGCAGGCGCAGCGGGCGGCGACGCGCTCGGCTCGCTCGGCAGCGTCTTCAAGGAGCTGCGCCGGATCACGGCGATGCCCGAGGTACAGCAGGCACTGACCACCATCTTCAAGGCGCTCGCCGACATCGGGAAGATGCTCGCCGGCGTCCTCGGCGCAGCCCTGCAGGCGGCCCTCCCCTTGCTGGCGCAGATGGCCCCATTCGTGTCCCAACTCGCGAACCAGCTTGGCCCGGTCCTGGTGCAGCTGCTGAAGGGCTTCGGCAAGGCGCTCGGCCCGATCATCACCGCGCTCATGCCGGTACTGTCGAACATCGCCGCCCTGGTGCTCGACCTGGTGCAGTCGCTGACGCCCCTGCTGCAGCCGCTGGGCGATCTGATCGCGGCCGTCATCACTGCGGTCGCGCCGGTTATCTCAGCGTTCGGTGACGCGCTTGCCCCGCTGATTTCGGCGCTGGTGCAGGGCCTTATGCCAGTGATCAGCGCGCTGGTGCCCATCGTCGCAGCGTTCGGTAAGTTCATGGGGCAGCTCGCGCCCTTGTTCCCTCCCCTGATTCAGGCGCTGCTGCCGCTGATCCCGCCGCTCGCACAGCTGACGGTCGCGCTGCTGACCTTGGCGCTCCAGGTCATTCAGCCGCTGCTGCCGCTGATCGTGCAACTGGCCACGCTGTTCACCACGGTGCTCGCCGGCGCGATTCAGATCCTGGTGCCTGTGATCACCACGGTCATCGGATGGATCACCACGTTCACCAAGGCGATCACCGACGGCGTGAAGTGGATCGTCGACAAATTCAAGTGGCTCTACGACGTGCTGGTTGGGCACAGCATCATTCCCGACCTCGTCAAGGCGATCATCAAATGGTTCGGCAGCCTCTGGGCCAAGACGAAGGAAATTTTCACGACCCTGAAGAACTGGGTCGTGGACACCTGGAAGGGACTTTGGACCGCCGTCCGGTCCAAGTGGGACAGCTTCTACGGCGGACTGCGCAGCTCGGTGACGGGCGCCTGGTCGTGGGTGAAGAACAGCGTGTCCGGCCTGAAGACGTCCATCAGCAACACGTGGTCGGCGCTGTGGAATGGCGCCCGCGACAAAATCTCCGGGATCCTCACCACCATCCGCGGAAAGATCAGCGCGTTCGCGTCGGGCATGCGTACCGCGTTCTCCAACCTGAGGAACGCACTCGGCACGATCTGGGACGGCATCAAGTCGAAGATCGCTTCTCCCGTGAAGTGGGTCATCAAGAACGTGTACGGCGGCATGCGCAGCATGTGGAACACGATCGCCGGAAAGATCTCCTCCAAGCTCACCCTGCCCCCGATCAGCCTCAACTTCAACCGGGGTGGTGTCGTCCCCGGGAGCGGCAACACCGACACCGTCCCTGCCATGCTCACCCCCGGCGAACGCATCCTGTCCAAACGACAGGTCGCCCAACTCGGCGGGCACCGTGGCATCGACGCCATGCTCGGCCAGGACCACCCCACCCGCACCGGCGGCAACCCCACCCAGCAGCAGGAGCGCCGACGGGAGCAGGCCGGCGGACAGCACTTCGCGTCCGGCGGCATCGTCGGCACCGTGACCAGCGGCGCCAAGGGCCTGTTCGGCGGGGCTCTCGACTGGGCCAAGGACCTGGTCATCGGCGGGCTGAAGAAGGCCGCGCAGAAGGCGATCAACTCGCTGATCCGGCCGCTCGTCAACGCCATCCCCGGCGGCGGGTTCGGTGGCCTGCTGAAGGGCCTCACGAACCGCACCCTCGACAGCATGCTCGGCTTCCTCGGCGACGAGGACAAGAAGGCCACGGGCGGACCCGCGGTGCAGCGCGCGCTCGCCTGGGCCAAGACCCAGAGTGGCCTCCCGTACCAGTGGGCGGGCAACGGCAACCCGTCCTGGGACTGCTCGGGTTTCATGAGCGCCATCGAGAGCGTCATCCGCGGGGAGAAGCCGCACCGCCGCTGGGCGACCGGCGCCTTCGTCGGGAACTCCGGCCCGTCCGGCTGGGTCCGCGGCCTGAAGTCCCCCTTCGAAATCGGGATCACCAACGCCGGTGTGGGCCACACGGCGGGCACGCTGGCCGGGATCAACTTCGAGAGCTCCGGCGGCCGCGGCGTCCACTACGGCAGGACGGCGCGCGGCGCTGGCGACCCCATGTTCACCAGCCGATGGGGCTTCGCGCCGGCCACGAAGTACGACGCGGGTGGGCTGCTCCAGCCCGGCGCCACGATGGCCGTGAACGCTACCCGCCGGCCGGAGCGGATCCTCGACGCCCAGCAGACGCAGATGTTCGAGCAGCTCGTCTCCAGCAGCCGGACCGGGGGCAGCGTGACAATCGAGAACATCACCGTGTCCGGCACGTTCGACTTCTCCAGCCGCTCCGCGCGCCGACAGGCCGCGCAGGAACTGGTCGTGGAGATGAAGGAAGCGCTGCGCAACTACGACCGTGAGAGGGCGCGCTGATGGCCCAGTACGGATGGGGCGACCTCCAGCTCGGGCGGATCCCGCTGCGGGAGACCTTTACCGCGACCGAGGCCGGCGGTGACGACCGCGCCCTCGACCTCGAAGGGCAGGAGAGCTCCCCGCCGCTCACCCGCGCGCAGGTCATCGCACGCCACGACGGCATCAACTCGCTCATCCCGGGCCAGGTCATCGCGGTCACCTTCACCGACAAGCCGGAACGCAACGGCTACTACGCGGTGAAGACCGCAGCGTCGACGTACATCGAGTACCGCAACGAGATGGTCACCGCCGACTGGAAGGTCTCCCTGGACCGGGTCGGCTCCGACGCCGAGACCGACCTCCAGAGCAGGCTCACCGGTGCCGTCCGCCTCAACGACTTCGCTCTGGCCGGGGAACGCTGGCACGCCCCGCCCATCGGGCACTACGGCTACGTCACCGGCGCCACCAACCCCAGCACCATGACCCGCACCGGCGCCGACGGCACCATCACCGTCTACCGCGGCGTCCCGGCGAACATCTCTCCCCGCTGGGGCTGCCCCCCGACGAGCTACCTGACCGGCCGAGTCCGCGTCACCACGACCGGCGGCCAGGAGGTGTACGGCGCAGACGTGCCGCTGGCCGCGACCGGCTGGTCCTTGACCAATGGGCTGGTCAACGTCACCTGGTCCGCGTCCGGCGGTGGCAGCCTCGACGTCCAGTCCTACACCGGCGGCGCCTACCGCTCGAAGCCCTGGGCGGTTTTCGCCACCTCCGGCACCCAGATCGTCACCTGGGACGGGGCCACCCTGCTGCGCAACGATTTCGAGGCGGCCATCCTGCGCCTGACCAAAGGGCTCAGCCCCGGCCGCCTGACCGTGGACCTGACGCTGCGCCGCGGCAGCCGGTTCGTCGAGGGCTACATGCAGCGCAACACCAGCTCCGACGAGCTGAAGGTGCGCCTGGTCAACGCAGAGACGAACGTGACCGCCCTCGCCTCGGCCGGCTACGTCACGGCCACCAGCAACGACGCCGACGGCAACCGGTTCGTCGCCGGGTCAGCGCGGACCTTCACCGGCCATGCGAACGGCGGCGTGGTGCGCACGAACGTCACGACACTGGACTTCTGGCTCGGCGCCGTCGTCGGCGGCGGCAGCGCGGTGTCCGGGGACGCGGCGACGGACCTGCGCAACCAGTACATCGCGTGCATGCCGGAAGCCGTCTACGGGGTGCGGAGGTAGCGGGTGGCCGTCCAGGAAGTCCTCAAGGCCCTCGGCTCGTGGGAGGTCAAGCTCAAGCCCAACACGCCCCGCGATGTGCTGGACCAGCTCGACTACTTCGGGCACATCGCGATCGTGCCCGGCCGACTGGATCCGCTGCAGTACGGCGACAACCTCCTCAGCCCTGGCACGGCCCGCTACGTCGGTGTGCTCCGCACCCGCACGATCGGCGACGACGGCCGCACCACCACCCCCCAGGACGACCTGTCCGTGGGCGGCGTCGGCATGGCCATGTGGCTCGGCGACGAGGACAACAAGGGCGCCGTCTACGAGAACGCGATCACCCCAGCATCCGCGACGTTCGCCGACACGATCAACATGCTGCTCCCCGCCAGCGGGGCGTACCCGGTCACCGTCGGCACGGTCTACCCGGTGGCCGGGCAGTACACCGGCCGGCACCAGTACGAGACGCCCCGCGAGGCGATCACCTACGTGTGCGACACCATGTCCACCACAAGCGTGCCGGTGTCGTGGCGGGTCAACGGCAACGGCACCCTCGACGCCGGCCCGGACAGCAGCCTGTTCGTCACGAACCCGACGTGCGTCATCACCAGCAAGGCCGCCGGCGAGGACATGTTCCTCCGCGCTCTGCCCGGCTCCATCGACGTCACCCGGGACGTGGAGGACTACAGCACCCGCGTGGTCCTACTCGCCGAGGGCGAGGGCACCAGCATCGCCACCGGGGCGGCGGACATCTCGCCGGCCACGCCGTACAAGGACATCCACGGCAACCCGATCAAGCTCACCCGCTTGGTGTCGGAGTCGGACACGGCGACTGCGAACGCCGCCACCCGCGCGCAGCTGGCCCTGTCGCAGGTCACGTCGACCCGGAACGCGCTCACCCTGTCCACGGCCGACTACGACGTCCACGGATCCTTCCAGGTCGGCGACCGGGTGTGGGTGTACGACCCCGACAGCGGTCTGGTCGACACGACCACAGAGATCCAGTTCCGGGGCCTGCGGATCAACCCGATCAAGCTGCAGGTCACCGAGACCAACTGGTCCATCACCAAGGGGTACACGGTCGCCTACCGGGCCGGTGACGGCACGTGGACCGACCTGACCCAGTACGTCGAGTTCGAGACCGACGGCACGTCCACTGTGACCGTCGGAGACTTCTCCCGGCAGCTCACCAGCACCAGCTCAGAGCCGGTCGGGTCCCGCCCGAACGCCGACACCAGCATCCCCGGCGTGCCCACGCTCATCACGCCGTTCACCGGCTCCGCCTACCTCGACTCCCGCGGCTTCACCCGAGCTAGGGTCGTACTCTCGTGGAACGCCCCGAACAACGTGGACGGCAGCACGATCCGGGATGGCGACCACTACGAGATCCGGTACGCCGTCGACACCGACATGATCTACCCGGCGTCATGGGCATCCGTCGCTCAGATCCGCTGGCAGGACATGCAGGTGTGGAAGCAGCCGTTCGCGGCCCCCACCGCCAAGTGGCAAACCATGATCGCATCGTGGGACACCACCACGGCGCAGCTGCAGGATCTGTCGCCGGGGATCGGCTACGACGTGCAGATCCGCGCCGTGGACAAGGCAGGCAACGTGGGGGCCTGGTCGGGGACGACGACGTTCGTGGCGTCCACGGACAACATCCCACCGTCCACACCGGCCGCACCATCGGTGGCCGGGTCCCGGATCGCCGTACAGGTCACGCATACCCTCGGCCAGTCGAGCGGCGGCACCTTCAACCTGGAGAGCGACCTCGACCACCTGGAGATTCACGTCTCCTACGAGCCCATGTTCACCCCGGACGCCACCACCCTCAAGGGCAAGGCACCGGCGAACGCGGGCATGATCCAGGCGCAGATCCCCGTCGTGTTCACCGTGCAGGTCGAGGAGACCAGCGCGCGGTACGTCCGGGTTGTCGCCGTCGACAAGACCGGCAACAAGTCCGGCCCGTCGGACGCTGCCACCGCGACCGCGCTCCTCATCGATGACGCCCACATCTCCGACCTGACCGTCTCCAAGGTCACCGCCGGCACCATCGCCGCGGACTGGATCGTCGGTGCCCGCATCAAGACGAGCGACACCGGGCCCCGCGTCGAACTCTCCTCGGCCGGCGTGCAGTCCTACAGCGCTGACGGAACCCAGACGGTGAACATCGCCAGCGCGGACGGCTCCGTCGCGATCGTCGGGCAGCTCATGTCTGGCACTGCGGGGAAGCGCCTGGTCATCAACCCGACCGCCGCGCTGCTCCCCGAGATCCGCCTGTACGCAACGACCGGCTCGAACTATGCGTTCATCCAGGGCTTCGACAATACGGGCACCCCCAGTGCCACGTCCGGGATCCAGATCACCACCGCGCCGGCTGCGAGCGGGGTCTTCTCCACGATGGCGATGGACGAGACGACGGCCACGTTCGGCCGGTGGACGACCTCTCCCAGCGACTCGATCTATCACGCGCGGGGAGGTTTCGCGGCTGCCGACGACACGGGGATCCGTGCTGCCTGGTACTCCAACGCCATCGCGAACTATGGCGGGAGCTTCTGGGCCAAGTCCGACCAGGCAGAGGTCGGCTGGTTCGGCGCGGACACCACCAAGTGGAACTCCGTCACCTTCAACCAGGACGGATGGATCAAGTTCAACGGAAAGCTCCAGGCTCAGTCCTGGGCCGTCGGCAACGTCCAGATCATCCCCTCCGCCGCCAACACCCCGACGTCGGTCTCGGTCACCGGACTGAACGTCGCAGGCGACACTTTCTACGCCTTCGCGCAGGCCCGGACCAGCGTGCCTGGCACTCAGGTCACAGGCGTCGGTACGGCCAGCCCCAGCAGCGGTGGCCTGACGATCTGGCTGACCCGCACGAACACGACAACCACAACGATCGATTACTTCCTGATTGGGTGGATTTAATGCAGATAGCCCCTGATGTCAACGGTGACTGGCCCACCTTGGAGGAGTGGCCGACCGTTGAGGCGGACGTCACCTGCCGCACGCCTGGCTGCCCGGTCGAGGGCGTCACCTACCGGATCACGATGTACCGCAACGCGGACGGCCGCCTGCGCGCGCACTGCGGCCAGTGCCAGACGGCGAACGACGACATCGTGGAGGTGCCCGGTGCCTGATCCGTCCACCACCCGGCTCGGCCTGTACAAGTCCAAGAGCGACGGCTCAGAGCTGGTCAACTACACCCAGGACATCGGCCAGAACTGGGACCGCGTCGACGCGGCCGTGGGGTTCGCGCCAGCGACCTCGTCGACGCGGCCGTCCTCGCCGTACGCCGGCAAAGCCATCATGGAGACCGACACCAGCTACCGCACGTACTTCTCCAACGGCACCGCCCCGGCGTCCGGCTCATGGGTGGAGATCCCCAACAGCTCCGGCACGTTCGGCTCCACCCTCAAGCTGGCCTCCAGCGCCCAGCTGACCATCGGCGTCGACGTCAACCTGTTCCGCTCCGCCGCCAACGTGCTCCGCACCAACGACGCACTCATCGTCGACGGGGCCCTCACCGCCAGCAGCGGCCTCTCTGTCGCCGGCAACTTGAGCGTCAGCGGCATCGGCCAGACCCAGTACGTCGTCAAGACCGCCGACGAGACCGTCACCAGCAGCGCCACCCTGCAGAACGACGACCACCTCGTCCTGCCCGTGGTCGCGAACGCGGTGTACACCTTCGCCCTGGACCTGTACATGATCGACGCAGCCGACTTCGTCGGCGACTTCAAGATGAGCTTCACCTGCCCCACCGGCGCCACCTTCGACATGCACGGCTCCGGAGCCCACACAACCGACCTCACAGCAGGCACCAGCGCCAACGGTGAGTGGATCGGCAAGCTCGCCACGACCTCGGCCGGCGCCAACCTCAGCTTCGGCTGCGGCAACACCAGCGTCACCGCGGCCCGGGTCTACGGCCGGCTCGTCGTAAGCGGAACGGCCGGCACCTTCCAGCTGCAGTGGGCGCAGAACGCGTCCGACGCGTCCGGCACCACCCTCAAGGCCGGGTCGTACATGACGATGACCCGGATCGCCTGACCCGCCTATCGACAGGACCCCAGCATGGCCATCAACCTCCACACCGGCGAGTACCCGATCTACAGCTTCAACCTGTCCGGGCCGTTCGGAAACAAGATGCTGATGATCTCCGCGCCGCCCGGTGACTTCATGAACGACGCGGACATGGACGCCCTCATGATCGACTTCAAGCAGCGGCTGCTGGTGCGGGACGACGTGGACTCAGCTCCGTTGGTGAAGTACGACGAGAGCCACCAGAACCTCTAGCTTCGCTCGTCCGGCTCCGGCCTCGGCGGCACTGCGAGGCCGGCGCCGGGCCCGGACTCGGGCCGGCCCGGGCTGGCCTGCTGGAGCCTGGTGTTCTCCTCGGTGAGCTCGGTGACGCGCCGTTCAAGGACGTCGACCTGGGCCTGCAGAAGCAGGTTGGCCTCGAAAAGCTCGCGGACCTTCTTCTGGAAGGTGGGGAAGGCGTCCTCGACGCTGATCTGCCCGGCCATCAGGCCACCGCCTTATCCGCGATCTCCCGGTAGCGGTCCAGGAGGCCGGTGTTGTTGAGGAACGGGTGCTGCGGGAAGAACGACCAGTGGCTGACAATCGCGTCGCCGCGGAGGATGTTCGGGGCGCCGGTGGCCAGCGGGTGGTGCACGGTGTGCCAGGACTCTTCCTCGTCGGGGACGAGGACGCCTGGCTGGTCGAGGTCGGCGTACATGCTGCCGAGGCTGGCGAAGCAGGAGACGGAGAACTGAGTGCCGGGCTGGATGGGGAAGTCCTGGTACAGGAAGAGGTCCGGGACGGCGTTGCGCTCGATGTGGTCGAGAAGCAGCTCGTGGAGCTTGACTGCGAACGGCCCGTTCGCCCAGCCCATGGGGTCCATGCAGTAGGCGTTGACGACGCCCCACTCCATCGGGACCTTGCCGCAGGCCTGGAGGAAGTGGCTGACGATCGCGTTGTTGAAGATCACCGGGAACACCGCGGTCGGGGCGGGCATCTGGATGCGTGCGCGGACGAGGTTGGTGATGGCGTCGTCGTGGATGTAGACGACGTCGTCGTCGAAGCGGAGGTAGACGGTGTCGGTGTCGGTCATCTCCCGGTAGGCCAACCCGGTGTACCTCTGCTTGGGCAGGTTGCCGAGGTCGACGCCTTCGGGCCGGTGCTTGATCCGGAACCAGCCCGGGTGCTCGGCCGCGAGCTCGTGGGCGTACGCGATGTCGTCTTCCTGGCCCTGCGGGTCAGTGTTCATGTACGCCCACACCTCGTCGATCAGGCCGCGTTCGACGTCGCGTTGGAGGTGGCGGATGAGGATGCTGTAGGTGCGGCGTCGGCCGTAGGGGGTCCAGGCGATGACGCGCTTGCCGTCGATCATGGGGTGTCTTCCTCTCGGATGGGGGTCTCGCCGACGTCCTTCCGGCGCGCACCACGCGGCACCGCCTGCAGCGTGCGAGCACGGGCGAGGTTGGCCTCTGTGAAGCCGAAGGGCCGAAAGCGGTCACACACCGCGCAGCGCCCATAGTCGCGGCCGTCCAGGACAGGGCGGTCACAGACGCACGTGCCATGAGCCCGCTCGAGGACGGAGCAGTCGGAATGAAAGAGCCCGCGCTCGCCCTGCCACCAGCGCGCCCGCGGCCCGTCCCACTGGTGGGAATGGTTCACCGGGTCGCCCTTGCGCGAGCGTTCACCGCACCAGGCGCATCGGGTGAGGAGGCGCCGCCGCCACTGCTGTACGGGGTGGACCTGCAGCCGCCAGTGGTGCAGGTGGAACCGCCATCGCTTCTTCCGGCAGGTGGTGTCGTCGTAGCCGGACGGGTCGCGGTGCCAGATGGTGATGAGGCCTGGGAAGTACAGGCCGCGCCCGGCGAGCACCCAGAACGATCCGCTGATTCGCCAGCGGATGTTTTCGCGGGCGGCTTGCTCGGTGCGCCAGTCGGCGGTCTGCGGCCAGGGGCGGCGGATCTCGAATGCGACGGTCAGTGGGTCATGCATGACCGCTCCTCTTCGTTGTGCGGTGCCGGGGCGGCCAGACGCCCGAGTCCGCCGTCCACGGCAGGTCAGGGTGGAGCTTGCGGAACAGGCCGACGGTGGCCGCATGCCACTCGCCACGATCGTGGGACAGCTGGCCCGGGTGGACGCGCACGAAGTACAGCGGCTGCTCCACCACCGCGTACCGGGTCAGGCCGGCCTTCCACACGCGGATCCAGAACTCCCAGTCCTCCGCCGAGCCGTAGCTGCCGGGCAACGTGGCCTTCGGGCTGTACCCGCCCACCTGCTCCCACACCTCGCGACGGATGAGCGCCTTGTCGATCAGCGGCGGCCACTGCACGAAGTCCTCAATCGTCGCGTCCGGCAACGAGGCCTGCACAACGTCCGCCTCACCGAACTGCTGCGCGTACGGCACAACGAAGTCCCGGCCGCCATCCGCGCTCAGCACCGCGGCACAGCGCGCGATGCAGTCGGGGTGCAGCCGGTCGTCTGCGCTCGCGGTGAACAGGGCGTCGCAGCCGTCGGCCAGGGCCAGCTTCGCCGCCGCGTTCAGGCTGCCGGCCCAGCCCCTACGGACCCGGTTCCGGGCCATCCCGGCGTACAACTCCGGTCGCTCGCGCACCCACTCGAAGGTGCCGTCGTCGGACCGGTCCTCGGCGAGGTACGCCTGCGCCGGGTGCGTCTGGGCCCGCACCGACTCCAGCATCTCCCCGATCCAGGGCCGGGCGTTGCGGGCGGGGATGATGACGCCGACCTTCACCACTGTGCCCCCAGCCAGTCGAGGGTGCCGCGGACGCCGGCGGCCCAGTCGGTGGCGGGCTGCCAGCCGCGCACGCTGCTGATGGCGGTGTTGTCGGTGACGACGCGCTGGAGGTCGCCGGGAAGCCGCGCGTCGTGGGTGATGGGGTGCTGGGTGCCGGTGGCGTCTTCGAGGGCATTGATGAGGTCGAGGAGGCTGACTTCGTTGGAGGGGCCGCCGCCGACGTCGTAGGGCTCGGCGCGGTCGTAGTCGGCGAAGTGCTCGACGATGTCGACGAGGAGCTGGGTGAAGTCGTCGATGTGGAGGATGTCGCGTGACTGGGTGCCGTCGCCGTGGATGGTGATGGGCTGCCGGGTGAGGAACGCGCGAAGGAACCAGGTCACCCACCCTGCTTCCGGTGCCCCGTCCTGGCCGGGCCCGTACACGGTGGACGGGCGGAGGATCACGGAGGGCAGCCCGTACAGGTCGCGGTACAGGCGGAGGTAGTCTTCGCCGACCTTCTTGGACAGGCCGAGGGGGGCGACGAGTCCGTCGGCGCCGGGGTAGACCTTGACGGTGCTGGTGTAGAGGACGGGGATGTTCCCGACTCGGCGGGCGGCTTCGGCGATGTTGAAGGTGCCGATGGCGTTGTCGTGGAAGTCGGTGGTGGGGTCGTTGAGGCTGAAGCGGGTGGAGCAGGAAGCGCCGAGGTGGGCTATCAGCTCGGCGTCGTGGTACTCGATGGTGCGGACCAGGCAGTCAAGGTCGGTGGTGGGTGTTCCCGCCCGGCTGTCCATGGGGATGGGGGCGTGGCCGCGAGCAGCGAGTTGGTCGTAGAGGTGGCCGCCGATGAACCCGGATGACCCGGTCACGAGGATGTTCACCAGCCCACCGCCTTCTGCCACGAGACGCTGTCGGGGAAGGTGTCTTCGGCGTGGACGGCGACGAGCGCGGCGAGGAAGTGCGTCTGTGCCACCAGTACTTCCATCTGGCTGGGGCCGACGTGGTGGGCTTCCAAAGCCTGCTCGGGGTCGGCTGGGATGTCGTGTCCTGCGAGGAGGCGTTCGCCTTCGAGGTAGTGCTCGGGCCCGGTCACGGCTTCCACTCCTCGCGGTAGTCGGGGTGGCTGGCGTACGGCAGCGCGAGCAGGCACAGAAGCTCCACTGCAACTCGACCGGGAGGGCTGTGCCGCGCCCCGTACTCGAAAGCGATCGACTCCGCCATATCGGCGACAGATGGGACGACCGATTCGAGGATCTTGCGCTTGGCCATGACTTCGGAGAGGACGCGCGCCGGATGCTGGTGTGCAATGTGCTCAGCAACCAGCCAGTTCAGCCCATCAGCCACCACGCGGGCGCCAGGGAAGGTGTGGACGTGGCAGGGCTGGGTTGGGTCGACGGCGTTACCGATGTGCCACGGCCCGGGCGGCGCCTCCCGCGCCAGTGCCTCGTCCTCGTCCAGCCGGGCCCGCAGGAACTCCACCAAGTCGTTCACGCCGCCACCCCCTCGGGCACGCGCATGGCCGCCTCCCACCGGTGGTGCAGCGCCTGCATGATGCTGCCCGACGCCTCCCCGCGCGCGGCCATCCCCACCCGCTGCCGCAGCTCGGGATCGTCGACAAGTCGCTTCAGGTACTTCCCCCACTCGTGCTCACGCCGGACCAAGAACCCCGTCTCCCCGTGCCGGATCACCCGCCGGTACGGCTCCACATCCGACGCGATCAACGGGATACCGAGGATCGACGATTCCAGCCACTTCGTGGGGAACTTCGCCCGGTTGAACGCCGTGTCCCGGTACGGGGCCAGCCACACGTCGAACTCGGCGACCGCGTGCAGATAGTGATCGATCCGCTCCACCCAACCCAGCGCACCGATCTGCCGGCCCCGCAGCCCGAGCCCCATCGCCTGCTCGGCCGCGATCCCGACGAGCCGCACCATCACCCCGCCCGGCCGCCCGTACTGGGAGATCCGGTTCAGCGCCCGGACCGCCTCCGGGAGTTCGGCCACCGTGCTGCTCGTCCCCGCCCAGCCCACGTACAGCGGCCGGCCCACCGCCTGGTAGTCCCGCGGGTGGCCGAGGTACTGGGCGGGGAGCCCGTTCGGGATGACCTCCACCCGGGGCGCGTAGTCGCGCAGTACGGCCGCGAGGGGCTCGCTGCAGCAGGTGACGAGGTCGGCGATGCCCAGGTTGTGGGCGAGCCGGCCGAGCATGCCGACGTCCCATACCGTGCGGGCGTGCGTGTTGGTGGGGTCGATGTGGAAGTAGTCGTCGTCCAGGTCGAGGACGAGTCGCTTCCCCTCGTCTTTCAAGCGGAGCCACATGCGGGACGGGTCGACCTGGGCGACGCGGCAGCCGACGATCGTGTCGTAGCTGGCCCAGTTCGGTGGGAGGCGGACGCTGTGGGTGGCGGTGTGGCCGAGCCAGGACAGGCCCATGGAGGGCATGACGGCGCGGTAGAAGGCCGACCCAGCCATGTCGGCGGACCAGAAATGGACGCGCATGTTAGCCGTCCTTCGGGCTGGGCTCGGGGCTGGTGCTCTCCGCTGCCCGCTGCTGCACTGCACGCTTGGCGTCGAAGATGGCGACCCTGTAGCCGTGCAGGTAGCCATTCGGCTCCGAGAGTTTGGCGTCCATGATGTCGGGGTGCTCAGGCAGGCCGCGGACACGTTCGACGGCGTCAGCAAGGGCCTCACGGTCCATCCGGCATCCGGTGACGGCGTTGAGGATGTCGTCCCAGTCTCGGAGCCGGTCCATGCCGAGCGCGTCGGTGAGGCTGGCCTTGCGCTTCTCCTCCACCTCGTAGCGCTTGTCCATGAACGCCTTCAGCTTCTCCTCGGCCTGGATCGCGCGCTCACTGAGGCAGAGAGGCTCCGTGCGTTCGGTCGCCTCGCTGTACGGGGTTAGGTCGTTGGCGGGGATGTGCACGGTCTCCTCGAAGGAGAAGATCGCGCGGGCGCCGATCAGCTCAGCCGTGGTCCGCTCGGCGCTGGTGATACCTTCCACCATCTCCGGGGTGACCTGGTCGATGACGAGGATGAACGGCGGCCGGTCGTCGCCGGCGCCTTCGGGGAGTTGCAGGATCTGCAAGCGGGCCACGTCAGGCTCCCTCTGTCTTGCCGCACCAAGTGCAGCGGCGCCCGTGGAGCGCATAGATGTACTGGTAGTCGTGCAGGCCCAGCAGGTGGCGGAGACGGCGCGTTCGGCTGTAGAGCCAGATCCACGCGCGGTAGCTGCGCGGTACGGGGTCGCTCTCGTCACCGGACCAGGGGCATGGGATCAGCAAGGCAGTCGTGCGACGCGGCATGCCGTTCCCTTACGCCCGGCCGAAGGGGGTGCGCCGTGCCGCGCGCATGATCTCCTCCGCGCTCACGACTCGCTCGCCCGGCTTGAGGGTGATCGACACGTTCCCCGGGACTACGCCGCCGCTGCCGGGCCCGTCCTGCTCCAGGTAGCCGGGCAGCCACTCGGTGGCGTAGTAGTCGACCGTCCGCGCGATGCCCTCGTCCAGCGGCACGAAGTCGGCGGCTGTCATCCCGATCTGCGCCAGGGTGCTCGTGTCCGCGCACACGACCGCGTTCGGCACCTCCCCGGGCCGCATGGGCAGGTGCTTCACACCGACCGGCTCCCGGCCCGTCACCCGCGCCGCCTCGCCGGCCACCAGCCGAGCGATGTCGTTCACCGTGACCGAGGACATCGGCCCGACCTCGACCGGCGCGTGCGGGGGCCGTCCCGTCTCGACGTTGTGCTCCAGCGCCGTCACGAACGCGCGGGCGACGTCGCCGACGTACACGCAGTCAGACACCTGCGTGCCGTCCCCGTACACCTCGATGTCCGCACCGGTGAGCGCCCGGCAGGTGAACGCGGGCAGGATCTTCCGCACCTTGCTCGTACCGTAGGGCGCCGCGACGGACTGGCCCGGGCCGTAGGCGTTGACCGGGCGGACGATCGTGATCCGCCCGTCGCGGTAGGCGTTGAACATGCGCGCGTAGTCCTCGGCCGCGGTCTTGCTGATGGTGTAGGAGCCGGTGCCGTGGTCGCGCATCCATGAGTTCCCGACGCCGGCGTAGACGACGGGGAGCCCGTACTGGCTGGCGGCCTCGAACACGTTCAGGCTGCCGCGGATGTTGGTGTCGGCGGACGGCCGAGGGTTGCCGATGGTCTCCTGGGTGCCGAGGACGGCGGCGAGGTGGATGATGCCGTCGACGTGGGCGGCGAGTTCGACGACGGCGGTTTCGTCGCGGATGTCGCCGAGGAAGAACTCCTCGCCGCCGGCCATGAGTGTGTGGGGGTGGCGGTCGAAGACGACGACCTGGTGGCCGCGTGCGAGGAGTTCGGTGCGGATGTGGCTGCCGATGAAGCCCTGTCCGCCGGTGACGCCGATCTTCATTGCTGGTTCTCCTTGCTGGTGTGGCCGCAGTTGGGGCAGCGGGTGGGGTTGTGCTTGGTCTGGGCGACGTCGCGGGCGGCGGTGACGATCGTGAGGCCGAGGATGAGGGCGGCGATGATCGCGGTGATGGCGATGGCTGTGTTCACGGCTTCTCCTGGTCTGAGCGGTGAAGATAGATCGCGAGGCCTGTGAACAGGGCGCCCGTGACGACGAACGTGGCGATCCCTGTCGGCGCGCTTGGATTCCCGTTCAGCCAGTCGATGAAGGCGACCGCCGCCACAAGCCAGCTCGCCGCCGCCAGGAACCCGAGCACCCGCACTTCAGCCCTCATGGTGTGCCTCCAGGTCGATGTGCCCGCAGTTGGGGCAGCGGGCGGGCATGTGGTGGCGGAGGGCGTCCCAAAAACGGCGTGCGGCTTCGTCGGGCGTATAGCCGGGCCCGTACTCCAGCTTGCCGTTGGGGTTGATCGTGACGAGCGGCGTCCGGTTGTCCTCGCCGTAGATGACGATGCGCGGGGCGACTGGCGGCGCGAGGGTGAACTCCTCCGCGGGCCCGTCGAAGTACAGGACGGAGTCGTCTCGCGGGCACTGGATGGGGTTGCCCCAGCCGTCGGTGTGGGTGGTGCCGCCGCATTCCGGGCGCGCGCAGGGGCCGGTCATCGGGTCGCGTCCTTCTCGGCCTGGGTGGCATAGGTGCGGGGCGCAAAGACCAGCTCGGCGAACCACATATCGGGCGGGTCCATGACGCGCTTGATCTCCTCAACCTGGTAGCGGGTGGCCCGCTTGCCACCCTTGGCTTCGAGGAGTAGGTAGTCGCCCTTCTGGATGAGACGACCGTCGTGCCCCCATCCGGTGGCACGCACGCGATGCCCGCCGTCGCGGACGTTACTGATGCTGTAGTCGTGGCCCCAGCAGCGGCGGCCTGGGCCGAAGTCGTGGGTGATTGGCTCGCTCATCGGCTGATCCCCGCGACAGGCCGGTCCGCAGGTGGCGGAGCGGGGTGCGGATAGAGGACGCCGAACGCGAACAGGAACGCGAGCGCCGCGCAGACGCCGCTCATGCCGTGCCCTGCACTCGCACGCAGAGGACGCGCGCCACGGAGGCGAAGAGCACGCGGTGCTCACCCTCGTAGAAGTTCAGCCAGCCATGCTCGTCGGTCTCCACGCGGTCGGCGCTCACGCGTTCCACGGATCCCCCGTCGAACCGAACCTCGTAGACCAGAGACTCGCTCAGCGCCTCGGGTTCGGCGCTGAGCAGTTCTCGCGGCGTCGTCTGGAGTGCGTGGGCGAGCGCGTAGAGGTCGTCCACGTTGATGCGCCGCTTGCCATTCTCGACGCCCCAGACGGCCATGTCCCCAAAGGGAATCCCCGCTGCGGTGACCCGTTCAGCCAAGGCGGTCTGCGTGAGGTTCAGCGTCTTACGGAGGCGGCGCACGTTGGCGCTGATGATGGCCTCGCTCGTGGGCGCCGTGACGGCGGGAGCGACCTGTGAGTCAGTCATGGGCGTTGCTCCAGTGCGGGTTCGTGCGGGTGGGGTGCGGGATTTGCAGCGGCAGGGACGCGACCCGCACGGACACATCCCTGCCGCAGGCCCTCTGAGCGGAAGAGCCATCCCGAACTGTAGCCTACGAATCGTAGGTAGAAGAGGCGTTGCGGGCTACGATTCCAAGGAGAGCAACCCTCTGGGAGGACACATGCCCGACCTCTGGATGCCGGGCGCCACCCGGCTCGACATAGGCGACCACGCCCCCACCGACGGCGGCCCCGCCAAGGCGGTGAGCCACATCACCTGGGACCGCAACGCCACCGCCGCCAAGCCCGCCGACCTCGTCCCCTACGAGGACCTGCGCTCCTACTTCTCCGGCAGCGGCAAGGGCGTCGCACCGCACATCCTCTGGGATCCCTTCGGCGGCCGCTTCACCCAGTTCGTCCCGGCCAACTCCCGCTCGAAGTCGCTCGTTGACCAGGCCGGCGGCACCCGCACCAACCGCGCAGGCTCGGTGGTCATCCAGGTGGAGGCGCTCTTCTTCCCCTACTGCCGGGTGGGCAAGCAGGTGTACCCGCGGCTGGTCGACACCCCGTGCAAGGGCTGGGAGGAACTGCACGCCTGGGTGCACAGCTGGGGTGTGGCGAACGCGTGGCCGAACGGTCGCCCGGAGAACTGCACCCGGGACGAGCACACGTGGGAGACCCAGAGCGGCTGGTACCCCCACAAGGGCACCCCCGAGAACAAGCACGACGACCCGCTCAGCTGGCCCGCCTTCCCTGCCGCACCGGCCAAGCCGCCTGCGAAGCCGAAGGTGTCGCTGGCGCACATCGTGTACGCCGCCAAGCACGACCCCGCCGCCGCCCAGGGTCACACCAGCCACAAGGACGAAGTCCTCATCGTCGAACGCGCCCTCAAGGCCGAAGGCCTGCTCGCCGCACAGTGGGTCGACGGCAGCTTCGGGACGAAGACCATCGCCGCATACGCCCGCTGGCAACGCTCCCCGGCCGGCGGCGGCTACGTCGGCTCCGACGCCGACGGTATTCCCGGCGCCGCATCCCTGCGCCGCCTCGCCGCCCGTCATGGCTTCACGGTGACGGCATGAGCGGCGCCCAACCCGCGCACCGCAAGGTCGTCATCCACTACAGCCTTGCTGCGCTGTGGGCTCTCCTGACCGTGCCCACCGTCCTGCTCTGGCGGAACAGCATCCTCTGGGTCGCCTTCATGTCCATCTACGCACTCATCGCCCAGCACGTGACGGCCGCTGGTGCCGCACGCGCCGAACAGGAAGCAGAATCATGAGAATCTTCGGACGTGAACCGGCGACGATCCTGGCGTTCATCGCCGTCGCCCTCAAGCTCAGCGCCGCCTACGGGCTCGACGTATCCACCGCGCAGCAGGCCTGCATCATGGCGTTCTTGTCCTGCTGCGTCGCCGTGGCCGAGGCGCTCATCCTCCACACCGGCGCGGCATTCGCCGCCCTCGTGAACCTGGCGCAGGCCGCGCTCGCACTCTTCATGGGCTTCGGCCTCCACATGAGCGCCGAGCAGCAGTCCCTGTGGATGTTCGCCATCGAAGGCGCCCTCGCACTGTTCGTCGTCCGCCCGCAGGTCACCGCCCCGATCGCATCCCTTCGGATCGAACAGTCCAGCCTGATCAAGGCCGCCTGATCGGAGACCCGCATGCCGGATGAGCCGACGCTGGGTGAAGTCGTCAGGCGCTTCGACGAGCGATTCACCGATGTCCGCGACGACATCCAGCAGCTCGGCCGCCGCATGGACGAGAAGGTCGACCAGCGGATCTACGACCTACGTCATGAAGCACTCACGGCGCGAGTAGGGACGTTGGAGACGCTGCGGGAGAAGGACACCGAGAAGCTGATCGCCACCCGCAGGTGGCTGATCGGTGCGGTGATCGTGCCGCTCGTTGGGATCCTCCTCCCCGTCATCATCTTGCTCACCAGGGGGACCTGACTGTGAGCCGGGTGCAGATCCGAGCGGAGGAACGCCGTGGCCGCCGCGGCGACGTGCTGGTCGTGGCAGTAGCGCTGGCGCTCGGTGGAGCCCTCGCGTGGATCATGCTGAGCGTCCAGTCCCTCACCGACGAACTGCACACAGCCAACGAAGCCAGGGATGCCCTCGCCCGCCAGGTCCAGCAGCTCGGCGAGCAGCCAGTCGCCGGGCCGCCCGGGTCCCGCGGTGAGCCGGGCAAGAGCGTCACCGGTCCACGGGGAGCAGATGGCCGGCCGGGGCCAGCCGGGGCACCGGGAGACCCAGGGCCGTCCGGCTCTCCTGGCAGGAACGGGAAGAACGGCACGCCGGGCGTGCAGGGCAGTCCGGGCCCGAGCGGGCGGCCCGGCGCGGCCGGGCCCGCCGGCGCGGCAGGACCGGCGGGACCGGCCGGGCCTCAAGGACCGCAGGGCGATCCGGGGCCAGCCGGCCCGCGCGGCGAGCAGGGACCGCAGGGAGAGCGCGGGCCGACGGGGCCCGCCGGGCCCGCCTGCCCCGACGGCTACTCCCAGCAGCCCCCTCCCGACGACCCCGACGCGCTGGTGTGCCGCCGCGACGGTGCCCCCGACCCGGGCGGCAGCGACTCACCGTCGCCGCAGGCCGCCGCAGCCCTCGACCCCCAGCGCCGCCTGTACGTGTAACGACGTGCGAGAACGGAGTGATACAGCATGGCCACCATCACCTTCAACATCGCCCTCGGCAAGGTCGGTTATTACGCCTCACTGCCCGCCGCCAACGACGGCCTCGTCTTGATCGCCCTGGAGGCGAGCGGGCTGGAAGCGGACTCGGTCCTGCGCGACAAGGACGACTTCGCCGCAGTGGTCGCCGGTACCACCAACGAGCAGACCACCGTCGGGCGGAAGGCCTTGACGTCGGTCACGGTCACCGTTGACGACACCAACGACCGCATTGCGATCGACGCCGCCGACGTCACCTGGACATCGCCGACCGGCAATCCGGTCGGGGCGGTCGTGATCTGCTACGACCCGGACACCACCACTGGCACCGACGCCGACCTGATTCCGCTGACCAAGCATGATCTGACCTGGACGCCTGACGGCAATTCGTTCACGCTCGGCATTGCGGACTTCTTCCGGTCCAGCTCCTCCGCCTAGGAGCGAGAGGCCCTGGGGAGTATGCCGTGGCGATCTTCAGCGATAGCTTCAACCGCGCCGACTCGACTGACCTTGGCAGCTCGTGGGTTGAGGTGAGCGGCGACTGGTCGATCATCTCTCAGCAGCTCAGCCCGGGCGCGGCGGGCGGCACGATCATCCTGCGCGCCGCCACCGCGATGGACAGCAGCGATCACTTCGCTCAGGTGACGATCGCTGCCACCACCGCGGCGAGCCAGGGCGTGTGGATCCGCGGCAACTCCAACATCTCCAGCGGCTACCTGTGGCGGAACAACGGAAGCAGCTGGGACTTGTTCAGCGTCGTCGGCGGCTCCTTCACCGTCATCGGCACCTATGCCGCAGCCGCTGCGCCTGGTGACGTCGCGAAAGTCCAGGCGGTCGGCTCGACCATCACGGCGTATGTCAACGGCATCCAGCGCGTCTCGGTCGTCAACACCGCGGTCACGACGGGCACCAGCGTCGGCATCCGCTCCGACTCGACCAACGGTGTCCGTTATGACGACTTCGCCGCCGCAGACATCACCGCTGGCGCGACCCTCCCCATCGCCAGCAGTACCGAGACCGCCCAGCCGCTCACGGGGACGAAGACGGCCGCCCTAGGCGTGGCTGGGGCCACAGAATCAGCGCAGCCGCTCACCGGAACCAAGTCCGCTGTCCTCACGCCGGCTGTCGAGCAGAGCACCGCTCAGGCCCTCGCCGGTACCAAGACGGCAACGCTCAGTACTGCGGGTGCCGTCGAGTCCGCGCAGTCGCTCACCGCGACCGTCACGGCAGCACTGCCGACGGCCGGCACAGTAGAGACCGCGCTCCCTCTCACTGGGGTCAAGGCGGCAGTTCTGCCGACCGCGCTGGAGGTCGACACGGCGCGACCGCTCACCATCCCGTCCATCGGCAGCACGGCCCCCAGCCCGGAGCGCACCTACAGGATCCCCGCCGAGCGCCGCCGGCTCGCCGTGCCGGCCGAGCACCGCACCCTGACAGTGAGGTAGCCCGTATGTCCGACAGCTTCATCAAAGACCCAGCGTCAAAGTTGGACTACAGCTGGGACTGGTCGGCGTGGCTGGCCGAGGTCGCCGACACCATCAGTTCTGCGACGGTCACCGTGCCGGCCGGGCTTACGGCCGTCGGCGCGCCGATCGTGGGCGACACCACCGTGACCCAGCGAGTGTCGGGCGGGACCGTCGATGGCGTCTACTCGGTGGTCTGCCAGATCGTCACTGGTGGGGGGTTGATCGATGAGCGGTCGATCTTTCTCACGATCAAGGAAAGGTGACACGGCGGCGGGCCCTGGTCGCCGCTACGCGGCCGTGGTGACGCCCTCGCCCTCCACTCGTCGCAGTTCTGCCAGCAGGTGCTGATACCGGGCCCGCTGCGCCGGTGACAGCGGCAGCGTTGGATGCGCGCCCGGCCCGGTCCAGAGGCGGCGGATCTCCTCGTTGATCTCGTCGGCGGCAGAGCGCACCGGGCCCGAGGGCCGAGAAGAGGGGGACATGGTCCCAGCCTATCGGGCCCTCCTCCGTCGGAGTCATCCCGATCCCGTCAGATCTGCACCGCAGTACGGTGGACCCACACATACCTTCTGGCGGGGGTACACATGACCACAACGATCGGCGACCGCATCCGCTCCCTGCGCGAATTCCGCGACCTCACCCAAGAGCAGCTCGCCACCCGAGCCGACGTCCACGTCGACACCATCCGCAAGCTCGAACAAGGCGTCCGACAGTCCGCCCGCATCACCACACTCCGCGCGCTCGCTCGCGCCCTCGATGTCCAGCTTGAGCGCCTGGTAGGACAGCCCACCATGACCCAGCAACTCCAGGACGATGGCGGGCTGATCGCGCTCCGCGACGCAATCCAGGACATCGGCGCCCTGCCTGGCGTCCCAATGGACGACGACCTGGAGGACCCGCCGAGCGAAGAGACCTGGGGCGCCAGCGTCAAAGCCGCGACGTCCCAGTACTGGCGGGGCCAGTACTCGGATCTGTCCGGGGCTCTGCCGTTACTCCTCCGCGATGGCCGCGCGGTCGCCCGCCAGACGCCGACGGAACGCGTGTGGCAGCAGCTCGCGCTCGCCTACCAGCTAGCCGCGTGCCTGGCCACGCAGGCCGGCCACCCGGACTGGGCCTACACCGCGGTGGAGAAGCAACTGTCGGCCGCGGCCCGGGCGTCGGATCCGCTGATGGAGGGCATGGGCGTCAGCACGCTGTCGTGGGTGTTGCTGCGGCAGGGGCGTTGGGAGCAGGCGCAGGACATCGCGGTGCGGAAGGCGGAGGCGCTGGAGCCCAGCTTTCTGCGGGGGACGCCAGCGCAGTTTGCGGTGTACGGCAACCTGTTGGTGGCCGCGGCGACGCCGGCCGCGCGCCGTGATGACCACGAACGGGCCATAGAGCTGCTGTCCGGGGCCGAGGCTGCCGCCGTCCGCTCGGGCCCCGTGCGGGCCTACGGCACGGCCTTCAGCGTGGTCGACGTGCGCACACAGAAAGTCAACGTGGCGCTCGCCGGGTCGGAGAACCGACCAGAGAAAGCCCTGGAATTCGCCCAAGACGTCCGCCTCGGGGAGATCACCCGGCCGGTGCACTCGGCTGCGTACCGCGTCGACATTGCGCAGGCGCAGTACCAGACCGGCGACAGCGAGGGCGCGCTGGCGACGCTGCTGGAGGTGGAGGAGGACCAGCCGGAGTGGATCAAACTGCAGGCTTTGGCCACTGCCACTGTGCGGGAGATGCTCGAAGCGGAGCGCCGCCGCAACACCCCGCTGCGCTCGCTCGCCGCGCGGCTCGGTGTCGACCCGACACTGTGAAGCGCGGTAGGACAACCCGTCCTAGATGAGGGAGAATTGACGATGTGACTGGTGGCTTAAGTCACTGGGCTGTGATCACGCTCACACATAGCGTGATGGCAGATGAGGCGGCGCCGCCCAACCCCCGCCAGGCAGCGGGCGGCGCCGCACCGCCAGCAGCCCGAGGAGCCCACCGTGCCCACCGCCGTCGCCGACCTGCTGCCCCTGCCCGACCTGAACGGCCTCACCGCCGAACAGCGCCGGGGCGCGGCCTGCCTCTGGGACGGCACCCACAGCCCGCTCAAGGCGACGACAGCCATCGACCTCGGCGAGCACCAGGACAGCGACGCCACCACCCTGTTCCTCCGCGCCTGCAAGGCGTGCACCCAGCGCTACGCGCTCGCCGAACTGCAGGACCATTCCGCGAAGTGCGAGCCGTGCGTCATTGACCACACCCAGTGTCCGACCGGCCTGGCCCTCGTGCGACTCGTACGGGACGCCCGCCGATGATGTGCGCTCGCTGTGAGCAGCCGATCCAGGGCACGCCCGAGACGGTCACCGTCGAGACGGGCAGCGGCGTGAGCGGCACGGTGTACGTCTGCCCCATACCGTGCCGGCCTGCGCCGCGGCAGACCTACCCGAAGCAGCGTTGACGCCCTCTCGAACCGCGGCCTCGCCGACCCCCTCGGAGGGGAGGCCGCAAGGTCCGCCGCCGGAGCCCCCCGTCCCGGCGGCGGACCCCACATAGTTCCACAGTCGGCGCCCGGACCGACATCCCGCAAAGACGACCGGCCCGGGCGCGTGTCCCCATCCGCTACCAGCGAAGGAGATCACTCATGACAGTACCTCCCGGCCCCACCCCGGACGGTGGCCCCGTCGACCCGAAGCCGCCGGCGGCGTTCGCGCGGATGCTCGTAACCGACGCGCAGTTCGAGAGCTGCCGGCGCACGGTGATGGACTCCAGCCCGGACGTGCCGGCGGAGCTGGCCGGCCGGATCGTGGAGGAGGCACTGAAGTTCGTCGCCGCCTGCTCGGCCCATCCGGGCGCCGGGCTGGTCCCGTCGCGGATCGTGGACGAGGGCTGGCACGCCCTCATCGTGCACACCGCGATGTACGCCGACCTGTGCCAGCGGCTCGGCGGCCGATTCGTGCACCACACCCCGGGCTACGGCCCGGAGAACTGGGACACGTCGGTCATCGACCGGACCCGCACGGCGATCGAGAGGCTGGGCTGGACCACCGACCCGGAGCTGTGGGTGGCGCCGGCCGACGAGTCCCTGGTGTCGGTCGCGGCGAAGTGCCAGCACTCGGACGACAGCGGCCCGATCGTCCTCATCCCCAAGAAGCCCGGCGTGGCCTAGCCTCCCTGTGAAAGGAGGCCGCATGTCCGAGTGGATCGATCCGCGGTACGCGGACCTGGTGGCGGCGTGGAGGCGCGCGCAGCAGCCCGGCTCGCGTGACCCGGAGCCGCAGCCGCGGCGGGCGTTCATCGTCCCGTCGAAGGACTGACAGCACCAAGCGCACGGCCCGGCCGGTGGACGTTGCCGGCCGGGTCTCGTGCGTTCAGCGGACGAGGTCGGCGAGGGGCGTGTCGAGTGCGTCGGCAATGAGCAGCAGGTGGTCCAGCAGTGCGGAGTGGGCGCCTTGCTCGATCCGGTTGATCGTCTTGCGGTCGAGGCCTGTCAGCTCGCCGAGCTTCTCCTGGGATAACTTGCGGGCGCCGCGAGCTGCGCGGATAGCGTCCCCGATGGCCCGGCGGCGGGTGAGCACCCAGTCGGGCAGGGGGTCAGATGGCACGCATACACGCTGGTCAACATCTTGATCATTGTCTGTACCATCGTTGGTACATCGTGAGTGCGGCTTTCGGCCAACACGCAACCCCTGCGAGATTAAAACACTCGTTCGAGGGACGTGACATTTCACCTATTGTCAACGGGGAAGCCGCAGGTCAACCATTTGCGTGCACCATTCAACAAAACGTCAGACCGCCCCACCAGCACACACAGCGAGGCCCGCATGACCGATGAGCCACCCGGCACCCACCCGGGAACCCTCACCGACCTCCAGCGCGCCCGCATCGACTACGCCCGGCGAGACCTTGAGTACGCCCGCGCCGAAGACCTGGCCCAGCTGCCGGCGGCCGGCCTCATCCTCATCATCGAGCGACTGCGCACCCGGCTCGACGACACTCTCTCCCTGGTTGACGAGATCACCAACGGATCGGTCGACATGCAGGGGTAACCCACTTTGTGCCCCCAGAAGAGGCAGATGCCGCAGGACTCCTTGGGGTAACTCCCGGCTTGCACGGCCCACTCGGGGGCGCCGTCGCCGGTGTACCAGCTGCCGGTGTCGAACAGGTACCGGGAGTGGAGGTCCTGGTGGAAGTCGGGGTAGACCCGGATGCCCGCGTCCAGGAAGGCCCGGATCTGCTCGGTGGCGGCGGCCAGGTAGGCGGTGTCCACCTGGCCGCGCACGGGTTCGGCGTGCGCCCAGGAGAGCAGGAAGCGGACCGCGTTGCCGCCACCGAGGGCGCGCAGCGCGGCCGCGGCCTTGCGGGCGTCGGCGGCCGAGGCGAAGGGCAGGCCGCCGTTCTCCTCCAGTTTGGTCTCGCCGGAGACGTTGTAGCCGCGCAGCACGGTCTCGCGGCCCTGGCCGTCGGTGAACCGGCCGTCCCGCACGGTCAGCGCGGTGCCGTCGAACCAGAGGGAGTCGGAAGGGGTGGCGGCGGTGGCGGGCGGGACTCCCGCCACCGCCAGGGATCCGCTGAGGACGACCAGCACGGCCAGCAGACGTACCCGGGAATTCGGCATGCCCACCACGGTCCGGCCAGGTCCGGGCAGCGTCAATAGTTCTGACTCTCAAGTAAGTTGACTACCGGTCAGCTCCCCCGCCGACGCGGCGCGTGAAACCCAGCAGGTACTCCTTCCGGTTCAGCGGGTTGTGGTCGGTGCGCGGCCGCTCGGGGACCGGGCCGCGGGTCACCGGCGCGTAGTGGTCGAAGGCCGTCTCCAGCTCGCCCTCGCCCCGGGTCGGCCCCGGCAGCCGCTGTTCCAGCGCGTGCACCCGGGCGGCCGGGACGACGCCCTCCAGCACGCAGACCGCGGCGTGCGTGCCGCTGCTCTCCGGTACCGCGCCGAGCCGGGCCAGCACCGGCAGCAGCGCACCGAGCGTGTCGGCCGGCGCCTCCAGCCGGAAGCGGTGCACCGGCTCGTGCACCAGGGTGCCGGCCCGGCGCAGCGCCTCGGTCAGCACCAGCGGGGTCAGGCCCCGGAAGTCGTAGCCGGTGCTCGACATGCTCTTGTCGAAGCGCTGGTGGGCGTGGCTCTGCCGGGGCGAGTAGCCCGAGTGGGTCATGGTGACCGTACAGTCGGTGACCTGCCAGCCGTGCAGTCCCTGGCCGAGCGTCTCCCGGACGGTGTCCCCGACGGCCTTGAAGAAGGCGTACGGCATCGAGCCCAGCTCCACCTCGCGCCGGAAGGCGATGCCCGCGCCGGGCGGGGCGGGGTCGACGCGCAGGCCGACGGTGGCGAGGAAGGGGTTGCCGTCCTTCTTGTCGAACTCGACGGCGTGCCCGCTGCCGACCGGGCGTTCCACGCACAGGGTCGTCGTCTCGCGGAAGCCGACGGCCAGGCCGTACTCGTCGGCGAGGGTGGCCTGGACGACCTCCTTCTGCACCTCGCCGTAGAGCGACACCGAGGTCTCCCCGCGCAGCTCGTCGTGGCGGACGCCGATGAGCGGGTCCTGCTCGGCGAGCTGGGTGAGCGCGAGGTGCAGCGAGCGCCGGTCCGTGCCGGGGCCGGGGACGACGACCGTCTCCAGGGTGGGCGGCGCGAAGTGGTGCTCGTACGGCCGGTCCCGGACGCCGAGCGGGTCGCCGATCCGGATGCCGCCGAGGCCCCACACCTTGACGATCCGGCCCGCGCCGGCGCCGTCCGCGCGGGTGTCCGTGCCGTGCTCGAAGACGTTCAGCGCGGTCACGCGTCCCGCCTCGCCGGCGCCCCGGCGGCCGTCCCCGAACGTGATCCGGTCGCGGACGCGCAGGGTGCCGGAGAAGAGGCGGGCGTAGGCCGCCTTCTCCCCCGCCGGACCGCGCTCGATCTTGAAGACCGTGCCCGACAGGGGGCCGTCCGGGTCCCCGGCCGCCGTGGGCAGCAGCCGTTCGATGCCGGTGATCAGTTCGGGCACGCCGGCGCCGGTGACGGCGGAGCCGAAGTACACCGGGTGGACGGACGCGCTCCGGGTCTGGGCGGCGAGGGCGCGGCGCAGCCGGCCCTCGGTGACGCCGCCGTCGAGGTAGGCGGCGAGCAGGCCGTCGTCCCGGTCCGCCAGGACCTCCAGCGCGGCCGGGCCGAGTCCGGGACGGAAGCGGGCGGCACGCGTGCCGAGCCCCGCGGCCGTGCCCATCGGGACGAGCGCTACGGCCAGCCGCCGGTCCATCTGGCGGAGCACGGCGGTGTCCCGGGCGCCGCGCCGGTCGATCTTGTTGACGAAGACGAGCGTCGGGATGCGCAGCCGGCGCAGGGTGCGCATCAGCACCCGGGTCTGCGCCTGGACGCCCTCCACGGCGGAGACGACCAGGACGGCACCGTCGAGCACGCCGAGCACCCGCTCCACCTCGGCGATGAAGTCGGGGTGGCCGGGGGTGTCGATGAGGTTGACGGTGACGCCGTCGAGCGGGAACGACACGACGGCGGACTTGATGGTGATGCCGCGCTGCCGCTCCAGCGCGAGGGTGTCGGTGGTGGTGCTGCCGGCGTCGACGCTGCCGACCTCGTCGATCACTCCGGCGGTGTGCAGGAGCCGTTCGGTCAGGCTCGTCTTACCCGCGTCGACATGGGCCAGGATTCCCAGATTGAGCAGAGGCACGAAGTGTCATGTCCTTGAGAGAGTGGGCGATTCCTTCCGGGCTGGACATGAACGGTGCGCGCATGATCTCTCCTGGCGGGCTCGGGAACTCGACCGGTGCAGTGCAGCAGAACGGCGACGGCACCGCCAACGGATTAACGTTCAACCAATACCGTGCCGGGTGCGGCCGTGACGGGTGAGCCGAGGAGCGGACGATGCGTGAGATTCTCGCGGTGCTGGACCGGTGGTACGCCGCCCGGGTGCCGTTCGGGCTGGCCACGGTCGTCTCGGTCAGCCGCAGCGCGCCCTGCGGGCCGGGCGCCGCGCTGGCGGTCGGCCCGGACGGCGAGGTGGTCGGCGGCGTCTCCGGCGGCTGTGTGGAGGGCGCGGTGTTCGAGCTGGCCCAGGAGGTGGTGGAGACCGGCGCGGTCCGGCTGGAGACGTTCGGCTACAGCGACGAGGACGCCTTCGCGGTCGGGCTCACCTGCGGCGGCGAGATCACCGTCCTGGTCCGGCCGGTGACCCCGGCCCGGGATCCGGTGTTCGGCGCGGTCGCCGCGTCCGTCGCGGGCGGGGAGCCGGTGACCGCGGCGACCGTGGTCGACGGGCCGGCACCGCGCGGCGCCACCCTGGCGGTGTGGCCGCGGACGGCCGCCGGCAGCCTGGGCACGCGGGGGCTCGACGCGGCCGTCGCCGCCGACGCGCGCGGCGGACTCGCCCTCGGCGCGACCGGCCTGCGGCACTACGGGCCGCACGGGGAACGGCGCGAGGACACCGTCACGGTGTTCCTGCACTCCTTCGCGCCACCGCCGCGCATGCTGGTGTTCGGCGCCATCGACTACGCCGCGGCCGTGGCCCGGCTCGGGGACTTCCTCGGCTACCGGGTGACCGTGTGCGACGCCCGGCCGGTGTTCGCCACCCCCCGGCGGTTCCCGGCGGGCGTGGAGGTCGTCGTGGACTGGCCGCACCGGTATCTGCGCGGCACGCACACCGACGGGCGGACGGTGATCTGTGTCCTGACCCACGACCCGAAGTTCGACGTGCCGGTGCTGCGGGAGGCGCTGCGCCGGCCGGCCGCGTACATCGGGGCGATGGGCAGCCGGCGCACCCACGACGACCGGCTGCGCCGCCTGGCCGAGTCCGGACTCACCGACGAGGAACTGTCCCGCCTGCGCTCCCCAGTCGGCCTGGACCTCGGCGCCCGTACGCCGGAGGAGGTGGCGGTGTCGGTGGCGGCGGAGATCGTGGCGCTGCGGTGGGGCGGCAGCGGGGCGCCGCTCAGCGAGACGGGCGGCGCGATCCATCCGCGCGGGCGGTCGGACGCCTCGGGCGCTCGGCGGACCACCGGTTGAGACGGGTGCCCCAGCCGGCCCCGGCGCGGTGGCCGGCGAGGATCCGCTCCGGGCGCGCCGGTGCCCGCGTCACGGCGAACGTCGCCGTGAGCGGGGCCACGGCGGGAGTGCGGGCCGGGGCGGGGGCTCGATCGGCCGGTCGGCCCGGCCCGTGAGGCGGAACCCACCGCGCGCCGCCGGGGGCAGCCCGGGCTACCCGGGGTCTCCGGCGATCCGTGCGTGCAGGTGCTGGTCGTGCCAGCCGTCGGTGTGCAGCAGGGCGCTGCGCTGGGTGCCCTCGAAGGTGAAGCCGGCCTTCTCGGCCACCCGGCAGGAGGCGGGGTTGGCCGTCGAGTGGCACAGGACCAGCCGGTGCAGGCCCAGGCCGGCCAGGGCCCAGTGGCCGAGCCGCCGGACCGCCGCGACCGCGAGGCCGCCGCCGCGCGCCCCGGGCAGCACCCAGTAGACGATCTCGGCGCTGCCGGCGGCCAGCTCGACGTCGTTGAGACCGGCGAGCCCGACCGCGGCGCCGTCGTGCGGGGCGATGGCCCAGATCGCCCCCGTCTCGTCCCGCCGACGCGCGTGCAGGCGCTCGATCCGGGCGCGGGCCTCGGCACGGCTGCCCACGGAGAAGAGGTTCCAGTGGCTGATCGCCGGGTCCCGCCCCGCGGTGTGCAGGGCGTCGGCGTCGGCGTCGTCCAGGCGCCAGGGCCGCAGTTCGAGGCCGCCGGGCAGCGGCAGCACGGGCTGCGCTCCGGCGGCGAGCCGGCCGGCGGGTACGACGGCGGGTATGCCGGTTCGGCGAGTCACCCGGTGATCATGCCACGGCCCGTCCCCGCTGCGGCAGGCGGTGCAGGGTCAGGTCCGTGAGCGCTCCGCCGGCGACGGTCGCCGTCAGGTAGGTGCAGTGGGGCTGGCGGCGGCGGTCGGTCGGGGAACCGGGGTTGAGCAGGCGCAGCCCGGTGGGGGCCGTGGTGTCCCACGGGATGTGGCTGTGCCCGAAGACCAGCACGTCCAGGTCCGGGAAGCGCGCGGCGCAGCGGGCCTCGCGGCCCTGGGCGGGCCCGGTCTCGTGGACGACGCCGAAACGCAGGCCGCCCAGTTCGGCGTACGCCACCTCGGGCAGCCGGGCCCGCAGAGCGGGGCCGTCGTTGTTGCCGTACACGCCGACCAGCCGGCGGCTGCGGCTCTCCAGCAGGTCGAGGGTGGCGGTGTCCACCCAGTCCCCGGCGTGGAACACCACGTCCGCGTGCGGGAGTTCGGCGAGCAGTTGCTCGGGGAGCCGCTTGGCCCGCTTGGGCAGATGCGTGTCGGACATCAGCAGGAGGCGCACACCGTCAGCCTAGGCGGCCCGGGAGGCGAGGCGGCGGTAGCCGCGAACGGCGCCCAGCGCGGCGGCGCCCGCACCCAGGACGGTGACGGCGGGATGCCGGACCAGGGTCTCCTGCCAGGAGCGGGCGTGCGCGCTGTCGTCGAAGGAGCCGTGCGCGCCCTGGTCCTCGGCGGGGTCCCGGTCGACCGGCGTGAAGAGGTTGTCCAGGCCGGTGGGCGCGACGCTGTCGGTCTGCTGGGAGTCGAAGCCGGTGCGGGCCAGGTAACGGTCGAGGAGGGCCGGGACGAACCGGTTGGCCCAGATGGTGGCCACGGTGGTGGCGCCGATGTAGTACTGCTTGCGGCCCGGGTGGTCGGCGGCGTAGACCACGCCCCGCGCGGCCACCTCGGGCTGGTAGATGGGCGGGACCGGCATCGGGTGCTTGGACAGCCGGGAGCGGACCCATTCGAACTGGGGGGTGTTGACCGCGGGCATCTGGGCGACGGTGACGCGCACACCGCTGCCCCGGTGCAGCAGTTCGGTGCGCAGCGAGGAGGTGAAGCCGTTGATGGCGTGCTTGGCGCCGCAGTACGCGGACTGCAGCGGGATCGACCGTTCCCCGAGCGCGGAGCCGACCTGCACGATCGTGCCCCGGTCGCGGGGCAGCATGCGCGTGAGGGCCGAGCGGGTGCCGTTGACGAAACCGAGGTAGGTGACCTCGGTGGTCCGCCGGTACTCCTCGGGGGTGATCTCCTCGAAGGGCGCGAAGACGCTGGAGAAGGCGCAGTTGATCCAGACGTCGATCGGGCCGAACTCCTTCTCCGCGGCCTCGGCGACGGCCTCCGTCTGGGCCGGGTCGGCGACGTCGGCGGGCTGCACCAGGGGGCGTCCGCCGAGCGCCGCGACCTCGTCGGCCGCCGCCGCCAGGCCGCCCTCGCCTCGCGCGACCAGGACGACGTCGGCGCCGCGCCGGGCGTAGAGGCGGGCGGTGGCGCGGCCGATGCCGGCGCTCGCACCGGTGATGACGACGGTCGGGGACATGCTCATCTCCTTTTCTGCGGTCTCGGACGCGGTCGCGGAACGCGGTTCCGGCTCACTGCGCCCGGTACGGTGCCGCCCGCTCCTGTACGGGGGCCGGCTGGTCGCTCGGGGTCACCTCCGCAGCCGCCGCAGCCCGCCCGCGGCGCCCGCGGCGCCCAGGGCGACGGCGGCCACGGCGGCGGTCGTCGCCCAGCGGGCCGTACGGGACGGCTCGGCGGGGCGGTCGGCCAGCCGCTCGGGGCGGTCGCCGGGGAGGTTGCCGTCGAGGGCGAGTGCGAGGACCTCGGCGAGGTGCAGGGCGCGGCGGCCGGTGCCGCCCTGTTCGATCTGGGTGCGGCAGCTGAAGCCGTCGGCGAGGACCAGGCTGTCCGGTGCGGCGCCGCGGACGGCGGGCAGGACGCCCTGTTCGGCGACGGCCATGGACACCTCGTGGTGGCCGCGTTCGAAGCCGAAGTTGCCGGCCAGGCCGCAGCAGCCCTCGTCGAGGACGTCGGCGTCGAGGTGGGCCCGGCGCATCAGTTCGCGGTCGGCGTCGAACTTCATGACGGCGTGCTGGTGGCAGTGGGTCTGCACGGTCGCCTGCCGGGCGAGCTGCGGGGGCCGCCAGTCGTCGGGGGCGTGGTGGACGAGCTGTTCGGCGAAGGTGCGGGTCTGTGCGGCGAGCCGCTGCACGTCCTGGTCGCCGGGCAGCAGCTCGGGGGCGTCGGAGCGGAAGACGGCCGTGCAGGAGGGTTCCAGGCCGATGACCGGCGTGCCGGCCTCCAGGTAGGGGCGCAGGACGTCGAGGGTGCGGCGCAGCACTCGTTTGGCGGTGGGCAGTTGGCCGGTGGAGATCCAGGTGAGGCCGCAGCACACCGGCCGGGTGGGGACGGCGACCCGGAAGCCGGCGTCCTGAAGGACCCGGACGGCCGAGCGGGCGATGGACGGGTGGAAGTAGGTGCTGAAGGTGTCGGGCCACAGCACGACGGTGCGCGGGTCGGCCGGGTCGGGCTCCTCCCGGCTACGCGCCCGCCACCACTGGAGGAAGGACTCCTCGGCGAACACCGGTGCCGGGCGGGCCTCGTCGATCCCGGCCAGCCGCTTGCCCAGGCGCGCGAGGCCGGGCGCGTGGAGCGCCGAGTTGACCAGGGACGGAGCGGTCCGGGACAGCCGGGCCCACAGGGGCAGCCAGCCCATGGAGTAGTGGGCCATGGGACGCAGCCGTCCCTCGTAGTGGTGGGACATGAACTCGGCCTTCAGGGTGGCCATGTCGACGCCGGTCGGGCAGTCGGACTTGCAGCCCTTGCAGGCCAGGCAGAGGTCGAGCGCGTCGTGCACGGCGGTGGAGCGCCAGCCGTCCTCGATCGCGGAGTCGGCGTGCCCGTCGAGCATCTCGAACAGCAGCCTGGCCCGGCCGCGCGTGGAGTGTTCCTCCTCCAGGGTGGCCCGGTACGAGGGGCACATGACGCCGCCGGAGTGGCCGCGGCAGTTGCCGATGCCGACGCAGCGCATCACCGCCCGGTTGAAGGAGTGGTCGTCCTCGGGGTAGCCGAAGTGGGTCGCCGGGGTGTCCGGGCGCCAGGTCGGGCCGAGCCGCAGCTGCCCGTCGACCGGGTGGGGGTGGACGATCTTGCCGGGGTTCATCCGGTTGCCGGGGTCGAACAGCGCCTTCAGCTCGCCGAACGCGGTGACGAGCCGTTCCCCGAACATCCGGGTGAGCAGCTCGCCGCGGGACTGGCCGTCCCCGTGCTCGCCGGAGAGGGAGCCGCCGTAGGAGGAGACGAGGTCGGCGGCGCGTTCCAGGAAGCGCCGGAAGCCGGCCACGCCCTCGGCGGTGCGCAGCCCGAACGGGATGCGGGTGTGGACGCAGCCCTGCCCGAAGTGGCCGTACAGGGAGGGGTGGTCGTAGCCGAACTCCTGGAACAGCTGCTTGAGGTCGCGCAGGTAGTCCCCGAGGCGTTCGGGCGGTACGGCGGAGTCCTCCCAGCCCTCCCAGGTCTCCCGGTCGTCCGGCGGGCGGGCGGTGACGCCGAGGCCGGCCTCGCGGGCCTTGAGCATCTTCTCCTCGCGCGCGGGGTCGTCGGAGAAGGCGACGTCTCCGTCCTTCTCGCCGCGGCCGACGGAGCGCAGCAGCGCGTGCGCCTGGGCGTCGGCTTCCTCCTGGCTGTCGCCGCTGAACTGCACCAGCAGCCAGCTGTCACCCTCGGGCAGTACGGCGAGGGACTCCAGGTAGGCGCCCTCCTCGCGCATCAGCTGGGCCATGCGCCCGTCCAGGGCCTCCAGCTGGCTGGGCGAGCAGTGCTCCAGCAGGCGGGAGACGTCGTCGCCGGCGGCGCAGATGTCGTCGTAGCCGAGGACGAGCAGGGACTTGTACGGCGGCACGGGCACGAGGTCGAGCTCGGCGCGCAGCACGGTGACCAGGGTGCCCTCGCTGCCGACGAGGGCCTTGGCGACGTCGAAACCGTTCTCGGGCAGCAGGGAGTCGAGGTTGTAGCCGGAGACGCGGCGGGGGATCTTGGGGTAGCCGCGGCGGATGTCGGCCAGGTACTCGGTGGCGATGCGGTCGAGGCCGGCGTAGATCTCGGCGAGCCGGCCGCCGCCCGCGATGATCCGGGCGCGCTCGTCGGGCGGGGTGGGGCCGACCCAGGCGCGCTGCCCGTCGTAGGTGAGGATCTCCAGGCGCCGGACGTTGTCGACGGTCTTGCCGTAGGCCTGGGCGGAGGAGCCGCAGGAGTTGTTGCCGATCATGCCGCCGAGCGCGCAGTGGCTGTGGGTGGACGGCTTCGGGCCGAACTGGAGCCGGTGGCGGGCGAGGTGCCGGTTCAGCTCGTCCAGGACGATGCCGGGCTCCACCACGCAGGTGCGCCGTTCGGGGTCGACGGAGATCACCCCGGTGCAGTACTTGCTCCAGTCGATCACCACGGCGGTGTTCGTGGACTGCCCGGCGAGGCTCGTACCGCCGCCCCGGGAGAGGACGGGGGCGTCGAAGCGTGCGCACACCGCCACCGCGCGGGCGCCCGCGCCCACGGTGCGGGGCACGACGACGCCCAGCGGGACCTGCCGGTAGTTCGAACCGTCCGTGGCATAGGCGCCGCGGCTGCCCGCGTCGAAGCGGACTTCGCCGTCCACCTCGGCCCGGAGTGCCGCCTCCAGGCCGGACATGTCCGGAGGGGTCATCTGCGCTCCCTTGAGTCGGTCGGGTTCACCGCCGTGCCGTTGTGTCCGCGGCCGCGAGTACCCCGGCAAAAGAGCAGGCAAAACTGAACAGCCTGGGCTGGACAGTTTCGGCTGTCGGTCATAGCCTGACGGCATGGCCGACATCTCCGACTCCGCCGCCCGCGCCGCGCGCGAGCTGCGCGTGGTCTTCAGCAGGCTCCGGCGCCGCATCCGCGAGGTGGCGCAGGACGCCGACCTCAGCCCCTCGCAGGAGTCGGCGCTCACCCTGGTCGGCAAGCACGGAGCGGCCACGGCCAGCGCGCTCGCCGCCGCCGAGGGGGTGCGTCCGCAGTCCATGGCGGCCACGCTGGCCGCCCTGGAGCAGCACGGGCTGATCCGCCGCACCCCCGACCCCGACGACGGCCGCCGCCAGCTGGTCACGCTGACCGACGGCGGCCGGGCCCGCATCGAGGGGAACCGGCAGGTGCGCGAGGAGTGGCTGGCCCGCGCCTTCCAGGACCGCTACACCGAGGAGGAGCGGCGGACGGTCCTGACGGCGCTGGAGCTGATGGAGCGGCTGTCCCGGCCGTGACACCGAGGCCCGCCGCCCGGCCCGGTCCCCCGGCCCCCGGGCCGGCTCATCCCCCTGATCCCAGGATTTCCGAAAGGTCCGACCGACCCATGTCGCTCACCACGCTCGACCCCCGCACCGCCCTCGTCGCGATCGACCTCCAGAACGGCATCGTCGCCATGCCCACCCAGCCGTACCCGGGCCCGGAGGTCGTCGCCCGCACGGCCGGTCTCGCCGACGCCTTCCGCTCCCACGGGCTGCCCGTGGTCCTGGTCCGGGTCTCCTTCGCGCCCGACGGGGCGGACGCCGTGCCCGGCCGCACCGAGCGGGGGCCGCGCGGGCTCGCCTTCCCCGAGGGCTGGGACGTCGTCGTCGGCGAACTGTCCGGGCACGCCGGTGACGTCCGGGTCACCAAGCACAACTGGAGCGCCTTCCACGGCACCGACCTGGACGTCCAGCTGCGCCGCCGGGGCGTCACGCAGATCGTGCTGGCCGGGATCGCCACCAGCATCGGTGTGGAGTCCACCGCCCGGGACGCCTACGCGCACGGCTACCACGTCACGCTCGCCACGGACGCCATGGCGGACGCCGACGCCGAGGCGCACGCCAACAGCGTCGAGCGGATCTTCCCGCGGCTCGGTGAGACCGGCACGACCGCGGAGATCCTGGAGCTGCTCGCCAAGACCCGCGACTGAGCGCCGGGGTCAGTCCTCGCCGCGCACGATGTTGTCCTCGGCGTCCGGGCCCTGCCGCTGCACCGAGGAGCGGTCCAGGACGGCGGGCACGCAGGTGCGCACTCCCCGGTTCCGCAGGCGGTGGGCGGCGGCCCAGCCCGTCTCCGCGTAGGGTATGGCCGGTTTCTCGCTGGCATGCGCGGTCACGTCGTTCATCTTCCTTCTGTGCTCCGCCCGCTGGGGGAGCCGTTCGCCGGGTCCGCCGGGGCCCGGGGCTGTGCGTCTGTGCCCGCCGGGTCCCCGGGCGGCCGGGCCCGCAAACACGGGCCCGGCCCGCGGCGGCTCAGGTACGGCCGCCGCCGCCCCCGCCGAAGGACCCGCTGGAACCGGGCGACCAGCGGGGGCGGCGCTGGTCGTCGGCGCGCTTGCTGCGGACGTTGCCGAGCTGGTGGGGGGTCAGGCGCTCGCCGTCGGCCGCGCGCGGCACCTCGTCGGGCTCCCGGACCTCACGGGTCTCGTGGACCGGCCCGGACGCCGGCAGCCGGGGCTGCTCCTCGGGGCGCGGCGGCGCCGATTCCCTGTCCCGCACCTTGGCGCCCAGCCGGAAGGCGTAGATGAGTCCCGCGACGCAGGCCAGCCCGGCGAGCAGGATCAGGACGTATCCGAACACCTGAGCGCCGGTGGCCGCTTGGTACATGGCAGAGTTCATGACCGCCGGGTACCCGCCAGAGCGGCGGATACGACCGGCTGTGTGCAGGGCGTGGCGCGACCGGCCCCTCGGTCACCGCGAGTAACCTCGCCCGGGATGACCGATCTGCCAGATGTGCCGGAAACGTTCGAGATCGTCACGCGTTACACGGCCCCCGCCCCGCGCCCCGGCCGCGCTCTGCTGCGCTGGGCCACCACGACCGACCACAAGGTGATCGGCCGGCTCTACATGGTCACGGCGTTCTGCTTCTTCCTGCTGGCCGGACTGCTTGCGCTGGCCATGCGCGCCGAACTCGCCCGGCCCGGGCTGCAGTTGCTGAGCAAACAGGGTTACGACGAGTTCTTCACGATCCACGGCACGATCATGATGCTGCTGTTCGCGACCCCGATGTTCGCCGGCTTCGCGAACGCGGTGATGCCGCTGCAGATCGGCGCCCCGGACCTGGCCCTGCCCCGGCTGAACGCCCTGTCGTACTGGATGTACCTGTTCGGCGGGCTGATGGTGGTGTCCGGGTTCCTGGTGCCGGGGGGTGCGGCCGCGTTCGGCTGGTTCGCGTACGCGCCGCTGAACAGCTCCTACTTCTCCCCCGGCGCGGGCGGCGACCTGTGGGCGATGGGCCTGGTGGTGAGCGGTGTGTCCACCACCCTGACCGCGGTCAACTTCATCACCACGATCCTGACCCTGCGCGCCCCGGGCCTGACGATGTTCCGGATGCCCATGTTCACCTGGAACGTGCTGTTCACCTCGATCCTGATCCTGCCCGCGTTCCCGGTGCTCACCGCCGCGCTGCTGGCACTGGAGGCGGACCGCAAGTTCGGTGCGCACGTCTTCGACGCGGCGAACGGAGGGGCGCTGTTGTGGCAGCACCTGTTCTGGTTCTTCGGGCACCCCGAGGTCTACATCGTGGCGCTGCCGTTCTTCGGGATCATCTCCGAGATCATCCCGGTGTTCTCCCGCAAGCCGCTGTTCGGGTACCTGCCGATGATCGGGGCGACGACCTCGATCACCATGCTGTCCGCGGTGGTGTGGGCACACCACATGTTCGCCACCGGGGCGGTGCTGCTGCCGTTCTTCTCCGTCATGTCGTTCCTGATCGCGGTGCCCACGGGCATCAAGTTCTTCGCGTGGATCGGGACCATGGTCCACGGGTCGGTCTCGTTCGAGACACCCATGCTGTGGTCCCTGGGCTTCCTGGTGTCGTTCCTGCTGGGCGGGCTGAGCGGGGTGCTGATCGCCTCGCCTCCGCTGGACTTCCACCTCACCGACACCTACTTCATCGTGGCGCACCTGCACTACGTGCTGTTCGGCACGGTGGTGTTCGCGATGTTCGCCGGGTTCTACTTCTGGTGGCCGAAGTTCACCGGCAGGATGCTGGACGAACGGCTCGGCAAGATCCACTTCTGGCTGCTGTTCCCGGGTTTCCAGCTGACCTTCCTGGTGCAGCACTGGCTCGGCGAGCAGGGGATGCCCCGCCGGTACGCGGACTATCTCCCGGCGGACGGCTTCACCCTGCTGAACACCCTCTCCTCGGTGGGCGCGCTGCTGCTCGGCGTCTCCACACTGCCGTTCCTGTACAACGTCTGGCGCACGGCCGTCCGGGGCGAGCGGGTCACGCTGGACGATCCGTGGGGGTGGGGACGCGGCCTGGAATGGGCGACGGCGTGTCCGCCGCCGCGGCACAACTTCGTGGCCCTGCCCCGCATCCGCTCCGAGTCGCCCGCCTTCGACCTGCACCACCCGGAGACCGGGCAGCCGCCCGGGGAGGAGCTGATCCGGTGAGGACGGAGGCGTTGCTGTTCGGCGGGGTGGCGTTCTTCTTCGGCGGCTCCGCCGCCCTGTACGGGGTGTGGTCGCAGGACGAGACCGGCACGGTCGCACTGGTCGTGGCGTGCGCCATGGCGGCGCTCGTCGCCTTCTTCTGCCTGATCCAGTACCGGCGCCGGGGCAGCCGCGCGCAGGACCGCACGAAGGCCGAGGTGGTGGACGCGGCCGGGCTGGTGGCGTTCTTCCCCGACGAGAGCGGCTGGCCGATCGTCACCGCGCTCGGTTTCGCGGTCACGGCGAGCGGTGTGGTCTTCGGGCTGTGGCTGTTCCTCATCGGTCTCGGGATCCTGGCTCGCGGGGTCTTCGGGATGGTGTTCCAGTACGCGCACCGGTGAGGGGCCGGCGCGGGGCACCCGGCCGGAACGACGTGACGGGCTCGTGGCCGGATTCGTAGCCGCCGCTGACGGTCTGCCGGATCTCACCGGTCGGCACCCCCTCGTCGAGCCGCTCCCGTTCCGCCTCGGTCAGGGCCCGGCACACCCACCGGGTCACCAGGAACGCCAGGACGGGCGCCACGATCAGCCCGGTGCGCAGCACCCAGGTGATGCCGTCGACGGAGACGCGGAAGGTCTGGGCGATGACGTCGTTGCCGCCGGCGATCACCAGCACGCCGTAGAACACCGTGCCCGCCACGCCGAGGCCGGTGCGCACCGGACGCTCGCGCGGCCGGTCGCACAGGTGCCGCTCGTGCCGCCACTCCCCGGTCAGGCGCTGCTCCACGAACGGGTAGGCGTAGAGCACGGCGAACAGCAGCGTGGGCAGGACGACGGCCGGCAGCAGCACGTTCCACATGAACGTGTGCCCGGCGACGTTCGTCTCCCAGGGGGGCACCAGGCGCAGCGCGCCCTCCAGGAAGCCGACGTACCAGTCGGGCTGGGAGGCCGTGGAGGCCTGGTCGGGGCGGTAGGGACCGTACTTCCAGACGGGGTTGACCTGGGCGAGGCCGGCGAGCAGCACCAGGACGCCGAAGACGGCGAGGGACAGGCCCGCGGAGGAGGCGGAGAACTGCGGGACCAGCGGCTTGCCGACGACGTTGCGGTTCGAGCGGCCGGGGCCGCGCCACTGGGTGTGCTTGAGGTGGAACACCAGGATCAGGTGCACGGTGACCAGGCCGATGAGCAGGCCGGGCAGCAGCAGGATGTGCAGCGGGTACAGCCGGGTGATGATGTCGTGGCCCGGGTACTGGCCGCCGAACGCGAAGAAGGCCACGTAGGTGCCGACCACCGGGAGGGACAGCATGATGCCCTGGGCGATGCGCAGCCCGGTGCCGGAGAGCAGGTCGTCGGGGAGCGAGTAGCCGGCGAATCCCTCGGCGAGGGACGCCACGAACAGGGTCAGGCCGATCACCCAGTTCAGCTCGCGGGGCCGGCGGAACGCGCCGGTGAAGAAGATCCGCAGCATGTGCAGGCCGATCGCGGCGATGAAGACCAGCGCGGCCCAGTGGTGGGTCTGCCGCATCAGCAGGCCGCCGCGCACGTCGAAGCTGAGGCGCAGGGTGGAGTCGAAGGCCGCCGACATGCGCACCCCGCGCAGCGGCCCGTAGGACCCGGCGTACACGACCTCGCGCATCTCCGGCTGGAAGAACAGGGTGAGCCACACCCCGGTCAGGACCAGCACCAGCAGGCTGTACAGGGCGAGTTCGCCGAGCAGGAAGGACCAGTGCTCCGGGAACGCCTTGCGCAGCAGCGAGCCGCCCTCGGTGAGCGGCAGCCGGGCGTCCAGGGCCGTGGCGGCGCGCTCGGCGCGGCGGGCGCCGCCGATCCTCACCGGTCGTCCTGGGACGCGGCGGCCCGGGCCACCTCGGTTTCGACCTCGCCGCGCGGCCGGCCGGTCTCCTTGGCGTACTCGCTCACCGCGGTCTGCACGTCACGGGCCAGGTCCCGCCAGGCGCGCAGGGCGGTCTCGTAGGTGCCCGACTGGGCGCCCGTCATCCGCCGCTCGGCCGGCGGGCCGTAGGTGTCGCGCAGTTCCTCGACCATGGCGCGGGCCGCTTCGGCCGCGCGCTGCTTCTGCACCAGTTCCTCGAAGGTGTGTGCCACATCAACCGACCTTAGGCACGGGCGCCGGAGCACGCCTCCCCAGGCCGCCCGAACGGTTGCCCGCGCATCCGGGCGGGGGGTCAGCCGTCGGGGACGAGGTCCGCCCAGACCTGTTTGCCGCCGCTGACCGGAACCGTCCCCCAGGCCGTCGACACGGCCTCCACCAGCAGGATGCCCCGGCCCCCGGTGGCCTCCCAGCCGATGCTGGTGGGCTTCACCGGGCTGCGCGGGGAGGCGTCGGCCACGGCGAGCCGCAGCCGGTGGTTGAGCAGGCTGAGGTCGAGCCGGACCTGCCCGCCGGTGTGCACCAGGGCGTTGGTGACGAGTTCGGAGACGACCAGCAGGGCCGCGTCGAGCGTGTCCGGGGACACGCCCCAGGTGCGCAGGGTGCGCCGGGTGAAGCGGCGGGCGTGCCGGACCGCCTCCGGCACGCGCCACACCGTCCAGCTCTCACGCAGCGGCCGTACGGCCATCCCGTCGTAGCGCACCAGCAGCAGCGCCACGTCGTCGCTGCGGTGGGCTCCGGCGAGCAGGGCGTCGGCGACCAGGCCGAGGTGGGCGGGGTCGGCGGCGGACAGCCGGCGGGCCATCCGGTCCATGCCGGCGTCCAGGTCGGCGCCGGGGTACTCCACCAGGCCGTCGGTGGTCAGCGCGAGGACGGTGCCGGGCTGGAGGCGCAGCGGGGTCATCGGGAACTCGGCCTGGGCGAGCACCCCGAGCGGTGGGCCGCCCTCGGCCTGCACGATCTCGGCGGTGCCGTCCGGGTGGCGCAGCACCGGCTGGAGGTGCCCGGCGCGTACGCACCAGGCGGTGCCCCGCTCCACGTCGACGTCGACGTAGGCGCAGGTGGCGAAGAGGTCGGTCTCCATGTCCAGCAGCAGCCGGTTGGCGTGCGCGACGACCACGTCCGGGCTGTGGCCCTCGGCGGCGTAGGCGCGCAGCGCGGTGCGCATCTGGCCCATCAGGGTGGCGGCGCCCGCGTTGTGCCCCTGGACGTCGCCGATGACGAGGGCGACGTGGTTGTCGGCGAGCGGGATCACGTCGTACCAGTCGCCGCCGACCTCCAGACCGGCGGTGGTGGGCAGGTAGCGGGCGACGGCGACCGCGCCGGGCAGCCTGGGCAGGCGGCGGGGCAGCAGCGTGCGCTGGAGCATGCCGACGAGCTCGTGCTCGGCGTCGAAGGCGTGGGCCCGCAGCAGGGCCTGGCCGGCGAGGCCGGCGCAGGCGGTGAGCAGGGCGCGCTCGTCGGGGGCGAACTCGTGCGGGCGGTCCCAGCCGATCAGACAGGCGCCGGCCATACGGCCGCCGGCGGGCAGCGGCAGCACCGCGAGGCCGCCCGGGCCGACCTCGGCGAGGGCGGGCTCCAGCGGGCTGCCGGCGGGCCAGATCCGGGCGCGGCCCTCGCGCAGCGCGGCGGCCAGGGTGGGCATGGCGCGCACCGGCGCGTCGGGCCACTCGGTGCGCCACTCGCTGCGCCACACCTCGGGCCAGGCCTCGGGTTCGGGCGGGTCGAGGACGGTGACGACCAGCCGGTCGTTCTCCAGTTCGGCCAGGGCGATCCGGTCGGCCTGGAGCGGCACCCGCAGGGCGGCCACGACGGCCTGGCCGACGTCCTTGACGGTGCCGGCCATGGCGAGGGCGGCGGCCAGGCGCTGCACCCGCGCCACGTCGGTGACGTCGGAGCGCAGCGTGGAGGCGTCGGCGACGGTGCCGACCAGCCGGGCGGTGCGGCCCTCGCCGCCGGGCAGCAGCCGGCCGCGCAGCCGCAGCCACTTGGGCGGGCCGGTGGACTGCAGGATGCGGAACTCCAGCTCGCGGTCGCCGATGGACATGTGGTCGGCCTCGACCACGGACATCAGGGCGGGCAGGTCCTCGGGCACCGCGCGGCCGAGCAGGGTCTCCACGCGGCCGTCGAAGTCGGCAGGGTCGATCCCGAGCAGCCGCAGGATGGCCTCGCCGACCTCGACCCGGCCGGTGTCCATGGCCAGGCTGAAGGCGTCCTCGGGCAGCTCGCCGGTCTCGCCGGCGGCGGCGGGTGCGGGGACGGCGACCGCGCCGGCGACCAGCTCCAGACAGGCCCGGTCGTCGGTGCCGAAGCCGCCGGGGTGCTCGCCGACCGCCAGCAGGCAGCCGGCGCCCGGCCGGCCGAGCGGCAGGACGGCCAGGGAGAAGTCCGGGGAGGGGGTGCGGCGCGCGTCCGGGCAGCCGGCCACCTCGGCGGGGCCGAGCCACCGCGGGCGTCCGGTGCGGTGCGCCTCGGCGACCGGGAAGCCGCCGGTGGCCGGGTAGCAGTCGCGCAGGCCGTACAGGGTGCGGGGCAGACCCGCCGACTCGGTCAGGCAGAGCTGGGCGGGATCCGCTCCGGGCGTGTACACCCCGGCGAAGGACGCACCGGCGAACACGAGCGCCTGTTCGAGGAGGCGGCGGAGCCGGTCGGGGGTGTCCGGGGACGCCATCAGCGAGGCGAGGGCGGCTTCGGCGCGCTCCGGCCCCGTTCTCCTCCCGCTGACCGCAGCGCCCTCACTCACCACCTCGCCATTACAGCGCGTATGAGCCGCCCGCGCAGCCCCTGCGACCCCGGGCTAGGCGGACATCGTCCGGATGCCCCTGCTCAGGGTGGCCGTCAGTGCGGCGGCCGTGACCAGCGCGGGGAAGACCAGCGTGGCCGGGACCGGGTCCCAGCGGGCCAGCAGCGCGCCGGCCAGGGCGGGGGCGAGCGCGGCGGCCGAGCCGGCGGCGAGCAGGACGCCGCCGACCACGCGCCCCTGGAGGTGGTCGGGGGTGACGGCGGCCTGGTGGGCGAAGAGGGCGGCGTTCGCCGTGGGCCCGAGGAACACGGCGGCGGCCAGCGGTACGGCGGCCGCCACCGTGCCGGCCAGCAGCGCGCCGGCCGTCATCAGCGCGGCGGTCGCCCAGCACAGCAGGGTGATCAGGACGGGCAGCCGCAGGCGCCGCTGGAGCGCCGGGGCGGCGAAGGCGCCCAGCAGGCCGCCGAGCGCGAAGATGGTGCCGGCGAGTCCGACCACGGGCGCGGAGACGCCGGCGCGGCGCAGCGCGAGGGTCATCGCGAAGATCATGCCGGTGAAGGCCATGTTCAGCGGGGCGGCGATCACCAGCAGGGCGCGCAGGAACGGATGCCCCAGCAGGAAGCGCAGGCCCTGCACGGTGGACGCGCCGAGGGGCTCGGCGGCCTCGCGCCGGGGCTGCTGGAGGGGGCCGCGGATACGCCAGACGGCCGCGAGGGAGAGCAGGAAGCTGAGCGCGTTGCCGAGGAAGGGCAGGGCCCGGCCCAGCCCGAACAGCAGTCCGCCCAGCGGCGGACCGGCCAGTGAGACGCCGTAGGTCCGCGCCTCGTTGCGGGCGACGGCGGAGGTCAGCTGGTCGGGGCGGACCAGGTTGCGCACGGAGGCGTGCTCGGCGGTGCTGAAGACGGCCGTGGCCGCGGAGCCGGCGACCACCACCGCGAGGATCACCGGCAGGCTCGCCCTGCCGGTGACGACCGCCCAGCCGAGCAGGGCGTGCCCGGCGAGCCGCAGCGCGTCGCAGGCGATCATCAGCCGGCGCCGGTCGGCACGGTCGGCGAGGACCCCGGCGGGCAGCCGGCACACCAGGGCGGTGACCAGCCCGACGGTCCCGACCAGCCCGGCCCGGGCCGGCGAGCCGGTCTGCTGCAGCACCAGCAGCGGCAGCGCCAGGTCCACCATGGCGCCGCCCAGATCGGACAGGCACTGACCGGTCCACAGCAGGGTGAAGTCCCGGTTCCGCCACAGGCCGCCCGCCCGCCCGCCGCCCGCGGCCCCGGCGGCCCCCTCGCTGACCGGCGCCCGCGTCATACGGCTTCCTCACGCCGTACGGCCCCGCCGGCACCCTCCGTGCCCGCTGCCGTGGCGTCCGGTGCCGCACCTGGACCCGTGGGGATGACGAGCAGCTTCGTCACCTTCCCGTCGTCGTCGACGACGTCGCGGACGTGGCGGAAGCCGAGGCGGCGGCACATGCTCAGGCTGGCGGTGTTCTCGGCGCCGACCATGCCGTAGGCCTCGGTCAGGCCGAGGTTGTCGGCGGCGTGGCGCAGCAGGCCGCGGACGGCCTCGCCGCCCAGGCCGTGGCCCCAGTAGGCGGGGGCGAGCGCGGTGACGAGTTCGTGGCCGTCGACGTTGCCGGTCGGCTTCACCTCGGCGTGCCCGACGTAGCCGCCCTCGAACCACAGGCCCCACACGTCGAAGCGGCGCGTGGGGTAGACGTCGGTGAGGATGGCCTGGAAGAGGGCGCGGATCTCCGGTTCGGGCACGAGGTCCTGGCCCATCCAGCGGCAGACCTCCGCGTCGCGCAGCAGGGCGACGAAGGCGTCCTCGTGCTCGGGCCGGTAGGGGACGAACTCCAGGCGTTCGGTGCGCAGGACGGGGGTCATGGCGGCTCCTCGGGAGTGGCGCGGTGCGGTGGGGGCCGAGGGCGGTGGGGCGCCGGGACGGCGGCACGTGGGGGGGAGGTCGGGGTGCCGGGCCGGCCGGCCTGGGCGAGGCCGGCCCGGCGGGTCCGTGGCGGTCAGGCGCCGGCGCTCTCCATGCGCTCGCGCAGGCTCTTGGGCCGCATGTCGGTCCAGACCTCGTCGACGTAGGCGGAGCACTCGGCCTCGGTGCCCTCCTTGCCGACGGGCTGCCAGCCGGCGGGCACCTCGATGTCGACGGGCCAGAGGGAGTACTGCTCCTCGTCGTTGCGCAGCACCTGGTAGCGGGTGTTCTCGTCCATGTCGTGTTCCTTCGTCGTCCGGTTCGGGTGGGTGGTGGTCGGCTGGTCCCGCGGTGGTGAGCGGGGTCCGGGCCGGGCGGGCGTCACCGGCCGCCCCGGGCGTGCCGGGCGAGGTGGCGCAGGGCTTCGGCGAACTCCTCGGCCACCCGGCGCACGGTCGCGGTGTCGTGGACGCCGGGCCGGTGGTGCCAGGTGAAGGCGAGCCGGCCGTGCTGCACGGCGCCGACCACCTCCACCGGGTGCGAGCCGGGGTCACGGGGATCGTGGTCCTGCCCGAAGGAGCCGTGTTCGGCGCGGACCAGGCCGCCGCCGGCGGTGTCGGGGCGGGCGTCCCACTGGCCGAGGTAGTTGAACACCACCTGGCTGTGCGCGGCGCCGCCGAGGCGTTCGCGGACCTCGGGCGTACCGAAGGTGCGCAGCGCGCCGAAGCCGATGCCGTTGCCGGGTACGGCGCGCAGCTGGCGGCGCACCGACTTCACCAGGGACCGCCAGTCGCGGTCCGGTCCGAGGTCGCCGGGGTCGGGCACCTGGACGGCGACCGGGTAGACGGTGGTGAACCAGCCGACGGTGCGGGAGAGGTCGACGCCGTCGAGCAGGTCCTCGCGGCCGTGGCCCTCCAGGTCCAGGCGGACCCGGTCGCGTCCGGTCCAGCGGGCGAGCGCGAGGGCGAGGGCGGCGAGCAGGACGTCGTTGACCCGGGTGCGGTAGGCGGTGGGCGCGGACCGCAGCAGGGCCGTGGTGTCGTCCTCGCCGAGTTCCACGCTCACCGTGGCGGCGGGTCCCGCGCCGGGTGCCGGGGCCGGTACGTCCTCGGTGGCCACCGCCTGTTCCCAGTAGGGCAGTTCGTGATCGAGGCCGCCCTCGGCGACGTGTGCGGCGAGGCCGCGGGCCCAGTCCCGGAAGCTGGTGCCGCGCTCGCCCAGGGTGACCGGGCCGCCGTGGCGGGCCTGCCGGTAGGCGGTCTCCAGGTCGTCGCTCAAGATGCGCCAGGAGACGGCGTCCACCACCAGGTGGTGGGCGACGAGGAGGAGGAACGCGGGCCGGCCGGCGTCGCCGGTGAACAGGGCCGCGCGCAGTTGCGGGCCGCGGGCCAGGTCGAAGCCCGCGTGCAGTTCGTCGGCGGTCTTCGCCATGGCCGCGTCGGCCTCCTCGGCGGACAGCCCGGTCAGGTCGTGGCGGACGAGGAGGTCGTGGCCGGGGGCCGGCGGCGGGTTGAACTGCCGCCAGCCGTCGGCCTCCCGGGTGAACCGCATGCGCAGCGCGTCGTGGTGCTCCAGCAGCGCGTCGAGGGCGGCGCGCAGCGCCCGCGGGTCGGGGGTGCCGTCGAGTTCCAGCAGCGCCGACTGGTTGAAGTGGTGGCGGGCGGCACGGGGTGTGGTGAGGAACCACGACTGGATCGGGGTGAGCGGCACCTCGCCGGTCACCGGGCCGTCGTCGGAGCGGCGGGGCGCGGTGCGGACCACGGTGGCGAGTTCGGCGACGGTCTGGTGCGTGAACAGGTCCCGGGTGGCCACGTGCAGGCCGTCGCGGCGCAGCCGCGAGACCACCTGCATGGTCAGGATGGAGTCGCCGCCGAGCGCGAAGAAGTTGTCGTCGGCGCCGACCTCCTCGATGCCCAGCACATCGGACCAGATGCGGGCGATCCGGCGTTCGGTGTCGGTGCGCGGCGCGGTGCGCGGGCCGTCGGCGGAGCGCACCGGCCCGGGTGCGGGCAGGGCCCGCCGGTCGGTCTTGCCGTTCGGGGTGAGCGGCAGCCGGTCGAGCGGCACGAAGACGGACGGCACCATGTGCGGGGGCAGCGACCCGGCCAGGTGCAGGCGCAGTTCACCGACGGGCAGCACCGCGGCGGACGGCTCGGCGGCGGACGGTTCGGTGGTGGACGGCTGGGTGGTGGACGGTTCGGCCGGGACGACGTAGGCGACGAGCCGGGCCGGTGCGCCCGGGCCCTCCTCCGCGCGGACGACGACGACCGCGTCCCGCACCAGCGGGCTGCGCCGCAGCGCGCTCTCGATCTCGCCGGGTTCGATGCGGAAGCCGCGCAGCTTGACCTGGTCGTCGGCGCGTCCGGCGAAGCGGAGCCGGCCGTCGGCGGTCCAGCGGACCAGGTCCCCGGTGCGGTACATCCGCTCCCCCGGCGCGCCGAACGGGTCGGCGACGAACCGCTGGGCGGTGAGCCCCGGCCGGCCCAGGTAGCCGCGCGCGAGGCCGGGCCCGGCGAGGTACAGCTCGCCGGTCACGCCGGGCGGTACGGGACGCAGCGCGGCGTCGAGCACGCGGACCCGGGTGCCGCCGGCGGGACGGCCGATGGACGGGGCGCCGGTGCCGGGGGTCAGCGGGCCGGTCCAGGTGGCGACCACGGTGGCCTCGGTGGGCCCGTAGGAGTTGATCATCCGGCGGCCGGGGGCCCAGGCGTCGACCAGGTCGGCCGGGCAGGCCTCGGCGCCCACGATGAGGGTGCGCAGGGCGGGCAGGGCGTCGGCGGTCTCCGCCGGTACGGTGGCCAGCGCGGCCGGCGGGATCAGGGCGTGGCTGACCTGCCGCTCGGCGAGCACCTCGGCCAGCCGCTCCCCGACCAGCGGGCCCTCCTCGCCGGTGACCAGCGCGGCCCCGCTCAGCAGGGAGACGCACAGCTCCAGCACGGAGGCGTCGAAGCTGGGCGAGGCGAACTGCAGCACCCGGTCGCCGGGGCCGGCCGCGTACTGCTCGGCGGCCGCCGCGGCGAAGGAGGCGAGGCCCCGGTGGGTGACCGCCACACCCTTGGGGGTGCCGGTGGAGCCGGAGGTGTAGATGACGTAGGCGGGGTGGGCGGGGGTGAGGGCGGTGGGGCGGTCGGTGTCCGTGGGTGCCGTCTCGGGCCCGTCGGCGGCCCACACCTCGGCGGGGTCGCCGAGGACGAGGTGGGCTCCCGCGTCCCGGATCATGAACTCCCTGCGCTGCGGCGGGTAGTCGGGGTCGACGGGCAGGAAGGCGCCGCCTGCCTTGGCGACCGCGAGCTGGGCCACGACGGCCGCCGCCGAGCGGGGCAGCGCCAGGGCCACCACCCGCTCCGGGCCGACACCGTCCCCGAGGAGCCGGTGGGCGAGCCGGTTGGCGGCCCGGTCCACCTCCGCGTACGTCAGCTCCCGGTCGCCGTCGACCAGCGCCGGCGCGTCCGGGGTGCGGGCGGCCTGCCGTTCGAACAGGGCGGGCAGGGTGGACTCCGGTACCGGGCGGAAGGTGCCCCGGCCCTGGTCCAGCAGGGTCTTCAGCTCGTCGGCGGAGGTCAGCGGGAGGGTGCCGAGCGGGCGTTCCGGGTCCTCGGCGACGGCGTGCAGCAGGGTGCCGAGCTGGGCGGCCATCCGTTCGGCGGTGGCCTGGTCGAACAGGTCGGTGTTGTAGGTGAGCAGGCCGTCCAGCGCTCCCGAGCCGGTCTCGGCGAACTCCAGGGTGAGGTCGAACGCGGCCTGCTCCGACTCCGGTTCGACGTCGGTGACGTCCAGTCCGGGCAGGTCCAGTCCGGCGCCCGGGGTGTTCTGCAGGACGACCATGACCTGGAAGAGAGGGCTGCGGCTGGTGTCGCGGACCGGCTGCACCTCGTCCACGACCCGTTCGAACGGCACGTCCTGGTGGGCGAAGGCGTCGAGGACGGTCTGCCGTACGGCGGTGAGGAACCCGGTGAAGGGCTGCCCGGCCTCGGCCCGGGAACGCAGCACCAGGGTGTTGACGAAGAACCCGACGAGGCCCTGCGTCTCGGGCCGCTCGCGGCCGGAGGCGACGGTGCCGACGGCGATGTCCTCGGCGCCGGAGAGCCGGGCGAGGTAGGCCTGCGCGGCGGCGACGAGCGTGGTGAACAGGGTGGTCCCGTGCTCCCGGGCGATCCGGGTCAGCCCCCGCACGGTCCCGGCGGACACCGCCAGCCGGGTGGTCGCGCCGGCGCTGGTGCGCACCGGCGGCCGGGGCCGGTCGGTGGGCAGGTCCAGCGGTGCGGTGTCGGCCAGGTGCCGCTTCCAGTAGGCGAGGTGCTCCTCCGCGCCGGTGTCCCCGGCACCGCGCTGCCAGTGCGCGTAGTCGGCGTACCGGACCGGCAGCGGCGGCAACTCGCCGTCCACGACACCCAGTTCGGCTCGGTAGTAGTGGGCGAGGTCGCCGAGCAGCACGGAGGTGGACCAGCCGTCGGTGACGATGTGGTGCAGGGTGAGGGCGAGCACGTGCTCGTCCTCGGCCAGCCGGACCAGACCGGTGCGCAGCAGCGGCCCCTCGCGCAGGTCGAAGGGGCGGGAGCGCTCCTCGGCGAGCAGGCTCCGCAGCGCCGGCTCCTTCTCCCTTCCGCCCAGCCGGGACAGGTCGCGTACGGGCAGCGGAACATCCTGCGGCGGGTGGACGAGCTGGACGCCGTGCCCGTCGACGCTGTCGAAGGTGGTGCGCAGCGACTCGTGCCGGGCCACCAGTGCGCCGAGGGCGGCGCGCAGGGCACGGGTGTCCAGGGTGCCGCGCAGCCGGAGGGCGAGCGCGGTGACGTACTCCGCGCCGCCGGGTGCGAACTCCTCCAGGAACCACAGGCGTTGCTGGGCGTACGACATCGGCGCGGGCCCCTCCCCGGCGGCCGGCGTGATGGCGGCCCGTCCGGTCCCCTGCCGTGCGCCGAGCAGGCGGGCGAGTCCGGCCGGCGTGGGGTGGGTGAACACCGCGCGCGGGGTGAGGTCGGTGTCGAAGGCCTCGGCGAGGCGGGAGGCGAGCCGGATGCTGAGGATCGAGTCGCCGCCCAGCTGGAAGAAGTCGTCCTCGACGCCGGGCGGTTCGCTGCCCAGCACCTCGCCGAAGACGGCGGCCGTACGGCGCTCGGCCTCGGAGCGGGGCTCGACCCGGGTGCGCCCCGGCACGGCCTCCGGTGCGGGCAGCGCGGCCCGGTCGACCTTGCCGTTGGGGCTGAGCGGGAGCGCGGCGAGCGGGACGACGGCGGTGGGCACGAGGTAGTCGGGCAGGGTGCGGGCGGCGAAGGCCCGCAGGTCCTCGCCGTCCTGTCCGGCCGGTCCGACGACGTAGGCCACGAGCCGCTTGGCGCCCGGCCGGTCCTCGCGGGCCAGCACGGCCACGTCGACGACGTCCGGGTGGGCGGCGAGGGCGGCCTCGACCTCGCCGGGCTCGACCCGGAAACCGCGGATCTTCACCTGGTCGTCGGCGCGGCCCAGGAACTCGACGGTGCCGTCCGGCCGCCGCCGGGCCAGGTCGCCGGTGCGGTACATGCGGGCGCCGGGCGGGCCGTAGGGGTCGGCGGGGAAGCGGGCCGCGGTGTCGCCGGGGCGGCCCAGGTAGCCGCGGGCGACGCCCTCGCCGGCCAGGTACAGCTCGCCCGCGCAGCCCGGCGGGACGGGCCGCAGCCGGGCGTCGAGGACGTGCACCCGCATGTCGTCCAGGGGCCGGCCGATGGGCACGGTGTCGGGCACCGCGGCCGGGTCGGTCAGGGCGCAGGAGGTGGCGAAGGTGGTGGTCTCGGTGGGTCCGTAGCCGTCCACGACGGTCAGGCCGGGGCAGGCGGCCAGCACCCGGCGCACGGCCTGCGCGGGCACGACGTCGCCGCCGGTCCACACCTGCTTCAGGCCCCGGAAGCAGTCGGGGGCGTCCTGCGCGAGCAGCCGGAACAGTCCGGCGGTCAGCCACAGCGCGGTCAGGCCGCCGTCGGCGGCGAGCCGGCGCAGCAGGGCCGCGTCCACGTTCTCACCCGGGGCGACGACCACGCAGCCACCGGTCAGGAGCGGGGCCCACACCTCGAAGGTGGCGGCGTCGAAGGCCACCGGCGAGTGCAGCAGCACCCGGGCGCAGACGCCGTCGGCGAACCGGCTGTCGGTGGCGAGCGCGGCCACGTCCCGGTGCCGTACGGCGACCGCCTTGGGCAGGCCGGTGGAGCCGGAGGTGAACATCACGTAGGCCAGCCGGTCGGGGTCGGCGGCCGGTGTCCGCGCCTCCCCGGTGCCGGTGCGGGCGGCGGTCACGTCGGCGGCGGTGAGCCGGACGGTGACGCCGGCCCGGGCGAGGAGGGTGCGGCGGCGCTCCTCGGGGGCCCGGGTGTCGACGGGGACGTAGGCGCCGCCCGCCATCAGCACCGCGAGCTGGGCGACGACGAGTTCGGCGGAGCGGTCCATCAGCAGCGCCACCCGGTCCTCGGCCGCCAGCCCGTCCGCCACCAGCCGTACGGCCAGCCTGCCGGCCCAGTCGTGCAGTTGGCCGTAGGTCAGCCCGCGGTCGCCGTCCCGGACCGCGAGGGCGCCCGGGGTACGGCGGGCCTGCTCCGCGAACAGGTCCACCGGACTGCGCGGGGCGGCCGGGCGGGCGGTGGTGTTCCAGGCGGCCAGCAGCTCGCGGTCGGCCGGGGTGAGCAGGTCCAGGGCGGCCAGGTCGGTGTCGAACCCGCCGGCCAGGGCGGTGAGCAGGGCGGCCAGCCGGTCCGCGGCGCGTCGGGCGGTGCCGGCGTCGAACAGGTCCGGGTCGTAGGCCAGGTCGAATCCGAGCCGTTCTGACAGGTGGGCGCGCAGGCACCACGGGAAGGTGGTGGCGTCGTCTGCGCGCACCTCCTCGACGCGGACGCCCGTGCGGGCCGTGGCCGACTCGTCCACGGGGTAGTTCTCGAACACCACCATGCTGTCGAAGAGCGGCTCCCCGGACGGGACTTCGCCGACGGCCTGGATGCGGGGCAGGGCCAGGAAGTCGAAGCGGCGGGCGTCGCTCTGCCGGTCCTGGAGGTCACGCAGCCAGGGCAGCACCGGTCCGGCGGGTATCCGGACCCGGGCCGGCACGGTGTTGATGAACATGCCGATCATGCCGTCGACGCCGGGCAGTTCGGCCGGGCGGCCGGAGACGGTGGTGCCGAACACCACGTCGTCCCGGCCGCTGTAGCGGGCCAGCAGCAGCGCCCAGGCGCCCTCCACCACGGTGTTGACGGTGAGTCCGGCGCGGGCCGCGGCCTGGCGGAGCCGGCCGGAGACCCGCGCGTCCAGCTCGTGGTGGACGGCGGCGGCGGAGCGGGCGCGGTGGGCCTCGGCGGGTGTGCGGTCGTACGGCAGCGGGGTGCGGGCGGTGAACCCGGCCAGCGTCTCGGCCCAGTGCCGCTCGGCCGCCGGCTCGTCCTGCTCGCGCAGCCAGTGCAGGAAGTCGGCGAAGGGCCGGCGCACCGGGGGCGCGGGTTCGGGGCCGCCGGTCAGGGCGGCGTACCGCTCGCACACCTCGGTGAGCAGCTGCCCGGTGCTCCAGCCGTCGAGGACGATGTGGTGGGTGGACCACAGCAGCAGCACCTCGTCGCCGGGCAGGGCGGCCAGGGTGAGCCGGGTCAGCGGGGCGGTGCCGAGGTCCAGGCCGGCCGCGCGGTCCTCGGCGAGCAGCCGCTCGGTGGCCTCCGTGCGCTCTGCGGGCGTCAGGGTGCGCCAGTCGAGGTGGGTGACGGGCAGCTCGGCGCGCTGGTGGACGACCTGCACCGGGTGAGGCAGGCCCTGCCAGTGGACGCTGGTGCGCAGGGCCGGCGTGCGGTCGGCGACCAGCTGCCAGGCGGCGGCGAAGGCGCGCGGGTCGGCGACGCCGGACAGCCGTACCGCCGTCCGGTCGAAGTAGGCGTGCTCGGTGTCCACCAGGCCGTGGAAGAGCATGCCGGACTGGAGCGGGGTGAGCGGCAGGACGTCCTCGACGTGCCGGCCGGTGCCGACGAGCCGGTCCAGCCGGTCCTGGGCGAGGCCCGCGAGCGGGAAGTCGGAGGGGGTGCGGCCGCCCGTGCCGGGCCGGGCGCAGTGCGCCGCGATGTCCGCCAGCGCCGCGAGCATCTCCTCGGCGAGCCGGCGGACCGTGCTCTCGTCGTAGACCTCCGCCGGGTAGGTCCAGCCGAGTTCGAGCCGGCCTTCCTGGACCACGCCGGTGATGTCCAGCAGGTACGGGCGGGGTTCGGCCGGGTCGGTGTCCCGGCCCGCCGGCGGCAGGGCGCCGCGGAACAGGCCGCCGGCGCCCCCGGTGTCCCACTGGCCGTGGTAGTTGAAGCCGACCTGCGGGGCCGGGGCGCCGGTGAGCGGGCCGTCGGGCCGCAGGTGGCGCAGGGCGCCGTGGCTCAGGCCGTGCAGCGGCACCGCGCGCAGCTGCTCCTTGACCGAGCGGAGGGTGTCGTGCCAGCCGGCGTCCGGGGCGACGCGCAGGGCGAGCGGGAACTCGGCGGTGAACCAGCCGACGGTCCGCGAGAGGTCCACGTCCTCGAACAGGTCCTCGCGGCCGTGCCCCTCCACGCCGAGCAGCACCGTGTCGCGTCCGCACCAGCGGGCCAGGGTGCGGCCGAGGGCGCTGAGCAGGACGTCGTTGACCTGGGTGCGGTAGGCCTCCGGGACCTGCCGCAGCAGGGCCTCGGTGGTCTGCTCGTCCAGCGTGACGGTGAGCGTGGCGGCGGCGCCGTGGGTGTTCGGGCCGGGGCGGCCGGCGGGCAGGGCGGCCGGGGCCGCGCCGGTGCGCGTCCAGTACGGCAGGTCGGCGTCCAGGGCGCCGGAGCGGGTGTGCCGGTCCAGGCGGGCGGCCCAGTGGCCGTAAGGGGTGCCGGTGGCGGGCAGCTCGACGGGCCGGCCGGCCGCGGCGGCCCGGTGGGCGCTCTCCAGGTCCCCCAGCAGGATGCGCCAGGACACCCCGTCGATGACCAGGTGGTGTGCGGTGACGACCAGTTGCCCCGGCCGCTGCGGGCCCCGGTCGAAGAGCAGGACGCGGACGACCCGGCCGGCGACGGGATCGAGGCCGGCCTGCGCCTCGTCCGTGAGCCGCTGGACGACGGCCTCCAGCGCCGTGTCGTCCAGCCCGGCCACGTCGTGGCGGCTGAAGACGCCGTCCGGCGTCTCGGGCAGCGCCTCCTGGCGCCAGCCGTCGGCGGTGTGGCGGAAACGGGTGCGCAGGGCCGGGTGATGGCCCACGACGGCGCCGACGGCCTGTCCCAGTGCGGAGTGGTCGGTGCCCGGGGCGAGTTCGAGGCGCTGGGTCATGGTGAACCGGAGCGGCCGCGCGGGGTCGCGGCCGTCCAGGTACCAGTGCTGGATCGGGGTGAGCGGCGCCTCGCCCGTCTCCTCGGCGGCGACCGGGCGCGGGGCGGACTCCTTCGCCCGCAGGGCGAGTTCGGCGACCGTCTGGTGGCGGAAGACGTCCTTGGTGGTGAGGGCGAGGCCGGCCTGCCGGGCGCGGGAGACGATCTGGATGCTCAGGATGGAGTCGCCGCCGAGCGTGAAGAAGTTGTCGCGCGCGCCGACCCGTTCGACGCCGAGCACCTCCGCCCAGATCGCGGCCAGGCGTTCCTCCGTGCCGGGCCGGGGCGCGACGTACGGAGTGCTGCTGTCGGGCTGTGCGGGCGGGGCGGGCAGGGCGCGCCGGTCGGTCTTGCCGCTGGTGGTGCGCGGGATGCGGGCCAGCGGGACGAAGGCGGTCGGCACCATGTGGTCGGGCAAGGTGCGGCGCAGTGCCAGGCGCAGCTCGTCGGCGGACGCCAGGCGCTCGCCGGCGGGCACCACGTAGCCGACGAGCATGAGCCGGCCGGCGTGTTCGCGTGCGGTGACCGCGGCGTCGGCGACGTCCGGGTGGTCCAGGATGGCGGCCTCCACCTCGCCGGGCTCGATGCGGAATCCACGGATCTTGACCTGTTCGTCCACCCGGCCCAGGAACTCCAGCAGTCCGTTCCGGTCCCAGCGGGCGCGGTCCCCGGTGCGGTACATCCGCTCCCCCGGCGCGCCGAACGGGTCGGCGGGGAAGCGGGCCGCGGTGAGGCCGGGCCGGTGCAGGTAGCCGCGGGCCACCTGCGACCCGGCCAGGTACAGCTCGCCGGGCACCCCGGGCGGCACCGGGCGCAGGGCGCCGTCGAGGACGTAGGCGCGCAGGTTGCCGCCGGGGCGGCCGATGACGGGGCGGTCGGGCCGGTCGGCGAAGCGGCCGTAGACGGCGTCGACGGTGCACTCGGTGGGCCCGTACATGTTGTACACCGAGACGTTCAGTTCCCGTTCGACGCGCGCGAGTTCGCGCCAGTCGGCGGCGGTGACGGCCTCGCCGCCGACGAGCAGCAGGCGCGGGTGGTGGCGGCCGGGGGCGAGCAGGCCGGCGGCGGTGAGTTCGCGGAGGAAGGACGGGGTGACGTTGACGAGGTCGAGGCGGTGTGCGGCGACCTGGGCGCAGAACGCCTCCGGGTCCAGGCGTACGTCCTCGTCGATCAGGTGGACCTCGTGGCCGAGGGCGAGGAGCAGCGGCCCTTCCCAGGAGGTGTCGAAGGAGAAGGAGGCGCTGAGCGCGGCCCGCAGCCGCCGGCCGCCGGCGGTGTGCGGGGCGAGCAGGTGCGCGCGGTGGTCCTGGCACAGGTTGACCAGCTGCCGGTGTTCGACGGCGACACCCTTGGGGCGGCCGGTGGAGCCGGAGGTGTAGACGATGTAGGCGGTGTGCCCGGGCAGCAGGGGCCGGACGCGGTCGGCGTCCGTCGGATCGTGTGCGGGCAGCTCGTCCCAGGGCACCGTCGTGAGGTCGGTGAGCAGGGTGTGCGGGCGGGCGTCGGCGAGCAGGAAGTCCTGCCGTTCCCGCGGGAGTCCGGGGTCCAGGCAGAGCAGGGTGGCGCCCGCCTTGAGGACGGCGAGGAGTGCCGTCATCAGGTCCGAGGTGCGCGGGAGCCGTACGGCGACGACGTCCTCGGGGCCGGCGCCCCGGGTGATGAGGTGGTGGGCGAGCCGGTTGGCGCGCCGGTTCAGCGCGGCGAAGTCCAGGGTGGTGTCGCGGGCCGCCAGGGCGGTGTGGTGCGGGGTGCGGGCGGCCTGCGCCTCGAACAGGGCGGGGAAGGTGGTGTCGGGCTCGGGCAGCCGGGCGCCCCGGCCCTGCCGGAGGACCTGCTGCCGTTCGGCGTCGCTCATCAGCGGCAGGCGGCCCACGGCCTGTCCGGGATCCGCGGCGGCGGCCTCCAGCAGGATCCGCAGCCGGGCGGCGAGGCGCTCGGCGGTGCCGGCGTCGAACAGCCCGGTGTTGTACTCCAGGTAGCCGGTGAGGCCGCCGTCGGTCTCCGTGAAGTCGAAGGCGAGGTCGAAGGTGGCGGTGCGGACCGGCGGGGTCACCGGCTCCACCGCCAGGCCGGGCAGCCGGGGTGACTGCGCGCCGAGGTTGTGCAGGGCGACCATGACCTGGAACAGCGGGGTGCGGCTGGTGTCCCGCTCGGGCTGGACGGCGTCCACGACCCGCTCGAAGGGCACCTCCTGGTGGGCGAACGCCTCCAGGACGGTGGTGCGCACCTCGGCCAGCAGCTCCCGGAACGGCAGGTCGGGGCGGACCCGGGCGCGCAGCACCAGCGTGTTGACGAACATGCCGACCATGTCGTGCAGTTCGGGCCGGTCGCGGCCGGCGGTGACGGTGCCGACGGTGACGTCCTCCTGGCCCGCCCAGCGGGCGAGCAGGACCTGGCAGGCGGCGACCAGGGTCATGTAGAGGGTGGCGTCGGACTCCCGGCCCCGGGCGCGCAGCCGCTCGGTCAGCGCGGCGGGCAGGGTGAAGGTCACCAGGGCGCCCTCGCGGGTGCGGACGGCCGGCCGGGGCCGGTCGGTGGGCAGCTCCAGCGGGGTCACGCCGTCCAGGGTCCGGCGCCAGTGCGCGAGTTCGGCCTCGGCCCGCTCGGCGCGGGTGCGCTGCCAGGCGGCGTAGTCGGTGTAGCGGACGGGCAGCTGGGGCAGGCCGGGGCGGCGGTCCTCCAGGGCCGCCGCGTACAGCTCGCCCAGGTCCCGGGCCAGCACGCCGGTGGACCAGCCGTCGGTGACGATGTGGTGCGCGGCCAGCACGAGGACGTGTTCGTCTGCGGCGAGCCGGGCCAGGCGGGCCCGGAACAGCGGCCCGGTGGCCAGGTCGAAGGGGGTGGCGGCCTCGCGGTCCAGCAGGGCGTCGAGGGCGGCGGGGTCCGGGAGGTCGTCCACCGGGAGGTCCACGGGGCGCGCCGGCTGGACGAACTGCGCCGCCTCGCCGTCGTGTTCGGTGAACGTGGTGCGCAGGGTCGTGTGCCGGGCGACCAGGCCGTCCAGGGCGGTGCGCAGGGCGGCGGTGTCGAGCGGGCCGCGCAGCCGGAGCACGGACAGGGTGGTGTACTCGGTGCTGCCCGGCTCGAACCGGTCCAGGAACCACAGGCGCTGCTGGGCGTACGACAGCGGCGCCGGGCCGTCCCCGGCGGCGGCCGGTATGACGTCGGTGGTGTTCCCGGTCCGGGGCTCGCCCAGCGCGTCCGCGAGGGCGGAGACGGTGGAGTGGGTGAACAGCAGCCGGGGTGAGACGTCCGTGCCGAAGGCGGCGCGCAGCCGTGAGGTGACGCGGACGGCGAGGATGGAGTCGCCGCCGAGGGCGAAGAAGTCGTCGTCGGCGCCGACCTCGTCGGTGTCCAGGACGTCGGTCCACGCGGCGGCGACCAGCCGTTCGGCCGGGGTGCGCGGCGGGGTCCGGGTGCCGTCGGCGGCGAAGCCGTCGGGGCCGGGCGCGGGCAGCGCGCGCCGGTCGAGCTTGCCGTTGACGGTGAGCGGCAGCGCGGCCATCGGCACGTAGGCGGCCGGCACCATGTGCGCGGGCAGCAGCGCCTCCAGGTGGGCGCGGAGTTCGGCGGCGGGCGGCGGCGGTACGGCGCGGTCGCCGGTGCCGGTGCCGGTGCCGACGACGTGGGCGACGAGCCGGCGGGTGCCGGCGGTGTCCTCGTACACGCCGACGGTGGCGGCGCCCACGCCGGGGTGGCGGTGCAGGGCGGCCTCGATCTCGCCGGGTTCGATGCGGTAGCCGCGGATCTTGACCTGCTGGTCGGCGCGGCCCAGGTACTCCAGGGTGCCGTCGGCCCGCCAGCGGGCCCGGTCCCCGGTGCGGTACATGCGGGTGCCGGGCGGTCCGAACGGGTCGGCGGGGAACCGGGTCGCGGTGAGCCCCGGCCGGTTCAGATAGCCGCGCGCGAGGCCCTCGCCGGCGACGAACAGCTCGCCCACGGCCCCCGGCGGCACCGGCTGGAGGGTGTCGTCGAGGACGTAGAGCCGCAGGTCGGGGATGCCGGTGCCGATGGGGCTCGCGGTGCCGGCGCGGACCGCCGTGCGGTCCAGCGGGGCGTGGGTGACGTGCACGGTGGTCTCGGTGATGCCGTACATGTTCACCAGGCGGGGCGCGGTGTCGGGATGGCGGGCGTACCAGTCGGCGAGCCGGGTCACGTCCAGCGCCTCACCGCCGAAGATCACCGTGCGCAGCGCCAGCCGCGCGCTGACGTCGGGGAGTTCGGCGTCGGCCCGGCTGAGCGGGTAGAAGGCGGAGGGCGTCTGGTTGAGGACGGTGACCTGTTCGTCGGCGAGCAGGCGCAGGAAGTCCTCCGGGGAGCGGGCGGTGTCCTCGGGGACGATCACCAGCCGGCCGCCGTGCAGCAGCGGGCCCCACAGCTCCCACACCGAGAAGTCGAAGGCGTAGGAGTGGAACAGCGTCCACACGTCCTCGGGGCCGAAGCCGAACCAGTGCCGGGTGCGGGTGAACAGCCGGACCACGTTGGCGTGCGGGACGACGACACCCTTGGGCCGGCCGGTGGAGCCGGAGGTGAAGATGGCGTAGGCGGGGCTCTCGGGCAGCGCGCGGCGGGCCGGGCCGGTGACCGGGCGCCGGGCCAGGTCGGCGCGGACGCCGGGGTCGTCCAGCAGGAGGACCGGCAGGGCCGGGTCGGCCGCGGCCTGCCGGGTGGTCACGAGCGCCACCGGCCGGGCGTCGGCGAGCAGGTCCCGGACGCGTTCGCCGGGCAGCGCGGGGTCGACGGGCAGGTAGGCGGCGCCGGTCCTGAGGACGGCGAGGACCGCCACGACGAGGTCGGTGGAGCGGGGCAGCGCGAGGGCGACGAACGTCTCCGGTCCGGCGCCGAGTTCGGTGAGCCGGTGCGCGAGCCGGGCCGCCCGCGCGTCCAGGGTGGCGTAGTCGAGCCGGTCGTCGCCGCAGGTGACGGCCTCGGCGTGGGGGGTGCGGGCGGCCTGGGCGGCGAACAGGGCGTCCAGGGTGTCGGCGGGCCTGCCCGCCTCGGTGCCGTTCCAGTCGGCCAGCATCCGCCGCCGCTCCTCGGCGGTCGTCCAGGCGAGGGCGCGCACGGGCCGGTCCGGGTCGTCGGCCAGCTCGGTGAGCAGCAGGCACAGCCGGTCGGCGAGGGACCGTACCGTCGCCGCGTCGAACAGCTCGGGGTCGTAGCCGAGGTCGAAGCCGAACCGCTCGCCCTGGTAGGCCCGCAGCACGAGGGGGTAGTTGGTGGCGTCGCGGGCGGAGACGTCCGTGAGGCGGATCCCGGTGCCGGCCGAACGGGCCTGGTCGAAGGGGTAGTTCTCGAAGGCGACCATGCTGTCGAACAGCGGGCTGCCGGCGGGCACGTCGCTGAAGGAGGTCAGCTCGGCGAGGGAGACCGCGGCGAACCGCCGTGCCTCGGCCTGCTCCTCCTGCAGCTCCCGCAGCCAGTCGGCGGCACCGCGGCCGCCGTCCACACGGACCCGGGTGGGCAGGGTGTTGATGAACATGCCGACCATCGACTCGACGCCGGGCAGGTCGTCGGGGCGGCCGGAGACGGTGGTCCCGAACAGCACGTCCCGCTCGGCGCCGTAGCGGGACAGCAGGAGCGCCCAGGCGCCCTGCACCACCGTGCCGAGGGTGAGTCCGGCCGCGCGTGCGGTGGCGGCCAGCCGTGCGGACACCTTCTCGGACAGGCCGGCGGTGTGCACGCGGCCGGAGCGGGTCTCGTGGCCCGGACGCCGGACGCGGTCGACGGGCAGCGGGGTCGGGGTGGCGAACCCGGCGAGGACGCCGCGCCAGTGTGTGCGGGCGGCTGCGGTGTCCTGGCCGGACAGCCAGCGCACGTAGTCGGCGAACGGCCGGCGTACCGGGGACGGGGTGCCGGCGCCGGTGGTGAGGGCCGCGTACTCCTCGAAGACGTCGGTGAGCACCTGGGCCAGGCTCCAGCCGTCCAGGATCAGGTGGTGGGAGGTCCACAGCAGGTGAAGCCGGTCCTCGGGCAGCCGGATCAGGGTGAGCCGCATCAGGGGGGCGGCGGCGAGGTCCAGGCCGCGCGCCAGGTCGTCGGCGCGCAGCCGGTCCAGCCGCTCCTCCCGCTCCCCCGCGTCCAGGTCCCGCCAGTCCAGCTGCTCCGTCGGGACGGTGACGTGCCGGTGCACGATCTGGAGCGGTACCGGCACGTCCTCCCACACGACGGAGGTGCGCAGGGCGGGCGTGCGGTCGGTCACCCGCTGCCAGGCCGCGGCGAGGGAGCCGGGGTCGCTCACCCCGTCCAGCAGGAGTGCGGCCTGGTCGACGTACACGTCGTCCGGGCCGCCGACCAGCCGGTGGAAGAGCATGCCCTCCTGGAGCGGGGTGAGCGGCAGCAGGTCCTCCACGTCCCGGCCGTCGCCCGCCAGGCGGTCGACGCCAGCCTGGTCGAGGCCGGCGAGCGGGAAGTCGGAGGGGGTACGGCCGCCCGCGCCGGGTCCGGCGCAGTGCTCGGCGATGGCGGCGAGCGCGCGCACCATGCCCTCGGCCAGTTCCCGGACGGTCCCGGAGCGGTGCACCTGGTCGCTGTAGTGCCAGGTGATCTCCAGCTCGCCGTCGGCGACGAGGGCGGACACGTCCAGCAGGTGGTCCAGCGGCGCGCCGGGGTCCGTGTCCCGGCCGGGTACGTCGGCGACGGGGGCGAAGTCCCCTCCGCCGGGGGCCTCCCACTGGCCGTGGTAGGTGAAGCACACCTGGGGCAGCGGGAGTCCGGCGAGGGCCCGGGCGGCGTCCCCGGGTGAGCCGAGGTGGCCGAGCGCCTGGTAGCTCAGGCCGCGGCGGGGCACGGCCCGCAGCCGCTCCTTGACGGCCTTGAGCGTGGCCCCCCAGTCGGCCGGTGCGGCCGGGGTCAGGGTGACCGGGTACTGGGTGGTGAACCAACCGACCGTGCGGGACAGTTCGGCGCCCTCGGCCAGGTCCTCCTCGCGGCCGTGGCCCTCCAGGGCGACGGTCACCCGGTCCGTGCCGGTCCAGTCGGCCAGCACCCGGGCCAGCGCGCTCAGCAGCACGTCGTTGACCTGGGTGCGGTAGGCCGCGGGTACGTGGCGCAGCAGCGCCTCGGTGGTGGCGCGGTCCACCCGGGTGCGGACGGTGCGCACGGATCCGGCGAGCGGGGTGCCGGGGAGGTCGACGGGGAGCGGGGGGTGCGGCCGTCCGGTTTCCGCCGTCCAGTACGGCAGGTCGTCGTCGAGGTCGCCGGCCCGGACCCGGTCGGCGAGGTCGCGCGCCCAGTCGGCGAACGGGGTGTGCTCGGGCTCCAGCCGGGGTTCCTCGCCCGCCGCCGCCTGCCGGTAGGCCTGCTCCAGGTCGGCGAGCAGCACCCGCCAGGAGACGCTGTCGACCGCCAGGTGGTGTGCGGTCAGGAAGAGTTGGGGGCGCGGTCCGGCGGTGAGCAGGGCGGCGCGGAACAGGGCGCCGGAGGCCGGGTCCAGGGCCGCGCGGGCGGCTGCGGCGGCCTCGTCGGGCGGGGTGCCCGGGTCGTGGCGGGTGAGCAGTCCGGTGGCCGGGCCGGTGCCGGGGTGCTGCCGCCAGGTGTCCCCGGTGCGGGTGAAGCGGGTGCGCAGGGCCGGGTGCCGGGCCACCAGGGCGTGCACGGCCTGTTCCAGCGCCCGCTCGTCCAGGTCGTACGGCAGGTCGAGCAGCATCGACATGCTGAAGTGCCGCAGCGGGCCGTGCGTGGCGAGGAACCACTCCTGGACGGGGGTGAGCGGGGCGGGTCCGTCCGCGTGCGGGCGCCGGGGGGCGGGCGCGGTCTCGGTGCGGCGGGCCGCGGCGGCGGCCAGGTCCGCGACCGTCTGGTGCCGGAAGACGTCCTGGGAGCCGATCCTGATGCCTGCGGCGCGGGCCCGGGAGACGGCCTGGATGCTGAGGATCGAGTCGCCGCCCAGCTCGAAGAAGTTGTCCGTGACGCCGACCCGTGCCACTGCGAGCACCTCGGCCCAGATGCCGGCCAGGGTCTCCTCGTCGGTGGTGCGCGGGGCGACGAACTCCCGCTCCCGAGCGGGTGTTTCGGGAGCCGGCAGGGCACGGCGGTCCAGCTTGCCGCTGGTGGTCAGCGGCAGCGAGTCGAGCGGGGTGAAGGAGGACGGCACCAGCGCGTCGGGCAGCACCCGGCGCAGGGCCGCCCGCAGGTCGGCGGGGGCGGGCCGGGGCGCGCCGGGCGCGGGTACGACGTAGGCGGCGAGGCGGGTGTGGCCGTGCGCGTCGGGTACGGCGACGACCGCCGCGGCGGTGATGCCGGGCAGTGCGAGCAGGGCGGCCTCGATCTCGCCGGGCTCGATGCGGTGGCCGCGGACCTTGATCTGGTCGTCGGCGCGGCCGAGGTAGTCCAGGCGGCCGTCGGCGGTCCAGCGGGCGAGGTCGCCGGTGCGGTACATGCGGGTGCCGGGCGGCCCGTAGGGGTCGGCGGGGAAGCGGGCGGCGGTCAGGCCGGGGCGGCCGGTGTAACCCCGGGCCAGCTGGGGGCCCGCCAGGTACAGCTCGCCGCCGACGCCGGGCGGCACCGGCTGGAGCCGGTCGTCCAGCACGTACGCCCGCAGGCCCGGCAGGGGGCGGCCCACCAGCGGGCGGTCGCCGCCGTCGACCCGGCAGGACAGCGCGTCGACCGTGCACTCGGTGGGGCCGTAGAAGTTGTGGGCGGTCACGTCCGGGTGGGCGGCCAGTTCCCGCCACAGCGCGGATCCGATCGCCTCGCCGCCGAGCATGAGGACGCGCGGGTGGTGCCGGGGGTCGGTGAGCAGTCCGGCGGGCAGCAGCTGCCGCAGGTAGGAGGGGGTGACGTCGAGGAAGTCGACGCGGTGCCGGACGACGTACTCGACCAGGGCGGCCGGGTCCATCCGGGTCGTCTCGTCCACCAGGTGCAGCGGGTGGCCGTCGGCCATCAGCAGCACGCCTTCGAGGGAGGTGTCGAAGGAGAAGGAGGCGGTGAGCGCGACCCGCAGCGGGCCGCCGCCCGCCTCGGCGACGAAGCCGGCCCGGTGCGCGGCCAGCAGGTGCGCCGCCGCGCGGTGGGAGACGGCGACGCCCTTGGGGCGGCCGGTGGAGCCGGAGGTGTGGATGACGTAGGCGGTGTGCTCGGGGTGCAGCGGGGCACGCCGGTCGGCGTCGGTGGGATCGGTGTCCGGTGCCGTCGCGGGTACGGCGCGCAGGGCGGCCTCGTCCAGGACGAGGGCGGGACGGGCGTCGTCCAGCAGGTACCGGACGCGTTCCTCGGGCAGGGCCGGGTCGAGCGGCAGGTAGCCGGCACCGGACTTCCAGACCGCGAGGATCGCGGTGATCATGTCGGCGGTGCGCGGCAGCCGCAGCGCGACCAGGCGCTCGGGGCCGGCGCCGAGCGCGATGAGGTGGTGGGCGAGCCGGTTGGCGCGGGCGTTGAGCGTGGCGTAGTCCAGCTGCTCGCCGCCCGCGACGAGGGCGAGCGCGTCCGGGGTGCGGGCGGCGCGGCGCTCGAAGAGGGCCGGGTGGAGGGTGTCGTCCACGGCCAGGTCCGGGCCGGCGCTCCAGTCGTGGACGATGCGCCGCACCTCGTCCCCGGACAGCAGGGGCAAGGTGCCCAGCGGGCGGTCCGGGGTGTCGGCGGCGCCCTGGAGCAGCCGCAGCAGCTGTCCGGCCAGCCGCTCGGCCGTGGCCGCGTCGAACAGGTCGGTGCGGTACTCCAGCAGTCCGGTCAGGGCGGTGCCGTCCGGTACGAACTCGATGCTCAGGTCGAAGGTGGCCGCCTGCCGGGGCACGGTGACCGGGCTGGTGTCGAGGGAGTGCGGGGCGGTCGCGGCGGGCGGGTCGGGGTGCAGCAGGACCATCACGTCGAACAGCGGGTTGCGGCCGGGCTCGCGGGGCGCGGCGACCGCCTCCACGACCCGTTCGAACGGCGTGTCGCCGTGGGCGAAGGCGTCGCCCACCGTCCCGGCCGCCTTCGCCAGCAGGTCGCGGAAGGATCCGGAGGCGTCCACGGGGGTGCGCAGCGCGACGGTGTTCACGAAGAACCCGACGGTCCGTTCGAGGTCGGTGCGGGACCGGCCCGGTGTCAGCGAGCCGACGGTGATGTCGTCCTGGCCGGACCAGCGGGCCAGCAGCGCCTGGGTGGCGGCGACCAGGGCGGTGTGCAGGGTGCTGTGCTGTTCTCTGGCGAGGTCGCGCAGCCGGGCGGTGAGGGGGGCGGGCACGGTGAAGGCATGGACGGCTCCCTCTCCCGCCTCCTCGCCGCGCCGGGGCCGGTCCAGGGGCAGCTCGGGGGCGACGGAACCCGACAACTGTCCGCGCCAGTAGTCGAGTTGCTGCTCCAGACGGGGGCCGGAGAGCTGGGCGCGCTGCCACACCGCGAAGTCCGGGTACTGCGTGGCCGGCGGGGCCAGGTCCGGTCGGGCGCCACGGGCGAGGGCGTCGAGGACGGTGCACAGCTCGTCCAGGACCACGCCCATCGACCAGCCGTCGGTGACGATGTGATGTGCCGTCAGCAGCAGGACGTGCGAGGTGGCCGACTCCCGCAGCAGCAGGGCCCGCAGCAGGGGGCCGTGCCGCAGGTCGAAGGGGCGGGAGTACTCGGCCAGCAGGTCCGCGTCCAGGTCACCGGCGTCCCGGACCGGTAGGGGCACCGGTCCCGCGGGGTGCACACGCTGCACCGGACGGCCGTCGGTCTCCTCGAAGGTGGTGCGCAGCGCCTCGTGCCGGGCCACGACGGTGGTGAGGGCCTCGGCCAGCGCCTCGCGGTCGAGCGCGCCGGTGAGACGGACCGCGACGGCGCTGTTGTAGCGGGGGTCGCCGGGGCGCAGCCGGTCCAGGAACCACAGCCGCTGCTGGGCGAAGGACAGCGGCAGCGGGCGGTCCCGGTCGGCGCGCGGGATGCCCTGCCGGGCGGCCGGTGCCGCGCCGCCGGCCCGTCCGGCCAGCCGCCGCTTCAGCGCCTCCCGCAGGTCCTCGGGCAGCGCCTCGGCACGGTCCCGCAGGGACGGCCGGGAGGGCCGAGCGGAGCCGGAGGGGTTGGAAGGGGTCGAAGACGTCATGGTCGTCGGATCCTCACCGTTCGTGGTCGTGGCCGCCGTACGCGGCGTCTTCGGAGTCGGGGTCGCCGTACGCGTCGCCCTCGGCGTCGGGGTCGCCGTACGCGTCGCCCTCGGCGTCGGGGTCGCCGTACGCGGCGTCCTCCAGTTCGCTCAGCACCAGTTCCTCCACGCGTTCCGCCAGGGCGGCCACCGTGCGGGAGAGCAGGACGTCGCGGGGGGTGAGCGTGACGCCGAAGGCGTCGTTCGCGCGGGAGGCGATGAGCAGGGCGCGCATGGAGTCGCCGCCGAGCAGGAAGTAGTCGTCCTCGGCGCCCACGGCGGTCTGGAGGGTCTCCTCCCAGATGGCCGCCAGCGCCTCCTCGGCCGGGGTGCGGGGTGCCACGTACCCGGACCCCGGCCGTTCCTCGGCCGGTGCCGGTGCCGGGGCGGGCAGGGCGGCCCGGTCGGTCTTGCCGTTCTCGGTGACCGGGAAGCGGTCCAGCACCGCGAACGCCGAGGGCACCATGTAGCCGGGCAGCGTGCGGGCGGCCAGCGCCCGCAGTTCGGCCGGGGTGGGCGGCTGCGCGCCGGGGGCCGTGAGCAGGTGGGCGACCAGCCGGGGCTGGCCGGGTTCGTCCTCGCGTACGGTCACCACCGCGTCCAGCACGCCCGGATGGCCGGCCAGCGCCGCCTCGACCTCGCCCGCCTCGATGCGGTGGCCGCGCAGCTTCAGCTGGTGGTCGGTGCGGCCCAGGTAGTGCAGTTCGCCCCCGCTGTCGCGGCGCACCAGGTCGCCGGTGCGGTACATGCGGGTGCCGGGCGGCCCGAACGGGTCGGCGCGGAAGCGGGATGCGGTCAGTCCGGGCCGGCCGAGGTAGCCGCGGGCCAGTGCCGGTCCGGCGAGCCACAGTTCGCCGGCGACGCCGTCGGGGACCGGCCGCAGCCGGGCGTCCAGGACGTAGGCGCCGGTGGCGGGCAGCGGGCGGCCGACGGGCGGTGCGCTGCCGTCCGCCTCCAGGGGGTCGGACCAGGTGGCGACGACGGTGGCCTCGGTGGGGCCGTAGGAGTTCACCATGCGGTGGTGCGGGGCCCAGCGGGCGACGAGTTCGGCACCGCACGCGTCGGCGCCGACGATCAGCGTCTTGAGGTCGGGCAGCGTGCCGGGGGTGCCGGCGGGCAGGGTGGCGAGCGCGGCCGGCGGCAGCAGGGTGTGCGTGATCCGCTCGGCCCGCAGGGTGTCGGCCAGTTCGGCGCCGAGCAGCGGGCCGGGCCGGGGTACGACCAGCCGGGCGCCGTGCGGCAGGGACATGCACAGCTCCAGCACGGAGGCGTCGAAGCTGGGCGTGGCGAACGCCAGCACCCGGTCGCCCTCGCCGACCTGGTAGTGGGCGGCCTCGGCGGCGGAGAAGGCGGCGAGCCCGCGGTGGGTGACGACGACGCCCTTGGGAGTGCCGGTGGAGCCGGAGGTGTAGATGACGTAGGCCGGGTCGTCCAGGTCGAGCGGGCGGGTCCGGTCACCGTCGCCGGGCCGGTGCCCGGGTACGTCGTCCGGCGGGGCGGCGAGCAGCCCGGCGACCTCCTTGGCGTCGAGGGTGAGGGCGGGGGCCGCGTCGCCCAGCATCAGGGCGATCCGCTCCTCGGGGTAGGCCGGGTCGACGGGCAGGAACGCGGCGCCCGCCTTCGCCACCGCGAGCTGCGCCAGCACCATGTCCGGCGAGCGGGGCAGCAGCAGCGCGACGAGGTCGCCGGGTCCGGCGCCGCGGGCGATGAGCCGGTGCGCGAGCCGGTTGGCCCGGGCCTCGGCCTCGGCGAAGGTGAGCAGCGTGCCGGGCGCGCCGAGCGCGGGGGCGGTGGGCCACCGGTCGACGGCGGCCTCGATCAGGGCGGGCAGGGTGGCGGCGGGCACCGGGCCGAGCGCCGGGCGGGCGGGGCCGTGCAGCAGCCGGTCGCGTTCGCCGGGCGGCAGCAGGTCGAGGTCGTCCAGGCGGGCGGTGCCGTCGGAGGCGGCCAGCGTGTGCAGCGCGTGCAGCAGCTGTCCGGCCAGGGAGGCGGCGGTGGCCGCGTCGAAGTACCGCGGGTCGTAGCCGAGTTCGACGGCGAGCCGGTCGCCGGGCGAGACGACCACGGTGAGGGGGTAGTTGGTGGCCTCCCGGGCGTCCAGGTCGCGCAGGGCGAGCCCGTGCGCGCCCGCGGTCGCGTCGCCGACCGGGTAGTTCTCGAAGACCACCAGGCTGTCGAACAGCGCCGTGTCGGACGGCAGTCGGCTGAGGGAGTGCAGGGTGTTCAGGGGCAGGTGGTCGTGCCGGCGGTCCTCGGCGCGGGCCTCCTGCACCGTGCGCAGCCAGGCGGCGCATCGGGCGTCGCCGTCGACCGCGGTCCGGGCGGGCAGGGTGGTGATGAACAGCCCGGTGACGGTGTCGGCGCCGGGCAGGTCGGCGGGCCGGCCGGAGACCGTGGTGCCGAAGCACACCTCGCGCTGCCCGCTCCACCGCGCCAGCAGCAGCGCCCAGGCGCCCTGCACCAGCGTGTTGAGGGTGAGGCGGTGCCGGCGGGCGAACTCCTCAAGGTGCCGCGTCTGTTCGGCGCCGAGCCGTTGCGACAGCCAGGTGCCGGAGCGGGCCGTGGTGCCCGGGGCGGGCCGGCGGTCGTACGGCAGCGGGGTCGGCGCGGCGAGGCCGGCCAGCGCGCCGCGCCAGTGCTCCTCGGCGGGGCCGGTGTCCCGGGCGGCCAGCCAGGCGGCGTAGTCCGCGAACGGCCGGCGCTCGGGCAGCCGGGGCCGCTCGCCGCGGGCGAGGGCGGCGTGCGCGGCCGTGACGTCGGACAGGACGTGGAAGACGCTCCAGCCGTCCAGGAGGACGTGGTGGAAGGTCCACACCACGCGGACCGCGTCCGGGCCGAGCCGGACCAGGGCGATCCGCAGCAGCGGGGCGCGGTCCAGGGCGAGGCCGCGGGCCCGCTCGTCGGCGAGCAGCCGCTCCAGCTCCGCCTCGCGCCGGTCGGCCGGCAGGGCGCTCCAGTCGTGCTCGGTGACGGGCAGGATCGCGGTCCGGTGGACGATCTGGAGCGGCACGGGTACGCCGTGCAGGGCGACGGAGGTGCGCAGCACGGGGGTGCGGTCGACGACGTGCTGCCAGGCGGCGGCCAGGGTCCCGGGGTCGCCGGCGCCCTCCGCCACGAAGGTGATCTGCTCGACGTACAGGCCGTGTTCGGCCTCGTCCAGGCCGTGCATCACCATGCCGGTCTGGGTGGGCGTGAGCGGGTACACGTCGGTGACGTCCGCGCCGTTGCCGACGAGCCGGTCGACGGCCGCCTGGTCGAGCGGCGCGAGCGGGAAGTCGGAGGGGGTGCGGCCGCCCGCGCCGGGTTCGGCGCAGTGCCGGACGATCGCCCGGAGTTCCTCGGTCAGTTCGGCCGCGAGACGGCCGACGGTCTCCCGCCGGTGCACCGCGCCGCTGTACGACCAGGTGAACTCCAGTCGCCCGTCGCTCACCTGCCCGAGGACGTCGAGGAGGTGCGGCCGGTCCGCCGAGCGGTCCATGCCGCCGGCGAGGCCGCCGTGCGGCGCGTGCAGCAGGCCGCCAGGGGCCGGGGTCCCGTCCGGCCGGCCCAGGTAGTTGAAGCAGACGGGCGGCAGACCGGGCAGTTCCCGGCCGGCGGTGGGGTGCAGGTAGCGCAGCGCGCCGTAGCCGAGTCCGCCGTGCGGTACGGCCCGCAGGTTCTCCTTGACCGCCTTGAGCACGGTGCCGGTGCCGGCGTCCCGGGGCACGTCCAGGGCGACGGGGTACATGGCGGTGAACCAGCCGGCCGTGCGGGCGAGGTCGGTGTCCGGGAACAGGTCCTCGCGGCCGTGGCCCTCCAGGGTCACCGCCACCCGGTCCCGGCCGGTCCAGCGGGCCAGGACCCGGCCGAGCGCGCTCAGCAGGACGTCGTTGACGCGGGTGCGGTAGGTGTCCGGCACGTCCTGGAGCAGCCGGCGGGTCTCCTCGGCGTCGAGGCCGGCGGTCACGCTCTCCTCGTCGGCGACGGTGTTCGTGCCGCCCGGGTGGTCCACGGGCAGCGCGGTGCCGGCGTCGAGGCCCTGCCAGTGGGCGAGTTCGGCGTCGAAGCCGCCCGCCTCGGTGTGCGCGGCGAGCCGCCGGGCCCAGTCCCGGAACGAGGTGCTCTTGGGTCCGAGGGCGGGCCGTTCGCCGTCCCGCAGCGCGCGGTAGGCGGTGTCGAGGTCCTCCAGGAGCAGCCGCCAGGACACGGCGTCCACCACCAGGTGGTGGGCGGCGAGCAGCAGCACCGGCCGGCCGCCGTCGCCGGGCCGGCACAGTGCGGCCCGCAGCAGGGGCCCCGCGGCCAGGTCGAAGCCGGCGGCGAGGGTCTCGGCCACCGCGCCCGGGTCCGTCCGCCGGTGCACCTCCAGGTGCGGCTCGGCGCCGGGCGCGGTGCCGTACTGCCGCCACCGCCCGTCCTCGTCCCGCTCGAACCGCAGCCGCAGAGCGTCGTGGTGCTCCACTACGGCTGCCAGGGCGGCTCGCAGCAGGTTCTCGTCGGGGTCCGCGGCCAGCTCGTGGGCGACCGTCTGGCTGAAGTGCGCGGGGTCGCCGGTGAGGGTGTCCAGCAGCCAGTGCTGTACGGGGGTGAGCGGGGCGTCGCCGGTCACCGGGCCCTGCTCGGCGGCGACCGTGGCGACCGGGACGCGCTCCGCGGCGGCGGCGAGTTCGGCGAGGGTCTGGTGCGTGAACAGGTGCCGGGGGGTCAGCGCGAGCCCGGCCCGGCGGGCGGCCGAGACGATCCGGATGCCGAGGATGGAGTCGCCGCCGAGCGTGAAGTAGTTGTCGTCGGCGCCGACCTCGGGCACGCCGAGCACCTCCGACCAGATGGCCGCGAGGGTCTGTTCGGCCTCGGTACGCGGCGGCCGGCCTGCCTCCCCGGTGCCCGGCGCGGCCCACTCGGGTACGGGCAGCGCCCGCCGGTCGAGCTTGCCGGTGGCCCCGAGCGGCAGCCGCTCCAGCGGGACGACGAGGGCCGGCACCAGGTGGTCGGGGAGGCTGCGGGCGAGGAAGGCCCGCAGCTCGGCGGTGTCGGGCAGGGCGGCCCCGGCGGTGTCGGACCGGGCCGGGGTGCGGGGCACCACGTAGCCGACCAGGCGGCGGTGGCCCGCGTGTTCGATCACCCGGGCCGCGGCGCCCGCCACCGCCGGGTGGCGGGCCAGCGCGGCCTCGACCTCGCCGAGTTCGATGCGGAAGCCGCGCACCTTCACCTGGTCGTCGCCGCGGCCGAGGTAGACGAGGTCGCCGTCGGCGGTCCAGCGGACCAGGTCGCCGGTGCGGTACATGCGGCCGCCGGGCGGGCCGAACGGGTCCGGCAGGAAGCGGCCGGCGGTCAGGCCGGGCCGGCGCAGGTAGCCGCGGGCGACGCCGGTCCCGGCGAGGAAGAGCTCGCCGGGCGCGCCGGGGGGCACCGGGCGCATCCGCTCGTCCAGGACGTAGGCGCGGGCGCCGCCGAGGGGCCGGCCGATCGGCGGGTCGCGGTCGGGGTCGGCCGGGTCGCAGGTGAAGGCGGTGGCGTAGACGGTGGCCTCGGTGGGGCCGTAAATGTTGTGCACCCGGCTGCCGGGGATCGCCGTGCGGACCCGGCGTACGGTCCGGGCGGGCAGCCCCTCCCCCGCGAGGACGACGGTGTCCGCGGTGATGCGGACGGCGTCCTCGGCGAGCAGCCGGTCCAGGGCCGAGGGCACCGCGCTCAGCAGTCCGGCGCGCCAGGGCCCCGGGCGCTCGGCGAGGGCCAGCAGGTCGCGGACGACCTCCACGCAGCCGCCGGACAGCAGGGGCGAGAAGATCTCGAAGACCGACACGTCGAAGTTGAGCGAGGTGGAGGCCACCACGTGGTGCAGGCCCCGGCCGCCGAACTCGGCCGCCGCCCAGTCGGTCAGCGCCAGCACGGAGGCGTGGCTGACGACCACGCCCTTGGGCCGGCCGGTCGAACCGGAGGTGTGGATGACGTAGGCGGGGTGGGCGGGCAGCAGGGGGGTGCGCCGTTCGCCGTCGCCGACCGGGGTGTCCGGTACGCCGGCGCCCGGGTCCGCCTCCGTGTCCAGGAGGATCCGGGTGAAGGGGCCCTCGGGCAGCCGCCCGGCGGTCTCCGCGGCGGTGATCACGGCGTCGGGCCGTACGTCCTCGAAGAGGAACGCGACGCGCTCGGCCGGGTACTGGGGGTCGACGGGCAGATAGCCGGCGCCGCTCTTCAGCACCGCGAGGAGGGCCACGAGCAGGTCGGCGGTGCGCGGCAGACAGAGGGCGACGAAGCGCTCGGGTCCCGCGCCCGCGGCGATGAGCCGCCGCGCCAGCCGGTTGGAGCGCGCGTCGAGTTCGCGGTAGGTGAGGAGGGTGTCGCCGTGCCGGACGGCCGGGGCGTCCGGGGTCCGCTCGGCCTGCCGGCGGAACGCCTCGGGCAGGGTGTCGTACGGTGCCTCGGCCGTCCGTCCGCCGAACCGGTCCACGAGGGCCCGCTCTTCGGCCGGGTCCAGCAGCGGCAACTCGGCCAGCCGGCGGTCCGGGTCGGCGGCCATGCCGGTGAGCAGGACGCGCAGGCTCTCCCCGAGCGCCTGCACGGTCGCCTCGTCGAAGGCGGCGGGGTCGTAGTCGAGGTGCACGTCCAGGGTGTCGCCGGGCGCCACGACCACGCTGAGCGGGTAGTTGGTGGGCTCCAGGTCCCGTTCCGATTCCATGGCGAGGCCGTGCCGGGCCAGTGCGCCCTCGTCGAACGGGTAGTTCTCGAAGACCACGATGGAGTCGAACAGGCCGGTGCCGCCGGGGACCTCGCTCCACGACTGGACCTGGGCCAGCGAGACGAAGTCGTGGCGGCGGGCCTCGGACTGGGCGGCCTGGAGGTCGCGCAGCCAGTCCGGCAGCGGGCGGGCCCCGTCGATGCGGACCCGGGTGGGCAGGGTGTTGATGAACAGGCCCACCATCGAGGTCACGCCCGGAAGTTCGGCGGGCCGGCCGGAGACGGTCGTACCGAACACCACGTCGTCACCGCCGCCGTAGCGGGACAGCAGCAGCGCCCACGCGCCCTGGAGGACCGTGTTGAGGGTGAGCCCGGCCCACTGGGCGGTCTCCCGCAGCCGCGCCGACACGTCCGGGCCGAGGGTGATGCGCACCGACCCGGAGGAGGAGGCGCGGTGGGCCTCGGCGGGCCGCCGGTCCCGGGGCAGTTCGGTGGGCGCCTGGAAACCGGCGAGGGTCTCCCGCCAGTACCGTTCGGCCCGGCCGGTGTCGCGTCCGGCGAGCCAGCGCAGGTAGTCGGCGAAGGGCCTGCGCTCGGGCAGCCTCGGGCGGTGCCCGGAGGTGAGGGCCGCGTACCGTGCGCACACCTCGTCGAAGACCTGGGCGGCGCTCCAGCCGTCGAGCAGGACGTGGTGGAAGGTCCACACCAGGCGGACCCGGTCGGGTGCCAGCCGGATCAGCGTCAGCCGCATCAGGGGCGCCGTGCCGAGGTCGAGGCCGGCCTGCCGGTCCGCTTCGAGCAGCCGGTCCAGCTCGCGCGCGCCCCACTCGGCGGGCCGTCCGGACCAGTCGTGGTGGGTGACGGGCACGGAGGCCCGGTGCCGGACGACCTGGAGCGGTTCCGGGGTCTCCTGCCACACCAGGCCGGTGCGCAGCACCGGGTTGGCGTCGGCGGTGTGCTGCCAGGCCTCGGCGAGCGCGTGCGGGTCGGTCACGCCGGTCAGCACGAGCTGCACCTGGTTGACGTAGGTGCGGCTGTCGGCGTCCAGCAGGCTGTGGAAGAGCATGCCCGCCTGCATCGGGGTGAGCGGGTAGACGTCGGCGACGTCCCGGCCGTCCCCGGCGATCCGGTCCACGGCGGCCTGGTCCAGGCGGGCCAGCGGGAAGTCGGACGGGGTACGGCCGCCCGCGTCGGGGCGCGCGCAGTGCGCGACGATGCCGGTCAGGGCGTGCAGCATGCCCTCGGCGAGCGCGGTGACGGTCTCCTCGCGGTGCCGTCCGGCGCCGTAGTACCAGGTGATCTCCAGCTGGTCGTTCTCGACCCGGGCCACGACGTCCAGCAGGTGCGGCCGCTCGGTGCCGGGCGCCTCGGCGCCGCCCAGGCCGCCGGGCACCGCCCCGATCAGGGTGCCGCCGTCGGCGGACCAGTCGAAGCGGCCCAGGTAGTTGAAGGTGATGCCGGGCGCCGGCGCGTCGGCGAGCCGGGGGTCGCGGGCGAGGTGGCGCAGGACGCCGTAGCCGAGTCCCCGGTCGGGTACGGCCCGCAGCTGCTCCTTCACCGACTTCAGGGCGGTGCCCCAGTCCCCGGCCGGGACGGTCAGGGCGACCGGGTGGAGGGAGGTGAACCAACCGACCGTGCGGGACAGGTCGACGTCCTCGAACAGCTGGTCCTCGCGGCCGTGTCCCTCCAGGCCGACGGCGACGGTGTCGCGTCCGGTCCAGTCGGCGAGGACCCGGCCCAGCGCGGTGAGCAGGACGTCGTCGACACGGGTGCGGTAGACGCCGGGGACGCGGCGCAGCAGGCCGTCGGTGCGGTCGCGGTCCAGCCGTACGGTGACCTCGCGGACGTCGGCCATGGTGGTGCCGCCGTCGCCGTCCACGGGGAGCGGGTCGGCGCAGTGCCGGGCGGCCCGCTCCCAGAAGTCGAGCCGGCCGGCGAAGGTGCCGGTGCGCTCGTGCAGCCGGCGGGTCCACTCCCGTACCGAGGTGGTGCGGGCGGGCAGCCGTACCGGCTGTCCGGCGGCGGCCTGCGCGTAGCCGGTCTCCAGGTCCTCCAGCAGGATCCGCCAGGAGACGCCGTCGACGACCAGGTGGTGGGCGACGAGCAGCAGCCGGGCGGGCCGGGTGCCGTCGGCGGTGAACAGGCGCGCGGTGAACAACGGGCCGGTCTCCAGCCGGAGTCCGGCGTGGGCCTCCGCCGTGACGCGTTCCTCGGCCTGCCGGTCATGGACCCGGAGCAGCTCCGGGACCGGGCTGTCGGCGGCGATGTCCTGGCTCCAGGAGCCGTCGCCGCCGAGCGCGAACCGGGCGCGGAGGGCGTCGTGGTGGGTCCACAGGGCGGTGAGGGCGCGGCGCAGGGCGTCCTCGTCGACCGGGCCGGCGGCCTCGATGACGACGGACTGGTTGAAGAAGGCGGCGTGCGCCGGCCGCGGGTCGAGGAACCAGTGCTGGATCGGGGTGAGGTCCGCCGGTCCGCTGACCGGTCCGGTGCCGGCGACGGCGGGCGCGGCGTCGCCGCCGGCGGCGGCCAGCTCGGCGACGGTGGGGTGCCGGAAGAGGTCGCGCGGGGTGAGGGTGAGCCCGGCGGCCCGGGCCCGGGAGACCACCTGGATGCTGAGGATGGAGTCGCCGCCCAGCGTGAAGAAGTTGTCGTCCACGCCGACCCGTTCGACGCCGAGCAGCTCGGCCCAGATCCCGGCGAGGACCCGCTCGGTCTCGGTGCGCGGGGCGCGGTGGGCCCGGTCGCCGCCCGCCGACCAGTCGGGGGCGGGCAGCCGCCGCCGGTCGACCTTGCCGTTGGCGGTCAGCGGCAGCTCGGGCACGGTGACGAACGCGGCGGGCAGCATGTAGTCGGGCAGTGCGGCCGCCAGGTGGGCGCGCAGCTCGGCGGTGCCGGGTACGCCGGCGTCGCCGGCCGGCACCAGGTGGGCGGCGAGCCGCTTGCGGCCGGCGTCCTCGTAGAGGGAGACGACGGCCTCGGCGACGGCGGGGTGGGCGGTGAGCCGGGCCTCGATCTCGGCGGGTTCGACGCGGAAGCCGCGGATCTTGATCTGGTCGTCGGCGCGGCCGACGAAGTGCAGTTCTCCGTCGGCGCTCCAGCGCACGAGGTCGCCGGTGCGGTACATCCGGGTGCCGGGCGGGCCGAAGGGGTCGGCGACGTAGCGGGCGGCGGTCGCTCCGGGGCGGCCCGCGTAGCCCCGGGCCAGTCCCGCGCCGGCTATGTACAGCTCCCCGGGGATGCCCGGCGGTTGCGGCTGGAGGGCGGCGTCGAGGACGTGCACGCGGGTGTTGTCCAGCGGGCGGCCGATGGGCAGCACGGCGGGCAGCGGGTCGCCGGAGCGGAAGACGCGCCGGGTGGCGAAGGTGGTGGTCTCGGTGGGGCCGTAGCCGTCCACGACGGTCAGGCCGGGGCAGGCGTCCAGGACCCGGCGCACGGCCGCGCCCGGCACGGCCTCGCCGCCGGTCCACACCTCGCGGGCGCCGCGCAGGCAGCCGGGGTCCTCCTGGGCCAGCAGGCGGAACAGCCCGGCGGTCAGCCACAGGCAGGTCACGCCCTGTTCCGTGACGGCGCGCCGGACCTGGGCGGCGTCCAGGTCGGCCGGCGCGGCGAGCACCGCGGTGCCGCCGCGCAGCAGCGGCACCCACACCTCGTAGGTGGCGGCGTCGAAGGCGTGCGGCGAGTGCACGAGGACCCGGTCGTGCCCGGTGAAGGCCCGGTCCAGGGCGAGCGCGGCGACGTCCCGCTGGCGCACCGCGACGCCCTTGGGGGTGCCGGTGGAGCCCGAGGTGAACATCAGGTACTGGACGTTGTCGGGGTGCACGGTGTGCGCGGGCGCGGGGCCGTCCGCGCCGGAGGTGCCGTCGACGCGCAGCACACGGTCGCCGGGCAGCAGCTCCAGGGCCGTGTCCGCCCGGCCGGCGTCGGTGAGCAGCAGCCCGGCGCCGGCCTCGGCCAGCGTCCGGCGCAGCCGCTCGACGGGTGCCCGGCCGTCCAGCGGGACGTACACCCCGCCGGTGCGGACGAGTGCCAGCTGGGTGACGACCAGCTCCACGGAACGGTCCATGAGCACGCCGACGGGCCGTTCCGGCCGTACGCCGAGCCCGGCCAGGCGGGCCGCCAGCGCCTCGGCGCGGGAGTCGAGTTCGCGGTAGGTGAGGTGCCGGTCGCCGGCCTCCAGGGCCACCGCGTCGGGGGTGCGGCGGACCTGCGCGGCGAACAGCTCCGCGACGGTGCCCTCCGGGAGGTCCGTACCGGTGTCGTTCCAGGCGCGCAGCACCTGCTCGCGGCGGTCCGGGGCGAGCAGCGGGAGCCGGGCGGGCGGGCGCCCGGCGCCGGCGGGCAGCCGGGTGAGCAGGACGGTCAGGTACTCGGCCATCCGCTCGGCGGTGCCCGCGTCGAACAGGCCGGGGTCGTAGCCCAGGCGCAGGGTCAGCTCGGGGCCCGGGTAGGCGGTGAGGCTGAGCGGGTAGTTGGTGGTCTCGACGCCCTTCAGTCCGCTCAGACGCAGTCCGTGGGCGGCGGCGAGGTCGTCGTCCACCGGGTAGTTCTCGAAGACGACGATGCTGTCGAACAGGCCGACCTGCTCGGGCAGTGCGGTGAACGTCCGCATCCGGGTGAGCGGCAGGTGGTCGAAGCGCCGGTCCTCGCTCTGGTCGTGCTGGAGGGCGCGCAGCCAGTCGGTCAGGGTGCCCTCGGCGGGGACCGCGACCCGGGTGGGCAGGGTGGTGATGAACAGGCCGGTCATGGCGTCGGCGCCGGGCAGCTCGGGCGGCCGGCCGGACACGGTGGTGCCGAACACCACCTCGTCCCGGCCGGCCTGCCGGGCCAGCAGCAGCGCCCAGGCGCCCTGCACCAGGGTGTTCAGGGTCAGGCCCGAGGCGCGCGCCAGCTCCTCCAGCGCCCGGGTGGCGGGCGCGGGCAGCACGGCCCGGACCTCGTGCGTGGACTCGGCGCGGTGGGCCTCGCGCGGCTCACGGTCGTACGGCAGCGGTGTGGCCTCGGCCAGGCCGGTCAGGCGGTGCCGCCAGTGCCGTTCGGCGGCGGCCGGGTCGCGCTGCCGGAGCCAGGCCACGTAGTCGGCGTACGGGGGCCGGTCCGGGAGGGCGTCGGGGCCGTTGCCCGCGTGCCGGGCGAAGACGTCCGAGAGCACCTGGAACAGGCTCCAGCCGTCCAGCAGGAGATGGTGGAAGGACCACACCACGCGCACCGAGGTGCCGGAGGTGCGGGCGAGGAGCAGCCGCTGGAGGGGGGCCCGGCCGAGGTCGATGCCCTCGGCGCGGTCCCGGGCCAGCACGTCGTCCAGCCGGGCGCGGCGCTCCTGCTCCGTCAGGTCCCGCCAGTCCAGGTGGGTGACCGGCACGGCCGCGTGGCGCTGCACCACCAGCAGCGGCTCGGGCACGTCCTGCCAGACGACGCGGCCGCGCAGCACCTCGGTGCGGTCGGTGACGTGCTGCCAGGCGGCGGCGAGGGCCCGCGGGTCGGGCACGCCGTCCAGCTCGAACGTCAGCTGCTGGAAGTAGACCCCGCGGTCGTCCTGCGACAGGCCGTGGAAGAGCATGCCCGCCTGGGTGGGCGTGAGCGGATGGATGTCCGCCACCGCCGCCGGGTCCGCGCCGGTGATCCGGTCCACGGCGGCCTGGTCGAGCCGGGCCAGCGGGAAGTCGGACGGGGTGCGTCCGGCGGCCCCGGGCCGGGTGGCGTGCCGGGCCAGGCCGGCGAGCGCGTCGGCGAAACGCCGGGCCAGGTCCGCGACCGTGTCCCTGCGGTGCAGCCGGTCGGAGTAGAACCAGGTGAACTCCAGTGCGTCACCGTCGAGTTGCCCGACGACCTCCAGGGCGTGCGGGCGCTCGGCCGCCGGGTCGGCGTCCAGTTCCAGCGGGCGTACGGTGCCCCGGAAGAGGCCGTCCCCGTCATCCGGCAGGCCCATCCGGCCCAGGTAGTTGAAGCTGATCTGCGCGGCCGGGGTGCGCGCCGGCGCCCCGGGCCCGGCGAGGTAGCGCAGCGCGTCATGGCCCAGGCCGTGCCGGGGTACGGCGCGCAGCTGCTCCTTGACCTGCTTCAGCACGGCGTCCCAGCCGGCGTCCTCGGGAACGGCGAGCGCGACGGGGTACCGGGTGGTGAACCAGCCGACCGTGCGGCTGATGTCCAGTTCGGGGAAGAGTTCCTCGCGGCCGTGCCCCTCGACGTCGACCACCACCCGGTCCCGGCCGGTCGCGGCGCACAGCGCCCGGCCGAGGGCGCTCAGCAGGACGTCGTTGGCCTGGGTGCGGTAGGTGTCGGGCAGGGTGCGCAGCAGGGCCGCGGTGTCCTCGGCGCTCAGCCGCACGGTGACCGCGCGCTGCGAGGCGTAGGTGTTGGTGCCGCCCGGCAGGTCGGCGGGGACGGCGGGTGCGGTGCCGGGCACCGCCCGGGCCCAGTACTCCCGCTCGCCGGCGAAGCCGCCGTCGGCCGCGTGGGCGTTCAGCCGGCGGGCCCACGCGCGCAGCGGCGAGGACTTCGGGGGCAGCGCGGCCTGACCGTCGCCGCCGGTGCGGCGGGCCCGGTAGGCGCGGTCCAGGTCGTCCAGCAGCAGCCGCCAGGACACCCCGTCGACCACCAGGTGGTGGACGGCCAGATGCAGGACGCGGGGCCGGCCGGCTCCCGGTTCGTGCAGGACGGCCCGCAGCAGCGGTCCCCGGGCGAGGTCGAAGGGGCCGAAGTGCGGGGTGTCCTGGTCCGGGCCGGTGTACCGGGCCAGGCGGACGCGGGGCGCCCGGTCCTCGACGTGCCAGCGGATCCCGGCGGCGCCGTCGGCGGCGGCGAAGCGGGAGCGCAGGGCGTCGTGGTGGGCGACCAGGTCGTTCAGCGCGTCCTCCAGCGCCGCCGGGTCCACGTCGTCGGGCACCTGGACGGACAGCGCCTGCGCGAAGTGGCCGGCGCGCCCGGCGGCCGTGCCGAACAGCCAGTGCTGGATGGGGGTCAGGGGGGCCGGGCCGGTGGCGGTCTCCGGTGCGGGGGCGGCCTCGCGCGGGCCCCGGGCGGCGTCCGCGCAGCGGGCGAGCGCGGCGACCGTCTGGTGCCGGTAGACGTCCCGCGAGGTCAGCGGCAGGCCGTCCTGCCGGGCGCGGGCCACGACCTGGATGCTGAGGATCGAGTCGCCGCCGAGCTCGAAGAAGTTGTCGTCGACGCCGATCCGCTCGGCGCGCAGCACCTCGGCCCAGATCGCGGCGAGGGTGCGCTCGGTGGGTGTGCGGGGCGCGACGTGCCGTACCGCGCGGACGGCGGGGCCCGGGTCGGGGAGCCGGCCGCGGTCGAGCTTGCCGTTCGGGTTCAGCGGCAGGGCGTCCAGCACCACGACGGCCGAGGGCACCATGGAGGCGGGCAGCGTCCGGCCGAGTTCGCGGCGTACGGCCTCCGGTTCCACCCGCTCGCCGGCGGCCGGGACGACGTAACCGGCCAGGCGCCGGTGGCCGTCACTGTCGGTGGTGGTGGTGGCCGCGGCCTCGGCGACGCCCGCGCAGCCCCGCAACGCCTCCTCCACCTCGCCGAGTTCGATGCGGAAGCCGCGCACCTTGACCTGCTGGTCGATGCGGCCCACGTATTCGAGCACGCCGTCGGCACGGCGGCGCACCAGGTCGCCGGTGCGGTACATGCGCTGTCCCGGCGCGCCGAACGGGTCGGCGACGAACCGTGCGGCGGTCAGGCCCGCACGGTTCAGGTAGCCGCGGGCCAGCCCGCCGCCGCCGAGGTACAACTCACCTGTGACGCCGACCGGCTGGGGGCGCAGCGCGTGGTCGAGGACGTAGGCGCGGGTGAGCGCGACGGGCTCGCCGATGGGCGGCGCCTGTTCCGGCAGCCGGTCCCCGGCGAACCATGCGGTGGCGTACACGGTGGCCTCGGTGGGCCCGTAGATGTTGGCGAGCCGGCTGCCGGGCAGGGCGGTGCGCAGATCGTGCAGCGTCTGCGCGGGCAGGGCCTCCCCGGCGAGGACGACGGTGTCCGCGGTCACGGGCGCCGCGCCCTGCGCGAACAGGCGGGAGACGACGGACGGCACCCCGCTCAGCAGCCCGGCCCGCCGGGGTCCCGTGCCGTCGGTGAGGGCCGGCAGGTCGGCGACCACCTCGACGGTGCCGCCCGCCGTGGTCGGGCAGAGCAGCTCGAAGACGGAGACGTCGAAGTTGAGGGAGGTGGAGGCGATCACATGGCCGAGCCCCCGCTCCCCGAACCGCTCCGCCGCCCACGCGGCCAGCGCGGCGACCGTGCGGTGGGTGACCACGACCCCCTTGGGGCGGCCGGTGGAACCCGAGGTGTAGATGACGTACGCGGGGTGGTCCGGCAGCAGCGGCCGGGGCCGGTCGGCGTCCGTGACGTCGGTGCCGGGCACGGCCGGGTCGGCGCAGTCCTCCAGGAGCAGCGGTGTGCAGTCCGGGGGCAGGGCGTCGGCGGTCTCCCGGGTGGCGATCACCAGGGCGGGCCGGGCGTCGGCGAGCATGAAGCGGACGCGTTCGGCGGGGTAGGCCGGGTCGACGGGCAGATAGCCGGCGCCGGCGGTGAGGACGGCCCACACCACGGGCACCAGGTCGGCGGTGCGCGGCAGGCACAGCGCGACCAGGGTCTCCGGGCCCGCGCCGCGCGCGAGGAGCAGCCGGGCCAGCCGGTTGGCGCGCCGGGCCACCTCGGCGTAGTCCAGCCGGTCGGGGCCGCAGACGACGGCGGTGCGGTCGGGGGTGCGGGCCGCCTGGGCGCGGAACAGCTCGGGCAGGGTGGCGGGTTCGGTGTCCGGGGAGCGGCGGGCGGGCGGGTTCCAGGCGTCCACCAGCGTGCGCTGCTCCTCGGCGGACAGCATGGGCAGCTCGGCCAGGGCGCGGCCGGGGCCGTCCGCCATGCCCTCCAGCAGGCGGTGCAGGTGGGCGGTCAGGCGGGCCACGGTCGCCGCCTCGAACAGGTCGGTGTTGAACTCGGCGGTCAGCGCGCAGTCGCCGTCCGCGTCCGGGGTGAACTCCAGGACCAGGTCGAAGCGGGCGGCGGGGCGGGGCAGCGGGTGCTCGGCGAGGCGCACCCCGCCGGACAGCGGCGGCACCGGCAGCGCGGTCTGCTGCACCACGAGCGCCTGCACCAGCGGGGTGCGGCTCGGGTCGCGCGGCGGGGCCAGCTCCTCCACCACCCGGTCGAACGGCACCCCGTCGTGCGCGAAGGCGTCCAGGACGGTCGTCCGCATGCTCTCCACGAACCGGTCCACGGTCGCCCGCTCGTCCACCTCGCCGCGCAGCACCACCGTGTTGGCGAAGAAGCCGGGCACGTCCTCCAGGTCCCGCCGGCCGCGGCCGGTGGTGACGGTGCCGAACGCGACGTCCCGCTGCCCGGAGTAGCGGGAGAACAGCAGCGCGCAGGCGCCGGCGAACAAGGTGAACACGGTGGTGCCGCGGCCCGCGGCCAGCTGCCGCAGCCGGGTCACCAACTCGGCGGGGAGCGTGTGCCGGTGAGCGGCTCCGGCGGTGGTGCGCACGGCGGGACGCGGCCGGTCGGTGGGCAGCTCCAGCTGCTGGAGGCCCGTCAGGTGCCGTCTCCAGTAGGCCAGGTCGGCGGCGTCCGTGTCGCCGGTGCGCTGCCCTCGCTCCCAGACCGCGAAGTCCGGGTACTGCACGGCGGGTTGCGCCAGGCCGTCGGGCTCCCCGGTGGTCTCCGCGTGGTAGAGGGCGGCGAGTTCGCGGGTGAGGATGCCCACGGACCAGCCGTCGGTGACGATGTGGTGCTGGGCCAGGAGCAGCAGGTGGTCCTCGGCGGCCAGGCGGACCAGCAGGGCCCGGGTGAGCGGGCCGGCCGCCAGGTCGTAGGGGCGGCTCAGCTCCTCGGTGAGCAGCGCCTCGGCGGCCTCGGCGCGGCGGGCGTCGGGTACGCCGGTGAGGTCGGCGGTCCCGAGCGGCAGCTCCGGCTCCGGCGCGACCCGCTGGACGCCCTGGCCGTCGACGGTGGTGAAGGTGGTGCGCAGGGAGGCGTGGCGGGCCGCGAGGCGGCGCAGGGAGCGGCGCAGCGCGTCCGGGTCCAGGGGGCCGCGCAGCCGCAGGGACACCCCGGTGTTGTACTCGCTGCCGCCCGCGGAGAGTTCGTCGAGGTACCACAGCCGCCGCTGGGCGCTGGACAGCGGCAGCACGGCCTCGGCGGGGGCGGGCGGGATCGGCTCGGACGGTGCCGCGTCCGACGGGTCGCCCAGCAGCCCGGCCAGGGCGGCGACCGTCCGCGCGGTGAACACGTCCCGGACCGTCAGCCGGACGCCCAGCTCCTCCCGGATCCGGGCCAGGACACGGGCGGCGAGGATCGATTCGCCGCCCAGCTCGAAGAAGTCGTCCGTCACCCCGACCGCCGCGACGCCCAGCACTTGCGTCCAGATCTCGGCGAGGGCCCGCTCGCGTTCCGACCGCGGCGCCACGTGCCCGGCCGCGGCCGAGCGCTCCGGAGCGGGCAGCGCCCGCCGGTCGATCTTGTGCTGCGGGGTGAGCGGCATCCGCTCCAGTACGACGATCGCCGAGGGCACCATGTGGGCGGGCAGCGCGGCGGCGAGGGCGGCGCGCAGGGCCGCGGGGTCGAGGGGGTGCGCGGGGGGCCGCGGGCCGTCGCCGGAGCCGGGTGGCGCGGTGGCGGGCCGGGGGTCGGCGGACGCCGGGGCTCCGGCGGGGGTGACGTAGCCGACGAGGCGCTGGTGGCCCGGCGTGTCCTCGCGTACCACGACGACCGCCTCGCCGACGGCGCCGGTCCGGCGCAGGGCCGCCTCGATCTCGCCCGGTTCGATGCGGAAGCCGCGGATCTTCACCTGCCGGTCCAGCCGGCCGAGGAACTCCAGCTCCCCGTCGGTGGTCCAGCGCGCCCGGTCCCCGGTGCGGTACAGCCGGGCGCCGGGCGGGCCGTAGGGGTCGGCGACGAAGCGGGCGGCGGTCAGCCCCGGCCGGCCCAGGTAGCCGCGGGCCACCGCGTCGCCGCCGACGAACAGCTCGCCGTCCGCACCGGCCGGTACGGGACGCAGCGCGGCGTCGAGGACGTGCACCCGGGTGTGCGGCAGGGCGCCGCCGATCGTCGGGGTGCCCCGGCCGGCGGTGAGCGGCCCGGTCCACGTGGCGACGATGGTGGCCTCGGTCGGACCGTAGGAGTTGATCATGCGGCGGCCGGGTGCCCAGCGGTCCACGAGCCCGGCCGGGCAGGCCTCCGCGCCCACGATCAGCGTGCGCAGGTGACGGGCCGTCCCCTGCGCGGGGTCGGGCAGGGTGGCCAGCGCGGCCGGCGGGATGAGGGCGTGGGTGATGCGGTGTTCGTCCAGGACCGCGGCGAGTTCGTCGCCCAGCCAGGGGCCGTCCGGCGGTACGACGAGCGTGGCGCCGGACAGCACGGAGACGAACAGTTCCAGGACGGAGGCGTCGAAGCTCGGCGAGGAGAACTGCAGCACGCGGTCGCCGGGGCCCACCGCGTACCGTTCGGCGGCGGCCGTGGTGAAGCCGCCGATGCCGCGGTGGGTGACCGTGACGCCCTTGGGGGTGCCGGTGGAGCCGGAGGTGTAGATGACGTAGGCGGCGTGGTCGGCGCCGGCCCGGGTACCGGGGCCGGGCTCCGCGTCGTCCCCGGTGTCCAGCAGCTCGCGGACTCCGGGCGGGTCGTCGAGGGTGACCGTGGGCGCGGCGTCGGCGAGCATCAGCGCGCGGCGTTCGGCGGGGTAGGCGGGGTCCACGGGCAGGAAGGCGGCGCCGGCCCGCGCGACGGCCAGCTCCGCCGCGATCAGCTCCATCGAGCGCGGCAGGACGAGGGCGACCACGCGGTCGGGTCCCGCTCCCCGCCGGACCAGGTGTGCGGCCAACCGGTCGGCGCGGGCGGCCAGTTCGCGGTAGGTCCAGGTGCGCCGGCCGTCGGTGAGGGCCGGCGCGTCCGGGGTGCGGGCCACCCAGGCGGCGAACAGCTCGCCGAGCGTCGGGTACGCCGGGGCCGCGCCGCTCCCCGGCGCGTCGGCGGCGGGGCCGGCCTGCCGCGGCAGGGAGGACGCCGGTGCGGGCTTGTCGTGCAGGTCCGTCATGGGTGAAGTCCTTTGGAGAGCGGGACGATGCGGCGCCGGGGACCGCCACGGGGGTGGCGCGCTGGACCGGGTGGCCCACCGGGTGGGCGCGACGGTGCTGCGGGGCGTGCGTGTGCCGGGGAGGGGTGCCGGGACGGGGGTGCCGGGGCCGTGGTCCACCGGCCGGCGTGCCGAGGGGTCGGGGACGACGTCATGGGTGACGGCCACCGGTACGCGGCGGGAGCGCGGGCTGCGGCGGTGGTGCCGGCCGGGAACCGGACCTCGGCGGTTCCCGGACCGGTCAGCCGTCGGCGGTGCGCCGGGCCGTGCGGCCGGAGATCTGGAGCCGGTCGACCCTGCCGGTGGCCGGATCGCGGTGGAAGCGGCCCCCGGGTTCGAGGCGGCCGGTGTCCGGATCGCGCAGGTCGCAGGAGAGGTCTGCGTAGCAGACCAGCGGGATGGGGAGGTCGCCGTCCACGGACAGGGCCGGCGAGCCGTCCGCTCCCGGCGCGACGCGGTAGGCCGTGGTGCCGTTGCGGTAGGTGCCCGCGCAGTCGGGCAGGGCGACGGGACGGCCCCGGTCCGCGACCCGCGCGCCGACGGGCACCTGGATGCCGGTCAGCCGGCCCAGTTCCTCGGCGAGGTCGCGCCAGAGCGCGGTCGCGCCGCCGGCGTTGCCGGTGAAGGCGACCACCACTCCGCTCTCCGGTTCGGCCCGCAGATGGCAGGACGTGCCCTGGGCGTTGCCGTCGTGGCCGCACCACACGCGGTCGTCCCGCTGGTAGAGGGCGAGTCCGGCGCCCCAGCCGTCGGCCAGCGCGCCCGGGCGGGCGGCCGGCTCGGCGCGGCGCATCTCCTTGGTGACGGCGGGCGGCAGCAGGTCCGCGCGGCCGATCAGCGCGTTGCCGAACGCGGCCAGGTCCCGGGCACTGGCGAGCAGCGCACCGGCCGGCGCCTCCAGCGGCGCCAGGTTCTGCCGGGCCGGACGGGCCTGACCCGTCGCGGTGTTGACGGCGTGCCCGGCGGCCACGGGCCGGGCGGCCACCGTGTCGCCGATGAACGCGGGTGCGACGCCCAGCGGCTGGAGGAGCAGCGCCCGGACCGCCTCGTGCCACGGCATGCCGGTGACCGTCTCCACCAGCCGGCCTGCGGCGACGTAGCCGGCGTTGGAGTAGGAGAAGTCGGTGCCCGGCGGGAACAGCGCGTCCCGGGCGGTGCACACGGCCGCGAGGTAACGGGCGGCCGTGGTCGTGGCGGCCGTGTCCGAGTCGGGACCGGTGGGGAACCCGCTCGTGTGGGACAGAAGATGACGGATCGTCACGTCGGGGACGTCGGCCAGCTCCGGGAGGTGTGCGGCGGCGGGCTCGTCCGGGTCGAGGTCTCCGTCGTCGGCCAGGAGCATGACGAGCGCGGCGGTGTAGGGCTTGGTGAGCGATCCGAGGGGGACCGCGGTGTCCGGGGTGAAGGGGCTGCCGGCCGCGGTGTCGGCGGTACCGGTGTGCACGGATATGAGGTCGGTGCCGGTGTCGAGGGCTATGTGGGCACCGGGCACCCGGTGGGTCCGGGCGAGGGCGTCGAGGCGGTCCTGCAGCTCCCGGTGCAGCAGGGACGGCGTCCGGGAGGCGGCCGGAGCGGCGGGGAAGGTGTACGGCATGAGAAGGGGACTCCCGTTGGATGGGTCTCATGTGCGGGTGTGCCGGTCCGGCCCGTGAGCGGCACGGGGCCGGCCGGTGCGCGGTGCGCGCGGGTTACGGTCTGGCGACCTCGACGGGCAGCTGCCGTACGCCGATGATGACGGCCGGGTTCTGGTAGGCGACGTCCTCGTAGGAGGGGACCGCCAGGATGCGGAATCGTTCATGCAACATGTGCAGGGCGATCCGCGCCTCAAGCCGGGCCAGGGGCGCGCCGAAGCAGAAGTGGATGCCGTGCCCGAAGGTCAGATGGGGATTGGGACTCCGGGTCACGTCGAGGACGTCGGGCGCGTCGAAACGGGCGGGGTCCCGGTTCGCGGCGCCCAGATGCGCCATCAGCAGGCTGTCGGCCGGGATCTCCCGGCCGCCGAGGACCACCGGCCGGGTGACCCTGCGGCCCAGTTCGGGGAAGGGCGGCAGCCAGCGCAGCACCTCCTCGACGGCGGCCGGGATGCCCGCGGGGTCGGCGCGCAGCGCGGCGTCCGTGCCGGGGTGCCGGTCGAAGGTGACGACGGCGTTGCCGAGCAGCGCGGTCGTGGTGATGTGCCCGGCGACCAGCAGCAGGGCCACGAACCCGACCATCTCCTGGTCGGCGAGGCGGACGCCGTCCACCTCGGCGGCGATGAGTCTGCTGGTGAGGTCATCGCCGGGGCGTCTGCGGCGGGCGCGGATGTGGTCGAGCATGTAGCCGTTCATCTCGCGCACGGTGGGGGCGATGGCCTCCAGTGCCCGTTCGAGGTCGGCCATGTCGGGCGCCTCGCCGAGCTGGTCGCCGCCGAACAGGACGCTCGCCCACTCCTGGAAGAGCCGGTGTTCCTCGGCGGGGATGCCGAGCAGTTCGGCGATCACGATGATGGGCAGCGGATAGGCCAGCGCGTCGACCAGGTCGAACCGGTCGCGGTCGGCGACCTCGTCCAGCAGCCGCGCGCACACGGCCTCGATGCGGGGTCCGAGCCCCTGCACGACCCGCGGGGTGAACGCCTGGCTCACCAGGGTGCGGAGCTTGCGGTGCTCCGGCGGGTCCATGCCGACGAAGTTGCCCTGGGTGAAGGTCTCGAAGTCGGCCTGGGTGGGGGCGAGGGCGGAGAGGTCCGAGGAGTACGTCGCCGGGTCGGCGAGCACCGTGGCGACGCTCTCGTGGTCCAGCACCTGCCAGACGCCCTGGGTCTCGTCGTACCGCACCGGGCCGGCCTCGCGTAAGCCTCGCCAGCGGTCGGGTAACTCCTCCAGGAGGAGCCGTTCGCCCGTCGGTTGGCTGCTGATCACCTTGTCTCCTTGCTGGCGCGTGCGGGCAGGGCGGAGTGACGCACGGGGTCGGTGCCGCGGCCCGGCGCGGCCGGGGCCGCGGGCGGTCCGGGCACGGGTGTGCCCCGGTGCCGGCTGGTTCGGACGGGAGGAGCGCACGTCCCGTGCGGGTTCCTCGTACGCGGCGGGACGGTCAGCCGCGGTCGGTGTGCTGCCGGGGTGGGCCGCAGTCCCTCAGCACATGCGGTGCAGGACGCGGCGGCCCCGCGGCCGGCCACGGCCCCGGCCCCACGGCGAGTCCGGTCGTGCGACACGCCCATCCGACATAACCCATCCCCTCGGCGACACCTCCCGCGTGGCGATCACACGGGACCCTCCCGGCTGGTGAACGGACAACGGGGCGCGCCCCGGCCGTCTGGAACGAGGTGTGAGAATACGCAGTCGCAGGGCGTGCCGCCCCACGATTGGCATGATGCGTACTCCGCCACGCCTTCGTTTCGATGGAACTCGGCCACAGTCTTCACGGTGAGTCACGCGCAAGCAACCCCCTGAAGTTGAACGGAGAGTACTCTGGCGGTGCTTTTGCGTCACTGTCCGGCCACTTGTTGCGGCCCCGCACGCGCACGGGACCCCGGCCGGATGCTCGCCCCCGCGTGTGCCCCGGCGTCTCGCCTCCAAACAGGGCGGCCGGGAAAAAGACCGCCACCGGGTTCGGCCGAATGGCGCCGTCGGCCGCCCGGCCACCGCGGCCCGGCATTCCGCCCGGCCGTCCGGCGGGATGGCCGGACTACCGCTGATCTGGGGTGATGATCCAGCCGACGGACACTCCGGATCCGCTGCCGGGGAACAGCGGCGACACGCCCGGCGCACCGCCCCGGCCCACCGGCGATCCACCCCGGCCGTCCCCCGCCGCACCGACCGTCCGCCGCGGCGCCGGGGCCGAGAACTTCGCCCCTTGCGCACAGAATCGGCCAACCGGGCGCGGCGGGGGCGCACACCAGAATCCGGTACACCACCTGTGCCTCTTCCTCGCCTCCGGGCGCCGTCCCGGCCCACGGCCTGCCACGAGGCCGGAACGGGCCGGCTCGCGGGCGACGGCCGCCCCCCTCGGCGTCGGCGCATGGAGACGCCGGGGCGGGGTATTCGGAGCCATCCGACGTACGCGGGCGTGCACGGGGCCGGACGAACGCTCGCCGTGCGCGGGGCGCCGCCGCGAGGGAGTCTTGTGCCCGGGATGCGACGCGCGGCCGTACGAGGAGGTGGTCGGCGTGTCCGACGGGCCAGGGACGAGCCGGGCGCCGGCCGGGCCACCGGTGCTGTCGCTCGCGCTGGCCTCGCTGCTGGAGGAGGTGCACGCGCACTCCGGCGCGGTGTATCTGCTCGGGCCCGGCGAGCCGGTCCTGGAGATGGCGGTGATGGCGGGCATGCCCCGGGCGTTCGCGGCGCCATGGGAGCGGGTGGGGCTGAGCGCGCCGATCCCGGTGGCGGACGCGGCGCGCGAGAGACGGCTCGTCTGGGTGGGCGGCGAGGAGGAGATGGCCCGCCGCTATCCGCGGATCTCGGTGGTGCTGCCGTACCCCTTCGCGCTGGCCGCGGCGCCCGTGGCGACGGAGCACACGGTGTACGGCGCGTTGTTCGTGACCTGGCCGGGTGCGCATCCGCCGGAGCTGGCGGACTGGGAGCGCGAGCACCTGACGGCGGCCTGCGATCGGCTGGCGCTGCGGCTGGAGCGGGCCGCGCGGGAGGACCGGGCGGTCGGCCACGAACCGGACGTGCTCGCGGCGCCGGTGCCGGGCGTGGCGGGCACCCTGGGCTCGGTCGAGGCGGCGCGGATGGTGTCCCGGCTCCCGTACGGGCTGATCTCGCTGGATCTGCACGGCCGGATCGGTTTCGCCAACACGGCCGCCGCCGAGCTGCTCGGCCGGCCGGCCGGGGAGCTGCTGGGCACGCTGCCCTGGGTGTCGGTGCCCTGGCTGAACGACCCGGTGTACGAGGACCGTTACCGGGCGGCGCTGCTCAGCCAGCAGGTGACGTCGTTCGTGGCGCTGCGCCCGCCCGGCGAGTGGCTGTCGTTCCGCATGTACCCGGGCACGACCGGGCTGAGCGTGCGCATCAGCCGGGCCCGGGCGGTGGCGGAGATGGCGCACGGCACCGCGCAGGCGGGTCCGGGACCGTCCCGGCTGGTGACGATCTCCCAGGTGCTGAGCCTCGCGGGCGCGCTGACCGAGGCGGTCGGGGTGCAGGACGTGGTGCAGCTGGTGTGGGACGAGGTGGCCCCGGCCGTCGGCAGCCAGGCCCTGGTGCTGCTGCGGGCGCAGGGCGGGCGGCTGCACGTGCTGGGGCACCGCGGCTACCCGTCCGCGCGCGTCGTGGAGCGGTTCGACGGGCTGCCGCTGTCCGAACGGACCCCGGGCACGCACGCCCTGAACAGCGGGGTGCCGGCGTTCTTCGACTCGCGGGAGCAGCTGGAGCGGCTGTACCCGGACCGGCAGGAGAGCCCCGACGGCTTCGCGGCCTGGGCGTACCTGCCGCTGATCGCGTCCGGGCGGCCGGTCGGCACGTGCGTGCTGGCCTACGCCCGGCCGCACTCCTTCCCGGCCGACGAGCGCGCGGTGCTCACCTCGCTCGGCGGGCTGATCGCGCAGGCCCTGGAGCGGGCCGTGCTGTACGACGCGAAACACCGCCTGGCGCACGGCCTGCAACAGGCGCTGCTGCCGCACTCGCTGGCGCCTCCGCCCGGCATCGAGGCGGCGGCCCGCTACCTGCCGGCCACCCACGGCATGGAGATCGGCGGCGACTTCTACGACCTGGTGCCGACCCGTCCGCTGGCGGCGGCGGTGATCGGCGACGTCCAGGGGCACAACGTGACCGCGGCCGGCCTGATGGGGCAGATCCGTACGGGTGTGCGCGCGTACACCACCGTGGGGCAGGCACCGCACGAGGTGATGAGCAGCACCAACCGGCTGCTGATCGATCTCGGCGCCGACCTGTTCGCGAGCTGTCTGTACCTGCGGCTGGACCCGTCACGCGGGCGGGCCGTGATGGCCCGGGCGGGTCATCCGCCGCCGCTGCTGCGCCGGCCGGACGGGCGGGTACGGGTGCTGGACCTGGCCGGGGGCCCGCTGCTGGGGATCGACGCCGCGGCCGTGTACCCGACGACCGAGGTGTCGCTGACCCCCGGCTCGGTGCTCCTGCTCTACACCGACGGCCTGGTGGAGTCTCCCGGCGTCGACATCGAGGACGCCCTGGTCGAGCTCGGCGCGCTGCTCGCGGACGTGGGCCACCAGCCGCTGGAGAGCCTGGCGGACGAGGTGGTCCGGCACAGCGCGGCCGCGCGGGAACGGGTGGACGACGTGGCGGTGCTGCTGCTGCGGGCGAGCGACGGCTGACGCGCACGCCTGTGGTCCGGCCCTCCCGTGGGAGGACCGGACCACTGCCCGCCGGCCGGTACCGAGGGGGGAGGCCGGCCGGGGAGCCTCGCGGACGCGCCGTGCCGCTAGCGCGTACCGGTCAGGGACGACGAGCCGTCGTGCGCCGCGCCGGAGCCGGAGGCGTCGGCCGGTGCGGACGGGTCGGCGCTGCCGCCGATCTGGTCCCCGCCGGTACCGGACTGGTCACCCGCACCGGCACCGGACTGGTCGCCCGCGCCCGCACCCGACTGGTCACCCGCGCCCGCACCGGACTGGTCGCCGGCACCGGACTGGTCACCCGCACCGGCACCGGACTGGTCACCCGCACCGGCACCGGACTGGTCGCCGGCACCCGCACCCGACTGGTCGCCGGCACCGGACTGGTCACCCGCACCGGCACCCGACTGGTCACCCGCACCGGCCTGGTCGCCCGCGCCCGCGCCGCCGGCGCCGAGCGTCGCGCCGGTGGCCTGGAGGGCGGTGGTGACCGGCTGGAAGAAGGTCTCGCCGCCGTTGGTGCAGTCGCCGCTGCCGCCGGAGGTCAGGCCGACGGCGCTGCCGTCCTGGGTGAACAGCGAGCCGCCGCTGTCGCCCGGTTCGGCGCAGACGTTGGTCTGGATCAGACCGGTGACGGTGTCGACGCCGTTCGGGTCGGTCTCGCTCTGGAAGTTGACGGTGGCGTCGAGGCCGGTGACCTGGCCGTCGTGCAGCCCGGTGGTGGAACCCATCCGGAACACGTTCTCGCCCACGGTGGCGTCGGCGGCCTGCTTGATCTGCACGGTCTGGCCGTTGCCGGTGTTGACCTCGCTGGGCGCCTGGGTGGCCGGGTCGTTGTACTTGACGAGGGAGAAGTCGCCCGCGCCGGGGAAGGTGGCCTGGTCGACGGTGGCGATGGGCTGCCCGGTCTGGGAGTCGGACCAGTCCTTGGCGGCGACCCCGCAGTGACCGGCCGTCAGGAAGGCGGGGCTGCCGTCGGAGGCGGTGACGTTGAAGCCGAGGGAGCAGCGGACGTTGCCGCCCTGCACCTGGGAGAAGATGGCGTCGCCGCCGGAGACGAACGTCTTGAAGGTGCCGGAGGACTTCTTCAGGGTCGCCATGCCGGGGCCGAGGCCGCGCACGGTCGACTGCAGTCTGTTCCACTTGCCGCCGGTGACCGTGGCGTCGGCGGTGACCAGGACCTTGTCGGTGCGCGGGTCGACGGCCCAGGAGGTGCCCGGGATGGTCGCCTTCGTCTTCAGCGTCCGTGCCGCTGCCTTGAGTTCGGCGGTGCTGTTCTCGACCTGGCGGACGACAGCGCCCGCCTTCTTGGCCTGGACGACGACGTTGTCGTCGCCGTTGACCACGTTGACGACGAGCTGCTGCTTGGCGCTGTCGTAGTACGAGCCGGCGAAGGAGTCGCCGAGGATCTTCTGCAGCCGGGCGGCGAGACCGGAGGCGTCCGTGGCCTTCAGGGTCTTCGCCGTGCCGGTGGTGCCCGACGCCTGGTCCTTGTCCTGGGACGCGTTGGCGTTGGGGAGCAGGAGGGCCGCCGCTCCGAGCGCCGCGACGCCGCCCACCGCTATCGCGGCCTTGCGCTTCGGCATTCGCTTGTGACTCAAAATTCTCGACCTCCTGGGGACGGGGGGGGTTCTGCCGCTCGCGGGCAGTTCGTATCGGGGGGTGGGTATCGCGGCGCCTGGATGGCCCTAGGTACGCGCCGACCGCGTGGCGTGTTCAATTCCGGTTCCGAACGGCCGTACCGGGGTGGCGAATCGGCCACGCTCGGCGTGGCGCGGCGGGCGGCCGGGAACCATGCCCCGTATGACGATGACCACCGCCGAGGCCGACAAGATCCTCTCCGCCCGTTTCGCGCCCTGGGTGCTCGATCTCGGGCTGACCGTCGAGGCGGTGGGCGAGGACCGGGCCGTGCTGCGACTGCCCTGGTCGGACCGGCTGGCCCGGGAGGGCGGCGGGCTGTCGGGGCAGGCGCTGATGGCGGCCGCGGACACGGCGACGGTGATCGCGGTGTCGGCCGCGCGGGGCGGGTTCGTGCCGATGACGACGGTGCAGCAGTCGACCTCGTTCCAGCGGGCGGTGACGGGTGCGGATGTCCTGATCGAAGCGGTCCTGACGAAGCTGGGCCGCCGGATGGCGTTCGCGGACGTCACCTTGAGCGATGCCGACTCGGGCGTACTCACCGCCCGGGCGAGCACGGTCTACGCGATCCTGGGCTGACCCGGCCGGCCCGCCCCCGGGCCGGTACGGTCCACGCGCTCCCGGGTCGACCGGCCCGGCCGGCGATCGGGCCGACACGCTCGGCAACCGACCGGTGACGGTCTGCTTCGAAGTGGAAGCGGAACCCCCTCTTCAGGGAATCTGCACATCCCGCACCCAGGCACCTCACCGGCACCGGGCTATCTGCACAATTGCGCGCCCCCTGACACGCCTTTGGCGAGGAGTGCCGGATTCGCCGTCCGGCGGACGGGCCGGCCGCCGCGACGATGCCGTGCCGCATGTGAAGGAGTCGCCGACAAGGCGTGCGCAGACCTGCACGGATGAGACCCTTCCCGAGCCAAGTGCGCAGGTGAGGGCCCTGGTTGATTGGAAGCGCGCCCCGCGTGCGTGCTTTGATCCATCGCACCGCTTCGGTCCGCCGGGCCCCCGGCGACGGGTGCCCGGCGCCCGCGGTCGCGGCCGTCCGTCTGTCCCCAGAGGGGGCCGCTCCCCCTTGTGAATATCCATATGAAGGGAAGTTCCACCATGAACTCCACCCCCCAGGTCGAGACCGTCGAGATCTCGGACGCCGAGCTGGACAACGTCTCCGGCGGTCTGTCCGTGAACACGCTCAACAGCACCCTCGGCACCGTGAACGAGATCGCTCCGGGCGTCAACGGCCTGGTCAACACGGTCGTCGGCACCGTCGAGGGCGTCTCCGGCCTGAACACCGCGCCGATCAACGGCCTGGTCGCCGGTCTCTGATCGCACCTTCGGTGCCACCGCGGTCCCGGAGCCGTCCCACGGCTCCGGGGCTCATCGGTGCCCTGACACACATGCGTCTCTCCCACAGGTGAGGGAAGTCCCGTGCAGTTCCGCCAACAGGCCCTCGCCAAGCTCCAGTCGCCGGAGGAGCTGGACCTCCCGGTGCGGCTGGCCCGCCCGCAGGGCTGGCTCGCGCTCGGCGTCACGGTCGTCGTCATGGCGGCCGCCTCCGTGTGGGCGGTGACCGGCTCGGTCGCCTCCACGGTGAGCGCACCCGCCATCCTCACCCACGGGCAGGGCAGTTACCTGCTGCAGAGCCCGGTGGCCGGACAGGTGACGGCCGTCCTCGCCCGGCCGGGCGACCGGCTGCCCGCGGGCGCGCCGGTGCTCAAGGTCCGCACCGCCGAGGGCGACACGGTGGTCCGGACGGTCGCCGCGGGCCGTGTCACCACGCTGGCCGCGACCATCGGCCAGATCATCCGGACCGGCGCGAACGTCGCCGCGGTCGAGAAGGTCGCCCACGCCTCCGACCCGCTGTACGCGACCGTGTACGTGCCCGCCGAGAACGCCGCCGCCATCCCGGCGCACGCCTCCGTCGACCTGACGGTGTCCTCCGTGCCCGCGCAGCGGTACGGCGTGCTGCGCGGCGAGGTGAAGGCGGTGGACCGCACCGCGCAGTCCGCCCAGTCGATCTCCGCGTTCCTCGGCGACAGCCAGCTCGGCGAGCAGTTCACCCGCAAGGGCCGCCCGGTGGCCGTCCTGGTGGAACTCGACAAGTCGTCGTCGGCGAAGAGCGGTTACCGCTGGTCCACCGCCGGCGGGCCGCCGTTCCGGCTCGACTCCATGACCCTCGCCACCGGCTCCGTCCGGCTCGCCGACCAGCGTCCCGTCGATTGGCTGCTCCCGTGACCACCGCCCAGGAAACCCGCGGCCGCAGACGCGCGGCCCCCGCGAAGCGGCCGGTCCCCAAGTCCCGTACCGGCACGGTCCGTACCCCCACCGTGCTCCAGATGGAGGCCGTCGAGTGCGGCGCCGCCTCCCTCGCCATGGTCCTCGGCCACTACGGCCGGCACGTCCCGCTGGAGGAGCTGCGCATCGCCTGCGGCGTCTCCCGGGACGGCTCGCGCGCCTCCAACCTGCTGAAGGCGGCCCGCGGTTACGGCCTGACGGCCAAGGGCATGCAGATGGACCTGGCCGCCCTCGCCGAGGTGCGGGCACCGGCCATCCTCTTCTGGGAGTTCAACCACTACGTCGTCTACGACGGCATGGGCCGCCGCTTCGGGCGGCGAGGCGTGTACGTCAACGATCCCGCCAAGGGCCGCCGTTTCGTTCCCATGGAGGAGTTCGACGGCAGTTTCACCGGCGTCGTGCTGGTCCTGGAGCCCGGCGAGGGCTTCACCACGGGCGGCCGCCGCCCCGGTGTGCTCGGCGCGATGCCGGCCCGGCTGCGCGGCACCGCGGGCACCCTGCCCGCCGCCGTCCTGGCCAGCCTGCTGCTGGTGGCGGTCGGCGCGGCCGTACCGGCGCTCAGCCGCACCTACATCGACACGTTCCTCATCGGCGGGCAGACCTCGCTGCTGGGCGTGCTGTTCACCTCGATGGCCGCCTGCGTGCTGCTCACGCTGGTACTGACCTGGCTCCAGCAGGCCAACCTGCTGCACGGCCGGATCATCTCCTCCACCCTCTCCAGCGCCCGCTTCCTGCGCCACCTGCTGCGACTGCCGGTGACGTTCTTCGCCCAGCGCTCCCCCGCCGACCTGGTGCAGCGCCTGCAGTCCAACGACCAGGTCGCCGAGACCCTGGCCCGCGACCTCGCGGCGGCCGGCGTCGACGCGATCGTGGTCGTGCTGTACGCGGTCCTGCTCTACACCTACGACCCGCAGCTCACCTTCGTCGGCATCGCCGTGGCCCTGCTGAACGTGGTCGCCATGCGGCTCGTCGTACGGCTGCGCGCGACCCGGACGGCGAAGCTGCGCGCGGACACCGCGCGGCTGACCAACACCTCGTACACCGGCCTGCAGCTGATCGAGACGCTGAAGGCGACCGGCGGCGAGGACGGCTACTTCCGCAAGTGGGCCGGGCAGCACGCCACCACGCTGGAGGAGCAGCAGCGGCTCGGCGTGCCGAGCGCCTGGCTCGGCGTGGTCGCGCCGGCGCTCGCCACCTTCAACAGCGCGCTCATCCTGTGGATCGGCGGGCTGCGCGCGGTCGAGGGGCACATCTCGGTCGGTCTGCTGGTCGCGTTCCAGGCGCTGGTCACCCGTTTCACCGCGCCGCTGACCCGGCTCAACGGCGTGGCGGGCCGCATCCAGGACTTCGCCGCCGACGTGGCCCGGCTGAAGGACGTGGAGAACTTCCAGGCCGATCCGCTGTACGCCCGCCCCGGCGGCGGCGAGTCCACCCGGCGGCTGCACGGGCACGTCGAGCTGCAGAACGTCACCTTCGGCTACAGCCCGCTGGACCAGCCGCTGCTGACCGGTTTCGACCTGACCGTCGGCCCCGGGCGGCAGGTGGCGCTGGTGGGCGGCTCGGGCAGCGGCAAGTCCACGGTCTCCCGGCTGATCTCGGGGCTGTACACGCCGTGGGACGGGGTGATCCGCATCGACGGCCGCCGGCTGGAGGACATCCCGCGCGGCGCGCTCGCCGCCTCCGTCTCCTTCGTCGACCAGGACGTCTTCCTCTTCGAGGGCTCCGTCCGCGACAACGTGGCCCTGTGGGACCCGTCGATCCCGGACGAGGCCGTGGTGGAGGCGCTGAAGGACGCGGCGCTGTACGACGTGGTGATGCGCCGGCCCGGTGGCATCCACAGCAGGGTCGAGCAGGACGGCCGCAACTTCTCCGGCGGGCAGCGCCAGCGCCTGGAGATCGCGCGGGCGCTGGTGCGCCGGCCGAGCATCCTGGTGCTGGACGAGGTGACCAGCGCGCTGGACGCGGAGACCGAGCAGATCGTGATGGACAACCTGCGGCGGCGCGGCTGCGCCTGCGTGGTGATCGCACACCGGCTGAGCACGGTCCGCGACAGCGACGAGATCGTCGTCCTCCAGCACGGCACGGTCGTCGAGCGCGGGCGGCACGAGGAGCTGGTGGCGCGCGGCGGCGCGTACGCGGCGCTGGTCAGGGAGCGGTGAGATGACGTCCGTACCGGAAGGCGACCTCGTCCTCGGGGCGCTGGGCTCACTGGGCACGCGCCTGGACTGCGCGGGCCTCGGCCGCCTGGACCTGGAGGGCCCGCAGGTGCTGTGGCTGGTCGCGGCCGGCGCGCTGGACCTGTTCGCGGTGGACGCCGCCCAGCAGGGCCACTGGCACCACCTCGGCCGGCTGGAGGCGGGCACCCTGCTGCTCGGCCCGGTCACCGGGCCCCAGCACACGCTGGTGGCCCGCCCGGTCCGGGACTGCGTGGTGCACCGCGTCGGTCTGCGCGAGCTGTACCAGCCGGCGCAGACCCAGACCTGGTCGTACGACGAGTACGGCAACCCGCAGTACGTGCCGCCGACGTCGAGCCCGCTGGAGTACGCGCTCGCCCTCGGTGTCGGCCGCGGCCTGTCCGTCCTCTTCCAGGCCCCGCTGGCCGAGGAGCGGGCGGCGGCCCCGGCCGACGACGAGGTCTTCTGGATGCAGGTGCCGCCGGGCAGCGCGCAGTACGGCTCGCTGTACGGCGCGGAGGCCGCCGCCGATCTGCTGATGGACCCGGCGCTGTGGCAGAGCCTGGTGGACCAGCAGTACCGGCTGCTGACCGCGCTGGACCGGTGGATCGAGCAGCTGGAGCGCAGCCACGAGCACCGCACGGCCGAGGGGATCAAGGCCGGCGAGGCCGTGCGCGCCCAGGCCGACCGGACCCTGCTGGCCTCCATCGGCAAGCGCTCCGCGCGCCGCACCACGCCGGCCGACGCGGACGCCACCCACGCGGCCTGCAAGCTGGTCGCGGAGGCGGCCGGCATCCGGCTCGCCGAGCCCGCGCAGAGCGGCGCCGAGAGCGACCGGCTGGACCCGGTGGAACGGGTCGCGCTGGCCTCCCGGGTGCGCACCCGGGCGGTCCGCCTGGACGGGCGCTGGTGGCGCGAGGACGTGGGCCCGCTGGTCGGCCGGCGGGCGCTGTCCGGGGCGCCGGTGGCGCTGCTGTGGCGGCGCGGCGGCTATGTGGCCGTACACCCCGGGACGGGGCGTGAGACGCCCGTGGAGAAGGCCAACGCGGAGGAGTTCGAGCCGCGCGCGGTCATGTTCTACCGGCCGCTGCCCGACAAGCGCCTCGGGCCGCTCGGGCTGCTCCGGTTCAGCCTCCGCGGTACCCGTACCGACCTGCTGCACCTGCTCCTCGCGGGGCTGGTGACGGTGGCGATCGGCGCGCTGGTGCCGATCGCCACGGGCAAGGTGCTCGGCGAGTACGTGCCGCGGGCCCAGGAGGGCCTGATCGTCCAGGTCTGCCTGGCGGTCATGGTGAGCGGGGTGGTCGCGGCGGCGTTCACGCTGCTGGAGAACCTGTCCATCCTGCGTCTGGAGGGCCGCATCGAGGCGGCGCTCCAGCCGGCCGTCTGGGACCGGCTGCTGCGGCTGCCCACCCGCTTCTTCACCCAGCGCTCCACCGGTGAACTGGCCAGTGCGGCCATGGGCATCAGCGCGATCCGCCGGCTGCTGGCGGGCGTCGGCCCGGTCGTCGCCCAGTCGGTGACCGTCGGCGCGATGAACCTGGCCCTGCTGTTCTGGTTCAGCCCGGCGATGGCGACGGCCGCGATCGGGATGCTCGTCGTCATCGGGGCGGTGTTCACCGGGCTCGGGCTGTGGCAGGTGCGCTGGCAGCGGCGGCTGGTGACGCTCGGCAACAAGCTGAGCAACCAGGCGTTCCAGACCCTGCGCGGGCTGCCCAAGCTGCGGGTGGCGGCGGCCGAGAACTACGCGTACGCGGCGTGGGCGCGGGAGTTCGCGCGCAGCCGGGAGCTCCAGCAGCGGGTCGGCCGGATCAAGAACCTCACCACGGTCCTCGGCGCGGTCTATCTGCCGGTGTGCACCCTGCTGATGTTCATGCTGCTCGCGGGACCGGCGAAGGGGGCGATGTCGGCGGCGGACTTCCTCGCCTTCAACACGTCGGTGACCATGGTGCTGACCTCGGTCACCCAGCTGACCGGCGCGTTCGTCTCGGCGGTGGCGGCGCTGCCGCTGTTCGAGGAGATCAGGCCGGTGCTGGAGGCCACGCCCGAGGTGCGCACGGCGAGCACCCGGCCCGGCCCGCTGTCCGGCGCCGTGGAGGCCCGCCGGCTCTCCTTCCGGTACGCCGACGACGGCCCGCTGGTCCTGGACGACGTGTCCTTCGCCGCGCGGCCCGGCGAGTTCGTGGCGGTCGTCGGCCCCAGTGGCTGCGGCAAGTCCACGCTGCTGCGGCTGCTCATCGGCTTCGACCGGCCGGTCTCCGGCAGCGTCCTGTACGACGGCCAGGACCTCGCGGCGCTCGACCAGTCGGCGGTGCGGCGCCAGTGCGGGGTGGTGCTCCAGCACGCGCAGCCGTTCACCGGTTCGATCATGGACGTCATCTGCGGCGCCGAACCGTACACGCCGGAGGAGGCGATGGCGGCGGCCGAGCTGGCGGGTCTCGCGGAGGACATCCGGCGGATGCCGATGGGGCTGCACACGATCGTCGCGGGGAACGGCGCGATCTCCGGCGGCCAGCGGCAGCGCCTGATGATCGCCCAGGCCCTCATCCGGCGGCCTCGCATCCTCTTCTTCGACGAGGCGACCAGTGCCCTGGACAACGACACCCAGCGCATCGTCATCGACAGCACCCGCAAGCTGAACGCCACCCGGATCGTCATCGCCCACCGCCTGTCGACCGTGCTGGACGCCGACCGGGTGATCGTGATGGAGGACGGCAAGGTCGTCCAGCAGGGCGCCCCGGCCGACCTCCTCGCGGACACCGGAGGCCGCCTGCACGAGCTGGTGCGCCGCCAGCTGGCCTAGGGCCGTGCGTTCGACACGGGCCGGATCAGGCCGGCGTGGCGGACTGCTCCTCGCCGGCCGGGCCGGCCGGGTCGTCCTCGTGGTGGGACGGCATCCAGTGGTGTTCGGTGAACCAGCGGCCGAAGACGGCGCCGCCGTAGATGACGAATCCGACGCCGATGAGCCAGGACTCGACGACGAGTACGGTGCCGACGGGGCCGTAGCTGAGGGCGTTGGTGACGATGAGCGGGGTGAACACCAGGTAGGAGAAGGCGCGCAGGCCGGCCAGGCCGATGACGGTGGCCAGCGCGCCGGGCAGCAGCGAGCGCCAGTGCACCTGGCCGCCGAGCAGGAAGCGCTGCCCCCACCAGAAGAACAGGATCCCGCTGACCGTGGACAGCAGGGCCCGCTGCGTCCCGTGCAGCGTCGACTTCGTCGCCACTTCCTGGTACAGGTACGCCGTCAGCACGACCAGCCAGGTCGCCTGCCGCCACACCCGGTGCCACGGCCCGGACGCCAGGTCCCAGATCCGTTCGTAGGCGTTCTGCACGCTGCCGCCGAACGACACGCCGAACACGGCGAGCAGGATGCCGCTCAGGGCGCTGGTGGTGCCGATGACCTTGCGCGGGGGGCTGATGACGTCCGTGATCACGTGGGCGGACCGGCCGGACAGCCCCATGCCGTCGGTGAGCCAGGAGGCGAAGCCGCCGCTCACCAGGGGGTCGGCCGCGGCCACCACGATCAGCAGCGGCGCCAGCGTCACCAGGGCCAGGGTGGCGAAGCCCATGGCCCGGTGCATCAGTTCCAGCTCCTTGCCGTGCTCGAACAGGGCCCGCAGGCGCAGCCACTCCCACGCGCGGTGCAGGCCGCGCCGCAACCGCCTCACGGCTCCTCCCGTGCTCGCCGCCCGGACGCTCTCCCGTGCCGGTTCCTCCAGACTGGCACGCGCCGGGCGACTCGCAGCCGGAGGGCGGGCGGTGGCAGGGGGGCGTTGGTGCGCACGAGTGACCGCCCGTACGGCGACACGGCCCGCCGGGTCCGCCGTACGGGCCCCGGGGCGGCGGAGAATCGGGCCCCGTGCCCACCACACACCACCACGCGCGGGACCGCCGTCGGCGCCTGCTGATCCTGAGCGCCGGCATGGGAGCCGGCCACGACACCGTGGCCCGCGAACTCGCCCGCCGGGCCGCTGCCCGGGGCCACGAGGCGCATGTCGCCGACGTGCTGCGGCTGCTGCCGTACGGCCTGGGAACCGGGCTGCGCCGCGGCTACCGGGCGTCGGTACGGCACCTGCCCTGGCTGTACGCCGGCGTCTACGGCGCGTTCCTGCGCGGCGGGCCCGGGCGGCGGCCGAGCGGGGTGCCGCTGGCCCGGCTCGCCGGGGACCGCCTGACGGAGCTGGTGGACCGGCTGGACGCCGACGTGGTGGTGTCCGTGTTCCATCTCGCCGCCCAGCTGACCGGGCACCTGCGGGCCCGGGGCGGGCTGGAGGTGCCGAGCGCCGTCTTCCTGCTCGACTTCGCGGTGCACCGGCAGTGGCTGCACCCGGGCAACGACCGGTACCTGTGCCTCACGGACGCGGCGGCGGAGGAGGTGCGCCGCCACCTCGCGGTGCCCGTGGTCACGACCGGGCCGGTGGTCGCGCCCGCCTTCCGGGCGCCGGCCCTGGGAGCGGCCCGGTGGCGGGAGCGGTTCGCCCGGCGGGCGCCGGGCCGGCCCGCGGTCCTGCTGTCCGCCGGTGCCTGGGGCGCGGCCTCCCGCCCGGCCGCCACCGCACGGCTGCTGGCTGCGGGCGGTTACCTGCCGGTGGTGCTGTGCGGCCGGGACGAGCGGCTCCTCGCCCGCCTCTCCCGGGAACCGGCGGCGCTCGCCCTGGGGTGGGTCGACGACATGCCGGGGCTGCTGGCCGCCTGCCACGCCCTGGTGGACAACGCCGCCGGCCAGACCGCCGTCCAGGCCCTCGCCACGGGCCTGCCCGTCATCGGCCACCGCCCGCTGCCCGGCCACGGCGCGGAGGGGGTGCGCCGCATGGCCGGCCTGGGGCTGTCCGAACCGGCCCCCGACGGCCCCGCCCTGCTGACGGCCCTGACCCGCCTTCGCGCGGACTCCCCCGCCCGCACGGCCCAGGCGGCCCGCGGCCGGGCACTGTTCCGAGGCGACGCCCTGGACGCCGTGCCGAACCTGTGAGCGACCCGCTTGCCCACACCCGCGGCCGACGCCCGCGGCACACGGGACCACCCGCTCCGCCCGGCAGCCGCGGTCAGGGAGCGGGCCGGTGGGGCGGGGGCCGGCGCCCGGTGCCGGCCGGCTGGTGGTCGTGGAGGGGGCCGACCGTGAGGCCCGCGTCCCGGCAGTCCTGGACGATGGCCGGGAGGGCGGCCAGGGTCGCCCGCCAGCAGCCGGGGGCCGAGTGGTGGTCGGAGTCGTGGAGCAGGACGGTGCCGCCGCCGCGCAGGTCCGCGGCGATCCTGGCCCGTACGGACGCCGGCGTGGCGTCGGCCGTCCAGTCCCTGCCCCACGCCGACCACAGCACCGTGCGCAGTCCGGCGCGCCGGGCGGCCCGCCAGCGGCTCGTGGTGAGGATGCCGTACGGGGGGCGGTACCAGCGCGGGCGCCGGCCGGTGAGGTCCTGCACCGCCCGGACCGTCCGGGCGACCTCCGCGGCGTCGCGGGCGAACGCGGGCCGCCAGGGCCGGTCGTGGGTCCAGCCGTGCACGCCCAGCTCGTGCCCGCGGCGTACCGTCTCCCGCAGCAGCTCGGGATGGCGGACCGCGTGCTCGCCGACCACGAAGAACGTGGCCCGCACCCCCAGCTCGTCCAGCGTGTCGAGGAAGCGCGGGGTGGACACCGGGTCCGGTCCGTCGTCGAAGGTGAGCGCGATGTGCCGGCGGGGGCCGGTGCCGGAGAGCCCGGGGAAGAGCGGCAGCCGTACGCCCGGCAGCCAGGTGGCCGCCGGGCCGATGTGGGCCGCGGCGGCACCGGCCGGCAGCAGGACGGCGGCCGTCCGCCGGGCGCGGGCGGACAGAGCGGGCATCGGTGGCCTACCTCCTCGGGGTGCGCGGCACGGCCGCGGTGGATCCGGCGGACTTCCCGGGGTCCGTGGCGTCCCACTCCCCGCCCACGGACGCCGCGTGGGCCAGGCCGATGCTGCCGGCGCCGATCAGCGCGACACCGACGGCCTCCGGCAGCAGGCTCAGGCCCAGGTGGATCGACTCGGCGAACAGCACCCAGCCGAGCACGACGCTGGTGAGCGCGTCGCCGAGGGTGAGGGCCGGCTGCGAGGCGGTCAGCGAGCCGGCGCCGAGCGCGCCCTGCAGCAGCAGGAAGGCCACGAGCCCGGCGACCCCGGTGGCGTACAGCGACCAGTGCCCGAACATCGCCGCCGGCCCCTGTTCGAGCCGCCCCACGGCCTCCTTGAGCAGCGCCGCGGTGGCGGCGAAGGACACGGCGGAGGCGAGCCCGAGCAACGCGGCCCGGGAGGCGCCCCGCGCCGGGCGGGCGGCCGCCACGAGCAGCACCACCGCGCCGAGCACCCCGCCGCCGCCCAGCAGCCAGTCCCCCGGCCGCGCGGTGGACCGGCCGGCCGAGGGTGCGGCCGCGAGGAGGAACAGGGCCAGTCCGCCGGCGAGGGCGACGAACGCCAGCCAGGTCCGGCCGTCCGGGCGGCGCCGGAAGACGACGCTGCCCACGGCGAGGGTGAACAGCAGTTCGGCGGCGAGCAGCGGCTGGACCAGCGACAGGCTGCCCACGGCCAGCGCTCCGGCCTGCAGCAGGCAGGACAGCGCCAGCAGCCCGGCGCCCGCCAGCCAGTAGGGGCGCCGCAGCAGGCGGGTGAACCGGCGTACGACGTTCCCGGCACCCTCACCGCGATCCGGCTCCTCGACGGCGGCGCGGCGCTGGAGCACCGAGGCGGACGCGTTGGACAGGGCCGCGAGGAGGGCGAGCAGTACCGTGACGGCGGTCATGACGGTCACCCGAAGCGGGCGGCGAGCAGCCGGTAGAGCCCGGGCGCGGCTCCGCGCACCCGGGCGGGCAGCCGCAGCCACCCGGGGACGTACACCTCGTCCCGGCCGTGCAGGGCGGCGGCGCAGACGGCGTCGGCCACGCGCTCGACGGAGACCGGCCGCGGCCAGGAGCGCGCGTAGGGGGTGCCCCGCCGGTCGAAGAAGGGGGTGTCCACCACGCCGGGGACGACATGGCTGACGCCCACTCCGGTGCCGCGCAGCTCGTAGCGCAGGCAGTCGGCGAACGTGGCCAGGGCGGCCTTCGCCGCGGAGTAGACGGCCTCGCCGCGCACGCCGACGCTGCCGGCGAGGGACCCGATGAGTACGACACGTCCGGATCCGGCCGCCACCATGTGCGGCAGCACGGCCCGCACCAGGTGGACGGTGGCCAGCAGGTCGAGCCCCACGATCTCGTCGATGCGCGCGGCGGGCATACCGGTGAACTCCCCGGCCCAGCCGACACCCGCGCCCGCCACCAGCAGGTCCAGCCCGCCGAGGTGGTCCAGGGCCAGGGCGGTGAGCCGGCGTCCGGCGCCGGGCCGGGTCAGGTCCGCGGGCAGTGCGAGCGCTCCCGACTGCGCGGCCGCCTGCTCCAGCCGGGTGACGTCGCGCCCGTTCAGCACCAGCCGCCAGCCGCCCTCGGTGGCCAGCCGGCGGGCCACGGCCGCACCGATGCCCGAGGAGGCACCCGTCACCAGGGCGGTACCGCCCCGGGCGGGACGCGGGGCGGTGACCGCCTGCCCGGCCGGGGCCGGGACCGGCCGGGTGTCGTTCGACGGTCCTGCGGGGGACGGGGCCTGGGACATGGTGACGACCTCACTGCGACGGCGTACACGAGTTCGCGAGCTCCGGGGTCGAGCCTTCGCGGTGTATCCAGGGCGCCACACACTGGAACACCGCGCACGGCGAAGCGCCGACCGGACACCTGCCCACCGTGAAAGAAACGTGGCCGTTTCGTTCGGAGGGGTACAGATGCATGTCCTCTGGCGGCGCGGGATGGCGCAGCAGGACGCGGGCGCCGCACCAGTCGTCCGCACGAGACGGCGGCCCCCCGGCCTGTCCGGGGGGCGCTTGGGACGGCCCCGCCGGGTAACCCGCAGGGGAGATCACCTCGCCGACGGAAGGAGACGTCATGCCTGGCGGCAACGACCGCAACGACCACGAGGACCGGCCGGAGACGGCCCTGGAGGAAGTGCTCCGGGAGGTCGAGGAGGCCGAGAAGCGCGACGAGGACCCGGACGCCTCGGCGAGGCCGGGGACGCCGTCACCCCGAACACCGGGGCGCAGGAGCAGGCGAACGGCGACTGAGGCGGGCGGCGCGCGCCCGTCGGGCGGTGGGCCGGGCCGCCGTGCCGGGGCGCCCCGGAGCCCGCCGGTGGGCGCCGCCCCCCGTCACCGGTGGCCCGCTCGCAGCGGTGCTTCTCTCCGAGCCGGGTACCCGAGCCGCATGAACGACCCTCTGCGCGAGCCCCTGCTGCCCCCGTCCCGCGGCCCGCTCTCCGCCGCGGTCACGGCCCACCTGCGCGGCACGGGCCCGCTCCCCCGCCCCGCGGACCCCGCGACCGCCGACCCCTACGGCGACGACCTCCAGCTCGCCCTCTACCTGTGCTACGAGCTGTACTACCGCGGCTTCGCCGGGGTCCCCCCGGAGACCGAGTGGGACCCGGAGCTGCTGCGTGTGCGGGCCGCGCTGGAAGAGCGCTTCCGGTCCGCGCTGCGCGCCGACACCCCGGTCCACGACAACCTGGACGACGCGCTCGCCGCCCTCCTGGTCGAGCCGGCCGAGGGCACGGGCGTCTCCCACTTCCTGTCCGCCGAGGGCGAGCTGTGGCAGGCGCGGGAGTACGCGGCGGTGCGCTCGCTGTACCACCTGAAGGAGGCCGACCCGCACGCCTGGGTGCTGCCGCGGCTGTGGGGCCGGGCCAAGGCCGCGATGGCCGCGGTGGAGTACGACGAGTTCGGCGGCGGCCGGGCCGACCGGGTGCACGCACGCCTGTTCGCCGACCTGATGCGGGACCTGGACCTGGACACGGCGTACGGCCGGTACCTGGACGCGGCCCCGGCGGAGATGCTCGCCGTGGTGAACCTGATGTCCCTGTTCGGCCTGCACCGCGAGCTGCGCGGCGCGCTGGTGGGCCACTTCGCCGAGGTGGAGATCACCTCCTCGCCCGGTTCCCGCCGGCTGGCCGAGGCGATGCGCCGCACCGGCGCCGGCCCGGCGGCGGAGTTCTTCTACGACGAGCACGTGACGGCGGACGCCGTGCACGAGCAGGTCGTCCGGCACGAGGTGATCGGCGGGCTGCTGGAGGAGGAGCCGGAGCTGGCGCCGGACATCGCCTTCGGCATCGACGCCACCGAGTACCTGGAGGACCGGCTGGGCCGGCGGCTGCTCGCCTGCTGGCGCGCGGGACGGACCTGTCTGCGGACGCCGCTGGCGCCCCGGGAGCAGTCCCCTCAGGCACCCCAGGAACAACAGATGTCCCATATCTCCTGAGCATCCGGGTACTCGGGCGCTGTGATCGCTGTGATGCTTCCGGGTGTGTACGCCCCGCAGGACGACACCGAGCTGCTGGCCGAGGCCCTCGACGAGGCGGCCCCGCCGCCCGGCGCCCGGGTGCTGGACGTGGGCACCGGAAGCGGTGCGCTGGCCCTGGCGGCGGCCCGGCGGGGCGCCGAGGTGACCGCCGTGGACGTGTCCCGCCGGGCGGTGTGGACGGTCCGGCTGAACGCGTGGCTGTCCCGGCTGCCGGTGCGCATCCGGCGCGGCAACCTGTTCGCGCCGGTGCGCGACCGCACGTACGACCTCATCCTGGCGAACCCGCCCTACGTGCCGGCGCCCGACACCGGGCGCGGACCGCGCGGGCGGGCCGTCGCCTGGGACGCGGGCCGCGACGGGCGGCTGCTGCTGGACCGGATCTGCCGGGACGCGCCGCCGCTGCTGAGTCCCGGGGGCACGCTGCTGATCGTGCACTCGGCGCTGAGCGGTCCCGACCGCACCCTGGAGCTGCTGCGGGACGCCGGGCTGAAGGCCGCGGTGGTGCGGCGCCGCTGGGTCCCCTTCGGACCGGTGCTGCGCTCCCGGGAGGACTGGCTGCGCCGGAGCGGGCTGCTCGCACCGGCCGAGGACAGAGAGGAACTGGTGGTCATCCGTGCCGAACGACCCCTCTGACAGCGCGGCGCGCGACTCCGCCGGCCAGGCGCCCGGCGCCGCCGCCGGCCGGGCCCGCCGGATCAGCGTGCAACGGCGCGGGCCCCTCCTGGTGGAAGGGCCCGTGGAAATCGAACTGGAGGACGGGAGCACGGTCTCCTCGGACCGGTTCCGTGTCGCTCTGTGTACCTGCCGGCGCAGTCGCCGCTACCCCTGGTGCGACACGAGTCACCGGCGCAAGGCCTGAGCGCTCCGTTGAAACAGATTGTTTTTCGCCGCTCCCCGGACGGTCCCCCACGGACCGCCCGGGGAGCGGCTGTGTGCCCGGGCCCGGCGGGCGGCCCCACTCCGCCCGCCGGCCCCGGTGCGAGATCGCAGGTTCCCCGCTCCAGGGGCCGCACTCCCCAGTTGCGAGCCTGATCCGGTGTCCACGGGGCACCGCGATCCCGGTCTAGAACGCGAAGAGGCTGCCGCCGACGGCGTCCCTCATGCACGCGTTGCCGAAGGTGCGCTCGTAGGAGACGCGCTTGCCCTGCCAGACGCCCTGGACGGTCACGACGACGGGGTCGTACACCTTGGTGCACATCACGTCGCCGGCGGGCTTCAGGGCGTCGAGTTCGCCGCCGACGCCGCGCAGTTCGGCGCAGGCCTGGACGGCGGCCGGGTGGGTGCCCGAGGCCGTGGGGGCGCAGTTCAGGGTGACGGCGCGCTCCGGTGTGGCCGTGGCCGCGTCATTGCCGTGGCCGGTGGTGAGCACCAGCGCCGAGGGGGCGTAGAGCGACGACGGGGCGGCGCCCGGTGCAGCGACGGCGGCCCCGGTCAGGGGTCCGCAGACGGCGGCGGCCGTGAGGCCGAGGGCCGCTGCCCAGCGCGCGGTGTTCCGCATTGTGTGCATCCTTCCGCTCGAACAGATGAGGTGCCGGCTCCGGTCCGGTCGGGAGCCGGAGCGGCGAGCGCCACTCTGCCGACTCCGCGGGCGAAACTCACATCGAACCCATGGGTTTCAGTAACCTTTCGTGTTGAATCAGTGGCGTGAAGTCACGGAATTCGAACGCCGGGACCCCGGAACAGAGCCGCTCCCCCCTCGCCGATGCGACCGGATGGCCGAAAAACAGCTCTTCGTTAATCGTCCTGAAACATTCCGGCTGAGGCCCCTGCAAGTCCCTTCATGACTCCTTGTGTTCATGAAGTGATCACGTATCGTCGGGTGCGCGCGGCCGACGACGGGCGGGAGTTGACGGATGGCACGGCACTGGGCGGACTTCCAGTACGAGATCTATCTGAACGGGATGGCGGGGGCGGTGCCCCGGCTCCCCACCGATCTGACCCGGCTGGAGGAGCTGGCCGAGCACCGGCTCGGCCCGGGGCCGGTGGGCTATGTGGCCGGCAGCGCGGGCGACGGCGGCACGGCCCGCGCCAACCGGGAGGCCCTGGACCGGCGCCGGATCGTGCCGCGCATGCTGCGGGACGTGCAGGAGCGGGACCTCACGACCGAGGTGCTGGGGCGAAGGCTGCCGGCGCCGGTCGCGCTGGCGCCCGTCGGCGTGCTGTCCATCATGCATCCGGACGCCGAGACCGCCGCCGCCCGGGCCGCCGCCGCGCAGGGCGTGCCGTTCGTCCTGTCGTCGGCGTCCAGCACCCCGCTGGAGCAGGTGGCGGAGGCGATGGGGGACGCCGAGCGGTGGTTCCAGCTGTACTGGGGCAAGGACCGGGAGGTGACCCGGAGTTTCCTCGCCCGGGCCCGGGCGGCCGGCTTCTCGGTGCTGGTCGTCACGCTGGACACCCCGCTGCTGGCCTGGCGGCCCCGCGACCTGGACCAGGCGTACCTGCCGTTCCTGCACGGCGTGGGCACCGCCAACTACTTCACCGACCCCGCGTTCCGGGCGGGCCTCGCCAAGCCGGTGCACGAGGACCCGAACGCGGCGGTGCTGCACTTCCTCGGCCTGTTCGGGGACGCCGGTCACACCTGGCCCGACCTCGCCTTCCTGCGCGCGCACTGGGACGGGCCGATCGTCCTCAAGGGCGTCCTGCACCCGGACGACGCCCGGCTCGCCGCGGACGCCGGCATGGACGGCGTGGTGGTCTCCAACCACGGCGGCCGGCAGGTGGCCGGCTCGGTCGCGGCGGCCGACGCGCTGCCCCGCGTCGCGGACGCGGCCGGGGACCGGCTGACGGTCCTGTTCGACAGCGGTGTGCGCACCGGCGCCGACGTCTTCAAGGCCCTCGCCCTGGGCGCCCGGGCGGTCCTGCTGGGCCGCCCGTACGTCTACGGTCTCGGGCTGGACGGCCGGGCCGGTGTCGAACACGTCATCCGCTGTCTGCTGGCGGAGTTCGACCTCACGCTGGCCCTGTCGGGCCACGCCCGGCCGGACACGGTGACGCCGTCGGACCTGGAGGCCGACGGCGGCGCACGTCGCTAGGGCCTTTCGTCCGGATCGGGCCGGAGCCGGGAGCGGGGTCTGGCGCCGGGCATCGCGAGGCGGCGGAGGGCGCCGTGGCGGAGCCCCGGCAACCGGCGACGGGAGTCTTCCCGGCCGCAGCCCGGGGAGCCGGTGCGGCGGGCGGGAGCGGGCAGGGCCCGGCAACCGCCGGCGGCATCACGCCGCCGTCCACCGCTGACCGGCGGACCCGTCCCGGACCTTGACGACGAGATCGGCGCCCGCCCGGTCACCGCCGGCGGCGAGCGCGAGCGTCCGGTCCCAGCGCGGCAGCAACTCGCCCTCGGGCGTGAGGTCGTAGCGCACGTCGTCGGCGCGTCCCGACCCGGCGCCGGCGCAGCGGCCGAGGAGCACCACCCCGGCGTCGGCGTGCGAGTCCAGGCACAGACCGGTGCCCGCGGCACTGCGCAGCAGCCCGTCCGTCTCGTACGTCCACCGCTGTGTGGGCGAGCCGGAGCAGGCGGCGAGCACGGCACTCGCCCCGGCCTCCGGCGTGCCCTTGACATCCAGGCAGCGTCCGGCGGCGTTGCGCAGCGGGCCCGGCCGGTTGGCGGCGGGCAGGCCCGTGGTGCTCGGCGAGGCCGTCGCGCCGGGGACCGCGCTGGCGGCGACCGGTTCGGTGCCGCCGCCGTCCGGCCACGCACTGACCGCGAGGACCGTCGCGAGCAGCCCGGCCGAGGCCACGCCGACGCCCGTCAGCAGCGTGCGGGACGACCAGGCGCCCGGCGGGCGGCGCCCGGACAGGGCGGCGAGGAGCCGGCCCGGCAGCCCGGGTGCGCCGTCGCCGGCGCGGCGCCGCCCGCCGCCGCGCCGGCGTCCGCCCGACCGCCGGGAGCCGCCGCGGGCGGGTCCCTGACGGCGCCCGGGACGGGAGTCGAGGTAGCGGCGGGCCCCCCAGCCGAGGACGGCCTCGGCGAGCAGGACGCCCAGGGCGGCGTCGACCTGGCCCAGTTGCTCCGCCGCGTGCCGGCAGTAGGCGCATCCGGCCAGGTGGTCCTGGACGTCGGGCAGCAGTGTGCCGCCCCGGCGGATCGGCACGTCCAGCAGGCGGTTGTAGTAACGGCACTCCTTGCCGGGCGCGAGTTCCCGGTGGGTGCGCACCAGGCCCTCGCGGAATTTCTCCCGCGCCTGTTCCAGCGCTGCCGTCGCGCTCGGAATGTCCATGCCGAGCAGTCCGGCGGGCACGGCGGGCGGTTCCGCCTCGACCTCGGTGTGCCACAGCAGTGCCTGTTCCAGCCGGGAAAGGGCGTGGAACGAGCGGTCGGAAAGGACGCGGTTCTCCGGTATCAGGGCCGGCGCGGTGCGCATCCCGCGGCCCCCGGCGGGTTTTCCGAGGCCGGGCAGTACGGCGGTGATCCGGTCGGTGGCGGCCCAGGTGAGGACCGTGTCCCGGACGGCCACCAGCAGGCGGGGCCGCAGCGCGTCGCCGCCTTCGCCGAGCGCCAGCCGCCCCAGGACCTGGTGGAAGGCGGTGGCGGTGACCATGTGGGCGAGGGGTCCCGGTGCGGTCAGGCAGATGACCGCGTACGCGTGGGCCGGCTGCCAGTGCCGGGCCATCAGCAGGGCGGCCGACCGGGAGGCCTCCGCGTCGGAGCCGGCCCGCAGCGGGCCGGCGAGGAACTCGTCGGACTCCCCGGGTTCGGCGCCGGGCGGCGGCCAGGAAGGGCGAGGGGGGTGGGGGGTGAGCACGGAGCGGATTCCTTTTGGCGCGTGGTGCGAGCGGAAATTCACCGCGTTTGAACCCTTGCACAACTTCCACACGAGCAACAAGGCGCACGTACGACTTCAGCCGGTTTGAAAGAAAGTCAGAAACAGGCCGTGGCGCAGGGCTTGGCGGAAAAGCGGCCGGATTCCCGTGCACCCCGTGTGAAGCGTGCGCACACACCGGCCGGGCGCGCACGCTCCCGGAGCCGGCGGCCCGGTAGTGGACTGGGAACCGGTCCTCCTCGGACGGCCCGTCCCCGGCCGGCGGTCCCGGCGGCTTCCCCCCGCCGGCCGGCGGGTCAGATCTGCCAGGAGCGGAGCCGGTCGGCGGCGCCGTACACGTCGGCCTTGCCGGAGATCAGGTCGCGGGCCAGGTCGACCAGGGCGCCGTAGGGCGGGTCGATGCCGGCGCCGCTGACGAACATGTAGGCCACGGCGGTGGCACAGGCGAAGCGGGCGTTGGCCGCGGGCAGCGGCTTGAGCACGGCGAGGGTGTGCAGCAGCGCGGCGGCGCGCCAGGCCGCGTCGGAGTCCACGCCGAGCCGGGGCGGGTCCACCCGGTGCCGGGCGACGGCGGCGACCAGCGCGGAGAAGTCGTCCACGGCGGGCTGGTCGGGCAGGACCTCCTCATGCCGCTGGAGCAGCCACGGGACGTCGATGTGGATGACGGAGGGCATCGCTCAGGCGGCCTCGCCCTTGGCGGGACGCTCGTCGTCGGGGAAGGCCGCCGCGAACTCCTCGGCGTGGCCGGCGAAGAAGCGGCGGAACGCCTCGGCACCCTCCTGCAGGGCGCGGTGCCGGGCTATGTCGGCGGCGGCGGCCTCGCGGACGAGGGCCTTCATCGACGTACCGCGCTCCTTGGCGATCTGCCGCAGGTCCTCAAGTTCCCGTTCGCTGAACTCCACGTTGAGAGCTGGCATGCCCCACACGGTACCGCGCGGGTACTCACGCGTAAATACCCGCAGGTCAGCGCGGAATCAGTGCGAATCAGCGCGGTACCGGAGGGCCCCGAGGACGGTGTCCGGTTTCCGCCGGTCATGCACCGCGCGGCGCGGCAGACTCGACCGCGACGCAACCAGCCCGAGGGGCAACAGGAGGACCCATGACGCCGACCCCGGCCGAGGCCCGCCGCCGGGCGGCCCGTACCGACTGGGCCGCGCTGGCCGCCGAGCTGGACGAGCGGGGCAGCGCGGCCACCGGCCCGCTGCTGACACCGGCCGAGTGCGCGGACCTGGCCGCCCTGTACGACGAGCCGGGGCTGTTCCGCACCACGGTCGACCTGGGCCGGCACCGGTTCGGCTCCGGCGAGTACCGCTATTTCACCCACGACCTGCCCGCACCGGTCGCCGCGCTGCGGGCCGCGCTCTATCCCCGGCTGCTGCCCGTCGCCCGGGACTGGGCGGCCCGGCTGGGCCGCCCGGCCCCCTGGCCCGACTCGCTCGACGCATGGCTGGCGCGCTGCCACGCGGCCGGCCAGGACCGGTCGGCGCAGATCCTGCTCCGCTACGGGCCGGGCGACTGGAACGCCCTGCACCGGGACGTCTTCGGCGAACTGGTCTTCCCGCTCCAGGTGGTGGTGGCGCTGGACGCGTACGGCACCGACTACACCGGCGGTGAGTTCCTCCTGGTGGAACAGCGCCCGCGCGCCCAGTCCCGGGGGACGGCGAGCGTCCTGCGGCAGGGGCACGGCCTGGTGTTCACCACCCGGGACCGGCCCGTGCGCACGCGCCGCGGCTGGTCGGCCGGGGCGATGCGGCACGGGGTGAGCACCGTGCGGTCCGGGCGGCGGCGGACGCTGGGCCTGGTCTTCCACGACGCCGCCTGACCCCCGGGCCGTGCCCCGCACCCTCACGCCTCCAGCCGGCTGATGCGCACCGCCCCCTCGGGCCGGCCCGGGTGGGCGCTGGTGAGCGTCAGCCGCAGCCGGGAGCCGCGCACCGTGTCGAAGGCGATGACGGTGGGGCTGCCGGAGGCGGCGGCCCACTCCGTCTCCGCCCCGGTCACCGGGACGTAGGCGTGCCCGTCCCACACCGCCACCTCGGCCCGGGCGGGCAGGCTGTGGCCGGCGTCGACGGTGAAGGAGGCCGCCACCCGGCCGAAGGTCCGGGTGCGCCCGAAGTCGACCGACACCCAGTCCTCGGCCCGGGCCCCGCTGAAGGCGGGCAGCAGGGCGGTCGCCGCCTTGACGAAGGCGTTGGACCAGCCGGTGGCCGGGTCGCCGTCCAGCATCGCGGCGGGCAGGGTGTCCGGGCGGCCGGAGTAACTGGCCTCCGCGTCCGGGTAGTCGGGCGGCGGCGGATAGCCGGGGCCGGCTCGGTGACGACCAGGCGGGCCTCGCGGTAGATGCCGCTGCCGGAGTACCAGCGGCTGCTCGGCAGCTGGTTGCGCACCTCGACGGCGAGCACGTTGGGGGTGGTGCCGTCGGTGTGGACGAGGTCGGTGAGGTCGAGGGCGAAGCCGGTGTACCCGTACGGGTGACGGCCGGCCTGTGTGCCGTTGCAGTACACGTACGCGTCCATGTAGACGCCGTCGAACTCCACCGAGACCCGCTTGCCGGCGTACGCCCGCGGGAGGGTGAAGGCGAGCCGGTACCAGCCGAGGCCGCCCGGGAAGAAGCCGGTGCCGCTGGTGGTGCCGTGCTCGGTCGTGGGGGTCTGCTCGATGCTCCAGTCGTGGGGCACGGCGACCCGGCGCCAGTCCCCGTCGTCGTGGTCCGGGTCGGCCGCCCGGGCGTGGGCGTCGGTCGGGTCGGTGAGGCCGCCGGGGTCGGCCAGGGCGAAGCGCCAGCCGTCCCGCAGCGGCACGGTGTGGCGTCCCCCGGCGGCGGACGCGCCGGCGGCGCGGGCGGCCGGGGCCGCGGAAACGCCCAGGAGCGTGCCGGCCGCGGGCGCTGCCGTGGCCGCCGCCAGAACCGATCTGCGCGTGACCGTCATGGGCGGCTCTTACTCCTCAGGGCCCAGAAGTACTCACATCTGATCGTCATCGAACAGATTCTGACGTCCTGGCACACACGATCGTCAAGGACCCGAACGCCTGCCGCTGCCCACGGCCCGAGACTGTCCGGATGTGCCCCTCGGCCGCGCCCGACCGCGTTCGGCCGGTCGGCCAGGTGGCCGTGCGACCCTCGTTCACGGAAGGGCGTGAAGCACTACGCTGGACCAACGGGTGGAGCCACCCGTTCACTGTGAGTGTGCGCTTGGGAGCGGCGAGGATGAGCCGGGTCTATCCGTTCGACGATGCGGCCACGGCCCGGGCCGTCATCGGCGCCGACGGAATGCTGACGGAGTGGAACGAGGGCGCCCGCCGCCTGCTCGGCCACCCGGCCGCCGCCGTCCTGGGCCGCCCCGCCACCGAGCTGCTGGCCGACTCCGGTCCCCCGGACCCGCCCGCCGGCACCCGCTGGGCGGGCACGATCGGATTGCGCCACCGGGACGGCCGTACCGTCGCCGTGTGGCTGCTCGCCCACCGCCGCCCGGCGGACGAGGAGCACCCGGGCGACTGGCTCGTGGTCACCCCGCTCACCGGCGACGGCCCGCCGCCCGGTGACGACCCTCTCACCGCCGCGGGCCTGGTCCAGTCGCCGTGCGCGATCGCGGTGTACGACGACCGGCTGCGGCTGCACCGGATGAACGAGGCGATGGCCGGCATCATCGGGCTTCCGGAGCGGCGGCTGCGCGGGCTGCGGCTCGCGGAGATCGGCGGCAGACGGCAGAGCGAGGAGCTGGAGGAGGGCATGCTCCGGGTCCTGACCACGGGCCGCCCGCTGGACCTGCAGACCTTCCTGCACACCGGCCGCGACGGCCGGGCCCACGCCTGGCTCGCCCGGATGGCACCGGTCAGGGACCCGGCCGGCCGGGTGCGGGGGGTGTGCCTGGCCGCGCACGACACCACCGACAGCCGGCGGGCCCGGCAGCGGCTGCAGCTGGTCAACGAGGCCAGCGTGCGCATCGGGACCACGCTCGACGTCACCCGGACCGCGCAGGAGCTGGCGGACGTGTGCGTGCCCGCGCTCGCCGACTTCGTCACCATCGACCTGCTGGACCCGCAGGAGTACGGCGGCGAGCCGCCCGCCCGGATCACCGCCCCGGTGCGGCTGCGCCGCACCGCCCACCGGTCCGTGCTGCCCGGCGTGCCCGAGGCCGTGATCGATCCCGGCACGGCGGAGGAGTACCCGGACTTCTCCCCGCAGGCCGACTCGCTGACCGCGGGCCGCACGATCGCCACCTCGGTGGCCGTCGGCGACATGGACCAGTGGCTGACCTGGCACGCGGAACGCGGCGAGCGGGTCCGGCAGTTCGGCATCCACTCCTCGATGTCGGTGCCCATCCAGGCGCGCGGGCTGACCCTCGGCGTCGCGGTGCTCACCCGGCACCGCCGTCCGGACGGCTTCACCCCGGACGACGTGCTGCTCGCCGAGGAGATCACCGCGCGCGCCGCCGTCTGCATCGACAACGCCCGCCGCTACTCGCGCGAGCGGGAGACCGCGCTCGCGCTCCAGCGCAGTCTGCTGCCCCGGTCGCTGCCGCACACGGCCGCGCTGGACGCCTCCTCCCGCTATCTGCCGGCCGCCCGGGCCGGCGTGGGCGGGGACTGGTTCGACGTGATCCCGCTGTCCGGGATGCGGGTCGCGATGGTCGTCGGGGACGTCGTCGGGCACGGCATCCAGGCGTCGGCCACCATGGGCCGGCTGCGCACCGCCGTACGCACCCTCGCCGACATCGACCTGGCCCCGGACGAACTGCTCACCCACCTCGACGACCTGGTCGTCCGGCTGTCGGAGGAGTCCGGCGGCGATGGCAGCCCCGGCGACGACGGCAGCCCCGGCGAGGTCGGCGCGACCTGCCTGTACGCCGTCTACGACCCGGTGTCCCGGCGCTGCACCATGGCCCGCGCCGGGCATCCGCCGCCCGTGGTCCTGCAGCCGGGCGGCACGCCCGAGGCCCTGGACGTGCCCGCCGGTCCCCCGCTCGGCCTGGGCGGGCTGCCCTTCGAGTCGACCGAGGTGGAACTGCCCGAGGGCACCGTCCTCGCGCTGTACACCGACGGGCTGGTGTGGTCCCGGGACCGCGACCCGGAAACGAGCCGGGAGTTGCTCCACGCGGCGCTCGGCGCGTACGCGGACTCCCTGGACGAGACCTGCGACCGCGTCCTGCACACCCTGCTCCCGTCCGGCGGCGCCCCCGACGACGTGGCGCTGCTGCTGGCCCGCACCCGGGGCCTGCCCGCCGCGCAGGTGGCGACCTGGGACATCCCGGCCGACCCGGCGCTGGTCGCGCCGGTCCGCAAACAGGTCGTGGAGCAGCTGGACACCTGGTCGCTCCGCGAGGCGTCGTTCACCACGGAGCTGGTCGTCAGCGAGCTGGTCACCAACGCCATCCGGTACGGCGCGCATCCGATCCGGCTCCGCCTGATCCACGACGCGGCCACGCTGATCTGCGAGGTCTCCGACACCAGCCCCACCGCCCCGCACCTGCGCCGGGCCAAGACCTTCGACGAGGGCGGCCGGGGTCTGCTGCTGGTCGCCCAGCTCACCCAGCGCTGGGGCAGCCGGCACCATCCGGAGGGCAAGACGATCTGGGCGGAGCTGCCGCTGTTCGAGGAGGACGAGTAGGCCCCGGCGCGGCCCTCAGGAGGCCGTCAGCCACGGCCGTACCTGCTTGCGGGCCTCGTGCAGCCGGGACTTGAGGGTGCCGAGCGGGATGCCGGCGCGCTCGGCGGCCTCGGCGTAGTCGAGCTGGCAGATGTCCCGGTAGACCAGCGGCGCGACCAGGTGCGGATGCTCGCGCTCCAGGCGCTCCAGGGCCTCCAGCAGGTCCACCCGGGAGCCGGCGATGACGCTGGTGGTGCGCGGGTCGACGGCGTGCCCCGGCTCGATGGCCGCGGGCTGTTCGGCGGCCCGCCGCTTCAGCTCGCGGTACTTCTGCCGGCAGCAGTTGGCGACGACGGTGTACAGCCAGGTCCCGAAGCGGCTGCGGCCCTCGAAGCCGGAGATGTGCCGGGCCACCTGGAGCAGCACGTCCTGGGCGGCCTCCTCGGCGTCCTCCCGGCAGGGCAGGAAGCGCGCGCAGCGGCGCACGACCTCCGGCCGTATCTCCGTCAGCAGCCGGTCCAGGGCCGTGCCGTCACCGGCGGCGGCACGCCGGGCGAACTCCTCCGTCAGCGCCTGGTCCTGCACGGACGGCCCCCCTCCGAGTCGATCTCAGGCCAGGCATGATAGTCGTATGCACCCCCTGGAGCGGATCGGCCGCCACCGCCTCGAACGGCCGCTGGGCAGCGGCGCCTTCGCCACGGTGTGGCTCGCCCACGACCCCGAGCTCCAGGCCCCGGTGGCGGTGAAGGTGCTCGCCGAGAACTGGGCGCACCGGCTCGACATCAGGGAGCGCTTCCTGTCCGAGGCGCGGCTGCTGCGCCGGGCCGGTTCCAGCCGGGTGGTGCAGGTCTACGACATCGGCGAACTCCCGGACGGCAGGCCGTACTTCGTGATGGAGTACGCCGGCGGCGGGACCCTCGCCGATCTGCTGGCCGGCGGTCCGCTGCCGGTGCGGGAGGCGCTCGCGCTGACCGCCGAGGCCGCGCGCGGCGCCGCCGCGCTGCACGAGGCGGGCATCGTGCACCGTGACATCAAGCCGACCAACGTGCTGCTGCACACCGCCCCGGACGGCACCCGGCGGGTGCTGCTCGCCGACCTAGGCCTCGCCAAGAGCCTCGCGCAGGCCTCGGTGCTGACCCTGGCGGCGGGTTCGGCGGGCTACCGGCCGCCGGAGCAGGCCGAGCCCGGCGCGGGCATCGACGAGCGGGCGGACGTCTACAGCCTGGGCGCGGTCGGGTACGAGCTGCTCACCGGGACCGTGCCGGGCCCGCCCGGGCAGGTGGTACCGCCCCGGCGGCTGCGGCCGGAGCTGGACGCGGGCGTGGAGCGGGCGCTGCTGCGCGCGCTGGAGCCGGACCGGGCGCGGCGCTGGCCGGGTGCCCTGGCGTTCGCGGCGGAGCTGGACCGGCTGGCCGCGGCGCCGCCGGCGCGGCCCGTGCGGCGCCTGGACGGGGTGCGCGGCCGGCTCACCCCCCTGACCCTGCTCCTCGCCGCGGTCCTCGCCGCCGGCGCCGCCGCGGTCACGGTGACCGCGGCGCTCCACCGGGACGGCGCCGCGGACGACGGGGTGCGGGTCAGGGACGCCACCGGGCGGGTGAGCCTGCGGGTGCCGGACGGCTTCGGCCGCGAACTGCGCGGCTCCGGCTGGGACCCGCGGGAGCTCGGGCTGGCCGCCGGGCACGAGCCGGGTCTCGTGGTGGCCGGCGACCTCTCCCGCTGGTCCGACCCCGAAACCCCCGTGGACGGGGTGTTCGTCGGGGTCGGCGCGCGCGGGGACGTCACCGCGAAGGTGAAGTCGCTGGCGCACTCCGGCTGCCGGTACGCGGGCGCCCGCGCCTTCACGGACGCCGACTGGCACGGACTGGTGCGGTCCTGGCACGGCTGCCCCGACGGCGGCTCGGTCACCGAGTCCGCCCTGGTCCCGGCGGACGGCACCGCCCGGCCACAGGTGTACGTGCAGGTGCGTCAGCGCGGCGGCGGCGACGCGACCGACGGTGTGCTCCGTTCGCTGCGGGTGTCCTGACCGAGGCCTGGCGAGCGGCCCGGCGGGGAAGAGAACCGGACAGAACCCGGCGCGTCCCGAACTTTTCCGGCGGTCCGTGCATCGGACGGAGAGGACGGCGCACCCGGCGCCGTAGGCACGCGTCCCGGTCGCGTGCCGTGACCTCCTGGAGTGTTGAGCGACATGGTGTACACCCCCCGGTCCGCGCGGCACGGTGCCCTGCTCGTGGGCACGGTCGCCGTGCTGGGCCTCCTGACCGCCTGTGGTGACGGCTCCGGCGCGCACAGCGCCGGCCCGGCCACCGTCTCCGGTACGGCCGCCCCCGTGCGGGACACCACGGAACCACCCCCGGCGTCCCGCACGGCCACGGCCGCCTCCCCCGCCGGCACGGGCGCGCCGTCCGCGCCGTCCGCGCCGGCGGCGACCCGCACCGCGGGCGGCCCCGCGGCCACCACCACCCCGGCCGCGGCGAGCACCCGCTGCCACACCTCCGAATTGCGCGCCTCCGTCGGCCGCAACGATCCGGGCGCCGGCCAGGAGAACTTCCCGGTGGTGCTCACCAACACGTCCGCCCGGACCTGCACCCTGCGCGGCTACCCGGGCGCGGCCTTCGTCGCCGCGTCCGGCTCCCAGCTCGGCCCGGACCCCCGGCGGGAGCCGGGCACCCCGGTCACCGTCACGCTCAAGCCCGGGCGGAGCGCCTGGGCCGGACTGACCTTCTCCAACCCGGAGATCAGCGGGGCGAAGACGGCCAGGCCGGCCGCGCTGCTGGTCACCCCGCCGGACGAGCGGGCCCCGTTGAAGGCGGCCTGGTCGGGAGGCCCGGTGCCGGTCTCCGGGAACTCCTCCTCCGTCCGCCTGACGGTGCTCGCCCCGGGCACCGGCCCCTGACCCCGCCCCTTCTCCGCCCCCTCCGCGCGAACCCCGCTGCCGGCCCCCGAGGCAGCGGGGTTCGTCATGCCGGTCCCGCGAAGCCCCGTCCGTCGTGCCGGCCCGGCAGGGTCCCCGTTCCCCGCGCCGGCCCGGCGGCCCCCCGTTCGTCATGGCGGCGCCACAACTGTCACAGGACGGCAACAGGCGCCGCCGGCCGCGATCTTTCCCCGGCCCGCCGTCATCGAACCCGGTCGACCGCAGAACAGGCCCCGCCGGGGCCATGACCAGGGAATCGGGGAGACGATGAGCGGGATCTCACGCAGGCGGGTGCTGACGGCCGGGGCGGCGGCGGGCGCCCTCGGAACACTGGCCGCCTGCTCCACCGGGACCGGCGGGCCGGGTCCGGCGGGCGGCCGGGGCACGGCGCAGGCCCGGCCGGTGAAGCCGATCGGGGACGGCTCCACCGCCGACACCGGCGCCCAGCCGCACCAGCCGAAGCCGGAGCGGCTGAAGGAGGGACAGCGGCCGCCGCAGTTCGTGGTGTTCTCCTGGGACGGGGCCGGGGAGCTGAGCAACCGGCTGTTCTCCCGGTTCCGCAAGGTGGCCGCCGACCACGGCGCCGGCATGACGTTCTTCCTGAGCGGCATCTACACGCTCCCCGAGTCCAGGAAGCACCTCTACCGGCCGCCGCAGCACCCGGTCGGCGCCTCCGCGATCGGCTACCTCGCCGACCGGCACATCCACGCCACGCTCCAGCAGGTGCGCGGGGCCTGGCTGGAGGGCCACGAGATCGGCACCCACTTCAACGGGCACTTCTGCGGCGCGAGCGGCGTGCGCAACTGGTCCCCGGCCGAGTGGCGCAGCGAGATCGACCAGGCCGTGGACTTCGTGACGAGGTGGAAGACCAACACCGGCTTCACCGACCTCGACCCGCTCCCCTTCGACTACCGCAAGGAGCTGACCGGCGGCCGTACCCCCTGTCTGGAGGGACAGGCCAACCTGCTGCCGGCCGCCGCCGCGCTCGGCTGGAAGTACGACGCCAGCTCCCCCGGCGGGCTCCAGATCTGGCCGGGCAAGGTGCAGGGCGGCAAGCTGTGGGACTTCCCGCTGCAGTCCATACCGTTCGCCGGGCACTCCTTCCAGGTGCTCTCGATGGACTACAACCTGATGTTCAACCAGTCCGGCGGCAACCCGCTCGGCGACCGCGGCATGTACGACACCTGGCGGACCCAGGCCCGTGACACCTACCTGGCCGGTTTCCGGCGGGCCTACGAGTCCAACCGCGCCCCCTTCTTCATCGGCAACCACTTCGAACGCTGGAACGGCGGTGTCTACATGGACGCCGTGGAGGAGGCCATCGGGAAGATGGCCGCGTACGACGACGTGCGCTTCGTGTCCTTCAAGCAGCTCGTCGCCTGGCTGGAGGCGCAGGACCGGGCGGTGCTGCGCCGGCTGCGCACCCTGCCGCCCGGGCAGGCTCCGGCGGGCGGCTGGGCGGAGTTCCTGGGCGCGGCGGGCAGCCGGTCGTCGTAGCGCGTTCGGCCTCGTCTGTTTTCATGGGCGGGCACTCTCCTGCCCGCCTGAGGAAGGAACCGTCCTGAACACCCCGCTCGCCGAGGCACTGTCCGTCGTCCTCCTGGTCGCCGTGCTGGCCTGGGCCGTCGTACGGCCCTTCGGCCTGCCCGAGGCGGTCATGGCCGTCCCCGCCGCCGCCGTCACGGTCGCCACCGGTGCGATCTCCCTCGGCCACGCCCGGGCCGAGGCCGAACGGCTGGGCCCGGTGGTCGGGTTCCTGGCCGCGGTGCTGGTGCTCGCCCACTTCTGCGACGTGGAGGGGCTGTTCCAGGCGTGCGGGGCGTGGATGGCGCGGTGGGCGGCGGGCCGGCCGGTGCGGCTGCTGACGGCGGTGTTCGCGCTGGCCTCGGCCATCACCGCCGTGCTCAGCCTGGACGCGACGATCGTGCTGCTCACCCCGGTGGTCTTCGCCACGGCGGCGCGGACCGGCGTACGGCCCAAACCGCATGTGTACGCCTGCACGCACCTGTCCAACACGGCGTCGCTGCTGCTGCCGGTGTCCAACCTGACGAACCTGCTGGCGTTCGCGGCGAGCGGGCTGAGCTTCACCCGGTTCGCGGGGCTGATGGCGCTGCCGTGGCTGGCCGCGATCGGCGCCGAGTACCTGGTGTTCCGGCGGTTCTTCGCCCGGGATCTCACGGCGGCGGCCCCGGCGGGCCGGGACACCGGCGAGGCGCCCGCGCTGCCGCTGTTCGCGCTGGTGACCGTGGGCTGCACACTGGCCGGGTTCGTGGTGGCGTCGGCGTTCGGCGTGGAGCCGGCCTGGGTGGCGGCGGCCGGTGCGCTGGTGCTGGCCGGGCGGGCGCTGCTGCGGCGGCGGGCGAGTCCGCTGACCGTGGTGCGGTCGGCGGCCCCGGCCTTCCTCGCGTTCGTCCTGGCACTGGGCATCGTGGTGCGGGCCGTGGTCGACAACGGACTCGCGGACCTGCTCGGGCACGTGCTGCCGGGCGGCACCGGACTGCCCGCGCTGCTCGGGATCGCCGCGCTGGCCGCGCTGCTGGCCAACCTGATCAACAACCTGCCCGCGGTGCTGGTCCTGCTGCCGCTGGCGGCGCCCACCGGGCCGGGTACGGTGCTGGCCGTGCTGCTGGGCGTGAACATCGGCCCCAACCTCACGTACGCCGGGTCGCTGGCCACGCTGCTGTGGCGGCGGATCGTGCACCAGCACGAGCACGACGTGGACCTCGGGGAGTTCACCCGGCTCGGTCTGCTGGCCGTGCCGTCCTCCCTGGCGGTCGCGGTGGTGGCACTGTGGGGGTCGCTGCAGGTTCTGTGACGGGTTCGCGTGAGCCGAGGGAGGCCGAGGGATGCGGGTGATCGCCTGGCTCGTGGAGGGCACCTGGCCCGCCTGCGTGGACGCGGTGCGCGCCCATGCTCCGGACGACGCCGAGGTGGTGCTGCTCCATGTGAGCGGCCCCGATGTGCCGGCGGTGGCGCACGGGGCCTTCGCCGGGCTGCTGGGGCGCGGACGCCGGGAGGCGGACCCGGGTGACCGGCTGGAGGCGCTCGGCGGCACGTCGGCGGCCTCGCTGCTCGCCGCGGCGGCCGAGCGGCTGGGCCGGCCCTGTGTGCGCGAGGAGCGGTCGGGCCGGGTCGAGCGGGAGGTGGTGGCCGCCGCGGAGGGGGCCGGGCTGCTGGTGCTGGCCCGGGACGGGGACCGGTCGCGGCTCGGCCCGAGGAGCCTGGGTCCGGCCGTGCGGTTCGCCGTCGACCACGCGCCGTGCCCGGTGCTGCTGGTCTGGCCGGAACCGGCCCCGGGGCTGGGGACGATCCCGCCCCCGCCGCCGCACCACCCCTGAGGTCAGCGGTGGTGGCGCCCGCCGCCCCCGTCCCAGCCGCCGCCCCGGCCGCCGCCGTCCTGGCCGCAGTACTGCGGGTACCTCACGCACGGGTCCGCGGTGGCGGTCGGCGAGGGCGCCGGGGCGGTCGTCGTCGCGGACGGCGCGGGCGCCGGCTCGGCCGTACGGGACGGCGTGGGCGCGACCGGACCGGCGGTCGCGGGCGGTGCGGGCGGGCTGGGCACCAAGGTGCTGTCCCGGTCCCAGTTGACGTTCTCCATCCGCAGGCGCGGGTGGGCGGTGTCGACGGACCAGCGCTGGACGGCGCCCGCGGCGCGGATCTTGAGCACGAGGGCGCCGGAGCCGTCGGTGGCGGCCGGGGTGAGGGCCAGCTTCCGGTCGGCGTGCGGCACCAGGGCGCCCTGGGGCGTGAAGTCGTAGCGGATGTCGCGGGCGGCCCGGCCGGTGGCCGTGCACGGGGCGAGGCGCACGGAGTAGCCGAGGTGGGAGTCCAGGCACAGGTCGGGGGCGGCGGCGTTGCGCAGCAGCCCGTCGGTCTCGTACGTCCACTGCTGGCCCGGGGTGGCGGAACAGTCGGCGAGTTCGGTCTCGGCGCCCTCGACCGCCTTCCCGCCGACGACGCCGACGCACAGGCCGGAGGCGAGGTTGCGCAGTCTGCCGTGCAGGGCGCCCTGGCCCGGTGCGTCGCGGCCGGCCCAGGAGGCGCCCGGGGAGGCCGCGTCCTTGCCCGGGGTGCGAGAGGGCGTGCGGGTGGCGCCGGGCGCCGGACCGTCGCCGGAGCCGAGCACCGACCACAGCACCAGGGGCAGGACGACGAGCCCGCTGACGGTGACCACGGCCAGCGCCAGGGTGCGGCGCCGGGCACGCCGGGCGGCTCGCTGCGCGGAGCGCGGGGAGGCAGGGGCGGGCCCGCCGCCCTCGGTGGCCTCCCTGCCCCCGGCGCCCCGGGTTTCCCTGGCGGGGGCGGAGGCACCGGCCGCCCGGCGGCGGCCGGACGAGGCGCCGCGGCCGCCCGCCCGGCCGCGGGCGGTGCCCGGGCCGGGCACGGCGGGTGCGTCGGGTGCGTCGGGGGTGAAGGATTCGCCGCCCTGGGGGACGACGGTGGCGGCGGCCGGGGCCGGCGCGGCCGGTTCCTCGGCACGGACCGCCCGCGACTGCACATAGCCGTGGGCGCCCCAGCCGAGGACCGCCTCGGCCAGGCCGAGGCCGAGGGCGTCGCCGTTGAACTCGGCGAGCTGGCCGGCGGTCCGCCCGCAGTGGGCGCAGCCGGCCAGGTGCTGCCCCAGGTCCGGGTCGATGTCGGTGCCGCCGCGCCGGAACGTCACGTCCAGCATGCGCAGGTAGCGCCGGCACTCGGCCTCGGGTGCCAGCTCGCGGTGCACCTGGAGGCATTCCTCGCGCAGCCGCTCCCGTGCCCGCTCCAGTTCGACGCGGGCGTCCTCCGCGTCCAGGCCTAGCAGCGCGGCGGGTACGGCCAGGGGCTCGGCCTCGACCTCGGCGTGCCACAGCACGGCGCGGGAGGTCTCGGGTATCCGCTGGAACGCGCGGGCCAGCAGCCGCCGTTCGGACGGTGGCAGCAGCCGGGCCGCGGCACCATCGCCGGGTCCGTCACCGGAGCGCAGGCCCGGGTGGAGGAGCTCCCGGCGGCCGTCGGTGTCCCACTCCGCCGCGATGCGGCGGACGGCGACCAGGACCTGGGGCCGCCAGGCGGCGGTCGGGCCGGTCTGCCGCAGGGACGCGCCGAAGAGCCGGGTGAACGCGGCCGTGGTGAGCATGCCGGCGGCGCGCGGGCCGTCGGTGCACAGCCGGGCGTAGGCGAAGGCCGCCGCCCAGTGCCGGTCGAGGAGTTCGCCGACAGGGTGCAGGGCGGGTGACGCGCCCGTCCACTTCTTCAGTTCGGCGCTCAGCTGCTCGTCCGACAGACCTGCCTCGGTCACGGCCGAATTCCTCCCGACGCACTAACGGAATTAGTCCATACCAATTGGTACGGCGAGGGCATGGGGGCAGCTCGGACGTCCACCTGAGGCGGCTCTTGTGAAGCGTGGGGGGTGTACGGGAGCGGCCTGGCGCATACAGAGGGAATGTATTTGCCTGCGCGCCGACAGCGCACACTTTTACACAGCCGAACACGTCCGAACAAGAGATCTCCCGATTTCCTGGATTCCCCACCGTGTTTTTTCCATTGACATCTCGTCAACGACAGCCTTTTCCACCTCCCGAGGCGCCGGGTGGCACTCCGTACCGCGCCCGGAATACCCGGCTGAAGTGGAAGGGACCGGGAAATCCGGAGGCCGCCGCCGGCAGCGGCCGGTCCGCTGGGCCGGGGGGCGGGGCCGTGCGGCACGGAATGCGCACCGCACGGTCCGCATCGACCGTCAGTGGCCGCTGATTTCGTGGGGCGTGTACGGGCGCTCCAGTTCCTCGATCTCCTTCTCGGTCAGCTCCAGTCCGACCGCCGCCACCGCGTCCTCGATGTGCCGCGGCTTGGCGGCGCCGACGATCGGGGCCGCCACGGTGTCCTGGTGCAGGAGCCAGGCGAGGGCCACCTGGGCGCGGGGGACGCCGCGTTCGCCCGCGATCCGGCCGACGGCCTCGACGATCGCGCGGTCGCTCTCCAGGTACAGCCGGCTGCCGAAGTCGTCGCTCGCGCTGCGCTCGGTGACCGTGCCCCAGTCCCGGGTGAGCCGGCCGCGGGCGAGCGGGCTCCAGGGCAGCACGCCGACACCCTGGTCCGCGCACAGCGGCAGCATCTCCCGCTCCTCCTCGCGGTAGAGGAGGTTGTAGTGGTTCTGCATGGACACGAACCTCGTCCAGCCGTGCCGCTCGGCGGTGTACTGGGCCTTGGAGAACTCCCACGCGTACATCGAACTCGCCCCGATGTAACGGACCTTGCCCGCCTTGACCAGGTCGTGCAGCGCCTCCATCGTCTCCTCGACCGGGGTCGCGTGGTCGTAGCGGTGGATCTGGTAGAGGTCCACGTAGTCGGTGCCGAGCCGGCGCAGGCTGTGGTCGATCTCGCTCATGATGGCCTTGCGGGACAGCCCGGCCCCGTTGGGCCCCGGCCGCATCCGGCCGTTCACCTTGGTGGCCAGCACGATCTCGTCGCGGCGCGCGAAGTCCCGCAGGGCCTTGCCGACGATCTCCTCGCTGGTGCCGTCGGAGTAGACGTTCGCGGTGTCGAAGAAGGTGACGCCCGCCTCCAGCGCCTGCCGGATCAGCGGGCGGGACGCCTCCTCGTCGAGAGTCCACTCGTGGACACCGCGGTCGGGCAGGCCGTAGGTCATGCAGCCCAGACAGATCCGCGAGACGTCCAGGCCCGTCGAACCGAGCTTCACGTACTGCATCGTTGCTGCTCCTGCCTTCGGAACGATGGTCAGGACAGAGCCTACGACCCGGGCCGGGGACCGACTTGACGCCTCCGCCGTGCGGGGATGTGATCATGGGACGTGCCGCGCCGCCCGGTGCGGACAGGACGGAGCGGACGTGCCCCCCACGGATCTGCACCGCGCCGCGGGGCCGCGTACGGCCCTGGGCGCGCTGGCGGCAGCACTGGTCGTCGCCGTGTCGGCACTGGCCGGCTGCGCCTCCGGCGAGCGGGAGCAGCGCGGCGGGCCCGAGGCCGCCGCGCTGCGGCTCCCGCCGCGGCACGCCGGGTTCGACTACCAGATCGGCGGCGCCTACCGCCCGCCCGCGGGTGTGCGGATCGTCAGCCGTGACCGGTCCGACTCCCCCGCGCCGGGGCTGTACAACATCTGCTACGTCAACGCGTTCCAGGCACAGCCCGCCGAGCGCTCCGCGTGGCCGGCCGAGCTGCTGCTGCGCGACGCACGGGGCAGGGTCGTCGTCGACGAGGACTGGAACGAGCCGCTGCTCGACATCGGCACCCCGGCCAAGCGGGAACGGGTGGCGCGGCGGGTGAACCGGTGGATCGACGGCTGCGCGCGGAAGGGGTACGACGCCGTCGAGCCGGACAACTACGACAGCTACACCCGCTCCCACCGGCTGCTCACGGCGGCCGACGCGACGGCGTTCATGAGCCTGCTGTCCCGGCACGCGCACGCCCGGCACCTGGCGGTCGGGCAGAAGAACACCGCGGAGCTCGCCGGGCGGCGCAACCGGGCGGGACTGGACTTCGCGGTGACGGAGGAGTGCGGGCAGTACGACGAGTGCGAGGTGTACGCGAAGGCGTTCGACGACCGGGTGCTGGACGTCGAGTACACCGACGGCGGCCTGCGCGCGGCCCGCGCCCGCTGGGGCGGCCGCCTGAGCATCGTCCGCCGCGACCGGGACGTGTCCGTCCCGGGCAGCGCCGGGTACGTGCGCAGGGTGGGCTAGCGCGCCCGCCGCGCGAGTGCGGCGGTACGGCGGCCGGTGGCCGCCGTACCGCCGGACCCGGGTCAGCCGGTGCTGTCCCGTACGGTGATCGCGCTCACCGGGCAGGCGCGGGCCGCCGCCCGGACCATCGGGTCTCCGGCGCCGTCCTCGCTGCCGGGCAGGAGGGAGCTGTAGCCGTCGTCGTCCTGGGTGAAGACGCCCGGCGCGGCCAGCGCGCACTGCCCGGCGCCGATACAGACGTCCTTGTCGATGTCGATGTGCATGAGCAGAGCCTCTTACCAGCTCACGGGGAGTTCCAGCATCCCCTGGATCGTGTCGCCGGGTTTGAACGGAATCTCCTCCGCCGGGGCGGCCAGCCGCAGCCCGGGCAGCCGTGTGAACAGGGTGCCCAGGGCGATCTCCAGCTCCGCCCGGGCCAGGTTCTGGCCGAGGCACTGGTGGATGCCGAAACCGAAGGCCACGTGGTGGCGCTCGGAACGGTGGAAGTCCAGGGCGTCGGGATCGTCGTACAGGGCCGTGTCCCGGTTGATCACCGAGGTCGCGAAGATCACGCCGTCGCCGGCCCGGATCGTGCTGCCGGCGACCTCGATGTCCTCCAGCGCCACCCGCTGCAGCCCGTCCGCGATGGACAGCATCCGCATCAGCTCCTCCACGACGGCGGGCAGCAGCGCGGGGTCGGCGCGCAGCTCGGCCAGCCGCTCGGGGTGCCGGAGCAGGGTGTAGGCGCCGAGGGAGATCATGTTGGCGGTGGTCTCGTGCCCGGCGACCAGCAGGATGATGGCGAGCGACACGGCGTCGGCGCGGTCCAGCTCGCCGGTGCGCAGCCGTTGGTGGACCAGTTCGTCGAGGATGCCGTCGCCGGGTTCGGCCTGCTCGGCCTTGGCGTCGATCAGCCCGCCGAGGTACTCCTCCAGCCGTTCGCGGGCGTCCACGGTGTCGGCGCCGGTCGGGCCGCGCAGCAGCCGGCGGGACTGTTCCTCGAAGAACTCGTGGTCGGCGTACGGCACGCCGAGCAGCCCGCAGATCACCATCGACGGCACGGGCAGCGCGAAGGCGGAGACGAGTTCGGCGGGTGGCCCCTGCGCGATCATCGTGTCCAGCAGGTCGTCCACGATCCGCTGGATCCAGGGGCGCAGGGCCGCCGCGCGTTTGACGGTGAACGACGGGATCAGCATCCGCCGCTGCTGGTGGTGCTCGGGGTCGTCCAGGCCGAGCAGGGCCACCTTGCGGTTGCGGCCGGCCTCGAACCGGGCCGTGGGCACGGGGAAGCCGGGACGGCGGCGCTCGGTGGACAGGCGGGGGTCGGCGAGCAGGGTGCGGGCGGTGGCGTGCGCGGTGACCGCCCAGACCTCACGGCCGTCGTAGAGGGTGACGCGGGACAGGGGCCGCCCGTCGCGCAGCGGGCCGTAGCCGGTGGGCGGGTGGTAGGGGCAGGTGCGGTCCTGGGGGAAGGCGACGGGTTCGGCCGGGGCAGTCGGGCCGGTGATGTCCGTCAGTTCCGTCATGGAAAGACCTCGCAGACGAAGAGGTGCGTCGTGCCGATCTTCATTAGATGCCCCAGGCACCTATGGGTCGACGTCAAGTTCGGCCACTTCGGTGACCCACGTCATCTGGCCGAAGTACCCAGGGTCCGGGGGTGGGAACCGGCCACCGTGCCGCGCTCCGGAGCCGGCTGCCGGCCGGGGCGGGGCTCAGCGCCCGTCCGGGGCGAAGGCGCGGGCGACGGCGAGGCTGTCCTCGTACACGTGGTGCCGTACCACCAGGCCGTCCCGGACGGTGACGTGCAGGGCGAACCGGGCGGAGTAGGAGCGCCCGGTCGGGGCGGCGGTCTGCCGGATGACGCCGAGCACGACCGCGTCCTCCCCGTCGGCCAGGACGTGCTCGACCGTGGTGTCCGCCTTCTCCGGGACGTGGTGGGCGGCCAGCTCCCGGTAGTGGGCGGCGGCGTCCGCGCGGCCGGCGCGGTGCCGGATCCACGGTGTGTCGGCGCGGCCGTGCTCCTCCTCCGGCCAGTCCAGGCGCCAGTCGCAGTCGTCCGCGTACAGATCGGCGATCCGCTCCGGGTCGCCCTGGCCGATCCGGTGGAGCAGTTCGTGCACGACGGAGCGGGTGGTCGCGGTGCGGTCGGTGGACATGGGTCGTTCCCCTCCGGGGTGGGCAGTGATCGGGACGCGGACCACTGTGCCGTGCGGGACCGGGGCGGCGCGATGACCTCAGAGGTAATCACCGCGTCGGCGGTCGCCGGGCGCGGTACGGATGTGTTCGCCCGCCATCGGTGTGGGCACCGGTGACGGACAGACCGTGGACCGACGAAAGGAAGCGGATCCCATGCCTCTTGAAGGCGAGTACGAGCCCAGCCCGACGCAGTGGGTGCGCGAGCAGGTCGAGCTGTACGAGAGTTCCGGCGGGACGAAGGGGACGACGCTGCAGGACACCGGGATGCCGGTGATCGTGCTGACCACCCGGGGGGCGAAGAGCGGGAAGATCCGCAAGACGCCGCTGATGCGGGTGGAGCACGAGGGCCGGTACGCGGCGGTCGCCTCCCTCGGCGGTGCGCCCAAGCACCCCGTCTGGTACTTCAACGTGAAGTCCGACCCGCATGTCGAAGTGCAGGACGGCCCGGTGAAGCGGGACATGCGGGCCCGGGAGGTCACCGGGGCGGAGAAGGCCGCGTGGTGGGAGCGGGCGGTGGCCGCGTACCCGCCGTACGCCGACTACCAGGAGAAGACCTCCCGGGAGATCCCGGTCTTCGTGCTGGAGCCGCTCGACGAGAGCTGACCCGGGCACGAAGGCTGTCCACGCACAGGAGCTGATCCATGCACGGGAGCTGATCCGTGCACGGGAGCTGATCCGTGCACGGGAGCTGATTCAGGCCGGACACGGCTGCGTTTCAGAAAAATCTGTTTCGCAGGCGTGTGAACCGGCCTGAGGACGGGCACTGGTGCGTCAGGCCCCGCCGCGTTCCCCCGTCGCGGCGGGGCTTTCCCGTGCCTCGCCCGCCGGACGGTCGGTGACGTCCAGGAAGATCTGGTCGGCGGCCGGGAACGTCCGGGCGAGGGACCGCTTGATGCGTACGGCGACCTCCTCGACGCGTTCGCTGTCCAGACCCGGCATCAGGTCGACGCGGGCGGCCACCAGCATCGAGTCGAGTCCCATCTTCATGGTGAACAGCGCCTCCACGCTGTCGATCTCCGGCTGGGCCCGCAGCTGCGCCTGGATCCTGCCGCTCAGCTCCGGATCCGCGGCCTCCCCGATCAGCTGGGCGCGGGCGTCGCGGCCGAGCCGGTAGGCGACGTAGACCAGCAGCGCGCCGATCGCCAGCGAGGCGGACGCCTCCCACACGACCTGCCCGGTCACCATGTGCAGGGCCATCCCGATCAGGGCGAGGGTCACGCCGAGCACCGCCGTGCCGTCCTCGGCGACCACCGTGCGCAGCGCGGGATCGCGCAGCGCGCTCAGACCGCCGCCCTGCCTGCGCACCTGCTGCAGCGCCCGCAGCAGCGAGACGCCCTCGGCGAGCAGGGCGACGCCCAGCACGATCAGACCCGCCACGTAGCCGCTGAACTTCTCCTCGGCGCCGTTGCGCAGCGCCTCGACGCCCTGGAAGACGGAGAAGCAGCCGCCCATGACGAAGATGCCCACGGCGGCGAGCAGCGACCAGAAGAAGCGCTCCTTGCCGTAGCCGAAGGGATGCCGGGCGTCGGCGGGGCGGCGGCTGCGGCGCAGCGCGGCCAGCAGGAACACCTCGTTGAGGCTGTCCGCGACCGAGTGCGCGGCCTCCGACAGCAGGGCCGGGGAGCCCGCGAGGACACCGCCGACCGCCTTGGCGACGGCGATCACCAGGTTGGCGGTGAGCGCCACGAGGACGGTGATCTTGGTGTGCCGGTCGGACCCGGCGTCGCCCCGGCCGCCGGGTTGTCCCCGGCCCTCGCCGCCGGCGTCGCCGCCCGCGGGGGCGCGGGCCGGCTGTGCTCCGCCGTCCGGGTCGTGCGCCGGTGCCGTTTCCGGGCCCGCGGCGTGCGCCGGTCCTGTCGCGCTGTCCTCGGCCGTCCGTGCGGCCCTCTCCCGTTCCGAGGATGTCCCACTCACCCTTGGCCGACTGCCCCCGACCGGGCGGCTCACACCGTGCGGTCCGCGCCAAACGGGGAACGCGGGGCGCAGGACCCGGACGGCCCGGGCGGCGAGGAGGAGACATGGGCGGCGACGGCAACCGCGCCTACGGACACCGCGGCTTCACCCGGTCCAGGAGCCACTTCACGGACCGGATCACCGCCGACGGCCGGGACGGCTGGCCGGTGGAGGCGGGCCGCTACCGGCTGGTGGTCTCCCGCGCCTGCCCGTGGGCGAGCCGGGCGGTGATCTCACGCCGGCTGCTGGGACTGGAGGAGGCGCTGCCGATGGCGGTGGCCGACCCGGTCCAGGATGACCGCAGCTGGCGGTTCACCCTCGACCCGGGCGGCCGGGACCCGGTGCTCGGCATCCGGTTCCTGAGCGAGGCCTACGACAAGCGGGAGACCGGTTATCCGGGCGGGGTGAGCGTGCCCGCGGTGGTGGACGTGCCCAGCGGGCGGCTGGTCACCAACGACTACCAGCGGCTCACCCTGGACCTGGCCACCGAGTGGACGGCCCTGCACCGCGCCGGTGCGCCGGACCTGTACCCGGACGGGCGGCGCGAGGAGATCGGCCAGGTGATGGACGAGGTCTACCAGGACGTGAACAACGGGGTGTACCGGGCCGGGTTCGCCACGCACCAGAAGGAGTACGAGCAGGCGTGCGCGGGCGTGTTCCGGCGGCTGGAACTGCTCGGTGAGCGGCTGTCGGAGCAGCGGTATCTGGTCGGCGACACCCTCACGGAAGCGGACATCCGGCTGTTCACCACGCTGGTCCGGTTCGACGCGGTGTACCACGGCCACTTCAAGTGCAACCGCTGGAAGCTGGCGGAGCACCCGGTGCTCTGGGCGTACGCCCGGGACCTGTTCCAGACGCCGGGGTTCGGGGACACGGTCGACTTCGACCACATCAAGCGGCACTACTACCAGGTGCACTCCGGCATCAACCCCACCGGCATCGTGCCGCTCGGCCCGGATCTCGCCGGCTGGCTGAGCCCGCACGGCCGGGCGGAGCTGGGCGGCCGGCCCTTCGGGGACGGGACGCCGCCGGGGCCGGTGCGCCCGGGCGAACGGGTGGCCCCGCAAGGACGGCCCGCATGAGGGACGACTGACGAGGAAGTAGTCACACATGGCCAAGAACAAGAAGAAGAAGCTCCCCCTCGCCTACCAGCCGGTCGGATTCGTGCTCAGCTGGGCGGGTGGCGCGTTGGCCGGCATGGCCTTCCGCAAGGCATGGATGGCGATCCGGCACGAGGAGGACGCGCCCGACGCCCTGGACCCGGACCGCAGCTGGGGCGAGATCCTGCTGGCCGCGGCGGTCCAGGGCGCGATCTTCGCGGTCGTCCGCAGCGCCGTGGACCGCACCGGGGCCAAGGCCATCGCCCGCACGACGGGCGTCTGGCCGGCCACCGACAAGGGCGGCCGCGACTGACCTCCCCACGACCGGGCGGCCCCGCCGGAACGGCGCCGGGCCGCCCGGCCTTCCTGCACCACCCGGGCGGGCCCGGCCGTACACCACCGGGTGGCGTCAGCCCTGTTTCGGGGCCGTCGGCGGGACCAGGCGGAGGGTGAAGGAGTGGCCGGCGGGGTCGGAGTAGCCGCGTTCCTCGTAGGGGCCCGCCGCATCCCTGGTTTCGACGGGGCGCCCGCCGAGGCCGACGATCCGGCGTTCCGCCTCGTCCAAGTCCTCGACGAGGAAGTCGAGATGGGCCTGGAGCGAGTTCTCGGGGCGCGGCCAGCTGGGCGGGGTCGCGTTCACGTCGCGGCGGAAGGCCAGCCGGACGCCGTCGGCGCCCCGGATCTCCACCAGGTTGGCGGACGCGTGGGTCCGCTCGCCCTCCAGGAACTCGCGGTAGAACTCCGCGAGTTTCTCCGGTTCCGCGCAGTCCAGCACGACCACGCCCGCTTTGACCAGTGTCATGGATCCTCCCGGGATGTGTCCTCTTCCCTGCGGATATCCCGGGCCCCCGGATTCAGTCGGCGGACAGCCACCGACCGTCGCGCATCAGCTCCCGCCCGCGCAGCTCGTTCTCCTCGCGCCAGGCCTGGATCCGCTGCGGGAGGACCCGGAAGTACAGGTAGCGCGTGGCCAGTCGACGCGGGTCGAAGCCGGTCTTCCCGGCGAAGACCTCGGCGTCCTCCTCGGGCAGGTCCTCGGGCGTCACCGCCCGTACCGTGCCGTCGACGAGGACGACGTCCCGCGTGGGGCCGATGCCGAGACGGGCCCGGCCGGTGGCCACGAGGTTGCGCCCGGTGGGGCTGTCGGCCGGCGTGGCGAACAGCAGCGTGGCGCCGTCCCACACGAACGACAGCGGCACGAGATACGGGGCGGCGCCGTCGGGACCGGCGGTGGCGACCCACGCGTCGACATCGCTCTCCAGCCGGTGGAGGGTGTCCTTCTTGCTCGCGGCCGTCGTCGCCGGTGTGATGTCCCTGCCGGATGCCGTCCGGCTGCTGGTGACGCGGACGGAGGCGGCGACGCGGACTCCCTCCGGCGGAATGCCGGCCGTCGCCGCGTCACCCGACACGCCGGCCCCCCTGCTCCCCGAAGGAGTCGTGGTCGGAGCGGTGAACGGCCCCCGCCAGACCCTGCTGGCCGGTGCCGACGCGCCGCTCGCCCCGCCACGCCCCCCCGAGGACGACCTCCCTGGCGCGGACTGGGACGATGCGGATCCACCGGAGCCGTCCGCCCGCTCCGACCGATCCACCCGGAAGGCACCATGCACGCTGACCTCCTCTTCACCGGTGGCCCCGTCCTCACCCCCGAGGGCCGTACCGCCACCGCGGTGGCCGTCACCGGCGACCGGATCACCGCCGTCGGCCACGCGGAGGTGCGCGCGCTCGCGGGGCCGCGCACGGAGGTGGTGGACCTGGCCGGGCGGCTGCTGCTGCCCGGTTTCCAGGACGCGCACGTCCATCCGGTACCGGCCGGGCTCGAACTGTCCCGGTGCGATCTGACGGGGGCGACGACGGCCGAGGAGACCGTGGCCGCCGTGCGCGCCTACGCCGAGGCCCACCCGGAGCGGGAGTGGATCCTGGGCGGCGGCTGGTCGATGGAGGCGTTCGCGGGCGGTACGCCGACGAAGGAACTGCTGGACGCGGCCGTCCCGGACCGGCCGGTGTACCTGCCCAACCGCGACCACCACGGCGCCTGGGTGAACAGCCGGGCACTGGAGCTGGCCGGGGTCGGCCGGGACACCCCCGACCCGGCCGACGGACGGATCGAGCGGAACGCCTCCGAAGAGCCCGGCGGCACCCTCCAGGAGGGCGCGATGCGGCTGGTCGGCCGGCTGGCCCCGCCCGCCACCCCCGCCGACCGGCTGGCCGCGCTGCTGCACGCCCAGCGGCACCTGCACGCGCTCGGCATCACCGCCTGGCAGGACGCGCTCGTCGGTGACTTCCTCGGCATGGACGACCCGGCCGGGGCCTACCTCACCGCCGCGCAGGACGGCACGCTGACCGCCCGGGTCGTGGGCGCGCTGTGGTGGGACCGGGAGCGCGGGGCCGAGCAGATCCCCGAACTCGCCGAGAAGCGCGCCGCGCTGAGCCGGGGGCGGTTCCGGGCGGGCGCGGTGAAGCTGATGCTGGACGGCGTCGCCGAGAACGGCACGGCGGCGCTGCTCGACCCCTATCTGGACCGGTGCGGCTGCCGGACCGCCAACCGCGGCAAGAGCTTCATCGATCCCGCCCGGCTCCCCGGGTACGTCACCGAGCTGGACGCCCTCGGTTTCCAGTGCCACTTCCACGCGCTGGGCGACCGGGCCGTACGCGACGCGCTGGACGCGGTGGCGGCGGCCCGCGCCGCGAACGGACCGAACGACACCCGGCCGCATCTCGCGCACCTCCAGGTCGTGCACCCCGACGACGTGCCGCGGTTCGCCCGGCTCGGCGCCACCGCGAACATCCAGCCGCTGTGGGCCGCGCACGAGCCGCAGATGGACGAGCTGACGATCCCGTTCCTCGGGCCCGAACGGGCCGCCCGGCAGTATCCGTTCGCGGCGCTGCTGCGCTCCGGGGCACGGCTCGCGGCGGGCAGCGACTGGCCGGTGAGCAGCCCCGATCCGCTCCAGGGCATCCATGTCGCGGTGAACCGGGTCGAGCCGGGCGGCACCGGACCGGTGTTCCTGCCGGACGAACGGCTGAGCCTGGCCGAGGCGTTGACGGCGTACACGGCCGGTTCGGCGTACGTGAACCACCTGGACGGGACCGGCCGGGTGGCCGTGGGTGCGCTCGCCGACCTGGTGGTGCTGAACCGCGACCCGTTCGCCGGGCCGCCGGAGGCGATCGCGGAGACGGCCGTGGCGCTCACCTACGTCGGGGGCGAGTGCGTGTACGCCGCGGAGTAGGCACCAGGGCACCGGTCAGTCGCAGCCGACGCCGTCCTCGACCAGCGGCCACGCCTCCACCCCGCGGTCCGTGCGGACGTACGCCGTCGCCTTGTCGGCCGTCAGCCACAGCCGGCGGCCGCGGCGGTGGTATCCGGTGTCCCGCGCGTCGGCGGGCATGCGGACGCTGTGGCGGTAGGGCGCCCGGAGCAGCCCGTCCCGGCCCAGCACGCCGTCGGGGTCGCGGGCGTAGGTCCGGTCGCCCAGGGCGAGGAAGTCGGCGGACTGCCAGCCGCAGTGCTCCGGGCCCGGCGCGCTGTGCAGCCGGGCCACCGGAACCCTGCGGCCGGCGCGGTCGGTCCAGATCTGCCGGCCCGCGGTGGCCGTGAAGCTCTCGGGGAGCTCGGCCGGATCGCAGGAGGCGTCGGTCTCCGGGCCCCAGCCGGGCCGGTCCTTCTGGTCCTTGGCGACCACGACCGCCACCTTCGTACGGCCGCCCACGTCGTAGGAGTACAGCACCCGGTCCGGTTCCTCGCGCTCCAGGCGGTAGCCGTGGTCGGGCAGGTCCGGCTGGGCCATGTCGAAGTAGAGGGCCAGTCCCTGCTCCGGTGTGGCGCCGCCGTCGGACGTGCTCCACCCGTCGGGTCCGGAGCCGTCGAAGATCTCCCCGTCGCACTCCAGCGCCCGGCCGGCCGCACCGGAGGCCAGGCGCAACGCCCGGGGGCCGTGTCCGGCAGGTTCCTCGGTGGGGACGTACAGCGGACCGCTGTAGGCGGTCGCCGGCGGGGTGCCCTTCACCACCAGGTCCTGGCGCGGGCCGTCGTCGCACCCCGCCACCGCCACCGCCGTCAGTACCGCCACGGCCACGAGACCTCTTCGCATGCCCGCCCTCTTCTCCTGTGCGCCTGCCGTCGTGCGGTCCTCCGACGCGGGAGCGGGCCGGAACGTTCAGCCGGTCTGCCGGACTTCCTGCGGGAGACCGGCGTGGACGAGCCGGCCGGGCGGCCGGCGGGCTGGTGCTGCCGGTGGACCGAGCGATCCGCGCCCGCTTCCCGTTCACTTCCCGCCCGCTTCCCACCCGCCACACGCGACAAACTCGAAGACATATGTCAATCGAACATGCTCAAATTCCCTCCAACGAGGGTAACTTGGCGATCGGGAAGCGACGTCGGGGCGCGGGCGGGAGGTGGGGCCGAGGTGCGACACGAACCCGTACCTCTCACCCGGCAGCTGAGCGTGTACGAGGACCGCGGGCACATCGTGCTGGAATTACGGGGCGAGATCGACATCGTCTCGGCGGCGGAGATCGGCCCCTTCCTCGACCGGGTCACCGGCCGGGCCGGCCTGCGGCTGGTCATCGACCTGCGGCCGGTGGAGTTCTTCGACTGCTCCGGGCTGCGGCTGCTGTACCGGGCGCGCGCCCGGGTGCTGGAGCGCGGCGGGCAACTGCACCTGGTGTGCACGCACCCGCTGACCCTGCGGGTGTTCCGGGTCACCGGGCTGGCCCGGCTGCTGCCCCCGCACCCCGGCCTGGACGAGGCCCTGGCCCGCTCGGAGGCCGCGTCCGGCTCCCTGTGAGCGGGCCGGCTCCGGCCGGACGGTAGCGGGCCGGGCCGTCGGGGTCGCGCCGGCCGGCCGGTCCCTCTTCCGGAAAGCCTGTCTTGCGCGGGGAGTTCGGGGGCATCCGGTCGGCAGGAAGGAGGACCGTCACGATGACGACTTCCGTGAGACGCCTGCCCGGCTGGGCCAAGGCCGTGGCGGCGCTGGTGCTGGTGCTCGCCGTCCTGTTCGCCGGCATCCGGCTGGCCGTACTGCCGGGCATCAAGGACCTGTTCGGCACCGACACCGATGACCGCTCCGGGCCCGCCCTGCTCAAATCCATCCAGGACATGAGCCGTTACGACGCGGCCTCGGGCAACTTCCAGGTCGTCGTGGACCTGGAGAAGGACGCCAGGTTCCTGCCCGACGCCCTGCACGGCAGCCGCACCCTGTACGTCGGCGCGGGCACCGTGGACGCCTACGTCGACCTCGGCGGGGTGGACGAGCAGGACGTCCGGGTCGACAAGGACCGTACGTCGGCCACGATCCGGCTGCCGCACGCGCGGCTCGGCAAACCGGCCCTGGACCCCGACCACTCCTACGCCGTGTCCAAGCAGCGTGGCCTGCTGGACCGGATCGGCGACCTGTTCTCGGACAACCCCAACAGCGAGCAGGCCGTGCAGAAGCTCGCCGTGCGGCACATCGGCGAGGCGGCCAGGCACAGCGGGCTGACCGCCCGGGCGGAGAGCAACACCACCGGCATGCTCCAGGGCCTGCTGCGCTCGCTCGGCTTCAAGGAGGTGCACATCACCTACGGGACCTGATCAGCCACCCAGTACTCCCGGCAGGGCCAGCGCCCCGAGGACGGTCGCGCCCACCAGGAGCCAGGCCACGTAGTCGCCGACGTGCCCGGACTGCAGACGCCTGAGGGGCGCGGCCCAGCCGGGCGCGGCCACCCAGCGGGGACGGGTGACGGCGAGGCCGGCCAGTGCCACGGCCGGCACGGTGGAGGCCAGGCCCAGCAGCACGCCGTGCGCGGTCCAGTGCACCGAGGCGTGCGCGCCGCCGGAGCCGGCCTCGTTGACGGAGCGGGCCACCACTTCACCGAAGCCGGGGACCACCCCGACGGCGAGGGCGGTGGCGAGCAGCACGGCGGGCACGGCCGTCATGGTGTCCGGGATCCGGCGCAGCAGGCCGGGCGTCTCCGGTTCCTCGTCGGAGCCGCTGGTCTCGTATTCGGCGTCCTCGGGGCGCGGCCCGAGGCCCAGGAAGACGCGGCCGGTGACCCGCAGGACCGCGCCCCCGGTGATCGCGGAGGCCACCACGAACACCACGGTGAGCGGGCCGCCGACCGCCTCCTCGGCGACCGCCTTGCCCAGCGCCGTACCGAACGGCGGCAGGCCGGCCAGGCCCACGGCGCCGACGGCGAACATCACCCCGGTGGCGCGCAGTTGCCGGGCCCTGCCGTGCAGCGCGTGCTCGTCGACGCTGCCGAACCGGTCCAGCAGGACGCCCGCGCAGGCGAACAGCGCGGCCTTCACCCCGGCGTGGCCGAGGATGTACAGGGCCACGCCGTCGTCGCCCTCGGGGGTGAGGACGCCGATCCCGACGAGGAACAGGCCGGTGTGCGAGACGGTGGAGCAGGCGAGGAGGCGTTTGATGTGCCGCTGGTACCAGCACATGACGGCGCCGGTCACGGCCGTGAGGGCACCGAGCGTCACCAGGGCCCGGGTCAGGTCGGCGGCGGGGATGCCGCCGGGTCCGGCGAAGACGGTGCCGTACACCCGCCACACGCCGTAGGTGCCGAGTTCGACCATGACGCCGGACAGCAGCATGCAGACCGGGGTGGGGGCGACGGCGTGCGCGTCGGGGAGCCAGAAGTGGAAGGGCACGGCCGCCGCCTTCACCAGCAGGCCGGTCAGTACCAGCACGAAGGAGGCGAGGACCAGCGCGTCCGGGCCGCCCTGCCCGGCGGCGGCGTCGAGCCCGCGGCCGATCTTGGCCATGGCCAGTTCGCCGGTACGGGCGTACAGCAGGGCGATGCCCATCAGCATGGCGTACGCGCCGAGGGAGTTGACGACCCCGAACGTCAGGGCGCCCTGGACGGCCTTCGCCTCGTCGATGCGGTAGCCGGTCAGGGCGTACGCCACCACGCTCATCAGCTCGAAGAACACGAACGCGTTGAACAGGTCGCCGGCCACGGCGAATCCGCACATGGCGCCCTGGAAGACCAGCATCAGCGCGGTGAAGGAGCCGGTGCGCTCCCGTGGCGGCTCGTCGAAGTAGCGCCAGGAGTAGGCGAGGGCGGCGAGGGTCAGCAGCGAGGCCAGCGCGGCCATGCCGAGCGCCGGACCGTCCCCGACGACCAGGATGCCGACGCTCTCGCCGTCGACGGGCAGCCAGCCGCCGGCCCACTCCACCATGGGCGGCGCCGAGTTCAGCAGCAGCACGAGCGCGAGGGCCGCCGTGGTACCGGAAACGGCGAACCCGACGACCTCGGCCGCGACGCGGGGCAGCCGGCGGCCCGTGGCCGCCAGCAGGGCGGCGCCGAACAGCGGGATCGCGACCAGGAGCGGGATCAGGTGGTGCATCAGCCGCGCAGCTCCCGCAGTTCGTCGGGGTCGAGGGTGCCGTGCCGTTTGGCGATCTGCAGGACGAGGGCGAGCAGCAGTGCGGTGACGGTGGCGCCGACGACGATGTCGGTGAGGGTGAGGGCCTGCACCACCGGGTCGACGACCGGCCGGGATCCGGGCCTGATGTCGGAGAAGACGGGTGCGGTGGCGCCGTCGCGGTAGCCGACCGCCAGCAGCAGGACGTAGGTGGCGGACTGGCAGACGGCGAGACAGCCGACGGTGTGGATCAGGTTCCGGCTGGTGGCGAGGCCGTAGCAGCCCGTCAGGAAGACGTAGGCGGCGACCAGGTAGGGCAGGACGTGCATCGCGGTGTTCACCTCGCGGGCTCCTCCTCGATCTCGACGGCCTGGTCGAGGAAGTGGGCGAGCAGGGCGACGACCGCACTGGCCACCTCCATGCCGACGGCCGCGTTCAGCAGCGGGACCGTGCCACCGGAGGACAGGGTGTTGAAAGTGCCGTACGGGAGCAGGGTGTTGGCCAGGAACGCGGTGCCGGCCAGGATTCCGGCGGCGCCCAGCACGAGGTAGGCGCAGACCGCGAGGGAGTCGGTGGTCTCGAAGACGCCGAGCGGGCGGACGCGTTCCAGCGCGCCGTAGTCGGCGCCGAGGTAGAGCAGGTGCAGGGCGGTCGCGGCGACGACCCCGCCCTGGAAGCCGCCGCCGGGGCTGAGCTGGCCGTGGGCGATCACGTACAGGCCGGTGACCAGGGCGACGGGCAGCACGAGCAGGGCGTAGCGGCGGACCGGGCGGACCACCTCGGCGGGTTCCGGCCGCGCCCGGTGCTCGTCGCGGGCCTGGCGCAGCAGCACCACGCAGCCGAGGACGGCGGCGAACAGGATGCTCATCTCGCCGAGGGTGTCGTAGGCGCGCTGGTCGAAGTTGACGGAGGCGATGGTGTTGGCGGTGTGCCGGGCCAGGGAGGCGTGCACGGCGCGGTCACCGTACGGGTGCCGGGGGCCGCCGAAGTCCGGCAGGCGGAAGCAGGCGGCGACGAGCAGGGCGGCGAGGCCGGCGCCGCCGACGGCCAGCAGGTACCGCCGCAGCCGGTTCACTTCCGCTCCCGCCCGGTCCGGCCCCGGCGTCTGACCTTGCGCACCGACAGCATGATCAGCAGCGGGGTGAGGGCGGAGCCGACGGCCAGCTGGGACAGGCCGACGTCCGGGGCCTGGAGCACCGTGAACAGCACGGCCAGCACCATCCCGAGGACGGACAGCACCAGTGCCTGGCGGGCGGGGTCGCGCTGGACCACGGCGGCGGTGGCGCAGGCGGCCACGAGCAGCAGGACGACGACGATCACCGCATCGGACACGCGCCACCCGCCCTCGCCACCCCGGCCGCCCTCGCCGGCCCGCCCGTCGCGCCCGTCGCGCCCGGCCCCGGCATCCCGTCAGCCACCCCGGACCCCCCGGAAGCCGCCCGCCAAGGCCCGTGAGGCGACGACGTTGCCGCCGATCAGCAGGGTGCCGATCAGCAGCAGCTTCACCATGGACCGGCCCGGTCCGCCGGCCACGCACAGCACGACGACGACGGCCGCGCCCAGTCCGGCGGCGGCCCAGGTCAGGCCCCAGGCGCTCGGGCGGCCCGGTTCGTCGGAGAGCAGGCGGGCGAAGACGAGCGTGCCGACCGGGCCGAGCAGGGCGAGCAGCAGGGCGAGGTCGACGTAGGCCGGGCGGCCGTAGCCCTGGGCGAGGAGCAGCAGGGCCGGGCAGACGACGGAGGTGGTCAGGTTCTGGGCGGTCAACCGGCGGGCCGGCGGGCCGGTGGCCACGCCCCACAGGGCGGCCGCGCCTCCCCCGCCCAGGTCGACGGTCGCCGCCAGGATCCAGCCGTTCACCGCCAGGTCACCGCCCGCCGGCCGGCCCGGGCCAGTAGCGCGCCGACGGCGGCGCAGCTCGCGCCGACGATCCGTTCGAGCGTGTCGACGGTCGTGATGAGCACCAGCCACAGCAGCGCCAGCGCCGCCCACCAGACGAGGAGTTCACCCGCTCCGAGGAGGAGCGCGCGGGCGGCCGTACGACGGGTCATGCAGCGCCTCCTCGGCCTCTTTGCCCGGAATGCAGCGGTCCATCCGGAATGCCGCTGGAGGCATCCAAGCACCGCCGGACCCGGGCGGGAGCGGCGGCGCGCGGGTCCGCACCCGGAGTGCCCCGGAGGCGTGAACGAAAACCACGGGCCGCCGCCGGGCGGTGGCATCCCGGGCCGCGGCGCGGGTAACCGACGGTCGGAGCCCGCACGTTGACGACTGGAGGACCGCATGGCCCGTACCGTCCCACGGCTGCCGGAGGTGCTGCGCGCCGCCCGTAACCGACGCCCGGACGACCGACCGGACGACCGAGCGGAGGACCGTCCGGACGACCGCCCGGACGACAAGGAGCAGCCGGCGCGGCCCCCGGGCCCGCCGCGGCACGCGCTGCCGCTCCCCCTGCGGCTCCTCGCCGTGCTGGTGGCGTTCGCGTTGATGGTGGCGTTCGCCGTCGTCCTGGCCCGGATCACGCTCCAGCCGTCGCCCGCCTCGGTGCCGCTGACACACAGCAACCTGCACCCGGGCCGCTCGCTCAGGGCCTATCTGGAGCACGCTCCGCTGCGGGACGCGCTCCGCCAGCTCGGCGGGAACATACTGCTCGGCGTGCCGTTCGGGGTGCTGGTGCCCGTGCTCGCGCCGCGGGCCCGGGGAGCGGCGCGGGTGACGGCGCTGACGGCCCTGGTGATGCTGATGGTGGAGCTGGTACAGGGCGCGCTGGTCACCGGACGGGCCTTCGACATCGACGACGTGATCCTCAACACGACCGGGGCGCTGCTGGGTTGGCTGCTGCTGGGGCGGCGGCTCGGGCGTGGCGTACACCGGCGCGTGTCCGGGCCCGCAGCCGGCTGACGATCGGGAAAGAGGTCTGTACCAGGGTATTGACGAGCCCTTATCTCACTTCTTAAATCAAGAGGCGCATGCTCCCACCCCCCACCGAACGGAGAGCCATGGCCTCCCCCCGTCTGCTCCGCAGATGTCTCCTCGCCGCCCTGTCCGCCGCGCTCGTCGGCTCCGTCGCCGTCGGCCCGGCACAGGCCCGGACCGCCGCCCCGGCCGCCGCGGCCGTCACCACCTTCTCCGACACCTTCGACGGGCCCGCGGGCGCCGCCGTCGACTCCTCGAAGTGGACGCTGGAGACCGGTGACAACGTCAACAACCACGAGCGGCAGTACTACACCTCGGGCACGAAGAACGCGGCCCTGGACGGCCAGGGCCATCTGGTGATCACGGCCCGCAAGGAGAACCCGGCCGGTTACCAGTGCTGGTACGGCAGTTGCCAGTACACCTCGGCCCGGCTGAACACGGCCGGGAAGTTCAACGCCCAGTACGGCCATGTCGAGGCCCGGATGAAGATCCCGCGCGGGCAGGGCATGTGGCCCGCGTTCTGGATGCTGGGCACGCCGGTCAACTGGCCGGACTCCGGTGAGATCGACGTGATGGAGAACGTCGGCTTCGAACCCTCCACCGTGCACGGCACCATCCACGGCCCCGGCTATTCCGGCTCGGGCGGCATAGGCGCCCCCTACTCGCTGCCGAACGGGCAGGCCTTCGCGGACGCCTTCCACACCTTCGCCGTCGACTGGGCGCCCGACTCGATCACCTGGTCGGTGGACGGGAACGTCTACCAGCGCCGCACGCCGGCCGACCTGGGCGGCAAGACCTGGGTGTTCAACAAGCCGTTCTTCCTGATCCTGAACCTCGCGGTCGGCGGCTACTGGCCCGGCGACCCGGACGGCTCGACGCAGTTCCCCCAGACACTGGTGGTGGACTCGGTGTCGGTGACGACGAGCGACAGCGCCGCCGGCGTGCCGATCCGGGGCCTGGCGGGCAAGTGCGTGGACGTGGCCGGCGCGAACTCCGCGAACGGCACCCCGGTCCAGCTCTACGACTGCAACGGCACGGGCGCACAGGCGTGGACCGTCGGCTCGGACGGCACACTCCGCGCGCTCGGCAAGTGCCTGGACGTCAGCGGCGGCGGCACCGCCGACGGCACGCCCGTCCAGCTGTGGGACTGCAACGGGAGCACCGCCCAGAAGTGGGCCCTCCCGGCGGCCCGCGACATCGTCAACCCGCAGGCGAACAAGTGCCTGGACGTGACCGGGAACAACGCGGCCAACGGCACCCGGCTGCAGATCTGGACCTGCACGGGCGGCGCCAACCAGAAGTGGACGGTCGGCTGAGCCCGTCGCGCCGGCCGGTCAGTGCAGCCTCCAGGTGTACTTGTCGCCGCCCACCCAGCGGACCGCGTCCGGGTCGTCCAGGTCGTGGATGAGGATGCCGTAGGAGGCGGCCGTCTCCAGCACGTCCGTGACGGTCCGGGCCTCACCGACCACCTGACCGTCGATCTCCATGATCCGGAAGGGCGGCTCACCGTGCCTGCCCGGGCATACGCCGAGGACCATGATCCGCGGACGGGAGATGTAGGGAGCTGCTTGTTCGGTCATGCAATCGAGGGTAGAACGCAACCCGCGCCGACGGGTCATCCGGCGGAGCGGTCCAGAAGATCGGGTACGGCCGCCTCGACGGCCCCCTGCGTGGCCGGACGCCCGGACTCCCCGTGTTCACCCGGCCGGGTGAACACGGGGGCCTCGGTCACGCCCTGCTCGGACGGCTCGAAGCACCCCCGCCCCTCCCCGCCCCTCGGCCGCGGCTCACGGACGGCGCCAGTCGTCGCTGGTCAGATGGGAGCCGGCCTGCGGCCCCATGCGCAGCATGCCGCCGTCGACGCTCCAGGAGGCGCCGGTGACGTAGGAGGCGTCCGGGCTCGCCAGGAACGCGATCACCGCGGCGACCTCACGGGCGTCGCCGGGCCGGCCGAGCGGCACGCCGGGGCGGCGCTCGGTGTGGACGTCGGTGTCCTCCTGGCCGGTCATCGGGGTGGCGATCTCGCCCGGCGCGACCGCGTTCACGGTGATCCCGTGCTCGGCCAGCTCCAGGGCCATCACCTGGGTGAGCAGGCCGAGACCGCCCTTGGCCGCGCAGTACGGGGCCGCGCCGACCCGGGGCTGGTGCTCGTGCACCGAGGTGACGTTGACGATCCGGCCGCCGTCGCCCTGCCGGATCATGCGCCGCGCGGCCCGCTGACCCAGCAGGAACGGGCCGACGAGGTCGACGTCCAGGACCCGGCGCACATCGGTCAGGGTCAGGTCCAGATAGGGGGTCATGGTGCCCGTACCGGCGTTGTTGACCAGCACATCGATCCGGCCCAGTTCCTCGCACAGCTCGTCCACGGTGTCGGCGGCCTCCGGCAGCCGGGTGAGGTCCAGGTGGGCGACGGCCGCGCGGCGGCCGCGCGCGCGGACCTCCCGCGCCGTCTCCTCGGCACCCTTCTCGTCCGTGTGCCAGGTGATGCCGACGTCCAGGCCGGTCTCGGCCAGGCGTACGGCGGTGGCCCGGCCGATGCCGGAGTCCGCGCCCGTGATCAGTGCCGTGCGCTGCGCTGCTGGTACGGACATGGCTCGACTCCTCACGCTGGGTGTCCGGACGAGTCTCCGCAGTACCCGGGGGCGGTGCGGGCAAACGGGGTCCGCCGTGCGGGGTCACCGGCCGTCGCCCGCCGGTTCCGGGTGGCCACCGCGGCCGGCCCGGACGACTCGCTCCGGGTGCGCGGGCCGCGGTGCGTGGCCGGCCGCCCGCGCTGTTCCCCGCGCTCCGCACGGGCCGCTGGTGCACCCTTGATTCCCATGGACCCCGTCGCCGCCCTCGACCGGATCGCCTTCCTGCTGGAGCGGGCGCTCGCGCCCGCCTACCGGGTACGGGCCTTCCGTACCGCCTCCCGGACGCTGGCCGCGCTGCCCGAGGGCGAGGTGGCCGCGCGGGCCGCGGACGGGACGCTGGAGTCGCTGAAAGGGGTCGGGCCGAAGACCGCGCAGGTGGTGCGGGAGGCGCTGGCCGGCGAGGTGCCCGGTTACCTGCGCAGGCTGGAGGAGGAGGCCGGGACGCCGGCCGGTGCCGAGGGGGCCGGCGCCGGACTGCGGGCGCTGATCCGCGGGGACTGCCACACGCACTCGGACTGGTCCGACGGGGGCAGTCCGATCGAGGAGATGGGGCGGGCGGCGGCCGAGCTGGGGCACGAGTGGACCGTGCTCACCGACCACTCCCCGCGGCTGACCGTGGCCCGCGGGCTGTCGCCCGAGCGGCTGCGCGAGCAGCTGTCGGTGGTGGCGGAGCTGAACGCCCGCTGGGCACCGTTCCGGCTGCTCACCGGCATCGAGTGCGACATCCTCGACGACGGCTCGCTGGACCAGGAGGAGGACCTGCTGGCGCAGCTGGACGTGGTCGTGGTGTCGGTGCACTCCAAGCTGCGGATGGACGCGCGGTCCATGACCCGCCGGATGACGGCGGCCGTGCGCAGCCCGCACGCCGACGTCCTCGGGCACTGCACCGGGCGCCTGGTCACGGGCCGGGGGCGGCCGGAGTCGCAGTTCGACGCGGACGAGGTGTTCGCCGCGTGCGCGGAGTCGGGCACCGCCGTGGAGATCAACAGCCGCCCGGAACGGCTGGACCCGCCCCGGCGGCTGCTGCGCCGGGCGGTCGAGGCAGGGGTGCTGTTCTCGGTCGACACCGACGCGCACGCACCCGGCCAGCTGGACTGGCAGATCCTCGGCTGCGCCCGTGCCGAGGAGTGCGGGGTGCCGCCCGAACGGGTGGTGACCACCTGGTCGGCCGGGGAACTGCTGGACTGGACCCACGAGGGCCGGCTGCCGGCACGCGTGGCCGGGTCCGGGCGTGGTACCCGGTCCGGGAACTGAGAGAAGGGAACCCCGGATGGACCGTGCCGCCGTGTTCGACGTCGACGGAACGCTCGTCGACACCAATCACCTGCATGTCGTCACCTGGTGGGAAGCGTTCCGGCAGGCCGGTCACGACGTGCCCATGCACGCCGTGCACCGGGCCGTCGGCCTCGGCTCCACGGATCTGGTCGCCCATCTGCTCGGCGACGACCGGGACCCCGGCCAGGACGCCGCTCTGAGCGCGGCGCACAAGGCGCTGTACGGCCAGTACTTCGACCGGCTCCCCGCCCTGCCGGGGGCCGGGGAGCTGCTGCGGCGGCTGCACGGGGACGGCTGGACGGTGGTTCTCGCCACCTCGGCCAGCGGTGCCGAGCTGGGCGCGCTGCGCCGGGCTATCGACGCGGACGACGCCATCACCGGCACGGCGAGCGCGGACGACGTCGAGCAGGGCAAGCCGGCCCCGGAACCCGTGGAGCACGCGCTGGAGCTGGCCGGGGTACCGGCCTCGCGGGCGGTGTTCGTCGGGGACACCGTGTGGGACATGCGGGCGGGCAGCAAGGCCGGGGTGCGCTGTGTCGGGGTGCTGTGCGGCGGGATCCCCCGGGCGGACCTGGAGGAGGCGGGTGCGCAGGAGGTGTACGCCGACCCCGCCGACCTGCTGGCGCGCCTGGCCGGGAGCCCGCTGGGGTGAGCGGCACCGGGAGTGACGCAGGTCACGAAAGGGGACGGAACACCCAAGGGTGGTTGCCCGTTGAACAAACCGTGGGTGTGGATGGGACAGTGTCCCCGGGCCTCACCTCAAGCCCACAGGGACGATCGTCCGGCTGAAGCCCTGTGGAGCCATTCGCCGAGAGGCGACCGCCATCCGCGCCCACACCCCGACCGCCCCGGTCGTGATTCCCCCGTCACGGCCGGGGCTTTCCCTTGCCTCCGCCGACCCGGCGCCGCGTGTGCGGGCCCGGCGCCCGGGTACCCGGCCGCTCGTCGCAGCCTCCGCCGCGCCGACGAGAGGAGCCGAAGGTGAGCAGCTCAGCGGGCAGCAGGGTCGTCGTGACAGGCGCCACCGGCAATGTCGGGACGAGTGTGGTGCGTCTGCTCTCGGAGGACCCCGATATCAAGTCCGTCCGGGGGCTGGCCCGGCGGACGCCCGAGTGGTCGCCACCGAAGACCGAGTGGTCCGCCGTCGACCTGAGCTCGGACGAGGCGAACCTCGCCGAGCGCTTCGAGGGCGCCGACGCCGTGATCCATCTGGCCTGGGCGTTCCAGCCGACGCACGATCCGGTCGCCACCTGGCGGACCAATGTGCTCGGCTCCATCCGGGTGTTCGAGGCGGTCGCCGCGGCCCGGGTGCCGGTGCTGGTGCACGCCTCCTCCGTCGGGGCGTACTCGCCGGGGCCGAAGGACCGCCCGGTGGACGAGTCCTGGCCCACGCACGGCTGGCCGGACGCCGCGTACTGCCGGGAGAAGGCCTATCTGGAGCGCACGCTGGACGTCTTCGAACGCGACCATCCCGAGGTGCGGGTGGTGCGGATGCGCCCGGCGTTCCTGTTCAAGTGGGAGTCGGCGAGCGAGCAGCGGCGGATCTTCGGCGGGCGGTTCCTGCCCGGTCCGCTGGCCCGGCCGGACCTGCTGCCGTTCCTGCCGGACATCCCGGGGCTGCGGGTGCAGGCGCTGCACACGGACGACGCCGCCGAGGCCTACCGGCTCGCGGTGCGGTCGGACAGCGCCCGGGGCGCCTTCAACCTCGCCGCCGATCCGCCGCTGGACGCCGAAGTGCTCGCCGAGCTGCTCGGCTCCCGGCCGGTGCGGCTGCCGCGTACGGCGGCCCGGTCGGCGATCGCCGCGGCCTGGGGGCTGCGCCTGCTGCCCGCGTCACCGCACCTGTTCGACGCCGTGCTGCGGCTGCCGCTGATGGACTGCTCGCGGGCGCGCGCCGAGCTGGAGTGGGAGCCCCGGCGCAGCGCGACCGAGGTGCTCCAGGAGTTCCTGGACGGCCTGCGGAAGGGCGGCGGGATGGAGACCGAGCCGATGCGGGGCCGGAAGGTCGGCTGACCTCGTGCCCCGCCCGAGCCGACCGAGGAGCGGAGAACACCATGACTGAGCAGCGGCCCAGGCCCGGCGCCGAGCAGCGGCCGGTACCCCGGGACATGCCCGACCAGCAGGCCCGGCCCGACGAGGACCCCTGGGACGTCGCCCCGCGCCGCACGCGGACCGACCGACCGGACACGGACGCCGGGAACGCCGAGGACACGGTCCCGGACACGGACGAGGCCGGCACCGGCCCGCGCGGTGCCCACCCCGATTCGGGCACGGCCCACTCGGACCACCCGACTCCGCAGGAGCCTCCGGGCTGAGGCGCCAACGCGCCGCATCCCGCATCGCGTGAGGTTCGTCAGTGCGGGGTGCGGTCCTGGAGGGCGGTGCGCCAGGCCGGGAGACGTTTCTCGGGGGTTCTTTCGGGCCGCCGGCCGCCGTCGGCGAAGAACTCGGCCAGGGGGAGGATCGCCGCGCCGACGGTGACCGCGTCCGGGCCGAGCCGGCCGAGTTCGATGGTCACCTGCTCGGCCGGGTGCCGCAGGGCGTACGTCGCCGCGTGCCGGCGTACGGCGGGCAGGAAGCGCGTGCCGAGCTGGAGGCCGGCCCAGCCGCCGATCAGGATCCGCTCGGGCTGGAAGAGGTTGATCAGGTCGGACAGCCCGGCGCCGAGGTACTCCGCGGTCTCCTCCAGGACGGCGAGCGCGACCGGGTCGGGCGCGGTGCCCTCGGCCGGATAGGCGGCGGCGAGCATCGCGGTGAGCGCGGTCTCCTCGTCGGTGCCCTCGGGCGGCCGGCCGCCCTCCTCGCGCCAGCGGGCGAGCAGCGACTCGGCGCCGGCGTAGGCCTCCAGGCAGCCCGGCGCACCGCAGCGGCAGCGGCGCCCGCGCACCCGGACCGTCAGGTGCCCCCACTCCACGGCCCGCCCGTGTTCCACCTCGGGCGTGACCAGGCAGGCGCCGACGCCCGAGCCGAAGAGCACCACCACGGCGTTGCGGGCGCCGCGCCCGGCGCCGAACCACATCTCGGCCTGGCCGAGGGTCTTGGCGCCGTTGTCGATGAAGTACGGCACTCCGTCGGGCAGCCCGGAGGCCGAGCGGAGCAGCCGCTCCAGCGGGACCGCGTCCCAGCCGATGGTCTGCCCGTGGACGACGGCGCCCCGGTCGGGGGTGTGTTCCACGATGCCGGGGACGCCGACGCCGATGCCGAGCAGCCGGTCGGGGGCGGCCTGACCGGCGGTGAGGACCTCGGCGACGCCGTCGCGGATGTGCCCGGCGATGACGTCCACGTCGTAACCCTGCGGGGTCAGCGGGCGTTCCGCGCGCGCCAGTTCGGTGAGGGCGAGGTCGAACAGCTCGACCCGGACGCGGGTCTCGCCGACGTCGACGCCGATCATCTGTCCGCTGTGCGGGGCGACCCGCAGCAGGGTGCGGGGCCGGCCGCCGTCGGAGTCGACGCTGCCCGCCTCCTCGACCAGCCCGTCGGCGACCAGGTCCGCGACCACGTTGCTGACCGACCCGGAACTGAGACCGGTGGCCGGCCCCAGCTCGAACCGGCTGAGCGGGCCGTCGAAGTACAGCCGCTGGAGCACCGCCGTCCGGTTGCCCCGCCTCAGGTCGCGTACCGTGCGTCCGTTGCGCCCAGCCATGTGGCTCCCTTCACGAACCCTGCCCGACCTGCAACATACCCCTTCAGGCAGCTGTGGCGCGAGATTCTCCCAACCCTTAGTTCACGCTATGAGCTAAGGCGGAGACATTCGGAGGCGGTCCTGACGGCCCGGGGCACCGCCCCGACCAGCACGGGTGCCCCAGCGCGCCCCTCCCCCGACGGGCTCAGCCCGCCGCGTAGACGTCCTCCACGTAACGCCCGTCCGCGACGAGCTCGTTCAGCCACCGCTCGGCGGCGGCTCCGCCGGCGTCCGGCACGCGCTCCCGGTACAGGGTACGGAAGGCCTCGCGGACGCCAGGGGCCATGCGGGCGCCGTCGCCGCACACGTAGACCCGCGCCCCGGCCGTCAGCAGCCGCCACACCTCGTCGGACTCGACCGCGATCCGGTGCTGGACGAAGGCGGCGCCGTTCTCGGGCGCGGCGCTGAAGGCCGGGCGCAGCGACACCGCTCCGGCCCGCTCGGCGGCGCGCAGTTCGTCGGCGTGCAGGTAGTCGGCGTCGGGAGCGTCGCAGCCGAAGTAGAGGAGGGCGGGCGGGAGCGTGGTGCCGGCGCGGCGGGCGGCCAGGCGGTCGGCGACGGCGCCGCGGAACGGGGCGAGTCCGGTGCCCGCGGCGACCAGCACGACGGGGGCCGAGTGGTCGATCCGGAACGCCTCGCGGCAGGGCTGGACGCGGGCGTGGACGGTGTCGCCGGGCCGCAGGGAGGCGAGGTGGCCGGACCCGGTGCCCCGGTAGCGGCCCTTGCCCGACCGGGCCGGTGCGTCGAGCACGGAGACCATGAGGTCGGCGTGGCGCGCGTCGGCCGCCGGTGCCGAGGAGATGGAGTAGTGGCGGGGCCGCAGCGGGGTCAGCAGGTCCAGCAGGAGCGGCCAGCCGAGCGCGCCGCGCAGGGCGGGGTGGTCCTCGGCCAGCTCCACCAGGGTGCGCGGGTCGTCGTCGGCGAGGGCGGCGAGGGCGGCGCGCTCGGGCGGACAGGGGTTGGCCCCGGCGAGCAGGGCCCGCTGCCGTTCCGTCGGCCGCTCCTGCAACTCGACGTGGTGGGTGAACAGTTCACGCACCGTCAGCGGCCGGTCGACGGCGAGTCCGTCGCTGAGACGGCGGGTGGCCCGGATGTCCAGGACCGCGTCGGCGTCCAGACCGAACGCGGCGACGGCCCGGTCCACCAGCTCCGGGGCGTTGGCGGGCAGCACGGTCAGGTGGTCGGCGGTGCGGTAGGAGACGCCCTCGGGCAGGGCGACGCGCAGGAACCGCTTGGTGCGCGGGTGGCCCGCCGCGGTGAGGTCGTATGCCTCGGTGACCGTCATGGGGACCAGGCCGTGCCGTGCGGCGAGGGCGTCCAGCGGGCCGCCGGTCAGGGTGCGCACCGCGTAGGCGTGCTCGGGCTCGGCCGGTGCGCCGTCCACGGCGTCCGGGTCGCCGTACTCCGTCAGCAGCGCGGTGCGCAGCCGGGCCGTGAACTCCCGTACGGTGCCGGTGAGATCGCCGGAGGCGTCGGCGGCGGCGCGGTCGGTGAGCCGGGTGGCGCCGAGTTCGGCGAGCCGGGCGTCGACGCGGGTGGGGACCTGCTGGTAGGTCGCGGCCCAGTTGCGGTCGCCGACGCCGAGCACGGCGTAGGTGACGCCGGTCAGGTCGGGGGTGCCGTCGAGCCAGGCGGTGAAGGCGACGGCGTCGTCGGTGGGCCGGCCGTTGTAGGAGGCCGCGGTGATGACGACGGGCCGGTCCGTGGGCAGGCCGTCCGGGTAGGCGTCCAGGGCGGCGACCTCGGTGGTGCAGCCCACGGCGGCGGCCTCGTCGGCGAGCCGGGCGGCGAAGTCCCGGCAGGTGCCGTAGTTGCTGCCGTGCAGGAAGAGGGCGCGGGTGCCGGGGCGGACCCGGGCCGGGAGGGTGCCGGTGGCCGGGGTGCCCGCGGCCGGCGCGGAGGTGGTGCCGGGCAGGGCGGCGTGCACGCGGTCGGCGGGGGTGCGCGGGGTGAGTGTGAGGGTGAAACCCTCGGGCTTGAGGGTGAGGGTCTCCTTCACGGTGAGCCGGTAGCCGGCGTGGTCGTGCAGCCGGTAGCGGTGGACCAGCAGGGCGAGCAGCATGGTCGCCTCGTGCAGCGCGAACTGCCGTCCGATGCAAGCGCGTTCACCGGTGCCGAACGGCTTGAAGGCGTGCACCGGGCGGGCCGCCTCGGCCTCGGGGGTGAACCGCTCGGGGTCGAACAGCTCGGGGTTGTCGCCCCACACGGGCTGGCGGTGCAGCATCGGCGCGAGCACGGTGACGGCCTGGCCGGCGCGCAGCGGGATCCGGCCGCCGAGCAGGGTGTCCTCGCGGGCGTGCCGGCTGAACGCGGCGGCCGTCGGCCACAGCCGCAGCGCCTCGTTGAGGACCTGGCGGGTGTAGGTGAGCCGGCCGATGTCCTCGTACGCCGGCTCGGGATCGGTCGTGTCGCCCCACAGCGCGTCGGCCTCGCGCTGCACGAGCCGCAGTACGGCGGGGTGCTTGGCGAGGTAGTACAGGGCGAAGGACATCGCGCCGGAGGTGGTCTCGTGGCCGGCGATCAGGAAGGTGATGACCTGGTTGCGGATGTTGGCCGCATCCAGGGTGGTGCCGTCGGCGGGGTGCGGGGCGCTGAGCATCAGCCCGAGCAGGTCCCCGGCGCGGCTCTGGTCGGTGCCGGTGCGGGCGGCGATGACGTCGTCCACGACCCCGGCCAGGTAGTCCGCGTCCCGCCGGAAGGCCGCGTCGGCCGCCGTGTGGTCCTCGCCGGGCCTGCGGGCCAGGCGGGTCATGCTCCACTCCAGGCAGCGGACCATGGACTCCACGAAGGGGTGCGGCTCGGCGCGTTCGAAGGAGCCGAAGTCGTAGTCGAACCCGGCCAGTCCGATGGTGTCCAGGGTCATGCGGGTCATGTCGTCGGGCACGTCGACGGGCTGTCCGGCCCGCGCGGCCCGGTCCCAGGAGTCGATGAGCCGCCGGGCCACCTTCAGCATCACGGGGTGGTAGGTGCGCATCGAGCCGAGTGCGAAGGCGGGCATCAGGATGTCGTGCGCCCGGGCCCAGTTGGGCTCGTCGTTGTACGCGGTGAACAGCCCGTCGGCGGCGAACTCCCGGACGTTCTCCAGGGCGGGCCCGACGTGCTTGGCGAACCGCTCCTCGTCGGCCAGGTCGGCGACCAGGCCGGTGTCGGCGACGAACGTCACGTCCCGGCCGTGCAGCCGGCGCACCAGTACCGGGCCGTGTTCCCGCATCAGCTCCATGATCTGCTGGATGGGGGTGCGGCCGGGGCCGGTGGCGGTGATGTCGACGACGGGGACACCGGCCAGGGGTGCGGCCGGTTCGGGGTGCAGTGCGGTGGGGGGCATGACGCGACAACTGCCTTTCGCGGTAGCGGACTACTGCGTTCCAGGGTGGTCGACGGGCGAGCCGGGCCCGCGCCACGGCACTACACGATCGTGCAGTGGAAAGTGGGCGGCGGGTCTTGCGCGCGCCCGTACGAATGGCCGACCGACCGCGCCGGACGCCGGCCAGGCCGTACGCTTCCAGGGACTCCGCCGAGCCGCATGCGAAGGAGTGGGGAGTTGGCCGTACCACCGGCGGGTCCCGTCGCGGACTTCTGCGCGGAACTGCACCGTCTCGTACGGGCGTGCGGGGTGTCACAGACGGAGATCGGCGCCGCGCTGCGGCTGAGCGGTTCCTCGGTGTCGGAGCTGCTGAGCGGACGGCGGCGCCGGGTGCCCGACTGGAACAGGGTCCGGCTGATCGTCGCGCTCTGCGCGGACCGGCGCGGGGCCGGATCGGCGCCGCCCGCCGGGATGACCCTGGACACGGACTGGTGGCGGGCCCGCCACGCCGAGCTGGAGCGTACCGCGGAGGCGGCGGCCGTACCGCGGCCCGTGCCCGGCCCGCCGGCCGGTGATCCCGTGCCCCCGCACGAGCCCGGCCCGCCCGCGGACGTACCCGGACCCGGCGACCTCGATGCCGGCGCGTGTGTGGACATGGACGTGCGCGCCGCCGTACTGCTGTTGGCCGGTGACCGGCAGCACGCCGGGCTGGAGATGCTCCGCCAGCTCAACCACGACTACGACGAGCCGAGCGTGCGGCGCATGCTGGCGGAGCTGCTGGACGGGTATCCCCGCCGGGTGCGCGCCTCCCGCGGCCTGCCACGCGGGGCGCTGCTTCAGGCGGCGCGTGTGGTGACGGCGGCCTGCGCGGTACGGCGGCACGTCCCGGGACTCCCCGCGGAGGGATCCCACCTGGTGCAGGGCCTGGCCAACGGCTCGTTCCCGGCCTACGCGCCCGCCGGTACGGACCCCGACGGGCACCCCGATCCGGCCGGCGCGCTGCCCTGGCCCCCGTCCGGCACGACCACCGGCACCCGGCGGCTGATCGCCGACTCCTTCCACGAGCTGACGCTCCCCCTCGCCGCGCGGTGCCCCGAGTTCGCACTGGCGGCCGGGCTGCCGAGCGCCAGGGTGAGGTCGCTCGCCGACACCGGCACGGGCGTCGGCCTGGCCGGACTGGGCGCACTCCTCGACGCGTTCGCGGGCACCGGCTCCCCGAGCGCCGCCGTCCGCGCCCGGCTCCGGGCCCCGATCGCCTCGCTGGACGCCCCCGGCCCCCGGCTGCCGGCACTCGGCGAGGGGTACGTCGATCCACGCTTCCGGCTGTCCCGCACCACGCCCGGGGACGAGACGAGGGTCGCCTCGGACAAGTGGTGGGGGCAACAGGCCGTCCACGAGGGCATCGACCGGTTCCTCGCCGCCCATCTGCTCTCCCTGCCCGCCCTGCTGACCCCGCTCGTCGTCCTCGGGCACCCGGGCACCGGCAAGTCACTGCTCACCCGGCTGCTGGCGGCCCGGCTCCCGGCAGCCGAATTCCGGTCGCTGCGGGTCGAGTTGCGGCACACCCCGCCGCTCGGCGTACAGGAGCAGCTCGAACACGCACTGCGGCGGGACACCGGCCGGCCGTGGCACTGGCCGGACTGGGCCGAGGAGGAACCCGGCGCGCTGCCGGTGGTACTGCTCGACGGCTTCGACGAGCTGCTGCAGGCGGGCGCGCAGAGCCTGGACGCGCGGTGGCAGTGGAACTACCTGACGGACGTGGCGGCGTTCCAGCTGCGGGAGGCGGCCCAGGGCCGCCCGCTGATCGTCCTCGTCACCAGCCGGACCGTGGTGGCGGACCGGGCCCAGCTCCCCGAGGGTTCCCTGGTGCTGCGCCTGGAGCCGTTCGGACCGGCCGAGACGGACCGTTGGCTGTCCGTCTGGAACACCGTGAACCACGCGTACTTCACGCAGCGCGACCTCCTCCCGCTGAGCCCGGAAACGGTCCTGCGGCACCGGGAACTGACCGCCCAGCCCCTGCTGTTGCTCATGCTGGCCCTGTACGACGCGGCCGACAACGCCCTGCACCGCCTCACCGACGCGGACTTCAGCCGTACCGAGCTGTACGACCGGCTGCTCACGGAGTTCGTCCGGCGGCAGGTCGACAAGGACGGCGCGCTGCCGCCGGCCGAGCAGGCCGCGGCGGTCGAGCGGGAACTGCACCGGCTGTCCGTGGTCGCGCTCGGCATGTTCCAGCGCGGCGCCCAGGCGCTCGGCGCCGCGGACGCCGACCGGGACCTGGCGGCGCTGGACGGGGCGGCCACCGGAGAGGACCGGGGCGGCGGCTCGGACCTGCTGTTCGGGCGGTTCTTCTTCGTGCACGAGGCACACGCCCTGGTCGCCGAACAGCGCCTGCGCAGCTACGAGTTCATGCACGCGACGTTCGGCGAGCACCTGACGGCCCGGCTGATCGGACAGGCGGTGCGCGAGCTGGCCGAGTCCGGCGCCAGGGACGACGGCCTGCTGTACGCGCTGCTGTCGTTCGCGCCGCTCACGGACCGGGCGCAGGTGCTGGAGAACGTGCGGGACCTGCTGGCCCGCCGGGCACCGGGGGGCCTCGTGGACGCCCTGGCCGGGGCCTTCCGGGCCGCCGACTGGGAGCCGGAGGGGCGCACCCTCGTCGGGCACGCCCCCATGCGGCTGACCGCGACGTACCGGAACTCGGTGTACCAGGTCAATCTGCTGCTGATCGCCGTCGCCGGGGCGGGCGAGGTGTGGGCCTCCCGGTTCCTCGCGCCCGACGACGACGTGGCCGACGGCTGGCGGCGGCACGCGTTCAAGTGGCGGTCCCAGTTGTCCGGGCCGTCCTGGAAGCTGTTCACCGGCACGCTGACGCCCGTGCGCTGCCGGCGCTCCGGCGGCCGACCGGACCTGAGACTGCGCTTGCAGGCCCCGTCGGCCGACGACCAACTGGACTGGGTGCTGGGCAGTCCGGACTCGGACGTCGCCCGGTACGCGGGAGACGACGAGTTCTCCCCCAATGCCTGGGCCCGCATGCACCGCCGGATCACGTTCACCGGCGACCCGGATGCCGAGATCCTGCTGCACGCGGTACGGCCCATGCTGCAGTCCATGCCCGGCGCCCTGCTGACGTACCGGACGGAGAAGGACGGGAGGTTGCGCTCGGCCGCGCAGGCCCTGCTGACCCTGGTCGCGCAGCCGCCGGCCGCCGCTCTGCGGGACAAGGCCTACGCCACCGGGCTGAAGGCGCTGGAGGGGCTGCCGTCCGGCGAGACGGAGCCGTACCTGGAAGCCCTGGTCCACCAGCTGGCGCGCGACGCTCCCCTGCTGCCGGACGACTCGCTGGCGGCCCACCTGCGCCGGGTGCGCTTCCTCCTCGACAAGGCCGTCATCGGCCCGGCGCTGCGGACCCACCTGTCCGACTGCCTGTTCCTCGCCGCCGGACGGCCGGACCCGGCGCTCGAAACGGCCGTGGCGGAACTTCACCAGCTGCTCGTGCGCACGGGCACCAGCGGGAGCACCGAGGACGTCCGGCTCGCCGCCCTGGTGGCGTTCACCCAGGCCGCCCGTTCCAGCTCCACGTGGCGGGACGCCGGGATGCCGTGCGGCGCGGAGGCGGCCGGCCGGCTGGACCGGCTCCTCGACGAGCTCGACCTCCCCGCGGTCGCCGCCCGCCGCCCCTCCGTGCTTGTCGCGGTCCTGCGCGCCGCGATCGACCTCGGTCTGGACGACTGGCTGTCCGTCCGGGCGCCGGAGCTGCTGCGGGCCCTCCCGCGCGAGGGCTTCGGCCTGCTCCGGCCGTCCGATCTGCCCCCGCTGCGCGCGGCCCTGCCGCCCGGCGCCCACGCGAGCGAGTTCGCCGCCGTCGAGGCCCGGTGGCGCTGACCCCCGCGCCGCCGACTTGCCGCTGACCTGCACTTCCTCTTGGATGGCGGTCGGCCGGCGGACCGGGAGGTGCGATGGAGGCGGAACGGGCCGACGCGGTGGTGTGGCGCAACCGTGCGCTGATGCTGTTCGACCGGGTGTCGGTCCCCGTGGCGGTGTGCGACGTGTACGGCCGGGTGGTGCTGGCGAACCCGGCGATGGCCGCGGAGTGCGGTACGGCCCCGGGACGGCTGCGCGGCCGGCAGGTGCTGGAGCTGTTCCGGCCGCAGGAGGCCACCCAGGTGGAGCGGATCGCCGAGGCGCTGCGGCTGCGGCACCGCTCCCGCTACCAGGTGTCGGTGTGCTGGCGGGCGCCCGGCGGGGCCGAGCGGCACGGGGAGCTGACGGCGGATCCGGTGAGCGACAGCGTGGAGGAGACACCGGCGTTGCTGGTGATGCTGCGGGTGCTGGGCGAGCGCCCGGCAGCGGAGCCGGAGCCGGTGCGGACCACCGAGGTGGAGCGGCGGGTGCTGGCCCTGCTGGCCGGGGGCGCCACCACGGCCCGCGCCGCCCGCGAACTCGGTCTCACGCGGGACGGCGTCACCTATCACCTGCGCCGCCTGTCGGCCCGCTGGAACGCCGTGAACCGCACCGAGCTGGTGGCCCGCGCGTACGCCCTGGGCGTGCTGGTCCCGGGCGTATGGCCCCCGGAGCCGGGGCCTGCGGGCCAGGAGTAGCCGACGGAGAGCCACACGGAAAAACCAGTGGCTGCCTCCTCCCAGGGCTAACTAGGCTAGTTGTCAGCCTAGAGGGTCTAGGTTCACCGGCACGGCCGGCTCCGGAAGGACTCCCCCATGAGGGCGCTCACCGAGCAGGACATCCGCACCTCCTTCGTCAACTGCTCCAAGGGTGAGGCCAAGCGGGTGGCGGTCCCGCGGGACCTCGGTGAACGCCCTTGGGACGAGCTGGACTTCCTGGGCTGGCGCGATCCCGGCGCCCCGGACCGCAGCTATCTGGTCACCGAACGGGACGGCCGGCCGTACGGCGTCGCCCTGCGCTTCCCCGCCTCCCGGCACGGCTTCCTGCACCGCAGCATGTGCTCGCTGTGCCTGACCACGCACCGGGGCGGCGGGGTCTCGCTGATGACCGCGCGCAAGGCGGGCCCGGCCGGCCGGGAGGGCAACTCGGTCGGGCTGTACATGTGCTCGGACCTGGCGTGTTCGCTCTACGTGCGCGGCAGGAGGACGCCGGCGTCCGGCGCCCGGTTCGAGGAGAGCCTGACCCTGGACGAGCAGATCGCCCGCACCAGGAGCAACCTGGACGCCTTCCTCGACAAGCTCTCCGCATAAGCAGCTGGAAGCTCCATGCGTAAGCATCTGGCCTGAAGCAGTCGGAAACAGTCTGCAAACAGCCACGTTCGACGCCCCCGAGGAACGGGAACAGGCCAAGGGATGCGCGACGTACGAAAGTGGACCACGGGACTGCTGCGGCTGGCGGAACGCCGCCGCGAGCCGGTGGTCGTCCAGACCCTGCGGTCGGCGACGGCCGCGACGATCGCCTACGTGATCGCGCTCCGGCTGAGTCCGGAGCCCGCCCCCCTCACCGCGCCGCTGACCGCGCTGCTGGTCGTCCAGGTGACCTTCTACGCCACCCTCACCAACGGCATCCGCCGGGTGAACTCGGTGGTCGCGGGCGTCCTGGTCGCCATCGCGTTCAGCGTGCTGGTGGGCCTGACCTGGTGGAGCCTCGCGCTGCTGATCGTGGCCGCGCTGGCCGTGGGACACCTGGTGCGCGTCGACGAGTACGTGGCCGAGGTGGCGATCAGCGCCATGCTGGTGCTCGGGGTCACCACGGTCGGGTTCACGGCGTGGGCGCGGATCGTGGAGACGCTGATCGGCGCGGTCGTCGGCACCGCCTGCAACCTGCTGCTGCCACCCCCGGTGTGGGTGGACGAGGCGGGCCGCTCGATCGAGGACCTCGCCCGGCGGGTGCGCCAGCTGATGCTGCGGATGGGTGAGGAGGCCGCGGGCCGCACCCCCTGGCAGCGGGCGGCCGAGCGGCTGCACGAGGCACGCCGGCTGGACCACGACATCGTCCAGGTGGACGCGGCACTGCGGCAGGCGGAGGACAGCCTGCGGCTCAATCCCCGGGTGAAGGAGGGCCTGCTGCACCGGGTGGTGCTGCGCACCGGTCTGGACACCCTGGAGATCTGCACGGTGGTGCTGCGGGTGCTGGCCCGCTCCTTCACGGACCTCGCCAAGGCCCGCGGCTCCGAGGAGCTGTTCCCGCCCCGGGTGGCGGCGACGGTGGAGCAGCTGCTGTCGGAGATCGCCGACGCCGTCGTGAGCTTCGCCGTCCTGGTGACCACCCACCTGAGCGAGAACGCCGAGTCGGCGGAGGAGCGGCTGAGTGCCGAACTGCGTACGGCGGCCGGCACCCGGGACCGGCTGGCCGAGCTGCTCCAGGAGGAGATCCGCAAGGACTGGGCGCACTGGCAGCTGCTCGGGGCGGTCCTCACCGAGACGACCCGGATCATCGACGAGCTGAACACCGAGCACCGGGCCCGCCGCCTGCTGGAGGAGCTGGACCGGGTCTCGCGCGGGCAGCGGACCAAGATGCCCCGGCTGGCCTGGCTGCGCAACCGCCTCGGCGTACAGGAGGAGCTGTGGCGGAACCGCGCGGGGGTCGGTGAGCGTTCTCGGTGAGGAAGCCGCCGGGGCGGGCCGGCGCGGGAGGCGAGGGAGCGGGCGCATGACGGGTGGCGGGGTCCGGATCGACGGGAACACGCTGCGGCTGCCCGGCGGGGTGGCGGTGCGGTTCGTGCGCACACTGCGGCTGCCGGAGAGCGGCACGCATCCGCTGCCGCCGGGTCTGGGCGAGTTCCCGGTCCGGCGGGTGGCGGACCACGCCGACCGGGTGCCGGAGCAGATGCGGGCACGCGGCGGGGTGATGCTGCCGGTGTACCTGCGCGAGGCGATGTGGCTGAGTTTCGCGGGCACCGCGGAGCCGGCCGCGCTCCAGGTCGGCGTGGGCAAGGTGTGCGCGGTGTCCGGTGAGCCGTGGCGGGACCGGCTGGCGCGGCGTCCGCAGAACTACGTGGTGCTGCCCCGCCAGCCCTGGCTGGACGGCATCAACTCCGGCAAGGGCACGGTCCGCCAGTTCGTGGCCGTGCCGCTGGGGCTGGGCGCGACCGTGGAGGGGCAGGTCACCGGCGAGGAGGTGTGGGGCGGTGTCCAGCTCCAGTCGTTCCCGCTGAAGGAGGACGCCCTCGCCACGTGGCGGCGTCAGGAGCGGGAGCGGGAGCGGGCACTGCCCCCGGTACCGCCCGGCGGCTTCGGCGCGACCGGCAGCTACGGGCCGCCCGGCGGCTTCGGTGCCGCCCTGCCCATGGCGGCACCGGCCCCGGGCGGTCCGCCGCCGGGCGGGGCCGCGGGCTCGCCGCCGCCCGCCGCGTCCTACGGCGCTCCCCCGCCCCCGGCCGCCGCCGCCCCGCGGCGCGCCGCGGCGATGGGGCTGGGCGTCGGCGGCTCGATGCGGCAGGAGGTCTACCAGGACGACCGGCCGCTCGGCGACTGGTCCGAGGAACCGGCGGGCCGGGTGTTCGTGCACCTGGTCACGCCCCCGGAGTGGCGCCGGATCACCGGCGAGGCGCCCCCGCCGTCACCGGTCGACCGGGCGGCGTACACCCGCGCGGGCCTGCCCTGGTACGACTACTACGACGCGGACGCCGACGACCTCGCCCCCACGGACACCCTGGGAGGGGTCGAGCCGCTCGGCGAGTGGCTCGGGGCCGACCTGGACCCGTGGCAGGCACCGTCCGCCGGCCAGGTGGCACCGCTGAAGGACGCGCCGGGCAAGCCGGTCGAGGACGGGGAGTGGTGACCACCGCCGTCGCGTGCCGCGCAACGGCGGTCGCCGGACTTGCCCTTGCCGGCCGGCACGGGCCAAGGTGGCTGTCACCAGGGGGGCGACCGACGACCTGAGGTGCGGCATGGACACGGAGGCACGGACGGCGGGCGAGGGATCGTCCCCGCCCCGGCGGGACGGCGAGCGCGGCGGCTGGACCAGACGCCGGTTCGTCGGGGCCGTGGCCGGCACGGCCGCCGTCGTCGCGGTGCCGTCCCCGGCCGCCCCGCCGTCGGACACCGGGGCCCCGCGGAGCGCACCGGACGCGGCCCCGCCGTCCCGGGAACCGTCCGGGCCGCGCCCGCTGTACGTGGGCACGTACACCTCCGTCGACGGCGGCGGCACCGGCATCGGCCTGGCGTCGTACGACCCGGAGTCGGGCCGGATCACCGGGTCGGGCACGCTGACCGGGGTCCCCGATCCGTCGTACCTCGCCGTGCATCCGGACGGCCGCACGCTGTACGCGGTGGACGAGCGGCAGGACGGCGGGGTGACGGCCGTGCGCCTCGCGGACCGGAAGGTCCTCGGCACCCGGAGCACCGGCGGCGCCGGGTCCTGCCACCTGTCGGTGCATCCGAGCGGGCGCTGGCTGCTGAGCGCCGACTACGGTTCGGGCAGTGTCGCCGTGCACCCGATCGACGCCTCGGGCGCCCTGGGCGAGCGCACCGACCTGGTCATCCACACCTCTCCCCCGCCCGGTCCCGGCCGGCAGGGGCCGCACGCCCACCAGTTCGTGACCGGTCCCGACGGCGGGCACGTGCTCGCCGTGGACCTGGGCACCGACACCGTCTACACCTACCGCCTCGACCCGGCCCGGGGCACGCTCACCGAGGTGGCCCGGGCGCGGACCCGGCCCGGCGCGGGCCCGCGCCACCTGACCTTCCACCCGGGCGGCCGGTACGCCTACCTGGCCAACGAGGTGGACGACACCGTGGCCGTGTGCGCGTACGACCCGCGCTCCGGCCGGCTGCGCGTGGGCGAACCGCAGCCGACGGGGTCGGACGGGGGCACCAACTACCCGGCGCAGCTCCTGGTGACGGCGAACGGCCGGTACGCATTCCTCGCCAACCGGGGTCACAACAGCCTCGCCCGGTACGCCGTCGAGGCCGCCGGGGCCCGGCTGCGGCTGCTCGGCACGGTGCCGGTGGGCGGGGACTTCCCGCGGCAGATCGCGTTCTCGCCGGACGGCCGGCTGCTGTTCGCGGCGAACCAGCGCTCCGGCACGGTCACCGTCTTCCGTGTCGACACGGAGCGCGGTGAACTGCGCCTGGTGGGCGAGCCGTTCGCCTCACCCGTCGCCGTCTGCGCGCTGCCGCTGTAGCGCGCGGGGGCAGCCGGCGGCACCGGCCTGCGCCAGCAGGGCGTGCATGCGCTCGGTGAGCTGGGCGACGTCGTCGGCGGGCGCGTGGAAGGGCAGCCGTACGTCGCCGTGGGCGCGGGTGCGTTCGATGCGCAGGGTCAGTCCGTGCCGGTCGACGGCGAGCGGCGCCACCCGGGTCGCGGCGTGCAGGCTCTCGGGCCGCACCAGGCGGGTGAGCCGCTCGACGGCGTCCGGGTGGGCGTCGGCGAGGTGGGTGAGCAGCCGGGCCTCGGAGCCGGCGAGGGGGTCGGGGCGGGCGGCGGCGAACTCGTCCGGGCCGACCACCACCGCCCCGTCGGAGCGGCGCAGCACCACGCGGGCGGGGCGGAAGAGGAGGGCGCCCCCGGACGGGGCGAACCAGCCGGAGAGGAAGAGCCGGGCGCGGATGCGGTGGCGTACCGGTACGGGCGCCACGTCGGCGAACTCCAGCAGGGCCGAGGGCTCTTGACGCGGGGCGCACAGGACCGCTCCGAACAGGGCACTGTCGTCGGGCACCGCCAGGCGTACCGCGCCGTCCTCGGTGACGGTGTGGGCACCGGCGTACTCCTCGCGCGCGCCGTCCGCGGTCACCGCGCACGACCACGCGACGGCCAGCACCGAGCGGGCCCGTTCCGCCGCGCCGGGGGCGGCCGTCCAGTCCTGCGTGTCACCCATCCGAGACCTCCTTAGGTAAGCCTTGCCTAACCTATCGGAGATCGAGGCGCACGCCAACCAGGCCGCACCGGCGGCCGGGGCCGTCAGGAGTGCGCGAGGGCGCCCAGCAGGGCGCGGGCGCACAGATCGCGCACCTGTTCCCGGCCGAACTCGCCCTCCCCGCGCAGCCATTCGAGGCAGACGGCGGTGGTGAAGGCGAGCCAGCCACGCACCGCCAGGCGCACCTGGGGAGCGGTCTCGACGACGGGCCCGAACTCGGGGTCGGCGGCGAGCGCGGCCAGGATCTGCCGCTCCTGGGCGGCCAGGGCCCGCTGGTAGACCCGACGCACGGCCTGGTCGCCGGCCGCGTCGGCACGGTGGAAGGCGCGGAAGCCGTGGGCGTGCGCCTCGACGTAGCCGAGGTAGGTGTCGAGGCCGGCGGTGAGCTGCTCGCGCACCGGCACCCCGGGCACCGCCGCCGTCATGCGCAGCATGCGCGCACTCTCCCGCTCCACGACGGCGGCGAAGAACTCCCGCTTGGTCGGGAAGTAGTGGTACAGCAGCCCGCGCGAGACCCCGGCGATCTCGGCGACCTGCTCGATCCACACGTCGTCGTAGGGGCTCTCCGAGAACAGCTTCGCGCCGACCGACAGCAGCTGCTCACGGCGTTCCGCGGTGCTGAGTCTGCGCCGGGCGCGTTCCCCCTGGTTCGCGGGCATGCCGTCACTTTACTTGACGCCGGTTCAACAACGGGACGACACTGGAACCGTTATTGAACCCACGTACAACACGAGCGCGTCACTGCTGCAACCATCCGCTGATCAAGGGAGATCGCGTCATGGCGGAGACGACGGGGGCCACGGGGACCGGGCTGCCGAAGGGTTTCCGGAGCGCCGAGCAGGGCTGGCCCGGACTGCACCGCATACCGCATCCGCCGCACCGGCTGCCGCTGCTCGGCGATGTGCTCGGCGCCGACCGGAGGCGGCCGGTGCAGGACTCGATGCGCTTCGCGCGCGAGCTGGGGCCGATATTCCGGCGCCGGGCCTTCGGCAAGGAGTTCGTGTTCGTGTGGGGGGCCGGGCTGGTCGCCGACCTCGCCGACGAGTCGCGGTTCGCCAAGCACGTCGGGCTGGGCGTCGCCAATCTGCGGCCGGTCGCCGGCGACGGCCTGTTCACCGCCTACAACCACGAACCCAACTGGCAGCTGGCGCACGACGTCCTGGCGCCCGGGTTCAGCCGGGAGGCCATGGAGGGCTACCACGGCATGATGCTCGCGGTCGCCGGACGGCTCACCGACCACTGGGACCGCGAGCTGGCGGCCGGACGCACGGTGGACGTGCCCGGCGACATGACCCGGCTGACCCTGGAGACGATCGCCCGGACCGGCTTCGGGCACGACTTCGGCTCCTTCGAACGGGACCGCCCGCACCCCTTCGTCACGGCGATGGTCGGCACCCTCGGCTACGCCCAGCGGCTGAACAGCGTGCCCGGGCCGCTCGCCCCGCTGCTGCTGCGCGCCGCCGGCCGGCGCAACGCGGCCGACATGGCGTACCTCGACCGCACCGTGGACGGCCTGGTGGCCGCCCGGCGCCGGTCCGGTGGCGGCGAGGGGGACCTGCTGGACCGCATGCTGGCGACCGCGCACCCGCGGACCGGGCGGAGGCTGTCCGCGGAGAACGTCCGCAAGCAGGTGATCACGTTCCTGGTGGCGGGCCACGAGACCACCTCGGGCGCCCTCTCCTTCGCCCTCCACTACCTCGCCCGGCACCCCGAGACCGCCGCCCGGGCCCGCGCCGAGGTGGACCGGGTCTGGGGCGACGACCCGCGGCCCGGTTACGACCGGATCGCCAAGCTGCGCTACGTCCGCCGGGTACTGGACGAGTCGCTGCGGCTGTGGCCGACCGCGCCCGCCTTCGCCCGCGAGGCTCTGCGGGACACGGTCCTCGCCGGGGAGCATCCGATGCGCCGGGGCGCGTGGGCCCTGGTGCTGACGCCGATGCTGCACCGGGCACCGGAGGTGTGGGGCGAGGACGCCGACCGCTTCGACCCGGACCGCTTCACCGCGGCGGCCGTACGGGCCCGGCCGCCGCACACCTTCAAGCCGTTCGGCACCGGCGCCCGGGCCTGCATCGGCCGCCAGTTCGCCCTGCACGAGGCGACCCTGGTCCTCGGCCTGCTGCTGCGCCGCTACGAGCTGCACGCCGACCCCGGCTACCGGCTCACCGTCTCCGAACGCCTGACGCTGATGCCGGAGGGGCTGCGGCTGCGGCTGGAGCGCCGACCGCGGCGCCCCGAAGGGGTGCGGGGAACCGCGCGGCCGGCCACGACGAGCCCGCAGCCGGCCGACGACAGCTCACAGCGCCCTTCAGTCCCCCGCTGTCCAGTGCACGGGGCGGCCGACTGACACCGGCAGCCGCGTCCCCGCACTGCCCCGGGCCGCGTTGACCTGCGGCTGGGTGAGGAAGAAGGCACCGGTGAGGTCCGCGTCGGTCAGGTCGGCGTCACGCAGATCGGCACCGATCAGGTCCGCGTCGCGCAGGTCGGCACCGGTGAGGTCGGCGGCTATCAGGTAAGCGCCGCGCAGGCTCGCCCCGCGCAGGTCGGCGCCCCTGAGCCGGGCGCCGATGAGGTCCGCGCCCCGCCGGTCCCTGCCCCTGCCCTTCCCCCTCCCCCTGCCGTTGCCGCCGGCGCCGGCCCGGGCCAGTTCGCTGGTGCGCAGCAGGAGCACGTTGACCTCCTGCCGGTGCGCGCCCACGTCCAGCGCCGCCAGCTCCTCGGGGGTCTGCCGGGTGAGCCGCTCGGTCTTCTCCAGCGCCTGCCGCAGCTCGGGGTGGACGGGCCGGGCGGCGGGCAGACCGAGTGCCTCGGTCAGGTACCACAGCAGCTCGTGCAGTTGCCGGACGACCGGGAACACCTCGAACATCCGGCGCGCCTGGTCCTTCGGTCCGGTGCGCCAGTCCTGCCCCCCGAAGGTGACCTGAGAGACCTTCTGGCCGGCGCCGAAGCAGTCGTAGACCGTGCAGCCGGTGAAGCCCTTCGTCCGCAGGCCGGCGTGGATGCCGCAGCGGTGGTCGCCCTGGAGGTTGGGGCAGGGCTTGCCAGCGGGCTTGTCCAGCGCGAAGTCGGCGGAGCGGGCGAAGGGCAGGGCGACGCAGCACAGCCCGAAGCACCGCGCGCAGTCGCCGCGCAGGTCGGGGTCGGGGTCGGCTATCTGATCCGGCATGGGGTCCAGCCTACTGACCTGCCGTGACCTGCCGGCCCGCCCCTCGCAGCGGCCGGCTGCGGCCGCGTCACACCTCGTCGCGCACCAGCGCCAGCAGCCGGTCCAGGACGCGGGGGGCGCCCGCGCGCAGGCCGTCGTGCTCGTACTCGTTGGTGACCCAGGGGCGCAGGCCGCGGATCGTGGCGGCCGTCTCCAGGGAGTGGGCGGTGTCGACGTACATGTCGTCGTGGTAGACGGCCGCGGCGACCGGAACCTCGTTGGCGGCGAGGCGTGCCGGGTCGTAGAGGGGGCGCCAGTCGGTGCGGGCGGCGAGCAGTCCGGCCGTCTCGCGCAAGGGGCGCAGGGCCGGGTCGGTGTCGAACATCCAGGGGTGCACGGTCTCGCCGGTGAAGAGCACCGGGCCGTCTCCGGTGAGCGCCTTGGCCGCGTCGAACTGCGGGAACTCGGCGCGCACGCGTTCGGCGGCCCACGCGGTCGGGCGGGCGTCCAGGCCGTAGATCGACTCGTGGACGAGGGCGTAGAGGGGGTGGGAGGCGTACGACAGGAGGGACTGGGCCTGCTCCTGGAAGGCGTCGGACAGCTCCAGGCCGGCCGGGGTCGCCACGAAGGCGTCCTCCAGCAGGTGATGCAGCCGGTGGCTGCCGTCGCTCGTGCCGAGCATCAGGCCGAGGGACTGGAAGGCCTCGACGGTGAAGCGGTAGCCGTTCGGAAGGACCACGTCGCGGGTGAGGAGGTGGTCGGCGATCCGGCGGGCCCGCTCCACGTCCTGCGGGTAGCGGGCGTAGTGCGCGGTGACCTTGCGTTCGACGCGCGGGTAGGCGGCCCGGTAGACGTCGTCGGCGTGGGCGTGCAGGGAGGGCAGGCCGCCGGTGACGATCGCGGTGTCGATGCCCTCGGGGGCGAGGGAGAGGTACGACACCGTGCAGAAGCCGCCGAAGCTCTGGCCGAGCACGGTCCACGGGGCGCCGCCGGTGACCCGGGAGCGGATGGCCTCGCAGTCGCGGACGATGGAGTCGGCGCGGAAGCGGGTGAGGTAGTCGGCCTGGGCGGCGGGGCCGCCGCGCAGCGGCAGGGTCTGCCGGGTGGCGGGCGTGGAGCGGCCGGTGCCGCGCTGGTCGAGCAGCAGGACGCGGTACTCCTTCAGCGCCCGGTCGAGCCAGGCCTGACGTCCGACGAAACGATTCGCCCCGAAGCCGGGGCCGCCTTGCAGGTACACCAGCCAGGGCAGGTCCTGCCCGGCCTTGTCGCTCGCCACCGCCTCGCGGGCGTACAGCTCGATGGTCTCGCCGCCCGGGTCGGCGTGGTCGAGGGGCACGGTGAAGCGGCGGTCGGTGAGGACGACGCCGGGCTGGCGGTAGCTGAGGCTCAACGGGTCTCCTGGGACGGACGGGCTGGACGTGTCCCAGTTGAGCACACGAGGGCGCTCGGGCCGAGCCCCAGAATCATGGATTGTTACTGAACTGGCGGTCAGCGCACGGACCTTCAGCGGGCGGCGAGGCTGGAGCGGCGCACCACCAGCTCCGGCTGGAGCACCACCCGCCGGTGCTCGTGCGCCCGCTTCCGCTCACCCTCGTGCTGCTCGGTCTCCTCCAGCAGCAGTTCGGCGGCGAGGGCACCCAGGGTGACGGCGGGCTGCCGTACGGAGGTGAGGGGTACGGCGGCCGCGGCGGCGAACTCGATGTCGTCGTAGCCGACGAGCGCGAGGTCGTCCGGGACGGTGACCCCGGCCGCGTACATGGCCTGGAGGACACCGAGGGCGAGCAGGTCGTTGGCGCAGAAGACGGCGGTGGGCCGGTCGGCGAGGCCGAGCAGCCGGGCACCCGCGTCCCGGCCGGCGGCCACGTCGAGCCGTTCGGTGGGCAGTTCGCGCAGGGCGCCGGGGCCGAGCCCGGCCTCGGCGAGGGCGTTCAGCGCGCCGGTGCGGCGGTCGCGGACCTGGTTGAGTCCGGGCGGCCCGCTGACGTAGGCGATCGAGCGGTGCCCGGCGTCCACCAGGTGCCGGACGGCGAGCGCGCCGCCCGCCACGTCGTCCACGCTCACCGAGCATTCGGTGGTGCCCTCGGCGACCCGGTCGACCAGCACGAACGGGATGCCGTGCCGGCGGAAGGCATCGATGTTGCGGCCGGTGGCGTCGGCCGGGGTGAGCAGCACGCCCCGCACCCGCTGCTCGGCGAAGAGCGAGAGGTACTCCGCCTCCTCGGCCGCGTTCTGCGCGCTGTTGCACACCATCACGCCGAGCCCCGCCTCCCGGGCCGCCCGCTCGGCCCCGCGCGCGACGTCGACGAAGAACGGGTTGCCCATGTCGAGCACGAGCAGCCCCATGATCCGGCTGCGGCCGGCCCGCAGCTGGCGCGCCGACTCGCTGCGGACGTAGCCGAGCCGGTCGATCGCGGACAGCACCCGGGCACGGGTCTCGCCGGCGACGGTGTCCGGGCGGTTGATGACGTTGGACACCGTGCCCACCGACACTCCGGCGGCGCGGGCGACGTCCTTGATACCCACCGACTGGGCCATCGGGGTTCGGACCTCCAGGGAACGGGACGCGGCGGGGCGGTCTTCACACTACCGTCACGCCGGCAGGGCGAAGTCGGCCACGTGCAGTGGCGAGGGCGTGGTTCCGGTGGACTTCTCCTGGTAGAGGAACGACAGGACGTCGTCCGCCCGGACCCGGGTCTCGTCCACCACCACTTCGCCGAAGGCGTTCAGCCCGCCGCCGTCGTACAGCAGCGTCCAGTCGGTGTACCCGGAGGACCGGGAGGCCGCGGCGATCCGGCCGAACGGGAACACGGCGTAGGCGTTGTCGTACCGGTCCAGGACCAGCTTGGTGCGCTGGCTGGAGCCGAGCGGGACCGGGATCTCGGTCTTCCGCCAGCCGCCGGAGGTGTCCTTGCGCAGATGGAAGGCGCGTCCGTGAGCGGTGCGGGCGGCGACGTGGTCGGTGGTGCACTGGCCCAAGCGGCCGGCGACGTAGCTGATGACCGCGTGCGGCAGGCCGGCCGAGTCGGTGGCCTGGCTCTCCTGGTTCATCAGGGAGTGGTCCGGGTCCAGCGGGTCCACGACGAGACCGCCGTCACCGACGGCGACCGTGTCCGGCCCGCCGGTGGTGCCGACGACGGCGCCCACGTCGTTGCGCCAGGTACGGCCGCGGTCGTCGGACCACACGTAACCGGTGTCGTGGTTGGTGATGCCGCCGCCGCGCATGACGGCCGCGTTCTGCTCCCGCCAGGTGAACAGGGCGTGCAGCCGGCCCCGCGTGTCGTAGTCGAGGCCGTGCAGGTACATGTTCCGGGCGGTGCTGGAGCCGTGCTCGCTGGTGTACGTGCCGGTCGCGCTGGTCCACTCCCCCAGCGCGGTCCAGCGTGACCCGTCGTACTCGGCGAGGGCGTTGCGGCCGTTGCCGGAGATGCCGGCGCGGTAGCTGAGCTGGAGCCGGCCCTCGGGGGTGGCGACGAACTGCGGGTAGGTGAACCGGGGGGTGAGCGCCAGGCCGTCGAGGGTCGTCTGGACGGCACCGAAGACGGACCCGGTCCAGGCCGTGGACGCGGGGTCGTCCAGCAGCCCGGCGACGGACTTGACGTAGCAGAAGCCGTCGCTGTGGGAGTCCATGTTCAGGTGCAGGCGGCCGTCGGCCGCGGAGACGCCCATGGAGATGACGTTGTGGGAGTCGTCGGCCTTCAGCCGGTGCGGCAGGGTGACCGTCGACCAGGTGCCGGCGGTCAGGGCCCGGCGGGCCACGACCGCGTGGCGGCTCGCCGTGTACCAGGCGGCGTACTGGTGGCCCCGGTAGGTCAGCAGGCCGTTCTTCTGGAAGGAGTTGTTGTTGACCAGGCCGTCGTAGGAGACGAAGTAGACGGCCCGGGCGTCGAGTCGGGCGGTCCCCCTGCTGGTGACCGACGGGCCCGGGACGGCCGCCGGTGCGGTTTGGGCGGCCGTGACGGAGGCGGCGCGGGCGCCGGCCGGCACGGTGCGTCGTCCCATGTTCGGCTCCAGGTGGTCAGGCGAGGTGGAACACCTCGGTGAGCGGTTTCATGGCCTCGTCGGGGCGGGCGCCGTCCAGCGACTCGAAGAACGGCGCCATCTCCGCCTGCCAGCGGGCGTTGACGCCGGTGGCCTCCATGCCCGCCTGGGCGGCGGCGAAGTCCTCCGTCTCCAGGTAGCCGACGAGCAGGCCGTCCTCGCGCAGGAACAGCGAGTAGTTGTGCCAGCCCGTCGCCCTCAGGGCGTCGAGCATCTCCGGCCAGACGGCCGCGTGCCGCTCGCGGTACTCGTCGAGCCGGTCCGCCCGGACCTTCAGCAGGAAACACACGCGCTGCATCGACAGCCGCCCGCCTCCCGGAGTTGAACTGGTCGATGTTCTCTGCCGTTGACGGCGATGCCGGTGTCACGGGCGTCGCCGGGGCCGTGGAAGACGACGGGCCCGCCGTCGAGCAGCACCCGGCCGGCGAACGGCCGGTGCACTCCGGCGAGGGTCCTGACCAGGGTCGGCTTGCCCGCGCCGTTCTCGCCGGCGAGGGCGTGCACCTCGCCGGGCGGCAGCTCCGGGGAGACGTCCCGCGCGGCGCGTACGGCGCCGAAGGACCTGGAGACGCCCTCCGGTGCGAGCACCGGGGCCGGTCCGGTGTCGGGCGGGTGGGTCATGGGGGCTCCTGAACGACACCGGCGGGGCCGCAGGACCGCCGCCGGGTTGTGAAAGGTTTCAAGTGGACTGCCGGGACGGTAGGCACCGCAGTCATGTCACGTCAATGGGGCCGTATCGAAAAAGTTTCGACAGCCGTAGGTCGCGGCGGGGCCACACGAGGCCGGGCGGGCCGGACCGCTTGACACCCCTTCGGGTGACCCCTAGCTTGCCGTTCTGAATCGTTTCACCTGCTCAGTCGTCCCGCCCGACCTCCCAGGAGCCCTGAAGTGACCGACTTCGCCGCGGTGAAGGCCGCCCTCAAGACCCAGGCCGTCGAGACGCCGTCGTGGGCGTACGGGAACTCCGGGACCCGCTTCAAGGTGTTCGCCCAGGCCGGCGTGCCGCGCTCGCCCTGGGAGAAGCTGCAGGACGCGGCCCAGGTGCACGCCTTCACCGGCGTCGCGCCGACCGTCGCCCTGCACATCCCCTGGGACACCGTGGAGGACTACGCGGCCCTCGCGCAGTACGCCGGGGAACGGGGCGTACGGCTGGGCGCGATCAACTCCAACACCTTCCAGGACGACGACTACAAGCTGGGCAGCGTCTGCCACCCGGACGCGGCGGTGCGGCGCAAGGCCGTCGACCACCTGCTGCGGTGCGTGGACATCATGGACGCCACCGGGTCGCGCGATCTGAAGCTGTGGTTCGCCGACGGGACGAACTACCCCGGGCAGGACGACATCCGCGCCCGCCAGGACCGGCTCGCCGAGGCGCTGGCCGAGGTCTACGAGCGGCTCGGCGAGGGGCAGCGGATGCTGCTGGAGTACAAGTTCTTCGAGCCGGCCTTCTACACGACCGACGTCCCGGACTGGGGAACCGCCTACGCGCACTGCCTCAGGCTCGGCGACAAGGCCCGGGTGGTCGTCGACACCGGGCACCACGCGCCGGGCACCAACATCGAGTTCATCGTGGCGACGCTGCTGCGGGAGGGCAAGCTCGGCGGGTTCGACTTCAACTCGCGGTTCTACGCCGACGACGACCTGATGGTGGGGGCGGCCGATCCCTTCCAGCTGTTCCGGATCATGTACGAGGTGATCCGGGGCGGGGGGTTCACCTCCGACGTCGCGTTCATGCTCGACCAGTGCCACAACATCGAGGCGAAGATCCCGGCGATCATCCGCTCGGTGATGAACGTCCAGGAGGCCACGGCGAAGGCCCTGCTGGTCGACCGTGACGCGTTGGCCGCGATGCAGCGGGCCGGGGACGTGCTGGGGGCCAACGCCGTGCTGATGGACGCGTACAACACGGATGTGCGCGGGCTGCTGCGCGAGGTCCGGGAGGAGTCGGGGCTGGACCCCGATCCGATGGGCGCCTACGCCCGGTCCGGGTGGGGCGAGAAGATCGTCGCCGAGCGGGTGGGCGGGGAGCAGGCCGGCTGGGGGGCGTGACGCGTCCGCCCCCGGAGCGCCGTTGCGGGGTGCGGGTCCGTGGTGGCGTGCCCCACGCGGCGCAGCCGCACATCGACACGGCCCGCGCTCCTGTCCGTCCGTCCCTCTTCCGAACAGGAATTGATCTCCATGACCACCCGTCCCGAAGTCGCCGCTCTCCTCTCCCGCTCCCACCGGCTCGGCTCCGATCCCCGTAACACCAACTACGCCGGCGGGAACACGTCCGCGAAAGGCACCGCCACCGACCCCGTCACCGGGGGCGAGGTGGAACTGATGTGGGTGAAGGGGTCCGGTGGTGACCTCGGCACCCTCACCGAGGACGGGCTGGCCGTGCTGCGGCTGGACCGGCTGCGGGCCCTCGCCGAGGTGTACCCCGGGGTCGGGCGCGAGGACGAGATGGTCGGCGCGTTCGACTACTGCCTGCACGGCAGGGGCGGGGCCGCGCCCTCGATCGACACCGCCATGCACGGGCTGGTGGACGCCCCGCACGTCGATCACCTCCACCCGGACTCCGGTATCGCGCTGGCCTGCGCGGCCGACGGGGAGAAGCTGACCGCCGAGTGCTTCGGGGACAGCGTGGTGTGGGTGCCGTGGCGGCGGCCCGGGTTCCAGCTGGGGCTGGACATCGCCGCGATCAAGGCCGCCAGCCCGCACGCCGTCGGATGCGTCCTCGGCGGGCACGGCATCACCGCCTGGGGCGACTCCTCCGAGGAGTGCGAACGCAACTCGCTGCACATCATCCGGACCGCCGAGGCGTTCCTCGCCGAGAGGGGGAAGGCGGAGCCCTTCGGGCCGGTCGTCGAGGGGTACGAGGCGCTGCCCGAGGCGGAGCGGAGGAAGCGGGCGGCCGCGCTCGCGCCGTACGTCCGCGCGCTCGCCTCCCAGGACCGGCCGCAGGTCGGACACTTCACGGACGCCGAGGTGGTGCTCGACTTCCTGGCGCGCGCCGAGCACCCCCGGCTGGCCGCCCTGGGCACCTCCTGCCCGGACCACTTCCTGCGCACCAAGGTACGGCCGCTCGTGCTGGACCTGCCGCCGGCCGCGCCGCTGGACGAGGCCGTCGCCCGGCTGCGGGAGCTGCACGCCGCCTACCGGGAGGAGTACGCCGCCTACTACCGGCGGCACGCCCTGCCCGACTCCCCCGCCATGCGCGGCGCCGACCCGGCCGTCGTGCTCGTGCCGGGCGTCGGCATGTTCTCCTTCGGCACGGACAAGCAGACCGCCCGTGTGGCCGGCGAGTTCTACGTCAACGCCGTCAACGTGATGCGGGGCGCGGAGGCCGTCTCGTCGTACGCGCCGATCGAGGAAGCCGAGAAGTTCCGGATCGAGTACTGGGCGCTGGAGGAGGCCAAGCTCCGGCGGCTGCCCGGGCCCAAGCCGCTCGCCACGCGTGTCGCGCTCGTCACCGGGGCCGGCAGCGGGATCGGGAAGGCCATCGCGCACCGGCTGGTGGCAGAGGGGGCGTGTGTCGTCGTCGCCGACCTGAACGGCGAGAACGCCGCGGCCGTCGCGGAGGAGCTGGGCGGGCCGGACAAGGCCGTCCCCGTCACCGTCGACGTCACCTCCGAGGAGCAGATCGCCGCCGCGTTCGAGGCGGCCGTGCTCGCCTTCGGCGGGGTGGACCTCGTCGTCAACAACGCCGGGATCTCCGTCTCCAAGCCGCTGCTGGAGACGTCGGTGCGGGACTGGGACCTCCAGCACGACGTCATGGCCCGCGGGTCGTTCCTCGTGTCGCGCGAGGCGGCCCGGGTGATGACCGCGCAGGGGCTGGGCGGCGACATCGTGTACATCTGCTCGAAGAACGCCGTATTCGCCGGGCCCGATAACATCGCCTACTCCGCCGCCAAGGCCGACCAGGCTCATCAAGTGCGACTCCTGGCGGCCGAGTTGGGTGAGCACGGGATCCGGGTCAACGGGGTCAACCCGGACGGGGTGGTGCGCGGGTCCGGGATCTTCGCGGGCGGCTGGGGGGCGCAGCGGGCCGCGGTGTACGGGGTGCCGGAGGAGAAGCTGGGCGAGTTCTACGCGCAGCGGACCATCCTGAAGCGGGAGGTGCTGCCCGAGCACGTGGCGAACGCGGTGTTCGCGCTCACCGGCGGGGACCTGACGCACACCACCGGTCTGCACATCCCGGTCGACGCGGGTGTGGCCGCCGCGTTCCTGCGGTGAGCGCGCAGGTGAAGTCGTACGCGGCGGTCGATCTGGGCGCCTCCAGCGGGCGGGTGATGGTCGGGCGGGTGGGTCCGGACTCGGTGGAGCTGAGCGAGGCGCACCGGTTCCCCAACCGTCCGGTGCGCCTGCCGGAGGGGCTGCGCTGGGACGTCCTCGCGCTGTACGGCGGTGTCCTGGACGGGCTGCGGGCGGCCGGTGCCCGCTGCGGCGGACGGCTCGCCTCCGTGGGCGTCGACAGCTGGGCCGTGGACTACGGCCTGCTGGACGCCGACGGGGCCCTGCTCGGCAACCCGGTGCACTACCGGGACGGCCGTACCGAGGGGGTCGCGGAGAAGGTGTGGGCGACCGTGCCGGCGGCGGAGCTGTACGCGGCCACCGGCATCCAGTACGCGCCGTTCAACACCCTCTACCAGCTCACGGCCGCCCGCTCCACCGCCCAACTGGCCGCGGCGAAGCGGTTGCTGCTCGTCCCCGACCTGCTGACGTACTGGCTCACCGGCGAGCAGGGCACCGAGCTGACCAACGCCTCCACCACCCAGCTGATCGACCCGCGGACCCGGGACTGGTCGTACGGGACCGCCGACCGGCTCGGAATCGACCTCGGCCTGTTCGCGCCGCTGCGGCAACCGGGTGATCCGGCCGGGACGCTGCGGCCGGAGGTGCTGGCGGAGACGGGCCTGACCGGTCCGGTGCCGGTGACCACCGTCGGCTCCCACGACACCGCCTCCGCGGTGGCCGCCGTCCCCGCGGCGGCCGGTGAGCGCTTCGCCTACATCTGCACCGGGACCTGGTCGCTGGCCGGTCTCGAACTGCGCGCTCCGGTGCTCACCGAGGAGAGCCGGGCCGCGAACTTCACCAACGAGCTGGGGCTGGACGGCACCGTCCGCTATCTGCGCAACATCATGGGCCTGTGGCTGCTCCAGGAGTGCGTACGCGCCTGGGGGGAGCCGGACCTGGGGGTGCTGCTGCGGGAGGCGGCCGCCGCGGAGGCGCTGCGCTCGGTGGTGGACGCCGGGGACGCGGCGTTCCTCGCGCCGGGGCGGATGCCGGAGCGGATCGCGCGGGCCTGCCGGGAGTCGGGGCAGCCGGTCCCGGGGACGCGGGCCGAGACCACCCGGTGCATCCTGGACTCCCTGGCCCTCGCCCACCGGCGGGCCGTCACGGACGCGCAGCGGCTGGCCGACCATCCGGTGGACGTGGTGTACCTGGTCGGCGGCGGCACCCGCAACGCGCTGCTGTGCCAGCTGACCGCCGACGCCTGCGGTCTGCCGGTGGTGGCCGGCGCGACCGAGGCCGCCGCGCTCGGCAACGTCCTCGTGCAGGCCCGCGCGCAGGGACTCGCCGGCGACCTGGCCGAGACGCGCCGGCTGCTCACCCGCACCCAGCCCGTCACCCGGTACACGCCCCGCGGCGACACCGGCCGGTGGCGGGCGGCCGAGGCCCGGCTCGCCGCGCGATGATCGCCCTCTCCCGCCGGCGGGACCCGCCGACTACCCTGCACTCGTCCGATGACCGACGCCGAGGAGCCGCGATGCGTGTCGCCCTGTTCCTGACCTGTGTCAACGACACGCTGTATCCGGACACCGGGCGTGCCGTGGTGAGGCTGCTGACCCGACTGGGTGTCGACGTCGACTTCCCGATGGGCCAGAGCTGTTGCGGGCAGGCGCACTACAACACCGGCTACCGCCATGAGGCCGAGCCGCTGGCCCGGCAATTCTCCGATGTCTTCCGCGACTACGAGGCGATCGTGACACCGTCCGGTTCGTGCGGGGCGATGGTGCGGGAGCTGTATCCGCGCATGGGCGAGCGGGCCCGGGCCGAGGGGCGGGGGGACTCTCTGGCGCGGACACTGGCTCCGGTGGTGCCGAAGACGTACGAGCTGACCGAGTTCCTGGTGGACGTGCTCGGCGTGACGGACGTCGGCGCCTACTACCCGCACACGGTCACCTACCACCCGACCTGCCACGGGCTGCGCGGTCTCGGGCTCGGTGACCGGCCGCGCCGGCTGCTGGAGGCCGTCAAGGGGCTGGAGCTGGTCGAGCTGCCCGGTGCCGAGGAGTGCTGCGGGTTCGGCGGCACGTTCGCGCTGAAGAACGCCGAGGTGTCGGCGGCGATGGGCGCGGACAAGGTCCGCAACGCCGAGTCGACGGGCGCGGAGGTGCTGTGCGCGGCCGACAACTCCTGTCTGATGCACCTCGGCGGCACGATGAGCCGGCTGCGGACGGGCATGCGGCCGGTGCACATCGCGGAGATCCTGGCGAGCACGGAGGAGGAACCGGCGGTATGAGCGGAACGTATCTCGGCATGCCGGCCTTCCCGGAGGCCGCACGCGACGCCGTCCGCAATCCCACCCTGCGCGGCAACCTGCGGTACGCCACGCACACCATCCGCGCCAAACGGGCCCGGGCGGTGGGCGAGTTGTCCGACTGGGCGGCCCTGCGCGAGGCGGGCAGCCGGATCAAGGACCACACCCTGCGCCATCTCGACCGGTACCTCGTGCAGTTGGAGGAGTCGGTCACCGCCGCGGGCGGCACGGTCCACTGGGCGGCCGACGCCGGCGAGGCCAACCGGATCGTGGCCCGGCTGGTCAAGGAGACGGGCGAGTCGGAGGTCGTCAAGGTCAAGTCGATGGCCACGCAGGAGATCGGCCTCAACGAAGCCCTGGAGGCCGAGGGCATCCGCGCGTACGAGACCGATCTCGCCGAGCTGATCGTGCAGTTGGGCAGGGACCGCCCCTCGCACATCCTGGTCCCGGCCATCCACCGCAACCGGGGCGAGATCCGGGACATCTTCCGCTCCGAGATGGGTGAGTGGGGCCGGCCGGCCCCGGAGGGGCTGACGGACACCCCCGCCGAACTCGCCGAGGCCGCCCGGCTGCACCTGCGGGAGAAGTTCCTGCGCGCGAAGGTCGGCATCTCGGGGGCCAACTTCATGGTCGCCGAGACCGGCACGCTGGTGGTGGTGGAGTCCGAGGGCAACGGCCGGATGTGCCTGACCCTGCCGGAGACGCTCATCTCGGTCGTCGGCATCGAGAAGGTCGTCCCCTCGTGGCGGGACCTGGAGGTCTTCCTGCAGACCCTCCCCCGGTCCTCCACCGCCGAGCGCATGAACCCGTACACCACCATGTGGACGGGCACCACGGACGGGGACGGCCCGCGCGCCTTCCACCTGGTCCTGATCGACAACGGCCGTACCGACACGCTCGCCGACGAGGTCGGCCGCCAGGCCCTGCGCTGCATCCGCTGCTCCGCCTGCCTGAACGTCTGCCCGGTGTACGAGCGGGCCGGCGGGCACGCCTACGGCTCGGTCTACCCGGGCCCCATCGGCGCCATCCTCAGTCCCCAGCTCCGGGGCACGCAGAGCGAGATCGACGCCTCGCTGCCGTACGCGTCGAGCCTGTGCGGGGCCTGCTACGAGGTGTGCCCGGTCGCCATCGACATCCCCGAGGTGCTGGTACACCTGCGCGAGCGGGTCGTGGAGGGCGGTCCCGCGGTACGGCAGGGCAACAAGGTGGTGCTCCAGCCGGCGAAGGGGCACGCGGCCGAGCGGGCGGCGATGCGGGCGGCACGCTGGGCGTTCACCCACCCGGGCGCCCTGCGCACCGGCCAGCGGCTGGCCTCCCGGACCCGCCGGCTGCACCCCCGCGCGCTGCCGGGCCCCGGCCGGGCCTGGAGCGGCACCCGGGACCTGCCGGCCGTGCCGCCGGAACCCTTCCGGGACTGGTGGCAGCGCACGCACGGCGGAAAGGACGGCACCAAGTGAGCAGCAGGGAACGGGTCCTGGGCCGGGTGCGGCGCGCACTGGCGGACGTGACGCCGCAGGAGCGGCCGTACGAGGAGGCTGTGCCGCGGGACTATCTGCGCGAGCACGGGGAGCGGACCGTCGAGCAGACGGTGGAGCTGCTCGCGGAGAACCTGGCGGACTACCGGGCGATCGTGCACCGCGCCGACGCCGGGGAGCTGCCGCTGCTGGTCATGCGGCTGCTGGCCGAGCGGGGTTCCCGGGAGGTGCTGGTCCCGCCGGGGCTGCCGCCGCAGTGGCTGTCGGCCGCCGATTGCGTGCGGATCGACGACCGGGCGGCGGACACTCCGCAGCGGCTGGACCGGGTCGACAGCGTGGTGACGGGCTGCGCCGTGGCGATCGCCGAGACCGGCACGATCGTCCTGGACGGCTCCCCGGACCAGGGCCGGCGCCGCATCACGCTCGTCCCGGACCACCACATCTGTGTCGTCCGTGTCCCGGACCAGGTCGTCTCGTCGGTCCCGCAGGCCCTCGAACGCCTGGATCCCGTCCGGCCGTTGACATGGATCTCGGGTCCGTCGGCCACCAGCGACATCGAACTGGACCGGGTGGAGGGCGTGCACGGCCCGCGCACCCTGGAGGTGATCCTGCTCGGCTGACCCCGCCGCCGTCGTAGTTTGACAGTCGTCGTACTTTGCCGGTCCAGGCCCACCGGTACATGGAGGCGGGCGCCCAGTACGGCGAGATCGTGCTCACGTCCGGGCGGTGAGCGCCGCTGTCCGCCGGCCGGGCCATGGCGGGATGAGACCCGGCAGTGGCTGCCGTAGCGTGAGGGAATGATCCGGTTCGAGCAGGTCACCAAGCGGTACCCGGACGGTACTACGGCCGTGGACGACCTCTCCTTCGAGGTGTCCGAGGGCGAGCTGGTCACGCTCGTGGGACCGTCCGGGTGCGGCAAGACGACCACGATGATGATGGTGAATCGGCTCATCGAGCCCACCTCGGGCCGGATCCTCGTCGGCGGGGAGGACATCGCGGCCGTCGACCCGGTCCGGCTGCGCCGCCGGATCGGGTACGTCATCCAGCAGGTGGGCCTGTTCCCGCACCGCACGGTCCTGGACAACACCGCGACCGTGCCCGCGCTGCTCGGCTGGAAGCGGGCGGCGGCGCGGGCCCGGGCGGCCGAGCTGCTGGACCTGGTGGGCCTCGACCCGACGACGTACGGGCCGCGCTACCCGGAGCAGCTGTCCGGCGGGCAGCGGCAGCGGGTCGGCGTGGCGCGGGCGCTGGCCGCGGATCCGCCGGTGCTGCTGATGGACGAGCCGTTCGGCGCGGTCGACCCGGTGGTGCGCGAGCAGTTGCAGGACGAGTTCCTGCGCATGCAGGCCGCGGTGCGCAAGACGGTGCTGCTGGTCACGCACGACATCGAGGAGGCCGTCCGGCTCGGCGACCGCATCGCGGTGTACGGACAGGGCCGTATCGAGCAGTTCGACACGCCCGGCGCGGTGCTGGGGTCGCCCGCGACGCCGTACGTCGCCGGTTTCGTGGGGGCCGACCGCGGGCTGAAGCGACTGTCGGTCACCACGATCGAACCGGACGACCTGGAACAGCCGCCGGTGGCCCTTCTGGACGAGCCCGCCGGGCAGGCGCTGGAGCGGCTGCGGGCCGAGGGCGCCCGGTGGGCGGTGGTCCTGGACCGGGGCGGTGACCTGCGCGGCTGGGTCGGCATCGAGGAACTGGTGGCGGGCGGCCCGGTCGGGGAGCTGACCCACCGGATGACCGCCTGGGTGCCGGTCGGCGCCCCGCTGAAGCAGGCGTTCGGGGTGATGCTCCAGTACGACGCCGGGTGGGTCGCCGTGCTGGAGGGGGCGCGGTTCCTGGGGGTGCTGACCCCGGCGAAACTGCACGAGGCGCTGCGCCGCTCGGTGGACGCGGACGCGCGCGGGGTGGCGCGCGGGCAGGTGCCGTTCGACTCGGTGGCCGACGCCTGAGGCGGGTCACTTCAGCAGGCCCTTGTCCACCAGATAGGCGCGGGCCACGTCGGCGGGGAGCCGGCGCCAGCTGTCGACCTGCTGGTTCATGGCGGCCAGGTCGCCGGTGGTGAGGACGTCGTTGAGCCGGCCGAGTGCCTTCGCCACACCGGGGCCGCCCGCGCGGGAGCGGTTGACGACCGGGACGACGTAGTCGGCGTTCTGCAGCCGCTTGTCGTCGGCGAGCAGGACCAGGCCGAAGGAGCCGAGGGTGGCGTCGGTGGTGGTGGTCAGCACCATCTGGTCCCGGCCGGCCTGTACGGCGAGCTTGGCCTGGGTGGTGCCCACGCCCTTGGGATCGATGCCGGTGATGTCGATGCCGTACACCTTCCGCAGGCCCGGCGCGCAGTACGGCCGCTGCACGCACTCGTCGCCCGCCGCGAGCCGTACCTTCAGTCCGGAGGCGCCGAGGTCGCCGAGGGTCCTGAGCCGGTGCCGGCGGGCGTAGGCGGCGGTCACCGCGAAGGCGTTCTGGTCGACGGCCCGGCCGGGCGGCAGGACGGTGAGGCCGCGGGGGGCGGCGAGAGCACGCAGCGCCCGCATCGTGGCGGCGAGGTCGGGCGAGCCGGCCGGGGGCGCGCCCGCGCCGTGCGTCTTGGCGCCCAGCCAGTCGGCGAACGTGGCCGCGTACTCGGGCACGACGTCGATCCGGCCGGACTCCAGGGCCGGTTCGTACAGCTCCCGGTTGGCGACGGTGAGGACGGACGTCCGGTAGCCGGCCCGGTCCAGCAGCTGGGCGTAGAGCTGGGCGAGCAGGTCGCTCTCGGTGAAGCCGGCCGAGCCGATGGTCAGGTGGCGGCTGTCGCCGGGCGGTGCGGTGACCTGGCCGCGGTGCTCCAGGGCCGGGCCGGTGGCGCAGCCGCCCAGCACGAGGAGCGCGAGCGCGGCGAGTGCCGTGCGCCCCCTCACCGGCCGCCCCGGGCCCACGCCGGTGCCAGCCGCTCGACGGCCTCGAAGACTCCTTCGACGAGGAGGGCGAACCCGGCGACGAGCAGCGCTCCCGCGACCACCATCGGGGTGCTGGCGAGGTTGAACCCGGCCGTGATGATCCGGCCGAGGCCACCGCCGCCCGCGAGCGCGGCGATGGTGGCGGTGGCCACGAGCTGGACGGCGGCGATCCGCACCCCGTTCAGGAGCAGGGGGAGCGAAAGGGGCAGTTCCACGTGGAACAGCACCTGCCGGCCGGTCATCCCCATGCCCCGGGCGGCCTGGACCACGCTCCGGTCGACCTCGCGCACGCCGACGTAGGCGTTGGTGAGCAGCGGCGGTACGGCGAACAGCACCAGGGCGACCACCGTCGGGCCCTCGCCCCACCTGCCGACCGGGGTCAGGAGCAGCAGCACCAGGACGGCGAAGGTGGGCACGGCCCGGCCGACGTTGGAGATGTTCACGGCGAGCGCGCCGCCCCTGCCGAGGTGACCGAGGACGAGGGCGACGGGCAGCGCGATCAGGCAGCTGAGCAGCAGGCAGACGACGGTGAGCACGAGGTGCTGGAACAGCCGGTGCCGGATGCCGTCGTCGCCCGACCAGTGCGCGGGGTCGGTGAGCCAGTCCCAGGCGGCGGCGAGGGCGTTCATCCGCGGGCCGCCCGCGTCCAGGGCGTGATCAGCCGCTGCACGCCCAGCAGGAGCAGGTCGGCGGCGACGGCGATGACCACGCACAGCACGGAGGCGGTGAGCACCTGGGCCTTGAAGTAGGTGTTCATGCCCGCGTAGATGAGGTTGCCGAGGCCGCCGAAGCCGACGATCGCGCCGACCGTGACCAGGGAGACCGCCGAGACGGTGGCGATGCGCAGGCCGGCCATCGCGGCGGGCAGGGCGAGGGGCAGCTCGACGGTGAGGAGCAGCCGGACGGGGCCGTAGCCGAGGCCGAGCGCGGCCTGCCGGATCTCCTGCGGGACCGCGCGCAGCCCGGCGAGGATGTTGCGGACGAGCAGGGTGAGCGAGTACAGCACCAGCCCGGCGACGACCAGGGTGGCCGAGAGGCCGTAGAGCGGCAGGAGCAGGGAGAACATGGCCAGCGACGGGATGGTGTAGAGGACCGTCGTGACCGCGAGGACCGGGCCGGCCGCCCAGCCCCAGCGGCGGGCCATAACCGCGAGCGGCAGGGCCACGAGCAGGCCGATCAGGACCGACAGGAAGGTCAGCTGGAGGTGCTGGACGACCGCGTCGAGCAGGATCTGCCGGCGGGTGCTCAGGTAGGCGCCGCAGATCCACGCGTTGCGCGCGAGGCAGTCGTCCGGGGGCGCGGTCACGGCTCCATTGGACCGGGCGGCCCCCGGCGGCGGCACGCTGGGCTGGCCCGTCCGGGGGAGCCGGCCCGGCGCTCCCCGGCAGGGAGTTCCGCCGCCACGGAGCTCCGCGGCCGGGCTCGGACCCATGGCGCCGGAGCTGAACAAGCGCTTAGATAGGGGCTCGGCCGTTGCTGCCCCCAGGAGCCCGCTCCCCGACCCGCCCGGAGGCCCCGTTGTTCACGTCCGTCGACGACGTCTCCGCCCGCCTCGCCGGGACCGGCTACCTCGCCTCGCCCGCCGTCGCCACGACCGTCTTCCTCGCCGCCCGGCTGGGCAAGCCGCTGCTGGTCGAGGGCCCGGCCGGGGTCGGCAAGACCGAACTGGCCAAGGCCGTCGCCCAGGTCGCCGCGGCCCGGCTGGTCCGGCTCCAGTGCTACGAGGGCGTGGACGAGTCCCGGGCCCTGTACGAGTGGAACCACGCCAAACAGCTGCTGCGCATCAGCGCGGGCCGCGACGAGAACTGGGACGAGACCCGCACCGACATCTTCAGCGAGGAGTTCCTCCTGCCCCGCCCGCTGCTCACCGCCATCCGCGGTGACGAGCCGACGGTGCTGCTCATCGACGAGACCGACAAGGCCGACGTCGAGATGGAGGGGCTGCTGCTGGAGGTGCTGAGCGACTTCCAGGTCACCGTCCCGGAGCTGGGCACGGTCACCGCGACCCGCCGCCCGTTCGTCGTCCTCACCTCCAACGCCGGCCGCGAGCTGTCCGAGGCCCTGCGCCGCCGCTGCCTCTTCCTGCACATCGGCTTCCCGGAGGAGGAGCTGGAGCGGCGGATCGTACGGCTGAAGGTGCCGGACCTCGGCGAGGCGCTGACCGCGTCGGTGGTCCGGGTCGTCGGGGCGCTGCGCGCGATGGACCTGCGCAAGGTGCCGTCCGTCGCCGAGACCGTCGACTGGGCGCGCACCCTGCTGGCCCTGGGCGCCGGCACCCTCGACGAGACCCTCGTCCGGGACACCCTAGGCGTGATCCTCAAGCACCAGGACGACATCCAGAAGGCGGCGGCCAAACTCGACCTGGACGCGCTGTGACCGACGTCGCCGGCCGGATCACGGGCCTCGCCGGGGCACTGCGCGCGCACGGGGTGCGGATCGGCACCGGGGAGACCGTGGACGCGGCCCGGGCCGTCGAGGCACTGGGCCTCGCCGACCGGGAGCTGCTGCGCGAGGGGCTGGCGGCCACCCTGCTGCACGGCCCGGGCCAACGCGCCCTGTTCGACTCCGTCTTCGACCTGTACTTCCCGCGCGGGGTCGGCGGCCCCGACGGCGCTCCCCCGGACCGCGAGACCCTGCGCGACCGGCTCGCGGAAGCGCTGGCCGCCGACGACCGGGCGCTTCTGGCCCGGTTGGCGGCGGAAGCCGTCGACGGCCTGGGCGGATACGGGAGTTCACCCGGTTCGGACGGCTGGTCGGCGTACCAGACCCTGGACCGGCTGCGCCCGCAGACCCTGCTGGCCAGGGTACGGTCCGACGTCCGGGGCCCGGACGGCGGCGGCGCCGGCTTCGCGGACCGGCTGCTGGACGACGAGATCCGGCGCCGCATCGAGGAGTTCCGGCGGATGGTCGGGACGGAGGCACGGCGCCGGGTCGCGGAGCGGCGCGGGCGGGACGAGATCGCGCGGCGGGGCGTCCGGCCGACCGCCGACCGGGTCGACTTCCTGACCGCCGGCCGGGACCAGCTCGTCGAACTGCGCAGGGCCGTCCAGCCGTTGGCGCGCAAGCTGGCCACCCGGCTCGCCGCGCGCCGCCGCCGGGCCGCGCGCGGCACGATCGACCTGCGCCGCACCCTGCGCTCCTCGCTGTCCACGGGCGGGGTGCCGATACGGCCGGTGCTGCGCCGGCGCCGCCCGGTCCGCCCCGAACTGGTGCTGCTCTGCGACGTGTCCGGCTCGGTGTCCGGCTTCTCGGACTTCACCATGCTCCTCGTGCAGGCCCTGCACGACCAGTTCAGCAAGGTGCGCGTGTTCGCCTTCGTCAACCGGCTCGACGAGGTCACCGGCCTGCTCGACCACGGCCGCGCCGACCCCGACGGGCTGAGCGCCCGCATCCGCGCCGAGGCCGTGCTCACCGGCTGGCACGGCAGCAGCGACTACGGCGTGGCGCTGGGCGAGTTCACCGAGCGGTACGGCGGTGCGGTCGGCCCGCGGACGACCGTGTTCGTCCTCGGGGACGCCCGGACGAACATGAGCGACCCCAACCTGCCCGCCGTACGCGAGCTGTCCCGGCGGGCCCGGCGCGTCTACTGGCTGAACCCCGAGCCGCGCGACCGCTGGGGCACCGGCGACTCGGCCGCGCCCGCCTACGCCGAGCTGGCCGAGATGCACGAGTGCCGCACGGCCCGGCAGCTGAGCGGGCTCATCGCGAGGCTGCTGCCGGTGTGACGCCGGGCACCGGTCCGTGATCCACTGGCCCCCTCGCCGGACCCGACCCGAGGACGCGTCGCCATGACTCACCCGCCCGTGCCGCTGGGCACCTTCCCCACCCCGCTGGAACCGGCGCCCCGGCTCGCCGCCGCGCTCGGACTCGGGCCGGACGACCTGTGGGTGAAGCGGGACGACCTGACCGGTCTCGGCGGCGGCGGGAACAAGATCCGCAAGCTGGAGTGGACGGTGGGCGCGGCCGTCGCCGAGGGCGCGGACACGCTGGTGACCACCGGCGCCCCGCAGAGCAACCACGCCCGGCTGACCGCCGCCGCGGGCGCCCGGCTCGGCCTGTCGGTCGTCCTCGTGCTGCGCGGCTCCCCGGGCGCCTCCCGCTCCGGGAACCTGGCCCTCGACGGCCTGTTCGGGGCCCGGCTGGCCTGGGCCGGGCCGGTGGACCAGGCCGGGCTGGACGCGGCGGCGGCCGGGGTCTGCGCCCGCCTGCGGGCCGGCGGTGCCCGCCCGGCGCTGATCCCGTTCGGCGGTTCCGGCGTCCTGGGCGCCCGCGGCTACCTGCGCTGCGGCGCGGAGCTGCGCGAGCAACTGCCGGAGCTGCGCACGGCGGTGGTGGCGCTCGGCTCGGGCGGCACGATGGCCGGGCTGGTCGCGGCCCTGGGCGGCGGGGCGGTACTGGGCGTCGACGTGGGCGCGCTGGCCGACCCCGCGGCGGCGGTGACCGCGTTCGCCGCGCCCCTCACCACGGAGCACGTCTCCCGGGAGGGGCTGCGGATCCGCCGGGACCAGGTGGGCGCGGGGTACGCGACGCTGACCGGTCCGGTACGCGAGGCCCTGCGGCTCGCCGCCCGCACCGAGGGCCTGCCGCTGGACCCCGTCTACACGGGCCGGGCCCTGGCCGGCCTGCGCGCGGCGGTCGCCGACGGCACGGTCCGCCCCGGCGAGAAGACGGTGCTGCTCCACACGGGCGGCCTCCCGGGCCTGTTCGGCCACCCGGACGCCGTCGGGTTCGCGGAGGAGGAAGCGGAGATCTTCGACGTCACGGACTGACGACGTCACGGACCTACCGGGCTTGCGGACAGGCCGCCGGGCCGCACCCGGTGCGGCCCGGCGGTGGAGACGCGCGGACGGTCGCCGGCGTCCGGCTAGCCCTTCGCGTACTCGTTCGCCATCGTCCCGGCGAAGTCCAGGACGACGACCTGCTCGTCACCGACCACCCAGGCGTCGTGGCCCGGCGGGCAGACGAAGACGTCGCCGGGGCCGACCTCGCCCTCACCGCCGTCGTCCATGCGCAGGTGCATCCGTCCCTGCACGACGTACCCGTTGTGGTGGACCATGCAGCTCCCGGTGCCCGCGATCGGTGCCACCGACTCCGACCAGCGCCAGCCCGGTTCGAAGGTGCCCACCGCGAAGTCGAGCCCGGTCAGGTGGAGTGCTTCGAGGTGGCCGCGGGGGAAGTCGCGCCGTTCGTCCGGCTTCTCGACCGTCTTCACTTCCAGCATGACGGTGTCCTCCCTTCCGGCCGCTGACCGCGGCCGGGGCCGGCCTCCGTCCCCCGGCGGCCTCGGACGGCGCCGGTGCTGCGGCGGCGGCCGTGCCCCACCCCCATGGTCGGCCCGGCGACCCGGCCCCGCCATCCAGGGGCGCGGGAGAACGATGTCAGGTCGGATCCGCCCTGCGCCCCCTGCCCGGGCAGCCGCTGTGCTGCCGGAGCGGGCCGGAGTCCGACGAGGCGGTGCTGTCCGGTCCGGGCGCGCGACACGAGGCGGCGGCGCGGGAGTTGCCGCCGGAGTGCCGGATGTCGGGTGTCCCACCCGCTCGCCCGGAGGTGACCGGCGGAGGCGGGCTGCCGGCCGGGGTGGGCCAGGGGGCGGGGTGGGGCGGAGGCCGGGGGCCGGGCGGTCACCAGCCGCGCGCCGCCCGCAGCAGCAGCGCGCGGACGCGGGCCACGTCCGGGTTGTCGGAGGCGCCGGGCCGCTGGACGAGGAAGCCGGTGTTGATCGGCGGGTCCTCCGGTTCCAGCAGCGCCACGAGCGCGCCCGACTCCAGCAGGTCCTGGCACAGGTAGCGGGGCAGCACGCCGAACCCGGCGCCCGCGGCCACGGCCGTGAGGACCCCGCGCAGGTCCGGCACGGTCACCGCGGCGGTACGGGACAGGCGCCGGCCGAAGACGTGCCGCCAGTAGCGGCGGGTGATCGGCAGGTCCTCGGCGTAGGTGAGCAGCGGGACACCTTGCAGGACGGCGGGGTCGAAGGCCCCCTGCGCGCCCGGTTCCCGGCCCTCGGATCCCGTCGCGCGCAGGCGGTCCGTCAGCCGCTCGGCCCAGACCGGCGCCGCGACCAGCACGAACTCCTCGTCGGTGAGCGCAACGGCGTGCAGGGTGCGGCCGCGTGGGCGGGTGGTGGCGATCACCAGGTCGTGGCGGCCGGCCCGCAGTTCGTCCAGCAGCGGATCAGTCAGCCCGGTCGCCACCCGCAGCCGTACGCCCTCGGCGACCAGCGGCGCGAGGGCCGGCAGGACCATGGTGCACAGCAGTTCCGCCGGGCCGGCCAGGTGCACCGGTTCGGCTCCGGTCCCGGCCGGCGGAGTGGGGCCGGCGACGGCCGCGAGCTCGTCCAGCGGCGCGGCGACACGGGCCGCCAGTTCGTCGGCCACGGGGGTCGGCGTGACCCCGCGCGGCAGCCGTTCGAACAGCTCCCGGCCGGTCTGCCGTTCCAGCGCGCGCATCTGCGTCGTCACCGTCGGCTGGGACAGGCCGAGCAGGCGGGCGGCGCCGGTGAAGGAGCCGGAGCGGTACACCGCGAGGAAGGTGCGCAGCAGGTTCAGGTCGAGGGAAGCGGTCTCCACGGTCCGAGTATCACCGGCCGGTATTCCCGCCGTCCCATAGGGAATCCAATGTCAGCCATTGGATCCTTCATTGGATCCCGATGGGTCGGGCCGCCTACGTTCTTTCCTGCGGACGCACGTTTCCGCGGACGCGCCCGTTTCCGAAGACGCACGCTGTGAAGAGGGACCCCATGTCGAAGATCCTGTTCGTGATGACCGGCGCCGATCAGTGGACGCTCGCCGACGGCACCACGCACCCCACCGGCTTCTGGGCCGAGGAGGCCGTGATCCCGTACCGCGCCGTCAAGGCCGCCGGGCACGAGGTCGTCGTCGCCACGCCGGGCGGTGTGGTGCCGCCGGTCGACCGGGCGAGCCTGGCGCCCGAGTTCAACGGCGGCGAGGAGGGCGCCGCCGAGGTCGCCCGTGCGCTGGAGGAGATGACCGAACTGCGCACGCCCGTGAAGCTCGCGGAGGTCGACCTCGGCGACTTCGCCGCCGTGTTCTACCCGGGCGGGCACGGCCCCATGGAGGACCTGGCCGTCGACGCCGAGTCGGGCCGGCTGCTGGTGTCGGCCCTGGACTCGGGCAAGCCCCTGGCCGTGGTCTGCCACGGTCCGGCCGCGCTGCTCGCCGCGGTCCGCCCCGACGGCACCAACGCCTTCGCCGGGTACCGCGCGGCGGCCTTCACCAACGAGGAGGAGACCCAGGGCGGCCTCGCCGGCCAGGCCGAGTGGCTGCTCCAGGACCGGCTGACCGAGGCGGGCGTCGACGTGCGCGCGGGCGAGCCGTGGGCACCGCACGTCGTGGTGGACCGCAACCTGATCACCGGCCAGAACCCGGCATCCTCGGCTCCGGTCGCCGAGGAACTGCTGAAGCGGCTGGGCTGAAAGCTGCCGGGGGACGGCGGCGGGCTACGTCGGGGGTGAGGCCCCGGGAGACGGCGGCGGGTGACGGCGGGGCTGACGGCCGCGGGTGAGGGCCGCGGGTGACGGCGGCAGGCTATGACGGGGCGAAGGCCGCGGGTGACGGCGGGGCTGACGGCCCCGGGCGACGGCGGCGGCCTGCGACGGGGCTGACGGCCCCGGGGGCCGGTGACGGTCGGCGGGGTCGCCGGACAGCGGCGGTCGGCGGGATCGCCGGGCGCGGAGAATTCGTCGGCCGTCACCTGCAACCTCGCCCGGGGTCGGGCGTCTGTCGGGGTGGAGGCCTCCGCTTCGACCAGATGTCCGACCCCGAGCCACCGAAGGAACCCATGTCCGCACACCGAACCCCGCGTCCGAACCGCTCCCGCCGGCTGCGGGCCGCCCTGGGGGTCTCCGCCGTAGGCGCGGCCCTGGCCGTCGCCGGCACGCTGACCGCCCAGGCGGCCCAGGACGGCGGCCACCCGGCGGACCACCCCGCCCCCGCACCGGCGCGCGCCCACGCGACCCCCTCCCCGGTACCGTCCCCGGTCCGCACGGGCACCCCCTCCCCGGTCCCGTCCCCGGCCCGCACCGGCACCCCGTCCCCCGTGCCCTCGCCCGTACGGCCGACGAGCCCCGCACCGGCACCCGCCACGGCCACCCCCTCACCCGTGCCGGCCGCCCCACGCCCGGTGCCGTCCGCCCCCGCGCCCCGGCACCCGGCGCCCGTACCGCACCACCACCACCGTCACGCCACGCCGGCGCCGGTTCCGCAGCAGCACTGAGGCAGGGCCGGGTGGGAGGGGAGCCGTCGCGCGGCGGCTCCCCTCCCACCCGGCCGGGGAGAGCCATGACGACAGCGACACCACCGGCGACGGCCCTGCCCTGGGAACGGACCGGCCCCTGGAAGGACCCCGCCCGCCGACGACGTCTCGCGCAGCTGCTTCCGGTCCGCGTCCTCGCCCGCATCCGCACGGACCCGTCCCCCACCGCGCCCCGCGGCACCGGGTCCGCCGCCGACGCCGTACCCCCGCCGGACATCGAGGAGTTGTACCACCACCGACGGCTGTCCCTCGTCCGCCTGGCGGTGCTCCTCGTGGACGACCTGCCCACGGCCGAGGACGTCGTGCAGGACGCCTTCACCGCGCTGTTCCGGCGCCACGGCCACCGGCTCGCGGCGCTGGACGACCCGGAGGCGTACCTGCGGACCAGTGTCGTCAACGCGGCCCGCTCGGTGCTGCGCCGGCGCCGGACCGTACGGGCGTACACCCCCGCGCCCGAGGGGCACGCGCCCGCCCCGGAGGAGGACGTGCTGCTGCACGAGGACCACCGGGAGGTGCTGGCGGCGCTGCGCACGCTGACCCGGCGGCAGCGGGAGGTGCTGGTGCTGCGCTACTGGTCCCATCTGACCGAGGCCGAGATCGCGACGACGCTCGGTCTGTCGCGCGGAGCCGTCAAGTCCACGGCCAGCAGGGCGCTGGACGCCCTGGGCCGGCGTCTGGAGGGGCTGCGATGAACGAGTCCGGTACGCGGAGCACGGCGACGCCGGTCGAGGAGCGGCTGCGGGCCGCCCTGGCCGCGCGGGCGGACTCGGTCGGCCCGGCCGACCTGCGGCCGCTGCGCCCGCCGGCCGGTGCGGTACGGCCCCGGCGGGTGCTGGTGCGCCGGGCGGTGGCGGGCGTGCTGGCCCTGGCCGCCGTGGCCGCGCTGGTGTTCTTCACGACACGCGGCGGCCCGTCCCACCCGGCCGGGCCCGCCCGCTCCCCCCGTCCCCCGACCGGCACGCCGTCCTCGGTGCCGAGCCCGGTACCGAGCCCGGTGCGCCCGTCCACGGCCCAGCCGTCCCCGAGCGCACCACACCGGTGAACCGCTCCCGCGCCCCCTCCTGCGCAGCGCGCGGAGCGCTAGGTTGTGCGTCATGAGCAACCTTGACCGCGCGCCCGTGCCCAGTGTCTGCGGCGGCCGCGGATTCGTCGTCGCCGAACCCGTCCGCGAGTTGCTGAGTCCCCGTCACGTGAAACCGGGCGAGTCGGCCGAGGTGCGCCGGCTGCTGCCGAACCTCGGCCGGCGCATGATCGGCGCGTGGGCCTTCGTCGACCACTACGGCCCGGACGACATCGCCGACGAGCCCGGCATGCAGGTCCCGCCGCATCCGCACACCGGGTTGCAGACGGTCAGCTGGCTGCACGAGGGCGAGGTGCTGCACCGGGACTCGACCGGCAGCCTGCAGACGATCGGGCCCCGGCAGCTGGGCCTGATGACCTCGGGCCGGGCGATCAGCCACTCCGAGGAGAGCCCCCGCCCGCACGCCCGCCTCCTGCACGGCGCCCAGCTGTGGGTGGCGCTGCCCGACGAGCACCGGCACACGGAACCGTCGTTCGAGTACCACCCTGAGCTGCCCACGGCGACCGCGCCCGGCCTGACCGCCACGGTGATCCTCGGCGACCTGGACGGCGCCCGCTCCCCCGGTACGGCGTACACCCCGATCGTCGGCGCCGACCTCGCCCTGCGCCGGGGCGCCGAGGCCCGCCTCCCCCTGGAGCCGGACTTCGAGTACGGCGTGCTGGCCATGTCCGGCGAGGTGCACGTGGACGGGGTTCCGGTACTGCCCGGCTCCCTGCTCTACCTCGGCTGCGGCCGCTCCGAACTCCCGCTGCGGGCCGAGTCGGACGCCGGGATCATGCTCCTGGGCGGCGAGCCGTTCGCCGAGGAACTGGTCATGTGGTGGAACTTCGTCGGGCGGTCCCAGGCGGAGATCGTCCAGGCTCGCCAGGACTGGGTGAAGGGGACCCGCTTCGGCGAGGTGAAGGGCTACGCCGGAGCCCCGCTGCCCGCACCTCAACTGCCGGAAGTGCCGATGAAACCCCGAGGAAGGGTGCGCTGACCTGCGGCAGTTGTCTCACAACGACAGTCTGTAGCGGGAGCCCTCTCAGGGACTGCCGAGCGGACGCCTCCGAGGCTGTCCGCGATTCCGAGGTGCGGCCATCTGTGAGCAGCTTTGGTCGGACGGATGCTGACCCAATGCCGCCTTTCCTGATAGCTCGTCAGGATCTGGGCGAGGTGATGTCGCCACGCTGCGAAGCCAACACGGGGCGCGTACGGGGCCGTGTCGGCAGCCGGTAGTGGTTCTGCGGTCATGGGCTTCACCAGGACAGCCGCCTCAACGCCGGCCACTGTCCTGATCGTGGAGCGCCGTCCGCCGCAGCGAGGTTCTGGCTCAGGTGACCCGGTGGGGAGGCCCCGAGGATGATCCCGTCTCCCGCCTCGCCGCGCAGCTGGGAGTGGTGCCGGAGTGCCGTGCTGGTCCTGCGGGGCGAGCCGGGGATGGGCATGACGGCCCCGCTGGAGCACGCGGGCCGGCGGGCGACGGGGTGCGGCATCGCCCGGGTCGGGGGTATCGAATCCGAGGGGGCGCCCCGGACCGGTTCCTGGTCGGCCTGGCGGTCTTGACGCTGCTGTCCGAGGCGTCTGCGGAGCGGCCTCTGGTGTGCCCGACCGACGATGCCCAGTGGCTCGATCGGGCGTCGGTGCAGGCCCTGGCGTTCGCGGCGCGGCGCCTGCTGGCCGATCCGGTGGCCGTGGTCTTCGCCGTGCGGGAGCCAAGCGAGGACTGGGAGCTGCGTGGGCTGCCGGAGCTGGTGGTCGAGGGGCTCGGTGATGCCGACGCTCGCCTGGTGCTGGCGTCGACGATCCACGGGCCGTTGGACGAGCGGGTGCGGGACCGGATCGTGGCCGAGGCCCGGGGAAATCCGCTGGCGCTGCTGGAACTGCCCGGGCAGTTGACGCCGGCCGAACTGGCGGGCGGATTCGCGCTGCCCGACGGGGGGCGGGTGGCCGGCCGCATCGAGCAGGGCTTCGTCCGGCGGCTTGAGTCGGTGCCCCGCGCGGCACGGCGATGGCTGTTGGTGGCGGCCGCCGACCCGTCGGGTGACGGGATCCTGCTGTGGCGCGCGGCCGGGCGGCTGGGGATCGCCGCGGACGCGGGGGCGGCGGCGGAGGAGGCGGGGCTGATCGAGTTCGGGGCCCGGGTACGGTTCCGTCACCCGCTGGTGCGGTCAGCGGCCTAGGTGTATTGATCACGAGCGTTGTTAACAGGGCCGGGGTCTTGATCATGGCGAAGACCTCCGGTGTGGTGGAGGTGTCTAAGCTGCACCGCACAC
>NZ_JOIU01000013.1 GCF_000720135.1 Streptomyces sp. NRRL S-1022 | reverse complement strand
CCCCACGCCCCCGCCCCCGGTGCCCTCCTGCAGGACCGGCTGGCCGGCTGGGTCTCCGATCTCACGACCCTCCACGAGCTCACCGAGCGCCTCTCGCGCACCCACGCCCTCGACCCCGCCCTGCACGAGCTGCTGCGCGCCGGAGCCGCCCTGGTCGGCGCCCGCCGCGGCCTGGTCGTCCTGGAGCCCGCCGACGGCCCCGGCCCCCGCACCACCCTCGGTCTCGGCCTCGGCCGCGCCGACCTCGGGCACCTGGAGACCGTGCCGCGCCGCGCCCTGCCGTACGACACCCGCGGCAGCGCCGAGGTCGTCCACCCCGACCTGTTCGCCGAGGAGGGCCTGGACCCGCGCCACCGCGAGGTGGCCGCCCGCCTCGGCTACGCCGCCAGCTACGCCCTCCCGCTCGCCACCGAGTCCGCCGGCCGCCTCGGCGCCGTCGTCTGGCTCTACGACGAGCCGGCCGAACCGCACGCGCGCCGGCGCCACCTCGCCGGGCTGTACGTCCGGCACGCCACCGAGCACCTGGCCCGGCTGCTGGAGGTGGAACGCACGCGCGCGTGCATGGCGACCATCACCGAGGAACTGCTGCCGTCCCGGCTGCCCCGGATGGCCGGCGTCCAGCTCGCCGCCCGGCACCGCACCGGCCCGCGCGGCGGCGGCGACTGGTACGACGCCCTGCCGCTGCCGGACGCCGCCCTCGGCCTGTCCGTCGGCTCGGTCACCGGCTCCGGGCCCAGCGCGGTGGCCGCCATGGGCCGGCTGCGCGCCTCCCTGCGCGCCTACGCCGTGATGGAGGGCGAGGACCCGGTCGCCGTCCTGTCCGACCTGGAGCTGCTGCTGCGGCTGACCGAGCCCGCCCGCTGCGCCACCGCCCTGTTCGCCTACTGCGAGCCCGCCCTGCGCAAGGTCACGCTGGCCGGTGCCGGGCACAGCCCGCCGCTGCTGATCGGCGAGCGGCGCACCCAGTTCGCCGAGACCTCCGTCTCCGCCCCGCTCGGCATGCTCGCCTGCTGGGAGGCACCGAGCGTGGAGATCCAGGCGGAGGCCGGAGAGACGGTTCTGCTGTACACCGACGGGCTGCTGCACCGTACCGGCGACCCGATGGACCGCGCCTTCGCCCGGCTGCACGCCGCCGCCGCGGGCGTCCCGCGCGCGGTGCGGCACGATCCGGGCGCCGTCGCCGACCACGTCCTGCGCGCGGTCCTGCCCGACGGCCCGGACGCCGCCGACAGCGAGGAGGACGTGGTCCTGCTCGCGGTCCGCTTCGACTGAGGAGGCCGCGGACCCGGGCCCGGGCGTGTCGGCATGACCGGGCATAACAGGTCATCCGACCCCGCCCGCTCCCGGTACGACCGTACGATGATGGAGGTCCCCGCTCGGCCACAAGCAGGAGCGCCGCGGGCCCCGGGGGAGATCAATGGCGTATCGAGGAGGATCACGTGTCCGACGAGCTCAACCCGGCTGTCCCTGACTCCGCCACCGCGGAGGGCCCGGAGACCGAGGCCGAGGAGACCGTCAAGCAGCGGAAGAACGGCCTGTACCCGGGCGTCTCCGACGAGCTGGCCGAGAACATGCAGTCCGGCTGGGCCGACACGGAGCTGCGCGACCTTCAGCCGGTCCCGCAGGCCGCCGAGACCGCGCGCCGGCGCGCGGCGCTCTCCGCCCGCTTCCCGGGCGAGCGCCTGGTGATCCCGGCGGGCAACCTGAAGACCCGCTCGAACGACACCGAGTACCCCTTCCGCGCCTCCGTCGAGTACGCCTACCTCACCGGCAACCAGACCGAGGACGGCGTCCTGGTCCTGGAACCGAAGGACGGCGGCCACGAGGAGACGATCTACCTCCTGCCCCGCTCGAACCGCGAGAACGGCGAGTTCTGGCTCTCCGGCCAGGGCGAGCTGTGGGTCGGCCGCCGCCACTCCCTCACCGAGTCCGAGGCGCTGTACGGCATCCCGGCCGCCGACGTGCGCGAGCTGGCCGACGCGCTCCGCGAGGCCACCGGCCCCGTCCGCGTGGTGCGCGGCTACGACGCCGGCATCGAGGCGGCCCTGACCGACAAGGTCACCGCCGAGCGCGACGAGGAACTGCGCGTCTTCCTCTCCGAGATGCGGCTGGTCAAGGACGGCTTCGAGATCGGCGAGCTGCAGAAGGCGGTCGACTCGACCGTCCGCGGCTTCGAGGACGTCGTCAAGGTCCTCGACAAGGCCGAGGCGACGAGCGAGCGCTACATCGAGGGCACCTTCTTCCTCCGCGCGCGCGTGGAGGGCAACGACGTCGGCTACGGCTCCATCTGCGCGGCCGGCCCGCACGCCTGCACCCTGCACTGGGTGCGCAACGACGGCCCGGTCCGCTCCGGCGACCTGCTGCTGCTCGACGCCGGCGTGGAGACGCACACGCTGTACACCGCCGACGTCACGCGCACGCTGCCGGTGAACGGCACGTACAGCGAGATCCAGAAGAAGATCTACGACGCCGTGTACGAGGCCCAGGAGGCCGGCATCGCGGCCGTGCAGCCGGGCGCCAAGTACCGCGACTTCCACGACGCCGCGCAGCGCGTGCTGACCGAGAAGCTCGTCGAGTGGGGCCTGGTCGAGGGCCCGGTCGAGCGCGTCCTGGAGCTGGGCCTGCAGCGCCGCTGGACCCTGCACGGCACCGGGCACATGCTCGGCATGGACGTCCACGACTGCGCCGCCGCGCGGACCGAGACGTACGTGGACGGCGTGCTGGAGCCGGGCATGGTGCTCACCGTCGAGCCGGGGCTGTACTTCCAGGCCGACGACCTGACCGTGCCGGAGGAGTACCGGGGCATCGGCGTCCGGATCGAGGACGACATCCTGGTGACCGAGGACGGCAACACGAACCTCTCGGCGGGCCTGCCCCGCCGCTCGGACGAGGTCGAGGCGTGGATGGCCGCACTGAAGGGCTGATGTGCGTTTGAATGGCCGGGTACCGGGAGGTGCCCGGCCATTTGGCGTGCTGGTCTCGCCGTGGCCGGTCGCGCCCGCGCGGGGGAGCCGCATATCGACACAGTCCCGCGCCCCTCGGGGCGCGGGCACTGACGGGGGTGGGATACGTGGACGACTTCTGGTCCGGGGTCGGTGTCGACCTGCATCTGGAACCGGACGCGGCGGACGGCCGCCGAGTGGGCCTGGAGCGGGCGCTCAGGGACGCCGTGCGCGACGGGCGGCTCGTCCCCGGCACCCGGCTGCCCGCCACCCGGCGGCTCGCGGCCGAGCTGGGGATCTCCCGGGGGACCGCCAAGGCGGCGTACGACCAGCTGGTCGCGGAGGGGTACCTGACCGCCCGCCAGGGGTCCGGCACCCGGGTCGCCGAACTCCCGGCCGTGGACGCCGAGGCGCCGCAGGCGCGCGCCCACGCGCGGGCGCCGCGTTTCGACCTGCGCCCGGGCAGCCCGGACGTCGGCGCGTTCCCGGCGGCCGCCTGGCTGCGCGCGCTGCGCCGGGCCATAGCGACGGCCCCCTCGCTGGCGTACGACTACGGTGACCCGCGCGGCCGGATCGAGCTGCGCACCGCGCTCTCCGGCTACCTGGGCCGGGCTCGCGGGGTGCTCGCGCCGCCGGAGCGGATCGTCGTCACCTCCGGGTACGTGCAGGGCCTCGCGCTGCTCACGCGCGTGCTGGACGGCGCCGCCGTCGCCATGGAGGACCCGGGGCTGCCCTTCCACCGGCAGGTGGTGCGGCACAACGGCGGAACGGTCCTGCCGGTCCCGGTCGACTCGCGCGGGGTGCGCCCCGAGGAGCTGGGCGGGGCGGCGGCCGTGGTGGTCACGCCGGCCCACCAGTACCCGACCGGGGTGACCCTGCACCCCGAGCGGCGCCGGGCGCTCACCGACTGGGCCCGCGCGCGGGGCGGCCTGATCGTCGAGGACGACTACGACGGCGAGTTCCGCTACGACCGGCAGCCGGTCGGCGCCCTGCAGGGCATGGCACCGGGCCAGGTCGTCTACCTGGGCACCGCCTCCAAGACGCTCGGCCCCGCGCTCCGCCTCGGCTGGATGGTGCTGCCCCCGCACCTGGTCGACGCGGTCGCCGACGCCAAGCTGCACAGCGACCACCACACCGAGACCATCGGCCAGCTCGCCCTCGCCGAGCTGATCGACAGCCACGCCTACGACCGGCACGTGCGCGCGTGCCGGCTGCGCTACCGGCGGCGCCGGGACCAGCTGCTGGACCGGCTGGGGGCGCGGCGCAGCGTGCGCGGGATCGCGGCCGGGCTGCACGCGCTGGTCGAGGTGCCGGACGAGGCCGAGGCGCTGGCCCGCGCGGAGGCGGAGGGCCTGGCGGTGGGCACGCTCGGCGAGCACTGGCACGCCCCGGGCCCCGGCCGGCCGCAGGGACTGGTCGTCGGTTACGGCACGCCCCGGGAGCGGTCGTACCCCGAGGCCCTGGAGGCGCTGGCGCGGGTGCTGGAGCCGGCCCGCCGGCCCTCACGCCGTGAGCAGTGAAGGATCCTTCTTCCACTTCAGGATCTTGTCGAAGCTGACCACCGTGCCGCCCCGGCCGGGCCTGGCCCCGATGTGGACGTGGTCGGCGAGTTCCCGGATCAGACAGAGACCGCGGCCGTGCTCGGCGTCCGGACGGGCCGGCCGGGGGTCCGGGGGGCGCGCGAGGCCGGGACCGGAGTCGCAGACCTCGATACGGCACTTCTCGCCGTCGAGATAGGCGGTCACCCGGTAGGCCTCCGAGGTGCCGGGCGCCGCGTCCCCGCCGTGCTCGACGGCGTTCGCGCAGGCCTCGCTCAGGGCGACGGACAGGTCGTAGGAGATGTCCGGGTCGACGCCCGCCGTCTCCATCGTGCCGATCAGCAGCCGCCGGGCGAGCGGCACGCTGGCGGCCTCGCGCCGCAGATGGAGTGACCACCAGATGCTCATGCTCCAGCCTCCTGGCCGGCTCGACATACCGTTACGTATTGCCGCCCGTAGGCGGTCGTAAGCACTCCGTCGCCATGGGTCCGCCCGTCCGGCCGATGCGCCTGGGGCGGAATCGGTGTATGAGGTGCGGCGCGCAAGGATGGACCCGCGGGCCCTGCCGTGGGCGGCGGACCGCGGCAGTGCGATGATGAGGCCGCCATGTCTGCCCCCCACCCGCGCACGGCGCGTCCCGGAGCCGGGCTCCGGATCCTGCGGGCCGCGGTGTTCGCCGCGGTCTGTGTCGCGCTGGCCGCGTGCGGGCACACCCTGGCCTCCTGCGCGGGCGTGCCGCTGTGGTCGCTCGGTGCGGGCTTCCTCGGCGCCCTGCTGGCCGCGGCACCGCTCGCCGGGCGGGCCCGCTCGCTGCCGGGCATCGCCGCGCTCCTCGCCCTCGGCCAGACCGTGCTGCACACGCTGTTCGGGCTGGGCCAGCACCAGGTCACGATGGCCGGGATGCCGGCCGGGACGACGGGCGGGGTGCTGAGCGACAGCGCCCTGGTCGAGCGGGCCACCCGGCTGCTGTGCGGGTCGGCCCCGGCATCCGTCACCCCGGGACACGCCTTCCGGCTGCTGCTCGACGCGCGCCTCGTCGACCGGGCCGGCCGGCCCACGGCCGCCCTGGGCACCCTGGAGCACGCGCACGACGCCACCGGCGCCTCGGCCGGCCTGCTGCCCTCGCTGCCGATGCTGCTGGGCCATGTGCTCGCGGCCCTCGCCGCGGGCTGGCTGCTGCGCCGCGGGGACCTGGCCGTGCTGCGGCTCATCGAGCTGTCGGTGCATGGAGTCGCGGAGGGGGCGCTCGTCCGCTCCCTGCGCGCCGCGCTCGCGCTGGCACGCGTCCTGTGCGCCGGGCTGCTCCCCGCCGCCGAGGCCGGCCGTCGCGGCCCGCGCCCCGACCGGGACGAGACACCGGCCCCGCACACCGCCGTCCTCCAGCACACGGTGATCCGGCGCGGCCCGCCCGCCGCCGCCTTCCTCCTCGCCGCCTGACGCGGCCACCGCTCCCCTCCACGGACACGGAACCCGGTGCGCCGCCGTCGTGCGGCACGCGCGCGTGCGCACATGTGCCGCGGCTCGGCCAAGACGCCGGCCCCTCGCGCGCGTATCCCCTTTCACCACCGGACCTCACTCAGAGTGGAGTGCTTCCTTCCATGAAGGCTTCTCGTATCGCCGCCGCCGCTGCCGCCGCGGGTACGGCCGTCCTGGCCCTGTCCGCCCCCGCCTTCGCGCACGTCTCCGTGCAGCCCGAGGGCCCCGCGGCCAAGGGCGGCTACGCGGTCGTGGACTTCAAGGTCCCCAACGAGCGCGACAACGCCTCGACCACCAAGGTCGAGGTGAACCTCCCGGCCGAGCACCCGATCGCCTCGGTGATGCCGCAGCCGGTCCCCGGCTGGAAGGCCGAGGTCACCAAGTCCAAGCTGGCCAAGCCGCTGACCATGCACGGCGAGAAGATCGACGAGGCCGTCAGCAAGGTCACCTGGACCGCCGACGGCAAGGGCATCGAGCCCGGCTACTTCCAGAAGTTCCCGCTCTCCCTGGGCGCCCTGCCCGAGAACACCGACGAACTGGTCTTCAAGGCGGTCCAGACGTACTCCGACAAGGAGGTCGTGCGCTGGATCGAGGTGCCGCAGGAGGGCAAGGACGAGCCGGAGAACCCGGCGCCGGTCCTGGAGCTGTCCGCCGCCACCGACGACCACCACGGCACGGCGAGCGCCGAGAACACCGCCGAGAAGACCGGGAAGACGGCCGCCGCCGGGGACTCCGGCAGCGACAGTGACACCACCGCACGCGTGCTCGGCGTGGTCGGCATCGTCATCGGTGTCGCCGGCGTGGCCTACGGCGTCCTCGCGGGCCGCCGCCGGACCGCCGCCTGAGCCTTTCCTTCCGCCGCGCGCACCGGGCGTCGCGCGAGGCCGTCACACGACGCCCCGCCCGACCCCGGTGCGCGCCGGAGTTCACACATCTGGGACATTTTTCTATGCGCAAGAAGACGCTCACCGCGGCCGTGCTGCTCGCCGCCGCCACCCTGACCCTGTCCGCCTGCGGCACCGGGGACGACTCCGGGTCGCCGGTCGCCGTGGTCTCGGGAGGATCCGGCACGGGCAAGGCCGCCACCGTCCTCGACCAGCCCTTCACCAAGCCGGCCCTGGTCCTCACCGACACCCGCGGCAAGCAGTACGACCTGCGCAAGGAGACCGCGGGCCACCCGACCCTCGTCTACTTCGGCTACACCCACTGCCCCGACATCTGCCCGACGACGATGAGCAACATCGCCGTCGCCAAGAAGGCGCTGCCCAAGGCCGAGCAGGACGACCTGCGGGTGGTGTTCGTCACCACCGACCCCGGCCGTGACACCCCCGCCGAGCTGGGCAAGTGGCTCAAGGGCATCGACCCCCGGTTCATCGGCCTGACCGGCGACTTCGCCAGGATCCAGGCCGGCGCCCGGTCCCTGGGCATCTCCGTGGAGCCGACCACGAAGGACAAGAACGGCAAGCTCGTCTCCGTGCACGGCACCCAGGTCATCGCCTTCTCCCCGAAGACCGACGCCGGTTACGTCCTCTACGGCGAGGACACCACGGTCGACGAGTACACCAAGGACCTGCCCAAGCTCGTCGAGGGAGCCAAGCCGTGAGGCGTCGGACCGCCGTCCTGACCGCGGGCGCGCTCACCGGCACCCTGGCCCTCACCGGCTGCTCGGGCTCCGGCGCGGGCCCGGAGCGGGCCGAACTGTCCGTCAGCGCCTCCTACATGCCCCAGCCCGTCTCCGCCGACATGGCCGCCGGGTTCCTGACGATCACCAACAAGGGCGGCACCGGGGACGAGCTGACCTCGGTCAGCAGTGACGTCGCCGGCGAGGTCACCATGCACAGCACGACCGGCGGGGCCATGACGGAGAAGTCCTCCTTCCCCATACCGGCCCACGGACGACTGGTGTTCCGCAGCGGCGGCAACCACCTGATGTTCGAGAAGCTGAAGCGGGCGCCGAAGCAGGGCCAGAAGGTCACCCTGAAGCTCGGCTTCGCCAAGTCCGGGTCCCTCACCGTCGAGATGCCGGTGAGGCCCACCACGTACAACCCGTCGACCGGCCACTGAGGGAGGGACCACCGTGACCCGGACCATCACCCCCCGCCTGCGGATCCTGGTGCTGCTGTTCATCGCCGTCACCGGTGCGCTGCTGGCGGGCGCCGGACCGGCCTCCGCCCACGCGGCGCTGACCGGCAGCGACCCCGCACAGGGGGTGGTGGCCGACAAGGCGCCCACCCAGGTGTCGCTCACCTTCTCCGAGAAGGTGGCGATGAACGACGACTCCCTGCGCGTCCTCGACCCCAAGGGCAGGCCGGTGCAGACGGGCAGCCCCGCCAACGTGAGCGGGACGACGTACGCCGTGCAGCTCAAGAGCGGCCTCGCCAAGGGCACCTACACCGTCACCTACCAGGTCGTCTCCGCCGACAGCCACCCCGTCGCCGGCGCCTACACCTTCTCCGTCGGGGCGCCCTCGCCGACCGTCGTCTCCGGCACCGGACCGGCCGCCGGCGGCGGAGTGGTGGGCGGGCTCTACGCGTTCGGGCGGTACGTGTCGTACGCCGGCTTCATCGTGCTCGCCGGCGGCGCGGCCTTCGTCCTCGCCTGCTGGCAGCGCGGCGCAGGCGTACGGCCCCTGCAGCGGCTGGTCGTCGGCGGCTGGGTGGCGCTGACCGCGGCCACCCTGTGGCTGCTGCTCCTGCGCGGTGCGTACACCACCTCCGGCAAGTTCGCCGACGTCTTCGACCTCGACCTGCTCGGCCAGGTGCTCCAGACCAAGACCGGTGCCGCCCTGGTCTCCCGGCTGCTGCTGCTCGCCGCCGCCGCGCTGTTCGTCGCCGTCCTCTTCGGCACCTACACCCGCCGCGAGGAGGACCAGGACAAGCGCGACCTGACCTTCGGGCTCGCGGTCGGCGGAGTGGTCGTCGCGGCCGGGCTCGCGGCCAGCTGGGCCATGGCCGAGCACGCCTCCACCGGGCTCCAGCCGGGCCTCGCCATGCCGGTCGACGTCGTCCACCTGCTGGCCGTCGCCGCCTGGCTGGGCGGCCTCACCACCCTGCTGACCGCCCTGTACCGGGCGCCCGCCGACACCCCGGTCGAGGCCGCCGCCGTACGGCGCTACTCCCGGGTGGCCTTCGGTTCCGTCCTCGCCCTCGTGGTCACCGGCGTCTACCAGTCCTGGCGGCAGCTCGGCTCCTGGTCGGCGTTCACCGAGACCCGTTACGGACAGCTGCTGCTTGTCAAGATCGCCCTGGTGGCGGTGCTGGTCGGTATCGCGGCCGTGTCCCGGCGCTGGACGGGCCGGCTCACCGACCCGGTCACCCGCTCCGGGAAGGCGTCGCGCACGACCCAGGCCCAAGCCCGCAAGGAGCAGGTCACCGCCGCGCAGCCGGCCGCCGGCGGCGGCAAGGCCGGCGGCGGCGGCAAGGCCGGCGGCGGCACCGGCGCCGGCGACTCCGGACGGGCCGCCCAGCTCGCCCGGCAGCGCGCGGCCGTCGACGCCGCCCGCGAGAAGCGGCTGCGCGACGCCGACCCGAACCGCTTCGGCCTGCGCCGCTCGGTGCTCGCCGAGGCCGGCGTCGCCCTCGTGCTGCTCGCCGTCACCACCGCGCTGACCCAGACCGAGCCGGGCCGCACCGAGCAGGAGGCCAAGGCGGCCACCTCCGCGTCGGCCGGCTCCGACACCTCGGCGACGTCCGGCGCGCTCACCCTGGACATGCCCTTCGACACCGGCGGCGCCGACGGCAAGGGCGTCGTCAGCATCGACCTCGACCCCGCGCGCGTGGGCGGCAACGAGATGCACGTCTACGTCCAGCGGCGCAACGGCCGGGCCTTCGACGTCCCCGAGGTGAAGCTCGCCTTCACCCTGGAGGCGAAGAAGATCGGCCCGCTCCCCGTGAACCCCGACCACATCGCCACCGGCCACTGGTCGGCGAACGGCGTGCAGATCCCCATGGCCGGCGACTGGAAGATCGCCGTCACGGTCCGCACCTCCGACATCGACCAGGTCACCGTCTCCAAGAACGCGCAGATCGGCTGAACCCCACCATGCCCGACCAGTCCGTCCCCCAGGCCCGTACGCCCGAGGCCCCGCCGGCGCGGCCCGTGCCCGTCCCCGGCACCGGCGGCGTCTCGCGGCGCGCCCTGCTCGGCACCGCCGGCGCCACCGGCCTCGTGCTCGGCGCCGCCGGCGGGGCCGTGGGCTACGCCGCCGCACCCGCCGGGGCCACCCCGCTGACCTCGGTGGGCTCCGGCCGGGCGATGTTTCACGGGAAACACCAGCCCGGCATCACCGAGGGCCTCCAGGCGTGCGGCCATCTCGTCGCCTTCGACCTGGCGCCTGGCGCGGGCCGCAAGGAGGCGGCGGCCCTGCTGCGCCGCTGGTCGGCGACGGCCGAGCGTCTGATGGCGGGCGAGGCCGCACCGCACGGCGACACCGGTGTGGCCCGGGACGCGGGTCCGTCCTCGCTGACCGTCACCTTCGGCTTCGGCCACCGCTTCTTCGCCCGGACCGGCCTGGAGAAGCAGCGGCCGGCCGCCCTGGACCCGCTGCCGGACTTCTCCTCCGACCGGCTCGACAAGTCCCGCAGCGACGGCGACCTGTGGGTGCAGATCGGTGCGAACGACGCCCTGGTCGCCTTCCACGCCCTGCGCGCGATCCAGAAGGACGCGGGCTCGGCCGCGCGGGTGCGCTGGCAGATGAACGGCTTCAACCGCAGCCCGGGCGCCACCGCCCACCCCATGACGGCCCGCAACCTCATGGGCCAGGTCGACGGCACCCGCAACCCGAAGCCCGCCGAAGCCGACTTCGACCGGCGGATCTTCGTGCCCGCATCGGGCGAGCCCGCCTGGATGGCGAACGGCTCCTACGCCGTCGTACGCCGGATCCGCATGCTCCTGGACGACTGGGAGAAGCTGTCGCCGGCTGCCCAGGAGCAGGTCATCGGGCGCCGGAAGGCCGACGGGGCGCCGCTGTCCGGCGGCGACGAGACCACCCCGATGGACCTGGAGAAGACCGACGCGAACGGCGACTACGTCGTCCCGCTGAACGCGCACGCGCGGATCACCCGGCCCGAGGAGAACGGCGGCGCGGCCATGCTGCGGCGCCCGTTCTCCTACCACGACGGCATCGACGCGGACGGCACGCCCGATGCCGGTCTGCTCTTCGTCTGCTGGCAGGCCGATCCGCTGCGCGGCTTCGTACCGGTGCAGCGCAAGCTCGACCGGGGCGACGCGCTGTCGAAGTACATCCGGCACGAGGCCAGCGGCCTGTTCGCGGTGCCGGGCGGGGCGGCGAAGGGTGAATACGTGGGACAGCGGCTCCTGGAGGGGTGAACCGGGTTCAAACCACCCGGTCGAGTGGCATCCATGAGACACGTGCGACGGCTCTCCCCGCGGCCATTAGGGTGAGGGACATGCCAGCGAGCTATGCCTATCTCGGCCCGGAGGGGACCTTCACCGAGGTCGCTCTGCGCACGCTTCCGGAGGCGGCCACCCGGGAGCTGATCCCCTACGTGTCGGTGCAGTCCGCGCTGGACGCGGTGCGGGCCGGCGAGGCCGAGGCCGCGTTCGTGCCGATCGAGAACTCCGTCGAGGGCGGCATCACCACCACCCTGGACGAACTGGTCGCCGGCGAACCGCTGATGATCTACCGCGAGGTGCTGCTGTCGATCACCTTCGCGCTGCTGGTCCGTCCCGGCACGAAGCTCACGGACATCAAGACGGTCTCCGCGCACCCGGCGGCCCAGCCCCAGGTGCGCAACTGGCTGCGCGCCAACCTCCCGGACGCCCTGTGGGAGTCGGCCGCCTCCAACGCGGACGCCGCCCGCCTGGTCCAGGAGGGCCGCTACGACGCCGCCTTCGCGGGCGAGTTCGCCGCCGCCCGGTACGGCCTGGAGGCACTGGAGACCGGGATCCACGACGCGGAGAACGCGCAGACCCGGTTCGTGCTGGTCGGCCGCCCGGCCCGGCCGGCCGCGCCCACCGGCGCCGACAAGACCTCGGTGGTGCTGTGGCAGCGCGACGACCACCCCGGCGCGCTGCGCGACCTGCTCGGCGAGTTCGCCTCGCGGGGCATCAACCTGATGCTGCTCCAGTCCCGGCCGACCGGCGCCGGCATCGGCAACTACTGCTTCTGCATCGACGCCGAGGGCCATATCGCCGACCGGCGGATGGCGGAGGCGCTCATGGGGCTGCGGCGGATCTGTCTCCAGGTGCGCTACCTCGGTTCCTATCCCCGCGCCGACATCACACCGGGCGAGGCCCGACCGACACCGCCGGGGACGTCGGACGAGGAGTTCATGGCGGCGGCGGACTGGGTGGCGCGCTGCCAGGACGGCCGGTTCTAACCCGCCCGCACCCGGTCCACACCCGGTCTGCACCCGGTCGTACCTGCATACGAACGTTATCCACAGGAGTTATCCACAGGTGCCCTTCTCGACCTGGGGACAAGTCGACAGAGTGGGGTCAGCGGGTCGACAAATCGCCCTGTAAGCCCCGGTGGAGGCCATCCGTCCCTGGGTCACCCTTCGTCCACCCGTTTCCTTCGGTTCATCTTTTGGGGGGACCGTTTTCCACCCGAACGCGGGTGTCGGCAGGGTTTGACCTAGGAATTCTTCAACACGTTCGAGCTTTCCGGAGTGATCAATTCCGAAATCCACAGACCTTCCACACAGCCTGTGGATAACTCTTCAGGGGGCGTGGATTCCTGTGGACAACTACGCCGCCAAATCCCGTTCTCCACAAGGGAATCCGGTCAACCGGGCGCCCGGGACGTGCCCCGTCCCAGGGAGTGAGACACTTTTCCCTTGACGCACGCCGTGGACGTACGCGGCTTGCCGGAGTGACACGGGCGGCAATTAACGCATAACGGACGGTAAGCCGCGAATCAGAACTCCCCGGAATAGTGATTCGTGAGCCGCGACCCCGCACCGGTAGCCTTGGCCACGTGATTGACCTTCGCCTGCTTCGTGAGGACCCCGACCGTGTGCGCGCGTCCCAGCGCGCCCGTGGAGAGGACGTCGCGCTCGTCGACGCCCTCCTGTCTGCCGACGAGCGGCGCAGGTCCTCCGGCGTCCGCTTCGACGAGCTGCGCGCCGAGCAGAAGCAGCTCGGCAAGCAGATCCCCAAGGCCACCGGCGACGAGAAGGCCGAGCTGCTCAAGCGCGCCGAGCAGCTGAAGGCCGACGTCAAGGCCGCCGACGCCGAGCGCGACGCGGCCGACACCGAGACCCACGAGCTGCTGCTCCGGCTGGGCAACCTCGTCCACCCCGACGTGCCCGTCGGCGGCGAGGAGGACTTCGTCACGCTGGAGACGCACGGCACGATCCGCGACTTCGGCACCGAGGGCTTCGAGCCCCGGGACCACCTGGAGCTGGGCCAGCTGCTCGGCGCCATCGACGTCGAGCGCGGCGCCAAGGTCTCCGGCTCCCGCTTCTACTTCCTCACCGGCGTCGGCGCCCTGCTGGAGCTGGCCCTGGTGAACGCGGCGATCGCCCAGGCGACCGCGGCCGGCTTCACACCGATGCTGACCCCGGCGCTGGTCCGCCCGCAGTCGATGGCCGGCACCGGCTTCCTCGGCCAGGCCGCGCAGGACGTCTACCACCTCGACAAGGACGACCTGTACCTGGTCGGCACCTCCGAGGTCCCGCTGGCGGCCTACCACATGGACGAGATCATCGACGCCGACCGGCTGCCGCTGCGGTACGCGGGCTTCTCCCCGTGCTTCCGCCGCGAGGCCGGCTCCCACGGCAAGGACACCCGGGGCATCTTCCGGGTGCACCAGTTCGACAAGGTCGAGATGTTCTCGTACGTCGCGCCCGAGGACTCCCAGGCCGAGCACCAGCGCCTGCTGGAGTGGGAGAAGCAGTGGCTGACCTCGCTGGAGCTGCCGTTCCGCGTCATCGACGTCGCCTCCGGTGACCTCGGCTCCTCGGCCGCCCGCAAGTACGACTGCGAGGCGTGGATCCCGACCCAGGGCAAGTACCGGGAGCTGACCTCGACCTCGGACTGCACCGAGTTCCAGTCCCGCCGGCTGTCCATCCGGGTCCGCGACGGCAAGCAGGTCAAGCCGCTCGCCACCCTCAACGGCACGCTGTGCGCCGTACCGCGCACGATCGTGGCGATCCTGGAGAACCACCAGCAGGCCGACGGCTCCGTCCGGGTCCCCGAGGTGCTGCGCCCGTACCTGGGCGGCCGTGAGGTCCTGGAGCCGGTGTCCCGGTGAGTTTCCCCTACGGGCTCGTCGCCACCGACCTCGACGGAACGCTGCTGCGCTCCGACGAGTCGATCTCGCGGCGCACGCGTGACGCGCTCGCCGCGGCCACCGCGGCGGGCGCCGCGCACATCGTCGTCACCGGCCGCGCGGTCCCGTGGACCCGGCACATCCTGGACGACCTCGGCTACGCCGGCCTCGCCGTCTGCGGCCAGGGCGCCCAGGTCTACGACGCCGGCGCGCACCGCCTGCTGACCTCGGTCACCCTGGACCGGCAGCTGGCGGGCGTGGCCCTGGCCAAGATCGAGGCCGAGGTGGGGCCGCTGTACCTGGCGGCCAGCCGGGACGGCCTCGACGGCGAGGTGCTGGTGGGCCCGGGGTACGCGGTCACCGGCACGCTGCCCGCGACCCCGTTCACGGACGCCTCCGACCTCTGGACGGCGCCCCTGAACAAGATCTACATCCAGCATCCGACGCTGAGCGACGACGAGCTGGCGGACGCGGCCCGGCGGACGGCCGGCGGCTTCGTCACGGTGGCCATGGCGGGCGCGGGCATCGTCGAGCTGCTGCCGCTCGGCCTGTCCAAGGCCACGGGCCTGTCGCTGGCGGCCCGCCGGCTGGGCCTGAAGGCCGCCGACACGATCGCCTTCGGCGACATGCCCAACGACATCCCGATGTTCGCCTGGGCCTCCCACGGCGTGGCCATGGCCAACGCCCACGAGGAACTGAAGGCGGTGGCCGACGAGGTCACGTCGTCCCACGAGGAGGACGGCATCGCGGTGGTGCTGGAGCGGCTGCTCGGCTAGCGGTCCGGGGCAGCGCCCGGTTGCCCCGGACGGACTCGTTCCGCGCCGGGCGCCGCGGGGGCTGTGACGTCTTGCGGAGGATGCACGGGTCGAACGTGCGCGGGCATGCCCATGCCCGACCGCGGCTCGCCTGTGCGGAACACAGCGCGAGCCGGTGCCTTACCACTCGGCCAATCCTCCGGGAGGGCGGTCCACGCGAGAGCGACATCGCGTGCTCGAAGCGACCGCCCCGGGCAGCTTCCGTGGCTCCACGGAGCGGTAGGGAATCACCCCGGAGCCGGCCTCGGGCTGCCCTGTCGGGAGCCGGGCGTACTGCCGTGCATGGACATCGCCCACCTCCACTCCCGGTCGGTGACGCCGGGACGATCCCGGCGGATGGTGCACAACCACTCTGCACCGCCGCCGAGTTGGGCGCCACCGATTAAAATCGGACAAACGGCCGTTACCGGCGGCGCCACCTGCGGTGCCGCGCCTTGCCGAAGAACCGGCCGGCCCGGGGCTCCGTGGAACGCCCGGGCTGCGGCCCGTCCTGTGCCCCGGGGGGGTGAAGTCCCCGTCAAGGCCGCGGCGGGCCCTTGGGGCTCACTCCTCGCCCGCCAGCGTCAGCGAGCGCAGCTTCTGCCCGGCGTACCAGGTGGCCAGCACGGTGACCGCCACCAGCAGCACGGTGGCCGTCGGCAGGCCCACCTCGGAGGTCACCAGGTCCCCGCCGGCCATCTTGTGGGCGACGGCCAGCGACCACTGCTGGACGCTCAGGGTGCGCGCGCCCGGCACCAGGGAGCCGAACAGCGCCTCCCAGACCAGGGCGTAGACGAGCCCGAAGACCACCGCGTGCCGGGAGACCGTGCCGAGCAGCAGGAAGAGCGCCGAGTAGGCGATGGAGGAGACCAGCGCGGCCACCATGTAGGCGACGGCGATCTGCTGGCCGTTGCCGTTCAGGATCAGCCCCGCGATCAGCGTCGGCACCGCCGAGAAGACCATGGTCACGGCGATGGCGACGATCAGCTTGGTGAGGATGATCGTGGGCCGCTTGAGCGGCTTGGACAGCAGGTAGACCACGGAGCCGTCGTCGATCTCCGGGCCGATCGCGCCCGTGCCCGCGATGACACCGATGATCGGCACCATGGTGGCGAGCGCGAACCCGCCGAGGACGTCGGCGGCCGTCTGGTCGTCGGCGCCGGTCAGGGCGCGCACGGCCACGGAGATCACGATGAGCAGCAGCGGCAGCGCGCCGAGGATGAGGGCCCGGCGACGGCCGAGCAGGGCCCGGTAGGTGAGTCGGGCGACGGTGGGGTCGTACATCTTCGGCCTCCTACGCCGCGACCAGATACGAGAAGACGGACTCCAGGGACTCGTCGGACGGCGAGACCGTGTGGAGCCGGATGCCGTGGTCGCGGGCGACCTTCGGCAACAGGGCGGTGAAGCGGCCGAAGTCGACGGCCTGGATGCGCAGCGCGCCCTCGGCGTGGTCGACCTCGATGCCGGCCGTGGAGGGGTCGGCGATCAGCGCGGCCGCGAGGGCGCGGTCGTCGCTGGAGCGCACCAGGTAGCGGTGCGGGCGGTCGGTCATCAGCCGGCGGATCCGGCGGAAGTCGCCGCTGGCCGCGTGCCGTCCGGCGACGACGACCTCGATGTGCCGGGCGAGCTGCTCGACCTCCTCCAGGATGTGCGAGGAGAACAGCACCGTGCGGCCCTCGTCGCCCATCCTGCGCAGCAGGTCCATCAGCTGCATGCGCTGGCGCGGGTCCATGCCGTTGAACGGCTCGTCGAGCAGCAGCAGCGACGGGTCGTGCACGAGGGCGCTCGCCATCTTCACGCGCTGCCGCATGCCCTTGGAGTACGTGGAGATCTTCCGGTCCTGCGCGTACTCCATCTCGACCGTGGCGAGGGCGCGCTGGGCGGCCTTGTCGCCGAGTCCGTGCAGTTCGGCGTTGGCGACGACGAACTCGCGGCCGGTGAGGAAGTCGTACATCGCCTCCCGCTCGGGGACGATGCCGATGTGCTTGTAGACGGACTCGTTGCGCCACACCGGCCGGCCGTCGAGCGTGACCGTGCCGGTGGAGGGGGCGAGGAAGCCGCCCATCATGTTGATCAGGGTGGACTTCCCGGCGCCGTTGGGGCCGAGCAGGCCGGTGACGCCGGGGCCGATGGTCATGGTGATGTCGTTGACGGCGACGACGTTGCCGAACCATCGGGAGACGTGGTCGATGGAGAGCGTGGTCATCACAGGCCCACCTTCCGGTAGCGGCGGATCAGGAGGCCGTAGCAGGCGGCGGTCAGGCCGAGGACGAACAGCACGTAGACCGCGCCCTCGCCGCCGGACGGGCCGGTCCCGCCGGGGAAGGCGGAGCTGCCGCCGAGGAAGGCGGACTGCACGCCGTCGATCAGCGTGATGGGCGAGAACAGGCCGATCCACGGGACGGCGCTGCCGCTGCCCTGGGTGTCGGCGATGGCCTGGAGGGTGGACACCGCGCCGTAGGAGATGGTCAGTACGGCGATCACGGCGGCGATGCCGAAGCCGCGGCGCGGGGTGAACGCGGCGATGACCAGGCCGATACCGGCGAAGAGCAGCGAGAGCAGGGCCACGGCGACCAGTCCCTGGGCGAATTCCTTGGTCTGGTGGGCAAAGCCCATCTTGGACAGCAGCGCGCCCGCGTACATCACGAGCAGCGGGGCGCCGGTGAGGACGAAGAGCGCCGAGGCGAGCGCCGCGAACTTGGCGCGGACGTAGTCGGCGGTCTCGATGGGCCGCGAGAAGTACAGCGGTACGGTCTTGAAGCGCAGGTCGCGGGAGACCGCCTGGGGTGCCTGGGAGGCGACGTACAAGCTGATCACGGCCTGCATGATGATCGCGTACCGGGTGTAGGCGACCGGCAGTTCGTGCGCCTTGGTGGCGACGGCGACGGCCACCATGATGGCGGCGGGCACGCACATCACCGCGAACAGCAGCATCGGCAGCACCTTGGACTTCACCGAGCGGCCGAGGCCGTAGGCGCCGCGCAGGGACTGCGAGTACAGCGAGCGGCGGGCGTAGGCGCGGCCGAGGCGCGGGCCGTCGTAGCCGCGGTAGCCGATGTCGTGGATGCGGCTCTGGTCGCCGGCGGGCGCCGCCGCGTACGTGGGCTGGTCAACCGCCATGACCGACGGCCTCCTTCCGCTGTTCGTCGCTGCTGCCGGTGAACACCTCGGAGATGTGGTGCCGGCGCTGTTCCATGCGGACCAGGCCGAGGCCGAGGTCGGCGACCACGTCCCGGACGAGGTCGTACGTCTCGTCGCCCGTGGCGGTCAGCAGCAGGATGTGCCCGGCGCCGGGCAGGCCGCCGGCCTCCGCGTGCGTGTCGGCCCCGCGCGCGTGGAGCGCCTCGCGGACGGCGCGGGTGCCGTCCGGGTGGGTGTCGCTGTCGGTGACCTCGATCGCGAGGGTCGTCGTGGTCTGGGTGAAGTCGGTGGTGGAGCTGGAGCGCAGCAGCTTGCCGCCGTCGATGACGACGACGTGGTCGCAGGTGCGCTCCAGTTCGCCCAGCAGGTGCGAGGTGACCAGCACGGAGATGCCGAAGTCGGTGTGGATGCGGCGGATCAGGCCGAGCATCTCGTCGCGGCCGACCGGGTCGAGGCCGTTGGTCGGCTCGTCCAGGAAGACCAGCTGCGGGTCGTGCACCAGCGCCTGGGCGAGCTTGACCCGCTGCTTCATGCCGGTCGAGTAGCCGCCGATGGGGCGGTACCGCTCCTCGTACAGACCGACGTGGCGCAGGGTGTCGGCGGTCCGCTCGCGGGCGGCGGTGGGCGGCAGGCCGGACATGCGCGCCATGTGGACGACGAACTCGGTCGCCGAGACGTCCGGCGGCAGGCAGTCGTGCTCCGGCATGTAGCCCACGCGCTCGCGGATGGCGGCGCCCTTGGTGGCGACGTCCAGGCCGAGCACCTCGGCACGGCCCTCCGTGGCGGGGGCCAGCCCCAGCAGGATCTTGATCAGGGTGGACTTGCCGGCGCCGTTGGCCCCGACGAGTCCGGTCACACCGGGTCCGATGTCCACGGACAGCCGGTCGAGCGCGGTCACCCGGGGGAACCGCTTGCTCAGGCTTTCGGTCGCGATCACAGTCACGGGTTCGACGGTAGTGATCCGGACCACGTCCGTCGTCAGACCTCAGAGCCGTTCGGCCATCCGCCCCAGGTATTACGGGGCCTTAGGGGTCGCCCACCCACAGGTGGGCCCGGGGGCCGCGCACGGCCCCGTCGTCCACAGCCCTTGATCCCGCCTATTGACGCCATCTCTAACAAGTGCCAGATTCACTGTGTCACGTTACGGACCAGTAGCTTGCTCGACGGACGGAGCGGCATGACGACGGCAGTGAGCGACCGACGCTCCGTGGAACTGCGGGGGTTCCGGCGGGTGCAGCGCCTCGCCTACGAGTGCGCGGAGGCGGTCGCGGCCCGCCTCGAACCGGGCGTGACCGAGCGCGAGGCGGCGCGGATGCAGCGGGCGTGGCTGCGCGAGCGCGGGGTGCGGGACTGGTTCCACCTCCCGTTCGCCTGGTTCGGGGACCGCACGGCGTTCGTGGACTTCCGCATCCCGCTGCAGTTCTTCCCGACCGAACGCGCGCTGGCGCCGGGGATGCCGTTCATCCTCGACATGGCCCCGGTGTACGAGGGATACACGGCGGACATCGGCTACTCCGGCTCGCTGGGCGCGAACCCGGTACAGGACCGGCTGACGGCCGACCTGGAGGCGCACCGTGAACTGATCCTGCGCGAGGTGCGCGAGCGGCGCCCGCTGCGGGAGATCTACCAGGACGTGGACCGGCTCATGGTCCGTCAGGGCTACGCCAACCGGCACCGCGCCTATCCCTTCGGGGTGATCGCCCACAAGGTGGACCGGGTCAGGCAGCGCCGCTTCTCCCCGCACCTGTTCGGGTTCGGCACCCAGGCCCTCAAGGGCCTCGCCGCCGACGCGCTGCACGGCCACCGCGAGGGCTGGTCGCCGCTGTGGTCGCCGTACCGCTTCTCGGACCACCCGCCGCGGCCGGGCCTGTGGGCGGTCGAACCGCACCTCGGCTTCCGTGGGACGGGCGCGAAGTTCGAGGAGATCCTGGTGGTCACCGACTCCCGGGACCCCGTGGAGAGCGCCTTCTGGCTGGACGACGATCTGCCGCACGTGCGGCGCTGGGCGGAGGAGAAGTGACACTGCGAGACGCGCGCGAGCGCTGGGTGCGCACCGGCGGGGTCGAGCTGTGCGTGGCCGAGCTGGGCGACCCGGAGCAGCCGACGGTGGTGCTGGTGCACGGCTACCCGGACAGCAAGGAGGTCTGGTCGGAGGTGGCCGTCCGGCTCGCCGGCCGCTTCCACGTCGTCCTCTACGACGTCCGGGGCCACGGCCGCTCCACGGCACCCCGGCCGCTGCGCGGGGGCTTCACGCTGGCCAAGCTCACGGACGACTTCCTGGCCGTCGCCGACGCGGTCAGCCCCGGCCGGCCCGTGCACCTCGTCGGGCACGACTGGGGCTCGGTGCAGTCCTGGGAGTTCGTCACGGTCGCCCGTACGGAGGGCCGTATCGCCTCCTTCACCTCGATCTCCGGGCCGTCCCTCGACCACTTCGGGCACTGGATCGACGCGCGCGTGAAGCGCCCGACGCCCCGCCGGGTGGGCCAGCTCCTCGGACAGGGCGCCAAGTCCTGGTACGTCTACCTGCTGCACACGCCGGTCCTGCCGGAGCTGGCCTGGCGCGGCCCGCTCGGCAAGCGCTGGCCGGGGATCCTGGAGCGGGCCGAGCGGGTCCCCGGCGGCGACTACCCGACCGGTTCCCTCCCCTCCGACGCGGCCCACGGCGCCTGGCTGTACCGGGACAACGTCCGCGCCCGGCTGCACAGGCCGCGCCCGGACGCGTACGCACACGCGCCCGTGCAGCTCATCACCCCCCAGGGGGACGCGTTCCTCTCCGAGCGGCTCTACGACGACCTGGACCGGTGGGTGCCGCAGCTGACCCGGCGCACGCTCCCGGCCAAGCACTGGGTCCCGCGCACCCGGCCCGACCAGGTGGCCGCCTGGATCGACCAGTTCGTCACCTCGGTGGACGGCGGGCGTCCCGTCCCGGCCGCCACCGGACGCCACGCCGACCGGTTCGCCGGGCAGCTGGTGCTGGTCACCGGCGCGGGCAGCGGGATCGGCCGGGCGACCGCGTTCGCCTTCGCCGAGGCCGGCGCGCGCGTGATCGCCGTCGACCGGGACGCCGAGGCCGCGGCCCGCACCGCGGACCTGGCCCGGCTGGCCGGGGCGGCCGAGGCCTGGTCCGAACCGGCCGACGTCTCCGACGAGCAGGCCATGGAGAAACTCGCGGAGAAGGTCCACCACGCGTACGGCGTGCTGGACGTGCTGGTCAACAACGCGGGCATCGGCCTGTCGGGCTCCTTCTTCACCACGACGACCGACGACTGGCGCACGGTGCTGGACGTCAACCTGTGGGGGGTGATCCACGGCTGCCGGCTCTTCGGGGCGCGCATGGCCGAGCGCGGCCAGGGCGGCCACATCGTCAACATCGCGTCCGCCGCGGCCTACCAGCCCTCGCGCGCACTGCCCGCCTACAGCACCTCCAAGGCGGCCGTGCTCATGCTCTCCGAGTGCCTGCGCGCCGAGCTGGCCGGCCAGGGCATCGGCGTCACGGCCGTCTGCCCGGGCTTCGTCAACACCGGCATCACCGCCACGGCTCGCTTCACCGGCGTCGACGAGGCGGAACAGCGCCGCCGCCGGCAGCGCTCCGCCCGCCTGTACGGGCTGCGCAACTACCCGCCGGAGAAGGTCGCGACCGCCGTCCTGGACGCGGTGGCCGGCGACAAGGCGGTGGTCCCGGTGACCCCGGAGGCCAGGGGAGCGCACCTGCTGTCCCGTTTCGCACCGGGGCTGTTGCGGCGGATCGCCCGCGTGGAGCCGCGGCTGTGAGCACCGCTGCCCGGCGGCCCGCGTCCACCGGTTGTCCACAGTTTCGCCAATTCCGCTGTGGATAACCGCACTTGCTTGTGGATCAAACCTCCGGAGAAAAACAACCTGCGTGATCCGCGTCTCTCCCGCACCCTGGGTGCATGGACGAACGCCGTACCGTGAAGGTGTCGAAATACCTCTCCCGGCACCTGCGCCACCAGCCCGAGCGCATCGGGCTCACCCCGGACGCGGGCGGCTGGGTGGAGATCGGGGCGCTGATCACCGCGGCCACGGCCCACGGCTTCCGGTTCACCCGTGAGGAGCTCGACCACGTCGTCGCCACGAACGACAAACGGCGCTTCGTGATCGAGGGCGGCAGGATCCGCGCCAGCCAGGGCCACAGCATCGAGGTCGACCTCGGCCTGCCCCCGGCGGACCCGCCGCCGTACCTCTACCACGGCACGGTCGCCGCGCGCCTGGGCGCCATCCGTGCGGAGGGCCTGCGGCCCATGACCCGGCACGCCGTGCACCTCTCCGCCGACCGGGAGACCGCCACCCGCGTCGGTGCCCGGCGGGGCCGTCCCGTGGTGCTGGCCGTCGACGCCGGAGCCATGCACCGCGACGGCCACGTCTTCCACCTCAGCGCCAACGGGGTCTGGCTGACGGCGGCCGTCCCCCCGCGCTACCTGCGCTTCACCGGCGCCCGCTGACGGCGTACGGCCCCGGCTCCCCCGCTCCCCGCGTGGCCCTACGGCCGCGTAGCGTGACCGGTTCGTCCGTTGCCGGCGCCGCCGCTTACGCTCGGACCCATGAGTCTGCGTCTGAGCACCGTGATCCTGCCGTACCGCCGCTGGCACGAGGGCGCCCGTGCGGCCTGGGTGCGCGCCGAGCAGCTCGGCTTCCACACGGCGTACACCTACGACCACCTGTCCTGGCGCAGTTTCCGCGACGGCCCCTGGTTCGGCGCGGTCCCGACGCTCACGGCGGCCGCGGCGGCCACCGACCGGCTGCGCCTCGGCACACTGGTCACCTCGCCCAACTTCCGCCACCCGGTGACCCTCGCCAAGGAACTGATCTCCCTGGACGACATCTCCGGCGGCCGGGTCACGCTCGGCGTCGGCGCGGGCGGCACCGGGTTCGACGCCACCGCGCTCGGCCAGGAGCCGTGGACCCCGCGCGAGCGCGCCGACCGGTTCGCCGAGTTCGTGCCCCTGCTGGACCGGCTGCTCACCGAGGACGCGGTGTCCTACGAGGGCCGGTTCTACTCGGCGCACGAGGCCCGGAACATCCCCGGCTGCGTGCAGCGCCCCCGGCTGCCGTTCGCCGTGGCGGCCACCGGCCCGCGCGGCCTGAAGCTCGCCGCGCGGCACGGCCAGGCGTGGGTGACCACCGGCGACCCGAAGCTGTACGAGAACGGCACGCCGGAGCAGTCCGTCGAGGCCCTGCGCGGGCAGATCGGCAAGCTGTCCGAGGCGTGCGAGGCCATCGGGCGGGACGCCGCCGGGCTGGACAAGGTCCTGCTCACCGGCTTCACCCCGGACCGCGGCCGGCCCCTCGCGTCCCTGGACGCCTTCGTGGACTTCGCCGGCCGCCACCGGGAGCTGGGCTTCACCGAGATCGTGATCCACTGGCCCGTCCCGGACTCCGACTTCGCCGCGGACGAGAAGGTCTTCGAGCGGATCGCCATGGAGGCCCTCGCCCAGCTGGACTGAGCGGTCGACCGGGCCTTCTGGGCGGGGTCCCTGAGCGGGCCTCAGCGGGCTTCCCGACCGGGCTTCCCGAGCCGGGCGGGCCCTCCTGGACGTCATCTGTGTCTCATCCGTGCACAGTCACGCACGGCCGTGCAGGCATATGCGCGAGAATGACCGGGTGACCTCAGCGACCAGACAGCCCGGGACCCCTGCCGCCGCCACCCCCGCGCGGCTGATCGCCACCGACCTCGACGGCACCCTGCTGCGCGACGACAAATCGGTCTCCCCGCGGACCGTCGCCGCCCTGGCCGCCGCCGAGGAAGCCGGGATCGAGGTCTTCTTCGTCACCGGCCGGCCGGCCCGCTGGATGGACGTGGTCAGCGACCACGTCCACGGCCACGGCCTGGCCATCTGCGGCAACGGCGCCGCCGTGGTCGACCTGCACGGCGGCCCCGGCGCCCACCGGTTCGTGAAGGTCCGCGAAATGCGCCGGGAGAACGCGCTGAAGGCCGTGCGGCTGCTGCGCGACGCGGCACCCGGCACGGTGTTCGCGGTCGAGCAGACGTACGGCTTCCACCAGGAGCCGGACTATCCCAAGCTGCACATGGAGATACCCGACACCCTCCTGCCCGCCGAGGAACTGCTCGCCCCGGACGGCCCCGACGCCGACCAGCCCGTCCTCAAGATCCTCGCCTACCACCCCTCCCTCGACCCCGACGCCTTCCTCACCCTGGCCCGGCTGGCCGTCACCGAACACGCCAACGTCACCCGCTCCAGCCCCAGCGCCCTGCTCGAACTGAGCGGCCCCGGCGTCTCCAAGGCCAGCACCCTCGCCCTGTGCTGCGCCGAGCGCGGCATCTCGCCCGAGGAGGTCGTGGCCTTCGGAGACATGCCCAACGACGTCGAGATGCTGACCTGGGCCGGCCGGTCCTACGCGATGGGCAACGCCCACCCGGCCGCCATCGCCGCCGCGTCGGGCCGCACGGTCGCCAACAACGACGACGGTGTCGCCGTGGTGATCGAGCAGCTGCTGGCGGACCGGGTGCGGTAGCGCCGCGGAGCCCGGGCGCGACACCTCGTCAGGCCGCCTGCAGCGCCTCCGTCTCGGCCTCCCGGCGCGCCATCTCCCGTAGCGGCCCGGCCTCGGCCATCAGCGTCTCGTACGGCCCCCGCTGCACCACTCGGCCCGCGTCGAGCACGATCACCTCGTCGACGGCGTCCAGCCCCGCCATCCGGTGGGTGATCAGCAGCGTCGTACGGCCCTCCGTGGCGGCCAGCAGATCGGCGGTCAGCGCGTCGGCCGTCGGCAGGTCCAGGTGTTCGGCGGGCTCGTCCAGGACCAGCACCGGGAAACCGGCGAGCAGCGCGCGGGCCAGCGCCAGCCGCTGCCGCTGGCCGCCGGACAGCCGCGCCCCGTGCTCGCCGACGAGCGTGTCCAGGCCGTCGGGCAGCGAGTCCACCCAGTCCAGCAGCCGGGCCCGGGCCAGCGCGCCGCGCAGATCGCCCTCGGCCGCGTCCTTCCTGGCCAGCAGCAGGTTCTCGCGCACCGAGCTGTCGAAGAGGTGCGCGTCCTGCGCGCACAGCCCGACGAGCCGCCGTACGTCGTCACCGGCCAGCGCGCACGCGTCCACACCGGCGAGCGTGTACGAACCCGCCTGCGGGTCGAGGAACCGCAGCAGCACCTGCGCGAGGGTCGTCTTGCCGGAGCCGGACGCCCCCACCACCGCGACCCGGCGCCCCTGCTCCAGGGTCAGGTCGACCCCGGCCAGCGCGTCCTGCCGCTGCCCCTCGTACCGTGCGACCACGCCCTGGACGACCAGCGGGAACGGCGAGGCGGGCGCCTGGCGGGGCGACTCCGGCTCGCGTACGGGCTCGGGGGCGTCCAGCACCTCGTACACGCGCTCCGCGCTGCGCCGCACCCGCTGCCGGTACCGCACGGCGAGCGGCAGCCCGACCACGGCTTCGAAGGCGGCCAGCGGGGTCAGGACCACCACGGCCATCGCCACACCGCCCAGCCGGCCGGACGCCACCGCCTGGGCGCCGAACACCGCGGTGCCCGTGACGGTCAGCCCGGAGATCAGCGCGGTCAGCCCGTCCCCGAGCCCGGTGACCGCGGCGGACCGCGCGGCGATCCGGGTGAGGGTGCCGTCGGCCCGGCGGGCCGCGTCCGCACGGGCCGGCAGCGCACCGGCGACGGCCAGCTCGGCCGTGCCGGTGAGCAGGTCGGTCACCCGGGTCGCGAGGACGCCCCGGGCGGGCGCCAGCCGCTGCTCGGCCCGCCGGGCCACGGCCGCGGTCAGCAGCGGGACGCCGGCACCGGCCGCCAGCAGGCCCACGGCGAGGACGGCACCGGCCTCGGGCAGCAGCCAGGCCGTGAAGCCGACCGAGGCGGCGGACACGGTGAGGGCGACTCCGGCGGGCAGCAGCCAGCGCAGCCAGTAGTCCTGGAAGGCGTCCACGTCCGCGACCAGCCGGCTGAGCAGATCACCGCGCCGGACGCCGCGCAGCCCCGCGGGAGCCAGTCGCTCCAGCCGCCGGTACACCGCCACCCGGGTGTCGGCCAGCATCCGCAGCACGGCGTCGTGCGACACCAGCCGCTCGGCGTACCGGAACACGGCCCGCCCGATCCCGAAGGCCCGGGTCGCGGTCACCGCCACCATCAGGTACAGCACCGGCGGCTGCTGCGAGGCCCGCGAGATGAGCCACCCGGAGGTCGCCATCAGCCCGACCGCACTGCCGACCGCCAGGCTTCCCAGCCCCAGGGCCCCGGCCAGCCGCCCCGACCACCGCCGTCCGTCCCCCCGCACCCGAGCCAGCACACGCCGCGCCCGCCCGGCCGTCGGGTCGCCCTCCAGCCCGGCGAGCCGGGGGGCGGGTTGGCCAGGGCGGGAGTCCAAGGGGCGGAGCTCCCTGGGAGGTCCGCTGTACCCAGGGCGCCGTACGGACTCGGCACCTCCCAGCCGTACCACCCTGTCGGCCACCCCCAACAGCGCCGGCCGGTGCACGACGACCAACACGGTGCGCCCCACGGCCAGCCTCCGCACCGCTGCTACGACATCCTCCTCCGTCGCCCCGTCCAACGCGGCCGTCGGCTCGTCCAGCACCAGTACAGGCCGATCCGCGAGAAACGCCCGGGCCAGCGCCAGCCGCTGCCGCTGTCCCGCCGACAGCCCCGCCCCGTCCTCCCCGAGCACGGTGTCGACACCATCCGGCAGCCCCGCCACGAACTCCCACGCCCCCGCGTCCCGCAGGGCCCGGCGCACAGCGTCGTCATCGGCCCCCGGCCGGGCCAGCCGCACGTTCTCCGCAATGGTCCCCGCATACAGATGCGGCCGCTGCGGCACCCAGGCGATCCGCGACCGCCACTCCGCCAGATCCAGTCCGGCGAGATCCGCACCCCCGATCCGCACCCGCCCCTCGGTGGGCCGTACGAACCCCAGCAGCACAGCCAGCAGCGTCGACTTGCCCGCCCCGCTCGGCCCGACCAGCGCCACGGTCTCCCCGGGCCGCACGGTGAACGACACACCGGTCACCGCGTCCGAATCCCGCCCCGGATAACGAACGGTGACCCCTTCGAAGGACACGGCACCCGCAGGCACCGCACCGGCACCCGACGCCGGCACCGGCGTCTCCAGCACCGTGAAGATCTCCTCCGCCGCGGCCAGCCCCTCCGCCGCCGCGTGGTACTGCGCCCCCACCTGCCGCAGCGGCAGATAGGCCTCGGGCGCCAGCACCAGGATCACCAGCCCGATGTACAGGTCCATCTCTCCGTGCACGAGCCGCATCCCGATCGTCACGGCGACCAGCGCCACGGACAGCGTGGCCAGCAGCTCCAGTGCGAAGGAGGAGAGGAAGGCGATCCGCAGGGTCCGCAGCGTGGCCTGCCGGTACTCACCGGTGATCCGCCGAATGGACGCGGCCTGCGCCTTGGCCCGGCCGAACACCTTCAGCGTGGGCAGTCCCGCGACGACGTCCAGGAAGTGGCCGGACAACCGCGACAGCAACCGCCACTGCCGGTCCATCCGGGACTGGGTCGCCCAGCCGATCAGCATCATGAAGACCGGGATCAGCGGCAGCGTCCCGACGATGATCGCCGCCGACACCCAGTCCTCGGTGACGATCCGCGCCAGCACCGCCACCGGCACCACCACGGCGAGGCCCAACTGCGGCAGGTAGCGCGAGAAGTAGTCGTCCAGGGCGTCGACGCCGCGGGTGGCCAGGGTGACCAGCGAGCCGGTCCGCTGACCGCTCAGCCACTCCGGCCCGAGCGCCGCGGCCCGGTCGAGCAGCCGCCCGCGCAGTTCGGACTTCACGGCCGCACTCGCCCGGTGCGCCGCGAGTTCGGTGAGCCACGCGACAACCGCTCGCCCCACGGCCACGACAGCCAGCAACAGCAGGGGAGTGCGCAGCTCAGCGGCCGACTGCCCGTGCTGGAACGCTCCGACGACGATCTCGGCGACGAGCATCGCCTGGGCGATGACCAGACCGGCGCCCACGGCACCCAGCCCGACGACCGCCACGAGGAAGAGCCGGGTGGCGCGGGCGTACCGCAGAAGGCGTGGATCGATCGGTTTCACGTGAAACAGGCCCTTCGGTCCAGAGGGTGTGTTTCACGTGAAACACACCCTCGGCGGACTCAGTGCGCGGCGCCGCCGGCGGCGTCGGCAGCGAGGTGCTGCGTGCCGATCCGCTTGCGGAACACCCAGTAGGTCCACCCCTGATAGAGCAGGACGACCGGTGTGGCGATGACCGCCAGCCACGTCATGATCTTCAGGGTGTACGGGCTGGACGAGGCGTTGGTGACCGTCAGGCTCCAGTCCCCGTTCAGCGTGGACGGCATGACGTTCGGGAAGAGCGACAGGAAGAGCATCGCCACGGCGGCCACGATGGTGACGCCGGACAGTGTGAACGCCCATCCCTCGCGTCCGAGCTGGTTGGCCACGAGGGCGGCCACCAGAGCGACGACAGCCACGATCAGGGCGATCAGGCTCGTGCCGTCACCGCTGTCGGCCTGCGTCCACAGCAGGAAGGCGAGCGCCACGACGGCCGCGACCAGCCCGGCCCACCGGGCCAGCTTCCGCGCCCGTACCCGGACGTCCCCGACGGTCTTCAGCGCGGTGAACACCGCCCCGTGGAAGGTGAACAGCGTGAGCGTCACCAGACCGCCGAGCAGGGCGTAGGGGTTGAACAGGTCCCCGACGCCGCCGACGTACTCGAAGTGCCGGTCGATCTTCACACCCCGCACGATGTTCCCGAAGGCCACGCCCCACAGGAACGCCGGGAGCAGCGACGTCCAGAAGATCGCCGTCTCCCAGTTGCGCTGCCAGGTCTCCTCCGGCCGCTTGGCCCGGTACTCGAAGGCGACACCCCGGACGATCAGGCAGACCAGGATGACCAGGAACGGCAGGTAGAAGCCGGAGAAGAGGGTGGCGTACCACTCCGGGAACGCGGCGAAGGTGGCACCGCCCGCGGTGAGCAGCCACACCTCGTTGCCGTCCCAGACCGGGCCGATGGTGTTGATCAGCACCCGGCGCTCGGGCCGGCTCCGGGCCAGCAGCTTGGTGAGGATGCCGACTCCGAAGTCGAAGCCCTCCAGGAAGAAGTAGCCGGTCCACAGGACGGCGATCAGGACGAACCAGACGTCGTGAAGTTCCATGGCTGTTCCCTCGGCCTAGTAGGAGAAGGCCATCGGCTTGTCGGCGTCACTGGTGTCGCCGCCGATCTTCGTGGGCGGGTTGAGGTCGGCCTCCGTCAGCTCGGGCGGGCCGGCCTTGACGTACTTCGCGAGCAGCTTGACCTCGACCACGGCGAGGATCGCGTAGAGCGCGGTGAAGACGGCCATCGAGGTGAGGACCTCGCCCTGGGAGACACCGGGGGAGACCGCGTCCCGGGTCCGCAGGACGCCGTAGACGACCCACGGCTGACGGCCCATCTCGGTGAAGATCCAGCCCCAGGAGTTGGCGATCAGCGGGAAGGCCATCGTCCAGGTCGCGATGCGCCAGAACCAGGGGCCGAGGTTGGGGCTGAGCGCCTTGTTCTTGAACAGCACCAGGTGCGGCACCTCGTCCTCGCCGACCCGCAGGTGCTGCGGCAGCAGGAACTTTTTGCGGGTCAGCCAGAGACCGGCCACGCCGATGGCGAGGGAGGCCATGCCGAAGCCGATCATCCAGCGGAAGCCCCAGAAGGCGACCGGGATGTTGGGCCGGTAGTCACCGGGCCCGAACTTCTGCTGCTCGGCCTTGTTGACGTCGTTGATGCCGGGCACGTAGGAGGTGAAGTTGTCATTGGCGAGGAAGGACAGCAGGCCCGGGATCTCGATGGCCACGCTGTTGTGGCCCTTGTCCACGTCGCCGTAGGCGAAGATCGAGAACGGCGCCGGCTTCTGCCCGTCCCACAGCGCCTCGGCGGCGGCCATCTTCATCGGCTGCTGCTTGAACATCACCTTGCCGAGCGTGTCGCCGCTGACCGCGGTGAGCAGACCGGCGATGACCACGGTGACCAGGCCCAGCCGCAGCGAGGTCTTCATCTCGCGGATGTGCTTCTTGCGGGCCAGGTGGTAGGCGGAGATGCCCACCATGAAGGCGCCACCGGTCAGGAAGGCCGCGGAGAGGGTGTGGAAGGCCTGGCTGAGGGCGGTGTTCTGGGTCAGCACGGCCCAGAAGTCGGTCAGCTCGGCCCGTCCCTTCGCCTGGTCGATCTTGTAGCCGACCGGGTGCTGCATCCAGGAGTTGGCCGCGAGGATGAAGTACGCCGACAGGACCGTGCCGATCGAGACCATCCAGATGCAGGCCAGGTGGATCTTCGGGGGCAGCTTGTCCCAGCCGAAGATCCACAGGCCGATGAAGGTGGACTCGAAGAAGAATGCGATCAGCGCCTCGAACGCCAGCGGGGCGCCGAAGATGTCACCGACGAAGCGCGAGTAGTCCGACCAGTTCATGCCGAACTGGAACTCCTGCACGATGCCGGTGACCACGCCCATCGCGATGTTGATCAGGAAGAGCTTGCCCCAGAACTTCGTCGCCCTGAGGTACTTCTCCTTCTCCGTGCGCACCCAGGCCGTCTGCAGCCCGGCCGTGAGGGCGGCCAGGGAGATCGTCAGCGGGACGAACAGGAAGTGGTAGACGGTGGTGATGCCGAACTGCCAGCGCGCCAGTGTCTCGGGCGCCAAAGCCAGGTCCACGTCGTCACTCTCCTTACTACGCCGTGGTACAGCGGCGATTTGCCCCTTTTGCTACACACATACGGAGCAAACGGGACGCGCTTGTGAACGCGTTCACATTCACAAGCCATTATGACGCACTGATTTTCGGCCGCGGAAGGGGGGTCCCCCCTTCGCCTCCGCGTCAAGATCTTGGCAGCGACTTCAACATCTTGTTGAATTGCGCGCCATGCAGATACGCATCTCCTGGCCTGCGGGCAACATCACCGCGACCCTCGACGCAAGCACCCCGACCGCACAGGCCCTCGCCAAGGCCCTTCCGCTCTCCTCGACCGCGCGCATCTGGGGCGAAGAGGTGTATTTCGGCACGGGTGTCTCTGTTTCACGTGAAACGGACGCCCGACAGGTCGTGGAACCGGGCACGGTGGCCTTCTGGACGGACGGCGACGCACTCGCCCTCCCCTACGGCCCCACGCCGATCTCACGAGGCGAGGAATGCCGCCTCGCGAGCCCCTGCAACCTCCTCGGCAGCCTGGACGGGGACGCCGGTCTCCTGGCAACCGTGCGCGCCGGCGACCCCGTCCGGGTGGAGCTGATCGAGGAGTAGAGCCGACTGCCGAGCTAGACCTCCTTGCGGAATCCCTCGGCCACCTTCAGGAAGATGTCGTTCGCCTCGGCCTCGCCGACCGTGACCCGCACACCCTCGCCCGGGAACGGCCGGACCACCACACCGTGCTCCTCACAGGCCTGCGCGAACGGGACCGTACGCTCCCCCAGCCGCAGCCACACGAAGTTGGCCTGCGTCTCCGGCACCGTCCACCCCTGGGACCGCAGCGCGTCGACCACGCGCGTGCGCTCGCACACCAGCGAGCCGACCCGGCCCAGCAGCTCGTCCTCGGCCCGCAGCGAGGCGACCGCCGCGTCCTGCGCCAGCTGGCTCACCCCGAACGGCACCGCCGTCTTGCGCAGCGCCGCCGCCACCGGCTCGTGGGCGATCGCGAAACCGACGCGCAGTCCGGCCAGCCCGTACGCCTTGGAGAACGTCCGCAGAACGCAGACGTTCGGCCGCTGCCGGTACAGCTCGACACCGTCGGGCACCTCGGTGTCGCGGATGAACTCCCGGTAGGCCTCGTCCAGCACCACCAGTACATCCTCGGGCACCCGGTCGAGGAACCGTTCCAGCTCGGCCCGTCGCACCACCGTGCCGGTCGGGTTGTTGGGGTTGCAGACGAAGATCAGCCGCGTGCGGTCGGTGATCGCGTCCGCCATCGCGTCCAGGTCGTGCACATCACCCGGCGTCAGCGGCACCTGCACCGAGCGGGCGCCGCTGATCTGCGCGATGATCGGGTACGCCTCGAACGACCGCCAGGCGTAGATCACCTCGTCGCCGGGACCGCTGGTGGCCTGGATCAACTGCTGGGCGACCCCCACCGAACCGGTGCCGGTGGCCAGGTGGGAGAGGGGCACACCGAAGCGGTCGGACAGCTCGTTCATCAGCCCGGTGCAGCCCATGTCCGGGTAGCGGTTGAAGTCGCAGGCCGCCGCCGTCACGCTCTCCAGCACGCCGGGCAGCGGCGGGTACGGGTTCTCGTTGGAGGACAGCTTGTAGGCGACCGGGCCGCCGGTCGCGGCCGGCTTGCCCGGCTTGTAGGTGGGGATACCCTCCAGCTCGGCGCGCAGCTTGGGGCTCGTCTCGCTCACCGCAGTCCTCCTCGCGACCACCGGCGGCCCGTCGACACCACCGGCTTCCAATACTCCTCACCTTAAGAGGATTCCGCCCCGCTGCGAACAGGTCCGGGCACCCGGCAGCGCGGGGAACCTTCCCGGGGGAGCGGTGGATCCCGCGCCGTCCCCCGGCATCCAGGGCATCGCCGTACGAAGGCGTACGTTTCGGGGGGCGCGCCGTACATATATCTATGCGCCGGTGGCTTGCGCCGTGGCGCGCGTCCCCCGTGAAGGTGAGTTGAGACCTCTTCGAGACATCCGGCACTTGGCAGGCCCATCCGCGTCGACAAGTAACGTCTTACCATTGGATCGCTCAACTGCCTTGTTTTCACAGGCAGTTGACCTCCGTTGACCATGCAGAAACGTGCCTGTCAACGCGTGCATATGCGTCCGCACTACCCCACCACATGAGCCCTACTATCGGCTCGCCATGACAGCAGCAGGGAAGCACCAGGTGAGCCGCGCGGAAACCTCACGTCGAGGCAGTCGGCCGGGCCGGGCGGGCATCAGAGACGTAGCCGCCGCCGCCGGGGTCTCCATCACGACCGTGTCCGACGCCCTCAACGGCAAGGGCCGGCTCCCGGATGCCACCCGGCGCCATGTCCGCGAGGTGGCCGACCGGCTGGGGTACCGGCCCTCGGCCGCCGCCCGCACCCTCCGTACCGGCAAGTCGGGTCTGATCGGCCTGACCGTGACGACGTACGGGGATGAACCTTTCACCTTCACGGAGTTCGCGTACTTCGCCGAGATGGCCCGGGCCGCCACCTCGGCCGCGCTCGCCCGCGGCTACGCCCTCGTCATCCTGCCCGCGACCTCCCGGCACGACGTCTGGTCCAACGTCGCCCTGGACGGCACGGTCGTCATCGACCCCTCCGACCAGGACCCGGTGGTCAGCGAGCTCGTCCGGCAGGGCCTGCCGGTCGTCTCCGACGGCCGCCCGGCCGGTTCGCTGCCCGTCACCGCCTGGGTCGACAACGACCACGAGGCCGCCGTCCTCGGCATCCTCGACCACCTCGCCGACGCCGGCGCCCGCCGCATCGGCCTGCTCACGGGCACCACGACGGACACCTACACCCACCTGTCGACCACCGCCTACCTGCGCTGGTGCGAACGCGTCGGCCAGGATCCGGTCTACGAGGCATACCCGGCGCACGACCCGTGCGCGGGCGCCGTCGCCGCCGACCGGCTGCTCGCCCGGCCCGACCGGCCCGACGCGGTCTACGGCCTGTTCGACCCCAACGGCACCGATCTGCTCGCCGCCGCCCGCCGCTACGGCCTCCGCGTCCCGGACGACCTACTGCTGGTCTGCTGCAGCGAGTCCACCGTCTACGCCAGCACCGAGCCGCCCATCAGCACGCTCTCGCTGAAGCCGCGCCGTATCGGCACCGCCGTCGTCCAGCTCCTCATCGACGCCATCGAAGGTGTCGACTCCGACCATCCGGTCGAGCAGGTGATACCGACGGAGCTGATCGTGCGCACCTCCTCCCAGCGGCGGCCCCCGCGCACGACGGTCAGCCCGCCGCGGACACCGGACGACACGTAACGCCGCCACCGCACCGGCCCGGGGCCCGGCCGGTGCGGTCCGGACCGGCCGGTGCGACGTGGGCAGGACGCCGACGCGCACCCGGCCGGCCGAGGACCGGCGGGCGTGACATCGGCCGGTCGACGCCCCGATCGGCCGACAGCCCGTCGAACATCTGCCCAAACGGGGCGAAAGCCGCGGGGAACCGGAGTCTTGTTCCGATTCACCACCCCTGGGTCATCACACGGCGCGACGCGCATTCCTATGATGGGCCCACGACACCGCGGACCGCTGCGACCAGGCAGTCCGAAGCGGTGCAGATGCGGCGCGATGGTGGAGGGGTCTGATGACTCAGGGGGCCGGTCAGGGACCCGAGGCGGAGCGGACGGCGACGCTGCGCGACTTCCGGGTACCCGCGTACGTCCATGAGACCGCTCCGTACGTCCGCAACATCCACCCCGGCGACGTCGTCCCGCCCGCCGACGAGGCGTACCCCGAGGGCTACACGCCCACACAGCGCGACCTGCCCGTCATCAACCGCGGCGACACCGTCCAGGTCCCCGTCGAGCCCGCCACCGCGCCCGCCGCGCCCGCGCCGCAGCCCGCGCCCGGCCCCGGACCGCTCTACGTCGTCGGTGACGTCCACGGCTACCTGGACGAGCTGGTGGCCGCCCTTCGGGAGCAGGGGCTGATCGACGCCTCGGGCCAGTGGTGCGCCGGCACGACCCGGCTGTGGTTCCTCGGCGACTTCACCGACCGCGGTCCCGACGGCATCGGCGTCATCGACCTGGTCATGCGACTGTCCGCCGAGGCCGCTGCCGCGGGCGGCTACTGCAAGGCCCTGATGGGCAACCACGAGCTGCTGCTGCTCGGCGCCAAGCGGTTCGGCGACACCCCCGTCAACTCCGGCGCGGGCACCGCCACGTTCCAGGCGGCCTGGCTGCTCAACGGCGGCCAGAAGACCGACATGGACCGCCTCCAGGACCACCACCTGCAGTGGATGGCCCGTCTCGACGCCGTCGAGGAGGTCGACGGCTATCTGCTGCTCCACTCCGACACCACCGCCTATCTCGACTACGGCGACTCCATCGAGGCGGTCAACGACACCGTCCGCGAGACGCTGACCCGCAACGACGCCGACGAGGTCTGGGACCTCTTCCGCAAGTTCACCAAGCGCTTCTCCTTCCGCGACGAGGGCGGCGCCGACGCCGTGCGCTCCCTCCTCGATACGTACGGCGGCGCCCGGGTCGTTCACGGGCACAGCCCCATTCCCTACCTCCTCGGCGAGGTCGGCTCCGAGGACGGCGAGGAGAACAGCGGCCCGGTCGTCGAGGGACCGCACATCTACGCCGACGGGCTGGCGATCGCCATGGACGGCGGCGTGACCATGGCCGGAAAACTGCTGGTCCAGCAACTTCCGCTGGACCGCTGACCGTTCGGCGGGCAGGCGTTTCCCCGGCTGCCTCCGCGCAGGGAGGAACGCAATTTCCGGCAATCCCCTGTCGACGCGCGCCGTAACGGCTCTACCATCGGCTTATCCGTAGCAGGCTCCCCTCCGTTTCTGCCCGACGGCTCGCCGGCGTGCGAGCCACAAGCCCTACGGAGCATCGGGGGATGCACATGAACAGCGTTCCGCAGCACCTGCAGAGCGAGGACCGCCAGGAATTCGAGCGGCTCCTCGATGAGGCGCTGCGCTCCGCACCGCACCGACCGGAACTGGCCGCCGTCGGCCGGCGGCTCAACCTCGAACAACTGCGCACCATGGCACTCGGCGCCTCCGCCCTGATCACGGCAGCCGCGACGGCCGAGTACCAGCACTACGTCAAGCTCCGCGACGAACTGCGCCAGCCGGCGCTGTCCGTCCCACCCACCACCGAGAACTCCGACGCGACGGGCCCCGGTTCGGCCACCACGGCCCTCGCCGCCTCCCTCGGCGAAGCCGCCGAGAGCACCGGCGCGGGCGCCATCGCGGTCGTCGCCGTCCTGGCTCCCGTCCTCTCCGGAACCGCCGCGGCGATCTTCCTGCTCGTCGGCTACATCCTGAAGATGCTGGACCCCGGGCACACCCTCGCCCGGACCCTGCTCACCACCGGCTGGGTGTTCGGCGCCATCACCGCGGCGGCGATCCTCGTCGCCGCCGTCGGACTGCTGCTCACCGCCCTGCGCAACAGCACCCCCGCGGACGAGAGGGCCCGGGACGCGGCCCACGAGGAGCTGTCCAGGGCCCGGGAGGCATGGCGGGACGCCCTGCTGGAGCGCGGCATCCTGCCCTTCCTCCAGGAGGCGCTCACCGAGCCCGGCACGGCCACCGTGCCGCACCCGGCGCCGCCCGCGCCGCCCGGCCGCATGCCGCGCCTGGGCTACGGCCGGCCCGGCTTCAGCAGCCCCGACGACGGCACCGGCTCCGGCCGCCCCAGCTTCACCAGCCCCGACTACACGAGCCCGGACTTCGGCGGCCCCGAACACCAGCCCGAGTGACCCCGCCCCGGGGCCCGGGATCCGCGCCTCACGTGCCGCCTCCCGGCGGCCCGGAGACGCGGGCCCTGGCACCCGGCCCTCAGTCCGCGATCGGCAGGTACACCCGGTTGCCCGCCTCGGCGAACTCCTTCGACTTCTGGGCCATGCCCTCCTCGATCTCGGCCCGGCTGCCCCCGTGCTCCCGCCGGATGTCCTGCGAGATCTTCATGCTGCAGAACTTCGGGCCGCACATCGAGCAGAAGTGGGCCGTCTTGGCGGGCTCGGCCGGCAGGGTCTCGTCGTGGAACTCCCGTGCCGTGTCCGGGTCCAGAGCCAGGTTGAACTGGTCCTCCCACCGGAACTCGAAGCGGGCGTCGGACAGCGCGTCGTCCCACTCCTGCGCGCCGGGGTGCCCCTTGGCGAGATCGGCCGCGTGCGCGGCGATCTTGTAGGTGATGACACCGGTCTTGACGTCGTCCCGGTTGGGCAGGCCCAGGTGCTCCTTGGGCGTGACGTAGCAGAGCATCGCCGTGCCCCACCAGGCGATCATCGCGGCACCGATGCCGGAGGTGATGTGGTCGTACGCCGGTGCGACGTCCGTGGTCAGCGGGCCGAGCGTATAGAACGGAGCTTCATCGCAGATCTCCTGCTGAAGGTCGATGTTCTCCTTGATCTTGTGCATCGGGACGTGTCCCGGGCCCTCGATCATGGTCTGTACGTTGAAACGCTTGGCGATCCGGTTGAGTTCCCCGAGCGTCCGCAACTCCGCGAACTGCGCCTCGTCGTTGGCGTCCGCGATCGACCCCGGCCGCAGACCGTCGCCCAGCGAGTACGTGACGTCGTAGGCGGCGAGGATCTCGCACAGCTCCTCGAAGTTCTCGTACAGGAACGATTCCTTGTGGTGCGCCAGGCACCACGCGGCCATGATCGAGCCGCCGCGCGAGACGATGCCGGTCTTGCGGTTGGCGGTGAGCGGGACGTACGCCAGCCGGACGCCCGCGTGGACGGTCATGTAGTCCACGCCCTGCTCGGCCTGCTCGATGACGGTGTCCTTGTAGATCTCCCAGCTCAGTTCCTCGGCCCTGCCGTCGACCTTCTCCAGGGCCTGGTAGAGCGGCACCGTGCCGATCGGGACGGGGGAGTTGCGCAGGACCCACTCGCGGGTGGTGTGGATGTTGCGCCCGGTGGACAGGTCCATGACCGTATCGGCCCCCCAGCGAGTCGCCCAGGTCATCTTCTCGACCTCCTCCTCGATGGAGGACGTCACCGCGGAGTTGCCGATGTTGGCGTTCACCTTCACCAGGAACCGCTTGCCGATGATCATCGGCTCGATCTCCGGGTGGTTGACGTTGGCCGGCAGCACGGCCCGCCCGGCCGCGATCTCCTCGCGGACCACCTCGGGCGCGACGTTCTCCCGGATGGCCACGTACTCCATCTCGGGGGTGATCTCGCCCCGGCGCGCGTACGCGAGCTGCGTGACCGCCTGGCCGTCGCGGCCCCGGCGCGGCTGGCGCGGGCGTCCGGGGAACACCGCGTCCAAATTGCGCAGTCCGCCACGCGGAGAGGTGTGCTTGAGCCCGTCGTCCTCGGGACGGACCGGACGGCCCGCGTACTCCTCGGTGTCGCCCCGGGCGATGATCCAGTTCTCCCGCAGCGGCGGCAGGCCGCGGCGGACGTCCGTGTCGACGAGCGGATCGGTGTACGGGCCGGATGTGTCGTACAGCGTGACCGACTGCCCGTTGGTGAGGTGCACCTGACGGACCGGCACGCGCAGGTCGGGGCGCGAGCCCTCGACATACGCCTTGTGCCAGCCGATGGACTTCCCGGCCTCCTGCGACTTCTCGCCCTGAGCGGAGGCAGGCGTGCGTGCGTCCTTGTTGGTCATGAGACCTACTCCCTACGCCGGCATTACCCGGTAACAGGTTCGGCGGTCGACGCAGCGGTGTCCGTCTGCCGACGCTTCCTGTGGAACATCGGGTGTTCCACGTGAAACATCGCGTGTACGGAGGTCAGCGCCCTCTCAGCCCGGTGCTCCGAGCTCCCGCGTGTGCAAAGGTGCCTCCACGCTAGCGTCATGTGTGGCGCGGTGAACAGTGGGCCCCCACCGTTCTTGCGATGATCGGGCGGTGACCAGGATGGAGCAGTACCCCTATCAGCCGCCCGAGCCGCACCGCCCAGGCGGTTCGGACCAGGGCGTCGCCGACGGCCACGGAGCCCGTGAAGGCAGCGGTGATGCCGCTCCCGCGCAGGTGCATCCGAACGGCCACGGCCACTCAGGCCGCCCTGGTCACACGCATGGCCACAGCCACAGCCACGGGCCCGCCGCCCCCGTGTCCAAGCACCTGCGCAAGGTCATCGCGGCGATCCTGGTCCCCTTCACGGCGGCCGTCCTGGTGGGCCTCGTGGTGCTCTGGCCCGGCTCGGCCCCGGCCCACAAGCGCTCGGGTGTCGGTTTCGACCGGCAGACCCAGCAGGCCACGGTCACCCGGGTCGTCGAGGTCAGCTGCAAGTCGGTGAACGCCTCCGGTGGCACCCCGGCCGGCGACCCGGCCACCGCCGAGGGCACAGCCGCGCAGCAACAGGGCGGCGGCACCTGCAAGAAGGCGACCGTCCAGGTCGACACGGGCAAGGACAAGGGCCGTACGTTCACCGAGATCGTGCAGCCGGACCAGACGCGGCAACTGCATCGGGGCGAGAAGGTCGTGGTCGCCTACGAGCCTTCGGCGCCCAGGGAGTTGCAGTACGCGGTGACCGACGTGGACCGCAAGTTCCCCATGGCGCTGCTCGCGGGCATCTTCGCGGTGGCCGTCGTCGTGGTGGGCCGGCTGCGCGGTGTCATGGCACTGGTGGCGCTGGCCGTGAGCTTCCTGGTGCTGACGCTGTTCATCCTGCCGGCGATCCTGGAGGGGGCGAACCCGCTGGTGGTGGCCGTGGTGGGGTCCAGCGCCATCATGCTGATCGCGCTGTACATGTGCCACGGCCTGTCGGCGCGTACCTCGGTGGCCGTGCTCGGCACGCTCATCTCTCTCTCGCTGATCGGCGCGCTCGGTTCGCTCTTCATCGGCTGGGCGGCGCTGACCGGCAACACGGACGACAGCACCGGCCTGATCCACGGCCTGTATCCGTCAATCGACATGAGCGGTCTGCTGCTGGCCGGTGTCATCATCGGTTCGCTCGGCGTCCTGGACGATGTCACGGTGACGCAGACGTCGGCCGTGTGGGAGCTGCACGAGGCGAACCCGTCGATGGGCTGGCGCGGCCTGTACCGGGCAGGTATCCGGATCGGCCGCGACCACATCGCGTCCGTGGTCAACACCCTCGTTCTCGCCTACGCCGGTGCCGCCCTGCCGTTGCTGCTGCTGTTCTCGATCGCGCAGAGCAGCGTCGGGACCGTGGCCAACAGCGAGCTGGTGGCCGAGGAGATCGTGCGCACGCTGGTGGGCTCGATCGGTCTGGTCGCCTCGGTCCCGGTCACCACCGTGCTGGCCGCCCTCGTCGTGTCGGCCGACCGGACCGGCCCGGCCGCCGCGGCACCCGCCGGGGCGCAGCCCGCACCGGCACGAGGCGGCCGGGGGCGGCGCCGGAAGCAATGAGCGGGGACAGGCCGGGAGCGGCGCGGACGGCGTGCGGGCCACCCGCGGTACCGCCGGACAAGCCCGCTGCAGAAGCGTTCCTGCACTGTTCCGTGCGGCACCGCGAAGCATCGCCACCCCTGTCGTAACGCTTCAGCCGGCGCTCTGCTCCTCGGCCAGGATGCGGTCCAGAGCCTCGTCGAGATGAGCGTCGAAGTCGGCCAGCGCGCCCTCCTGACCGAGCGGGACGAGCTTGTCCGTGCGGTCGAGGAAGGCCACGAGCGGTGGCGCCGACGAGCGGAACAGAGCCTGGTCGCCGCCGACCTGAAGCCGGATCAGCACCTCACCCAGCACCTCGGTATCGGTGGGGGCGATGTGCACGTCCCCCTCCCCGCACGGACGGCCGACCCCGTCGATCAGCAACTCCCGCCCGAAGGCCCAGGTCACCGGGGCGTCACCGGGCAGATGGAAAGTGAGCCGCACGGCATAGGGATCACTGGTCTCGTAGCGCAACTCCACTGGAATGCGGAAGGAGAGCTCCTCCGACACGAGAAAGCTCATCATGACTTCTGCCTGTACGGACTCGCGCATCGCCTACCCCGTCATATGACATCGACTGGCCGGGATTGATCCCTCTGACCGTGGTCAAATCTTGCTCAACGTACACAAGAGATCACAAGGAGTGAGTTTTCAGATACTGATAGAGAGGGTGAGCGCTCCCAGGTGCCGCCCGATCTCCGCCTGGAGCCGGTGGGCCGCGGGCAGCAGCCGGTCGGCCTGGCGGGCGGGGAGGGAGATGGCCATGGTGGCCGCGGTGGCGCCGACCGTGATGGGGACGGCCGCGCAGACCGTGCCGACCGCGTACTCCTGACGCTCGACCACCGGTTCCATGCGCCGCGTCCGGGCCAGCCTCCGTAGCAGCGCGTCGTTGTCCCGCACCGTGTACGGCGTCAGGGGCTGCACGGGATACCGGGCCAGGTGATCGCGCCGCGCGTCCTCGTCCAGCTGGGAGAGCAGGCACTGGCCGATGGCGTGGGCGTGGCCGGTCTCGCGGAAGTCCGCCCACTCCTCGACCGCGGGCGCCTGACGGGAGGCGGAGACGCACATGACCTCGATCTCGCCGTCCCTGTACCTCGCGTAGTACATCGGTACACCGATGGAATCTCGCCAGTGCGCGAGCGTGTCCGCCACCATGCTGCGACGTTTCTGCTGCGCTCCGCTGCGGCCCAGCCGCTCGGTCGCCTCACCGAGGAAGAACAGCCCCTTCTCGCGGTGCAGATAGCCCTCGTGCACCAGGGTGCGCAGCAGGTGGTACGTCGTGGGCAGCGCGAGGCCGGTCTCGCGGGCGAGTTGTTTGGCCGGGGCGCCGTACGGGTGGGCGGCGACCGTCTCCAGCAGGCGCATGGCGCGCTGGACGGACCCGATGAGGGTGGCGGGGGGCGCGGCGGTCGCCGGGGATTCCGGCCGGACGGCGCAGGACGGTGGTCCGGAGCGGTCCGCCGGCTGCGGGGCGCCACCGGAGAGGTCCCCGGCGTGGGGCTGGCCGGGGACGGCCACGGGAGCCGGCCGCCGGACGGGGGACGCGCTGCGGTGCGGTGGTGCGGGGGGTGCGTGGGGTTCTGCCGGTGCGGTGTCAACCGAGGCCAAGGGTCACTCCCGAAGCGCGAGGGGGCAGCCCGTGCGCATGAGCACGGAGGGGGGTCTGCGCCACCCACGGGGCGGGACCCCGTGGGGAGTTCCGGACTTTAACCGCCTGCCACCGCGCGCAGACGGCTCCCGGGGAAACTTCCCTCCCCCGAGGGAACCGGTACCCCCGTCATGGGTGACCGGCTCCCGCGCGCCTCACCAGTCGCTACGGGACGCGGAGTTCGCCGTGAACTTGCGCACGACGTAGATCAGCCCGCCGACGAGGGCGATGAAGACCAACGCCTTGAACAGCAGGCCGATGACGAATCCGACCACACTCGCTATCAGGCCGCCGAACACGACCAGGGCGATGACCGGCACCGCGACCCACTTTACCCACCACGGCAGCCCCGCGAAGATCTCTCGCATCGCCCTCGTCCTTTGCGTCTCGTTCGTGTCGATGTTCCGTGTTCGATGCTAGGGCCGCGGAGGGCCGTCGCGGGGGCCTCGCATCCCTTGTCGTCCCCTGACCTGTCCCCTAGGGAACCCTGAGCCGGAACCTCACGCCTCGGGCGGAGAGAACACCACGAGTACCCTGAGGTCCTCGCTGATGTGGTGGAACTTGTGGGCGACTCCGGCGGGCACGTACACGACACTGCCCCGCGCCACCTCGGTCGTCTCCAGACCGACCGTGATCGAGGCCCGGCCGCTGACCACGAGGTACACCTCGTCCTGACCATGCGGCTGCTGCGGGTCGTGCGCGCCCGCGTCCAGCCCGTACAGGCCGACCGACATGTTCCGCTCGCGCAGGAACTGCAGGTAAGCGCCGTCGTTGGCGGCGCGTTCCGCCTCCAGATCGTCCAGCCGAAATGCCTTCATCGTCGCTGCCGCCTCGCCTCACTGCTCGCTGTTGCTCCGGTCTGTCACGATCAGACACATGAAGAATTTCCTAGTCAAGACGATCGCCAACGCGGGCGCCCTGGCGGTCGCGGTATGGCTGCTCGACAAGATCACCTTGACCGGTGACAGCACCGCCAAGAAGGCCGGCACGCTGATCGTCGTCGCGTTGATCTTCGGCTTGGTGAACTGGCTGGTCAAGCCACTTCTGAAGGTGCTCACCTTCCCCCTGTTCATCCTGACGCTGGGTCTGATCACCCTGGTCGTGAACGCGCTGATGCTGCTGCTGACCTCCTGGGTGTGCGGCAAGCTCCACCTGAGTTTCCACGTGGAGGGATTCTGGACGGCCGTGCTCGGCGGTCTGATCGTCTCCGTCGTCTCCTGGGCGCTGCACATCGTCCTGCCCGACGAGGACTGACAAGGCCATGACCTACCGCGTCTGCTTCGTGTGCACCGGCAACATCTGCCGCTCACCGATGGCCGAGTCCGTCTTCCGCGCGCGCGTGGCGGAGGCCGGGCTGGAGGACCTGGTGGCGGCCGACAGCGCCGGTACCGGCGGCTGGCACGAGGGCGAGCCGGCCGATCCGCGCACCGTCTCCGTCCTGGAGGAGCACGGCTACGACAGCGAGCACACGGCCCGTCAGTTCCTGCCGTCGTGGTTCGCCCGCCTCGACCTCGTCGTCGCCCTCGACGCGGGCCACCTCCGAGCGCTGCGCCGCCTGGCGCCCAGGGAGGAGGACGCGCGCAAGATCCGGCTGCTCCGCTCCTTCGACCCCGCCGCCGACGACGACCTGGACGTACCGGACCCGTACTACGGGGGCCGGGACGGCTTCGAGGAGTGTCTTGAGATGGTGGAGGCGGCGAGCACCGGTCTGCTCGCCGCCGTACGGGAAGAACTGGAAGGACGGGCCGCATGAGCGACGCCACGAAGGACGACGGCCGCACCGGCGACGGCACGCGCGCGGTACGGGCGGGGCTGCCCGAGCCGGTCAAGCACGAGCCGACCCTGCCCGGGCCGGTGTTCGCGGCGCACTTCCATCTGCCCGGCGAGGTGACGGGCCCGTACTCCTACGGCCGCGACGACAACCCGACCTGGACGCTGCTGGAGCAGGCCGTCAGCGAGCTGGAGGCGCCCGGGCGGGAGGACGCCCAGACGCTGGTCTTCGCCTCCGGCATGGCGGCGATCTCCGCCGTGCTGTTCTCGCAGCTGCGCGCCGGGGACGCGGTCGTGTTGCCGTCCGACGGCTATCAGGTGCTGCCGCTGGTCGGCGCCCAGCTGGAGGCGTACGGCATCGAGGTGCGCACCGCGCCGACCGGCGGTGACGCCCAGCTGGAGGTGCTCGACGGGGCACGGCTGCTGTGGATCGAGTCCCCGTCGAACCCCGGGCTGGATGTGTGCGACATCCGGCGGCTGGCGGAGGCGGCCCACGCGCGGGGCGCCCTGGTGGCCGTCGACAACACCCTCGCCACCCCGCTCGGGCAGCGTCCGCTGGAGCTGGGCGCCGACTTCTCCGTGGCCAGCGGCACCAAGCAGCTCACCGGGCACGGCGATGTCCTGCTGGGCTATGTCACCGGTCGCGACGCCGAGGCGATGGCCGCCGTACGCCGCTGGCGCAAGATCGTCGGTGCGATCTCCGGGCCCATGGAGGCCTGGCTCGCGCACCGGTCCATCGCCACGCTCCAGTTGCGCGTCGAGCGGCAGAACGCCACCGCCCTCGCCGTCGCGCAGGCACTGCGACAGCGCCCCGAGGTGTCCGGCCTGCGGTACCTGGGCCTGCCCGACGACCCCTCGCACAAGATCGCCTCGCAGCAGATGCGCCGCTACGGCTGCGTCGTCTCCTTCACCCTGCCCACGCGCGAGCACGCCGAGCGTTTCCTCGCGGCCCTGCACCTGGTGGAGGACGCCACGAGCTTCGGCGGGGTCCGGTCCACCGCCGAGCGCCGCCGCCGCTGGGGCGGGGACGCCGTCCCGGAGGGCTTCATCCGCATGTCCGTGGGTGCGGAGGACCCCGAGGACCTGGTGGCCGACGTACTGCGCGCCCTGGACGAGTCCGCCGGGTAGGCGCCTCGGTGTCCGGCACCGGACCTTCAGGACGGTCCGAGTCTCCCCCTCGCGGCCCGGACCGTCGTCGGCTTTCGGCGAATCGGCTCCGGCCCTCCGGCCCGCAGGGCGCGCCGCCCACGGGAGTGCACACGCCGCGGTCGTGTCGTGGCGCTTTGTGATGTTTCACGTGGAACCAGCCGGGCCACATTTCTCCCATGACCGTCCGACCCGTGGTCAAGCGCACCGCCCGTGCTGTTCTCCTGGACGGTGACGACCTGATCTTGATCAAGCGCACCAAGCCTGGCGTCGATCCCTACTGGGTCACCCCCGGTGGCGGAGTCGAGCCGGAGGATTCGACCGTCGTGGACGCCCTGCACCGGGAGGTGTACGAGGAACTCGGCGCCAAGATCACCGATGTGGTGCCGTGCTTCGTGGACACGGTGGAACACATCGGTGAGGACGGCGGCGCGAGCGGGGTGAAGGTGCAGCACTTCTTCGTGTGCCGGCTGGAGTCCATGGACCCGTCCCTGCGCCACGGTCCCGAAGTGGAAGAGCCGGCCGGCGAGTACGAGATCGTCCGCATCCCGTTCACCCGAGTCGGCATCGCCTCCGTGCATCTCGTCCCGCTGTCCCTGCGTCACTACCTCGACGGGAACATCGAGGGGGTACGCGCCATGCACGCTCCCGACCTCGGGTAGGCACAAACAGCCAGGGAGCCGCCCCAGCCCCGGCTGGCGGGAAATCTCCACGGGCGCGGTGGTGCCGCGCAGCAGCCTGCCGTCGCGATCGAAGAGATGAAGTCTCGCCGTGCCCGGAGGTGGGTCGGCTGCCGATGTTTCACGTGAAACACCCGCAGCTGTCCGGGAGCTGTCCGCCTGGCCACGAGATGGCCAAAAGCACCTGCGTCCACATCGAAACGGGTGGACGGCGGGGGTGCCGGTCGGACAGCCTGACCTGCGTGCCGACTCCTTCCCTCGCCGCTCTGCCCATCCGCCGTCTTACGCTTCGCGACCTCACCGCGTGCGCCGACCTGTCCGAAGACCGGGGGTGGCCACGTGAGGAACACAAGTGGGGCCTGCTCCTCTCGGCCGGGAAGGGCTTCGGTATCGATGACCCCGAGGGCGGTCTCGTCGCCGCCTGTGTGGTCACGGAGTACGGCGCCTGGCAGCGGCCGGATCTCGGCGCCATCGGCATGGTCCTGGTGGCCGGCCGCCACGCCCGCCGTGGCGTCGGACGCCGCCTCATGCGGCATGTCCTGTCGGCCATGGGGACCACTCCACTGACCCTGCACGCCACGCCGTTCGGCCGGCCCCTCTACGAGGAGCTGGGCTTCAAGGTGACGGGCCGGGCCGAGATGCTGACGGGCCGCTTCGCATCCGGCGGGCCGGAACCCTCCGTCGCCACGCGTGCCGCCACCGCCGAGGACCTTCCCGCCATCCTCCGCCTCGACGAGGAGGTGTTCGGCACCGACCGCACGCCCCTCATCACCCGACTGCCCGCCTTCGCCGATCAGTTGCGGGTGGCCGAGGAAGACGGCCGGCTCATCGGCTACACGGCGGCGTGGCCCAACATGGACACCCATGTCGTCGGTCCGCTGATCGCCCGGGACACGGAGACCGCCAAGGCGCTCATCGCCTCGCTGGCGGCCCGCACGGAGCGACCGCTGCGCACCGACATCGACGTGCGCCACGAGGAGCTGCTGGCCTGGGCGAAGGAGCGGGGTCTCGCCTCCATCGCCTTCAACTCGGTGATGACCTACGGCATCACGGACCTGCCGGGTGACTGGACCCGGAGGTTCGCACCGCTCACGGTCGCCGCGGGCTGAGCCCTCCTGCGGCATACGTCCGGCCCCGCCGCTCGAAGCGACGGGGCCGGCGTCATGGGGGCCCGGGCCGGGGCTCAGGCGAGCGCCTGGACGGCCGCGGTGGCGAAGCCGTGGTCCTGCTCCGGCGCACCGCCGCCGACACCGATGGCTCCGATCAGCCGGCCGTCGCGGTGGACCGGGACACCGCCCGCGATGAAGAGCAGCGGCCGGTCCAGGGCCGTCGGCAGCGTGTGGAAGAGGCCACCGGGCTGGACGGCGTCGACGAGGTCGGCGGTGGGGGCGTTCAGCTGGAGGGCCGTGTAGGCCTTGCGGGTGCTGGTCTCGCCGGAGATCAGCACGGCCCGGTCGTCGCGGCGGAAGGCGAGCAGGTGGCCGCCGGCGTCCAGGACGGTGACGCTGACCGTGACTCCGGCGTCCTCGGCCGCCCGGCGGGCCGTGGCGACGAGCAGCTCGGCGTCCTCGGTGGTGAGCGGGGTGACGGCGGTGGTGCTCATGGACCAGTCTCCTTGCATGGTGCTGTGGCGGGTGTTTTCCGTACCGGGTGGACCCCCGGCACGGACGTCTGTGCGTTACGGGTGGTGAGGCGCCCGCTCAGTGGTGGGCGGGCGCGCGCTGCTCCGCCGGGGTACCGGAGGCGATCACGGTGCCGTGCGCGCCGTCGCGGCGCTCCAGGGCTGCCGAGAGGAAGGCGAGGACCAGGGCGGCGGCGGCGAGCGCGGCGCCGACCCAGTTGGGGGACGTGTAGCCGAGGCCGGCCGCGATCACCAGGCCGCCGAGCCAGGCGGACAGGGCGTTGCCCAGGTTGAAGGCGCCGATGTTCACGGCCGAGGCGAGCGTCGGGGCGCCGTGCGCCTGGTCGAGGACGCGCTTCTGCAGCGGCGGCACGGTGGCGAAGCCCAGGGCGCCGATCAGGGCGATGGTCACCGCAGCGGCGATCTTGTTGTGGGCGGTGAGCGTGAAGAGGGCCAGGACGACCGCCAGGGCGCCCAGGGACACGTACAGCATCGGCATCAGGGCGCGGTCGGCGAACTTGCCACCGAAGAGGTTGCCGACGACCATGCCGAGGCCGAACAGGACCAGCAGCCAGGTGACCGAACCGTCGGCGAATCCGGCGATGTGGGTCATCATCGGCGCGATGTAGGTGATGGCCGCGAAGACACCGCCGAAGCCGAGGACGGTCATCGCCATGGCGAGCAGGACCTGGGTGTTCTTGAAGGCGGCCAGCTCGTGCCGCAGGTGTACGCCCTCCGGCCGCGGCAGCTCGGGCACGAGCCTGGCGATACCGGCGAGACCGATGACGCCGAGGCCGGCGACGATGCCGAAGGTGACGCGCCAGCCGGCGCTCTGTCCGACGAACGTGCCCAGCGGGACGCCGACGACGTTGGCGACGGTCAGACCGGTGAACATCATGGCGATGGCGCCGGCCTTCTTCTCGGGCGCGACGAGTTCGGCGGCGACGACGGAGCCGATACCGAAGAAGGCACCGTGGGCGAGCGAGGCGATCACTCGTCCGATCAGCATGACCGCGAAGGTCGGGGCCACGGCGGAGACCAGGTTTCCGACGATGAACAGGCCCATCAGCAGCATCAGCATCCGCTTGCGCGGGACCTTGGTGCCGAGCACGGTCATCAGCGGGGCGCCGACGACCACGCCGAGCGCGTAGCCCGTCACGAGCAGGCCCGCCGTGGGGATGGAGACCCCGAAGTCGCCCGCGACCTCGGGCAGCAAGCCCATGATCACGAACTCGGTCGTTCCGATTCCGAAGGCCCCGATCGCGAGGGCCAGAAGCGCGAGAGGCATAGAGGGGGTACACCCTTCCCAAAAGATTGCAGGAGCGCTTTGCGTTCGTTCACAATAGTTGCAGACGCGGGCTATATGCAAGCGCAGACTATTGCAGCAGTGCTCTACCCTTGTGGTGAGCCGCCCGGGACGGAGGAGAACCCCCATGACAGCGACGGACCCCGCGCTCACCGCTCTCGCCCAGGGCTGGTGTGCCCTCTCTGCGCTGCACGGCAGGATCGAGGCGCACATCGAGCGCGCACTGCAGGCCACACACGACCTGAGCGTGCGCGAGTACTCCCTGCTGGACGTGCTCAGCAGGCAGCACGACGGTGAGGGCGGGCATCTGCAGATGAAGCAGGTCGCCGACGCGGTCGTGCTCAGCCAGAGCGCCACCACCCGCCTGGTGACCCGGTTGGAGGACCGCGGCCTGCTGGAGCGCTACCTGTGCCCCACCGACCGGCGCGGCATCTACACCAACGTCACCCCGGCGGGCCTGCGGCTGCTGGAAGAGGCGCGGCCCACCAACGACGCCGCGCTGCGTGAGGCCCTGGACGACGCCGCCCAGCATCCCGAACTGGCCCCGCTGGTCCGTGTGGTGGAGTCGCTGAACGTGTCCGCGTAGGGTGCGACACATGGACGATCTTGAAATACGGGCCGCCACCACCGACGACCTGCCGGCGATCGTCGCCATGCTCGCCGACGATCCGCTCGGCGCCCAGCGCGAGTCGCCCGGCGATCTGGCGCCCTACGAGACGGCACTCAAGCGCCTCGCCGCCGACCCGAACCAGCATGTCGTCGTCGCCGTGCGCGCAGGCCGCGTGATCGGGACCCTCCAGCTGACGATCATCCCCGGGCTCTCCCACAGGGGGGCGACCCGCGCGCTCATCGAGGCCGTGCGCATCCACGCCGACGAGCGCGGCAGCGGGCTCGGCAGCCGGCTGATCGAGTGGGCGATCGACACCGCCCGGGCGCTCGACTGCCACATGGTGCAGCTCACGTCCGACAAGAGCCGCACCGACGCCCACCGCTTCTACGAGCGGCTGGGCTTCACGGCTTCCCACGAGGGCTTCAAGCTGCGGCTCTGACCGCGCCCTGAGCCGCCGGACGCGTCACGGAGCGGGAGGCCGGAAGGGGCAGGGGTGCGTTTCACGTGAAACCCACCCCTGGACAGTCACGGACTAGCCGATGCCGCGCCATCCCTGCGGATCCACGCCGCCGGGCACCGGGGCCTCGGAGTCGTACGGCTGCCGGGTGAACACGAACGAGCCGAGATCGAGGTGGCTCACGGATCCGTCGGGACGCCGTACGGGCCGCAGCAGCTCACCGGCGTAGTACCCCTCCAGGCCCGTCCAGGTGCCGTCGCCGTTCGCCCGGAAGCGGGCCCTGCGACCGCCGCCGGCCAGCGGTGCCAGGGAGAGAAGACCATCGGCGGTCGCGCGCAGCCCGAAGGCATGAGTGCCCCAGTACCACTGCCCCACCAGCTCCAGCACCGCCGGATCGACCTCGCGCAGTGGCCGCCAGGGCTCCGGGATGCGCGGCTCCGCCTCGGCGACGATCCGGACGAGGTCGGCTCCCACGGCACCCAGCAGCGGTCCGCTGGTGCAGTTCGCCAGCACCACCGCGGCCACGTCGTCCTCCACGCTGATGCTCAGGTTCGCCAGGAAGCCGGGCAGGGAACCGGAGTGCCCGACGAGCAGCCGGCCCTCGCGGCGCTGGATCTGCAGCCCCAGTCCGTATGTCACCCCGTCCAGCACGTCCGCGGCCTCGGCGGGCGCCGCCGGGGTGCGCATCTCCCGCACCGAGTCCGCACTCAGGACCCGGTCGTCCCCCCGGGCCAGGAACGCGGCGAACCGCGCGAGGTCCCCGGTGGTCGACCAGAGCTGACCGGCCGGCGCCATCCGCCCCAGGTCCTCCGACGGTTCGGGCAGCATCGCGTCGGCCCACGGGTGCACGGCCCAGCCACCCGCGTGCGGGAAGACCGGCTGCATGCTCGTCCGGTGCAGGCCGAGCGGCTCCAGGACCTCGTCGCGCAGCACCTCCTCCCACGAAGCGCCGCGCAGCTCTTCCACCAGGGCGCCGAGCACGGTGTAGCCGGGGTTGGAGTAATGGTGCCGCCGGCCGACGGGATGCAGCAGGGGCTGTTCGCCGAGCACATCGTTCAGCTCGGGCCGCAGGGACCCGGGCGTCCGTTCCCACCAGGGCGCGGGTGATTCGGCCGCCAACCCCGCGGTGTGCGCGAGGAGTTCCGCGATCGTCGCCTCCCCCGCACCGGTGCCCGGCAGGTGCTTCTCCAGCGGATCGCCGAGATCGAGCGCGCCCTCGTCGCGCAGCCGCATCACCAGCACGGCGGTGAAGGTCTTGGTGATGGACCCGATCCGGTACTGCACGGTGTCGTCCGGACCGTGTCCGTCCACCGAGGTCCGCGCCCCGTGCCACACGGCCTGCCCGTCCCGCACGACGGCGGCGACCAGCGACGGAGCCCGTCCCTCGGTCTGCGCGACGGCGATCCGGTGCAGCAGGGCTCGGCGCGTGCCGGGGAGCAGCGCTTCCTGTGTTGTCGTCATGGGGCCAGTCCACCCGGTACGGAGGCGGGCGTCGAATCCATTTGCCGGGCACCTCGTCGGTGCCCGGCGGATCAGGTCTGGGCCATGTCCACGAAACGGGAGTAGTGGCCCTGGAACGCGACCGTGATGGTGGCCGTCGGACCGTTTCGGTGCTTGGCGACGATCAGGTCGGCCTCGCCCGCGCGCGGTGACTCCTTCTCGTAGGCGTCCTCGCGGTGCAGCAGGATGACCATGTCGGCGTCCTGCTCGATGGAGCCGGACTCACGCAGGTCGGAGACCATCGGCTTCTTGTCGGTGCGCTGCTCGGGACCACGGTTGAGCTGGGAGAGGGCGATGACCGGGATCTCCAGCTCCTTCGCGAGCAGCTTGAGGTTTCGGGACATGTCCGAGACCTCCTGCTGACGGCTCTCGGCGCGCTTGGAGCCGCCGGACTGCATCAGCTGGAGGTAGTCGATGACGACCAGCTTCAGGTCGTTGCGCTGCTTGAGGCGGCGGCACTTGGCCCGGATCTCCATCATCGACAGGTTCGGGGAGTCGTCGATGTAGAGCGGCGCGGCCGACACGTCCGGCATCCGGCGAGCGAGCCGCGTCCAGTCCTCGTCCGTCATCGTGCCGGACCGCATGTGGTGCAGGGCGACCCGCGCCTCGGCGGACAGCAGACGCATCGCGATCTCGTTGCGGCCCATTTCGAGCGAGAAGATGACGCTCGGCAGGTTGTTCTTGATGGAGGCGGCCCGCGCGAAGTCCAGGGCGAGGGTCGACTTACCCATGGCGGGCCGGGCCGCGATGACGATCATCTGCCCGGGGTGGAGGCCGTTCGTCAGCGAGTCGAAGTCGGTGAACCCGGTGGGCACCCCGGTCATCTCACCGCTGCGTGAGCCGATCGCCTCGATCTCGTCGAGGGCGCCCTCCATGATGTCGCCCAGGGGAAGATAGTCCTCGCTGGTGCGCTGCTCGGTGACGGCGTAGATCTCGGCCTGGGCGCTGTTGACGATCTCGTCCACGTCGCCGTCGGCCGCGTATCCCATCTGCGTGATGCGGGTGCCGGCTTCGACCAGGCGGCGCAGGACGGCCCGCTCGTGGACGATCTCCGCGTAGTACTCGGCGTTGGCCGCCGTCGGGACGGTCTGGACGAGGCTGTGCAGATACGCGGCGCCGCCGACCTTGTTGATCTCGCCGCGCTTGGTGAGTTCGGCGGCGATGGTGATCGGGTCGGCCGGCTCGCCCTTGGCGTAGACGTCCAGGATGGCGGTGTAGATCGTCTCGTGCGCGGGCTTGTAGAAGTCGTGGCCCTTGAGGATCTCGACGACGTCGGCGATGGCGTCCTTGGACAGCAGCATGCCGCCCAGGACCGACTGCTCGGCGTCCAGGTCCTGCGGCGGGATCCGCTCGAAGGACGAACCTCCGCCGTCCCAGGTCCCGTTGTCCCGGCCCCGGTCGTGCTGTTCGTCACGACCCCGGCCGCCGTCACTGCGCCGACGGGAGGCCGGCAGACGATCACTGGGCCCGCTGTCGGCCCACGGATCGTCCAAGGGCTCGGAAATGCTCACCGAGCCACCTCCTCCCGTCCGCACGGCGGACCTCGCCGTGTCCTCTTTTGTACGGCACGACACTGACAACTGAGAGGCCCAACTCCGGTTCTGGCACGTCTGATTTGTGACGATTCTCCGACCGGAAGAAGAGCGCTTGCCGGGCCGGAGGAAGGAGCGGGCGCCGGACAACCGTAGGCCCGTCGGCACCGTCAGCCAATCTGGTTATCCACAGGCCATGTGGACGACCGCCCCGATGCTGTGGAGAACTCGGCGAAACCTGTGCACGACCCGGTGGAAAGCCCTGTGAACAAGCCCTCGATCTCCGGACCAACAAGCCGTTGACCTGCACTTTTATGATCCACCGGCTGTGCAGAGAAAAAACTTCCCCAGTCGGGCCAAGATCGCCTCGAACGGCACCCGAAAGGACACACCCTTCGACCGGAAGTAAGGATCACTTGCCAATTGCATCTCTTACCTGTGGACGATTACATTGATGCTCATGACACAGGCTCCAGAGATCCCCAAGGCCACCCGGCGCCGGCACGACCGCGAAATCGTCGCGCTGGCCGTCCCGGCCTTCGGCGCCCTGGTCGCCGAGCCTCTCTTCGTCATGGCGGACAGTGCGATCGTCGGCCACCTCGGGACCGCTCAACTCGCCGGTCTCGGTGTCGCCTCCGCGCTCCTGACCACCGCCGTGAGCGTCTTCGTCTTCCTCGCCTACGCCACCACCGCCGCGGTGGCCCGCCGCGTCGGTGCCGGTGATCTCCCGGCAGCCATCCGCCAGGGCATGGACGGCATCTGGCTGGCGCTGCTGCTCGGCCTTGCCGTCATCGCCGTCGTCCTCCCCCTGGCCTCCGGCATCGTGGACCTCTTCGGCGCCTCCACCACAGCGGCCCCCTACGCCACCACATATCTGCGTGTCTCTTCCCTGGGCATCCCGGCCATGCTCATCGTCCTGGCCGCGACCGGAGTACTGCGCGGTCTACAGAACACCAGGACCCCGCTCTACGTCGCCGTCGCCGGCTTCATCGCCAACGCCGCGCTCAACGCGGGACTGGTCTACGGCGCCGGGCTCGGCATCGCCGGTTCGGCCTGGGGCACGGTCATCGCCCAGTGCGGCATGGCCGCCGTCTATCTGACCGTCGTCGTCCGCGGAGCCCGCCGGCACGGTGCCTCCCTCCGGCCCGATGCCGCCGGTATCCGGGCCTCCGCCCAGGCCGGCGTTCCGCTCCTCGTCCGCACGCTCTCCCTGCGGGCGATTCTCATGATCGCCACAGCCGTCGCGGCACACCTCGGGGACGCCGACATCGCCGCGCACCAGATCGTCCTGTCCCTGTGGAGCCTGCTGGCCTTCGCGTTGGACGCGATCGCCATCGCGGGGCAGGCCATCATCGGCCGCTATCTCGGCGCGGACGACGCGCAGGGGGCTCGCCAGGCCTGTCGGCGCATGATCCAGTGGGGCATCGCGACCGGTGTCGTACTGGGCCTGCTCGTGGTGGCCGCACGACCGGCCTTCCTGCCGCTGTTCACCAGCGACACCGGAGTCAAGGACGCCGCGTTGCCGGCCCTGCTGCTCGTGGCGCTCTCACAGCCCGTCTGTGGGATCGTCTTCGTCCTGGACGGGGTCCTGATGGGCGCGGGTGACGGTCCCTATCTGGCCTGGGCCATGGTCGTCACCTTGGCGGTGTTCGCTCCGGTGGCCCTGCTCGTCCCCACTTTCGGCGGCGGGCTCACCGCGCTCTGGGCAGCGATGACGTTGATGATGACGATCCGCATGCTGACCCTGTGGCTGCGTACCCGCTCGGGACGCTGGCTCGTGACTGGCGCGGCCCGCTGACCGTTTCACGTGAAACATGCCCTCGGCCAGTGAAAAGGGGCCGCACCCTGAAGGTACGGCCCCTTTTCACTGGCTCAAGCGAGCACAGCGATCACGCGGCGATCAGGCCGCGACGACCTCGATGTTGACCTTGGCGGCAACCTCGGGGTGCAGACGCACGGACGTCTCGTGGGCGCCCAGGGTCTTGATCGGAGCGGTCAGCTCGATGCGGCGCTTGTCCACCTCGGGGCCACCGGAAGCCTTGATCGCGGACGCGATGTCGGCCGGGGTGACGGAACCGAAGAGACGGCCGGAGTCGCCGGAGCGGACGGCCAGACGGACCTTCACGCCTTCGAGCTGACCCTTGACCTGGTTGGCCTGCTCGATGGTCTGGATCTCGTGGATCTTGCGAGCACGACGGATCTGCTCGACGTCCTTCTCGCCACCCTTGGTCCAGCGGATAGCGAACTTCCGCGGGATCAGGTAGTTGCGAGCGTAACCGTCCTTGACGTCCACGACGTCGCCCGCGGCACCGAGGCCGGAGACCTCGTGGGTGAGGATGATCTTCATGAGTCGGTCACCCTTCCCTTAGCGCGCGGTGGACGTGTAGGGCAGCAGCGCCATCTCACGGCTGTTCTTCACGGCCGTGGCGACGTCACGCTGGTGCTGCGTGCAGTTGCCGGTCACGCGGCGGGCACGGATCTTGCCGCGGTCGGAAATGAACTTCCGCAGCATGTTCGTGTCCTTGTAGTCCACGTACGTGACCTTGTCCTTGCAGAAAGCGCAGACCTTCTTCTTAGGCTTGCGCACAGGCGGCTTCGCCATGGTGTTTCTCCTGTGTGATCAAGAAGTTGGGGTACGACCCACCCTTGGTCCGAGGACCTAGAAGGGGGGCTCGTCCGAGTAGCCGCCACCGCCGCCGGAGCCTCCGCCCCAGCCGCTGCCACCCTGGTTGCCACCGGCGGGAGCGCCGGTCGCCCACGGGTCCTCGGCCGGAGCGCCGCCGCCCTGCTGGCCGCCACCGGAGCCTCCGCCCCAGCCGCCGCCACCCTGGCCGCCACCGCCGCCGTAACCACCCTGGCCACCGCGAGCGCCACCGGCGGTCTTGGTGACCTTGGCCGTGGCGTTGCGCAGGCTGGGGCCGACTTCCTCGACGTCCAGCTCGTAGACCGTGCGCTTGACGCCCTCGCGGTCCTCGTAGGACCGCTGCTTCAGCCGGCCCTGCACGATGACGCGCATGCCTCGCTGGAGCGACTCGGCGACGTTCTCCGCCGCCTGACGCCAGACCGAGCAGGTCAGGAACAGGCTCTCGCCGTCCTTCCACTCGTTCGTCTGGCGGTCGAAGGTGCGGGGAGTGGACGCGACGCGGAACTTCGCGACCGCCGCACCGGACGGGGTGAAGCGCAGCTCGGGGTCGTCGACAAGATTGCCGATGACCGTGATGACGGTCTCGCCTGCCATGGGGGAACCTCTCGGCGGGTTTGCTGCTCTGGCTGCTTGGTTGCTACTCGAATCCCGAGATCAGCTGAGCGGAAGGGCTCAGTGGGTCTCGGGGCGGAGGACCTTGGTCCGGAGGATCGACTCGTTCAGGTTCATCTGGCGGTCGAGCTCCTTGACGACCGCAGGCTCGGCCTGCAGGTCGATGACCGAGTAGATGCCCTCGGGCTTCTTCTTGATCTCGTAGGCGAGACGACGACGGCCCCAGGTGTCGACCTTCTCAACCTTGCCGCCGCCGTCACGGACGACGGACAGGAAGTTCTCGATCAGCGGGGAGACAGCACGCTCCTCGAGATCGGGGTCGAGGATGACCATCACCTCGTAGTGACGCATGTGGAACCCACCTCCTTTGGACTCAGCGGCCACGGTCGTTCCGTGGCAGGAGGGTTGTGATGCGTACGCAACGGTATCCGCCGCCACTGACAATCGGGGTTCCCTCAGGGGAGCCGGGCAGTGTGACCTCATCAGGTCCGGGGCAGACACCAGTGCAGACGGTACAGACTACCCGCACACCCGCTTCCGGTTGAAATCCGGCCCCCGGAGCCGACAATCTGTACACATCGGGTGTGTGCGGCGCTACCATGCGCCGCTTTCCGCAGGAGGTGCCCATGGCACAGGCATTGCAGCCCAACACCGCCGGATCCCTCTTCGCCACGGACGGCAAGCGCCATCCGCTGCAGGACGCCCTGATGGCGGTGACGTTCGCCCTGGGCCTGCTGTCCTTCATCACGTGCTTCTTCCACAGCCTTCACCTGCTGAGCTCGTGGGCGGGCCTGGTGGCGCTGGCCACGGGGGTCTACGGACAGTGGGTCTCGGTGACCACGCGGCAGCGGTTCTTCCTGATCCTGGGTCTCGGTGCCGCGGGGGTCGGCTTCCTGATCGGCATGGCCCACGGCGGCCTCTTCGGTGGCCTCATCGGCTGACTTCGCCGGGGTCAAGACCCCTACGCCCAGTCGGGGCGCTCGGAAGGCGCAGTAGGCTTCGGCGCGAGAGCCGGAGCCCCTGTACCCATGGGGACACACCAGCCCGAGGAGCGCCCCGAATGAGCCTGACCCTGAGGACCATCAGTCGCGAGCAGCATCTGGCCTTCATCCAGAGCCTGCCGGCGGCGAGCCACATGCAGGTCCCGGCCTGGGCAGATGTGAAGGCGGAGTGGCGCTCGGAGAACCTCGGCTGGTTCGACAAGAGCGGCCAGCTGGTCGGCGTGGGCCTGGTCCTCTACCGCCAGCTGCCCAAGATCAAGCGCTACCTCGCCTACCTGCCCGAGGGCCCGGTCATCAACTGGTACGCGCCGAACCTGGACGACTGGATCCAGCCGATGCTGGCGCACCTGAAGCAGCAGGGCGCCTTCTCGGTGAAGATGGGCCCGCCGGTGATCATCCGCCGCTGGAACGCGGACACCATCAAGAGGGGCATCCAGGACCCGGACATCAAGCGGCTGCGCGACGTGGAGGCCGACTTCATCGAGCCGCGCGCCTTCGAGGTGGCCGACAAGCTGCGCCGCATGGGCTGGCAGCAGGGTGAGGACGGCGGCGCCGGCTTCGGCGACGTGCAGCCCCGCTACGTGTACCAGGTGCCGCTGGCGAACCGCTCCCTGGAAGAGGTCCACAAGAACTTCAACCAGCTGTGGCGCCGCAACATCAAGAAGGCCGAGAAGGCCGGCGTCGAGGTCGTCCAGGGCGGCTACCAGGACCTGGCCGAGTGGCAGCGGCTGTACGAGATCACGGCCGTCCGTGACCACTTCCGGCCCCGCCCGCTGTCGTACTTCCAGCGCATGTGGACGGCCCTCAACACCGAGGACCCCAACCGCATGCGGCTGTACTTCGCCCGCCACAACGGCGTGAACCTGTCCGCGGCGACGATGCTGATCGTCGGCGGCCACGTCTGGTACTCCTACGGGGCCTCCGACAACATCGGCCGCGAGGTCCGCCCGTCGAACGCGATGCAGTGGCGGATGCTGCGCGACGCCTACGCGCTGGGTGCCACCGTCTACGACCTGCGCGGCATCTCCGACTCGCTGGACGAGACCGACCACCTCTTCGGCCTGATCCAGTTCAAGGTCGGCACCGGCGGCCAGGCCGCCGAGTACCTCGGCGAGTGGGACTTCCCGCTGAACAAGCTGCTCCACAAGGCGCTCGACATCTACATGTCGCGCCGCTGAGCCGCGCGGGCGTTTGATTCCATAGCCTTCACAGCTCACACACCTCTGATCCACCGCAGCCACGAGAAAGGTTCCGGGTCCGGCCATGGCGCTCACGCTCTACGTCGACACCGCGCGCTGGCGTGCGCACCACAAGCACGTGCAGGAGCAGTTCCCGGGACTCGTCCCGGTCTGCAAGGGCAACGGCTACGGCTTCGGGCACGAACGGCTGTCGGAGGAGGCCACGCGGCTCGGTGCCGACCTGCTCGCCGTCGGCACGACGTACGAGGCCGCACGCATCAAGGACTTCTTCAGCGGTGATCTGCTGGTGCTGACGCCCTACCGGCGCGGCGAGGAGCCGGTCCCGCTGCCCGACCGGGTCGTCCGCTCGGTGTCGTCCATCGACGGCGTGTACGGCCTCGTGGGCGCCCGTGTCGTGATCGAGGTGATGTCCTCGATGAAGCGGCACGGCATCAGCGAGCACGACCTGCCGCAGCTGCACCAGGCCATAGAGAACGTCCGGCTGGAGGGCTTCGCCATCCACCTGCCGCTGGACCGCACCGACGGCTCGGACGCCGTCGAGGAGGTCATCGGCTGGATGGACCGGCTGCGCGCGGCTCGGCTGCCGCTGCACACGATGTTCGTCAGCCACCTCAGGGCGGACGATCTGGCCCGGCTCCAGCAGCAGTTCCCGCAGACCCGGTTCCGCGCGCGCATCGGCACGCGGCTGTGGCTGGGTGACCACGACGCCACGGAGTACCGCGGTGCCGTGCTGGACGTCACGCGCGTGGCGAAGGGCGACCGGTTCGGTTACCGGCAGCAGAAGGCGGCCTCGGACGGCTTCCTGGTGGTCGTGGCGGGCGGTACGTCGCACGGGGTGGGCCTGGAGGCCCCGAAGGCCCTGCACGGCGTCATGCCGCGCGCCAAGGGCGTCGCACGCGCCGGCCTCGCGACGGTCAACCGGAACCTTTCCCCGTTCGTCTGGGGCGGCAAGCAGCGCTGGTTCGCCGAGCCGCCGCACATGCAGGTGTCGATCCTGTTCGTGCCCTCGGACGCCCCCGAGCCCCAGGTCGGTGACGAGCTGGTGGCCCATCTGCGGCACACCACGACCCAGTTCGACCGCCTCGTGGACCGCTGAGTCCTGAGTCCGTCCGCGACAGCGAGAAGGCCGTACCCGGAGCGTCCGGGTGCGGCCTTCCGCGTGCACAGGCCACGGCGTGCCGGCCGGCCGGGGCTCGCACCGAAGCGGCGTCGCCATGTGTTCGCTCAGAGCGAACGGCCCTTGTGGGCGAGCTCCTCGGGCCGGCCCCAGTCCACCTGTGACCCCTCGACGTACGCGGCGTGCCGCGGCGGATGGGCCGCCGCACCGAGCACGAACGCGTCCTCCGCGCCGTCGAGCACACCGCCCGAGGGATCGTCGTCGCCGGACCGGCGCACCACGTCCCGCTCCGGCATCAGGATGTCCCGTACGACGACGGCGCACAGGTACAGCGTGCCCACCAGGTGCACCACGATCGCCCACTGGTAGCCCTGCGTCGGCAGACCCTTGTGGGCGTCTCCGCTGGTCGTGTAGGCGAGGTACATCCAGATGCCCAGGAAGTACGCCACCTCGCACGCCTGCCAGATGAGGAAGTCCCGCCACTTGGGCCGGGCGAGAACCGCCAGCGGCACCAGCCACAGGACGTACTGCGGGGAGTAGACCTTGTTGGTGAGGACGAAGGCGGCCACCATCAGGAAGGCCAGCTGGGCGAAACGCGGCCGGCGGGGGGCGGTGAAGGTCAGCGCGACGATGCCGAGGAAGCACAGCACCACCAGCACGATGGCCGCGTTGTTGACGAAGTTCGTGGTGGGCGGGTTGCTGGAGTTCTGCGCCCAGATCAGCCAGAAGGAGCCGAAGTCGACACCGCGCTCCTGGCTGAAGGTGTAGAACTTCGCCCAGCCCTCGCGGATGTGGAAGCCCGTCGCGTCGTGCGCGAGCATCACGGGCAGGTTCACCACGAGCCAGGCGGCCACCGCCCCGGCCACCGCCTTGAAGAACTCGCGCCACTTGCCGGCCCGCCAGCACAGGACCAGCAGGGGCCCGAGCAGCACGACCGGATACAGCTTGGCGGCCGTGGCGAGCCCCAGGAGGACACCGAAGGCGATGGCCCGGCCGCGTGCCCACATCAGCATCGCGGCGGCCGTCAGCGCCACCGCCAGCAGGTCCCAGTTGATGGTCGCGGTCAACGCGAAGGCGGGCGCCAGGGCCACCAGCAGACCGTCCCAGGGGCGTCGGCGGTGGGTGCGGGCCACACAGACGGCGATGACGGCGGCGCACACCATCAGCATCCCCGCGTTGACGAACCAGTACCACTGCTCCTGGTGCTGGATGCTGCCGCTGTGCGGCGTCAGCCAGGAGGCCACCTCCATGAACACACCGGTCAGCACCGGGTATTCGAGGTAGTCCATGTCGCCGGGAAGCTTGTCGAAGTACGGCACGAGGTGATCGGCGAACCCGCGGCCCTGGTACAGGTGCGGGATGTCCGAGTAGCAGGCATGCGTGTACTGGCTGCTCGCACCGAAGAACCAGGCGCTGTCATAGCAGGGCGCCTTCTGGACGAGACCGAGGGCGAACATACCGATCGCCACGAGCGCGACGACCCGTACGGGGGTCCACCAGGAACCTCCGAGCAGGGCGTGACGCCCCAGGGGACCGCCGATCAGCTCACTGCCGGCGGCGGCGACCCCGTCCTCCCTGGTCGGCTGCACCGGTTCTGCCACGGCATGCCCCGCGGGCTCGGGCTCGGGCATGCTCGCGGGCGTCATCTCTGCACTGGGCATGGGGCACATCCTGCCGTACCCGCCTGGGAAAAAGCCGGGGGCCGCCGCACCTGGTAGGTGCGGCGGCCCCCGTTTCACGTGAAACACCCCTGGCGGGCGATATGGTCGCCAACCGGTCGGATCACCGGGCTAGCCCGTCTGGCCGCCGAAGAAGCCTCCGTTGCCGTTTCCTCGGGTGTTGCCTGTCCCGGTGGTGTCCGTGACCGTCGGTGTCGGTGTCGTGCCTCCGCCTCCGTCGACACCGCCTGTGTCCACGCCTCCGGTGTCGTTGCCGTTGCCGTTGCCGTTCCCATTGCCGTTCCCGTTGCAGTTCGGGTCCCAGGCGCCGAACTGGCAGGACTCGCTCGCCGAGGGAGAGGGCGTGGTGGTCGTCTTGCTCGGCGACGGGCTCGGCGTTGCGCTCGGCGTCTGGCTCGGCGTGATCGTGACACTCGGGGTCGGGGAGGGGGCGCCCGCCTCGTTCTGCACCGTTCCGATCTCGGGAGCGTCCGGGAAGCCCAGGTCGTTCGTTCCCTTGAGGGCGTCCTGCATGTACTCGGTCCACACGAGTGTCGGGATGTCACCACCGTGGATCGAGTCCACACCGGCCGTGCCGTTCATGGACAGCAGCTTGTGGTCCTTGGGGTTCTCACGGAACATCGCGACGGAGGTCGACAGCTGCTGGGTGTAGCCGACGAACCAGGCCGACTTGTTCTCGTCGGTGGTACCGGTCTTGCCCGCCGCCGTACGACCGAGGGCCCTGGCCTTCTGGCCCGTACCGTTCTGGATCACGTTCTCCAGGACGTTCGTCACGTTGTTGGCGATGTCCGCTTCCAGTGCCTGCTTGGGAGCGGGCTTCGGCTTGACGAAGCTGGGCGCGTCCGCGCCGTTGACCTTGACGGCGGTCACGGAGTACGGGTCCGCCTGCTTGCCCGAGGCGGCGAACGTCGCATAGGCGTCGGCCATACGAATCGCGCTGGGCGTCGACGTACCGATGGCGAAGGACGGGTTGAGGTTCTGCGACATGCTCTGGTCGAGGATGCCGGCCGTCTTGGCCACGTCCCGGACGTGTGTCATTCCCACGTCGACACCGAGCTGGACGAACGGCGTGTTGATGGACTGCTCCATCGCCTTGCGCAGGGTGATGTAGCCCCAGGGCTTGGGACCCTCGTTGTTCTGGTAGAAGGGCGTGTTGTCCTTGTTGAGGTAGTACGACCCATCCGGCTTGTAGACCTTGAGATGGTCGTTGCCGTTGTACTTGCTCAGCGGGGAAACGCCCTGACCGTCGGACTTGTACGTGCCGTACTGCATGGCGGCGGCGAGTACGAACGGCTTCCAGGTCGAACCCACGGGGACGCCGGAGGTGTCGGCGTTGTTGGTGAAGTGCCCGTTCTCGTAGCCGTCGCCGCCGTACAGCGCGACGATCCTTCCGTCCGCAGGCTTCACCGAGGCCGCACCGAACTGGACGTACTTGTCCAGGTCCCGGTGCTTGGGGTCGAGGCGCTCCTTCTGGACGCTCTTGACGGCCTTGGACAGCGCGTTGACCTTCTTCTTGTCGAAGGTCGTGTAGATCTGGTACCCGCCCTTGTCGAACTGCGCCTCCGTGATGTCGGAGTGGGCGAGCACGTACTTCTTCGCCGTGTCGGCCAGGTAGCTGATCTGCCCCGTCATCCCCTTGGTGGCCTTGCGGCCGTCGGGCTGCGGGTACTTCTTGATCGCCTTCTGGTAATCGACGTCGCTGAGGTGCTTGTCCTTGTGCATCTCGCCGAGGATCCAGGCCCAGCGGTCCTCGGAACGCTTCTGGTTGGCCTGGGGCGTCGCCGACTTGTCCAGGTCCTGGTTTCCGGCGGGGTCGTAGTACGTCGGGCCCTTGAGCAGCGCCGCCAGGACGGCGCACTCGCTCGGCTTGAGGTCGACCGCGTTCTTGCCGTAGTAGGTCTGCGCCGCCGCCTGGATGCCGTACGCGCCCCGCCCGAAGTACGAGGTGTTCAGGTAGCCCTGCAGGATGTCGTTCTTCCCGAGCTTCGCGCCCACCTTGATGGAGATGAACATCTCCTTGAACTTGCGGGTGAGCGTCTGGTCCTGGCTCAGGTAGGTGTTCTTCACGTACTGCTGGGTGATCGTCGAGCCACCCTGCGTCTGACCGCCCCGTGCCATGTTGGCCACGGCGCGCGCGATGCCCATGGGGTCCACGCCGGAGTCCTGGTAGAAGGACTTGTTCTCGGCGGAGATCACGGCGTACCGCATCGCCTCGGGGATCTGGTCGATGTTGACGTTCTGCCGGTTCACCCCGGTGCCCGTGGCCACCATCTGGGTGTTGTCGGCCCAGTAGTAGACGTTGTTCTGCGACTTGGCCGCGTCGTTCTCGTTCGGGATCGAGACCATCGCGTAGCCGACGCCGACCATCACCACCAGGCTGCCGACGAAGCCGATGAACAGCCCGCTGACCAGCTTCCACGACGGTACCCAGCGTCCCCAGCCGTCCTTGCCGGCCCTGGGGTAGTCGATGAACCGCTTCTTGCCGGGGGCCGTCGTCGCGCGGCCCCGCCCGCGCCCGGGACCGGTCGGCCCGGAAGGGCCGGACGGGCCGCCGCGCCGGCCACCGGGGGGCGGATTGTCGGCGGTTCTGCGTCGGCCGCCCTTCTGCGCGGCACGGCGGGCCTCGGCACGGCCGCCATAGGGACGATCCTCGCCTCCCGGACCAGTGGCCTCCGACCCATAGGAAGGGGACCCATAGGAGTCGGAAGGAGACTCGGTGGCGCCTCGCGGTGCCGCACGGCGGCCGGAGGACGGGCCGGACTGGCCGCGTCGGGCCTCGGCACGTCCGCCTCCCTGCGGCTGCGGCGGTTTGCGACGGTGCTCGCTCATCGAACGATTACTCCTCGGGCAGGCGCACCCGTGCGCGCCTGGAACGGCGGCTGGTTTCCGGTCCCCCCGAAGTACGGATGTGGTCGGTCCTGCATTCACCCGTACTGCACCAGGGACGACGACGCTCCCCGGGCATCACGCGGTTCCCGGTGGTGTGCATGCCGCACAGACTACGCACCACCAAAACCCGCCGAGCTACGAAGTTCACCCCAAAACAGGCAAGTTGCCTCCTGCGAATCGGTGATGTGATCCCGTTCACCATCACACCTCTTGTCGCTTGCGGTAGGCCGTTCTATCGTGCTGATGTATCGAGTCGATACATCAGCACGAGATAAAGACGCTGACAGACACTGCGAGACCTGCGGGAACGGCCTGCGGGACCGGGAGGAGGCGACGATGAGCCGGCGCTCCGGCATCCTTGAGTTCGCCGTGCTCGGCCTGCTCCGTGAGTCCCCGATGCACGGCTACGAGCTGCGCAAGCGACTCAACACGTCACTCGGTGTGTTCCGTGCGTTCAGCTACGGCACGCTGTACCCCTGCCTCAAGACGCTGCTCGCCAACGGCTGGCTGATCGAGGAGCCCGGAAACACCCACGACGACGCCCTCGCCGCCCCGCTCGCCGGACGCCGCGCCAAGATCGTTTACCGGCTGACCGCGGAAGGCAAGGAGCACTTCGAGGAACTGCTCTCGCAGACCGGCCCCGACGCGTACGAGGACGAACACTTCGCCGCACGGTTCGCCTTCTTCGGGCAGACCTCGCGCGATGTTCGCATGCGCGTCCTGGAGGGCCGGCGCAGCCGCCTGGAGGAGCGCCTGGAGAAGATGCGCGCCTCCCTGGCGCGCACCCGGGAGCGCCTCGACGACTACACACTTGAGCTCCAGCGCCACGGGATGGAGTCCGTGGAGCGCGAAGTGCGCTGGCTGAACGAGCTCATCGAGAGCGAGCGGGCCGGTCGGGACCTGAAGGGTTCCGCATCCGGGGGGTCCGCTCAGCAGGACACCACCAATGGATCGACGGGCGGCCTGCCCCGTCCCGGGGACACCCCCCGGACGGATACGCCCGGCGACACCGCCACGTGAGACCCAGTCAGGGCCTCACTCGTACACACAGGGAGCAACCGGAATGGGTTCGGTTCGCGTAGCCATCGTCGGCGTGGGCAACTGCGCCGCGTCGCTGGTGCAGGGAGTCGAGTACTACAAGGACGCCGACCCGGCGTCCAAGGTCCCCGGCCTGATGCACGTGCAGTTCGGTGACTACCACGTGCGCGACGTGGAGTTCGTCGCCGCGTTCGACGTCGACGCCAAGAAGGTCGGTCTCGACCTCGCCGACGCCATCGGCGCCTCCGAGAACAACACCATCAAGATCTGCGACGTGCCCAACACCGGTGTCACCGTCCAGCGCGGCCACACCCTCGACGGCCTCGGCAAGTACTACCGCGCCACCATCGAGGAGTCCGCCGAGGAGCCGGTCGACGTCGTCCAGATCCTCAAGGACAAGCAGGTCGACGTCCTGGTCTGCTACCTGCCCGTCGGCTCCGAGGACGCGGCGAAGTTCTACGCCCAGTGCGCCCTCGACGCCAAGGTCGCCTTCGTCAACGCCCTCCCGGTCTTCATCGCCGGCACCAAGGAGTGGGCGGACAAGTTCACCGAGGCCGGTGTGCCGATCGTCGGTGACGACATCAAGTCCCAGGTCGGCGCCACCATCACGCACCGCGTCATGGCGAAGCTGTTCGAGGACCGCGGTGTCATCCTGGACCGCACGATGCAGCTGAACGTCGGCGGCAACATGGACTTCAAGAACATGCTTGAGCGTGAGCGCCTTGAGTCCAAGAAGATCTCCAAGACGCAGGCCGTCACCTCCCAGATCCCCGACCGGGACCTCGGCGAGAAGAACGTCCACATCGGCCCGTCCGACTACGTGGCCTGGCTGGACGACCGCAAGTGGGCCTACGTCCGCCTTGAGGGCCGTGCCTTCGGTGACGTCCCGCTGAACCTGGAGTACAAGCTGGAGGTCTGGGACTCCCCGAACTCCGCGGGTGTCATCATCGACGCCCTGCGCGCCGCGAAGATCGCCAAGGACCGCGGCATCGGCGGCCCGATCCTGTCGGCGTCCTCGTACTTCATGAAGTCCCCGCCGGTCCAGTACTTCGACGACGTGGCCCGCGAGAACGTCGAGAAGTTCATCCGCGGTGAGGTCGAGCGCTAAGACGCTCGCACGCGAACGCTCCTGCCAGGGCGGTGAAGGTCCCCGGGTTCCGCGACCCGGGGACCTTCCGCATGTGTGAGGGTGTGATCCATGCCCGTCGTCCGTGACCTGCGCGTCCTGCTGCGCCTGAGGAACTTCCGGCGCCTGCTGTCCGTCCGCCTGCTGTCCCAGGGGGCCGACGGCGTGTACCAGGTCGCACTCGCCGCGTACGTCGTCTTCTCCCCGGAGAAGCAGACCTCGGCCACCGCGATCGCCTCGGCGATGGCGGTCCTGCTTCTCCCTTACTCCCTGGTGGGCCCCTTCGCCGGGGTCCTGCTGGACCGCTGGCGCCGCCGGCAGGTCTTCGTGTACGGCAATCTGCTGCGCGCCCTGCTGGCCGCGGCCACCGCCGCCCTGATGATCGGCAACGCCCCCGACTGGCTCTTCTACGCCTCCGCGCTGTGCGTCACCGCGGTCAACCGCTTCGTCCTCGCCGGGCTGTCGGCCGCCCTGCCCCGGGTGGTCGACGCCGAACGCCTGGTGCTGGCCAACTCGCTCTCCCCGACCGTCGGCACCCTCGCCGCGACCGCCGGCGGCGGGCTGGCCTTCGGCATACGGATCGTGGCCTCCGGCTCCGACGCGGTCGTGGTCCTGTCGGGCGCCCTCCTGTACGGCTGCGCGAGCCTCGCCTCGCTGAGCCTGGCACCCGGCCTCCTCGGCCCCGACCGGCACCCGGCCCGCCCCCGTCTGACCACGGTGCTCGCCGAGACGGCACGCGAGCTGCTCGCCGCCGTCCGGCACCTGGCGGCGCCGCAGCGCAGGGAGGCGGCCTCGGCGCTGGCCGCGATGACGCTGATGCGCTTCTGCTACGGCGCACTGCTCGTCCTGCTGCTCATGCTCTGCCGCTACGCCCTCGCCGATACACCCGAGGAAGGGCTGCGGCTGCTGGGCGTGGCGCTGGCGCTGTCCGGCGCGGGATTCTTCGCGGCGGCGGTGGTGACGCCCTGGGCGGTTGGCCGGCTCGGTCCCGGCCGCTGGATCGTGGTGTGTTCCGCGGCGGCCCTGGTGCTGGAACCGGCCCTGGGCCTTCCGTTCGCCACCGGTCCGCTCATGGTCGCGGCATTCGTCCTGGGCCTGATCACCCAGGGCGCCAAGATCGCCACGGACACCCTCGTCCAGGCCCGCGTGGAGGACGGCTTCCGCGGCCGGATCTTCTCCGTGTACGACGTGCTCTTCAATGTCGCGTTCGTCGGCGCGGCCGGGGTGGCGGCGGTGATGCTCCCTCCGGACGGCCGTTCGGCGGTGCTCGTGGTGGTCGTCGCCGTCGTCTACGGCGTGATCGCCGCCGGACTGACTCGCTCCCTGCGCCGGCAGGACGTCCCGTACCGGTAAGACAGCGGGAGGGGCGATGTTTCACGTGAAACGTCGCCCCTCGGTTCCGTCGTTCCGGACGGCTGTTTCACGTGAAACATCGCCCGGGACTCACTCAGTCCTGTGCGGCCCACCACTCCTTGAGAGCCGCGACCGCGGCATCGTGCTCCATCGGTCCGTTCTCCAGGCGCAGCTCCAGCATGTGCTTGTACGCCTGACCGATGGCCGGACCAGGGCCGACACCGAGGATCTCCATGATCTGGTTGCCGTCCAGGTCGGGACGGATCGCGTCCAGCTCCTCCTGCTCCTGGAGCTGGGCGATGCGCTCCTCCAGACCGTCGTAGGCCCGGGACAGCGCGGCCGCCTTCCGCTTGTTGCGCGTGGTGCAGTCGGAGCGGGTCAGCTTGTGCAGGCGGTCCAGCAGCGGGCCGGCGTCACGCACATACCGGCGGACCGCCGAGTCCGTCCACTCCCCGGTGCCGTAGCCATGGAAGCGCAGATGGAGCTCGACCAGCCGCGAGACATCCTTCACCAGCTCGTTGGAGTACTTCAGCGCGGTCATGCGCTTCTTGGTCATCTTGGCGCCGACCACCTCGTGGTGGTGGAAGGAGACCCGGCCGTCCTTCTCGAACCGGCGGGTGCGCGGCTTGCCGATGTCGTGCAGGAGCGCGGCCAGGCGGAGAGTGAGGTCCGGGCCGTCCTGCTCCAGCTCGATCGCCTGCTCCAGGACGATCAGCGTGTGCTCGTAGACGTCCTTGTGCCGGTGGTGCTCGTCGCTCTCCAGGCGCAGCGCCGGCAGCTCGGGCAGCACATGCCCGGCGAGCCCGGTGTCGACGAGCAGCGTCAGGCCCTTGCGCGGGTGTGCGGAGAGGATGAGCTTGTTCAGCTCGTCCCGGACCCGCTCCGCCGAGACGATGTCGAGGCGCCCGGCCATCTCCGTCATGGCGGTGACGACCTCGGGGGCGACCGTGAAGTCCAGCTGGGCGGCGAACCGGGCGGCTCGCATCATGCGCAGGGGGTCGTCCGAGAACGACGCCTCGGGCGTGCCCGGTGTGCGCAGCACGCGTGCCGCGAGGTCCTCCAGACCCCCGTGCGGGTCGATGAACTCCTTCTCCGGCAGTGCCACGGCCATCGCGTTGACCGTGAAGTCGCGGCGGACCAGGTCCTCCTCGATGGAGTCGCCGTAGGACACCTCCGGCTTGCGGGAGGTGCGGTCGTACGCCTCCGACCGGTAGGTGGTGATCTCGATCTGGTAGCCGTCCTTGTGCGCGCCGACCGTGCCGAAGGCGATTCCCACCTCCCAGACGGCGTCCGCCCATGGCCGGACGATCTTCAGTACGTCCTCGGGGCGGGCGTCGGTGGTGAAGTCCAGGTCGTTGCCGAGCCGGCCGAGCAGCGCGTCGCGGACCGATCCGCCGACGAGGGCGAGCGAGAAGCCGGCCTGCTGGAAGCGGCGGGCGAGATCGTCGGCGACGGGGGCCACCCGCAGCAGCTCGGCGACCGCGCGCTGCTGCGCCTGACTCAGGGCGGAGGGAGTGTCTTCGTTGGGGTTCGGCACAACAGAAGAGGGTACGTGCCCCGCGCGGCCGAGGGCGCCCCCATTGAGCGGTGCGAACACCTCCCGGCATACCCGCTGCAAGCACTGCTCTTGCGGCGTAAGGGCGCTCTCCCCTCGATACTGGATATAGAGGACGGGCCACGGCTGTCCTTCGATCTTGTGGCGGAGACCGCGGCACTTCCGTTCAGCGCGCATCGTTACCATGCGTGGACGCACATTCCGACGACCACTGACGACGACGAGGGACGGGCGAGCGCGTGGCCGAGGCGGCTGACTTCCAGAGGACCAGTGCCTCACCTGCCCGCCGGTGGCTGCGGCGCGCCGGAGCACTGCTCTGTGGGGCGCCACTGCTGGCCGGCCTGCTCCAGCTGCCCGCGGCCGGGCCCGCCCAGGCCGCCTCCTCCGACACGGTGTCCGTCTCCCTGGACTCGCTCAGCCCCAATGCCCCCACGGACGGCGACACGCTGACCGTGTCCGGCACGGTGACCAACAACGGCAAGCAGACCGTCACCGACGCCCATGTGGGGCTGCGGGTGGGCCCCCCGCTGACCACGCGCTCGGCCATCGACTCCGTCGCCCGGCACTCCGACGAGACGCAGGGCAGCACCGGCACCGACGTCGGTGACAAGTACGAGGAGAACTTCGACAAGCTGCCCCCGGGCGTCGCCGAGCACTTCACCATCTCCGTCCCGGTGGACAAGCTCGACCTCGGTGACGACGGGGTCTACGAGTTCGGGGTCGCGCTCTCCGGTCAGACCTCCGCCCAGCCCTGGGACCAGGTGCTCGGCATCCAGCGGACCTTCCTGCCGTGGCAGTCGTCGGACGCCGACACCAGGACGAAGACGACGTTCCTGTGGCCGCTGATCTCCACGGTCCACATGACCGCCAAGACAGGCGCGGGCGAAGCGCAGACGCCGGAGTTCCTCGACGACGACCTGGCCAAGGAGCTGGGCCCCGGCGGCCGGCTGACCCGCATGGTGGAGCTGGGCAAGGACCTGGACGTCACCTGGGTGATCGACCCGGACCTGCTGGCCTCGGTCGACGCCATGGCCGCCGGCAACTACCGGCTCCAGGACCCCGACGGCACCAGCACGCCCGGCTCACGGGAGAACCAGGCGGCCGCCAAGCAGTGGCTGGCCGGCCTGCAGAAGGCGGTGGCCGGCAAGGAGGTCGTCGCGCTGCCGTTCGGTGATCCCGACCTGGCGTCCCTGGCGCACCGCGGTACCAGCGTCACCGGCTCGCTCAGCCACCTCAAGGACGCCAGCGACGTCGCCGCGATCACCGTCAAGACGGTGCTCCACGTCACGCCGAGCACCGATTTCGCCTGGCCGGTGGACGGCGCCGTGGACCCGTCGATCATGAAGGTCGCGACCTCCGCCGGCGCCGACCGGGTGATCGCCCGCAGCGACAGCCTCCAGGAGACCGCCGGGCTGACGTACACGCCGTCCGCCGCCCGCCCGGTCGGCGGCGGCACCACGGCGGTGGTCGCCGACGCCCGGCTGTCCACGGCGTTCGAGGACGACCTGACGAAGGCGGGCTCGGCCACCCTGGCCGTCCAGCGGTTCCTGGCCCAGAGCCTGGAGCTGAACGCGCAGACGGACAAGCAGCGCAGCATCGTCGTCGCCCCGCAGCGCATGCCCACGGCGAGCCAGGCGCAGGCGATGGCGACGGCGCTGAAGGCGCTCCAGGGCGGCACCTGGTCCCAGCCGCAGGACCTCACCGCCACGGCCAAGGACAAGCCCGACCCGGGCGCCACCACGCGCATCCCTTCGCGGTCCGCCTACCCCTCCTCGCTGCGCCGCCAGGAGCTGCGGGGGACGGCCTTCCAGCAGATCGCCCGCACCCAGGACAAGCTCGACCGGTTCCGGGTGGTCCTCACCAACCAGTCCCGCGTGGTCACGCCGTTCGGCCGGGCCATAAACCGCGAGATGTCGGCGTCCTGGCGCGGCCGCAGCGATGCGGCGGACGGTTACCGCGACGGCGTGGAGGACTGGGTCGACGACCTGGCCGAGCAGGTCAAGCTGATCGACAAGTCGGAGACCAAGCTCTCGGGCCGCAGTGCCACCATCCCGGTGACCGTCCAGAACAACCTCGTCCAGCCCGTCGGCCACCTGGTGCTGCGCCTCACCTCGACCCAGCCGACCCGTCTGGAGATCGGCGGCAAGGCCTACGACGAGCAGCCCGTGGAGATCTCCGGCGGGCACAGCCAGTCGGTGAAGTTCACCACCTCGGCCAACGCCAACGGCCGGGTGACGGTCCTCGCCCAGCTGTTCACCGAGGACGGCCAGCCCTACGGCGACGCCGTCAGCTTCGATGTGAAGGTCACCGAGGTCACGCCCACCGTGATGCTGGTCATCGGCGGTGGCGTCCTGCTCCTGGTGCTCGCCGGATTCCGGATGTACACCCAGCGCAAGCGCGCCGCCGCCCGGCAGGCCGAGGAGGACGGCCCCGGCCCGGCGGAGGAGGGCGCTGACGAGCCCGGGAACCCCGAGGCACCCGGGGACCGTCTCACCGGAGAGTCCGGCTCCGCCTCCGGAGCAGACGACCCGGAGCACCCGAGTGACCCTGCGCCGGACACCGCACCGGAAAGCGCCGACCCGTCCGGGACGGGTGAGAGAGTGGACCGTTGAGCGATGTCGTGGCCGGTGGGCCCGGGACGATGAGGTGGGGTAAGCATGAACGCGCCGTACGACGGTGACCGCGGTCAGGGCGCGGCCGGCTCGGGCTACCCCGAGCCGCCGCCCGAGCCCGGCCAGGTGCCGCCGCAGCACGCGGCGGACATGTATCTCCAGGACGCCTACGAGCAGGACCCCTACCGGGCGCACGACCTGTCCGCCCAGGACCCGGTCGCCGAGGCGCTGTACGACCGCGCCGCGCACCCGCCGCCTCCCCCGGGGCCGTATGACCAGCAGCAGCCGCTGTACGCCCCGCCGGCCCAGTCGCCCTACGCCCCCGACCCGAACGTGTGGGCGCAGACCCCGGCGCCGGAGCCGGGGAGCGCCACCCAGTACCTGCCCTACGGCGAAGACCCGCGCACGACCCAGTTCGTCGGCGTGGACGACCTGGTCTCGCACTCCGGCGAGGAGTACCACGAGCCGGACGCCTTCGCGCATCTCTTCAAGGACCAGCAGCAGGGCGGCGGGCACGCGCCCATGGATCCCCCGGCCGTCCCCGGGCCGGCCGCCGCGCCCGGCGCCGGCGTCGGTCCCGGCCAGTACCCCCAGCAGCACGGTCGGAGCCCGCAGCAGGGCCACCCGTACGCCGGGACCGGATACCCGGCGCAGTCCGCGGTGCCCGCACCGGCCGGCGCTCCGGACCCCGCCGGTCCGGCCGCGGCCGTCGAACCGGACGCCTCCGCCGCCGCTGCCGCTCCCGCCAAGAAGGGCGGGCGGGCCACCGGGCTGCTGAAGTCCAGCGCGGTCATGGCGGCGGGCACGATGGTCTCCCGCCTCACCGGCTTCGTCCGCTCCGCGCTGATCGCCGCCGCGCTGGGCCTGGGCTTCCTCGCCGACTCCTTCCAGGTGGCCTACCAGCTGCCGACCATGATCTACATCCTCACCGTCGGCGGCGGCCTGAACTCCGTGTTCGTGCCGCAGTTGGTGCGCTCCATGAAGGAGGACGAGGACGGCGGCGAAGCCTTCGCCAACCGGCTGCTGACCCTCGTCATGGTGGCCCTGGCCGCGCTGACCGGGCTCGCGATGCTCGGCGCGCCCCTGCTGGTGCGGGCGCTGGCCAACCCCGTGGCCAACAATCCGGCCGCGAACGAGGTCGCGGTCACCTTCACCCGGTACTTCCTGCCCTCGATCTTCTTCATGGGCGTCCACGTGGTGATGGGTCAGATCCTGAACGCGCGCGGCAAGTTCGGCGCGATGATGTGGACCCCGGTCCTGAACAACATCGTCATCATCGTGACGCTCGGCATGTTCATCTGGGTCTACGGCACCGCCTCGAACTCGCACATGAAGGTCGAGACCATCCCGCCGGAGGGCCAGCGCCTGCTCGGTGTCGGTGTGCTGCTCGGCCTGGTCGTCCAGGCGCTGGCGATGATCCCCTACCTGCGCGAGACCGGCTTCCGGATCAGGCTGCGCTTCGACTGGCGGGGCCACGGTCTGGGCAAGGCCGCGATGCTCGCCAAGTGGACGGTGCTGTTCGTCCTCGCCAACCAGGCGGGCGCCCTGGTGGTGACCCAGCTGTCCATCGCCGCGGGCAAGGACTCCGGCGTCGCGGGCACCAGCTTCGCCGCCTACGCCAATGCCCAGCTGATCTGGGGTCTGCCGCAGGCCATCATCACCGTTTCCCTGATGGCCGCCCTGCTGCCGCGGATCTCCCGCTCGGCCTCGGAGGGGGACTCGGGAGCCGTCCGTGACGACATCTCGCAGGGCCTGCGCACCACCGCGGTCGCCATCGTGCCCATCGCCTTCGGGTTCATCTCGCTCGGTATCCCGATGTGCACCCTGGTCTTCGGCTCCGCCGGCACCGGCTCGGCCACCAACATGGGCTACATGCTGATGGCCTTCGCCCTAGGCCTGATCCCGTACTCCGTGCAGTACGTCGTGCTGCGTGCCTTCTACGCCTACGAGGACACCCGCACGCCGTTCTACAACACGGTCATCGTGGCCGCGGTCAACGCGGGTGCCGCGGCGCTGTGCTACTTCCTGCTGCCGGCGCGCTGGGCGGTCGTCGGCATGGCCGCCGCCTACGGTCTCGCCTACGCCATCGGTGTGGGTGTCGCCTGGCGCCGGCTGCGCAAGCGGCTCGGCGGTGACCTGGACGGGTCCCGGGTGCTGCGGACGTACGCGCGGCTGGGGATCGCCTCGGTGCCGGCGGCCCTGCTGAGCGGCGCGGCCTGCTACGGCATCGGGCACACCCTCGGCCAGGGCGTGATCGGCTCGTTCGCCGCGCTGGTCGTCGGCGGTGTGGTCCTGTTCGGCGTCTTCTTCGTCGCCGCGCGCAGGATGCGCATCGAGGAACTCAACTCGCTCGTCGGCATGGTGCGCGGGCGCCTGGGTCGGTGAGGCGGGGGTAGCCGCACAACCATCGTCCGCCGCCGCGTGTCGTGCATAGCGGCGGACTGTGGGCACAATTGGTTTCGGCGTCGGACAGCGTGCAACGGATGGGGAGGCAGGGACGACGGTGGCGGAACGGAGCACGGCTGCCGTCGACGTGGCAGACAACAGCGGTGAGCAACCGCTGACCGCGAAGGCGGACCAGTCCACGGCCGACGGGGTGGCCAAGAACCCGGAGCGGGACACGGACAGCGACGAGGCACAGGGGAGCGGCGGATCCGAGGGTCCCGGACGGAAGGCATCGCCTCCCGAACTGCACAGCGGTCACAAGCTCGCCAGACGCTACCGGCTGGAGGAGTGCGTCACCCGTCTGGACGGATTCAGCAGTTGGCGTGCGGTCGACGAGAAACTCCGTCGTGCCGTCGGCGTGCATGTACTGCCCGCGGACCACGCCAGGGCCCGTTCCGTCCTCGCCGCCGCTCGTTCCTCCGCCCTGCTCGGTGATCCACGCTTCGTCCAGGTCCTCGACGCCGTCGAGGAGAACGACCTCGTCTACGTCGTCCACGAGTGGCTGCCCGACGCCACCGAGCTGTCCACGCTCCTCGCCGGCGGCCCGCTGGAGCCGCACGACGCCTACCAGATGGTCAGTCAGGTCGCCTCGGCCATGGCGGCCGCGCACCGGGAGGGTCTCGCCCATCTGCGGCTGAACCCGAACGCCGTACTGCGCGCCTCCACCGGCCAGTGGCGCATCCGGGGCCTGGCGGTGAACGCGGCACTGCGGGGCATCAGCTCCGACACCCCGCAGCGCACCGACACCGAGGCGATCGGCGCCCTGCTGTACGCGGCGCTGACCCAGCGCTGGCCCTACGAGAGCGACGCCTACGGCCTGTCCGGCCTCCCCAAGGACATCGGTCTCATCGCCCCGGACCAGGTGCGGGCCGGTGTGCACCGCGGCCTGTCCGAGCTGACCATGCGCGCCCTCGTCAACGACGGGGCCACGGCGTCCCGGCACGAGGCGCCGTGCACCACGCCGGAGGAGCTGGTGAAGGCGATCGGCGAGATGCCCCGCATCCGCCCGCCCGAGCCGGCGTTCACGGCGCCGCCGGAGTACCAGCGCACGACCTACCAACAGGGCACCTACGGCCGCCCGCCGTTGCACCCCGGTGCCACCCAGCCGATCGCGGCCCCGCCGCCCCCGCTCCAGAGCCGCACCGGCAAGGCCCTGAAGTGGGCGGTGTCGGCCCTGCTGATCGCCGCCCTCGGCCTGGGCAGCTGGCAGCTGGCGGACGCCCTGATGGACCGGGGCGAGAAGTCCGACGACACCCACAAGACCCAGACGACGGACGGCGGCGACAAGAACGTCGTGAAGCCGAAGCCCACCCCGATAAAGATCCAGAACGGCCAGGAGTTCGTCGCCAAGGGCGACCCCCAGAACTCCGGCGCCGAATCGAAGACCTACGACGGCGACGCATCGACGTACTGGAAGACCAAGAGCTACAACGAGGGTCCGACGTTCGCGCCGTACAAGCCGGGCGTCGGCATCGTGTACGACCTCGGCTCGGCGAAGCAGCTCAGCACCGCCGCCCTCGGTCTCCGCTACGGCGGTGACCACACGACGGTCGAGCTGTACGCTGCGGACTCGCTGACGCCGGCGTCGCTGGACTCCATGACGAAGATCGGCAGCGTCACGACCACGGGCACCACCGCCACGGTGAAGGTGACCAAGCCGGTCAAGACGCAGTACGTCCTCGTCTGGCTGACGGCCGTGCCGAACTCGGGGTACGACTCGACGCTGTACGCCAGTGCCGGTTACAAGCAGGCCATCGGCGAAGTGAAGTTCACGGGCTGACGTCTCACCCGGACCGGAGGGGGCAGATGGCGGAGGGCGCCGGATACGACGGAGTGGGCGATAGCGACCTGCTCGCCCGTCACGTGGAAGGCGACCCCGAAGCCTTCGGTGAGATCGTGCGGCGGCACCGGGACCGGCTCTGGGCGGTCGCCCTGCGGACGCTGGGGGACCGCGAGGAGGCCGCTGACGCGGTGCAGGACGCCCTGGTGTCGGCCTATCGGGCCGCCCACACCTTCCGGGGCCAGTCGGCCGTCACGACCTGGTTGCACCGGATCACGGTCAACGCCTGCCTGGACCGGGCGCGCAAGGCGGCCTCGCGCAAGACGGCTCCGGTCGACGACACCGAGCGGCTGGAGCAGCTGCTGGAGCCGCACGAGTCCGCCTCGGCACCGGCCGAGCGGAAAGACGTGCACCGCCAGCTCCTCGAAGCGCTCGGCACCCTTCCGCAGGAGCAGCGGGCCGCCCTGATCCTGGTGGACATGCAGGGCTATCCCGTGGCGGAGGCCGCACGGATCCTGGACGTGCCGACGGGCACGGTGAAGAGCCGATGCGCCCGGGGCAGGGCCAGACTGCTCCCCCTGCTCACGCACCTACGGCCCGGAGGCACCGCAGACCCCGGAGCGGGCGGTACCAGAAGCCCGAAAGAAGGCGGCCCGGGACGGAACCGGGGACAGCGGCCATCCGTCCCACCGGCAACGGGATCCCCGAGTGGGCACCCCCAGGACGCGGGACCGAGCGATTCAGCCGTAGTGAAGGGCGGAGGTGGGCGAGCGTGACTTCCAGGACGGACACGGCCGGGCACCCGGACGTCGCCGAGATCTCCGACCTCACCGAAGGCCTGCTGCCGCCGGACCGCGGCACGGACGTGCGGCGCCACCTGGACGCGTGTGAGGCGTGCGCGGACGTGTACGTCTCGCTGGAGGAGATCCGGGGTCTGCTGGGCTCCGTGCCGGCGGCGGAGCGGATGCCGGACGATGTGGCCGCGCGGATCGACGCCGCCCTTGCCGCCGAGGCACTACCGGCCGTCGGCGACGAGGACACCGCGGACCATGTTTCACGTGAAACATCGACCTCCGCCGACCGCCCCGCAGGCCGTCCGCGTGCGACGACCGGACCGGGCCGCAAGGACAAGCGGGGCCGGCGCCGCGGCCGGCTCGTGCTGGGTGCCGTTCTCACGGCCGCGGTCCTGGGCGCCGGAAGCCTGGTCCTGGCCTCGCTCGGTGACAGCGGTGATCACACGACGGCCCACGGGACGCCGACCGGCCCCGCCGAGACCTTCTCGGGTGACAGCGTGCAGCACCAGGTGAAGACTCTCCTCACCACGGAGAAGGGCTTGCAGCGGGGCAGCGAGAGGCCCCGGCTGAACTCCGACGGCGGCTCCGGCACCCCCGGCTCGACCGAGGGCCCGAACACCTTGATCCAGACCGCGGTTCCGGTTCCCGACTGCGTCCGGCAGGCGCTCCGGCAGAGCGCCGACGTCCTGGGCGCCAAGACGGGAACGTACGCGGGGAAGGCCGCCTACCTCGTCGTCGTGGCCGACGCCGAGGACAGCAAGCGGGTCACCGCATACGTGGTCGAGGCGGGCTGCGTACACCAGCAGACGGCGTCGGCCGGGACGGTTCTGCTGAAGCAGTCCGTCGCGCGTCCCTGACACCGGCTGGAACACTCCTTCGGCCGTCCCCGGGCATGCGTGTGCCCGGACACACCGGGAATGCGCGCCCCGTAGGATCCGTTGGGTGGGGTGAGAGTCCCGAAAGGGACTCGCATCCGGTCGACTGACGCAGACCAGAGACGAGGAATCAAGCCGTGAGCGACGTCCGTAACGTGATCATCATCGGCTCCGGGCCCGCAGGCTACACGGCGGCGCTGTACACCGCCCGTGCATCGCTGAAGCCCCTGGTGTTCGAAGGCGCCGTCACCGCGGGTGGTGCGCTCATGAACACCACCGAGGTGGAGAACTTCCCGGGCTTCCGCGACGGCATCATGGGCCCCGACCTCATGGACAACATGCGCGCCCAGGCCGAACGCTTCGGTGCCGAGCTGGTTCCGGATGACATCGTCTCCGTCGACCTGACCGGTGAGATCAAGACCGTCACCGACACCGCGGGCACGGTCCACCGGGCGAAGGCCGTCATCGTCACCACGGGCTCCCAGCACCGCAAGCTGGGCCTGCCGAACGAGGACGCGCTCTCCGGCCGCGGTGTCTCCTGGTGCGCCACCTGTGACGGCTTCTTCTTCAAGGAGCATGACATCGCCGTGATCGGCGGTGGCGACACCGCGATGGAGGAGGCCACCTTCCTCTCGCGGTTCGCCAAGTCCGTGACGGTCGTCCACCGCCGGGACACCCTGCGCGCCTCCAAGGCGATGCAGGAGCGCGCGTTCGGCGACCCGAAGATCAAGTTCGTCTGGGACAGCGAGGTCGCCGAAATCCGGGGGGACCAGAAGCTCACCGGCCTGAAGCTGCGCAACCTCAAGACCGGCGAGCTGTCCGAGCTGCCCGTGACGGGCCTGTTCATCGCGATCGGCCACGACCCGCGCACCGAGCTGTTCAAGGGCCAGCTGGACCTGGACGAGGAGGGCTACCTGAAGGTCGCCGCCCCCTCCACCCGCACCAACGTGACCGGTGTCTTCGCCGCCGGTGACGTGGTCGACCACACCTACCGCCAAGCGATCACCGCGGCCGGCACCGGCTGCTCCGCCGCCCTGGACGCCGAGCGCTACCTCGCCGCCCTCGCCGACGAGGAGCAGGCGGAACCCGAGAAGACCGCAGTCTGACCTTCCCCTCTCCCCGCCCCACCGCACGACCAAGGTAAGGAGCCCACCGTGGCCGGCAACCTGAAGATTGTTACCGACGACTCCTTCGACCAGGAAGTCCTCAAGAACGACAAGCCCGTCCTCGTGGACTTCTGGGCAGCGTGGTGCGGCCCGTGCCGCCAGATCGCTCCGTCCCTGGAGGCGATCGCTGCCGAGCACGGCGACAAGATCGAGATCGTGAAGATCAACATTGATGAGAACCCCGGCACGGCGGCCAAGTACGGCGTCATGTCGATCCCGACCCTGAACGTCTACCAGGGCGGCGAGGTCACCAAGACCATCGTCGGCGCCAAGCCCAAGGCCGCGCTCCTGCGCGACCTCGAAGAGTTCATCGCCGAGTGACGTTTCACGTGAAACACGAATGGGCCAACCTCCTCGGGTTGGCCCATTCGTATTCGACGGCTTCCCACACAGCCGCCACCTAGCGCTACAGCGGCCTGAGCGCCGGCTCCTTCTGGACCGCTCCCAGGAGCCGGTCGAGTGCCATCTCCACGTCTTCCTTCCAGGAGAGCGTGGACCGCAGCTCCAGCCGCAGCCGGGGGTGCGTGGGATGCTGGCGGACCGTCTTGAAGCCCACGGACAGGAGATGGTCGGCGGGCAGCAGACAGGCGGGCTCCTTCCAGCGGACGTCCCCGAACGCCTCGATCGCCTTGAAGCCCCGGCGCAGCAGATCCTTGGCAACCGCCTGCACCAGCACACGGCCCAGCCCCTGCCCCTGATAGCCGGGCATCACGAATGCCGTCATCAGCTGGACGGCGTCCGGCGACACCGGACTCGTGGGGAAGGCCGTCGAACGCGGGACGTAGGCCGGCGGAGCATAGAGGACGAATCCCGCTGGTACGTCATCGACGTACACCACCCGGCCGCACGACCCCCAGTCGAGCAGGACGGCGGAGATCCAGGCTTCCTTCTCCAGTGCGGCCGTGCCCGCCTTCACTGCCGCTTCGCCGCTGACAGGGTCGAGTTCCCAGAAGACGCACGAACGGCACCGATGGGGAACGTCCTGAAGGTTGTCCAGCGTAAGCGGCACGAGCCGACGCCCCATGAAGGCTGATCCTCGCTTCCTTGGCCCGCCGCATCGTGAGCGGCTGTCAGAGCGCTCCGTCGTCTGAGCAGGCTGCCGACGAATCCGCCGACGGCTCCCAAGCTCAGACCCGCGCTCACCAGTCCGGTGCGGCTCATCGATCGCATGGCCCCTGTCTCCCACTCACAGATGCAGATGCTGTCCGGTGGACGTGCCATACCTGATCGCATCGTATCCACGATGGGATGCACTCGATACCGCCCCACAGCAAAGAGCGGGCCGTGTCCGGTACACACCGGACACGGCCCGCTTTCACTGTCCCACCGGGCGGCACAGCCCGAGGATCAGTCGTGCGTCTCCTCGCCGTCGCCCTGGAGGCTCTTCTGGAGCGCCAGCTTCTCGCCCGGGGCGAGCGTGCTGAGGATCCGTTCGAGGTCGTCCGCGGAGGCGAACTCGACGGTGATCTTGCCCTTCTTCTGGCCGAGCTCGACCTTCACCCGCGTCTCGAAGCGGTCCGAGAGCCGCGTGGCCAGCTCGCTGAGCGCCGGCGAGGGCACGGAGCCGGCCCGGGGCCCCCGGGCGCGGGAGGCCTTCTGGGGCCGCGAGCCCATCAGGGTCACGATCTCTTCCACGGACCGCACCGACAGCCCCTCGGCGACGATCCGGTGAGCCAGCCGGTCCTGCTCCTCCGAGTCCTCGACGGCCAGCAGCGCCCGGGCATGGCCGGCCGAGAGCACACCGGCGGCCACCCGCTTCTGGACGGTCGGGGAGAGCCTCAGCAGCCTCAGGGTGTTGGAGACCTGCGGGCGGGAGCGCCCGATCCGGTCGGCCAGCTGGTCGTGCGTGCAGTTGAAGTCCTTCAGCAGCTGGTCGTAGGCAGCGGCCTCTTCGATCGGGTTCAGCTGCGCGCGGTGCAGGTTCTCCAGCAGCGCGTCCAGGAGAAGCTTCTCGTCGTCCGTGGCCCGGACAATGGCCGGAATGGCTTCCAGACCGGCCTCACGGCAGGCTCGCCAGCGACGCTCACCCATGATCAGCTCGTAGCGAGCGGGTCCGAGCTGCCGCACGACGACGGGCTGCAGGAGGCCGACCTCCTTGATGGAGGTGACCAGTTCCTGGAGCGCGTCCTCGTCGAAGATCTCACGCGGCTGGCGTGGATTGGGCGTGATGGCGTCGAGGGGGATCTCGGCGAAGTGGGCCCCCATCGGAGGCGCAGGCACCTCGGCGTCCGGGATCGCCGGAGCCGCCTCGGGCTCCTGGGCAACCGGCGGCAGCGTGGCCACCTTCGCGGCGGCCACTCCGCGGTCGGTCGTCAGCACCGGCACGGCTGCGGGGGAGGCGGAGACTCCGCCTCCCATCGCCGCCGGGGCCGGGGCCTTCTCGGTCGGGGCAGCGGGGATCAACGCGCCGAGACCACGGCCCAGACCCCTCCGTCGCTCGCTCACTGGATCCCCTCCACCATGCTCGGGTCTTTCTGGGCGCCGATATGGGCCTGGCTCGCGTCGTAGCTGATGCCGGTGCCCTTCAGCGCGATTTCTCGGGCCGCCTCAAGATACGAGAGGGCGCCGCTCGATCCTGGATCGTAAGTCAGCACCGTCTGCCCGTAACTCGGCGCCTCTGAGATACGGACCGAGCGAGGAATACTCGTCCGCAGCACCTCGTCACCGAAGTGGGTGCGCACCTCTTCCGCGACCTGGGACGCGAGGCGCGTCCGGCCGTCGTACATGGTGAGCAGGATGGTCGACACATGCAGGGTGGGGTTGAGGTGCCCCCGCACCAGGTCGACGTTCCGCAGGAGTTGTCCGAGCCCCTCCAGTGCGTAGTACTCGCACTGGATCGGGATGAGGACCTCGGCGCCCGCGACGAGCGCGTTGACCGTCAACAGGCCGAGCGAGGGCGGACAGTCGATGAGGATGTAGTCCAACGGCTGCTCGTACGCCTGGATGGCTCGCTGGAGCCGGCTCTCCCGCGCCACCAGGGACACCAGCTCGATCTCCGCACCGGCGAGATCGATGGTGGCGGGGGCGCAGAAGAGGCCTTCGACGTCCGAGACGGGCTGGACGACCTCGGCGAGAGGCTTGCTCTCCACCAACACGTCATAGATGGACGGCACGTCGGCGTGGTGGTCGATCCCCAGAGCCGTGGACGCGTTGCCCTGCGGGTCGAGGTCGATCACCAGGACACGGCCACCGTGCAGAGCCAGCGAAGCGGCAAGGTTGACGGTCGTCGTCGTCTTGCCGACGCCACCCTTCTGGTTGGCGACCACGATGATTCGGGTCTGCTCCGGTCGTGGCAGGCCTTCGCCGGCGCGGCCGAGAGCCTCCACCGCCAGTTGGGCCGCACGACCGATGGGAGTGTCGTCCATCGGAGGCGGTGTTTCACGTGAAACATCCGCCCCCGTCGACTCGGTACGGGGACCGGGGACCGGATCGGTCATCGGTCCCGCGATGTTGGCGTCGGACCGCAAGGATTCACTCTCCTCGACTTCAGGCTCGCAATGAACAGAGCCTCCCATGTCTTCGGGGTCGTGAACCAGTGAGGCCTGGCGATCTGTGGAGAAATCCACCTCTGTGGACAACTCCGTACCCCCGGAGGGGGGCGGAGCATCGGGGGAAGCGGGACCCTCTCGGAGGGCACCGAGAGGCTTCCGGTCGCGGGGTTCGGCCGCAGCGCGGCCACGACTGATGATGCCGTGCAGCAGTGAGCGACGTTTCACGTGAAACACGATGCACAGCCACTGCGACCGGACCTTCGCGACACTCCGGCTTGCGTAGGTTTGGCAGCTTGTGTGGAGTACGTCTCGTCGTCAGGACGGATCAGCGACGTTCATCACTTGATTCACCGACGACGGCGAGCGCGACCGGTACGGGCCGCCTTGGCGCGCTTCGCGGCGAACCGCACACCGCCCGGGCTCTCCCCGACCTCGACCCGCACCACCGTGGACAGCGGATCCACCACGCCCTCGCCCACATGGAGGACGGACGTCTCCACGGCACCGAGCTTGCTGAGGGCGGTGGCCGCCGCCTTCAGCTCCTCCTCGGCGGTGTCCCCCTTGAGCGCGAGCATCTCGCCGTACGGGCGCAGCAGCGGAATGCCCCAGGCGGCCAGACGGTCCAGCGGCGCCACGGCCCGGGCAGTCACCACATGGACCGGCGGCAGCTTGCCCAGGACTTCCTCGGCCCGGCCGCGCACCACGGTGACATGGTCCAGGCCGAGGAGTTCGACCACCTCGGTCAGGAAGTTGGTGCGCCGCAGCAGGGGCTCCAGCAGGGTGATGTTCAGGTCGTCGCGGACCAGGGCCAGCGGGATGCCCGGCAGCCCGGCACCGGAGCCGACATCGCATACCGTCACCCCCTCCGGCACCGCCTCGGAGAGCACCGCGCAGTTGAGCAGGTGCCGCTCCCACAGGCGGGGCACTTCCCGCGGGCCGATCAGGCCCCGCTGCACGCCCGCCTCGGCGAGCAGCTCCGCATAGCGGACCGCATCGGCGAAGCGATCACCAAACACTTCCCGCGCCTGCTCGGGCGCGGGGGGAAGCTCCGCTGCCTCCGTCACGGGGACCGTCCTTCCGTACAGCGCCGGCGCTTCGCGCACCGGCCACCAGAACTACCAGGCTGACAAAATTCGGCCCCGCCTGCTCAACAGACGGGGCCGGTGAAACGAGAGGACCGATCAGGCGGGCAGCACGACGACGAAGCGCTGCGGCTCCTCGCCCTCGGACTCGCTGCGCAGTCCCGCGGCCTTGACCGCGTCGTGCACGACCTTGCGCTCGAACGGGGTCATCGGCTTGAGCTTCACGGGCTCGCCGCTGCTCTTCACCTCGGCGGCGGCCTTGGCGCCCAGCTCGGACAGCTCGGAGCGCTTCTTGGCCCGGTACTCCGCGATGTCCAGCATCAGCCGGCTGCGGTCGCCGGTCTCCCGGTGCACCGCCAGGCGCGTCAGCTCCTGCAGCGCCTCCAGCACCTCGCCGTCCCGGCCGACCAGCTTCTGCAGATCGCGGCTGCCGGTGTCGCTGATGATCGACACGGAGGCCCGGTCGGCCTCGACGTCCATGTCGATGTCGCCGTCGAGGTCGGCGATGTCCAGCAGACCCTCCAGGTAGTCCGCCGCGATCTCACCCTCCTGCTCCAGGCGGGTGAGGGTGTCTGCACCCTCGGCAGCGGCGGAGGTGGTGCCTTCCGTCACGGGATGGGCTCCTTCTTACTTCTTGGACGGGGACTTGGGCCGCTGCGGTCCACCCTTGCGCTGGCCGGACTGGGCCTTGCTGCGGGTGCCCGAGCCGGGCTTCTGGGACTGCTTGGCATCGGCGGGCTTGGCGTCCTGCGGCTCGGACTTCTCCAGCGACAGGGCGTCCTCCGCCTGCTTGGCCGCACCGGACTGGCGCTGGGACTTGGACTGACGCTTGGGCTGCTGACGCCGGACGGCGGTGGCCGTGGCGGTGCCGGCGACCGCGCCCTCCTCGGTCTGGGCCGCAGCCTGGGTCGCGCTGTGGGCCACCGAGCCGTCGGCCTGGGCGGCGAGACCGGCCTTGTTGAGCGCGTTGATGAACTTGCGCTCGAACTCGTTGCGGTCGCGGCCCTTGGCGACGATCGCCTTGACGATGACCTTCTCGCTGCGCCGGCGGACCTTGCCGTGCTGCGTGACGTGCTTGGTCAGGCGCTCCAGGTAGGCGGCCTGGGCCTTGGAACCCGGGGTCGGGTTGTTGTGGATGACGTACATCTGCTGGCCCATGGTCCACACGTTGGTGGTCAGCCAGTAGACGAGGACACCGACCGGGAAGTTGATGCCGAAGACGGCGAACATGACCGGGAAGACGTACATCAGCATCTTCTGCTGCTGCATAAACGGCGTCTTGACCGTCGTGTCGACGTTCTTCGTCATCAGCTGGCGCTGCGTGTAGAACTGCGAGAACGACATCATGACGATCATGACCGCGGTCACGACACGGACGTCGGTCAGCGTGGCGCCCAGCGCCGCGACCTTGTCCGAGCTGTCCATGAACTTCGCGGCGAGCGGGGCACCGAAGATGTGCGCCTTACGGGCGCTGGCGAGCAGCGGCTCGTTGATGACGCCGATGGTCTTGCCCGTCGCGATGCCGTTGAGCACGTGGTACAGGGCGAAGAAGAACGGGGACTGCGCCAGGATGGGAAGGCACGAGGAGAGCGGGTTGGTACCCGTCTCCTTGTACAGCTTCATCATCTCTTCGGACTGGCGCTGCCGGTCGTTCTTGTAGCGCTCCTGGATCTTCTTCATCTCCGGCTGGAGCGTCTGCATCGCGCGCGTCGACTTGATCTGCTTCACGAAGAGCGGGATCAGGCAGATGCGGATCAGAATCACCAGGGACACGATGGACAGGCCCCAGGCCCATCCGGTGTTCGGGCCGAAGATCGCGCCGTACACCTTGTGGAACTGGACGATGACCCAGGAGACGGGTGTCGTGATGAAGCTGAAGAGGCTGGCAATCGTGTCCACTAATCATGCTCCTTGGGCATGGGACGAGGTCTCTGCGGCCGGGCTCGAAGGAGACTCGGGAACAAGCTTCGCTTCGGTGGCCGGTTCGGCGGCGGAGGGCCCCGCCTTGCGTGCGCGCCACGCGTTGCGCAGCATTTCGTGCCACCGCGGGCGCTTACGCGGCGGAACATGGTCCACCCCGCCGAGCGACCACGGATTGCACCGGAGGATGCGCCAGGCGGTGAGTGCCGTTCCCTTGATCGCACCGTGCCGGTCGATGGCCGTGTAGCCGTAGTGGGAGCACGACGGGTAGTACTTGCACACCGGCCCGAGCAGCGGACTGATCGTCCACTGGTACAGCTTGATCAGAGCCAGCAGCGGGTACTTCATCGCGCGCCCCCTCCCAGCAGCCGCTGTAGGGCGGCATCCAGGTCTCGGGCCAGCTGTGCGTGGTCTGCGTCGCCCGCTCCGGGCAGCGCTCGTACGACTACCAGGCTACCGGGGGGGAACAGGGCGACTCGGTCACGCATCAGATGGCGCAGTCTGCGCTTCACTGTGTTGCGCACGACCGCGCCACCCACGGCCTTGCTCACGACGAAACCCGCACGCGTCGGGGGAGCGCTCTCCCCAGGCGCGTGCGGGTCCGTGGCACCGCTACGAAGGTGGACGACGAGGGTCGGGCGTCCGGCCCGACGACCTCGTCGTACCGCGGTCGCGAAGTCCTCGCGCCGCCTCAGCCGGTTCTCGGTGGGCAGCACGACGTCATGACCTGATCGGGATCAGGCGGACAGGCGGGCGCGACCCTTGCTACGGCGGGACGCGAGGATCGCGCGGCCGGCACGGGTGCGCATACGCAGCCGGAAGCCGTGGGTCTTCGCGCGACGACGGTTGTTCGGCTGGAAGGTGCGCTTGCTCACTCGGGGGCTCCAGAAGAAATCGGTAGTGGCGGGGTGCCGTCCTGGCTGTCACCGTGCGCCCACGAGTAGCTCGCGTCACGCCCGAGTGCACCGCTTCCCGATCACCTGAAGCGATCTGTGCCCATCGGAGGCAGGCGGCAGCAGCCATCGACAACTCGACCTGGTTACGGTACGCGGGGCTGCGCCATTCGGTCAAACCGGGGTCGGCGGGAGACACTGTCCACAGGCTGGGGACAACAACTTGAACCGTACCCGCCGCGCTGACTACCGTGGCTGAACTCCGAATCGTTCCCTTGTCCCCACCCGAGCGGGACCGCCCCGACCACCCATCCGGATTCCATCCCGACCCGTCCCCGGACCACACGTTCGTGGGACTCGTGAGAGAGCGTGCCCTGTGGCTGACGTACCTGCCGATCTTGCCGCAGTGTGGCCACGAGTACTGGAGCAGCTCCTCGGCGAGGGCCGCGGACAGGGTGTGGAGGCGAAGGACGAGCACTGGATCCGGCGCTGCCAGCCACTAGCGCTGGTCGCGGACACCGCCCTGCTCGCCGTACCGAACGAATTCGCGAAGGGCGTCCTGGAGGGCCGTCTCGCGCCGGTCGTCAGCGAGACCCTGAGCCGGGAGTGCGGCCGCCCCATCCGGATCGCGATCACCGTGGACGACTCGGCGGGCGAACCGCCGGCGCCCGCGGCACCTGCCGCCCCGCAGGGCCCGAAGCCGCGCTACGAGGAGCCGGAGCTGCCCTCCGGACCGTACGAGGGCTACGGCCGCCACCGCGGCGCCGAGCAGCTGCCGGGCACCGAGCCGCGCACCGAGCACCCCCCGGCCCGTCCGGACCAGCTCCCGACCGTGCGTCCGGCCTACCCGTCCGAGTACCACCGCCCCGAGCCCGGCGCCTGGCCGCGCCCCGGCCAGGACGACTACGGCTGGCAGCAGCCCCGGCTCGGCTTCCCCGAGCGGGACCCGTACGCCTCGCCCTCGTCCCAGGACGGCTACGGCCAGGGCGCCGACGCGTACGGCTCGCCGGCCCAGGACTACCGCCCGCAGGGCATGGACCGGCCGCCGTACGAGCAGCAGCGCGGCGAGTACGACGGCCCGCGCGCGGAGTACGAACCCTCCCGCCCCGACTACGACACCGGGCGCGGGGAGTACGACCCGTCCCGGACCGAGTACGACCAGCGGGACCCGGTCCGCCGTGAGCTGCCCGAACCGCCGGCGCGCCGCGGCGGCCCCGGCCGTCCCGACGGGCCCCCCACGGGTGCCCCCGGTCCGCTGGCCGCGCAGCCGGCACCGGCGAGCGGCCCCGGCGAGCCGACCGCGCGCCTGAACCCGAAGTACCTCTTCGACACGTTCGTCATCGGCGCCTCCAACCGCTTCGCGCACGCGGCGGCGGTCGCGGTCGCCGAGGCCCCCGCGAAGGCGTACAACCCCCTGTTCATCTACGGGGAGTCGGGACTCGGCAAGACCCACCTGCTGCACGCGATCGGGCACTACGCGCGCAGCCTCTACCCGGGCACGCGTGTGCGGTACGTCAGCTCGGAGGAGTTCACCAACGAGTTCATCAACTCCATCCGCGACGGCAAGGGCGACAGCTTCCGCAAGCGCTACCGCGAGATGGACATCCTGCTCGTCGACGACATCCAGTTCCTGGCGGACAAGGAGTCGACGCAGGAGGAGTTCTTCCACACCTTCAACACGCTCCACAACGCCAACAAGCAGATCGTGCTCTCCAGTGACCGGCCGCCCAAGCAGCTGGTCACGCTGGAAGACCGGCTGCGGAACCGTTTCGAGTGGGGCCTGATCACCGACGTCCAGCCGCCGGAGCTGGAGACGCGGATCGCGATCCTGCGCAAGAAGGCGGTCCAGGAGCAGCTCAACGCCCCGCCGGAGGTGCTGGAGTTCATCGCCTCCCGGATCTCGCGGAACATCCGTGAGCTGGAGGGCGCGCTGATCCGGGTGACGGCGTTCGCCTCGCTCAACCGGCAGCCGGTGGACCTGGGCCTGACCGAGATCGTCCTGAAGGACCTGATCCCCGGCGGCGAGGACTCGACGCCGGAGATCACGGCGACGGCGATCATGGCGGCGACGGCGGACTACTTCGGGCTCACGGTCGAGGACCTGTGCGGCAGCTCGCGCGGCCGCCAGCTGGTCACGGCCCGGCAGATCGCGATGTACCTGTGCCGGGAGCTGACGGACCTGTCGCTGCCGAAGATCGGCGCGCAGTTCGGCGGCCGTGACCACACGACCGTCATGCACGCCGACCGCAAGATCCGCGCGCTGATGGCCGAGCGGCGCTCGATCTACAACCAGGTCACCGAGCTGACCAACCGCATCAAGAACGGCTGACACGGGCCGTATGGCGGCGCCGAGGGCGCCCTGGGGACACGTCTCCCCGGGGCGCCCTTTGCGTGGGCCGGGCGCCGGAGCGATCGCCGGGGCCCCGGCGAGGAGCGGTGGGCACCGGCGGCGAGCGGGGACCGGTGGGCGCCGGAGCGAGGACTGGTGGGCTCGGCGAGGGCCGGCGGGGACCGGGGACCAGTGGGCGTCGGCGAGGACCGGAGGGCATCGGCGAGAACCCTGTTTCCGGGTCCTGCGGCCGGGTCTCGCGGGCCGGGGAGCGTCCTTCGCCCGTCATCCGGTGTTCGATTAATTGCCTGGTTACGGCCACTCTCCACAGATTCGGTGACTTTCTTCCGTCCACATCCTGGGGACTGCGGAGTTGTCCCGAACTGTGTCCACAGGGAAGCTGGTCCCTCGGCTTCCACCCAGCTCAGAGGCCTGTGGAATCGTGGACGAACGATCTCCACAGGCTGTGGACAACTCCGGGATCCACAGCCTGTGCACGGAGTTGTCCACCGGCCGCCCACAGGCTGAGGACGGTTGTCCCCAGTGATCCCCAGCTTCTCCACAGCGCTGTCCACTGTTCGGCAACGCGGCGCACCCCGTCACCGCGTCGAGTGAAAGGCGTCACAGGAAGCTGCCGGGTTGGGGTGTGGGTAACGTGGGTATTCCTGGGGACACAGCTGGGGAGAACTGCCCTCAACCTGTGGGCGGTGTGTGCAGAACTTTCCGTTCTCCACAGACCACCCCAGTTGTCCACCGCCTCCACCCACAGGCCCGGTGGATAAAAAACCTGTGCTGAGCTGGGCAAACGTGGTTATCCACGGTATCCACAGGCCCTACTACTACTCCCAACTAGAGAGAGCTCGGCAATCGCTTTGAAGCGGGGGCTGTGCACAACTCGCCGTCTCGTGCCCGGCTGCCCCTCGGACCGACTTGACCCCGACCGGCACCTACTGTCAGTGGGGTGCGTCAGACTGGTCCCCGGTGTCCTTCCCGCCGCAGTGGGCGGTGACACCGAGTCGGAGGACTCAGTAGCAACAGCAGGAGGCGGCTTACGGTGAAGATCCGGGTGGAACGCGACGTACTCGCGGAGGCAGTGGCGTGGGCGGCACGCAGCCTCCCGGCCCGTCCGCCGGCGCCTGTCCTCGCCGGCCTGCTGCTGAAGGCCGAGGACGGCCAGCTGAGCCTGTCGGGCTTCGACTACGAGGTCTCCGCCCGGGTCAACGTCGAGGCGGAGGTCGAGGAGGAGGGCACGGTCCTCGTCTCCGGCCGCCTGCTCGCCGACATCTCCCGCGCGCTCCCCAACCGGCCGGTGGAGATTTCCACAGACGGTGTACGGGCGACCGTGGTCTGTGGATCGTCCCGGTTCACCCTGCACACCCTGCCGGTGGAGGAGTACCCGGCGCTGCCGCAGATGCCGAACGCGACCGGCACCGTCCCCGGCGAGGTCTTCGCCGCCGCCGTCTCCCAGGTGGCCATCGCGGCCGGCCGTGACGACACCCTCCCGGTGCTCACCGGTGTGCGCATCGAGATCGAGGGCGACACGGTCACCCTGGCCTCCACCGACCGCTACCGCTTCGCGGTCCGCGAGTTCCTGTGGAAGCCGGAGAACCCGGACGCCTCCGCCGTCGCCCTGGTCCCCGCCAAGACGCTCCTGGACACCGCGAAGTCGCTGGGCGCGGGCGACAGCGTCACGCTGGCGCTGTCGGGCTCCGGTGCCGGTGAGGGCCTGATCGGTTTCGAGGGTGCGGGCCGCCGTACGACCACGCGGCTGCTCGAGGGCGACCTGCCGAAGTACCGGACGCTGTTCCCGACCGAGTTCAACTCCGTCGCGGTGATCGAGACCGCGCCGTTCGTCGAGGCCGTCAAGCGTGTGGCGCTGGTGGCCGAGCGGAACACGCCGGTGCGGCTGAGCTTCGAGCAGGGTGTGCTGATCCTGGAGGCCGGGTCGAGCGACGACGCACAGGCTGTGGAAAGGGTCGACGCGCAGCTGGAGGGCGACGACATCTCGATCGCCTTCAACCCGACGTTCCTGCTGGACGGTCTGAGCGCGATCGACTCCCCGGTGGCCCAGCTGTCGTTCACCACGTCCACCAAGCCGGCGCTGCTGAGCGGCAAGCCCGCGCTGGATGCCGAGGCCGACGACGCGTACAAGTACCTGATCATGCCGGTGCGGCTCAGCGGCTGACCGTCGTCCACAGCTGTGCACGGTGCCGGGGGCTCCCGTGGGTACCCGGCACCGTGGCCAGGCGTGTGGGTGCCCTGGATCTCCGCAGGTGAGCGCGTATGCCCACAACTGTGCGGGAGTGCCCCGGTCTAGGCTCGGCTCGGCACGAAGGTGCCCCACACGCCACACAGCGACCTAAGGAACACAACTGATGGAGCTCGGTCTCGTCGGCCTCGGCAAGATGGGCGGCAACATGCGCGAGCGGATCCGCCGCGCGGGCCACACCGTCGTCGGATACGACCGCAACGCGGATGTCGCGGATGTCCACAGCCTGGAAGAGCTTGTGGGCAAGCTCAGCGGCCCGCGCGTGGTCTGGGTGATGGTCCCGGCCGGTGAGGCCACCCAGTCGACCATCGACCGGCTCGGCGAGCTGCTGGAGCCCGGTGACGTGGTCGTGGACGGCGGGAACTCCCGCTGGACGGACGACGAGCGGCACGCCGGGGAACTGGCCGCCAAGGGCATAGGCTTCGTCGACTGCGGCGTCTCCGGCGGCGTCTGGGGCCTGGAGAACGGGTACGCGCTGATGTACGGCGGCGACGCCGAGCACGTCGCCAGGGTGCAGCCGGTCTTCGACGCGCTGAAGCCGGAGGGCGACTTCGGTGCGGTGCACGCGGGCAAGGTCGGTGCCGGCCACTTCGCGAAGATGGTCCACAACGGCATCGAGTACGCCATGATGCAGGCCTACGCCGAGGGCTGGGAGCTGCTGGAGAAGGTCGACTCCGTCACGGACGTCCGCGAGGTGTTCCGGTCCTGGCAGGAGGGCACGGTCATCCGGTCCTGGCTGCTGGACCTCGCGGTGAGCGCCCTCGACGAGGACGAGCACCTGGAGGGCCTGCGCGGTTACGCACAGGACTCCGGTGAGGGACGCTGGACCGTGGAGGCCGCCATCGACAACGCGGTGCCGCTGCCGGCGATCACCGCGTCGCTGTTCGCGCGGTTCGCCTCCCGGCAGGAGGACTCGCCGCAGATGAAGATGATCGCCGCGCTGCGCAACCAGTTCGGCGGCCACGCCGTAGAGAAGAAGTAGGCCGCGGCAGCAGGCCGGAGACAAGCAGGGAGGTCGGCGGACGACCATGCACGTCACGCATCTTTCGCTGGCCGACTTCCGCTCGTACGCCCGGGCCGAGGTCCCGCTCGACCCGGGCGTCACCGCCTTCGTCGGCCCCAACGGGCAGGGCAAGACCAACCTCGTGGAGGCGGTCGGCTATCTGGCGACTCTCGGCAGCCACCGGGTCGCCTCGGACGCGCCCCTGGTGCGCATGGGCGCCGAGCGGGCGGTCGTGCGGGCGCAGGTCCGGCAGGGCGAGCGGCAGCAGCTGGTCGAGCTGGAGCTGAACCCGGGCAGGGCCAACCGGGCCCGCATCAACCGGTCCTCGCAGGTCAAGCCGCGGGACGTGCTGGGGATCGTACGGACCGTGCTGTTCGCGCCCGAGGACCTCGCCCTCGTCAAGGGCGATCCGGGCGAGCGGCGGCGGTTCCTGGACGAGCTGGTCACCGCGCGGTCGCCGCGGATGGCGGGGGTGCGCTCCGACTACGAGCGGGTGCTCAAGCAGCGCAACACCCTGCTGAAGACGGCCGCGCTGGCGCGCCGGCACGGCGGGCGGTCCATGGACATGTCCACGCTCGACGTGTGGGACCAGCATCTCGCGCGCGCGGGTGCCGAGCTGCTCGCCCAGCGGTTGGATCTGGTCGCCGCGCTGCAGCCGCTCGCCGACAAGGCGTACGAGCAGCTGGCCCCCGGGGGCGGGCCGGTCGGGCTGGAGTACAGGCCGTCGGCTCCCGGTGAGGCGCACACGCGCGAGGAGCTGTACGCCCAGCTCATGGCGGCGCTGACCGAGGTCCGCAAGCAGGAGATCGAGCGGGGTGTCACCCTCGTCGGCCCGCACCGGGACGATCTGGTCCTCAAGCTGGGCCAGCTGCCCGCGAAGGGGTACGCCTCGCACGGGGAGTCCTGGTCGTACGCCCTCGCCCTGCGGCTGGCCTCCTACGACCTGCTGCGTGCCGAGGGCAACGAGCCGGTGCTGATCCTGGACGACGTCTTCGCCGAGCTGGACGCCCGCCGCCGGGAACGGCTGGCGGAGCTGGTCGCGCCCGGCGAGCAGGTGCTGGTCACCGCTGCCGTGGACGACGACGTACCGCACGTGCTGGCCGGTGCCCGGTACGCGGTGGCGGACGGGGCGGTGGAACGCGTATGAGCGCACGGGAACCGAAGAAGGACGCCGAGCCCTCCGGGGTCGACCTCGCGCGCGTGGCGTTGCGCGCCGCGAGGGAGCAGGCACGCGCGCGCGGGGACGCGGCGCGGCAGAAGAAGCAGGCGCGGCGGGGCGGCGGTCTGCGTTCCGGCGCGCGGGCCGACGGGCGCGATCCGATGGCGCTGGGCTCGGCGATCAACCGGCTGATCACCGAGCGCGGCTGGGAGACGCCGGCCGCGGTCGGCGGGGTGATGGGCCGCTGGCCGGAGATCGTCGGCGAGGACCTGGCCAAGCACTGCGTGCCGCAGCGGTACGACGAGGACGAGCGGGTGCTGACCGTGCAGTGCGACTCGACGGCCTGGGCGACCCAGCTGCGGGTGCTCGCGCCGACGCTCGTGGCGCGGATCAACGAGGACCTCGGGCACGGCAGCGTACGGATCATCAAGGTGCTCAATCCGGGCGGCCAGCCCCGTCGCTACGGCCCGCTGCGGGCTCCGGGGAGCACCGGACCCGGCGATACCTACGGGTGATCTACCTCACGTCGGAACGCCGTCCCGGCGGTCCCGCGTACCCGCGCGCGGCGGTGTGGATCACTGCCGTACGGCGCCCGGACGGGCCGCGGAGCGCCATCTGACCCCCGAGTAGCCAAGGGTTGACGGCTCAAAGCTCTGAGTGCCGCTGTGAGCCGCTTGGAGCCCCCATCCGTATATCGGGACCCGGCCGAGACCGGTTGAGGGCGGCACATGGGGGCTCAGGTGCCCGCAAACCCCCATCGATGTCAGTGCTACCGGTAGACTGGAAGACAATCCCGCCCCAACGTGGGGACCGCCCGGGAAAAGCTGAGCAACGCTGATCAAGGCTTACCAACGCAACATGCCGCAGCCGCTCCGGCAACCTGCCGACGAGCCCGGCTCGTGCTGTGCCAGAAAGGGCGCTTCGTGGCCGATTCCGGCAACCCCAACGAGAACATCCCGTCCACCGACGCCGGCGTGAACGCCGAGGCCGCGGTCTCCGCGTCCTACGACGCCAGCGCCATCACCGTGCTCGAAGGGCTGGACGCGGTCCGCAAGCGGCCCGGCATGTACATCGGCTCCACGGGCGAGCGCGGTCTGCACCACCTGGTGTACGAGGTCGTCGACAACTCGGTCGACGAGGCGCTGGCCGGTTACGCGGACACCATCGACGTGACGATCCTCGCCGACGGCGGGGTGCGCGTCGTCGACAACGGCCGTGGCATCCCGGTGGGCATCGTGCCCTCCGAGGGCAAGCCGGCCCTCGAGGTCGTGCTGACCGTGCTGCACGCGGGCGGCAAGTTCGGCGGCGGCGGGTACGCCGTCTCCGGCGGTCTGCACGGTGTCGGTGTGTCCGTCGTGAACGCCCTGTCGAGCAAGGTCTCCGTCGAGGTGAAGACGGACGGCCACCGCTGGACGCAGGACTACAAGATGGGCGTCCCCACGGCGCCGCTGGCCAAGCACGAGGCGACCGACGAGACCGGCACCTCGGTGACCTTCTGGGCCGACGCGGAGATCTTCGAGACCACCGAGTACTCCTTCGAGACGCTGTCCCGGCGCTTCCAGGAGATGGCGTTCCTCAACAAGGGCCTGACGATCAAGCTCACCGACGAGCGTGAGTCGGCGAAGGCGGTCGCCGGCGCGGACGAGGCGGGCGCGGACGAGAAGGCCGAGGTCAAGACCGTCACGTACCACTACGAGGGCGGCATCGTCGACTTCGTGAAGTACCTCAACTCCCGCAAGGGAGAGGCGGTCCACCCCACCGTCGTGGCGCTGGAGGCCGAGGACAGGGACAAGAGCCTGTCCCTCGAGGTCGCCATGCAGTGGAACAGCGGCTACAGCGAGGGCGTGTACTCCTTCGCGAACATCATCCACACGCACGAGGGCGGTACGCACGAGGAGGGCTTCCGCGCGGCCCTCACGAGCCTGATCAACAAGTACGCGCGCGACAAGAAGCTGCTGCGCGAGAAGGACGACAACCTCACCGGTGACGACATCCGTGAGGGTCTGACCGCGATCATCTCGGTCAAGCTGAGCGAGCCGCAGTTCGAGGGCCAGACGAAGACCAAGCTGGGCAACACGGAGGCCAAGACCTTCGTGCAGAAGGCGGTCTACGAGCACCTCAACGACTGGCTGGACCGCAACCCGGTCGAGGCCGCGGACATCATCCGCAAGGGCATCCAGGCGGCCACCGCGCGCGTGGCGGCGCGGAAGGCGCGCGACCTGACCCGGCGCAAGGGCCTGCTGGAGTCGGCGTCCCTGCCGGGCAAGCTGTCCGACTGCCAGTCGAACGACCCCACCAAGTGCGAGATCTTCATCGTCGAGGGTGACTCCGCCGGCGGCTCGGCCAAGTCCGGCCGCAACCCGCAGTACCAGGCGATCCTCCCGATCCGCGGCAAGATCCTGAACGTCGAGAAGGCCCGGATCGACAAGATCCTGCAGAACCAGGAGATCCAGGCGCTGATCTCGGCCTTCGGCACGGGTGTGCACGAGGACTTCGACATCGAGAAGCTCCGCTATCACAAGATCATCCTGATGGCGGACGCCGACGTCGACGGCCAGCACATCAGCACGCTGCTGCTGACCTTCCTGTTCCGCTTCATGCGGCCCCTGGTCGAGGCCGGGCACGTGTACCTGTCCCGTCCCCCGCTGTACAAGATCAAGTGGGGCCGGGACGACGTCGAGTACGCCTACTCCGACCGCGAGCGTGACGCTCTGATCGAGATGGGCCGGCAGCGCGGCAAGCGGGTGCGCGAGGACTCGATCCAGCGCTTCAAGGGCCTCGGCGAGATGAACGCCGAGGAGCTGCGCGTGACCACGATGGACCAGGAGCACCGGGTCCTCGGCCAGGTCACCCTCGACGACGCCGCCCAGGCCGACGACCTGTTCTCGGTCCTCATGGGCGAGGACGTCGAGGCCCGCCGCGCGTTCATCCAGCGCAACGCCAAGGACGTCCGCTTCCTCGACATCTGAGTCGGTCTCAGCTGACCGCACCAGGAAGGATCTTCACCAGCAATGGCCGACGAGAACACTCCCGTCACCCCGGAAGAGGGCGGCGAAATCGTGATGCGTGTCGAGCCCGTCGGGCTCGAGACGGAGATGCAGCGCTCGTACCTGGACTACGCGATGTCCGTCATCGTGTCCCGTGCGCTGCCGGACGTCCGTGACGGTCTCAAGCCCGTCCACCGCCGCGTGCTGTACGCGATGTACGACGGCGGCTACCGCCCCGAGCGCGGTTTCTACAAGTGCGCCCGCGTCGTCGGCGACGTCATGGGCAACTACCACCCGCACGGTGACTCCTCCATCTACGACGCCCTGGTGCGCCTCGCCCAGCCGTGGTCGATGCGGATGCCGCTGGTGGACTCCAACGGCAACTTCGGCTCCCCGGGCAACGACCCGGCGGCGGCGATGCGCTACACCGAGTGCAAGATGGCGCCGCTGTCGATGGAGATGGTCCGGGACATCGACGAGGAGACCGTCGACTTCACGGACAACTACGACGGCCGCTCCCAGGAGCCGACCGTCCTGCCGGCCCGCTTCCCGAACCTGCTGATCAACGGCTCGGCCGGTATCGCGGTCGGCATGGCCACCAACATCCCGCCGCACAACCTGCGCGAGGTCGCGGCCGGCGCCCAGTGGTACCTGGAGAACCCGGACGTCTCGCACGAGGAGCTGCTGGACGCGCTCATGGAGCGCATCAAGGGCCCCGACTTCCCGACCGGCGCGCTCGTCGTGGGCCGCAAGGGCATCGAGGAGGCGTACCGCACCGGGCGCGGCTCCATCACCATGCGGGCCGTGGTGGAGGTCGAGGAGATCCAGGGCCGCCAGTGCCTGGTGGTCACCGAGCTGCCGTACCAGGTGAACCCGGACAACCTCGCGCAGAAGATCGCCGACCTGGTGAAGGACGGCAAGATCGGCGGCATCGCGGACGTCCGTGACGAGACGTCGTCCCGTACCGGTCAGCGCCTGGTGATCGTCCTCAAGCGGGACGCCGTCGCCAAGGTCGTGCTGAACAACCTGTACAAGCACACCGACCTGCAGACGAACTTCGGCGCCAACATGCTGGCGCTGGTCGACGGCGTACCGCGCACGCTGTCGCTGGACGCGTTCATCCGGCACTGGGTGACGCACCAGATCGAGGTCATCGTCCGCCGGACCCGGTTCCGGCTGCGCAAGGCCGAGGAGCGGGCGCACATCCTGCGCGGTCTGCTGAAGGCGCTGGACGCGATCGACGAGGTCATCGCGCTGATCCGGCGCAGTGACACCGTCGACGTCGCGCGTACGGGCCTGATGGAGCTGCTGGAGATCGACGAGATCCAGGCCAACGCGATCCTGGAGATGCAGCTGCGCCGGCTGGCGGCCCTGGAGCGGCAGAAGATCGTCCAGGAGCACGACGAACTCCAGGCGAAGATCAACCAGTACAACCAGATCCTCGCCTCGCCGGTCCGCCAGCGCGGGATCGTCAGCGAGGAGCTGGCCGCGATCGTTGAGAAGTACGGCGACGACCGCCAGACCAAGCTGATCCCGTACGAGGGTGACATGTCCATCGAGGACCTGATCGCCGAGGAGGACATCGTCGTCACCGTCACGCGCGGCGGTTACGTCAAGCGGACGAAGACGGACGACTACCGGGCGCAGAAGCGCGGCGGCAAGGGCGTGCGGGGCGCGAAGCTGAAGGAGGACGACATCGTCGACCACTTCTTCGTGTCCACCACGCACCACTGGCTGCTGTTCTTCACGAACAAGGGCCGGGTGTACCGGGCGAAGGCGTACGAGCTGCCCGAGGCCGGCCGGGACGCGCGCGGCCAGCACGTGGCGAACCTGCTCGCCTTCCAGCCGGACGAGGCGATCGCCGAGATCCTGGCCATCCGGGACTACGAGGCGGCGCCGTACCTGGTGCTGGCCACCAAGTCCGGTCTGGTCAAGAAGACGCCACTGAAGGATTACGATTCGCCCCGCTCCGGTGGCGTCATCGCGATCAACCTGCGGGAGCGCGAGGACGGTTCGGACGACGAGCTGATCGGCGCCGAGCTGGTCTCGGCCGACGACGACCTGCTGCTGATCAGCAGGAAGGCGCAGTCGATCCGGTTCACCGCCTCGGACGACTCCCTGCGTCCGATGGGCCGTGCCACCTCCGGTGTCAAGGGGATGAGTTTCCGGGAGGGCGACGAGCTCCTCTCGATGAATGTGGTGCGACCCGGTACGTTCGTGTTCACTGCCACCGACGGTGGGTACGCGAAGCGGACCGCCGTCGACGAGTACCGCGTCCAGGGTCGCGGCGGCCTCGGCATCAAGGCCGCCAAGATCGTGGAGGACCGTGGTTCGCTCGTCGGCGCGCTGATTGTCGAGGAGAACGACGAGATCCTCGCCATCACCCTCTCCGGCGGTGTGATTCGTACGCGAGTCAGCGGGGTCAGGGAGACGGGCCGTGACACCATGGGTGTCCAACTGATCAACCTGGGCAAGCGCGATGCCGTCGTCGGTATCGCACGTAACGCCGAGGCCGGGCGCGAGGCGGAGGAAGTCGACGGCGACGTGGCCGTGGACGAGACCGCCGAGGGTCCCGCGACCACCGGCACGGACGAGGGTGAGGCACCCTCGGCCGAGTAGCACGAGGAGTGAGTCATCGTGAGCGGAGCCACGGGCGCCGGATCGGCCGGTACCTCCACGGGTACGGAAACGGACGGCGGCGGCCGTGGCTCCGCCGCGCGTGCGGGGAGTGCGAGCGATCCGCACACGACCAACCTGAAGCCGGTGAAGGCTTCCGTGACGGAGTCCTCCGGCACGCAGGAATCCCAGCAGGAGTCCCAGGGGGGAACTGTGACGGACACCCGAGGTGCGGGCGCGGCCGGTGAGGCGCGGCCGGCGTCGCCGCTGCCCGGCGAGCGGCGCTCGGAGCAGCCCGACGGGCCCTACCACCCGCCGCAGGCCTATCCGGCGCAGGCCCCCGCGGGTGCGATGCGCAAGCCGCGTACGGGGGTGCGGACGGCGCCGCGGACCCGCAAGGCGCGGCTGCGGGTGGCCAAGGCCGACCCGTGGTCGGTGATGAAGGTCAGCTTCCTGCTCTCCATCGCGTTCGGTATCTGCACGATCGTCGCCTCGGCGGTGCTGTGGATGGTCATGGACGCGATGGGCGTGTTCTCCACGGTGGGCGGCACGATCTCGGAGGCGACCGGTTCGAACGAGGCGAACGGCTTCGACCTCCAGGCGTTCCTGTCCCTCCCCCACGTGCTGACGTTCACGACGATCATCGCGGTCATCGACGTCGTCCTGGCCACGGCCCTCGCGACCCTCGGCGCGTTCATCTACAACCTCTCCGCGGGCTTCGTCGGCGGTATCGAGCTGACCCTCGCGGAGGACGAGTGACCGCCGGACCAGCGGCGTTCTGACGGTCCCCGACAACCGATTTTGGGACTGACGCGGTCGTGCGCTAATCTTCAGGAGTCAGCGCGCGGGACATACACCGCAGAGCGCGGCGGGGCTATAGCTCAGTTGGTTAGAGCGCATCCCTGATAAGGATGAGGCCACAGGTTCAAATCCTGTTAGCCCCACCAGCACGAAGACCCCCGGTCCAACAGGACCGGGGGTCTTCGGCATGCGCCGGGCTCGTTGCCGGGTGGCGTCCAGCGCTTGATGACTTCGGCGGGGATCGGGGGGCTCACGTGTATCCGGAAGTGGTCGGCGAAGAGGGTGAGCTCTGTCGTTGTCGTCATGGCGGCACAGTGCCATGCGGCACCGACAGGGAGGCCGAGGTGACCCGCAGACGGAGAACCCGGCCGCTGGCGACGGGGGATGCACCAGCGACCGGGCTATGGCCAAGGGTAACAAGGTTGTCGGTTCCGTGGGGCCAAGTCCGGGGCGAATCAGGGATGTTGGCCGATCATCGACCGCACGGGGGGTCGTAGGAGAGGCGGGAGAGGTACTCGTGCCACCGGTGCGGGGTGAGGACGCCCCGGGTGACCGAGCAGATGTGCCGGATGGCCGCGTCGGCGTCCAGGCTCCACAGACGGACGGTGTCGCTGCCGCTGGAGACGCCGAGGACGTGGCTGTTCGGGCTGAAGGAGAGGAAGGCGCCGGTCTTGGCGTTGGGGCTCATCGACTGGCCGATCCCGGTCGCCGAGTCCGGCTCGGTGACGTTCCACAGGCGCACCGTGTTGTCGTTGCCGCCGCTGGCCAGGGTGCGGCCGTCGGCGCTGAACGTCACGGACGTGACCGCCTCGGTGTGGCCGGTGAGCGGGTCGCCCAGCGCGCTCGCGGAGGCGGGGGCGGTGACGTCCCACAGGCGGACCGTGTCGTCGTCGCTGCCGCTGGCCAGCGTGTGCCCGTCCGGGCTGAAGGCGAGCGCGTTGACCGGCCCGGAGTGTTCCGGGAGCGGCGTGCCGAGCGGGACCGCGTGCCCGGGGTCGGTCACCTTCCACAGCCGGATCGTGCCGTCCGCGCTGCCGCTGGCGAGCGTGCGGCCGTCCGGGCTGAAGGCGAGGGCGTTGACGTAGCCCCGGTGGCCGGTGAGCGGCTTGCCGAGCGGGACGGCGTGCGCGGGGTCGGTGACGTTCCACAGCTGGATGGTGCGGTCGTCGTAGGCGGTGGCCAGGGTGCGGCCGTCGGGGCTGTAGGCCAGCGCGTCGGGGCCCATGAAGCGGGTGCGCAGGGGCAGCGGCGGGCCGGCGGAGACGGGGTGGGCGGGGTCGGTGACGTTCCACAGGTGGACCGCGCGGACACCGGTGAGGACGGCGAGGGTGCGGCCGTCGGGGGAGAACACCAGGGAGCGCTGGTCGCCGTCGGCGTGCATGAACGGCTTGCCGAGCGGCACGGGCCGGCCGGGCCGGGACACGTTCCACAGCCGGAGCCGGCCGTCCCGGGCGGCGGTGGCCAGAACCCGCCCGTCCGGGCGGAACGCCCCGCTGCGGCCGAGCATGTCCGAGGCAGGCACCGACCACAGGCGCACCTTGCCGTCGCCGCTGCCGGTGGCGAGGGTGCGGCCGTCCCGGCTGAAACCGAGCGCGTACATCTCGCCGCTGCTGCCCGCGAGCGGCTCGCCGATCTGGGACGGGGAGGCCGGATCGCTGACGTTCCACAGGCTCGCCGTGCTGTCGGCGCTCGCGGCGGCCAGCCGGCCGCCGTCGGGGCTGAACGCCACGGACCAGATCGGGCCGGTGTGGCCGGTCAGCGGCGCGCCGATCGCCGCCGCGCGGGCGGGGCGGGTGACGTCCCACAGCCGGATGGTGTCGTCCGCGCTGCCGCTGGCGAGGGTGTGCCCGTCGGGGCTGAAGGTCACCGAGTGCACCAGGTCGGTGTGCCCGCGCAGGATCCGCACCACCGCCGGCCGGCGTGGCGCGGTGACGTCCCACAGCCGGACCGTGTCGTCGTCGCCGCCGGTCGCGAGCGTCCGCCCGTCCGGGGCGAACGCCACGGAGCGCACCGCGGCGGAGTGCCCGCGCAGCGTGGCCAGCGGGGCCGGCCGGTGCCGGTCGGTGACGTCCCACAGCCGGACGGTGCGGTCCTCGCCGGCCGTGGCCAGGGTTCGGCCGTCCGGGCTGAAGGCGACCAGGTAGATGGTGCCGGTGTGACCGGTGAGCGGTGTGCCGAGCGGTGCGGGGCGGGCGGGGTCGGTGACGTCCCACAGCCGGACGGTGCCGTCGTCGCCCGCGGTGGCCAGGGTGCGGCCGTCCGGGCTGAAGACGGCGCTGCTCACCCAGCTGGCGTGGCCGGTGAGCGGCTTGCCGAGCGGGGCCGGGCGGTGGGGGTCGGTGACGTTCCACAGCCGGACAGTGCGGTCGTAGCCGGCCGTGGCCAGGGTGCGGCCGTCGGGGCTGAACGAGGTGAGGTAGACGGCACCGGTGTGGCCGGACAGCGAGGTGGCCAGCGGTGCGTTCACGATGGAGATCAGGCGGCTGTAGGTGCCCTCGTCGCCGGGGCGCAGCTGGTGCGCGACCAGGTCGAGCTGGGCGGCCAGCGACGGATCGGTGTGCTGCACCCGGTCGGCCTCGGCGAGCACCTGCGCGAACACGGCGTCGTCGCGCTGCTTGGAGGCGATCACCGCGGAACCGCCGGCGAGCAGGGCCAGCACCACCAGTGCCGCCACCGCGGCCCGGCTCAGCCACACCGAGCGCTTGCGCAGCCGTACCGAGGCGGCCAGGAACTCCACCGCGCTGCGGGTCAGGAAGGTGTCCCCGGCCGACCGGGCCCAGCTGCGGGCCTGTTCCAGCCGGGAACCCCGGTACAGCAGGGAGCTGTCGCGGCCCGAGTCCTCCCAGGCCCGGCCGTCCTCCTCCAGCCGCTGGCGCAGCAGATGGTCGCCGCGGCCCTCGTCGATCCAGTGCCGCAGCCGGGGCCAGGCGTGCAGCAGCGCCTCGTGGGTGATCTCCACGGTGTCGGCGTCCAGGGTGACCAGCCGGGCCTGCACCAGGGCCTCCAGCGACTCCTCCGTCTTGCCGGGGTCCGCGGACTCCTGCGCCAGCTGCCGCCGGGTGCCGCGCCGCCGGGTGGCCTGGGTGTCCTCGCCCAGCCGGACGAGTCGCAGCAGCAGCAGCCGGGCGGCGGTACGGGCCGCCGGGTCCAGACCGGACCAGGCGCGCTCGGCGGTCGCGGCGACCGCGCCCTGGATGCCGCCCGCCGCGCGGTAGCCGGCCAGCGTCAGCTTCCCGGCCTTGCGGCGCTGCCAGGTGGCCAGCAGCGCGTGCGACAGCAGCGGGAGCACGCCCGCGTCGTGCGCGCCGCGCGGGCCGTCGGCGCTGACCTCGCGCACGATCAGCTCGGCGAGCCCCGGTTCCAGCTCCAGACCCACCGCCTTGGCCGGACCGGTCACCGCCTCGCGCAGTTCGGTGCCGGTCAGCGGGCCGAGCACCATGTGCCGGTGCTGCAGCGCGTCGGCGAGTTCCGGATAGCGGAGGCACTGCTCGTAGAAGTCGGCGCGGATGCCGAGGACGACCTGGACGGGGGCGGGACCGGCGGAGCCGGCGGGCGGGGTGCAGGCGGTGTGCAGGAACTGGATGAACGTACGGCGGTCCGCCTCGTCGGCGCAGAGGGTGAACGCCTCCTCGAACTGGTCCACGATGACGACCGGCCGGGCGTCCGGGCCCCCGTCGTGGGCCGCCCAGACCGCGACCGCCTCGCGCACGGCCCGGGCGAGGTGCGGGGCGCCGCTGCCGGGCAGCGCGGGGTTCTCCGAGGCCTTCCGCTCGGCCCGGCGGGCGACGGCGGCGATCCCGGCCAGCTCCGGGATGCGGCGGACCAGTTCTCCGAGCGGATCGGCACCGGGGACGAGCTGGAGGACCCGCCGGGGCAGGTCGGCCGCGTCCGCCGCCGGGCCGTCCGGGGCGCCGTTGCGGACCGCGGGGACCAGGCCGGCGTTCAGCAGGGAGGACTTGCCCGCTCCGGAGGCGCCGACCAGCATCACCAGGCCGCCCGACCGCTCGGCCGCGCGGAGCTGGTCGACCAGGGCGTTCGTGCTGCGTTCGCGGCCGAAGAACCACCGGGCGTCCTCGCGCCGGTAGGGGGCGAGACCGCGGTACGGGCAGACGCCGCCGGAGACCGGCGGGGCCTGGGCCGGTGGCCGCCGGTTCCGTTCCGCGGGCGGGGCGGGCCGCTCGCCGGTGGGACCGGTCAGGGCCAGCTCCCACAGCCGCTGCCAGTGGGCGAGGTCGTACAGGCCGGTGGAGACCGGGGCGGGCCGCAGGCGCCGCGCCTCCGGGATCAGGATCTGCAGCACCGCGGCGAGGGCGGCGAACTGCGCCGGCACGTTCCGGGCCCGGCGCCAGTCGCTGATCCGCTGCGCCGACACCCGTACGGGCCGGCCGCGCTCGTCGACCCGCTGCAGCCGTACGACCGCCTCGGCGACGCTCTTGAGGGGAGGGTTTCCGGCCTCCTTGTACAGCAGCGCCAGGCGCTCGGCGAAGGCTGTGCGTGCCCCTGAGTCGGAACTCAAGGTCCCACCCCTCACTTTCCCCCGCGTGTCGGACGTCCGGACCGGAAAACTCACCTTATACGGCTGACCTGCGGCGGAGGGGCGGACCGGAGACCGGAACCTCCTTATGCGGGGCCTCAGATGGCAGGATCCGAACCCGGTAGCGGACCCGTCACACACCGTCCGGACAGGCCACCGGCCCGGTGCTCGGAGAGACAGCCCATGGTGCCGAACGTTCTCAGCCGAAATCGCTCAATTCCTGCCGCGCCCGGCGGGTGAGCCCGCGTGCGCCCCGGACAGCGTCCGGCCGCCCCCTGTACCTCGACCCGTGCCGCACCGCCGACATGGCGCGGGTCGACGGCCCGGCACCGTCCGGCACCGGTCCCCACGAGGGGAGGGACCGGTGCCGGACGTGGCGGGAACGACCCCGTACACCCCTGGTCATCTGACGGTCTGTCAGTTACGGTCGCCCCGCCGGTCCTTTCCTTCCCGAAGGGGTGAGGTCTCCCATGGACAAGCAGCGTCCCCGGTGCCCGCGGCCGTCCGGAGAACCCCGCTGGGTCGCGATGTTCCACGAGCCGGCCCGCGGCACCTGGACGGTGGGCGCCGAGTCCCCGTACCGGGAGCCGGTGCTGTACGCCGTCGGCGACATGACCCGGACCGTGCGGGCGCGCGGGGCCGAGGCGGCCGTCGCGCTCTGGGGGCCCGGGGACGGCGGCTGGCGCCGCTACGACGCCCCGTCCGGCCCGCCGCCCCCCGCCCCCGCGCCGGAGCGGTCCGCGACCGGCTCCCCGGAACCGTCCCGGCTGGCCGAGCGGATGACGGACCGCCGCCACCAGGTGCTCATGGCCGGGCTGAGCAAGGCGGGCCTGTACGACCTGGGCCCGGAGGACGGCGAGGCGGTCCGTGTGCTCGCCGAGCGGCTCGACGAGCCGACGGTCCGCCGGGTCGCCCACTGGCTCTCGGCCGCGGGCGGCCCGCGGTAACCCGGCGGTCCGGTTCGACGGGGGTGCGGCCGGGCAGTGACGTCCTGAGGACAGCCGCCCACGCGTGGAGGACGCATGAAGGTCTCCGTCGACCGCTCCCGGTGCTACGGCTCCGCCGAGTGCGCCTACCGGGCGCCGGCCGTGTTCGCGTTCGAGGACGGGTACGGCGTCGTACGGCCCGGCGCCGCGGAGGCGGCCGGGGACCCGCGGGTGCGGGAGGCGGTCCGCGAGGCGGCCGAGAAGTGCCCCTCGCAGGCGGTCCTCCTCGCCGGGCAGGAGCCGGTCAGCGGGTAGGGGCCGGCGGACAGGACCAGCCGAGGGCGGCCAGCGCCCTGGCCCGGGCCTCGGCGACCGCCGTGCGGGCCGCGCGTTCGGCCGGGTCGGTGTGCGCGGGCCGGCCCGTGACCTGGCCCTCCCACTTGCGGTACAGCAGTCCGGCCTCGGCGGTGAACCAGCCGCGGCTCACCGCGTCCAGCGCCAGCAGCAGACCGGTGTCCTCCGAGGCGGGCAGCGCCATCCAGCCGCCCAGGGCGATGAGCAGCTCCCTGCGGACGCACAGGCTCGCCGGGTGGACCGGGGCGCGGAAGTCGTTCCGCTTCCACCGGTCGAGGACGGTGCCGCGCTCGATCGGGCCGTCGTCGGGATCACCGGGGAAGCCGGCCGTGGAACCGTCGGGCAGCAGGTCCAGGACGCGGGACGTCGTCCAGCCGACGGTCGGGTCGGCCTCCAGCACGGCCACGTCCCGGGCCAGCGCGCCCGGGGTGAGCTGGTCGTCGGCGTCCAGCACCTTGACGTAGGCGCCCTCGACGCGCGCCAGCGCGATGGTCCGGGCGACCCCGGGGCCGCCCGGCCGGCCCTGGCGGAAGGACACCCGGGCGTCGTCCGGGACGTGCGGGCGGACCTCCCCGGTCGTGCCGTCCTGCTGCACGACCCAGTCCCACTCCCAGCCCGTGGGCAGCCGCTGCGCGCACAGGGACGCGTACGCGTCCGGCAGGAACCGGGCGGACGGGCCGTGGACAGCGGTGACTACGGTGACGCGCCGGTTCACGGCAGCGCTCACCACCTTTCCGGGTCGTACGTCGGTGGTCTACGAGGTTCTCCGAGCATGTCGTACCGGTGGGCCGGAACGCGCGAGACCCCCGGCCGGATCCGGCCGGGGGTCTTTCCGTGTCGACTGGTGCGTACGCAAGTCGCCGTGCGGTCGAGACGTTGCGGTACTGCGGCGGGGGAGGATCAGCAGTCGAGGGACTCCGCGGGGAAGTCCTGGGACGTGGTCTCCGCCTGGGTGTCGGTGAGCGGGCGGTGCCGGCAACCGGGGGTCTTGCCGTGGGCCTCGGCCCGGATCCGCTGCTTCATCGTGGGGGGCAGGGCCCTGGCGTGTGACCAGACCCAGTGGTGTGTCGCCGGAATCGTCGGGTTCGTGTGCTGCGCGGTGCCGGTGCGGGGGCTCTCGGTCCGGGGTCCGGCCGCGGCGGCGGTCGCGGAGGCGGCGGTGACGAGTCCGAGCGCCGTGCACAGCGCGAGGAAGGCGGTGACGATGGCGGTCCACAGCTTCATGACCTTGTTGTTGGTCATGGCCCCTCACTTTCGGGTTGGGCGATTTGCGTACTTTCCTCATGATGTGTATGAGCGCCGCGAGGTGGTGGACCGACGCCCGTGGCGCCGCGATGTTCCGATGAACACCACTCGGATGGCCGCAAGAGGGAGGAAAACCCCCCAGAACGCGCTGAGGGTGAACGAAGAGGGAGCAAAGTAACCGTCCGTGGGTGCGCCGTCACCCTCCGGGCAGAACCGCCCCCGACCAGGCCTATTGCGCGTGCGGGGGCGGGAGTTGGCCCCCGGCGCAGGTCACCGATCGATATCGGCCGGTGTGTATAGTCGGGCGCCAGAGGTCCCCTACGTCAAGGAAAGACGAGGTCGCGCGGTGAAGAAGCTGCTCCTGGTCGCACTGGCCGCCATCGGCGGGCTCCTCGTGTACCGCCAGATCCAGGCGGATCGCGCCGAGCAGGACCTGTGGACGGAGGCGACTGACTCCGTGCCCACGGGTTCGTGAGTCCCGATACCCGATCTGAACCGACCCCGGCCGCCTGCGCGGTCGGGGTTTTGCGTTGTCCCCGGTGGTCCCGGTGGCCCCGGTGGCCCCGGTGGCCCCGGCGTCCCCGGGTTGCGGGCGCCCGGCGGGTGGGCTAGCGGGCTCACGGAGCGCCGGGAGGGGCGGACGCGATTCGGACGGGCGCGGGCGTTGCCCGGATGGCGCAGCGGCGGCCGGGGCAGGATGGGGCCTGCGGTCCGGGTGCGGCCGTGCGACGACTGGGGGTGGTGGCGCGTGCGGGCGCGAGGCGGTACGGCGGCACGGACGAGACGGCGGGCCGCGGCCGCCCGGCGCGCCCTGATCCTGCTGCCGGCCCTGTGCGCCGCCCTCGCCCTGCCGGCCGCCGCCCCGGCCGCCGCCGACGCCGAGCCGGCGGCACCGCAGCCCTACGCGTTCGCGCCCGGCGCCCGTGCCGTCACCGGCGCCCAGCGGGCCACCGCGGACGCCGCCCTGCTGGACCCCGGCCGCACCTACCGCAGCTCCCTGCCGCGCAACGGCCGGCTGTACTACCGCCTCCGCCTGACCGCCGCCGAGGCGGCGTACGTCCCCGTCACCGCCGTACCGCCCGCGGACACCACCGTCTCCGCCACCGACGGCATCCGCGTCTCGCTCCGGGACGCCAAGGGCACACCCTGCTCCTACGCCTCCGCCCGCTTCGGCGCCACGCTCAGCCCCCGCCCGGTCACCGCCCTGGCCCAGCGAGACACCGGCAAGGCGCTGTGCCAGGGCGGCGGAACCTACTACGTGCTCGTCGAACGGCTCGACGCCGAGGGCTCCGGGACCGCGGCCCGGACCGGCCGGTGGGACCTGGAGATCGCGCCTGCCACGGAACCCGGCCTCACCCGGGCCGCCCCCACCACCGCGCCGCAGACCTGGGACTCCGCCACACCGCAGCCCCTCCCCGGCACCGCCCGCGAGCGCCCCGGCGGCACCGGCTTCACCACCGCACGCCCGCTCGGCCAGGGCGTCTGGCGGACCACCCTGGCACCCGGCGAGACCCGCTTCTACAAGGTGCCGCTGGACTGGGGACGGCAGCTGCACGCCTCCGCCGACCTGGCCGGCGCCCCCGGCCACGGCTATGTCGGCGGCGCGCTGGACCTCTCCCTCTACAACCCCGTGCGCGGCTACGTCGACGACGCCTCCCTCGGCTACACCGGCGTCCCGAAGTCCGCCGCCCTCGTCCCGCTCCCGCCGGTCGAGTACGCCAACCGCTACGCCGTGCCCGCCGCGGTGACCGGCGCGCGCTTCGCCGGCGACTACTACCTCGCCGTCCACCTCAGCGCACAGCTGGCCGGCACGTTCGGGCAGGGGCCGTTCGCCGTCACCCTGCGGGTGCGGGTGGGCGGCCGTGCGCACGCCGGGCCCGGGTACGCGGGCCGGCCCGCGCCCGAGGACGTCTTCACGCTCACCGAGCAGGACCGGGCGGCCGTGCCGACCGCGGGCACCGGGGACGGGACCGGGCACCGGGCGATGCGGCTGGTCGCCGTCGGCGGGATCGGCGCGGGAACCGTACTGCTGCTCGTGCTCGCAGGGTGGACGGTGGCGGCCCGGCGGGCTCACACCCGGGCCAGCGCCCAGAAACCCACCGCGTAGCAGGCCAGCGCCAGCAGCAGGATCGGGATCGCGGCCCTGGCCGGGGGCCCGGGACGGCGGGCCGCGCGCCGCCCGCGACGGCCCCGTGCGCGCCGGACGGGCGGCGCCGGGGACGACGGCGGAGAGGGCGACGGCGGAGGGGAAACCAGCGGGTCGCGGGCGGTGTACGCCGCCGTGGTGGTGTCGGCACGGGGGCCCGGCACCGGGGGCACGGGCGGGGCGGGGTCAGGACCGGGGTACCGGAACAGCTGGGGCGGCGGCAGGCGGAAACTGCCGGTGTCCGAGACGGAGCCGGTGGAGGCGGGCGTACGGGGATCCGTGCCGGCACCGGTACCGGTTCCCGTGCCGGGCCCGGGGCCCAGAGGCCTACCGGAATCCGCGCCGGTGCCGGGACCCCTGCCCGTACCGGAATCCATGCCGGTGCCGGAATCCATGCCGGTACCGGGACCCCTGCCGGTGCCGGGACCCTTGCCCGTACCGGAATCCACGCCCCCACCGAGACCGGTGCCCCCACCCGGATCCGTGCCCCCACCCGGACCCGCGAACGGACCGCTGCCCGGACCCGCGAACGGGCCGCTGTCCGGCGGCGCTTCGGGGAACTCGCCGGTGGCCGGCTCCGCCGTCCCGCCCGGGAGCAGCTCCGGCGCCACACCGGAGGCCTGCCGGAGCGGGCCGTCCGGTCCGAACCCGGCGGGGAGCGGGCCGAGTTGGTCGAAGATCTCGATGATTTCGTCGTCCGGGCCCGGCTCCGGCAGGAGTTCCGCGGCGGCCGCGAGCGCCTTGCGCGCCCCCGTGGCGGTGCGGAAACGGTCCTCGGGGTCCGGCTGGAGCAGCGAGGCGACGACCTGCCAGAGCGGCTCCGGGATGCCCTTGGGCGGGCCGGGCGTGCCGTGTTCCAGGAAGTACTGCACCAGCGCCTTCGTGTCCGGCTTGGCGCCCTCCAGGAGGTACAGGGCGACCAGGCCGACGGCGAACAGGTCGGCCGGGAAGTCGGGTTCGGCGCCCAGCATCTGCTCGGGTGCGAGGTAACCGGGGGTGCCCACCACGAGGTTGGTCTCCGTCAGCCGGGGCTCACCGAGCCGCATGGCGATGCCGAAGTCGGACAGCCGGAGCCGCGGCCGGCCCGTACCGGTGGCCTCCAGGAGCACGTTGGCGGGCTTGATGTCCCGGTGGACGACGTCCTCCGCGTGCACGGCGGCGAGCCCGGACAGCAACTGGTCGAGCAGGGTGCACACGAACACCGGCGGGAGCGGGCCGTAGTCGCCGACCAGGTGGACCAGCGACCCGCCGGCGACCAGGTCCATGGTGAACAGCACCTTGTCGTCGTCGGCGGCCCAGCTGGCCGGCGCGAGCACGTGCGGATGGTCGATGCGCAGCGCCTGCTCCCGCACGAAGCGCAGCAGGGAGTGGGCATCGCGCTGCTGGAGGACCTTCGCGGCCACGTACCGCCGACGGCGGTGGTCCCAGGCACGCCATACGGCGCCCACCCCGCCCCGGCCGATCGGGTCGGCCAGCTCGTACCGGCCGGCGAACACCTCACCCATGGCAGCCGCCGCTCCTCCCCTGGCCCGACGTAACCCGCGCCCCGTGCTCCCCTTGCTTCCCCCGGGTCCCTACCCACGACGGGAGCCCCCGCCCCCTCGCGGTGCGGCCGGCGCGCCGGACCCCCTCCGGTGCGCCGGCCCGGCGGTCAGTTCTGGTGCGACTGGTAGTGCGCGACGGCGTCGGAGGTGCGGCCGGCGCCGTAGACGCGGAGGAACTCGGCGAGTTCGGGGTGGCTCGGGGCGAGGGCGTCCGCGGCGTCGATGATGTCGCCGGCGGCGGCCACCGAGCGGAGCAGCGACTGGATCTCGCGGACCACGCGCTTGACCGTGGGCGCACCCGAACTGTTCGTGGTGTGCGTGGTGTTGCTGAGCACCGAACCCCCCTGCGACTTCTTGATCTCGTCCATGCGCTCGGTCGCCTCGGCGGCGCTGACACTGCCGTCGGCGACCTGGGACGCCAGCTCCTGGAGCAGCTGCACCCGCTGGACCACCGCGGGATTGCCGATCTTCGCGCGCTGGCCGCTCATCAGCTGCGAGAGCATCGGAGCGGACAGGCCCAGGACCGCCGCGAGCCGGGCCTGGTTCAGCCCGAGATCGTCGATGAGCTTACGGAAGAGCGCCCCCAACGGCTCCCCGTACCAGTTCCGCTGCAGCTCCCGCGCTCTCGCGGTGGCTTCCTGCTGTGCGGCGTCCATTGCGTCTCCCCATCGCTTCCCCTGAAAACCGCGGTTCGCTGTAGCGAACCACGCCGAGCATCTTACGGAGAGTGGTCATCCGCGGGGACCCCCAATCTTTTTGCGGGATACGGGGGGTGACCCGGTACTCTGGTCTGCGGCACCCGCCGGAACGCGATTCCTCCGGCCGGGCGCTCCTTTCCGGGGCCTTAGCTCAGTTGGTAGAGCGCCGTCTTTGCATGGCGGATGTCAGGGGTTCGACTCCCCTAGGCTCCACTCGAAAAATGCCCTCCGGCCTGCGAAAACGCAGTGCCGGAGGGCATTTGCCGATAAATCGTCAGTTCTGGGTGCTCACACCTCGTCGTCGCGGTCGGCCGCGTCCTCCTCGGCCTGCTTGGCCTCGACCTCGGCATCCAGGCCCGCCGGGCCGGTGCCGTCGACCGAGGTGAGGCGGTCCTCGTCGGGGACCTCCGTCGCCGCGGGCGGTTCGACCAGCCAGTCCGGGTTGGCCTGCTTGTCCCACCACTTCCAGGCCGCGAAGGCGCCGCCCGCCACGACGGTCAGCACCGCCGCCAGCTTCACGGCACGGCCGGTACGGGAGCGGCGGGCATTGCGCCGGGCCAGCTTCTGGATCTCCTGCGCCGATACCTGGCCGCGCAGCGCGGCCAGCGCGGCGGCGCCGCGCGCGGCGGCCTCGTCGCGTACCGGGGCCGTCGCGGCGACGGCCTGCTCCAGCTTGGGACGTGAGTAGTCGGCGGCCTGCCGGGCGGCCTTGCGGGTACGGACGGCGGCCTCGTGCGCGGCCACGTCCACCTTCGGCGGCACATGGGCGCGGGCCTGCTCCAGGCGTGGGGCGAGCCGGGCGTCGTACTGCACGCGGGCCTGTTCGGCGGCCTGCGACACCACGGGTGCCAGCCGTACGCGTGCCTCCTGCGCGTAGTGCGCGGCACGCTCCTTGGCCGTGTCGGCGTAGGGCGCCACCACTTCCGCGGCGTGCAGCACGCTGTCCTTCGCCGAGCCGGTCGCGGCGCGCACGCTGTCGATGCGGGTCACGGGTTCCTCCTCCTCGGTGGCGTACGGTATTTCGACTTTCCGCCCTTTTACGGATCATGCCTGCCGGGCGCGGGTGCGGCATGCGCGGGCGGGCATATGGGTGCCGATCGCTTGCTCCGGCCTGATCCGGGGCAACAGGCGTCCCCCACGACACTGCCACGAATCGCCGCGCCGCGCCGCGCGCCCCGCGGAAGTCGCGGCCGCCCGGCGACGGGCGGGCGGGAGCGTGGAAGGATCGAAGGCGGCGGACGACAACGAAAGGCGGACCGTGGCCGAGCAGCTGTATGCCACCCTGAAGACCACCCTCGGCGACATCGAGGTGCGGCTCTTCGCGCTGCACGCTCCCGTCACGGTGAGGAACTTCGTCGAGCTGGCCCGCGGGGAGCGGGAGTGGACCCATCCCGGCACCGGCGAGAAGAGCAGAAGACCGCTCTACGACGGCACGGTGTTCCACTCCGTCATCAGCGGATTCATGATCCAGGGCGGTGACCCGCTGGGCAACGGCCTGGGCGGCCCCGGCTACGGGTTCGAGGACGAATGCCATCCCGACCTGGCCTTCGGCGTCCCGTACCTGCTGGCCATGGCCAACGCCGGCCCGGGCACCAACGGATCCCAGTTCTTCATCACCGTCACGCCGAGCACCTGGCTCGACGGCAAGCGGACGATCTTCGGCGAGGTGACCGGCCCGGCCGGCCGGAAGGTGGTCGACGCCATCGCGAACGTGCCGACCGGGCGCAACGACCGGCCGCTCGTGGACGTCGTCATCGAGACGGTGGTCGTCGAGGTGCGCGGGGACTGAGGAAGGGAACCAAACGCACCGCTCGTCCGTAAGGATGAACGGTGCAGGATAGTGCCGTAGGCACCGTACGAGCAGGTACGGGCACGACGACCGAGGGGAACTGATGGACCAGGCCGCAGGGAGCGCGCAGGAGGCCCGCAGCGTGCCCGTGTGCTACCGGCACCCGGACCGCGAGACCGGCGTGCGCTGCACCCGTTGTGAGCGCCCCATCTGCCCCGAGTGCATGGTCAGCGCCTCGGTCGGCTTCCAGTGCCCGGACTGCGTCCGCGACGGCTCCGGTACGGGGCACGCGCCGCAGGTGTCCCGGCCGCGTACGCTCGCCGGCGGTGCGGTCACGGCCGACCCCCGGCTGCTCACCAAGATCCTCATCGGGATCAACCTGGCGGTGTTCATCGCCATCCAGGCCGACCGCTCGCTCCTGGACGACGTGGTGCTCTACGGCGCCTGGCCGCCCAAGCCGTTCGCGCCGACCTCGGGTGTCGCCGGCGGCGAGTGGTACCGCTTCGTGACGTCGATGTTCGCGCACGAGCAGTACTGGCACATCGGCTTCAACATGCTGAGCCTGTGGTGGGTCGGCGGCCCCCTGGAGGCGGCCCTCGGCCGGGCCCGCTACCTGGCGGTGTACTTCGTCTCCGGGCTGGCCGGCGGCGCGCTGACCTACCTGTTCGCCTCCCCGACCACCGCCTCGCTGGGTGCCTCGGGCGCGATCTTCGGCCTGTTCGGCGCCACCGCGGTGCTGATGCGCCGGCTCAACTACGACATGCGGCCGGTCATCGCCCTGCTGGTGATCAACCTGATCTTCACCTTCAACCCGTCCATGAACATCTCCTGGGAGGCGCACATCGGCGGGCTCGTCGCCGGTGTGATCACCGGGTACGCGATGGTGCACGCCCCGCGCGAGAGGCGGTCGCTGGTGCAGTACGGCACCTGTGCCGTCGTCCTGCTGCTGTCGCTGGCGCTGGTGCTGGTCAGAACCGCGCAGCTCACCTGACCGGTTCACCAGAAGCGGGGGAACACCCTGCTACCGAACCGTTGTCCACAGGCTGTGGCCGATCTTGTGCATACGGTGCGGACACAGCTGTGCCCCCTGCCGCTCGGATGTTTTTCCGCAGGTCAGGCAGGGGGCGAACGGATGTCTGACGGGCGCTTGGCCAGTCACACCGGCGTCAACACCCCATGGGTTATCCACAGATCGTCGTTCTTTTCCCCATGTGGAAAACAGCTGTGGATAACTCAGCGGACAGCCGTGGGCAGAGCCGGCAGAGCTGTTTCCGGAGGTGCCGGAAGCGCTACTTCCACTGGGTGGAGACACCGAAGCCGGCGGCGATGAAGCCGAAGCCCACCACGATGTTCCAGTTGTCCAGGCTGTCGATGGGCAGCGAGCCGTCCGTCACGTAGAACACCACGATCCAGGCCAGGCCGATCAGGAACATGGCCAGCATGACGGGCGCGACCCAGGCGCTGGTGGTGAGCTTGATGGCCTGCGCCTGCTTCGCGGGCGGCGGCGTGTAGTCGGCCTTCTTGCGGATACGTGACTTCGGCACGAGGGTCTCTCCTGTCGATGCGCTGCGTGGCCGCGCAGGTAACTGGGTCGGGCTCGGGGCAGCGTACAAGGGGCCAACATGACGACTCTGTGTGCTCCCCCGGGCGTCCGTTAGCGTAGTGCTTCCGTGGCGCCGAAGGAGATAAGGGTACGTTGAGCAATTCTGCCGACTCCCCCGGGACGGGATCAACGGGTGCGGGCCCGGTCCGCAGGCTGCGTCCGCGGCCCGTGCGCATCCTCACGGCCGCCGTGTTCGCCCTCGCCGGGCTGATCTTCTTCACCAGCTTCGACACGGCCAAGGGCACCGACATCCGCCAGGACGGCTCGCTGCTGAAGCTGTCCGACCTGATCCAGCAGCGCAGCCGGAAGAACAAGGAGCTGGACGAGTCCAACGCGACCCTGCGCGACGGCGTGGAATCGCTCGCCGAGAGCGACGACGGCAGCACCCGGGCCCAGGACGAGAAACTCGGCGGGCTGGAGAAGAGCGCGGGCACCCGGAAGCTGACCGGCAAGGCCGTCACCGTCACCCTCAACGACGCCCCGCCCGGCGCCACCGCCAAGCTCCCCGGCTATCCCGAGCCGCAGCCCGACTACCTGGTCATCCACCAGCAGGACCTCCAGGCCGTGGTGAACGCGCTGTGGCAGGGCGGCGCCCAGGGCATCAAGGTCATGGACCAGCGGCTGATCTCCACCAGCGCGGTGCGCTGCGTCGGCAACACCCTGATCCTCCAGGGCCGCGTCTACTCACCGCCGTACAAGATCACGGCGGTCGGGGACCCGGACCGGCTGCAGCAGGCGCTCGCCGCGAGCAAGGCGATCCAGACCTACATGGTCTACGTCAACGTCTACGGTCTCGGCTGGAAAGTCACCGACGACGGGACGGTGACTCTTCCGGGGTACTCCGGCACAGTGGACCTGCACTACGCGAAGCCAGTGGGGTAGACGTCCGTCCGGGAGCCGCCGGTGCGCGTGATCGTCAGGACCGTCAGCGAGCTGTGCATCACCGTCGGCACCCTGATCGTGCTCTTCGTCGTCTACCTGCTGTTCTGGACGGGCGTACGGGCCGACAGCGCGATGAGCGACCAGCTCGACCGGCTGCACCGGCAGTGGTCACAGGGGAACGCGCGGCCGGCCGTGGCCCCGGGCGAGCGGACGGTCACGGTGACCCGGCCTTCCCCGTACCGCCACGGCGAACCCTTCGCGATCATGTACATCCCGCGGCTCGGCCCCGCGTGGCACAAGCCGGTGCTGGAGGGCACGGACGCCGGCACCCTGAAGAAGGGCCTCGGCCACTACGCGGGCACCGCGCGCCTCGGCCGGCAGGGGAACTTCGCCGTCGCCGGGCACCGGCGGACGTACGGGGACCCCTTCGAGGACTTCCCCCGGCTGCGGCCGGGGGACGCGGTCGTGCTCACGGACGGAACGACCTGGTTCACGTATCGGATCGACAAAGGGCCCTACAAAACCGTGCCGACCGACATCGGGGTGATCGACGCTGTCCCCCGGAAGTCCGGGTACCCGCGTCCGGGCCGGTACCTGACCCTGACCACGTGCGATCCGGAATGGGGGCACAGCCACCGGCTGATCGTCTGGGCGCACCTGGATTCCACCCGGCCCGTGGAGGCAGGCGAACCGGGCGCGCTGCGCCGTTAGTCTGGTGACGTACGGCGTGGGTCTGGTGCCGTAGGGGATACGGAAGGGACGGCAAGGGACGGCATGTACGGCTGGATCTGGCGGCATCTGCCGGGCAACGCGTGGGTGAAGGCGCTCCTCTCCCTCCTACTGATCCTGGCCGTGGTCTACGTCCTGTTCCAGTACGTCTTCCCGTGGGCCGAGCCGCTGCTGCCCTTCAACGATGTGACGGTGGACAACCAGTGAGTGCGCGGATTCTCGTCGTCGACAACTACGACAGCTTCGTCTTCAACCTCGTCCAGTACCTGTACCAGCTGGGCGCCGAGTGCGAGGTCCTGCGCAACGACGAGGTGTCGACCTCGCACGCCCAGGACGGCTTCGACGGCGTGCTGCTCTCGCCCGGACCCGGGACGCCGGAGCAGGCCGGTGTGTGCGTGGACATGGTCCGGCACTGCGCGGCCACCGGGGTGCCGGTGTTCGGGGTGTGCCTCGGCATGCAGTCGATGCAGGTGGCGTACGGCGGCGTGGTCGACCGGGCGCCCGAGCTGCTGCACGGCAAGACCTCGCCGGTGGAGCACGAGGGCAAGGGGGTCTTCGCCGGCCTCCCCTCGCCCTTCACGGCGACCCGCTACCACTCGCTGGCCGCCGAGCCCGCCACGGTCCCGGCCGAGCTGGAGGTGACCGCCCGCACCCACGACGGGATCATCATGGGCCTGCGGCACCGTGAACTCCCGGTCGAGGGCGTGCAGTTCCACCCCGAGTCGGTGCTGACCGAGCACGGGCACCGGATGCTGGCCAACTGGCTGGCGGAGTGCGGCGACGAGGCGGCCGTGGCGAGGTCGGCGGGGCTCGCCCCGGTGGTGGGCAGGGCCACGGCGTGACCGCCCTGCGCCCCGAGCGCGAGGACTTGTACGGCGGCGGGAGCCCGTACGAGTCCCCCGCCGGTGCGCGGCCGTACGCGGGACGCCGGCCGGATCCGCCGACGGCGCCGATGCCCCGGCTCACCGAGGACGGTCCCGCGGGGCCGCTGCCTCCCGCCACGGCCGCCGGCGCGCCCGCGGCCGACGAGGAGACGATGGCGCTACGGCTCCCGGCGGGTTTCGGCCCGCAGGGCGGGCCCACAGGCGCCGCTGCGGCCTCTTCCGCCTCCGCCGCTTCCCCGGCCGCTCCGGGCGGCCGTGCGGCCCGCAGAAAGGCCGCCAAGCGGCGTGGCGGGCGGCGGCACGGCGGCCCCCGGGAGACGACGGCTCCCCCGGCGCAGCGGGACCCGCAGCGGCCGCTGACCCGGGTGGAGGCCCGGCGGCAGGCCCGGCTGCGCAAGGCCGGCCCGGCCACCATCGCGAGCCGGGTGATCGGCGAGGTGTTCATCACCACCGGCGTGCTGATGCTGCTGTTCGTCACCTACCAGCTGTGGTGGACCAACGTCCGCGCGCACGCGCAGGCCGGCAGCGAGACGCACCAGCTCCAGGACGACTGGGCCAGCGGCAAGCGGAACCCGGGTGTCTTCGAGCCGGGACAGGGCTTCGCCATCCTGCACATCCCCAAGCTGGACGTGGTGGCGCCGATCGCGGAGGGCATCAGCAACAAGAAGGTGCTCGACAAGGGGATGGTCGGGCACTACGGCGAGGCCCCGCTGAAGACGGCGATGCCCGACGCGAGGACCGGCAACTTCGGGCTCGCGGCGCACCGCAACACGCACGGGGAGCCGTTCCGGTACATCAACCGGCTCCAGGCCGGCGACGCGGTCGTGGTCGAGACGCAGGACACGTACTTCGTGTACAAGGTGACCTCGATGCTGCCGGTCACCCCGCCGTCCAACACCAGCGTGCTCGATCCCGTCCCGCCCGGTTCCGGTTTCACCGGGCCCGGCCGCTACATCACCCTCACCACCTGTACGCCGGAGTTCACCAGCAAGTACCGGCTGATCGTCTGGGGCAAGATGGTCCAGGAACGCCCGCGCAGCAAGGGCAAGCCGGACGCGCTCATCGAGTAGGGCTTCACCGAGTAGGGGCAGAGGAACTGTGGCAGCGACCGCCGACGAGACCGACGAGACCACGGACGCGTCCGAACCGGTTCCGGATACGGCCCCGCGCCGCCGGCGCCCCGGCCGGATCGCGCTGGCGGTCAGCGTCTTCGGGGAACTCCTCATCACGGCGGGCGTGCTGCTCGGCCTGTTCGTCGTCTACTCGCTGTGGTGGACGAACGTGATAGCGGACCGCAAGGCCGACCGGCAGGCCGACGAGGTGCGCGAGCACTGGGCGCGGCAGCAGGAGTCCGGTCCCGGCGCGCTGGACACGAGGGACGGCATCGGGTTCCTGCACGTGCCGGCGATGGGGAACGGCGAGGTCCTGGTCGAGAAGGGCACCGGTACGGACGTCCTCGACGACGGCGTGGCCGGCTATTACACCGACCCGGTCAAGGCCACGCTGCCCACGACCGGCAAGAACGGCAACTTCGCCGTCGCCGCCCACCGGGACGGGCACGGCGCCAAGTTCCACAACATCGACCGGATCGAGAAGGGCGACCCGATCGTCTTCGAGACCCGGGACGACTGGTACGTCTACAAGGCCTACGCCATCCTCCCCGAGACCTCGAAGTACAACGTCAAGGTCCTCGCCCCGGTCCCCGAGGAGTCCGGCAAGGAGCGGCCCGGCCACTACATCACCCTGACGACCTGCACCCCCGTCTACACCTCCCGCTACCGGTACGTGGTGTGGGGCGAGCTGGTCCGGGTGGAGAAGGTGGACAGCAGGCGCACACCGCCGGCGGAGCTGCGCTGAGCATGCGCGTGGGCCCCTGCCGGGACGTCCCGGCAGGGGCCCACGTGTGCGCGGGGGCGCGGGTCAGCCGGTGACACCGCCGAAGAAGTTGGTGCCGCCGCCGTTGCCGCCGTTGCCGCCGTCGTTGCCGCCGTTGCCGCCCGGGCCTCCGACGGTGACCAGGTTGACCGCCGTGCCCTTGTCGACCGGGTTGCCCTGGCCGGGGTCCGACGTGAACACGATGGCGTTGTCGTCCTGCGAGCCGGTGATGTTTCCGACCACCAGGCCCGCCTGTTCGATCAGCTTCCTGGCGTCCTTGAGCTTCTGCCCCTGGACGTTCGGCACCGGCACCTGGGTGTTCTGGGCCTTGCCGACGTTGACCGTGACCGGCGTGTTCTTGCTGACCTGGGCGCCCGCCTGCGGGTTGGTGTTCTGGACCTTGCCGTCCTGGGCGGGGTCGGTGACCGGGGTGTCGTTGCAGGTCGGTGCCAGGCCCTTGGCCTGGAGTTCGGCCTTCGCCTCGTCACAGGACTTGCCGGTGACGTCCGGGACGGTCACCTTCTCCTCGGCCTTAGCGATGATGAGGGTGATCTCAGACCCCTTTTGCCGCTGCTTGCCGCCGATCGGGTCTTGGTCGAGCACGGTGTTCGGGTTATCCGTGGAGATACGGGTCTCCGTCTTCACCGTGAACTTGTAGTCGTCGCCTTCCAGCTTCGCCTTGGCATCATCGAGACTGAGGCCGATGACGCTGGGAACGGTGACCTTCGGCGCGCCCGTGGACACCACCAGGGTGACGGTGCTGTTCTTGTCGACCTTCGTGCCCTGCTCCGGGTTCTGGGAGCAGATGTTCCCGGTGGCCTGGTTCTCGCAGGCCTTCTTGCTGACCGAGACCTTCAGGTCGACGTTGGCGGCCATCTTGCGGGCCGTCTTCTCCGGCTGGCCCACGAACGACGGCACGGGCACCTGGCCGTCGGCCGCGTTCTTGCCGCTGAACGCCCACTTGCCGATCAGGATCGCGCCGATCAGCACCAGCAGGCCCGCGACCACCAGCAGGATCGTGGAGGTGTTGGACTTCTTCTGCTGCTGGCGGCGGCGGTCCGGGCGGTCGTCGTAGCCGTAGCCGCCCTCGTCCGGGTTCATCGGCGGGAGCATGGTGGTCGCCCCGGCCGCGGACTCCGAGCGCAGGGCGGTCGTCGCCTGGTCGTCGGGGTAGCCGCCGTAGCCGACCGCGCCCATCGCGGCGGTGGCCGCGACCGGCTGGCCGTCCAGGCACGCCTCGATGTCGGCGCGCATCTCGTCGGCCGACTGGTAGCGGTAGTTCGGGTCCTTGACCAGCGCCTTGAGGACGATCGCGTCCATCTCCGGCGTGATCTCGGGGTCGAAGACCGACGGGGCCTGGGGTTCCTCCCGGACGTGCTGATAGGCCACGGCCACCGGGGAGTCGCCCACGAAGGGCGGCCGTACCGTCAGCAGCTCGTAGAGCAGGCAGCCCGTCGAGTACAGGTCCGAGCGGGCGTCGACCTGCTCGCCCTTGGCCTGCTCCGGGGAGAGGTACTGGGCCGTGCCGATGACCGCCGCGGTCTGGGTCATGGTCATGCCGGCGTCGCCCATGGCACGGGCGATGCCGAAGTCCATCACCTTGACCTGGCCGTTGCGGGTCAGCATGACGTTGGCCGGCTTGATGTCGCGGTGGACGATGCCGTTGCGGTGCGCGTACTCCAGGCCCTGGAGGATGCCGATGGTCATCTCCATCGCGCGCTCGGGCAGCAGCTTGCGGCCGGAGTGCAGCAGCTCGCGGAGCGTGGAACCGTCGACGTACTCCATCACGATGTACGGGATGGAGACCCCGTCGATGTAGTCCTCGCCCGTGTCGTAGACCGCGACGATCGCGGGATGGTTGAGCGAGGCGGCCGACTGGGCCTCCCGGCGGAACCGGGCCTGGAAGGACGGGTCGCGTGCGAGGTCCGCACGCAGCGTCTTCACCGCCACGGTGCGGCCGAGGCGGGTGTCATGCGCGAGGTAGACCTCCGCCATGCCACCGCGGCCGAGCACCTGGCCCAGCTCGTACCGGCCGCCGAGGCGACGCGGCTCTTCCATAGCTACCTACCAGCCCTCTCCGTCGGTCCCGGCCGTGCACCCGTGTGCACGGCCGGAGGCTGCCGTCCGGGCCTACCGTACCCGGCTCGCTCTGTGTGACCTGGCCAAGCCCGTAACCCGATACAGGACCGGTATCGCAACGTGCGGCGATGTGAAGGGGATGTGAGCGGCCTCACTCCCGGCGATCGGCTGCGGTCACTTCTTGGAGTCGATGACCGCCTCCATGACGTTCTTCGCGATCGGCGCGGCCAGACCGCCACCGGAGATGTCGTCGCGGTTGGCGCCCTCGTCCTCGATCACCACGGCCACGGCGACCGGGGAGCTGCCGTCGGGGAGCTTGGCGTAGGAGATGAACCACGCGTACGGGTTCTCGCTGTTCTCGACACCGTGCTGGGCGGTACCGGTCTTGCCGCCGACCTTGACGCCGTCGATCTTCGCGCGCGTACCGGTGCCCTTCTCGACCACCGTCTGCATCATGTCCTGCAGTATCTGCGCGTTCTTCGGCGACAGCGGCCGGCTCAGCTCCTCCGGCTGGGTCGTGGCGACCGGGTCCAGGTTGGAGGACTGCAGGGAGTCGACCATGTACGGCTTCATCAGCTTGCCGTCGTTGGCGACCGCGGAGGCGACCATGGCCATCTGCAGCGGGGTGGCGGCGGTGTTGTACTGGCCGATGGAGGACAGCGCGGTCTGCGACTGGTTCATGTCGTCCGAGAACACCGAGGCGCTGGAGCGGACCGGGGTGAACTGCTCGGAGGTGAAGCCGAACTTCTTCGCCTCGTCGAGCATCTTGTCGTTGCCGAGGTCGGCACCGATCTTGCCGAAGACGGTGTTGCAGGAGTACTGGAGCGCGACCCGCATGGGCGCGTTCTCGCACGGGATGTTGCCCTCGTTCTTCAGCTGGGTCGTGGTGCCCGGCATGGTCCACGGCAGCGGCGAGTCGGTCTTCTCGTCGGCCGAGGTGTACTTGCCGTTCTCCAGCGCCGCGGCGGCCGTGACCACCTTGAAGGTGGAGCCCGGCGGGTAGGTCTCGCGCAGCGCCCGGTTCAGCATCGGGTCGTTGGGGTTGTACTTCTTCTGGAGCTTCTTCCAGGCCGCAGCGTCGTCGTTGGTGTTGCCCGCGAACGACGAGGGGTCGTACGACGGGTAGGAGGCCAGCGCCAGGATCTTGCCGGTGGAGGGTTCGAGGGCGACGACCGCGCCCTTGCCGCCCTGGTTCTTCAGACCGTCGTACGCGGCCTTCTGGGCGCTGGGGTTGAGCGTGGTGACGACGTTGCCGCCCTGCTGCTCCTTGCCGGTGATCATGTCCAGGGTCTTGCGGAAGAACAGCCGGTCGTCGTTTCCGGTGAGGATGCCGTCTTCGAGGGACTCCAGCTGGGTGGCGCCGAAGGCCTGCGAGGCGTAGCCGGTGACCGGCGCCCACATGGGGCCGTTCTTGTAGGTGCGCTTGTACTTCAGGTCGTTCAGACCGGTCTTGCTGGTCTGGGCGGACCCGGTGATCGGGTCGCCGCCGGACACGATGATGTCGCCGCGCGGCGTGGCGTAGCGGGCGATCGTGACGCGGCGGTTGTTCGGGTCGTCCTTGAGCTTGTCGGCCCGGACGTACTGCAGGTAGTTGTCCCGCAGCAGCAGGGTGAGGACGAGGAGGCCGCAGAAGATCGCGATCCGGCGCAGGGGCTTGTTCATGACGGGCGGACCACCTGGGTCATCTCGGCGTCGGGGTTGGCGGCGGGGGCGGGCGCCGGGCGGCGCGCGGTGTCGCTGATGCGGATGAGGATGCCGATCAGCGCCCAGTTCGCCAGCACGGAGGAACCGCCGTACGCCATGAACGGCATGGTCATACCGGTCAGCGGGATGAGACCCATGACACCGCCGGCCACCACGAAGATCTGGAGGGCGAAGGCGCCGGACAGGCCGACAGCGAGCAGCTTGCCGAAGGGGTCGCGGGCGGCGAGGGCGGTGCGCACGCCGCGTTCCACGATCAGGCCGTAGATCAGCAGGATCGCCATGATGCCGGCCAGGCCCAGCTCCTCGCCGAAGGTGGCGAGGATGAAGTCGGAGTTGGCGGCGAACCGGATCAGGTCCGAGTGGCCCTGGCCCCAGCCGCTGCCGAGGGTGCCGCCGGAGCCGAAGGCCCACAGCGCCTGCTGGAGCTGCTCGGAGTGGCCGGGCTGGCCCTGGCGGCTGAGGGTGTACTCGCGCATCGGGTCGAGCCAGGACTGGACGCGGCTCTTCACGTGCGGCTCGATGCTGGCCACGCCGACCGCGCCCGCCGCGGACATCAGCAGACCGAAGACGATCCAGCTGGTCCGCTCGGTGGCGACGTACAGCATGATCACGAACATGCCGAAGAACAGCAGCGAGGTGCCGAGGTCCGTCTCGAAGACCAGGATGAGGATCGAGATCGCCCAGACGACCAGGATCGGGCCGAGGTCGCGGCCGCGCGGCAGGTAGAGGCCCATGAAGCGGCGGCTGGCGAGGGCCAGGGCGTCCCGCTTCACCATCAGGTAGCCGGCGAAGAAGACGGCCAGGACGATCTTCGCGAACTCACCGGGCTGGAGGGAGCCGAGACCGGGGATGTTGATCCAGATCTTCGCGCCGTAGATGTTGGCACCCAGGCCCGGCACCAGCGGCAGGATCAGCAGGACCAGAGCGCTGAACATGGAGATGTACGTGTAGCGCTGCAGGACGCGGTGGTCCTTCAGGAAGATGAGCACCACGACGAACAGGGCGATGCCCAGGGCCGTGTACAGCAGTTGGCGGGGCGCGGCCGTGACGAAGTTCGGCAGCGACTGCAGCAGCTTGGACTGGTCCAGCCGCCAGATGCACACCAGGCCGAGCCCGTTGAGCAGGGTGGCCAGCGGCAGCAGCAGCGGGTCCGCGTACGGGGCGAACTTGCGTACGGCGACGTGGGCGACGCCGGCCAGCAGGCCGAGCCCGAGGCCGTAGCTCAGCAGGCCCGCGGGGACCCGGCCGTCGAGGGCCAGACCCACGTTGGCGTAGGCGAACACCGGGATGACCACGGCGAAGACCAGCAGGGCCAGCTCGGTGTTGCGACGGCTCGGCGCGCCGATGGCGCCGATCGTGGACGTGTGATGCGTCGACGGGTTCGTAGTACTGCTCATCGTGTGACAGGGCCTCTCACGGCTTGCCTACTGCTTACCGCACAGCGAGACGACCTTCTGCTCATCCTCCGAGAGAGTGGGGCCGGGGCTGGGGGTCGCGGACGGGGTCGTGGACGGAGACTTCGAAGGGGACGCGGGCGACGTCGGGGACGCCGGGGACGTCTTCGAGGCCGACGGGTTCGGGGTCGGGGAGGCCTTGGTGAAGGCGGTCTGCGTGGTGGTGCCCCTGGTGCCGCCGGTCTTCCCGGCGCCCTTCCGGGCGTTCTGCGCGCTCTCGGCGGCCTTGCGCTCGGCCTGCTTGCGGCAGGCGGAGGCCTGCACGGCCAGCTCGTCGACCTTGACCTGGGCGGCCTGCAGTCCACCCTCCGCGATCGTGGCCTTCACCTGCTTCTGCTGGTACGGCGGCAGGTACTTGAGTTCGATCTCGGGGTGGTCCTTCTCCACCTTCGACAGCGACACCCAGGCCAGGTCCTGGCTGATCCCGCGGTACAGCGCGACGTGTTCGTCCTTGGCGCCGACGTAGTACTGGGTCTGCGTCCAGCGGTAACCGCCGTACAGGCCGCCGCCGACGACGGCGAGGGCGAGGACGCCGTAGAGCGAGGTCTTCAGCCATCTGCGCTGCTTGCGCGGCTTGGTCAGCTCGTCCTCGGCGTAGTCGCCGAAGCCGCCCGCCGGGGCGTAGCCGGCGGTGTCGCCGGAGCCGGGCGGGCCGAACTCGCCGCCGCCGTGCCCCTGGCCCTGGCGGCCCAGGTGGGAGGCGCGGCCGGCCGGGGTCTGCATGATGCCGTTGTCGTGCAGGTGGTGCTGGTTCTCTGCGACGGCGCCGACCACGACCGGCTGGTCGGACAGCTGGCCGGCGAGGGTGTCGCCGGTGTCCAGGTCGAGCACGTCGGCGACGATGACGGTGATGTTGTCGGGGCCGCCGCCGCGCAGCGCGAGCTGGATCAGCTCCTGCACGGTCTCCTGCGGGCCCTGGTAGCTGGCGAGGGTCTCCTCCATCGTCTGGTGGGAGACCACGCCGGACAGGCCGTCGGAGCAGATCAGGTAGCGGTCGCCGGCCCGGACCTCGCGGACCGACAGGTCGGGCTCCACGTGGTCGCCGCTGCCGAGGGCGCGCATCAGCAGGGAGCGCTGCGGGTGGGTGGTGGCCTCTTCCTCGGTGATCCGGCCCTCGTCCACCAGCCGCTGCACCCAGGTGTGGTCCTGGGTGATCTGGGTGAGCACCCCGTCGCGGAGCAGGTAGGCGCGCGAGTCGCCGACGTGCACCAGACCGAGCCGCTGGCCGGTCCAGAGCAGGGCGGTGAGGGTGGTGCCCATGCCCTCCAGCTGGGGGTCCTCCTCGACCATGGAGCGCAGCTGGTCGTTGGCGCGCTGCACGGCCACGCCGAGGGAGGTGAGGATGTCGGAGCCGGGCACGTCGTCGTCGAGCGTGACCAGGGTGGAGATCACCTCGGAGGAGGCGACCTCGCCCGCGGCCTGGCCGCCCATGCCGTCGGCGATGGCGAGCAGGCGCGGGCCGGCGTAACCGGAGTCCTCGTTGCCCTCCCGGATCATGCCTTTGTGCGATCCGGCGGCAAAGCGCAGTGACAGACTCATGCGCACCTCGCCCGTCGGCTCCGGGTACAGCCGGTCGTGTCGAGCCACACTGCCCACCCTCCGGTTGGGAGCGCGCCGGAGACCGGGTGGCGGCCTGCCGCTGCGTGCTCGCTCCGCTCGCGCTTATTCATGACGTAGCACTACTTCCGCAGCTCGATCGCGGTCTTGCCGATGCGGATCGGCGCACCCAGCGGGATCGGCGTAGGGGTCGTCAGCCGGGATCGGTCCAGGTAAGTGCCGTTGGTGGAACCGAGATCCTCGATGATCCACTGGCCGTCGCGGTCCGGGTAGATCCGGGCATGGCGGCTGGAGGCGTAGTCGTCGTCCAGCACGATCGTGGAGTCGTGCGCCCGGCCCAGGGTGATCGTCTGGCCCTGCAACGCCACGGTGGTGCCGGTCAGCGTGCCCTCGGTCACGACCAGCTTGGAGGGGGCGTTGCGGCCCCGGCGGCCGCCGCCCTGCTGGGCACGCTGCGGCGGCGGCGCGGCCTGCTGCCGGGCCTGTTGCCGGCCGGCCTGCTGCGGCCGGGCGGCCTCCCTACGCGATCCGCGCTGGGTGACGCGCGTACCGAACAGGTCGCTCCGGATGACCTGCACGGCCACGATCACGAACAGCCACAGTACGGCCAGGAAACCCAGCCGCATGACCGTGAGGGTCAGCTCTGACATTGCCCCCGCTTCACCCTTCGGCTTGCCTATAGATAACGGTGGTGCTGCCCACGACGATCCGCGAGCCGTCGCGGAGCGTAGCGCGGGTGGTGTGCTGCCCGTCCACCACGATGCCGTTGGTGGAGCCGAGATCCTGGATCGTCGAGGGCGTTCCGGTCCGGATCTCGCAGTGCCGGCGGGAGACGCCGGGGTCGTCGATCCGCACGTCGGCGTCGGTGCTGCGGCCCAGCACCAGCGTCGGGCGGGAGATCTGGTGGCGGGTGCCGTTGATCTCGATCCAGTAGCGGGTGCGCGCGCCGCTCATCGGGGGCGCGGCGGGCCGCTGGGTGGCGGGCTGCGGGTAGCCGTACCCGCCGGGGCGGGCGCCGGGCGGCGGCGCGGCCGGCATCGGGGGCGCGCCCGCGGGGGCGGCCGGCGGGTAGCCGTAACCGCCCGGGGCGCTCTGTGCGGGGCGTCCGGCGGGCGCCTGCGGCGCCGCCTGCTGGCTGCTGGAGGAGGCGAGGGTGCGCGAGCGCACCCGGTACAGGCCGGTGTCCAGGTCCTCGGCCTTCTCCAGGTTGACCTTGATCGGCCCCATGAAGGTGTAGCGCTGCTGCTTGGCGTAGTCGCGCACCATGCCGGCCAGCTCGTCGCCGAGCTGCCCGGAGTAGGGGCTGAGGCGCTCGTGGTCCGGCGCGCTCAGCTCCACGATGAAGTCGTTGGGTACGACGGTCCGGTCACGGTTCCAGATCGTGGCGTTGTTGTCGCACTCCCGCTGGAGCGCTCCGGCGATCTCCACGGGCTGGACCTCGGACTTGAAGACCTTGGCGAAGGTGCCGTTCACCAGACCTTCGAGACGCTGCTCGAACTTCTTCAGGACTCCCATGGGGCACCTCCTCCGTCCCTGCCGTCGTCTTGCCTGCTCTGTGCCGCTGCCTTGCCGGGTACTGCCGGTACTGCTCACTGATCGTATCTACGCGCCCGCCAATCAGCCGGTTCCCCCAGCGGCTGCCCTTGGAACTCCTGGCGCGTGTCCTGCTGCCATGGATCGTAGAGGCGGTCCACAACCAGTGTCCCGCACCCGGCTGTGGACCCGGTCCGCCTCCGGGGAGATGACCGGGACCGGTACGAGGTTGATACGAGAAGCGCGTCTGCCTGATACGCACGCCCGTCCGAGCGCCGTCCCGGGTGCGCCCCAGGTGGCGGGGCGGGGCGGGCGGGAAGCGATGTGAATCCACCCCGTACGACGTGCTAATGTTCTGGGTGTCGGAAGGGGCCAGCCCGAAAGGGCCGGGACCGGAAGACACACCCAATGCGCGGGTGGCGGAATAGGCAGACGCGCTGGATTCAGGTTCCAGTGCCCGCAAGGGCGTGGGGGTTCAACTCCCCCCTCGCGCACAGAGAAAACCGTTGAAACGGGTCTCTGCCGGTGACGGAAGTCACGGCGGGGGCCCGTTTCTCGTTGTGTTCCGGTGTGTGAGGGATCGCACAGCCGGGCGCCGTTGGCCTCGTCGGTGAGCTATCTCACGGGCGGGGCCGCGCTGTTGCCGCCTGCGCGGGAGCGATGTCCGGGCCGGGTGGGCTCACCTCCTCCGGAGGCGTCGGGGGCTCATTTCTCCGGAGAGCCGGGGGCTCGCTTCTCCGGAGAGCCGAGGTGACGTGATCGCCGGAGCGGAGGCAACCGTGCTTCGGTGGCGACGGCGACGGGGTCGGCGCGGCCGGCGGCCGGCCCTCCGCCCGCACGAAGATCGCCTCGCATCGGGCCGGCTGCGGGAAGACCACCGGCGCCCTGTGGCCTCCGCCGGGTGCCGCGGCCGTCGCGCCGGCGGAGTTTTCCACAGGGTCTGACGCGTTTCGGCCACCGGTTGTACGGTCTCCTTCGAGTTGATGTTCGTGCCGGCGCCCGTGCGTTCGGCTGGTTCGGGGGAGGCGGTCGGTGTGACCGGAAGCGGTGCGGGCGCGGCGGACGGGACAGGCGCGACGGGCGCGGCGGACGGAGGTGCGCGCCGGCTGCCCCGGGTGCGCGGGTTCGCCCCGTGGCCGCCGCAGGACTCGCCGAAGGCTGAGGGCAAGGCACTGCGGACGAGCGTGCCGCGCTCCGCCCACGCCGCGCTCGACCTGGACACCGCCCGGCCCGACGCGGTGAGCGCGGTGGCCGAGTCCAACGCCGGCCGCATCCCCGAGCTGACCCCGCTGCGCGTGGGGCGGATGGCGGCCACCCCGTTCGCCTTCCTGCGCGGCGCCGCCGGACTCATGGCGTACGACCTCGCCCGCACCCCCTCGACCCGGATCGGCACCCAGATCTGCGGTGACGCGCACGCCGCCAACTTCGGCCTGTACGGCGACGCCCGCGGCGGCCTCGTCATCGACCTGAACGACTTCGACGAGACCGTGTACGGCCCCTGGGAATGGGACCTCAAGCGGCTCGCCGTCTCGCTGGTGCTGGCCGGCCGGGAGGCGGGCGCCGACGAGGACGTCTGCCGCGCCGCGGCCCAGGACGCGGCCGGCGCCTACCGCCGCACCATGCGGCTGCTCGCCAAGCTGCCCGCGCTCGACGCCTGGAACGCCATCGCGGACGAGGAGCTGGTCTCCCACACCGACGCCCACGACCTGCTCGGCACGCTCCAGCGGGTCTCGGAGAAGGCCCGGGCCAACACCAGCGGAAGGTTCGCCGCGAAGTCGACCGAGGCGGCGCCCGACGGCGGACGCCGGTTCGTGCCCGCCCCGCCGGTGCTGCGCCGCATACCCGACGCCGAGGCCGCCGCGGTCACCGCGTCCCTGGAGGCGTACGTCGGCACGCTCGGCGAGGACCGCCACCCCCTGCTCGCCCGGCACGCCGTGCACGACGTCGCCTTCCGCGTGGTCGGCACCGGCAGCGTCGGCACCCGGTCCTACGTCGTCCTGCTCCTCGACCACCGCGGCGAGCCCCTGGTCCTCCAGGTGAAGGAGGCCCGCCCCTCCGCGCTCCTCCCGCACCTGGTCACCGCCGGTTTCGAGGCGCCCGCGGTGGCGCACGAGGGCCGCCGGGTGGTCCTCGGGCAGAAGCGGATGCAGGTCGTCAGCGACGTCCTGCTGGGGTGGACCACGGTGGAGGGGCGCCCGTACCAGGTGCGCCAGTTCCGCAACCGCAAGGGCAGCGTCGACCCGGCCGCCCTCGCCGCCGACCAGGTCGACGACTACGGCCGCATGACCGGCGCCCTGCTGGCCCGCGCCCACTCCCACAGCGCCGACCCGCGGCTGATCGCCGGGTACTGCGGCAAGAACGAGGAGCTGGACGAGGCGATCGCCGACTTCGCCGTGGCCTACGCCGACCGCACGGAGGCGGACCACGCCGACCTGGTCGCGGGCATCCGGGCGGGGCGGATCGAGGCCGAGCCGGGGGTGTGAGGGGGTTCCCGGGGTGTTGTGGGGGGTTTCCCGGGAGCCGGGAACCGCAACCCGGTCCGGACCGGGAGCAGCGGCTACGCTGGGCGGGTGACGACCCCGGAAGCCGACCAGTCCCAGGCCCCCCGCCCCGAGGAGCGGCTGGAACAGGCCGTGCGGGCCGCCGAGCAGGCGTTGATCGAGTACGAGATCGCCGTGGAGACCTTCCGCGTCGAGGTCGAGAACTTCGCCCGCCTGCACGAACAGCGCCTCGGCCCGCTCTACGCCCGCATCGAGGAGCTGGACGCCGAGATCGCCGAGGCGAAGGCCGCCCGCAGCGGTGACCCCGAGGACATCCGCCGCGCGCAGGAGGCCCGCGCCCGGGTGCTGCCGATGCCCGGCGTGGAGGACCTGCTGCACGGCTGGATGGACGGCGCCGGCCTGTTCCCGGAGGCCGTCGCCATGCTCACCGACCAGCCGGTACGGCCCCCGCAGCGGGTACGCCCCAGCGAGGAGGCCCGCAAGCTCTACCGCGAGCTGGCTCGCAAGGCCCACCCGGACCTGGCCCAGGAGGAAGCGGAGCAGAAGCGGCGCGAGGAGTTCCTCGGCCGGGTCAACGCCGCCTACGCCCGCGGTGACGAGGCCCTGCTCAGGGAGCTGGCCGCGGAGTGGGCGGCCGGGCCGGTACCGCCCGAGCGCCGCCCGAGTCCCGCCGAGGAGCTGTACGCCCGCCTCGAATGGCTCGCCCAGCGCAAGGAGCTGCTCACCCTGGTCGCCCGGGAACTGGAGGAGGGCGCGATCGCCGGCATGCTCCGGCTCGCCCCGGACGACCCCGACGGGCTGCTCGACGAGATCGCGGGCCGGCTGCGTGCGGACATCGCCCATCGGGAGGCGGAACTGGCCTCCCTGTCGGGACAGGACTGACCCGCCCCGGGCTTCGGGTAGCGTCGGAGCCATGAATTACGGAGCTGGTGTGCCCACGGTCCAGATCGCGGATCTCAAGGACGGTGACTTCCTGCTGGACGTCCGCGAGGACGACGAGTGGCAGGCGGGCCACGCCGAGGGAGCCCTGCACATTCCCATCAGCGAGTTCGTGGCCCGCTACGGCGAGCTGACCGAGGCCGCCCCGCAGGACGGCCGTGTCCACGTCATCTGCCGCTCGGGCGGCCGCTCCGCCCAGGTCACGACGTACCTGGTCCAGCAGGGAATCGACGCGGTCAACGTCGACGGCGGCATGCAGCACTGGCAGACCACCGGCCGCCCGGTCGTCACCGACGAGGGCAAGCCGGGCTTCGTCCTGTAGCCGGGCCTTGTCGCCGCTGCCGGGCCCTGCCGGCCGCTGACGGTCCCTGTCGGCCACTGGACCATTCCTGCCGGTCCAGTGGGACGGGGTCCGGTACGGCGGGACGGGGGTCCGGTACGGCGGTGTCAGGCGAGGGGATGGGCACGGCGGTGTCAGGCGAGGGGATGGGCGGCCAGCAGGTCGCCGAGCCGTTCCTCGTACGCCGCCGCCGGGCCGAGCGCCAGCTCCAGGTGCTTGGCCCAGGCGTGGTAGCGGTGCAGCGGGTAGTCGGTGTCGGCGCCGAACCCGCCGTGCAGATGCTGTGCCGTCTGCACCACCCGCCGTACCCCCTCCGCCGCCCAGATCTTCGCGACGGCGAGGTCCCCGGCGACGGGCAGCGCACCCGGCGTCCCCGAGGCGATCCGCCAGGCGGCCTGCCACAGGGTGGCCTCCATGGCCCGCAGGTCGATGTACCGGTCCGCGGCCTGCACGGCCACCGCCTGGAACGTCGCGATCGGATACCCGAACTGCTCTCGTTTGCCGGTGTACTCACCGGTCATCCGCAGCACCTGCTCGCCCAGCCCGAGCGCCAGCGCGCACGTGCCCGTCACCAGCAGCGCGTGCAGCCACTCCCACGCGCCGTCGGCCTCGATCACCTCGCCGCCCGCCACCCGGACCGACCGCAGCCGCAGCTCGGCCAGCCGCTCACCGCTGGTGGAGACCTGCTCGGCGAGCACCAGCCCCGCCGCCTCCCGCGGCACCAGCGCCAGCACGGTCCGGTCGCCCGCGACGCCCTCGACGTGCGCCGGTACGACGACCAGGTCCGCGTCGTACGCCCACGGCACCGCCGTCTGCACCCCGTCCAGCAGCCACGCCGGCCCCTCCCGCCGCGCGGTGACGGCTTGTTCGGCCGGGTCGTGGCCGGTACGGCCCTGGGCCGCGACGGTCAGCACCAGCTCGCCCCGGCCGGCCCGCCCCGCCAGCCGGTCCGCCAGTCCGGGACCGCCGTACGCCTGGACGGCCGCGGCGGCTGCGCTGTGTTCCAGCAGGGGCACCCGGGCGAGCACCCGGCCGACCTCGCGCAGCACCAGGCACAGCGCGATCGCGTCCAGGCCCGCACCGCCGTGCTCCTCGGCCAGCAGCAGACTCAGCAGATCGGCGCCGGCGAGCCGGGACCACAGCGCCCGGTCGAAGCCCTCGGCCACGGCACCGGTGGTGAGCGCCGGACTGGGCACCGCGTCCGGCGCGACCCCGGCGAACACCCCCCGCGCCGCCTCGGCCGCCGCCCGCTGCTCCTCGGTGAAGGTGAAGTCCACGGCCTGTCCTCCTGGCGGGTCGGGTCATCCGGCAGTGCGTCCGGACAACCGGACGCGGCCGCATGGATCTGACGGGGCGTCAAGATAGAACAGGTTCTAGGAGAAGGGAACGGATACGCCGGCGAAAGGGAACGGATACGCCGGTGGGAGGGAGCCGACGCGTCAGCGGAAGAGGACAGGCGCGTCAGCGGAAGGGGGCAGGCGCGTCAGCGGGAGGGGACGGACGCGTCAGCGGGAGGGGACGGGCGCGTCAGCGGGAGGGGACGGGCGCGTCAGCGGTCGAAGTCCAGCTCCACCCTCTCCGTCAGCGGATGCGACTGGCAGGCCAGCACGTAACCGGCCTCCGTCTCCTCCGTCTCCAGCGCGAAGTTGCGGTCCATGCGCACCTCGCCCGCGACCAGGAAGGCCCGGCAGGTCCCGCACACCCCGCCCTTGCAGGCGTACGGCGCGTCGGGCCGGTTGCGCAGCACCGTCTCCAGCAGCGACTCGCCCTCCCGCACCGGCCAGCTGCCACCGCGCCCGTCGAGCCGCGCGGTGACGGTGCTGTGCGCGGGCGCCGGAACCATGGCCGCCGGAGCCGACCCCGCGTCCACGTGGAAGATCTCCTCGTGGATCCGGCCCCGCGCCACGCCCAGCTCGCGCAGTGCCTGCTCCGCGCCCTGCACCAGCCCGTACGGCCCGCACAGGTACCAGCCCGCCACTCGCTCCACCGGCAGCAGCGCGGGCAGCAGCCTCGTGAGCCGCTCCCGGTCGAGCCGGCCGGAGGGCAGCCCCGCCTGCTGTTCCTCCCGGGAGAGTACGGTCACCAGCTGGAGCCGCTCCGGATAGCGGTCCTTCAGGTCGGCGACCTCCTCCAGGAACATCGTCGAGGCCGCCGTACGGTCGCTGCGTATCAGGCAGAACCGGGCCTCGCTGTCGCGCGCCAGCAGCGTGGCGACGATGGACAGCACCGGGGTGATGCCGCTGCCGCCGACGATCGCCGCGTACAGACCTGGCGCCGGTTCCACCGTGAAGCGGCCCGCCGGCGTCATCACCTCCAGCTCGTCCCCGACGCCGATCTCCTTGAGCGCGTACGTAGAGAAGGCCCCGCCGTCGACCAGCCGCACCCCCACCCGCAGGCTGCTCGGGCCCTCGCCGGCCGGGTCGGGGGCGGGGGAGCAGATCGAGTAGGTGCGCCGGATCTCCTGGCCGTCGACCCGGCGGCGCAGCGCCAGGTGCTGGCCGGGTGCGTGCCGGTACTCCTCGCGCAGTTCGGGCGGGACGGTGAGGGTGAGGGCGACGGAGTCGTCGGTGAGCCGGTCGACCGCGGCCACCGGGAGCGGGTGGAAGCGGGCCATCACAACTCCTTGAAGTGGTCGAACGGTTCACGGCAGGCCAGGCAGCGGCGCAGCGCCTTGCACGCGGTGGAGGAGAACCGGCTCAGCAGCTCGGTGCCGGCCGACCCGCAGTGCGGGCAGCGGACCGGTTCGGTGGCGGTGTCCGTGTCGCGGGTGCGGGTCGGGCCCAGGGACAGCGGCACCGGGCCGCTGTCGTGGTGCACGCGTGGGGGAGCGATGCCGAACTCCCGGAGTTTCTCGCGCCCTTCGGGGGTGATGTCGTCCGTCGACCAGGCGGGGGAGAGCACCGTGCGGACGGTGACCTCGCGCATGCCGTGGGCGCGCAGCACCCGCTCGATGTCGAGGCTCATCGCCTCCAGGGCCGGGCAGCCGGTATAGGTGGGGGTCAGGTCGACCTCCACCGCGTCGCCGCCCTGGAGGTGCACCGCGCGGAGCACACCCAGCTCCCGCAGGGTGAGCACGGGCAGTTCGGGGTCGGGGACCGCGCCGGCCAGCTCCAGCAGCTCCGCCTCCAGGGCGGTGGTGGCGGGCGTGGCGGTCACCATGACGCCCCCGGGTGGCTGCGGTGCAGGTGCTGCATCTCGGCGAGCATCCTGCCGAACGGCTCGGTGTGCACGCCCTGCCGGCCGGCGCCCGCCGACCAGGCGCCGGTGCGCGGACCCTCGGGGAGGACGAGACCGGCCCGGCCGAACACGTCGGTGACGGACTCCAGCCAGCGCTCCTCCAGGCGGGCCCCGTCGGTGTCGAGGCCCTCCACCGGCTGGAACATCTCCCCGGTGAACCGCCACAGCGCGTCGCAGGCCCGCCGCATCCGCTCGTGGCTGGTCTCCGTGCCGTCGCCGAGCCGCAGCGTCCACTGCTCGGCGTGGTCACGGTGGTAGGCGACCTCCTTCACCGCCTTCGCGGCCAGCGGCGCGAAGGGGCCTTCGCCGGAGGCGAGTTCGGCGTAGAGGAGGTGCTGGTAGGTGGAGAAGTACAGCTGGCGGGCGATGGTGTGCGCGAAGTCGCCGTTCGGCTGCTCGACCAGCTGGAGGTTGTGGAAGGCGCGCTCCTCCCGCAGGTAGGCCAGCTCGTCCTCGTCGCCGGCCATCGACAGCAGCAGCCGGGCCTGGCCGAGCAGGTCCAGGGCGATGTTGGCGAGGGCGACCTCCTCCTCCAGGACGGGGGCGTGACCGGCCCACTCCCCCAGGCGGTGGGAGAGCACCAGGGCGTCGTCGCCGAGGGCGAGTGCGGCGGTCACCGGGACGGTGGCGGGGCCGGCGGCGGTCACAGGTGCTTCACCCCTTCCGGGATCTCGTAGAAGGTCGGGTGCCGGTAGGGCTTGTCGGCGGCCGGCTCGAAGAACGGGTCCTTCTCGTCGGGCGAGGACGCGGTGATCGCGGCGGCCGGGACGACCCAGATGGAGACGCCCTCGCCGCGCCGGGTGTACAGGTCGCGGGCGTTGCGCAGGGCCAGCTCGGCGTCGGGCGCGTGCAGGCTGCCGGCGTGGGTGTGGGAGAGGCCGCGCCGGGAGCGCACGAAGACCTCCCACAGGGGCCAGTCGGTGGTGCTCATGCTCGCGTCGCTCCCGTCCCACCGGTGTCGCCGGTGTGCTTGGCCGCGTAGGCCGCGGCTGCTTCCCGTACCCAGGCGCCCTCCTCGTGGGCGCGCCTGCGCTGGGTGATCCGCTGCTCGTTGCAGGGGCCGTTGCCCTTGAGGACCTCCCAGAACTCCGTCCAGTCGATCGGACCGAAGTCGTAGTGCTCCCGCTCCTCGTTCCACCGCAGCTCCGGGTCGGGCAGGGTGAGGCCCAGGGACTCGGCCTGCGGGACGCAGATGTCCACGAAGCGCTGGCGCAGCTCGTCGTTGGAGTGGCGCTTGATCTTCCACTCCATCGACTGCGCGGAGTGCTGGGACGCGTCGTCGGGCGGGCCGAACATCATCAGCGACGGCCACCACCAGCGGTCCACCGCGTCCTGGGCCATCGCGTGCTGCTCCGGGGTGCCCTTGCTGAGAGCCAGCAGCAGTTCGTACCCCTGGCGCTGGTGGAAGGACTCCTCCTTGCAGATCCGCACCATCGCCCGGGCGTAAGGGCCGTAGGAGCAGCGGCACAGGGGGACCTGGTTGGTGATCGCGGCGCCGTCCACCAGCCAGCCGATCGCGCCGACGTCGGCCCAGGTCAGAGTGGGGTAGTTGAAGATCGAGGAGTACTTCTGGCGGCCGGCGTGCAGCTTGTCGAGCAGCTCGTCGCGGCTGGTGCCGAGGGTCTCGGCCGCGCTGTAGAGGTACAGGCCGTGGCCGGCCTCGTCCTGGACCTTGGCCATCAGGATCGCCTTGCGGCGCAGCGAGGGCGCGCGAGTGATCCAGTTGGCCTCCGGCTGCATGCCGATGATCTCGGAGTGCGCGTGCTGGGCGATCTGCCGGACCAGGGTCGCGCGGTAGGCGTCGGGCATCCAGTCGCGCGGTTCGATGCGTTCGTCGGCGGCCACGGCCGCGTCGAAGGCGTGCTGGTAGGCCGCCGTGTCGACGGTGTCCGGTGCCGTGCGCTGCGCGGCTGCTGTGGCCATGCGGTCCCCCTGACCTCGGGCTCTGCGGTGAACTCTGTCCGAGTGAAGCGTCCCGACCGATCGTTCGGTCCGTGCGTAGTCCATGGTGTGCCGGGCCCGGCGGGGTGTCAACCGCTGTGGAAAACTGCCCGCCCCGCCTGTGGACAAGCCGCCGGAGGCGCGTGCCGCGGTGCCCACGAGCCGCGTGGGACACCGCCGTACGCCCGTCGCGTGGCGAGGACCACCGTGGTTCGGCTCGTACCCGGGGCTGCGCCCGGTGCCCGGGGCTGAGTACCGTTCCGTGCGGGCGCCGAGAAGTGGCGCTCGTGCCGCATGCGGCGCCTGTGACGGCGCCGCGCCACCGGACCGTCCGCTCGGCCGCACCGCAGAGCCGGACGACCGGACCGCACGACCGAGCAGTACACCCGGCAGCACGCCGGGCCGACCGCATGAGCCGAGACGGGGGACGGGACGCGATGGACGCGTACGACGAGGATCCGCGGGGCCCGCAGGGCCCGGACGGGCCGGCCGGGGCGCGTCTCCCGGAAGAGACCGCGGCACCGCCCGAGCCCCCCGCACCCGAGCCCCCCGCACCCGCGCCCCGCACCGGTGTCGCCGCGCTCTCCCCCCGTTACCAGGTCGGGGCCGCGCTGGCGCTCGCGGTGGTCGCCGTGGCCGCCTGTGTGCACCTGCTGATGGTGTTCCTCAGCCTCGCCCCCGCGAACACGGTCACTAAGCAGCACGGCAAGGCGATAGAGGAGTGGGTGTACCCGGAGTTCGAGCAGAACTGGAAGCTGTTCGCCCCGAACCCGCTGCAGCAGAACATCGCCGTACAGGTCCGCGCGGAGGTGCGGACGCGGGACGGCGCGCTGCGCACCACCGGGTGGACCGACCTCTCCGCGCAGGACGGCGCCGCCATCGACGGCAACCCGGTGCCCAGCCACACCCAGCAGAACGAGCTGCGCCGGGCCTGGGACTTCTTCGCCGCCACGCACGGCACCGACAACCGTCCCGTCGGCCTGCGCGGCTCCCTGTCCGAGCAGTACCTGCGGCGGATCGTGGTGATGCGCCTGTACCGGGACGACCCGACGAGCCGGGAGGGCGTGATCCAGCGCGTGCAGGTCCGTTCCAGCACCACCAATGTGCAGCCGCCGTCGTGGAGCCGGGAGCAGGTGTCCGACAAGCCCGCCTACCGCCTGATGCCCTGGTGGTCCCTGACGTCCGACGAGGCCGCGGGAGGCGTGCGGTGAACCGTCTCTCCCTGACGCTGTCGCGAGGTGTCGCCCGGGTCACCGAGGCGGCCCTCGGGCCGTACCAGAGCGCCGTGGTCCGGATCGGCTTCGCCGGCACCTGGCTGCTGTTCCTGCTGCGCGAGTTCCCGCACCGCCAGGAGCTGTACGGCCCCTCCGGACCGTGGGGCTGGAACCTCGCCAAGCAGCTGACCGCCGACAACCACGCGTTCACGGCGCTGCTGTGGTCCGACGGGCAGCTCTGGTTCGAGTGCTGCTACGCGCTGGCCGTCCTCGCGAGCGCGGCCCTGCTGCTGGGCTGGCGCACCCGGACCGCGTCCCTGCTGTTCATGGTGGGCGTGCTGTCCCTGCAGAACCGCAGCGTGTTCGTCGGCGACGGCGGCGACAACGTGCTGCACCTGATGGCCTTCTACCTGGTGTTCACGCGCTGCGGGCAGGTGTGGTCCCTGGACGCGCGGCGCGCGGCCCGGGACGAGGCGGCCCGCGCCCGCGGGGAGCGGGTGCCCGCCGACCGGGTGGGCCCCGTGCTCTGGGCGGTGCTGGGCGCGGCGCTCGGCACGGCGACGCTGACCGGGCGGTTCGACAACGGCTGGCTGGTCCCGGCGCTGCTGTGGACGGCCTGGGCCGGGCTCGGCCTGTGGTGGGCCGCCGGACGCCGGGCGGCCTGGGAGCAGCCGCGGATCCTGCTGGACGTCGTCGCCAACGTGCTGCACAACGGCGCACTGGCCGTGATCATGGCGGAGGCCTGCCTGATCTACGCCACGGCGGGCTGGTACAAGATCCAGGGCTCGCGCTGGCAGGACGGCACCGCCGTCTACTACCCGCTCCACCTGGACTACTTCTCGCCCTGGCCCGCCCTGGCCGACCTGATGTCGTCCAGCGGCACGATCATGATGATCGTGGCCTACGGGACGGTCATGGTGCAGATCGCCTTCCCGTTCACCCTGCTCAACCGGCGGGCCAAGAACATCCTGCTGGTGCTGATGATGACCGAGCACGCGGTGATCGCGGTCGTCCTCGGCCTGCCGTTCTTCTCGCTGGCGATGATCACCGCGGACGCGGTCTTCCTGCCGACGTCCTTCCTGCGCCGGCTGGGCGACCTGACCGCACGCGCGCGGGGGCGGCTCGTCCGGCGGGCCGGCCGTACGGTCCCCGGCCCGCGCTCGTCCGAGGACAGCGCGGCGGACCGCGTAGGGTTCACGGCATGAGCGATCCGCTGAGCCGCTGGCGCGCGCACGCGGACACCGCCGTGCTGCTCGACGGCTTCCACGCGCTGAAGCACGCGCTGCGCTTCGGGGCGGAGGTGCCGGTCGCGGTCACCACCGACCGGCAGGCCGCGCTCGCCCTCGCCGGGGAACTGGCCGGGGACGTCCGCGACGCCCTGGAGGCCCTCCTGACGGAGGTGCCCGAGCCGGCGTACGCCTCGCTCGTCCCGCGCCCCCATCCGACCGGGGTGGCCGCGCTCGCGCTACGGCCGTCCCGCGAGGCCAATCTGCGCGCGCTGGCCCGTACGCCCCGCACCGCGCCCGTCGTGGTCCTGGACAACCCCCGCAACCTCGGCAACGCGGGCGCCGTGATCCGGCTGGCCGCCGGCTTCGGGACGACCGGGGTGGTCACCACGGGCACCCTCGACCCCTGGCACCCCACGGTGCTGCGGGGCGGGGCGGGCCTGCACTTCGCGACCGCCGTCGAACGGCTCGGCGTCGACGAACTGCCCGCCGGCCCGCTGTTCGCCCTCGACCCCGAGGGCGAGGACATCCGCGGCACCGAGCTGCCCGACGACGCCGTGCTGGCCTTCGGCTCGGAACGCGCCGGTCTGTCACCGGAACTCCGCGCCCGAGCCGACCACCTGCTGCGGCTGCCGATGCGCCCCCAGGTCTCCAGCTACAACCTCGCCACCAGCGTGGCGATGACGCTGTACCACTGGAGCGCGACCGGCGCCGCCTTCCGGGTCTAGGCCTCCCGGCGGACCTCGACCACCCGGAAGCGGTTCGCCACGAAGGCGCCGTCGCACAGGGCCGCGTTCGCCGCCGGGTTGCCGCCCGAGCCGTGGAAGTCGGAGAAGGCGGCCGTCTGGTTCACGTACACCCCGCCCGTCAGGTTGAGCGACAGCTGGGCGGCCTCCTCCAGGCACACCTCCTGGATCGCCTCCTCGGTACCGGCGTCCGTGGTGTACGCGCCGACCGTCATCGCGCCCTTCTCCCGGACCGTGCGGCGCAGCAGTTCCACCGCGTCCGTCACCGAGTCGACCGCGACGGCGAAGGAGACGGGGCCGAAGCACTCGCTCATGTAGGCGGCCTCGGCGTCCGGCTTGGCGCCGTCCAGCTTGACGATGACGGGCGTGCGGACCACCGCGCCCGGGAACTCCGGGTTGGCGATCTCACGGGAGGCGAGGGCGACCTCGCCGAGGCCGGCCGCGGCCTCCAGACGGGCCTTGACGTCCGGGTTGACGATGGCGCCGAGCAGGGCGTTCGCGCGCGCGTCGTCGCCGAGCAGGCCGTCGACCGCGCGGGCGAGGTCGGCGGTGACCTCGTCGAAGGTCTTGGGGCCCTGGTCGGTGGTGATGCCGTCGCGGGGGATCAGCAGGTTCTGCGGGGTGGTGCACATCTGGCCGCTGTACAGGGACAGCGAGAACGCCAGGTTGGACAGCATGCCCTTGTAGTCGCCCGTGGAGTGCACGATCACCGTGTTGACGCCGGCCTTCTCCGTGTAGACCTGCGCCTGACGGGCGTTGGCCTCCAGCCAGTCGCCGAAGGACGTCGACCCGGTGTAGTCGATGATCCTGATCTCGGGGCGGGTGGCGAGGGTCTTGGCGATGCCCTCGCCGGAACGCTCGGCGGCCAGCGCGACCAGGTTCGGGTCGAAGCCCGCGCCGGCCAGCACGTCCCGGGCGACCTGGACGGTGAGCGCCAGCGGCAGCACCGCGCGCGGGTGTGGCTTGACCAGGACCGCGTTGCCGGTGGCCAGGGAGGCGAACAGGCCGGGGTAGCCGTTCCAGGTCGGGAAGGTGTTGCAGCCGATGACCAGGCCGATGCCGCGCGGGACCGGCGTGAAGGCCTTGGTCAGCGCCAGCGGGTCGCGCTTGCCCTGCGGCTTGGTCCACTCGGCCGCCTCGGGGGTGCGGACCTGCTCCGCGTACGCGTACGCCACCGCCTCCAGGCCGCGGTCCTGGGCGTGCGGGCCGCCCGCCTGGAACGCCATCATGAACGCCTGGCCGCTGGTGTGCATGACGGCGTGCGCGAACTCGTGCGTCCGGTCGCTGATCCGCTTGAGGATCTCCAGGCACACCACCGCGCGGACCTCCGGCCCGGCGTCCCGCCAGGCCCGCTGCCCGGCCCGCATGGCCGGCAGCAGTACGTCGACGTCCGCGTGCGGGTACGTCACGCCCAGCTCGACGCCGTACGGCGAGACCTCGCCGCCCACCCAGTCGTCCGTGCCGGGCTGGCCCAGGTCCAGGCGGGTGCCCAGCAGGGCGTCGAAGGCGGCCTTGCCCGCCGCCGCGTCCAGGCCGCCGTTCTCGCCGTACGCCTTGGGGTGCTCGGGGTGCGGGGACCAGTACGCGCGCGTGCGGATCGCTTCCAGGGCCTGGTCGAGCGTGGGCCGGTGCTTCTCGATCAGCTCGTGGGCGGTCAGTTCGGCGGCCATGCGGGACCAACTCCTCGTCTGGAGAACTCTTCGTCGAGTTCGGGGACCTGGCGGAAAGAGCAGCGGGATGGGACGGTCAGAGCTAGAGTAACCGAACGATCGGTCGGTTCAAGGGGGTCCGCCGCATCTGTGGAAAACCCCGTGCGGGAGGATCGCGCACATGACAGCACTCGACCTCAGCAGCCCCGTGGCCGTGGTCGGCACCGGCACCATGGGCCAGGGAATCGCCCAGGTCGCGCTGGTGGCCGGCCACCCCGTACGGCTGTACGACGCCGCCCCAGGGCGGGCCAGGGACGCGGCCGAAGCGATCGGCGCCCGGCTCGACCGGCTGGTGGAGAAGGACCGGCTCACCGGCGCCGACCGGGACGCGGCCCGCGCCCGCCTGAAGCCCGCCGACAGCCTCGCGGAGCTGGCCGACTGCGGCCTGGTCGTGGAGGCCGTCCTGGAGCGGCTGGACGTCAAGCAGCGGCTCTTCGGCGAGCTGGAGGAGATCGTCGCCGACGACTGCCTGCTCGCCACCAACACCTCCTCCCTGTCGGTGACGGCGATCGGCGGTGCGCTGCGCCACCCGGGCCGCTTCGTCGGCCTGCACTTCTTCAACCCGGCGCCGCTGCTGCCGCTGGTCGAGGTGGTCTCCGGGTTCGCCACCGACGTCACGTCGGCCACGCGCGCGTACGAGACCGCCCGCGCCTGGGGCAAGACCCCGGTGGCCTGCGCCGACACCCCCGGATTCATCGTCAACCGCGTCGCCCGGCCCTTCTACGCCGAGGCGTTCGCCGTCTACGAGTCCCAGGGCGCCGACCCGGCCACCATCGACGCGGTCCTGCGCGAGTCGGGCGGCTTCAGGATGGGTGCCTTCGAGCTGACCGACCTGATCGGCCAGGACGTCAACGAGTCCGTCACCCACTCGGTGTGGCAGTCCTTCTTCCAGGACGTGCGCTTCACCCCCTCCCTGGCCCAGCGCCGGCTGGTGGAGTCCGGCCGGCTAGGCCGCAAGACGGGGCGCGGCTGGTACGACTACCGGGACGGCGCCGAACGGCCCGAACCGCACACCGCCGGCAAGGAGCAGCCGCCCGCCTACGTCATCGCCGAGGGCGGCCTGGGCCCGGCCGCCGAACTGCTCCCGATGATCCGCGAGGCGGGCATCACGGTGCGCGAGGACGACGAGGACGACGGCACCCGGCTGGTGCTGCCCAGCGGCGGCCAGCTCGTCCTCGCCGACGGCCAGACCTCGGTGGAGTTCGGCGACGTCGTCTACTTCGATCTCGCCCTGGACTACCGCAAGGCCACCCGCATCGCCCTGTCCGCCTCCCAGGACACCCCCGCCCGGACCCTCGCCGAGGCCGTCGGCCTCTTCCAGGCCCTCGGCAAGAAGGTCAGCGTCATCGGCGACGTCCCCGGCATGATCGTCGCCCGCACGGTCGCCCGGATCGTCGACCTCGCGTACGACGCCGTCGCCCGGGGCGTGGCCACCGAGGAGGACGTCGACACCGCGATGCGCCTCGGCGTCAACTACCCCCTCGGCCCCTTCGAGTGGAACCGCAGGCTCGGCCGCCTCTGGGCGCACGACCTGCTGGAGGAGCTGAACCTGCGGGACCTCTCCGGACGGTGTGCGCCCTCGCTCGCGCTGTACCGCCACGGGCACGCCGCCGGCAAGCAGGAGGGCACCTCATGACCACGGCCCGGCGCGACACCTACACCCCCGAGACGCTGCTGTCCGTCGCCGTGCGGGTCTTCAACGAGCGCGGCTACGACGGCACCTCCATGGAGCACCTGGCGAAGGCGGCCGGCATCTCCAAGTCGTCGATCTACCACCACGTCAGCGGCAAGGAGGAGCTGCTCCGGCGGGCCGTCAGCCGAGCCCTGGACGGGCTCTTCGCCATCCTGGACGAGGAGCACGCGCGCGCGGGGCGGCCCGCCGACCGGCTGGAGCACGTGGTGCGCCGCATGGTCGAGGTGCTCATAGCCGAGCTGCCCTACGTGACGCTGCTGCTGCGCGTGCGGGGCAACACCGAGACCGAGCGGTGGGCGCTGGAGCGGCGCCGCGACTTCGACCACCGGGTCGCCGGGCTGCTGAAGGCGGCGGCGGCCGACGGGGACGTGCGCGAGGACGTGGAGGTCCGGCTGGCCACCCGGCTGGTCTTCGGAATGATCAACTCCATCGTGGAGTGGTACCGGCCGGACGTGCGGGGCGCGAGCGACCGGGAGGTGGCCGAGGCCGTGGTCCGGCTGGTCTTCTCGGGGCTGCGCCACGGCTGACCCGGGCCGTCCGGCCCTCAGGTCTCCGGCTCCAGGTCCTCCTCCTCGAACACCAGCAGCGTACGGGTGCTCAGCACCTCGGGAATCGCCTGGAGCCGGGTCAGCACCAGCTCGCGCAGTGCCTTGTTGTCGGGCGTGTGCACGAGCAGCAGCACATCGAAGTCGCCGCCCACCAGCGCGATGTGGGAGGCGCCGGGCAGCTGTCGGAGCTGCTCGCGGACCGTGCGCCAGGTGTTCTGGACGATCTTCAGCGTGATGTACGCCGATGTGCCGTGGCCGGCCCGCTCGTGGTCCACGCGCGCGCTGAAGCCCCGGATCACCCCGTCCTCGACGAGCCGGTTGATGCGCGCGTAGGCGTTGGCGCGCGAGACGTGGACGCGTTCGGCCACGGACCGTATCGAGGCGCGGCCGTCCGCCTGGAGGATCCGCAGGATGTCCTGATCGATGGCGTCCAGCGGGCGCGGCGGCAGCGCGACGCCGTCCTGCGGCCCGTAGGCCATTTGTTCAGGTCCCATGTCCCCCCGCTTCCTCGCCGTGGACGCCCTGCGTTCATTCCAGGCTGTGGAGAACCGTTTGTCCACAGCCTTGAGGTGCCTGTAGCCAAAATGTGCCGGCGACCGAACAATCGGTTGGTGAGGCGGGTCACAGCCGACACGCCTCCCGTAGCCGCTCCCACGAGGAGGTGCCGTCATGACGGTTCTGGAGCAGCGGGGCGCGTACCGGCCATCGCCGCCGCCCGCCTGGCAGCCCCGTATGGACCCCGCGCCGCTGCTGCCCGACGCCGAGCCCTACCGCGTCCTCGGCACCGAGGCGGCCGGCAAGGCCGACCCCGGCCTGCTGAGCCGGCTGTACGCGCAGCTGGTGCGCGGCCGCCGCTACAACACGCAGGCCACCGCGCTGACCAAGCAGGGCCGGCTCGCCGTCTACCCGTCCAGCACCGGCCAGGAGGCCTGCGAGGTCGCCGCCGCCCTGGCCCTGGAGGAACGCGACTGGCTCTTCCCCAGCTACCGCGACACGCTCGCCGTCGTCGCCCGGGGCGTGGACCCCGCCGAGGCGCTCACCCTGCTGCGCGGTGACTGGCACAGCGGCTACGACCCCTACGCCCACCGGGTGGCCCCGCTCAGCACCCCGCTCGCCACCCAGCTGCCGCACGCCGTCGGCCTGGCCCACGCCGCCCGCCTCAAGGGCGACGACGTGGTCGCGCTCGCCATGGTCGGCGACGGCGGCACCAGCGAGGGCGACTTCCACGAGGCGCTGAACTTCGCCGCCGTCTGGCAGGCGCCGGTCGTCTTCCTGGTGCAGAACAACGGCTTCGCCATCTCCGTCCCGCTCGCCAAGCAGACCGCCGCGCCCTCCCTGGCCCACAAGGCCGTCGGGTACGGCATGCCGGGCCGGCTGGTCGACGGCAACGACGCCGTGGCCGTGCACGAGGTCCTGAGCGACGCCGTACGGCACGCCCGCGCGGGCGGCGGCCCCACCCTGGTGGAGGCGGTGACGTACCGCGTCGAGGCCCACACCAACGCCGACGACGCCACCCGTTACCGCGAGGAGGCCGAGGTCGCGGCCTGGCGCGCCCACGACCCGGTCCAGCTGCTGGAACGTGAGATGACCGCACGCGGACTGCTCGACGAGGCCGGCATCGAGGCCGTCCGGCAGGACGCCGAGACGATGGCCGCCGGACTGCGGGACCGCATGAACCAGGACCCGGAACTCGACCCGATGGACCTCTTCGACCACGTCTACGCCGAGACCACGGCGCAACTGCGCGAGCAGCGGGCCCTGTTGCGGGCCGAGCTGGAGGCCGAGCAGGAGCAGCACGGCGAGCAGGAAGGCGGCGCCCGATGACCACCGTGGCCGTCAAGCCCGCCACCATGGCGCAGGCCCTCACGCGCGCGATGCGCGACGCGATGGCCGCCGATCCCACCGTGCACGTCATGGGCGAGGACGTCGGCACCCTCGGCGGGGTCTTCCGCGTCACCGACGGCCTCGCCAAGGAGTTCGGCGAGGACCGCTGCACCGACACCCCGCTCGCCGAGGCCGGCATCCTCGGCACCGCCGTCGGCATGGCCATGTACGGCCTGCGGCCGGTGGTGGAGATGCAGTTCGACGCCTTCGCCTACCCGGCGTTCGAGCAGCTGATCAGCCATGTCTCCAAGATGCGCAACCGCACGCGCGGCCGGATGCCCCTGCCGATCACCGTCCGCGTCCCCTACGGCGGCGGCATCGGCGGTGTCGAGCACCACAGCGACTCCTCCGAGGCCTACTACATCGCGACGCCGGGCCTGCACGTCGTCACCCCGGCCACCGTCGCCGACGCCTACGGACTGCTGCGCCAGGCCATCGCCTCGGACGACCCGGTCGTCTTCCTGGAGCCGAAGCGGCTGTACTGGTCGAAGGACACCTGGAACCCCGAGCAGCCCACCGACGTCGAGCCCGTCGGCCGCGCGGTGGTGCGCCGGCCCGGCAGCACCGCCACGCTCATCACCTACGGCCCCTCGCTGCCGGTCTGCCTGGAGGCCGCCGAGGCCGCCCGGGCCGAGGGCTGGGACCTGGAGGTCGTCGACCTGCGCTCCCTGGTTCCGTTCGACGACGAGACGGTCTGCGCGGCCGTCCGGCGTACCGGCCGGGCCGTCGTCGTCCACGAGTCCACCGGCTTCGGCGGACCGGGCGGCGAGATCGCGGCCCGCATCACCGAGCGCTGCTTCCACCACCTGGAGGCGCCGGTGCTGCGCGTGGCCGGCTTCGACATCCCTTACCCGCCGCCCATGCTGGAGCGGCACCACCTGCCCGGCGTCGACCGCATCCTGGACGCCGTGGCCCGGCTGCAGTGGGAGGCCGAGGGCTGATGGCTCAGGTGCTGGAGTTCAAGCTGCCCGACCTCGGCGAGGGACTCACCGAGGCGGAGATCGTCCGCTGGCTGGTCAAGGTCGGCGACGTGGTCGCCGTCGACCAGCCGGTGGTCGAGGTGGAGACGGCCAAGGCGATGGTCGAGGTGCCCTGCCCCTACGGTGGCGTGGTCACCGCCCGCTTCGGCGAGGAGGGCACCGAACTGCCCGTCGGATCCCCGCTGCTGACGGTTGCCGTCGGCGCACCGGCGGCGGAGCCCGAGGGCTCCGGCAACGTCCTGGTGGGCTACGGCACCCAGGCCCCGGCGGCCCGCCGGCGCCGGGTTCGGACGGGCACGGCCGGCGCCAACGGGCAGGCGCAGGCGACCAAGGCCGCTTCGGCGGCACCCCGCACGCGGCTGACCGCACCGGCACCCGCCTCCATGCCCGCGCCCGCCTCCGTGCCCGCGCCCGCCGAGGGCCCGGTCCCCGTGATCTCCCCCCTCGTGCGCAAGCTCGCCCGGGACAACGGCGTCGACCTGAGGCGGCTGGCCGGTACCGGGCCGGACGGGCTCATCCTGCGCGCGGACGTCGAGAACGCGCTGCGGGCCGGGACCGCGACCCCGGACACGGCCGAGGAACCGGTCGTCCGGGCGGCCCCTGCGGCGGCCCCCCGGGCCGAGGCCGGCACGCGGATCCCGCTCAAGGGCGTACGCGGTGCGGTCGCCGACAAGCTCTCCCGCAGCCGCCGGGAGATCCCGGACGCGACCTGCTGGGTCGACGCCGACGCGACCGAACTCATGCGCGCGCGGACGGCGATGAACGCGGCCGGCGGTCCGAAGATCTCCCTGCTCGCGCTGCTCGCCCGCATCTGCACGGCGGCCCTGGACCGGTTCCCCGAGCTGAACTCCACCGTCGACACCGAGGCCCGCGAGATCGTCCGGCTCGACCGCGTCCACCTCGGGTTCGCCGCCCAGACCGAGCGCGGCCTGGTCGTGCCGGTCGTCCGGGACGCCCACACGCGCGACGCCGAGTCCCTGACCGCCGAGTTCGCCCGGCTCACCGAGGCCGCCCGCGCGGGCACCCTCACGCCCGGGGAACTCACCGGCGGGACCTTCACGCTGAACAACTACGGCGTCTTCGGCGTCGACGGCTCCACCCCGATCATCAACCACCCCGAGGCGGCCATGCTCGGCGTCGGCCGCATCGTCCCCAAGCCGTGGGTGCACGAGGGCGAGCTTGCCGTGCGTCAGGTCGTCCAGCTCTCGCTCACCTTCGACCACCGGGTGTGCGACGGCGGCACGGCGGGCGGCTTCCTGCGGTACGTGGCGGACTGCGTGGAACAGCCGGCGGTGCTGCTGCGCGCCTTGTGAAGCACGCCCGTGGGAGACCGGCGCGCGGTGCGGGACGAGCATGGCCGCCGTGTGACCGACGCCGGGTCCGGTGTGTGACCGACGCCGGATCCGGAAGGAGGAAGGGGCAGGACATACTCGGGGGGTGACCGAGAACGCCCCCGCCGGGCCCGCCGCGCCGTACGACGCCGTCGTGCTGGCCGGCGGTGCCGCCCGCCGGCTCGGCGGGACCGACAAGCCCGCCGTCCGGGTCGGGGGCCGTACGCTGCTCGACCGGGTGCTCGCGGCCTGCGCGGACGCCGGGACGACCGTCGTCGTGGCCGCGCCCCGGCCCACCGCCCGCCCGGTGCGCTGGGCGCGCGAGGAGCCGCCCGGCGGCGGACCGGTCGCCGCGCTGGCGGCCGGGCTGCGCCTCACCACCGCCGCGCACACCGTCGTCCTCTCCGCCGACCTGCCCTTCCTGGAACCGGCCACGCTCCTGCGCCTGCTGACCGCCCTTCAGGACACCGGCGCCGACGGTGCGCTGCTCACCGACGCCGACGGCCGCGACCAGCCGCTCGTGGCCGCCTACCGCACCGCCGCCCTGCGCCGCGAGCTGACCGCCCTCGCCGCCGCGCACGACGGTCTCGCCGGGCTGCCTCTGCGCCGGCTGACCGGCGCCCTCCGCCTCACCCGCGTCCCGGACCCGCTCGCGTCCTTCGACTGCGACACCTGGGACGACATCACCGACGCCAGGGCACGGATCAGGGAGCATGGGCACGTGTTGGATGAATGGATCTCCGCAGTCAAGGACGAGCTGGGCATCGACCTGGACGTCGACACCGGCGTCCTGCTCGACCTGGCCCGGGACGCCGCACACGGCGTGGCCCGCCCCGCGGCCCCGCTGACCACCTTCCTCGTCGGCTATGCCGCGGCCCAGGGCAAGGGCGGTCCCGAGGCCGTCGCCGAGGCTGCCCGCAGGGCCGCCGCGCTGGCGCTGCGCTGGGCGGAGGAGAACGAAGGGGACCCGGACGGGAGCAGCGGGGGCCCGAGCGCCCCGGACGCCGGATGACCGCCCCCGGCACCCGGGCCGAGGCGTCCGCCGAAGACACCGACGACCTCGATGTCGAGGAGGCGCTGGCGCTCGTGAGGGATGCCCACAGGGAGCCCCGGGACGACGGCCCGGACGACGGCACGGGCCGGACGTCCGGCCCGGCCGCGCAGCCGCCCGGCGATCGGTCCGCCGAGCGGCACCGGGCCACCCCCTGGCCCCACGCCCGGGAGATCGCCGCCCGCGCCGCGCGTTCCCGCGCCCGCCGCGCCCCCGTCTGCGTGCCGCTCGGCGACGCCCTCGGACTCGCCCTGGCCGCTCCGCTCGACGCGCTCACCGACCTGCCCTCCTTCGACACCTCCGCGATGGACGGCTGGGCGGTCGCCGGACCCGGCCCCTGGCAGGTGCGGGAGGAGGGCGTGCTCGCCGGGCACGCGCAGCCGGAGCCGCTCACCGACGGTGAGGCGGTCCGCATCGCCACCGGCGCCCGCATCCCCGCCGACACCACCGCCGTCCTGCGCTCCGAGCACGGCCGGATCGACGCGCAGGGCCGTCTGCACACCACCCGCGAGATGCTCCACGGCCAGGACATCCGCCCTCGCGGCCAGGAGTGCCGCAGCGGCGACCAGCTGCTGCCCGTCGGCACCCTGGTCACCCCGGCCGTCCTGGGCCTGGCCGCGGCGGCCGGCTACGACACGGTCACCGTCGTGCCCCGCCCCCGCGTCGAAGTTCTCGTCCTCGGCGACGAGTTGCTGACCGAAGGGCTGCCGCACGACGGGCTGATCAGGGACGCCCTCGGGCCCATGCTGCCGCCGTGGCTGCGCGCGCTCGGCGCCGACGTCGTCGCCGTACGCCGGATCGGTGACGACGCCCGGGCGCTCCAGAAGGCCGTCACCCGCTCCGCGGCCGACCTGATCGTCACCACGGGCGGCACCGCGTCCGGACCGGTCGACCACGTCCACCCGGTCCTGGAGCGCGTCGGCGCCGAACTCCTCGTCGACGGCGTCAAGGTGCGCCCCGGCCACCCCATGCTGCTGGCCCGCACCAAGGACCACCAGCACCTCGTCGGCCTGCCCGGCAACCCGCTCGCGGCCGTCTCCGGGCTGCTCACCCTCGCCGAGCCGCTGCTGCGGACCCTCGCCGCCCATCCCGCGCCCGAGCCGTACAGCCTGCCGCTCCGGGAGGCGGTGCAGGGGCACCCGCACGACACCCGGCTCGTCCCGGTGGTGCTGCGCGGCGACCTTGCGGTACCGCTGCACTACAACGGCCCGGCCATGCTCCGGGGCATCGCCGCCGCCGACGCGCTGGCCGTCGTACGCCCGGGCGGGGCCCGGCAGGGCGAGGAGACGGAACTGCTGGACCTGCCGTGGGCGACCGCCGGGATGGGGGTGTGTTTCACGTGAAACTTCCGGGCCATGACGCCATCGCCCGCCAGGCGGGCGAGCATCTGGTGACCCATCGGGTGCAACTCCCGAGGAAAGTGGTGGAGCGACCGATCCGCCAGGTCGTCAAGCGGCTGATCATGGCCTTGGTGGTGCTGGTCGCCACCGCGTTCGTCGTCTACGCCGACCGCGACGGCTACCACGACAACTCCGACGACTCGGTCGACCTGCTCGACGCGTTCTACTACGCGACCGTCACCCTCTCCACCACCGGATACGGCGACATCACCCCGGTCAGCGACGGTGCCCGGCTCGCCAACATCTTCGTCATCACACCCCTGCGTGTGCTGTTCCTGATCATCCTGGTCGGCACCACGCTGGAGGTGCTCACCGAACGCACCCGTGAGGAATGGCGGCTGAACCGCTGGAGGTCCGCCTTGCGCGATCACACCGTCGTCATCGGCTTCGGCACCAAGGGGCGGTCGGCCATCCAGACCGTCTGCGCGACCGGTCTGAAGAAGGAGCAGGTGGTCGTGGTCGACCCCAGCTCGAAGGCGATCGACGCGGCGAACACCGAGGGCTACGTCGGCGTCATAGGTGACGCCACCCGCAGTGACGTGCTCAAACGGGCCGAGCTGCACAAGGCCCGGCAGATCATCGTCGCCCCGCAGCGCGACGACACCTCCGTCCTCGTGACACTGACCGCCCGCCAGCTCAACCGCACCGCCAAGATCGTGGCCGCGGTGCGCGAGGAGGAGAACGCCCCGCTGCTCAGGCAGTCCGGCGCCGATGCCGTCATCACCAGTTCCGGCGCGGCGGGCCGGCTGCTCGGCCTGTCCGTGCTCAGCCCCGCCGCCGGCATGGTCATGGAGGACCTGATCCAGCAGGGCAGCGGGCTGGACATCGTCGAGCGGCCGGTCGTCCGCGGCGAGGTGGGCAAGAAGCCGCGCGAGACGGACGACCTGGTGGTGAGCGTCGTCCGCGGCCACCGGGTGCTCGGCTACGACGATCCGTCCCTCGGCACCCTCCAGCTGACGGACCGGCTCATCACCATCGTCCGCGCCACTCCCGGCGCCCAGGTCACCCCCGACACCCGACCCCTGCCCGGCGGGTGAGCGACCCTCCGGGGGTAGCGTCACCGGTATGCATGCGATCACGATTCCCGAACCTGGTGATCCCGAGGCGCTGGTGTGGGGCGAGGTCCCCGATCCGGTGCCCGGCGAGGGCGAGGTGCTGGTCGAGGTGGTGGCCAGCGCCGTGAACCGCGCCGACATCCTGCAGCGTCAGGGCTTCTACGATCCGCCGCCCGGCGCCTCCCCCTACCCCGGCCTGGAGTGCTCCGGCAGGATCGCCGCGCTCGGGCCCGGCGTCTCCGGCTGGGCCGTCGGCGACCCGGTGTGCGCGTTGCTCGCGGGCGGCGGCTACGCCGAGAAGGTCGTCGTACCGGCCGGGCAGCTGCTGCCCGTGCCCGAGGGCGTCGACCTGACCCGAGCAGCGGCGCTGCCCGAGGTCGTCTGCACCGTCTGGTCCAACGTGTTCATGGTGGCGCACCTGCGCCCGGGCGAGACGCTGCTGGTGCACGGCGGCTCCAGCGGCATCGGCACCATGGCGATCCAGCTGGCCAAGGCCGTCGGCGCCAGGGTCGCGGTGACCGCCGGCACCAAGGAGAAGCTGGACCGCTGCGCCGAGCTGGGCGCGGACGTGCTCATCAACTACCGCGAGCAGGACTTCGTCGCCGAGATCCGGCAGGCCACCGGCGGCGCCGGAGCCGACGTCATCCTCGACAACATGGGCGCCAAGTACCTGGACCGCAACGTCCAGGCCCTCGCCGTCAACGGGCGCCTCGCGATCATCGGCATGCAGGGCGGGGCGAAGGCGGAGCTGAACATCGGCGCGCTGCTCGCCAAACGGGCCGCGATCAGCGCGACCTCGCTGCGCGCCCGTCCGCAGGAGGAGAAGGCGGCCATCGTGGCCGCCGTGCGCGAGCACGTGTGGCCCCTGCTGGCCGCCGGGCACGTCCGCCCGGTCGTGGACCGCGAGGTGCCGATGCCGGAGGCGGCCGAGGCCCACCGGCTGGTGGAGGAGAGCGGCCACATCGGGAAGGTGCTGCTGGTCGCGCCGTAGCGGCGCGGCCGGTCAGCTCCGGCGCAGCCGCAGGCCCAGCAGGGCCAGGCCCAGGCCGAGTCCGATGAGGACCAGGCCGCTGCCCAGGGGCAGGAGCCGCAGGACCGGTTCCGTGGGTGCCTCGCCCTGCTGGGCCGCCTGCTGGGCGGGCTGGTCCGGGAGTCCGGGCGGGGCGGAGTCGGCCTCCTGCGGTGACGCGGAGGCGTTCGGTATCTGCGCGGTCTCCGCCTCTTCCGGTTCCACCTGCTCCTCCTGCTCCTCCGGCTGCGCGACGGGGCTGGCGAACGGGGGGTCGTCGTCGCCCTCCACCTCGATCGCGGGCCCGTCCGGCCGGCCCGGCCGCATCCGCCCCTCACCGGCCCGGCTGCCCGCCCGGGACGGCGCGACGGAGGCGAGCCGGCGATAGGGGCGGACCGACGCCGAAGCGGAGTCGGAGGGCAGGGGGACGGCGGCGGGCGCGTCCGGGTGGGCGGAGGAGGCCGCAGCGGCCTGTGCCCGGGGCGGGCCGTCGCGGCCCGGTGGTCCCGGCTCCGGGTGTCCGCGGTCCGCGGCGGTGTACCGCGCGGCGGCGCGGCCGGTGTCACCCGTGAGCCGCTGCCCGGCACGGTGCCCCGTGGCGGGGGAGCGGGCGGAGTCCCGCTCCGCGGCGTGGACGGGTGCACCGTCGTACGTGACGGCGGTGCCGTACGCCGGCAGTGCGGCGGCCGTGAGGACGGCCAGCGGCCGTAGCCAGCGGAGCGTGCGTCGCAGGCGTGGAGTCACGTCGGTGACCTCCCGGAGCCCAAGTTGTCGTGACCGATGGAAAACCGACGGGAACAAGCCTCACATTCGTTGGCGAAGGGGGCATTCTGGATTGCTCCGTCGGGTCTAAACGGTGGATCAGCCCCACAAGGGGGCAGGACGGTGATGAGGTGTTGGCGTGCGAGAGAATGGCGGCATGGAGATGCCGAGGAACGAACGGTCGCCGGAGAACCCCCAGATCCTCGTCGTGGGCCAGGACGGGATGGCGCTCGGCGGTGGCGGTGGGGACGATGACTCCCGTGAGACCCCGGTGACGGAGCAGGTGGAACAGCCGGCCAAGGTCATGCGGATCGGCAGCATGATCAAGCAGCTGCTGGAGGAGGTGCGCGTCGCCCCCCTCGACGAGGCCAGCCGGGTGCGGCTGAAGGAGATCCACGCCAGCTCGGTGAAGGAGCTGGAGGACGGTCTGGCCCCCGAGCTGGTCGAGGAACTGGAGCGCCTCTCGCTGCCGTTCACCGACGACGCCACCCCGACGGACGCGGAACTGCGGATCGCGCAGGCACAGTTGGTGGGCTGGCTGGAGGGCCTCTTCCACGGGATCCAGACCACGCTGTTCGCCCAGCAGATGGCTGCGCGGGCCCAGTTGGAGCAGATGCGCCGCGCGCTCCCGCCGGGCATGACCGGTCACGAGGGCGGCGACGACCACCACGCGGGCGGTCGCTCGGGCGGCCCCTACCTGTAAGCCACCACCGGCCCACGACGCGGCCGACGACACACGAAGGGCCCGGCGGACGACCGCCGGGCCCGACTCACTCCCCGGACCGCCGGCCAGGACCGCAGGCCCCGGGCCTGCGGCCTGACGCGGGTCACTGCGGCGGGTTGCCCGTGGACACGCTCAGCTCGATGCTGTCCAGGTCGTCGGGGTCGACGTCGGAGTCCTGGGTGGGGAACTGGTACACCACGGTGCCCTCGCCCCAGGTGTTGTCGTCCTGGCGCTTGATGTTCCACTTCCAGCCCGCGGCCTGCAGGCACGCCTTCACGGAGCCGATGTCCTTGTAGCGGAAGTCGGGCAGCTCGATCTTCTTCGGGTCCTTCCACGACTCCTGTGGGTCGGTGCACTTGCTCTCGTCGATCCGCCGGCTGGGGTCCGGCCCGCGGTAGCCCGCCCGGTGGGACGCGGAGGCTTTCGTCCCGCCGCTGTTGGCCTTGATGTCCTCGCTGGCGTTCTTCACCGTCAGCGCGACGATCACCCCGACCACCACGATGACCGCGACCGTGACCGAGGCGAGGACCACCGGCCGCTTCTTCCGGCCGCCGGGCGCACCGGCGGGCTGCCCCGCGGTCTGCGGCGCGATCGTGTACGGCGGTGGGGTGGGCGCGCCGGCCTGCGGACCGTAGCCCACCGGGGGCGTCTGGTAGCCGCCCTGCTGCGGGTAGCCGTAGGACGGGGCCGCGGGCGTCGGGTGGCCGTACGGGTTCGGGGTGGGGGCGGGAGCCGGCTGGTACGGCGTCTGGACCTGCCCCTGCGGCGCCGGGGCCGTCCGGTCGACCGGCGGGAACACCGCGGAGCCGACGCCCGAGCCGCTCTGGGTCGGACCGGCGCCCGGCACGATGCTCGGCGGGGCCGCCTGGAAGGAGGCCGCGACCCGCAGGCACTCGGCGCGCATGGACTCGGCGGTCGGGAAGCGCTCGTTCGGGTTCTTCCTCAGGGCGCGGGCGACCAGCGCGTCCACCGCGGGCGGCAGCGCGCGGTTGACCGAGGAGGGCGCCACCGGCTCCTCCTGCACATGCGCGTACGCGATCGCCAGCGGCGAGTCGGCGTCGAAGGGCAGGCGTCCGGTCACGAGCTGGAACAGCATGATGCCGACCGAGTACAGGTCGGAGCGGGCGTCCACGCCGCGGCCGAGGGCCTGCTCGGGCGAGAGGTACTGCGGGGTGCCGACGACCATGCCGGTCTGGGTCATGGAGGTGACGCCGGACTGCATGGCGCGGGCGATGCCGAAGTCCATCACCTTGACCACGCCACGCTTGGTCACCATCACGTTGCCCGGCTTGATGTCGCGGTGCACCAGCCCCATCTCGTGGCTGATCTCCAGGGCCGCGAGCACGTCGGCGGTGACCTTCAGCGCCTTGTCGGCGGGCATCGCGCCGAACTGCCGGATGTCCTGCTCCAGGACCGAGCCCAGCGGCCGGCCCTCGACGTACTCCATGACGATGTACGGCGTCGCCATGCCGTTCAGCGCGTCCTCGCCCGTGTCGAAGACGGAGACGATGTTGGTGTGCGTGAGCTTGGCCACGGCCTGCGCCTCGCGGCGGAAGCGCTCGCGGAAGGCCTGCTCCCGGCCCAGCTCGGTGTGGAGCGTCTTGATGGCGACCTGGCGGTCCAGCACCGCGTCGTAGGCGAGGTGGACCGAGGCCATGCCGCCCTCGCCGAGCAAGTCGCGCAGCTGGTAGCGGCCCCCGGCCAGGGCCTGCCCCGCGTACCGGCCCTGTGCGCCGTCCTGGCTCATCTCTCCGTGTCCCCCACCGGCCGCCCCGCGCCGTCAGCCGGCGAAACAGGCCTTGATCGAATGTGTCATTCCCGGCCAAGTCTGCCCCAGGGCACTGACACGTCAAGCGCGGTGCCCGTTCCGTGACCGTACGCGCAAGAAGCGTCGCGCAAGCGTTACAGGGGCCGTACGGCGGGCGCACAGAATTTGCACGACAGCGCGTGCTAGAGGTTTCATGACCGGTCCGTCCCGGGTCGGTCCCGGTTGCCGTTCCGAACCGGTGGCCCCCGCGGAGGCTGTAGCGTGGCCGACGGAGACCGTAACAACACCGCGCGCACCGCGGGCAGAAACGACGGCGAGGACTGATGGCACAGACGCAGCGCTCTCAGGGCCCGTCCGACCCCGAGGCGACTGGCGGCGGCATGTCAGACGCGCCGGAGATGTGGGGCAACGGAGGGGTCGTCGGCGACGGCCGGTACCGGCTCACGCACCGGCTGGGCCGGGGCGGCATGGCCGAGGTGTTCGCGGCCGAGGACGTCCGCCTGGGCCGTACGGTCGCGGTCAAGCTGCTGCGCGCGGACCTGGCCGAGGACCCCGTCTCCAAGGCGCGTTTCACCCGCGAGGCGCAGTCGGTCGCCGGCCTGAACCACCACGCGATCGTCGCCGTGTACGACTCCGGCGAGGACGTCGTGGGCGGTCAGTCCGTGCCGTACATCGTCATGGAGCTGGTCGAGGGCCGCACCATCCGCGACCTGCTGCTGAACGCCGAGGCGCCGGGCCCCGAGCAGGCCCTGATCATCGTCTCCGGTGTGCTGGAGGCGCTCGCCTACTCGCATCAGCATGGCATCGTCCACCGTGACATCAAGCCGGCGAATGTCATCATCACCCACAGCGGCGCCGTCAAGGTGATGGACTTCGGCATCGCCCGCGCCCTGCACGGCGCGTCCACGACGATGACGCAGACCGGCATGGTCATGGGCACCCCGCAGTACCTCTCCCCGGAGCAGGCGCTCGGCAAGGCCGTCGACCACCGCTCCGACCTGTACGCGACCGGCTGCCTGCTGTACGAACTCCTCTCCCTGCGGCCCCCGTTCACCGGCGAGACCCCGCTGTCGGTGGTCTACCAGCACGTCCAGGACATCCCGACCCCGCCGTCGGAGGTCTCCGAGGGCTGCCCGCCGGAGCTGGACGGCCTGGTCATGCGCTCCCTCGCCAAGGACCCCGACGACCGGTTCCAGACGGCCGAGGAGATGCGCGGCCTGGTCCAGTACGGCCTGCAGATGCTGTACGACCAGGGCGGCCACACCGGCACCTGGAACACCGGCCCGGTTGAGATGCACGACGGCCGGCACACCCCGGCGGCCGGTTTCGCCGGGACGACCGTCATGCCGCACCCCGGGGACGGCGGCGGCACCGCGCAGATCCCGCAGCCGATCCTGCCCACGGGCTACGGCAACGGCGACGACGGCGGCTTCGAGGGACACGGCAACAAGGGCAGCGGCCGCGGCAAGCTGTGGATCCTCGCCGTCCTCGCGGTCGTCGCGATCGCGGCGGGCGTCGCGCTGGCGATGAAGGGCACGACCGGCGGCGGCGGCAACGGCCCCGACACCAAGCCGAAATCGACGCACTCCAAGAGCCATAAGGAGAAGTCGCCCTCCCCGACCCCGTCCGACGACAAGACCGACGAGCCCTCGAACCCCTCGACGGAGAACGGATCGAGCTCGGGCTCCGGTTCTGGCTCCGGCTGGCCGCCGTCGTCCACGCCGTCGTACACCCCGTCGCAGACGCCCAGTTCGACGCCGAGCAACGAGCCCTCGGACCCGCAGACGACGCCGTCGCAGCCCACGGACCCGGCGAACGGCGGCACCGACGCGGGCACCGCCGACGGCGGCACGGACGCCGGTACGACCGTCGGCGGCACGGACGCGGGCACCGGCGACGCCGGCACCACCGAGGGCACCACGACCGACGGCAGCACCGGCGAGACCACCGGTTGAAGCTCACCTACGGCGACCGGGCCGGCATCACCCTGAGGTGACGCCGGCCGCTCACCGTACGAACGCGTCGCACACCGCGTCGTACTCGCGCGTCCACCACACGGCGAGCGCCGACGCGGCCGGGAACTGGCGGTCCGCGCGCGTGTCACCGCGCTCGTAGTGCCAGCGCAGCATCCAGAAGTCGTTCAGCCGCTCCCACCACACCCGGTGCACGGCCGCTGCCAGCTCCGAGGGGGCGGCGTCGGCCGCGCGCCGGTACGCGCGCGCGTAGGCACGCACTTTCGGCAGGTCCAGCGTCCCGCCCGGCCGGACGAAGAAGATCACGGCGGCGCGTACCGCCTCCTCCGCGCGCGGCTGCACGCCGAGCCGGTCCCAGTCCACGATGGCCGCTGGTGCGTCGTCGTCCTTGTAGAGCAGGTTGAACGGGTGGAAGTCGCCGTGCACCCACCCCACCGGGCCGCCGCGCGGCGGGCGCCGGTGCGTGTGCTGCTCCAGGAGCGCACGGCGCTCCAGCAGCCGGTGCCGGGCGAGTTCGTCGAAGGCGTCGGCGGGCCGGTGCCGGCGCACATGGGCGAGCAGGTCGTCGATGAGGGCGAAGGTGTCGGCCGGGTCGGCGCTCTCCACGGGGTGCGGGCCGGCCGCCGGCCGGGTGCGCCCCTTGGGGGGCATCACCCGCTCCAGACAGGCGTGTACGGCGCCCAGGAGCGCCCCCAGGCGTGCGCTCTCTCCGCGCGTGAGCTGGCCGCCGTGGCGGTGCCTGCCGTCGATCCAGGGGTGCAGGGCGTAGGCGTGGCCGCCGACGACGGCGACCGTGCGGCCCTCGCGGTCCGCGAGCGGCGGGGCGACCGGGACGCCGAGATCGGCGAGCCGCTGAGTGGCCCGGTGCCGGCGTTCGATGGCGGCCGGGTCGGCGGTGTCCGGGTCGAAGTGGTGCTTGAGGAAGTAACGGCCGCGGGTGGTGCACAGCCGGTAGCCGCGGTTGAGGAGGCCCTGCTCGACCGGCTCACAGGTGAGGGCGGTTCCCGCGGCGAACAGACGGAGCAGGGCGCCCAGAGGGGGCGCATGCGGTACGGGGGGTGGTACACATGAGCGCGGCACGCGCCAGATGGTAGGGCACGCGCAGCCCCCGTGAGCTGGGGCTTGTCACAGGCAGTCGCCGACGGTCGCTTTCGGTCACGCGGGGGCTTTTCGCTCCCCGCGCGCGCGGAGCCCGGCGGCTCCGAGGGCACCGATCGGAAATGACCTGACTTTTCCCTCTTCGCCTACGAGGCCCGTCTCACATGAAACCCTTCCCGTGACCTGGGTGCGCGGGATAACGTGCGGGTGCTTCGGACGGGCGCAAGGCTGTGACCAGCGGGCTTTCACGTCACCTCGATTTACTTGGAAATCCAAGCAAAATCGCAGGTCAAACGGGGTTTCACAGAAATGTGGAGCACTGGGTAACGTGTTGGTTGCAGGGCGCTCGCCGGGGCACCTGTCACGCCTGTTCCCGGCCGAGTGGCACCCACCCCGTGCCCGGTGGTCGAAACAGGTGAGCCGCACTGGCCTACCGGCAACCCCGGGGGCCGGAACGACGGAGGAGCACACGTGACCGTGGAGAGCAGTGCCGCGCGCAAGCCGCGACGCAGCGCCGCAGGCAAGGCCGGCACCACCGGCAGCAAGACCGGCACGACCGCCGGCACGACCGGAGCCACCGGCACCAAGCGCACCACCCGTACCACCCGCAGCACCGCGAAGAAGGGCACCGACCCGGAACTCGTGCAGCTGCTGACGCCGGAGGGCGACCGGGTCGAGAACGCCGAGTACGACTCCTACGTCGCCGGCATCACCCCCGAAGACCTCCGCGGCCTGTACCGCGACATGGTGCTCACCCGCCGCTTCGACGCCGAGGCCACCTCCCTGCAGCGCCAGGGCGAGCTGGGCCTGTGGGCCTCCCTGCTGGGCCAGGAGGCCGCCCAGATCGGCTCCGGCCGGGCCACCCGCGAGGACGACTACGTCTTCCCGACCTACCGCGAGCACGGCGTCGCCTGGTGCCGCGGGGTCGATCCGACGAATCTGCTGGGCATGTTCCGCGGCGTGAACAACGGCGGCTGGGACCCGAACAGCAACAACTTCCAGCTGTACACGATCGTCATCGGCTCCCAGACGCTGCACGCCACCGGCTACGCGATGGGCGTGGCCAAGGACGGCGCGGACTCGGCGGTCATCGCCTACTTCGGTGACGGCGCGTCCAGCCAGGGCGACGTCGCCGAATCGTTCACCTTCGCCGCGGTCTACAACGCCCCGGTGGTGTTCTTCTGCCAGAACAACCAGTGGGCGATCTCCGAGCCGACCGAGCGCCAGACCCGCGTCCCGCTCTACCAGCGCGCGCAGGGCTACGGCTTCCCGGGCGTCCGGGTCGACGGCAACGACGTGCTGGCCTGCCTCGCGGTGACCAAGTGGGCGCTGGAGCGCGCCCGCAACGGCGAGGGCCCCACCCTGGTGGAGGCGTTCACCTACCGCATGGGCGCCCACACCACCTCCGACGACCCCACCCGCTACCGGGGCGACGAGGAGCGGCTGGCCTGGGAGGCGAAGGACCCGATCCTGCGCCTGCGCCGGTACCTGGAGGCCTCGAACCACGCGGACGAGGCATTCTTCGCGGAACTCGAGACCGAGTCCGAGGCGTTGGGCAAGCGAGTGCGCGAAGCGGTCCGCGCCATGCCCGACCCGGACCACTTCGCCATCTTCGAGAACGCGTACGCGGACGGGCACGCGCTCGTCGACGAGGAGCGCGCCCAGTTCGCCGCCTACCAGGCGTCGTTCGCCGATGAAGGGGGTCACTGAGATGGCCGAGAAGATGGCGATGGCCAAGGCCATCAACGAGTCGCTGCGCCGCGCCCTGGACGCCGACCCCAAGGTGCTCGTGATGGGCGAGGACGTCGGAAAGCTCGGCGGTGTGTTCCGGGTGACCGACGGCCTGCAGAAGGACTTCGGCGAGAGCCGGGTCATCGACACCCCGCTCGCCGAGTCCGGCATCGTCGGCACCGCGATCGGCCTGGCCCTGCGCGGCTACCGCCCGGTGGTGGAGATCCAGTTCGACGGCTTCGTCTTCCCGGCCTACGACCAGATCGTCACCCAGCTCGCCAAGATGCACGCCCGCTCGCTGGGCAAGGTCAAGCTGCCGGTCGTCATCCGCATCCCCTACGGCGGCGGCATCGGCGCGGTCGAGCACCACTCGGAGTCGCCCGAAGCGCTGTTCGCCCACGTGGCGGGCCTGAAGGTCGTCTCGCCGTCGAACTCCTCCGACGCCTACTGGATGATGCAGCAGGCCATCCAGAGCGACGACCCGGTGATCTACTTCGAGCCGAAGCGGCGCTACTGGGACAAGGCCGAGGTCGACCCCGAGGCGATCCCCGCCCCGCTGCACAAGGCGCGCGTGGTCCGCGAGGGCACGGACCTCACCCTGGCGGCCTACGGCCCGATGGTGAAGCTGTGCCAGGAGGCCGCGGACGCGGCGGCCGAGGAGGGCAAGTCCCTGGAGATCCTGGACCTGCGCTCGGTCAGCCCCCTCGACTTCGACTCCGTCCAGGCCTCGGTGGAGAAGACCCGCCGCCTGGTCGTGGTGCACGAGGCCCCGGTGTTCTTCGGCTCCGGCGCGGAGATCGCCGCCCGGATCACCGAGCGCTGCTTCTACCACCTGGAGGCACCGGTCCTCAGGGTCGGCGGCTACCACGCCCCGTACCCGCCGGCGCGCCTGGAAGAGGAGTACCTGCCGGACCTGGACCGTGTGCTCGACGCCGTCGACCGCTCGCTGGCGTACTGAGGAGAGGGTCGTGACGACGATGACGGAAGCGTCCGTACGCGAGTTCAAGATGCCCGACGTGGGCGAGGGACTCACCGAGGCCGAGATCCTCAAGTGGTACGTCCAGCCGGGTGACACGGTGACGGACGGCCAGGTGGTCTGCGAGGTGGAGACGGCGAAGGCGGCCGTCGAACTGCCCATCCCCTACGACGGCGTGGTCCGCGAACTGCACTTCCCCGAGGGCACCACGGTGGACGTGGGCACGCCCATCATCGCGGTGGCGGTGGCCGGGGCCGGCGGTGCCGCGCCGGAGGCCCCCGCCGAGCAGCCCGCGGCGGCGCCCGCCCCGGCGAAGGAGGAGCCCAAGCCGGAGGGCCGCCAGCCGGTCCTCGTCGGTTACGGCGTGGCGACCTCCTCCACCAGGCGCCGTCCCCGCAAGGGTGCCGAGGCCGGCTCGCCGGCGCCCGCGCAGGCGATCCAGGCGGAGCTGAACGGCCACGGCGGCGCGGTCGCCGAGAAGCGCCCGCTGGCCAAGCCTCCCGTGCGCAAGCTGGCCAAGGACCTGGGCGTCGACCTGGCCGCGATCATCCCGTCCGGTCCGGACGGGATCATCACCCGCGAGGACGTCCACGCGGCGGCCACGCCCCGGACGGCCGAGCAGACGGCCCCGGTCGTGGCGGCCCCCGCCACCGCTGCCGCCCCGGCGCCCGTGGCGTCGTACGACACCGCGCGCGAGACCCGCATCCCGGTCAAGGGGGTCCGCAAGGCCACCGCGCAGGCGATGGTCGGTTCGGCGTTCACCGCGCCGCACGTCACCGAGTTCGTGACGGTGGACGTGACCCGCACGCTGAAGCTGGTCGAGGAGCTGAAGCAGGACAAGGACATGCAGGGGCTGCGGGTCAACCCGCTCCTGCTGATCGCCAAGGCCCTGCTGGTCGCCATCAAGCGCAACCCGGACATCAACGCGTCCTGGGACGAGGCGAACCAGGAGATCGTGGTCAAGCACTACGTCAACCTGGGCATCGCGGCGGCCACCCCGCGCGGCCTGATCGTCCCCAACATCAAGGACGCGCAGTCCAAGACGCTCCCGCAGCTGGCCGAGGCGCTGGGCGAGCTGGTGGCGACGGCCCGCGAGGGCAAGACGTCCCCGGCGGCGATGCAGGGCGGCACGGTGACCATCACCAACGTCGGCGTCTTCGGCGTCGACACGGGCACCCCGATCCTCAACCCCGGCGAGTCGGCGATCCTCGCGGTCGGCGCGATCAAGCCTCAGCCGTGGGTGCACAAGGGCAAGGTGAAGCCGCGCCAGGTCACCACGCTGGCCCTGAGCTTCGACCACCGCCTGGTGGACGGCGAGCTGGGTTCCAAGGTGCTGGCAGACGTCGCGGCGATCCTGGAGCAGCCCAAGAGGCTGATCACCTGGGCGTGACGGTCCGGCGCCACTCGGCGTCGCTCCCCGTCGTACGGCAGAGGGCGGTCGCACCGGAAAGGTGCGGCCGCCCTTTCGTTCCCTGACGCCGCATCAGGGGCCGGTCAGGGCGGTATGGGGGAGGTCACCGATGGTGAGGGAGCGGCTGCCGCGGCACGCTGGTGCCATGACGAAATCCGCTGCCTCCGCCCGCCGTTCGCCCGGCGCCTCCGTCCCCGCCGGCCTCTTCGCGGGACGCCGCCTCGCCATGGTCGCGGGGGCCGCCGCACTCGCCGGTACGGCGGCGGTGTACGCACCGGGTGCCGCCTACGCCTCCGCCGCCGCGGTGCCTCGCGTCAACGCCGCCCCGGCTACCGATTTCGGCGACTGCCCCCCGCTTCCCGACGGCGTCGACCCGGGCCGATGGAGATGCGAAGTGCACACGGCCGCCCCACGGCTGACCCTGGGGAAGCTGACGGTGCACCCCGCCCCGATCACCATGACGCACGCCGAAGGCCCGATGCCGGACGGCGCCGACGGGCAGGTGTGGGGTGCGATGCACAGCTCCCCCAGTGCGATACCGGGAGGGCTGACCGGCATGCCGGTGGGCGATCGCGCGGGCGCCCTGGGGCTGGCGATACAGCCGGAGTACGGTGGCCGGTCCGACTTCTACACCGGCACGTTCAGCCTCCGCTTCCGGCTCCTCGGCCCTCTGCTGCCGCACGGCTGCACCGTCGGTGCGAAGGATCCTGTCGACTTCCGGCTGAAGCGCTCGGGTCCGTCCCGCTGGGTCTCCCAGGACCCGCCGGTGATCGAGTTCTCGGCCTACGACGACACCTTCAGCGCCCCGGCCGCCGAACACTGCGGCCCGCTCACCGGCCCTCTCAACCGACGCCTGGGCCTGCCCGCCACCGAGGGCAACCTGCTGTCGTACGACGCCTCGTACACCTTCAGGACCTACGACCAGCTGCCGAGCTGAGTCCGTCCACGGCCGGCTCAGCCCCGCCGGCGGAGCGCGTTCAGCAGGGCGGCACCCCGTTCGGCGTCGTCCACGCTCACCGCGAAGTCGGTACGGCGCCCCTGGGGGCGTACGACCAGGCAGTCGCCGGCGCGGAGCATGACCGTGGTGCCGAGGCCACTGAAGCGGTAACCCCAGCCACCGACCTGGGACGGCAGCCGGTACTCGGCGCGGGCGGCCTCGATGGCGTCCGGTGCCCAGTGGCGGGTGGGCCAGCCGAGGGGACCGAAGGAGACCTCCAGGCCCGTTGCCGACACCTTCGCTTGGACCGAGGAGAAGAGGGCGCAGGCGAGCGAGGCGCCGGCGCAGACGACGCACAGGGGGGTGAGCACGGCAGGGCCCGCCAGACCGGCGGCCATGACCACCAGAGCGCCGACGGCGACCAGGCCGGTCAGCGCGGCCAGGAGGTGCAGCCAGGGATTGGCCGCTCGGGAGAACCACACCAGCCGTTCGCCCTCGGGCAGGTCCGGTGCGGGGGCCGGGACGGCCGGCGTGGTCGAGGCGGCGCGGGTGGTCAGCCACCAGGCCACCGCACCGGCGACCGCGGCCAGGGCCAGGGGAAGCACGACCCCGAGGGCCGGCTCGCGGGCCTCGTGCCAGTCGGCGCGGTCGAGGTTGGCGCGGACGATGGAGACCTGGGCGCCGACGAGCAGCGCCGCGGCGGGCGTCAGCGCGATCGCCCGCCAGGGGCGTGCGGCCGGCCAGGAGCGACGCCGGCGCACGGCCAGTGCCAGGGTGATCAGCAGCCAGAAGCCGGCCGGGAACAGGGATGCCTCCCACAGCGGCATCGAGCCGTTCGGGGCGGCATCCCCGCTCCAGTGGGTCGCCAGCCGGCCGGGCAGCCGATCGTGCGCGGCCCAGGGCAGGGCGGCGAGGAGTGCGGCGACGGCCGCCGTGCTCCCGGCGAGCCCCCAGCGTGCGGTGCGGCCCGGTGTGCCGGTGGCGTCGTCCCCGTCCGTCATGGTGTCGTCCCCCGGATCATCTCGATGAGGTCGGTGCGGCCGTAGCCGAGCCGGGCTGCTTCCGCGACCAGCTCGCGCACCCGGATCTGCAGTCCGGAGCGCCGGGCGGCCCCCGCGGCGACGGTGATCCCCCGGCCCCTGCGGAACTCCAGCAGGCCCTCGTCCCGCAATTCGCGCAGGCCGCGCAGGACGGTGTTGACGTTGATGTCCAGCGCCGTCGAGAGATCGCGGGCCGAGGGCAGCCGGTCCCCGGCGCGGCATTCGCCTTCCGCGACGGCCCGGCGGATCGCCGCCGCGACCTGCTCGTGCAGGGGGCGGGTGTCGGCGGTGTCCAGACGTAGCAACATGGTGCCAATGACACTAGCACCATCGATTTCATCTTGTGCCGACCCGTGAAAAAGCACGGGCCCGCCGCTTTTCGCGACGGGCCCGTGCCGGGGGAGCGGGCGTCAGCCGAGCTTGGCGAAGCCGTAGTTGAGGAGCTTCTTCGCGTCCGTCTCGCGCTGGGTGATGGAGGTGGACGCCAGGACGGTGCCGATGACCGTCTTGCCGTTCCGGGTGGCGGCGAACACCAGGCAGTACTTGGCCTCCGGGCCGGAGCCGGTCTTCACGCCGATGGTGCCGCTGTAGCTGCTGAGGAGCCCGTTGGTGTTCTTCCACGGGTTCATCGTGCGGGTGCTGCCCGTCTTGGTGACCGTCTTCGCGGTGTACGACTTCGTCTTGACGATCGTACGGAAGGTGGAGCTCTTCATCGCGCTGCTGGCGATCTTCGTCAGGTCGCGCGGCGTCGAGTAGTTGTTGCCGTTGCCGATGCCGTCGAACGAGTCGAAGTGGGTGTTCTTCAGACCCAGGTTCTTGGCGGCGGTGTTCATCTTGCCGATGAAGGACTTCACCCGCGCCGAGGTGGTGGAGCCGGAGCCGTACTTGTCGGCGAGGGCGTACGCGGCGTCGCAGCCGGACGGCAGCATCAGCCCGTAGAGCAGCTGACGGACCGACACCTTGTCGCCGACGATCAGGTGCGCCTGGGAGGCGTTGTTCTTGACGACGTAGTCGCTGTAGATCTTCTTGATCGTGACCTTGGCGTCGAGGTTGAGGTTCGACTGTCCGAGCACGACCTTCGCGGTCATGATCTTGGTCGTGGAGCCGGTGGAGAGCGGCGTGTCCTTCTTCTTGTCGAACAGCGTCGTGCCGTTCGCGTTGTTCATGAGGTAGCCGCCCTTGGCCACGATGGAGGGCGTGCTGACGGCCTGCGCGGGCGCCGCGGTGAGGGCACCGGTGGCGAGCAGCGCACCGGAGGTGACGGCGACGGCGGCGGCTCGGCGGAGGCGGATGCCCTGGATGCCGGTAATCAAAGTGATATACCTCGAATGTCGTGAATGCCCCTGGAATGCGGCCTGGTTGAGCTGGCAACGGAACGGGGCCGCATGGGTGTGACACGTAACTAGCACAGAAGGTTGTGCGGCCGCTGCGGGGGAGCTTCGTCACGTCCGCATGATGGACGGTCCTCCTCCTTGCGTACGTGTTGTATCTATGCTGTGGGCATGAACACGGCCGTCGAGCAGCCCGCCCCGCAGTCCCTCAAGCCGCCCCCCGCCGCCGACCGCGTGTACGCCCACGTCAAGCAGGGTGTCCTCGACCGCCGCTACGAGGGCGGCACGCTGCTCACGGAAGGCGAGCTGGCCGAGGCCGTCGGGGTCTCGCGCACCCCGGTCCGGGAGGCCCTGCTGCGCCTGGAGGCCGAGGGCCTCATCCGGCTCTACCCCAAGAAGGGCGCCCTGGTCCTGCCGGTCTCCGCGCAGGAGATCGCGGACGTGGTGGAGACCCGGCTGCTGGTCGAGGAGCACGCGGCCCGCAAGGCCGTACCCGCGCCGCCGGGCCTGCTGGAGCGGCTGGCCGAGCTGCTGGAGCAGCAGAAGGCGCAGGCCGCCGCCGGCGACCTGGCCGCCGCCGCGGTCACCGACCGCTGCTTCCACGCCGAGATCGTGCGCAGCGGGGGCAACGAGATCCTCTCCCGGCTCTACGACCAGCTGCGCGACCGCCAGCTGCGGATGGGCGTCGCCGTCATGCACTCCCACCCCGACCGGATCGCCAAGACTCTCGCCGAGCACGGGGAGATCCTGGACGCGCTGCGCGCGGGGGACGCGGAGGCGGCCGTCGGCGTCGTGCACCGGCACGTGGGCTGGTTCTCCCACCTCGCACGGGGTGAGGTCCGATGAGCGCCCCGGTGCGCAACGCCACCCTTCCGGGGGACCCGCCGGGCGGACGCCCGGCCGTCGCCGTGTGGTCCATAGGTGTGGCCGTCTACTTCGTCGCCGTCATCTTCCGGACGTCCCTGGGCGTGGCCGGACTCGACGCGGCCGAGCGCTTCCACGTCAACGCCTCGGCCCTGTCCACGTTCTCCATCCTTCAGCTGCTGGTCTACGCGGGTATGCAGATACCCGTCGGCCTGCTGGTCGACCGCCTCGGCACCAAGAAGGTGCTGAGCATCGGGGCGGTCCTGTTCACCGCGGGACAGCTGGGCTTCGCCTTCTCCCCCTCGTACGGCACCGCGCTCGCCTCCCGCGCGCTGCTGGGCTGCGGCGACGCGATGACCTTCATCAGCGTGCTGCGGCTCGGCAGCCGCTGGTTCCCCGCCCGGCGCGGACCGCTGGTCGCGCAGCTCGCGGGCCTGGTCGGCATGGCGGGCAACCTGGTCTCCACCCTGGTGCTGGCCCGGCTGCTGCACGGCATCGGCTGGACGCCGGCGTTCGCGGGCAGCGCGCTGGCCGGCGCGGTCGTCCTGGTGCTGACCCTGCTGTTCCTGAAGGACCACCCCGAGGGCCAGGAGCCGGAGCCGTCCCCGCACCAGGGCGCGGCCTACGTGCGCCGGCAGATCGCCGCGGCCTGGCGGGAACCGGGCACCCGCCTGGGCCTGTGGGTGCACTTCACCACCCAGTTCCCGGCGATGGTGTTCCTGCTGCTGTGGGGACTGCCGTTCCTCGTCGAGGCGCAGGGCCTCAGCCGCGCCACGGCCGGTGAGCTGCTCACCCTCGTCGTCCTGTCCAACATGGTGATCGGCCTCGTCTACGGCCAGATCATCGCCCGGCACCACGCGGCCCGGCTGCCGCTGGCGCTGGGCACGGTCGGGGCCACCGCGCTGCTGTGGGCGGTGACGCTGGCCTACCCCGGTGACCACGCGCCGATGTGGCTGCTGCTGGTGCTGTGCGCGGTGCTCGGCGCGTGCGGTCCGGCGTCGATGATCGGCTTCGACTTCGCCCGGCCGGCCAACCCGCCCGAGCGACAGGGCACGGCGTCCGGCATCACCAACATGGGCGGCTTCCTCGCCTCCATGACGACCCTGTTCGCGATCGGCGTGCTGCTGGACGCGACCGGCGACGACTACACCGTGGCGTTCAGCGCCGTGTTCGTGCTCCAGGCGCTCGGGATCAGCCAGATCCTGCGGCTGCGGGGGCGGGCGGCCCGGCGCGAGCGGGAGCGGCTCGTGGCCAGCCGGGTGGAGACGGTGCACGTCCCCGCCTAGCGGGACACTGCCGGCGGCCCGGCCCCAGGGGGTCACCGCGAAGTGCGGGGAGATCCCCAGGAGTCCCGGGGAAGCACCGCGAGGTCCTAGGGGGTCACCGCGAAGTGACGCAGGATGGCCGCCGCCAGCTCCTGGTCGCCCTCCGTCTTCACCCGGTCCGCCACCGCCTCCGGGCCGACCCGGCCACAGGCCAGGCGGACGTAGGTCTCCCAGTCCAGGGTGAGCGCGGCGGCGGGGCCGAGGGCGGGGGCGGTCTCCACCGTGCCCCGGCCCTGGATGTCGACGCGGACCGTGCGCAGGAACTCCACCGGACCGTGCACGTCGAACACGATCGCCGAGCTGCGCGGGGCGTTCGCGTCGTGCGCGACGACCTTGGGCAGCGCCTCCAGCAGCACGTCCCGGGTGACGTACGCGCCCGGCGAGTCCAGGTTGCCGGGGCGGCCGAGGGCGGCCCGCAGGTCCTGCTCGTGCACCCACACGTCGAACGCCCGGGCGCGGTAGGAGTGTTCCAGGGTGACCTCGGTACCGAGCGGCCCGCGCACCAGGGTGCCGGGGTCCCGGGACTCGTTTCGCAGCTGCCGGTTGCGGCGGATGACCGTGTACTCCAGCTCGGCCGTCATCTCCGGCGCCGTGTGGTGGCGGCGGACGTCGACCTGCATCTCCGTGTAGCGCTGGTGCTCGGTGGTGACGTGGAACAGGTCGCGCGGCAGGGCGTGGATGGGCCGCGGGTCGCCGAGCATCTCGCAGTCCACGCCGATGACGTGGGACACGATGTCCCGCACGGACCAGCCGGGGCAGGGTGTCCGCCGGTTCCACTCGCCCTCGACGAGCGACTGCACCATCTCGGATATCGCTTCGATGGAGTGCGTCCAGGCGTCGGCGTAGGGCTGGAGGGTGGGATGGAGACTCACGGAACGGGACCCCTCGGCGGTCGGTACACGGGCAGGTTGTGGCGGCATTGCCAGCGGGCGGCGGCTGCACTTCGGCGGGTGTCTTGAGAGGCTAAGTTACGCTGCTGAAAGGCACCCCGGCAGTGCTTTCGTGTGACGATCGTAGGCCCGTGTGGACGACTCGAATGCCAGGACGGTGGTAGTGTGCGCGCCTCGCTGATCCAGATCGCCGTGGACGAGGACGAACCGGTCGGCTCCCGGCGGCGGCGCGCGGCCGCGCTGGTGCGCGAGCAGAGCGGGGCCGACCTCGTCGTTCTGCCCGAACTGTGGACCACCGGAGCCTTCGCCTACGAGGAGTTCGGCCGGGAGGCCGAGCCGCTCGAAGGGCCGACGCACGAGACGATGGCCAAGGCGGCGAGCGACGCGGGCGTGTGGCTGCACGCCGGCTCCATCCCGGAACGCGACCCTGAGGGCCCCCTCTACAACACGTCCCTCGTCTTCTCCCCCTCCGGTGAACTGGCCGCGGCCTACCGGAAGATCCACCGCTTCGGTTTCGACCAGGGCGAGGCGGTGCTGATGGGCGCGGGCCGTGACCTGGTGACGGTCCGGCTGCCCGGGACCACGCTCGGCGTGGCCACCTGTTACGACCTCCGTTTCCCCGAACTCTTCCGCGGACTCGTCGACGCCGGTGCCGAGACGCTGGTGATCCCGGCGGGCTGGCCCGAGCGGCGACGCGCGCACTGGACGCTGCTGGCCCAGGCGCGGGCGGTGGAGAACCAGGCGTTCGTGCTCGCGTGTGGAACGGCCGGGACCCACGCCGGAGTTCCGCAGGCGGGTCACTCGATCGTGGTGGATCCGTGGGGCGAGGTGCTCGCCGAGGCCGGCTCCGGCGAGGAGGTCCTCACGGTCGAGCTGGACCCGGCGAAGGTGGCCGCGACCCGCGCACAGTTCCCGGCGCTCAAGGACCGGGTGCTCGGCCTGCGGCCGCCCCGGCGCCCCAGCTAGTCACCGCCGGTCCGCCTCGTCGTCAGACCTCCTCGTCAGTCCCCGTCGTCAGTCCTCCTCGTCCTCCTTCTCGGCCAGGTGGATCACGCACACCGCCACCGCGGTGAGCAGCGCCGGGTCGGCGTCGTCCCGTACGACGTCCACGCCGTAGGTGTCGCGGACGCTGAGCCAGCGGCGGGAGATCACCGCGAGCAGTTCGCCGTCGTACTCCACGGCGAACTCGCGGTCCAGGATCTTCCCGCTGACGTCCAGTTCGGTGCCGTCCACCAGCGAGACCCGGTAGTGGTTGCGCAGCAGGGACAGCCGCTTGCGCCTGATCCGGGCCAGGGCTTCGCCGTCCCGTTCGATCACCATCGTGTCGCGCAGGGCGAGCATCTTCTGGTGGATGTCGATCAGGACCCGGCCCTGGGTGTCCTTCAGCTCGAAGGTGTCGCGCAGCCGCATCGCCTTGCCGTCGACGAGGAACACCTTCCGGCCGTGTTCGTCCTCGATCCACCAGTCGTCACCGATGCCGAGGATCCGGTCGCGTACGAGGAATCTCATACGGGTCATGCTTCCCCGGCACCGGCCGATCGTCCCGGATTCACGGCATTCCGTCCGGCGGGCGGCACCGGATGCCTCTCACCGGCGGATCCGGTCACGGGCCGCCGCTGCCGCCGGCCGCCGCCGTCCGCGCGGGTGCCGCCCCGAACCGCTTGCGGTACGCCGACGGGCTCAGCCCCGTCTCCCGCCGCAGCCGGGCCCGCAGATTGGCCGCCGTGCCCAGACCGCTGCGCGCCGCCACGACGTCCAGCCGCTCCTCGCCCCGCTCGATCAGCCGGCACGCCAGGGCCACGCGCTCCCCGGTGAGCCAGGCCAGCGGAGTCGTGCCCAGCTGGGTGCGGAAGCGCCGGTGCAGGGTTGCGGGGGAGACGGCCGCGCGGGCGGCGAGGCCGGCGACGGTCAGCGGCTCGCCCAGCCGCTCCTGCGCCCAGGCCAGCAGCGGGCCGAGTGACTCGTCGGGCACCGCGGGCACCGGCCGCTCCACGAACTGCCGTTGACCGCCGTCCCGGTGCGCGGCGAACACGAGCCGCCGGGAGACGTGGTTGGCGATCTCCACGCCGTGGTCCCGGCGCACCAGGTGCAGGCCGAGGTCGAGCGCGGAGGCGCTGCCGGAGGCGGTGAGGATGTCACCGTCGTCCACGAAGAGCACGTCCGCCTCCAGGCGCACCCGCGGGAAGCGGGCCCGGAAGGCGTCCGCCCACATCCAGTGGCAGGCCGCCCGGCGCCCGTCCAGCAGCCCGGCCTCCGCCAGGGTGAACGCGCCCGAGCAGAAGCCGACGAGCCGGGCGCCCCGCGCGTGGGCCCGCCGGACCACGTCCAGGACGCGCTGCGAGCGGTGGACGTGGGTGTCGGGCCGGTTCGGCACGATCAGCGTGTCGGCGGACTCGGCCGCCTCCAGGCCGGCGACCCCGGTGAGCGTGAAGAAACCGTCCCGCATCCGGGTCGCCGGCTCGGCCGCGCACAGCCGGAAGTCGTAGAGCTTCCGCCCCAGTTCAGGCCGTGCGAGACCGAAGATCTCGATGGCACAACTCATTTCGAAGGGGTTGGAGTTGTCGTCGACCACCAGTACGACACGGTGAGAGGATCGTTGCGGCATGTGCGATTTCTAGCACTCGCCGGGTGCCGGGGCAGCCCCGACGATGAACCCATGGAACCGATCTCTCTGGACGCGGCCCTCGCCTCCTTCACCGAGCTGTGGAGCCCCCGCATCGTCACCGCCGTCAACGACTACGACGTCCGCGTCGCCAAAGTGGAGGGCGAACACCTCTGGCACGCGCACGCGAACACCGACGAGTTCTTCCTGGTCCTCGCCGGCGAACTGCACATCGGCCTGCGCGAGCCGGCCGGCGAGCGCACGGTGGTGCTGCCCAAGGGTTCGGTGTTCACCGTCCCGCGCGGGGTCGAGCACAAGCCGTACGCGCCCGAACCCACCGAGATCCTGGTCTTCGAACCCACCGGAACGCTCACTGTCGGCGACCGGCACGAGGATGTACCCGATCACGTGGACAGCACCACGGGCCACGCGCTGTCCTGACCGGGTACCGGAATCCACGGGTACGGCGGGTGTGCGCGTGGTGAACACGCAGATTCCGCGCGCGAGCCGGCCAACCTGCCGGACCGCCCCCGAGTCGAACGACGCGGAAGTCGGTGAAGTCAGCCGAAAGACCCGCCCGTTCTCTCCGAAAGGCCCACCGTGCCCGTTCACACCCACCGCATGCGGCCCGTCCGCGCGCTCGCCCTGGCCGCCGGCACGGCCGCGGCCCTGGCCGTGCCGTTCGGCCTGCCCGGTACCGCGGCGGCGGCCACCGCGCCGGCCACCGCCGCGGTCAACCAGTACGACTGGCAGCTCACCTACCAGGCCGCCACCGGTCAGGCCAACAAGGCCACCGTCACCGCGTCGCTCACCGCCGACCGCACGGGCATCACCTACCTGATCGACGACACCGTCACCATCGAGGCGGGCCACGGCTGCGTCCACCCGGACGGCGCGGACCGCACGAAGGTCTCCTGCACGGTCACCGGCGTCGACAGCCAGGACCCGTACGCCGCCCTGGTCATGAACCTCGGCGACCGGAACGACACGGTCGCGTACCGGAACGCCACCGGCCAGATCTACTCCTACGCGCGGATCTCCCTGGGCTCCGGCAACGACAGGGCGACCGACTCCGGCCGCCTCGACGGCGCCTACCTCTCGGGCGACGCGGGCGACGACACCCTCACGGTCGGCAAGGAAGGCCTGGCCTGGGGCGGTGACGGGAACGACACGGTCTACGCGAGCGGCGGCGACAACATCGTCCGGGGCGGAAGGGGCGACGACGTGCTGCGCGGTGGAGCCGGAAGCCAGGACCTGGCCGGCGACGACGGCGACGACACGGTCCACGGCGGCTCCGGCGCCGACACCCTGAACGGCGGCAAGGGCGACGACCGGCTGTACGGCGACGGCGGCGACGACCGGCTGTACGGCAACAGCGGCGACGACCGGCTGTACGGCGGCGCCGGCCGCGACACGCTCTCCGGCGGCCCCGGCAGGGACGTCGTCCACCAGGACTGAGGGGGAGTTGTCCACAGGCCCCCACCGCTGTCCGCGACGGGTGGCACCCTGGATCCATGACCGACTCCGTACGCCGACGCGCCCGAGTCCGCGCCCCCGAGCTGATCGGCAAGGGTGGCTGGCTGAACACGGGAGACCAGCGGTACACCCTCGCCGACCTGCGCGGGCGCATCGTCGTGCTGGACTTCTGGACCTTCTGCTGCATCAACTGCCTGCACGTCCTGGACGAGTTGCGCCAGATGGAGGCCGGGTACCGGGACACGCTCGTGGTGATCGGGGTGCACTCCCCGAAGTTCGTGCACGAGGCCGAGCACCGGGCCGTCGTGGACGCCGTGGAGCGCTACGGCGTGGAGCACCCGGTCCTGGACGACCCGGAGCTGGCCACCTGGAAGCAGTACGCGGTGCGCGCCTGGCCGACGCTGGTGGTGATCGACCCCGAGGGGTACGTCGTCGCCCAGCACGCGGGCGAGGGGCACGTGCACGCCATCGAGCGGCTGGTGACCGAGCTGGAGGCCGAGCACGAGGCCAAGGGCACCCTGCGCCGGGGCGACGGGCCGTACGTGCCGCCGGAGCCCGAGCCGACGGCCCTGCGCTTCCCCGGCAAGGCGCTGCTGCTGCCGTCCGGCAACCTCCTGGTCAGCGACACCACCCGGCACCAGCTGGTGGAGCTGGAGGGGGACGGGGAGACGGTCGTGCGGCGGATCGGTCAGGGCAGCCGGGGCCTGACCGACAGCACCCGGGTCCGTTCCCGGTTCAGCGAGCCGCAGGGCCTGGCGCTGCTTCCGGACGGCTCCGTGGTCGTCGCAGACACGGTCAATCACGCGCTGCGGCGCTTCGACCCGGAGAGCGGCCGGACCACCACCCTGGCCGGCACGGGCCGACAGTGGATGCGGGGGGACGCCACCTCCGGCCCCGGGCGCGAGGTCAACCTCTCCTCACCGTGGGACGTGGCGTGGTGGAACGGCAAGGTGTGGATCGCCATGGCCGGCGTCCACCAGCTGTGGGCGTACGACCCGGCGGACGGCACCGTCTCCGTCACCGCCGGCACCTCCAACGAGGGCCTCGTCGACGGCCCGGCGGACGAGGCCTGGTTCGCCCAGCCCTCGGGGCTCGCGGTCTCCCCCGACGGGGAGCGGCTCTGGCTCGCCGACTCCGAGACCAGCGCGCTGCGCTGGGTGGACCTCGACGGACACGTCCACACCGCCGTCGGCGCCGGCCTGTTCGACTTCGGCCACCGGGACGGCGCCGCCGGCCGGGCGCTCCTCCAGCACCCGCTGGGCGTCACCGCCCTGCCGGACGGCTCGGTGGCGGTCGCCGACACCTACAACCACGCCCTGCGCCGCTACGACCCGGCGACCGGCGAGGTCACCACCCTCGCCACCGATCTGCGCGAGCCCAGCGGTGCCGTGCTCGCCGGCGGGGACATCGTGGTCGTGGAGTCGGCCCGGCACCGGCTGACCCGGCTGCGGCTGCCGGAGGAGGCCGTGCGGGTGGAGCCGGTCGCCCACCGCACCCGGCGTGCCGCGACCGAGGTCGCCCCCGGCCGGCTCCGCCTCGACGTGGTCTTCCAGGCCCCCGCGGGCCAGAAGCTCGACACCCGGTACGGCCCCGCGACCCGTCTGCTGGTCTCCGCCACTCCGCCCGAGCTGCTGCTCAAGGGCGAGGGAACGGACACGGACCTGTCCCGCGAGCTGGAACTGAATCCGGCCGTCACGGAGGGCGTCCTGCACGTCTCCGCGATGGCCGCCGGCTGCGACGCCCCCGCGTCCGGCGACGGCTTTGCCGCGGACGCCGCCGAGTACCCCGCCTGCCACGTCCACCAGCAGGACTGGGGTGTGCCGCTCCGCCTGACGAAGGGCGGGGCGGACCGCCTGCCGCTCGTCCTGGCGGGCCTGGACGAGCAGGAGGCGGTGCCTCAGACGCCGTAGCCGTCGGAGTAGCCGTCGACGTGGTGGTGGCGCGGTTCGTCCTCCACCACCGGTGCCGTCGGCGGTACGACCACGCGGCGGCGGCGCGCGATGCCGCTGAACGTCGCCACCCCGATCAGACCGACGGCCATCAGGATCAGGCCGACGACAGTGATATTGACGCCCTGCATGTGCCAGTCGGTCGCGAACGTCAGGATGGCCCCCACGGCGATGAGGATGATGCATCCGCCGAGACCCATGAGACCTCGCCTCCCCTTCCGGTTCCGGAATCTCCGGTGCCGTGCGGGTACCCGGCGAGGTCGCGACTAGCCCTCCAGGAAGGCCGTCAGGGCATTCGCGAGCAGGAACGGGTCGTCGGCGCCGCACAGTTCGCGCACGCTGTGCATGGAGAGGATCGCCACGCCGATGTCGACCGTGCGGATGCCGTGCCGGGCCGCGGTGATCGGGCCGATGGTGGTGCCGCACGGCATGGAGTTGTTGGAGACGAAGCTCTGGAAGGGGACGTTCGCCTTCTCGCAGGCCGCGGCGAACACCGCGCGGCCCGAACCGTCCGTGGCGTAGCGGTTGTTGACGTTGACCTTGAGGAGCGGCCCGCCGTTGACCCGCGGGTGGTGCGTCGGGTCGTGCCGCTCGGCGTAGTTGGGGTGCACGGCGTGGCCCGTGTCGGAGGACAGACAGACCGAGCCGGCGAAGGCGCGCGCCCGGTCCTCGAACGACCCGCCGCGCGCCAGCACCGAGCGCTCCAGCACCGTGCCGAGCAGCGGGCCGTCCGCGCCGGTGTCCGACTGGGAGCCGTTCTCCTCGTGGTCGAAGGCGGCCAGCACCGGGATGCGGCCCAGCGGCGCACCGGAGGCCGCGACGGCGGTCAGGGCGGCCACACCGGCGTGCACCGACAGCAGGTTGTCCATGCGCGGGCCGGCGACCAGTTCCCGGTCCCGGCCGAGGTAGGCCGGCGGCTCCACCGGATGCGTCATCAGGTCCCAGCCGGCCACCGAGCCCGCCGCCAGCCCGGCCTCCTGCTCCAGGAAGGCGATGAGGTCGCCGTCCAGCACGTCGCCGAGGCCCCACACCGGCTGCAGGTGCCGCTGCTTGTCCAGCTTGAGTCCCTCGGCGCTGACCGAACGGTCCAGGTGGATGGCGAGCTGCGGCACCCGCAGCAGCGGGCGGTCCACGTCGACCAGGACCGAGGAGCCGTCGCGCAGCGACAGCCGGCCGGCCAGGCCCAGGTCCCGGTCCAGCCAGGAGTTGAGCAGCGGGCCACCGTAGATCTCCACGGCGACCTGGCGCCAGCCCTGCGTCCCGGTGTCCGGGCGCGGCTTGACCCGCAGGCTCGGGGAGTCGGTGTGCGCGCCGACGATGTGGAAGGGGGTGTGCGGTCCGGCGCCCTCGGGCACGTACCAGGCCACGATCGCGCCGCCGCGCAGCACGTACCGGCCGCCGGGTCCCGATGCCACGGTGTCCCAGGCGTCCGTCTCCGCGACCTGCCGGAAGCCCGCCTTCTCCAGCCGCTCGGCGGTGTTCGCCACGGCGTGGTACGGCGACGGGCTCGCCGCCAGGAAGGACATCAGGTCGTCGGTGTGGCCGCGGTCGAAGCGGGCTGGTGCGCTCATGGGATTCACCTTAACGACGTGCACGGGCCCGCTCCCGGAAAGAGAGCGGGCCCGTGCGAGGAATCGGCGGGGACGTCCGGAACGTCAGGACCGCTTAGAACGCGGCCTCGTCCAGCTCCATGAGGTCCAGCTCGACGCTGCCGGCGACCTTGCGGGCGAGGGTGACGCCGGGCAGGACGTTCGCCGCGAAGAACTTCGCCGCGGCGATCTTGCCGGTGTAGAACGCCTTGTCCTTCGCGGAGGCGGTGGTCAGCTTCTCGGCGGCGATCGCGGCGCCCTTGAGGAGCAGGTAGCCGACGACGACGTCACCGGAGGCCATCAGCAGGCGGGTGGTGTTCAGGCCCACCTTGTAGATGTTCTTGGTGTCCTGCTCGGTGGCGGCGAGGTCGGTCAGCATCAGGCCGACGATCGCCTCCAGCTCCACGGCCGCCTTGGCCAGGTGCTCGCGGGCGCCGGCCAGCTCCTCGCCGCCGGTGCCGAGCGCCAGGAACTTCTTGATGTCCTCGGCGAGGGAGTTCAGCGCGGCGCCCTGGTTGCGGACGATCTTCCGGAAGAAGAAGTCCTGGCCCTGGATCGCCGTGGTGCCCTCGTAGAGGGTGTCGATCTTGGAGTCCCGGATGTACTGCTCGATCGGGTACTCCTGGAGGAAGCCGGAGCCGCCGAAGGTCTGCAGCGACTGGGCGAGCTGCTCGTAGCCCTTCTCGGAGCCGTAGCCCTTGACGATGGGCAGGAGCAGGTCGTTCAGCGCCTCCTCGGCGGAGGCGTCCTCGCCGTTCGCCTCCTTGAGCTGGATGGCGTCCTGGATGGAGGCGGTGTAGAGGACGAGGGCGCGCATGCCCTCCGCGTACGCCTTCTGCGTGATCAGCGAGCGGCGCACGTCGGGGTGGTGGGTGATGGTGACCTTGGGCGCGGTCTTGTCCATGAAGTTGGCCAGGTCCGGGCCCTGCACGCGCTCCTTGGCGTACTCCAGCGCGTTCAGGTAGCCGGTGGACAGCGTGGAGATCGCCTTCGTGCCGACCATCATGCGGGCGAACTCGATGATGCGGAACATCTGGCGGATGCCGTCGTGCTTGTCGCCGATCAGCCAGCCCTTGGCGGGGTGCTTGTCGCCGAAGGTCATCTCGCACGTGTTGGAGGCCTTCAGGCCCATCTTGTGCTCGACGTTGGTGGCGTAGACGCCGTTGCGCTCGCCCAGCTCGCCGGTCTCGAAGTCGAAGAGGTACTTCGGGACGAGGAAGAGGGACAGGCCCTTGGTGCCGGGGCCGGCGCCCTCGGGACGCGCGAGCACGTAGTGGAGGATGTTCTCCGACATGTCGTGCTCACCGGAGGTGATGAAGCGCTTCACGCCCTCGATGTGCCAGGAGCCGTCCTCCTGCTGCACGGCCTTGGTGCGGCCGGCGCCCACGTCCGAGCCGGCGTCCGGCTCGGTGAGGACCATGGTGGAGCCCCACTGCTTCTCGGTGGCGACCTTGGCTATGTGCTTCTGGACCTCGTTGCCCTCCTCGAAGAGGATGCCGGCGAACGCCGGGCCCGAGGAGTACATCCACACGGCCGGGTTGGCGCCCAGGATCAGCTCGGCGTAGGCCCAGATGAGGGAGCGCGGCGAGGTGGTGCCGCCGATCTCCTCGGGCAGGCCGAGCCGCCAGTACTCGGAGTCCATGAAGGCCTGGTAGCTCTTCTTGAAGGACGCCGGGACGGGCGCGGTGTTGGTCTCCGGGTCGAAGACCGGCGGGTTGCGGTCGGCGTCGGCGAAGGACTCGGCCAGCTCGTTCTCGGAGAGGCGGGTCAGCTCCTCCAGGACGCTCTTTGCGGTCTCGACGTCCATCTCCTCGAACGGGCCGGTGCCGTACACCTTGTCGCGCCCCAGTACTTCGAAGAGGTTGAACTCGATGTCGCGGAGATTCGACTTGTAGTGCCCCATGGCGACGGCTCCGTTGAGGGATCGGCGAGGCACTTGCTCCTCGCACCTAGTTCACGTACCAACAAGTAGCTACGATGATGCTACCCGTCGGTAATAAGAAGCAACCCCGATCCGGGGATCTGTGACCCACCCCTCGCCCTGTTCTCGGTAGGCTTGCGCGCATGTACGGATACGGCCAGCCCATGGACGGGGGCGCTGCCCAGCAGCAGTACGCCCCGCCCCAGCAGCCGATGGCCGGCGGATACGGGCAGCAGCCGCCGCTGTACCCCGAACCGTCCCCGCCCTCGCTCGCTGACGCGGTGCGTGCCTTCACCACCGGCCAGATGTCCGCCGAGGACTTCCAGCAGATCTTCGCGACGTCGAAGGTCTACTGCCCCCGCGGCGACACCCCCGGCTTCCTCGCCCTGCACAACACCCAGCAGCCGGTGATCCCGATGTTCACCTCGCTGAAGGAGCTGCGCCGGTACGCGGGCAAGGAGTCCAAGTACTTCGTCATCACCGGCGCCGAGGTGATCGACCTGCTGCCGACCGGCTACGGCTTCGTCCTGGACATGGAGGGCGAGCACCGGATGGTGTTCGACGCGAAGGCGGTCGAGCAGATGGTCGACTTCGCGATGCGCCGTATGTACGGCTAGACGCCCCGCACCACCGCCGGCCCGGAGGGAATGCCCTCCGGGCTTTTTCTGTTCGTGGTGACAAGAAGTTCAACGCTCAACTAAAGTGGGCGTACCAAGGAGGTACCCACCATGCCTGCAGTGACCGTCGAGAACCCGTTGACGCTGCCCCGTGTGACCGCTCCCGCCGACGCCGTGGCACGTCCCGTGCTCACCGTCACGACCGCGCCGAGCGGGTTCGAGGGCGAGGGCTTCCCGGTGCGCCGGGCGTTCGCGGGGATCAACTACCGCCACCTCGACCCGTTCATCATGATGGACCAGATGGGCGAGGTGGAGTACGCGCCGGGCGAGCCCAAGGGCACCCCCTGGCACCCGCACCGCGGCTTCGAGACCGTCACCTACATCATCGACGGCGTCTTCGACCACCAGGACTCCAACGGCGGCGGCGGCACCATCACCAACGGCGACACCCAGTGGATGACAGCCGGCGCGGGCCTGCTGCACATCGAGGCGCCGCCGGAGTCCCTCGTCATGTCCGGCGGCCTCTTCCACGGGCTCCAGCTGTGGGTGAACCTCCCCGCGAAGGACAAGATGATGGCCCCGCGCTACCAGGACATCCGCGGCGGCAACGTCCAGCTGCTGACCACCCCCGACGGCGGCGCGCTGCTGCGGGTCATCGCCGGCGAGCTGGACGGCCACCAGGGTCCCGGCATCACGCACACGCCGATCACGATGATCCACGCGACCCTCGCCCCGGGCGCGGAGGTCACCCTGCCGTGGCGGGAGGACTTCAACGGGCTGGCGTACGTCCTCGCCGGCCGCGGCAGCGTGGGTACGCAGCGGCGCCCGGTGCGCACGGGCCAGACCGCCGTCTTCGGCGCCGGCTCCTCGCTGACCGTCCGCGCGGACGAGAAGCAGGACGGCAACACCCCGGACCTGGAGGTCGTGCTCCTCGGCGGCCGGCCCATCCGCGAGCCGATGGTCCACTACGGCCCGTTCGTCATGAACACCAAGGACGAGCTGATGCAGGCCTTCGAGGACTTCCAGAAGGGCCGGCTGGGCACGATCCCGGCCGTGCACGGGATGTCCGAAGGCGGGCTGTAAGGCTCGCTGAAGCTGCATGCGGACGAGCCCGGCCCGGACACGGGCGGGCTCGTTCCGCGTTTGCCGCCGCCTTGTCGTGGTCGAGCTTGGCCTTGAGGGTGGCCTTGACGTCGATCTCGGTGAGGATGCCGAAGCCCTGATCGGCCAGGGCCTTGCGTACGGCGGTGACGGCGCTGTCGAAGTCGGCGCCGAGGCGGATGGTGCGGCCGTCGGTCCTACGCCCTCACCGAGGGCGGGCGTGGGGCCGCCCGGATCGGGTCGAGCCGCGGCCGACCGAGCGGCTGGCCCGCGCCCGGCACGCATCGGCCCACCGCCTGGCCGACGAGGTGCCGGTACTTCCCACCCACGGCTTCGGAAGCTTCTGCTCCCCCTCACAGGCCGAGGGGGACGCGACCCCGATCGGGAAGGAGCGCAAGACGTCCCGTGATGCCGGGACCCGCGTGCACGCCGATCACGATGATCCACGCGACCCTGGCCCCGGGCGTGGAGAAGGACTCGCCATCGGTCCCACGCGGTGTCCGGTCCGCAGCCTCGCGCACCACGAGGGTCCGGACCGGCCGTCTTCGTGATCCGGTTCCTCACTCCGCACGGTGGGGCTTGTGGCGGGTGACGTGCAGGCGTACCTCGGTGGGCAGGTCCGGGAGGCCGGTGGACCGGCGGGCGGTGCGGAGCGGGCCTTCGCAGAGGGCACCGAGAGTGGCGCCGGGCGGGCCCTCGGGGGTGAGGGTGAGGCTGACGCGGGTGCGGTGGCGGGCCGGCCGGCCGGTGATGTGCACGGTCGCACGGTCGACCCCCGGCAGGGCACCGGCTTCGGCCGCGATCGCGTCGCTGAGTGCGCTGTCGCGCAGTTCGACGCCCTCCTGCGGGGGTGTGCCGCCGACGGGCAGGGAGCCGGGGCGGCGCCGGCCCAGCTGGGCGAGCAGCCACCACAGGGCGAGCGCGGCGGTGAGGACGAGGGCGGCGATGACCGCGGGCCACCACCACCAGCCCTGGCTGCTCCAGCGGGCCCGGTCGGCGGAGCCGAGCAGGACGTCGGCCGGGGTGATCAGGGGCCAGCCTGCGGGCGGCACCAGGGCGTGGCGCCGGTAGAGGTCGAACCCGGCGAAGAGGACCAGCAGCCCGCCGCCGAGCAGGACCAGTCCGGTGAGGGCCAGCAGACTGCGGTTGAGTACGGATCGCGGCGTCATGGGGCGGGCTCCGATGCTGCGTGTTCTCGGTTCAGCCGGCGCGTCGCCGAACCCGTACGGCGACGCGGGGAGGACGGGCGAGGGCCAGCCGGTCGCGTTCCTCGCCGAGGGCGGCGGTGAGGTCGTCCTTCACCTGCCGGGGGTCACGGAAGCGGACTTCCGCGTGTGCGGTGATGCGGTGGCGGCGCACCCGGACGCGTGCCGCGCCGACTCCGGCGACCCGCATCGCGGCGTCGCGCAGCAGGCCGGCGGCGCCGTCCCGGTCCAGGGAGGCCCGTAGCCGGGGGCAGTCGGCGGGTGAACGCAGGGGCAGCCAGCGGCGCAGACCCGGGGTGAGGGCGAGGACGATCAGCCAGAGGCCGACCGCGGCGGCCACGGCGGCCCCCGTGAGGATCCACACGTCGTCCACGGAGCGGGTGGCCAGTTCGTCGGCAAGGTGCCGTCGCCAGGCCGCCGCCCGGTGTCCCGCCCGTACGGAGACGACGTCGACCAGAGCTGCGAGCGCGGCCAGGAGGATCACCGAGGCGACCAGCGCCGCCGGGAGGCGGCGCGCGGACCACGGCCGGTGGGTCCGGTGCCCGCTGCCGCGCTTCCCGGCCGGGGGACCGGGGCCGGGCCCGTCGTCGCGTCCGGGGGGATCGGGCTCCTTCGTCAGCGGCACCGTGGCCCGGTGCGTGGACGGCGTGGAGCCGCGGCCGGGAGGACCGGGGTCCGGTGTCATCGGGATCCCCCTTCCTGCGCGGCGTGCCCGGCGCGCGAGACCGCGTGGCCGTTCATTGGACCCGCCCCCGCTTCGCTCCGGCGGCGGTCACCAGCCGCCGGACGGTGAGCGTGACCTCTCCCACCCGCAAGCCGGTCAGCTGTGCCACCCGTTCGGCGACGTCGTGCCGGATCCGTTCACAGACGTGGGGGATGTCGGTGGGATAGGGCAGGTCCAGGGCCAGGTGCAGGCGCACCGATCCGGTACGGACGGCGGCGGACGCGCTCGGCGCCTCCGCCGCGCTCCGGTCGGGCGGTACGGCGGCGCGCCGTGACTGGGCCGTGCGTGCGGCCTGCCTGGCGATACGGGCGACCACCCGGTCCGGGATGACGGTGGCGCCCCGTTCGGCCGGGGGCGGCAGACCGGCGGCCGGCGCCGGTGGGGCCGGCCCTTCGCCGGGGGAACCCGGCCGGGTCTTCACCGCTGCCTCCGTGCCCGGATGTCGAGGTCGCCCTGCACGACGAGGCCGACGACCAGCCCCGCCGCCCCCAGGACCAGAACCAGCAGAAACGCCCAGAAGCCGCCGAAATACCCGGCGAAGCCCAGGGCCACGCCCGTCGCGAGGCCCGTCGTTGCTGCGTTCATCATGCACTCACCCGTCCCGCGCTCGTACGTCACCGTGCGCGCGATCTCCCGCGCCCGTGCAGGGCCCGGTGGCGGATCACCTCACGCGGCCCTCGTCCGGTGCGGCCTCTTCCTCCTCGTCGGGCAGGTGGACGTCGTCGACGGCGACGTTCACCTCGACGACCTCCAGGCCCGTCATCCGCTCGACGGCACTGATGACATTGGTGCGGACACCGCCGGCGACGTCGACGATGGAGACGCCGTACTCGACGACGACGTCCAGATCCACCGCGGCCTGACGCTCGCCGACCTCGACCTTCACGCCTCGCGTGACGGCTCCGCCTCCGCCGGGAACGCGTTCCCGCACGGCACCGAACGCGCGGGCCATCCCCGCTCCCAGGTTGTGGATGCCCGGTACCTCGCGGGCGGCCATGCCCGCGATCTTGGCCACCACGCCGTCGGCGATCGTGGTCTTCCCCCGCGTCTCGGCCGGAGCCCCGGCTCCGGTACGGCCCTTCAGCGCGCTCACGCCCGCAGTGGGCCCGTTGCCCCCGCCGACGCTGGTCATGTTGTCCGTCATGGCGGTCGCCTCGATCGGTCGGTCGGACACCGGTGCGGCGCCCTTCAAAAGGTTGGACATGCCGGGCGGTGCATTTCTCACGCCCAGCACGTGTGATGTGAATCACATGTCACTCCCTGGGTACCCGAACGGTCCGAGCCTCGTGCGGGGGCGCCATGACCGAACGCGCTGTTTCCCCATCGCCCGAACGCGACCTGCCGGGACGCGAGCTGCCGGACGGGCTGCTGGCCCTACGGGCAGCCGAGGGGGACGAGGACTCCTTCGCCGCTCTCGTCCAGCGGCACGGCTCGTCCCTCCTCACCCTGGCGCGCTGCATGCTGGGCAATCCCCAGGACGCCGAAGAGGCCGTTCAGGACGCCTTCGTCAGCGCCTGGCGACGCCTGCCGGAATACGGCCACCGCGCGGAGTTCCGCACCTGGATGTACCGGATCACCGTCAACCGGTGCCTGAGCATGCGCAGGCACCGGCCGCCGCCCCTCCCCTTGGACGTCGTCGTCGAGCCGGCAGCGGGAGACGCCCGGAGCCAGCCCGCCCTGTCCGCCGAGCAGGACGCGGCCACCGCCGCACTGACCCGTGCGCTCGACGATCTGGACGCCGGACAGCGGCTCTGCTGGATCCTGCGGGAGGTGCAGGGCCTGTCCTACAAGGAGATCGCCCATGTGACGCGGACCAATGAACCGACCGTGCGCGGCAGACTGTTCAGGGCACGCCGATCCCTTCAGGAGGCGATGGGCCCGTGGCGCTAGACGATCCGCACGCGCGGCCTCCCGAACCGCCCGCCGCCGAGGGGCTCCCGTTCGAGGGCGATCAGGTACTCCCCTGCGGCCGCCTGCTCAGCCGGGTCTGGGAGCAGGCGTGCGACGCGGCCCCGGCCGCGGACCCGCACACCGTCTCCTGTCCTCACTGCCACGAGGCCGTCGAGGGACTCGCCACGGTGAACGCGGCCACCGGCGCGCTGCGTGCCGAGGACGCCCCCGGCCTGCGCGCACTTGCCGACCGCGTCATGAACATCGTCAGGGCAGAGGCACGGCTCGGCCGGCTGCTGCCCCTGGCGGACCCGGACCGGGACCTGCGGATCGCCGAGAGCGCCGCGGCGAAGGTCCTGCGGCAGGCCGCGGACACGGTTCCCGGTGTCAGGGCGGCGGGCTGCCGGCTCACACCCGCGGCGGAGGGCACCGACGTACGGGTGACCATGACCCTGGCCGCGGCTCTCGACCGCCCGCTGACCGACCGGGTCCAGCAGGTGCGCGGGTCGGTACTCCATTCGGCCGGACAGATCCTGGGTCTCGCCGTGACGGCCGTCGACATCACCGTGGTCGACGTCCTGGAGCCGGAGCCGCCGCCCGGGCGTCCCGGCCTCCCGACCGGCGGCGGTGCGTGATGACCGCGATCCGCCAGGCCACCCTCGTCGGCATCGCGGCCGAGGCGGCCCTCGCGGTCCCCGGCGTGGCGGGCCTGCACCCCCGCCTCTCCCGTCGCCTCGCGGCAGCCGCCGCGCCCACCCGGACGGACGCCACGTGGCTGCGCACGTCACCCGAGGCGGGCATCCGGGCCGGCCGGGCGCCGGACGGCTCGGGCTGGCGGATAGAGGTGCGTTGCGTCCTGGCCGAGGGGCGGCGGTCGCTGGACGTCGCCCAGAACGTCCACGACCGGGTGGCGGCCGCCGTCGTCTCCCATCTCGCCGCACTCGACGCAGTGCAGCCGGTCGCCGTCGAGGTCACCGTGATCCGCATCGCCGGCCGCCACGACGTGGTGTGAGCAGCGGCCCGTGGCTATCCCTCGGCCAGGCTCTTGAACTGCCGCAGGTCGCCGCGGACCGCGTTCTCGATGCGGTGGACCTGGGCCATGCCCTTCGGACCGCCGAAGGCGTCGTGGACGGCGCCCGGTTCGTACTCCAGCCGGATCTGCACCTGGCTGTGCCCCTGGTCCACCGGCCGTACGGACAGGCTGCCCTTCAGCTCGGGGCTGCCCTCGGTCTGCCATATGAGGACCTGCTCGCCCGCACGGTCGTCGAGGACGGCCTCGAACTCCCGCTGCACACCGCCGGACCGGACGTCGAGACGGGCGCGGTTGCCCGCGCTCTCCCGGGCCCGCTGGACGCCGTCGATGAACGCCGGGTAGGAGCCGACGTCGTGCAGCAGGTCCCAGACCTTCTGCGCGGGGGCGTCGATGTCTATGTGCTCTTCGAGCCTGCTCATCGCGAACCTCGCCTCCTGGCCCGGTGACGGACCCCTCGCCTTCCTCCAGTCTGCGCCGGGGCCGGCCCACCGCGCACATCACCCGGCCGGCCCCGCGCGGCGGGACCGCCGGGGTGCGCCGTGATCTGCTGGAGGCGTGCAGCTCCTGCCCGTTCCCGTACGCCGGTTCGCCGCCTGGTGCGCCGTGGTGCTGCTCGGGGCCGCGGTGGGATGGCTCGGGGTGCTGCTGTGCGGGGAGTTGCGTACGGCCGTCACGCCGGTGCTGCTCGCCCTGCTGGGCACCGCGCTGCTCGGGCCGTTGCACCGGTGGCTGGTGCGCGCGGGGGTGCAGGCGTCGGTGGCGGCCGGGCTCACCTGTGTCGCCGTGGTGGCCGTCGTCGGCGGTGCCGTGTACATCATCGTCGCCGCGCTCGTCGACACCGGCGACCAGATCGTCTCCTCGCTGCGGACCGCCGCCAAGGGTCTCGCCCGGCACTTCGGGGCGGCCGGGACCGGGCTGGACGACCTCGCCGGCAACGCACGCCAACTGCTGGGCAAGTTCGGCGCGACGGCCGCTTCCAATGTCATCAGCGGTGTCAGCGTGGTCGCCGAGTCCATCGCCATGGCCGTGCTCGCGCTGCTGCTCGTCTTCTTCTTCCTGCGCGACTCCCAGCGGGCCGTGGCCGCCCTGCGCTCGGTCGCGCCCGGCGACCGCGCCGACACCCTGGAGGCCATCGCCCGGCGGGCGTTCGCCGGGGTGGAGGGGTTCATGCGCGGGACGACCCTCATCGCCATCATCGACGCCGTGTGCATCACCGTGGGCCTGCTGGTGCTCCGGGTGCCCGGCGCGGTGGGTCTCGGCGCGCTCGTCTTCGTCGGCGCCTACATCCCCTATCTCGGCGCCTTCATCTCCGGCGCGGTGGCCGTGCTGGTCGCCCTCGCCGACCGGGGTTTCGTGATCGCGCTGTGGGCGTTCGGGGTGGTGCTCGCGGTGCAGGTGCTGGAGGGGCACGTCCTGCAGCCGGTGATCCAGAGCCGGACCGTGCAGATGCACCCGGCCGTGGTGATGCTGGCGATCACCGCGGGTGCCTCCGTCGCGGGCATCCTCGGCATGCTCCTCGCGGTCCCGCTGACCGCGGCGGCCTTCGGGGTCGTCCAGGAGCTGAGGGAACGTTACGCCACCCCTTCCGACGCCTCGGCCCCCGAGCAGCCCGGTTCGTAGAGCTCGAACCAGATGCTCTTGCCCTCGCCCCGCGGGTCCACCCCCCAGGCGTCGGCGAGGAGTTCGATCAGCATCAGACCGCGGCCGGAGGAGGCCAGCTCGCCGGGGCGGCGCATGTGCGGCAGGTCGTCGCCGGTGTCGAAGACCTCCACCCGCAGCCGCCGCCCGGCCTCCCCCGCGCCGGTGACCTCGGCGAGCAGCAGTGCGTCGGTGTCCGTGTGCACCAGCACGTTGGTGATCATCTCGGAGACCAGCAGCACCGCCGAGTCCAGCTGCTCGGCCGACGCCCAGTCGTGCAGCAGCTCGCGCAGCTGCTGGCGGGCCTCGGCGATCCGCTCCGGCTCGTCCTGCGCCACCGACAGCAGCGAGCGCCGCACCCGCGGCCGCAGCGCCACGGTGTCGCCGCAGCCGCAGCCCTCTCCCGGCCGGCACAGCAGCAGCAGCGCGATGTCGTCCTCACGGCGGTCGGCCAGCGGGCCGGTGGTGTGGTGGGAGGACGGCCCGTGCACCCCCTGCACCAGGGCGTCGGCCATCGACTCCAGGTCGCCCGAGTGGTCCTCCAGGATCGTGCGCAGCCTGCGCCAGCCGCTCTCCAGGTCGTGTCCGCCGGTCTCGATCAGGCCGTCGGTGCACAGCATCAGCGTCTCGCCGGATTCGAGGGTGAACCGGGTCGTCGGGTAGTCGGCGTCCGGGTCGACGCCCAGCGGTGGTCCGCCCGTGGTCGGCCGCATCATCACCGTGCCGTCCGCCATCCGGATCACCGGGTGCGGGTGCCCGGCGCGGGCGATCTCCAGCCGGCCGGTCGGCGGGTCGGCCTCGGCGTACAGGCAGGTCGCGAAGCGGAGGTCGGCCGCCGGGTCGTCGCCGGTGGCCTGGGTGATGCCGTGCAGGAAGCGGGAGGCGCGGGAGAGCACGGCGTCCGGGCGGTGCCCCTCGGAGGCGTAGGCGCGCAGCGCGATCCGCAGCTGGCCCATCAGGCCGGCCGCGCGCACGTCGTGGCCCTGGACGTCCCCGATGACCAGCGCGACCCGTCCGGAGGGCAGCGGGATCATGTCGTACCAGTCGCCGCCGACCTGGAGGCCGCCGCCGGTCGGGATGTACCGGGCGGCCCCCCGCAGCCCCGGGATCTCGGGGCCCAGCGACGGCAGCATGCTGCGCTGCAGGCCCTCGGTCAGCTCCCGCTCGGACTCGGCGGCGCCGGCCCGGGACAGCGCCTGGGCGAGCATCCGGGCGACCGTGGTCAGGACCGCGCGCTCGTCCGGGGTGAAGGCCACCGGGTGGGTGAAGGCGGCCAGCCAGGCGCCCATCGTGCGCCCGGCGACCGTCAGCGGCAGGAACGCCCACGAGCGGCGTCCGAAGTGCTGGGCGAGCGGCCAGGTCACCGGGTAGCGGTCCTTGTACTCGTCCGGGGAGGACAGGTACACCGCGCGGCCCGTGCGGGCGACCTCGGCGGCCGGATAGGCGGTGGTCAGCGGCATCTCGGAGAAGCGGCCCATGTCGCCGGGGTGGTGCCCGTGCTGGCCGATGACCGTCAGCCGGTCGCCCTCGACCCCGAACACCACGAGGCCGTCCGGGGAGAACCCCGGCATCGACAGACCGCCGGCCACCCGCAGCACCTCGGCCGTGGACCGGGCCTCCGCCAGCGCCCGGCCGGCGTCCAGCAGGAACGCCTCCCGGGAGCGCCGCCAGTCCCCGGTGACCGCGTTGTGGCCGGCCGCCGTGCCCGGGGTCGGCTCGGTCACCTCCTGGAGGGTGCCGATCAGCTCGTAGGCGTGCCGCTCGGGGTCGTAGGACGGCTTGGAGCGGCTGCGGACGACGCGCAGGACGTCGCCGTCGCCGTCCATGATCCGGATGCGTACCTCGGCGAGGGTGCCCTCGGCGACCGCCAGCCGCACCACGCCGGTGATCTCGTTCCAGTCGACCGGGTGGAACCGGGCCCGGGTCTGGGCCTCGGTGAGGGTGGCCGGCTCCGCGGGCAGCCCGATCAGCCGCGCCGCCTCCGCGTCCACGGTGACCAGGCCGGTGGCCGTGTCCCAGTGCCACAGTCCGGTCGCGAGGGCGGCGAGGACGTCCTCGACGGACGGCAGGGGCTCACCTGTACGCATTGCCCCACTTTAGGAAGAGGTGACCGAAGACTGCCACCGTAGGCGGCCCGGCGGTAATGGTGGGGAGCCGGGCTGGGGGTGCCCGGTACCCTTGATGGGTCCGGGCCCCGTGCCCGTTCCCGCCGGTCCGCAGAGCCGGCAGGAGAAACCCCACCACGAAGGACGATGAACGACGATGCATCGGTACAGGTCCCACACCTGCGGCCAGCTCCGCGCCTCTGACGTCGGCACCGACGTCCGGCTGAGTGGCTGGCTGCACAATCGGCGCGACCTGGGCGGCATCCTCTTCATCGATCTGCGCGACCACTACGGCATCACGCAGCTGGTCGCCCGCCCCGGCACCCCCGCGTACGAGGCCCTGGACAAGATCTCCAAGGAGTCCACGGTCCGCGTCGACGGCCGCGTTGTTTCACGTGGAACCGAGAACGTGAACCCCGACCTGCCCACCGGCGAGATCGAGGTGGAGGTCGCCGAGGTCGAGCTGCTCGGCGCGGCCCAGCCCCTGCCGTTCACCATCAACACCGAGGACGGGGTCAACGAGGAGCGGCGCCTGGAGTACCGCTTCCTGGATTTGCGCCGCGAGCGCATGCACCGCAACATCATGCTGCGTACGGCGGTCATCTCGGCCATGCGCCACAAGATGGCGGCGATGGGCTTCAACGAGATGGCCACGCCGATCCTGTCCGCCACCTCCCCCGAGGGCGCCCGCGACTACGTGGTCCCCTCCCGGGTGCACCCGGGCAGGTTCTACGCGCTGCCGCAGGCCCCGCAGCAGTTCAAGCAGCTGCTGATGATCTCCGGCTTCGACCGCTACTTCCAGATCGCGCCCTGCTTCCGCGACGAGGACGCCCGCGCCGACCGCTCGCCGGGCGAGTTCTACCAGCTCGACGTCGAGATGAGCTTCGTCGAGCAGGAGGACGTCTTCCAGCCGATCGAGAAGCTCATGACGGAGCTGTTCGAGGAGTTCGGCGGCGGCCGCCACGTCACCTCCCCCTTCCCGCGCATCCCGTTCCGCGAGGCGATGCTGAAGTACGGCTCGGACAAGCCGGACCTGCGCGCCAAGCTGGAGCTGGTGGACATCACCGACGTCTTCGAGGGCTCGGAGTTCAAGGCCTTCGCGGGCAAGCACGTGCGCGCGCTGCCGGTGCCGGACGTCTCCGGCCAGCCCCGCAAGTTCTTCGACCAGCTCGGTGAGTACGCGGTCGAGCAGGGCGCCAAGGGCCTGGCCTGGGTGCGCGTGGCCGAGGACGGCTCGCTGTCCGGCCCGATCGCGAAGTTCCTCACCGAGGCGAACGTCGCGGAGCTGACCAAGCGCCTCTCGCTGGCCGCCGGCCACGCCGTCTTCTTCGGCGCGGGCGAGTACGACGAGGTCTCGAAGATCATGGGCGCGGTCCGCGTCGAGGCGGCCAAGCGCGCCGGCCACTTCGAGGACGGCGTCTTCCGCTTCTGCTGGATCGTCGACTTCCCGATGTACGAGAAGGACGAGGAGACCGGCGCGATCGACTTCTCGCACAACCCCTTCTCGATGCCGCAGGGCGGCCTGGAGGCCCTGCAGACCCAGGATCCGCTGGACATCCTGGGCTGGCAGTACGACATCGTCTGCAACGGCGTCGAGCTGTCCTCCGGCGCGATCCGGAACCACGAGCCGGAGATCATGCTCAAGGCCTTCGAGATCGCGGGCTACGACCGGGAGACCGTCGAGGAGAAGTTCGCGGGCATGCTCCGCGCGTTCCGCTTCGGCGCCCCGCCGCACGGCGGCATCGCCCCGGGCGTGGACCGCATCGTCATGCTCCTCGCGGACGAGCCCAACATCCGCGAGACGATCGCCTTCCCGCTCAACGGCAACGCCCAGGACCTGATGATGGGCGCCCCGACCGAGCTGGACGAGGCCCGCCTGCGCGAGCTGCACCTGACCGTCAGGAAGCCGCAGCCCAAGTAGGCAGATGACCAGATAGGTCCCGGCCCGTGCGCGCCGATCCGTCCTGACTCGCTCTTGACGATCGGCGCGCACAGCCGTCTTCGGGCCCGCCTCACCCCGGGCGTGGCCCGGACGAGACGCACGGCGGGAGCTGATCCGGCTCAGTCGCCCTGCTCGCCCTCCCCGGCGTCCGGGTCGGCGCCCTCCTCCAGCAGCCGCTCGGCGATGTCGTCGGACCAGTGCTGGGCCCAGGCGCGCAGGGCGGCGGTCGCTTCCCCGTCCAGTCCGAGGCGGCGGAAGTCGGCGTCGGCGTAGAAGTCGGTGCCGGTCAGCCGGGACTGCAGGGTGGGCAGGTCGAAGGCGTCGTGGGCGTGCCGGCGTCCCAGCTCCTCCAGGTACGGCAGGGGGAAGCGGGCCGCCGCCGCCCGCGCGTCGACGAGGTCGGTGGCCGCACCCCGGTCGTACAGTGCGCGCACCTTCGTACCGACGGCGTCCTCCAGGGACAGCGCCGGGCCGTACGCGGTCAGCTCCGGCGGCTGCCAGAACACCTCCTTGTGCAGGGCGAGCGCGCACGGGTCACCGGTCGGCGGGTCCGTGACCGTCAGCTGTGCGGTGAGCGCGGTGACGGCGCCGACGCGCACCTGCCGTCCCCGCGTCTCCAGGACCGCGCCGACGGCCGCGGCGATGTCCGCCATGGCCTGCGCGCTCTGGGTGGCGAAGTCGAGGTTGGCGTGCGGGCGGCCGAGCAGTCCGTGCGCCTGGAGGGCGTAGCCGCCGGCCAGGACCAGGCCGTACGGGCCGCCCGCCGGGGCGACGTCCGCGAGGAGCCGGCGATGGGGTTCGGGGATGTCCACGGGGAGATCTTTCCGGCTTCCTGTCGCACGAGCGCGACGACGGGTGTCAGCGGGGTGTCCGTACCTTGAGGATCACCCGACAGGAGCTTGTCATGCATGTCGCCACGGCCCGGCACCGGCCGAAAGGCCCCGCCGTCCGGAAAATTTCCCCGCCGGACGGCAACCCCGGCGGGAGCGGCGGCCACTGAGGGGGCGTAAGGCTCGTTCGACAGACCCTTAAGGACTCCTCCGTGGCAGCTCCCTCCCACCGCCGGTCCCTCCGCAAGCGGCGCACCCTCGCCGTGTCCGCCGCCGTCGTGGCCGCGGGTGTCGGCGCCGGGGTGTTCGTGCTGAACGCGAACGCCGACGCCGCCGACCTGTACCACCAGACCCTCACCGCCAAGGACGGCTGGGCCGCCTCCGGCACGGGGACCACCGGCGGCGCGAAGGCCGACTCCGCGCACACCTTCACCGTCTCCACCCGCGCCCAGCTCGTGAAGGCGCTGGGCTCGGCCTCCGACACCACGCCCCGCATCATCAAGATCAAGGGCACGATCGACGCCAACACCGACGACAGCGGCAAGAAGCTGACCTGCGCGGACTACGCCTCCGGCACCGGCTACTCGCTCTCCGCCTACCTCAAGGCCTACGACCCGGCCGGCTACGGCCGCTCCAAGCTGCCCTCCGGCACCCAGGAGAAGGCCCGCGCCGCCGCCCAGGCCAAGCAGGCGAAGAACGTCGTCTTCAAGGTGCCGGCCAACACCTCGATCGTGGGCGTGCCGGGCAGCAACGCCGGGATCACCGGCGGCATGCTCCAGATCCAGAACGTGGACAACGTCATCGTCCGCAACCTGGCCTTCTCCGCCACCGAGGACTGCTTCCCGCAGTGGGACCCGACCGACGGCGACGACGGCAACTGGAACTCGAACTACGACTCGGTCACCCTGCGCGGTGCGACCCACGTCTGGGCGGACCACAACACGTTCACCGACGCGCCCCACTTCGACAAGGCCAACCCGAAGTACTTCGGCCGCGAGTACCAGATCCACGACGGCGCCCTGGACATCACCAAGGGCTCCGATCTGGTGACCGTCGAGCGCAACCAGTTCACCGACCACGACAAGACGATGCTGATCGGCTCCAGCGACACGGACAGCACCGGCAAGCTGCGGGTCTCCATCCACCACAACGTGTGGAAGGGCATCGTCCAGCGCGCCCCGCTGACCCGCCTCGGCCAGGTCCACATCTACAACAACGTGTACGACACGACGACCGTCGACGGGTACGCGCCCCTGTACAGCATCAACTCCCGCGCCAAGGCCCAGGTCGTCGCGCAGGCCAACTACTGGACGGTGCCCTCCGGCGGCAAGGTCGCCAAGCTGCTGAGCGGCGACGGCACCGGCTCCGTCGCGGGCAGCGGCAACCTGGTCAACGGCACGGTCACCGACCTGGTCGCCGCGTACAACGCCGCGAGCTCGAAGAAGATCAAGACCACGGTCAACTGGACGCCGACGCTGACGGCGGGGCTGGAGACGACGGCGAAGAACCTGCCGGCGGAGCTGGCGAACACGACGGGAGCGGGCGTGCTGAAGTAACGTCCCGGACAGGTGTGAGGGCCTGCTCCTGCTGGAAGTGAAAGGCATCAGCGGCTCTCACCAGTTCGTCCGCCTTGGCTGCCACCTGGGCGAGGAAGTCGGTGGGTGCCGAGCGCGCGGTCGAAGCGGGCGGACAGCTCGGGACGGCGGGCGATCTCGATGTCCCGTGCTCAGCGGAGAACCCAGCTCTGCACGGGACTCAGGGACTGCCACTCGACGGCCTTGGCGAACGCCTCGTCCTTCGAGGCCTGCATATCCGAGCCAGACTGTCCGGCATGGCGGGGCCGAGCGTCCATGTGCTCATTCGGCCTCGCTCGGCTGGGTGCGGCAGTCGCGGCAGCGGCCGGTGGTCGGCGCCCGGAAAGCGCGGTCGCAGGCGTCGCAGGTCTGGAGGGGGTGCCGGGGGGTGGGGGCC
>NZ_JOIU01000012.1 GCF_000720135.1 Streptomyces sp. NRRL S-1022 | reverse complement strand
AGCACAGCCCACTGCCCGTCAGAAAGATCCCCTCGCCCCACACCGCGATCATCGCGATGCCGGACGAGGAGCAGAACCGACTTTCAAAACGCGGCCTAGTCGAACTCGGCGCGAAGCGGAACGCGCCCCGCAGCTCGATCTCCCGGCTCACCACCAGGTTCCCGGCGAACGGCGTCCGCCCCGCCGGCAGCATCCCGCATGCCCGCGTTGTTCACCAGGATGTCGAGCGGGCCCACCCGCTCCTCGATGTCCGCGATCCCGGCGGCCACGGCCGGACCGTCGGTCACGTCGAACACCGCCGTACGCACCTCACCGGGGAGGTCCGCCGCCGCCTCGGCCAGCCGGCCGGTGTCGCGCCCGTTGAGGACCACCGTGCAGCCGGCCTCGGCCAGGCCCCGGGCCGGGGCGAGGCCGATGCCCCGGCTGGACCCGGTGACCAGGGCCGTACGGCCGCTGATGTCGAAGAGCGGGTGAGCCGTCATCGCCGTACCCCTAGATGACCAGGGAGAGGAGCAGCACCAGGCCGCCCGCGACCACCGAGATGATCGTCTCCATCACCGACCAGGTCTTCACGGTCTGCCCGACGCTCAGCCCGAAGTACTCCTTCACCAGCCAGAAACCGGCGTCGTTGACATGGCTGAAGAAGAGCGAGCCGGCGCCGACGGCCAAGACGAGCAGGGCCGCGTGCGTGGTCGACATGTCGGCCGCGAGCGGCGCGACCAGACCGGCCGCCGAGACCGTCGCCACCGTCGCCGAGCCGGTCGCCAGCCGGATCGCCACCGCGATCAGCCAGGCCAGCAGCAGCGCCGGGATCGACCAGTCCCTGGAGACGTCCAGGATCATCTGGCCCACGCCCGAGTCGATCAGCGTCTGCTTGAAGCCGCCGCCCGCGCCCACGATCAGCAGGATGCCGGCGATGGGCATCAGGCCCTTGTCGACCGTCTGCTGGAGCCGCTCCTTGGTGAACCCGGCGGCCCGGCCCAGCGTGAAGAATCCGACGATCACGGCGGCGAGCAGGGCGATCAGCGGGGAGCCGACGACGTCGAAGACCCGCTGGGTGGTGTGCGTGGCGTCGTCGACGACGATGTCCACCAGCGCCTTGGCCAGCATCAGTACCACGGGGAGCAGCACGGTGACGAGCGTCGCGCCGAAGCCCGGACGGCGCTGGGGCTCCTCCGAGGCGCGCTGCGGCAGCATCCGGTCGGGCGCCGGCACGTCGACCCAGCGGGCCGCGACCTTCGAGAAGAGCGGACCGGCGATGATCACCGTCGGTATGGCGACCAGGATGCCGAGCGCCAGGGTCACGCCCAGGTTGGCCTTGACCGCGTCGATCGCGACCAGCGGGCCGGGGTGCGGCGGGATCAGGCCGTGCATCACGGACAGACCGGCGAGGGCCGGGATGCCGATGCGCATCAGGGAGTAGTTGCCGCGCCTGGCGACCATCAGCACGACCGGGATCAGCAGCACGATGCCGACCTCGAAGAACAGCGGCAGGCCGATCACGGAGGCGATCAGCACCATCGCCCACGGCATCGCCCGCCCCCCGGCCTTGGCGAGGATCGTGTCGACGATCTGGTCGGCGCCGCCGGAGTCGGCGAGCAGCTTGCCCAGGATCGCCCCGAGCGCGATCAGGACGCCGACGCCGGCCACGGTGGAGCCGAGCCCGGTGGTGAAGCTGGTGATGGCCTTGTCGAGGGGGGCCCCGGCGACCGCCCCGAGCGCCAGCGACCCGATGGTCAGCGCCAGGAAGGCATGGAGCTTGAACTTGGTGATGAGCAGGACGATGACGGCGATGCCCACCAGGACGGCGATGCCCAGCTGGGCGTGCCCGGCGGAGGTGATCGGCGCAGGTGCGTCCGCTGCCAGCATCTCGACGCTGAGTCTGGTCACGGGTGTTCCCTTGGGTTACGGGGGACGGAGATGAGGTGTTACTCGGATGCGACGGGAAGCGCGTCCAGGGCCCGCACGGCTCGCTCGGTGATCTCCTGCGGGCCGCCGCTGACGTCCACGGCCACTCCGGCCTCGTCCGGCTGGAGCGGCTGGAGCGTGGCGAACTGCGAGTCCAGCAGCGCGGTCGGCATGAAGTGACCCTGCCGCTGGGACATCCGCTCCTCGATCAGCTGCCGGTCGCCCGTGAGGTGCAGGAACACGATGCCGGGCGCCACCGCCCGGAGCCGGTCGCGGTACGACCGCTTCAGCGCGGAGCTGCTGACCACCCCGCCCAGTCCGGCCCGGCCGTGCGCCCAGTGCCCGATGGCGTCGAGCCACGGCCACCGGTCGGCGTCGTCGAGCGGGATCCCGGCCGACATCTTGTCGATGTTGGCCTGCGGGTGGAAGTCGTCGCCCTCGGCGTACGGGACGCCCAGCCGCGCGGCGAGCAGGGGACCGATCGTGGTCTTGCCCGTCCCCGCGACGCCCATCACGACGACGACCTGGGGGGTTCGCATGACTGCCTCGCTGTCTTCCTCGACATCCGGCGCCACTTCGGCGTCGCCACACTGAAACCCATTAGGTACGACGAATTCAAGAGTGTGTGATGTATAAGTCTGACTTTTTGTCCCCGTGATCCACGCCGTACGCTGAGTGCATGACCACACCGGGCCGGGGGCTGCACGGCCGTGTACTGGACACCCTCGGCCCCGCGATCACCGCGGGCGAGTACCCGCCGGGCAGCGTTCTGCGCACCGACGAGCTGGCACAGCGCTTCGAGGTGTCGCGCTCGGTGATGCGCGAGGCGGTCCGCGTGCTGGAGTCCATGCACCTGGTCGAGTCCCGCCGCCGGGTCGGCGTCACGGTCCGCCCGAAAGCCGAGTGGAACGTCTACGACCCGCAGGTCATCCGCTGGCGCCTGGCCGGCGCCGACCGCCCGCACCAGCTGCGCTCGCTCACCGTGCTGCGCTCCGCGATCGAACCCGTCGCGGCCGGCCTCGCCGCCCAGCACGCCACGGCCGAGCAGTGCGCGGAACTCACCGAGTGCGCGCTCGGCATGGTGGCCAACTCACGCGGCCACAAGCTGGAGCAGTACCTGGTCCACGACATCGCCTTCCACCGGGTCGTCCTCACCGCCTCCGGCAACGAGATGTTCGCCCGGCTCGGCGACGTCGTCACGGAGGTGCTGGCCGGCCGCACCCATCACGAGGTCATGTTCGAGGACCCCGACCCGGCCGCCGTCACCCTGCACGTGCAGGTGGCCGAGGCGGTCCGCGAGGGCGACGCGGCCCGGGCCGAGGAACTGACCCGGCAGATCACCGTGGGCGCCCTCCAGGAACTGGAGATCCTCGCGCCCTAGCGTCGGCCCTCCCCGGCGCCCCGGCCGGCAGAGCACATCTCCGTCCGCTGGTCGAGCGTCCCCGTCCGCTGGTCGAGGAGTCCCCGTCCGCTAGTCGAGGAAGTCCCCGTCCACGTACACCCACGCCCCGTCCACCCGCTCGAACCGGCTCCGCTCGTGCAGCGAGCCGCCCCGGTAGGAGGCCCGGAAGGTCACCGTGCCGGTGGCGTGGAAGGCGGACCCGTCGGTGCTGTCCAGGATCTCCAGCCCCGTCCACCTCGTCCGCGGATCCAGGTCCAGCCGCTCCGGCCGGGTCCGCGGGTGCCAGGTGCGCAGCAGATACCCGGCGTCCCCCTGCACGAACGCGCAGTAGCGCGAGCGCATCAGCAGCTCGGCGGTCGGCGCGGCCGCCGCTCCCGCGTGGAAGCGGCCGCAGCAGTCGTCGTAGGACCGGGGGAGCCCGCAGGGGCAGGTGCGCGAGGTCATGGCCCACATTCTGCCCGCAGCAGGGGAGGCGTCCGCCGCGGGCCGGGTGCACAGTGGAAGTGCCGGACTGGAGCGCCCGCAGCGGCGCGGGGAACTGCGCGACCAGCCACGACGGACCGGCAGACGGCAGACGGCCCGTCGCGGCACGATCCGCGGAGCGAGGTGGCGGACGATGACCCGACCCGTCAGCAGCCGTCCCGCCGTCAAGGAGTGGCGGCTGAACGTCTACCTGTGCGAGCACGACCCGGACACCACGGCCCGGATCGTCCTGGACACCGGGGACAACGTCCTGGAGAGCCACGCCGAGGCCCGCCGCAACCCCTACGACCGGGCGATGCCGGACATCGGTGACGAACTCGCCGCCGGACGCGCGCTCATCGCCATGGGCCGCATGCTGCTGCGCGCCGCCGACGGCGACATGAAGGCGACCGGAGCCGCCGACCAGGACGCCCCGGTGCCGCTCTGGCTGCCCCGGGAGTGAAGGAGCGCCGCCGTGCACTTCAGGAACCGCCTCGAAGCGGGCCGACGGCTGGGCGAACGCCTGGAGTACCTCAGGGGCCAGGACGTGGTGGTGCTCGGGCTGCCCCGGGGAGGAGTGCCGGTCGCCGCCGAGGTCGCCGAGGCGCTCGGCGCGCCCCTGGACGTCTGCCTGGTGCGCAAGCTCGGCGTGCCGTACCAGCCCGAGCTGGGCATGGGCGCGATCGGCGAGGACGGCGTCCGCGTGATCAACCAGGAGGTGCTGCGCGGCACCGGCGTCTCCGACGCGGACCTCGCCGGCGTCGAGGAACGCGAACTGCGGGTGTTGCACGACCGGGCCGCCCGCTACCGGGGCGCCGCCCCCGCCGTGTCCGTCGCCGGACGGACCGCCGTCGTGGTGGACGACGGCGTGGCCACCGGCTCCACCGCGCGGGCCGCCTGCCGGATCGCCCGCGCCCGGGGCGCGGCCCGCATCGTGCTGGCCGTCCCCGTGGCCCCCCGCGACTTCACCCGGCGGCTCGGCGACGACGCCGACGAACTGGTCAGCCTGCACACCCCCTGGGACTTCGCCGCGGTCGGCCAGTTCTACGCCGACTTCGCCCAGGTCGACGACGACGAGGTCACCGCCTGCCTGCGCCGGGCCGCGAGCCGGCACCGGCACACCGCGGGCGCCGGCTCCACCGACCGCGAGGTGACCGTGACGGCCGGAGCCGTACGGCTCGGCGGACGGCTCACCGTGCCCGAGGGCGCCACCGGCGTGGTGGTCTTCGCCCACGGCAGCGGCAGCAGCCGGCACAGCCCGCGCAACCGGTTCGTGGCCGAAGGACTGCACCGGGCCGGGCTCGGCACCCTGCTGTTCGACCTGCTCACCGACGCCGAGGAGGCCGACCGGGGCAACGTGTTCGACATCGCGCTGCTGGCCGGCCGGCTGCTCGACGCCACCCGCTGGCTGCGTGAGGAACCCGATGTCGAAGGGCTCGCCGTCGGCTGGTTCGGCGCCAGCACCGGTGCCGCCGCCGCGCTGTGGGCCGCCGCCGACCCCGGCGCACGGCCCGCAGCGGTCGTCTCCCGCGGCGGCCGGCCCGACCTCGCCGGACCCCGGCTGGCCGCGGTGACCGCGCCCACCCTGCTCGTCGTCGGCGGCGCCGACCCGCTGGTCCTCGACCTCAACCGGGAGGCACAGGCACACCTGCGCTGCGAGAACCGGCTGGCGGTGGTCCCCGGCGCCACCCACCTCTTCGAGGAGCACGGCACGCTGGAACAGGTGACGGAGCTGGCCCGTGACTGGTTCACCGACCACATGGCGCCCGCACACGTCTAGCCCGCCGGCCGGTCCGGCCGAAGTCGCACCCGGGAACGAAGAAGGCCCCTGCGATGCAGGGGCCTCACTGGTGTCCGAGGGGGGACTTGAACCCCCACGCCCGATAAAGGGCACTAGCACCTCAAGCTAGCGCGTCTGCCATTCCGCCACCCGGACAAGGTGTCTGTCGTGCGGGGTTTCCCTTTGGCGGGGCTTCCCTCGCGGCGACGAAGGAAACATTACCAGGCTTTCGGGGGTGGCCGATCACCCCCGGTGCCGGGCCGGCCGCCCGTGAACGGCGTGTGTCGGGCCGGGTCCGCTCTTGGGCCCGGAGCGCGGCCGGAGAGAGGATGAGGGGGACCACCAGCAGTGACAGTGGGAGGAAGCACGTGAGCGAGACGGACACGGCCAGGAGCGTCACCGGCGAGGACGAGGTCGTGGACCTCTGCCGCGAGCTGATCCGGTTCGACACCAGCAACTACGGCGACCACTCCGGCCCGGGCGAGCGCAAGGCCGCCGAGTGGGTCGCCGAGAAGCTCGCCGAGGTCGGGCTGGAGCCGAAGATCTACGAGTCCCACCCCGGCCGCGCCTCCACGGTGGCCCGCATCGAGGGCGAGGACCCGTCCCGGCCCGCGCTGCTCATCCACGGCCACCTGGACGTCGTACCGGCCAACGCCGTCGACTGGACCCACGACCCCTTCTCCGGCGAGATCGCCGACGGGTGCGTGTGGGGGCGCGGGGCCGTCGACATGAAGGACATGGACGCCATGACGCTGGCGGTCGTCCGCGACCGGCTGCGCAGCGGGCGCCGGCCCCCGCGGGACATCGTGGTGGCCTTCCTCGCCGACGAGGAGGCGGGCGGCACGTACGGCGCCCGCTACCTGGTCGACCACCACCCCGAGCTGTTCGAGGGCGTCACCGAGGCGATCAGCGAGGTCGGCGGCTTCTCCTTCACCGTCGACGACCAGCGGCGGCTGTACCTGATCCAGACGGCCGAGAAGGGCATGCACTGGATGAAGCTGACCGTGGCCGGGACCGCCGGGCACGGGTCGATGATCCACCGCGACAACGCCATCACCGAGCTGTCGGAGGCGGTCGCCCGGGTCGGCCGGCACAGGTTCCCGGTCCGGGTCACCAAGACCACCCGGGCCTTCCTCGACGAACTCGGCGACGCGCTGGGCACCGAGCTGGACCCGGAGGACATGGAGTCCACCCTCGCCAAGCTCGGCGGCATCGCCAAGCTGATCGGCGCCACCCTGAGCAACACCGCCAACCCCACCCAGCTGGGCGCCGGCTACAAGGTCAACGTCATCCCCGGCGAGGCCACCGCCCACATCGACGGCCGCTTCCTGCCCGGCCACGAGGAGGAGTTCCTCGCCGACCTCGACCGGCTGCTCGGTCCGAAGGTGCGCCGCGAGGACGTGCACGCCGACAAGGCCGTCGAGACCTCCTTCGACGGCGCGCTGGTGGAGGCCATGCAGGCCGCGCTGCTCGCCGAGGACCCCACCGCCAAGGCGATCCCCTACATGCTCTCCGGCGGTACGGACGCCAAGTCCTTCGACGACCTCGGCATCCGCGGCTTCGGCTTCGCCCCGCTCAAGCTGCCGCCGGAGCTGGACTTCGCCGGCATGTTCCACGGTGTGGACGAGCGGGTGCCGGTGGACGGGCTGCAGTTCGGCGTGCGGGTGCTCGACCGGTTCATCGACGCGTCGTGACGCTCCGCCCCCAGTCAATCGGGCAGCCGTGCGAGAGCGACTGAGAAGGGTGAATGCGACGATCGGTTCGTAGCTTCATCAGTCCCTCCTCGTTACAGCTGATGTGATCCCGAACCTTGGGGTCGCATTGCCAATGAGGAGGAACAATGATCAAGAAGGTCGTCGCTGCTGCGGCCGCCACCGGCGGACTGGTTCTCGCGGGTGCGGGCCTCGCCGTCGCCGACTCCGGTGCCCAGGGTGCCGCCGTGCACTCCCCGGGCGTGGCGTCCGGCAACGTCATCCAGGTGCCCGTCCACGTCCCGGTGAACGTGTGCGGCAACACGATCAACGTGATCGGGCTCCTGAACCCCGCCTTCGGCAACGCCTGCGTCAACAGCTGACGCCGGCTCCCTGAGGGGCGTCCTTCAACGAGCCGTCGGCCTCGGAGCGCGCGCCATGCGCTCCGAGGCCGACCGGTCTCTCGCACCAAGATCTGGAAGGCAGGGGGGAATTCAGCATGCGACAGGGCACGCGCATGGGCCTGATGACCATGGCGGCCGCGACCGGCGTGATCGCCGCCGCGGGCGGCTACGCACACGCCGACGCGGGCGCGGCGGGCAGCGCCGGCGGTTCACCGGGCGTACTGTCCGGCAACACCGTGCAGGCGCCGGTGCACGCACCGGTGAACATCTGCGGCAACACCGTGAACGTCGTCGGGCTGCTCAACCCGGCGGTGGGCAACAAGTGTGCGGATCACGGCGGCACTTCGGGGGGCCGACACGCCGGCTCCGACGGCTCCCACGCGGACGGCCGCACCGGCGGCTCGCCGGGCGTCGGCTCCGGCAACACCGTGCAGGTACCGGTCGACATCCCGGTGAACGTGTGCGGCAACAGCGTCGACGTCGTCGGCGCCGGCAACGCCACGGCGGGCAACGACTGCGGCGACGGCGGCGGCCACGGGCACGGCACCCCGCCCGGTCACCCGGGACACCCCGGTCAGCCGGGCCGGCCTGGGCACCCCGGGCACCCGGGCCATCCGGGGCACCCCGGCACCCCTGGTCACCCCGGACAGCCGGGTGAGCCCGGCCACCCCGGTACCCCGGGCGGCTCCGGCAAGCCCGGCCACCCCGGTACGGGACCCCAGGGCGGCACCGGTGGCACCGGCGGCTCCACGGCCCACGGCACGTCCCAGGTCACGGCGCACGCGGGCCGCTCGGCCCAGCCGCTGGGCACCGCCCAGCTCGCGCACACGGGCAGCCAGGTGCCGCTCGGCATCGCGCTGCCGGCCGGTGCGGGCGCGCTGCTCGCGGGTGCGGTGCTCTACCGCAAGGCACGGGCCGCGGCGTGACCGAAAGCGGAGCGGGCCCTGCCATGCCGGCGGGGCCCGCTTCCGTCTCGTCCGGTCACCTGTCCTGGATCACCACGTGGCACGCACCTGGCGGATGATCCGCCGGCGCAGCCGCACCCTGCGGCTCCCGTCGCGCAACAGGCTCAGTCGGTCCAACTCCCAGTGTCCGTACTCGGCATGGTCCGTCAGCAGACGTGTCGCCTCCTTGCGGGAGACCCCGCGAGGTACGTACACGTCGACAAATTCGTATTCCGGCATCGCATCTATTGTGCGGGCTGGTGCCCGGTACGGATAGCGTCTGCACTATGTCTGATGCTGCGCAGCCCACCGCTGCCGAGGTACGCGCCGCCGCCGAGGCGGTCAAGACCGCGCTCGACCGTCATCTGGCCGCGGTCGAACGCAGGTCGGGGGAGGACGACCCGGCCGTCTCCGAGGCGTTCAACCAGCTGGCCGCTGCCGCCGAGGCGTACGACGAGCTGCTCTACGACCGTTACGACGAGGTCACCCCCTTCGAGATCCCCGGTGCGGAGGACACCCTGCCGCCGTACGCGGGCCCGGACGAACCGAACGCGATCAGCGTGCTGATCCGCCGCGACTACACCGTGGCCGAACCCCAGCGGCTGCTGGCCCAGGCCCACCGGGTGCAGGCGGCGGAGTTCGACGACGCCGGGGACGACGACCGGACCCCCGGGAGCCTCCCCGGGGCGCTGGGCGTCCTCTTCGGCGAGTTCGAACCGGACGAGATCGCGTCCCGGCACAAGGAGTTCGGCCTGGAGGAGGGCGACTCCACGCTCTGGGTCACCGCCTCCGAGGAGCCGCCCGAGGCCGGGGAGTGGCTGGAGTCGCCGTTCGAGCACATCGACGCGCAGCACGTGGTGTGCCGGTTCGATGTGAGCGCGGTGTTCGACGACGACGAGGTCGGCGGGGACGACGACATCGACTTCGTCGACGAGGACGACCAGGACGACGAGGACACCGACGACGAGGAGCTGGAGCCGCTCGACGCCGAGAAGTGAGCGGTACCGGCGGTGCCGCGGGCCCTGAGGCCGGTACGGCACCGCCGGAGTCCGCCGCCGTGACGGACCGGCGTCACCCCTCCTGCGGGCGCAGCAGGGTCTGCAGGCGGGTCGTACGGGGCTTCGGCGGGATCTCGGCGACCGCCTTCGGCAGGGCCTGCTCCACGCCGTGCACCACGGACAGGTGCCGTTCCGCCCGGCCGAACGCCGTGTACACCCAGGGGCGGCTGAGGGCCTGCACGGCATCGCCGGGCAGCACCACGACCGCCGCCGGCCAGCGGGTGCCCACCGCCTGGTGCGCGGTCAGCGCCCAGCCGTGCCGGACCCCGCCCTCCACCCGCTCCCGCGGTACGACGACGGGACCGCCGGCGCACGACAGGTGCAGCCCCTCCGCGTCGGCCTGCACCACCACGCCCGGCACCGTGCGCCCCGGCGTGGGGGAGTAGACGATCCGGTCACCGGGGTCGAAGCCGCCGAACCGGCCGGGGCCGGGGTTGAGGCGTTCCTTCAGGGCGGTGTTGAGCGCGCGGGTGCCCGCGGCGCCACCGTGACCCGGGGTGATCACCACCGTCTGGTCGGCCGGGACACCGATCGCCCGCGGCACCGAGTCGGCGACCAGCTGCACCGTCCGGTGCACGGCCTCGCCCGCGTCCCGCACCGGCACGATGACGATCTCCTTGCCCGGGGCGGCGACCTGGTTCAGCTCGCCGATGCCGATGCCGGAGACCAGCTCGCCGAGCGGGCCGGGGTCGGGGACGCGGGAGGCGGTCTGCGGGCAGCCGCGGGCCGCGAGCAGGTCGGCGAAGACCCGGCCCGGACCGGCCGACCACAGCACCCCGGGGTCGCCGCTCAGCACCAGCCGGGCCCCGTCGGGCAGCGACTCCACCAGCATCGCCGCGCCCTCCACGTCCAGCTGGGGCGCGTCCAGCACGATCAGCAGGTCGAGCTCCAGGGCGCCGTCCGTGTCCCTGCCGGGGCCCTCGGCACCGGACAGCAGCCCGGCGACCGTGCCCACGCCCTGCTCCGCCGGCTCCCCGCCCAGTTGCGCGGCCAGCCGCCCGCGCCCGTCCGGGGTGTGGCAGACGGCGAAGGCGCGCAGCCCCGCGGCGCGGGCCGCACCGAGCAGCGCGGCCGGTTCGGCGCGGGCCGCCTCCCCGCCGGTGTGCAGCACCAGGCCGTGCCCGGCGACCGCGCGGGCCAGCTCGGCCGCACCGCCGGACAGCCCGGCGGCGACCGCCTCCCAGTCCTGCCCGGCCTCCCGGGGCGGCGAGTTGACCAGCCGGGCCAGGCCGTCGGCGAGGCTCTCCTCGGCCAGCGCGTACCGCTCCAGACCGACCAGGACCCGGACCGGCCGCTCCTGCTCCTCGTCGGTCTCCTCGTCGGTCTCCGCACCGCGGCCGGCGTCCTGGGCCGCGGGCGCGCCGGGCTGCTCCTCCAGGGCGTCCTGGAACGCCAGCGCCTCGCCCTCGGCGAGGGTGGCCTGCACCGCCGCGTCCGGGTCCGGCACGCCCTGCCGGCCCAGCGCCGCGGTGAGCGCGGGCAGGTCCAGGGCGGTGTGCCCGGCCACGGCCGCCTGCTCCAGCAGCCAGACGGTCACCGCGCGGCCCCGCCGCTCGTCGTCTGGGGCGCAGCCGGCGCCGAGCAGCGCCCGCGCGAAACCGTCGGCCTGCTCGGGCCGCACCCCGGCGACCCGCAGCAGCTGCCAGGGGTCCTCCCGCAGCGCGGCGGCGGCGTCCTCGCCGAGGACCGCGGCGGCCTGGACGGCCAGGGTGTCAGGGGCCCCGCCCTCGGTCAGTACCCGGCGCACGGCGTCGACGGTCTGTGGGGCGGGACCGCTCGGCGCGACCGGCGCGGGAACGGGCTCGGGCCTGCGCACCGGTTCCGGTGCGGGGCGGCGCGGCGCCGGGGCGGGCTCCGCGAACACCGTGGCCGTCGGCTTCTCGCCGCTCTCCACGGCCCGGACCGCCGCGAGCAGGTCGGCCGCCGTGCCGCTGAGCTTGCCGCCGCTGGCGATCGGGCTGCCCTTCTCGGCCTTGCGCCGCTCGATCCGCTCCCGCTCGATCCGCTGGGCGGCCAGCTCGGCCTCGGCCTCGGACAGCTCGGCGGCGGCACCGTCCTCCACCGCGGCACCCTCCTCGGCGGCAGCGCTCCCCTCCGGGGCGGCAGCCTGCCCGGCGGCGGTCTCCGTGCCGTCGGCGGACTCCGTGCCGTCGGTGGTCTCCGTGCCCTCGGCCGTGGCCTCCCCGGCGGTGCCCTGGTCCGGGGTCTCACGGGTGTCCGGTGTCCCCGGCCCGGCGTCCTCCGTGGTCTCCGGCTCCGTGCTCACAGCGTGCTCCAGTCGTGATCGGGGTAGCGGTGCACGGGCGCCGACACATCGTCCAGCGCCCGGCAGATCTCGTCAGGAAGACTAAGGGCCTCCACTGACAACGCCGCCGTGAGCTGCTGCGCGTTGCGCGCGCCGACGATCGGCGCGGCCACCCCGGGCCGGTCCCGCACCCAGGCGAGGGCCACCTGGAGCGGGGTGACCGCGAGCCCGTCGGCGGCCGTCGTCACCGCGTCCACGATCCGGGTCGCCGTGTCGTCCAGGTACGGCTCGACGAACGGCGCCAGGTGCTCCGAGGCGCCGCGCGAGTCCGGGGGAACGGTGTGCCGGTACTTGCCGGTGAGCACACCGCGGCCCAGCGGGGAGGAGGGCAGCAGACCCACGCCGAGGTCGAGCGCGGCCGGCAGCACCTCCCGCTCCACGCCCCGCTGCAGCAGCGAGTACTCCATCTGGGTGCTGGCCAGCCGGGAGCGGCTGCCCGGCGCGGCGAGCTGCCAGGTGGCCGCCTTGGCCAGCTGCCAGCCGCAGAAGTTGGAGACGCCCGCGTACCGCGCCCGGCCGCTGCTCACCGCGAGGTCGAGGGCGTGGAGGGTCTCCTCCAGCGGCGTGTCGGGGTCGTAGGCGTGGATGTGCCACAGGTCGACGTGGTCCGTGCCCAGCCTGGACAGGGAGGCGTCGAGCGCGGCGAGCAGGTGGCCGCGGGAGCCGTCGAAGCGGCGGTCGGGGTCGGGGACGCTGCCCGCCTTGGTGGAGACGACCAGGTCACGGCGCGGCACCAGGCCGTCCATGAGCTGTCCCAGCAGATACTCCGCCTCCCCGTCGCCGTACACGTCCGCGGTGTCGACGAGGGTGCCGCCGGCCTCCCAGAACGCCTTCAGCATGTCCGCGGCGTCGTGCTCGTCGGTGTCCCGGCCCCAGGTGAGGGTGCCGAGCCCGATCCGGGACACGCGCAGGCCGGTGCGGCCGAGATGCCTCTGCTCCATGCGGGCGAGATTACTGGCCAGAACCGGTGCGGTGGGTTGCCTGTGGACAACCGGACCGGATGCGTGAACGCGCCGGTGAGGCGTGCCCCCCACACCCTGCCCCCGGCGCCCGCCGCCGCGCTAAGGTCACCCCGACAGGCACGTTACTCATGGGTAAGGGGAATCGGCCATGCAGCTCGGGATCAACCTCGGCTACTGGGGTGCCGGAATGGACGGCGACAACCTGGCCGTGGCGCAGGAGGCCGACCGGCTGGGCTACGCGGTGTGCTGGGCCGCCGAGGCCTACGGCTCCGACGCGGCCACCGTGCTCAGCTGGGTCGCCGCGCAGACCGAGCGCATCGACGTCGGCTCGGCGATCTTCCAGATTCCGGCCCGGCAGCCCGCGATGACCGCGATGACCGCGGCCACGCTCGACTCGCTCTCCGGCGGCCGCTTCCGGCTCGGCCTCGGCGTCTCGGGCCCGCAGGTCTCCGAGGGCTGGTACGGCGTCAAGTTCGACAAGCCGCTGTCCCGCACCCGCGAGTACGTGGAGATCGTCCGCCGGGCGATGACCAGGGAGCGGCTGTCGTACGAGGGCGAGCACTGGACGCTGCCGTTGCCCGGCGGCCCGGGCAAGCCGATCAAGCTGACCGTGCACCCGCAGCGCGAGCACATCCCGCTGTACATCGCCGCGATCGGCCCGAAGAACCTGGAGCAGACCGGCGAGATCGCCGACGGCGCGCTGCTCATCTTCCCCTCCGCCGAGCACCTGGAGGAGACCACCATGAAGTACCTGCGCGCGGGCCGGGAGAAGGCGGGCCTGACGCTCGACGGCTTCGACGTGTGCCCGACGCTGCCGATCGCCCTCGGCGACGACAAGGACGTGGCCCGGCTCGCCGACACCTTCCGCCCGTACACCGCGCTGTACGTCGGCGGCATGGGCAGCGCCAAGCAGAATTTCTACAACCAGCTCGCCCAGCGCATGGGATACGAGGAGGAGGCCGCCGACATCCAGCGGAAGTACCTCTCCGGGGACAAGCAGGGCGCCGCCGCCGCGGTCCCGCAGGACCTCATCGACCAAACCACCCTGCTGGGCTCCGTCGACCGGATCGCCGACCGGATGAAGGCCTACGCCGCCGCCGGGGTCACCACCCTCAGCCTGGCCCCGGCCGGCTTCACGCTGGAGGAGCGGCTCGCGTCCCTGCGGGCCGGCAGCGAGGCGCTGGAGCGCGCCGGCCTGGCGTAAGGGAGTTCAGCGGCCGTGGTGGGGGCTCGGGGGTCTTCCCCGCCACGGCCGTCACCGGGAACAACGCGCCCGGCCCCGCACGGTTACGGGTCCCGTGGGACGCCTCACAGCCAGCCGCGCCGCTTGAACAGCCGGTACAGCAGCACCTCCAGCACGGCCATCAGCGCGATCACCGCCGGGTACGACCACACCCAGTGCAGCTCGGGCATGTGGTCGAAGTTCATGCCGTAGATGCCCGCGATCATCGTGGGGACCGCGGCCATCGCCGCCCACGCGGAGATCTTCCGCATGTCGTCGTTCTGCCGCACGCTCATCTGCGCCAGGTGGGCCGACAGGATGTCCGACACCAGCCGGTCCAAGGCCTCCACGGAATCGTTCACGCGCGTGAGGTGATCGCCCACGTCCCGGAAGAAGGGCCGTGCCTTGTCGTGCACGTACGGCACCGCCGCGCCGAGCGGCCCGTTGCCGGCCAGCCGGGCCAGCGGCAGCGCCAGCGGCCCGGTGGCCCGGCGGAACTCCAGCACCTGCCGCTTGAAGGTGTAGATCCGGGACGCGGTGTTGCGGGAACTGCCGGTCTCCGGCTGGAACACCTGCGCCTCCAGCTCGTCCAGGTCGGTCTGCAGCTCCGTCGCCACCTCCAGGTAGTGGTCCACGGTCGCGTCGGCGATCGCGTACAGCACCGCGGTGGGCCCCTTGTCGAGCATCTCCGGCTCCTCCTCCAGCCGGTGCCGCACCGCCGCCAGCGGCGCGCCCTCGCCGTGCCGGACGGTCACCACGAAACAGTCGCCCACGAAGATCATCACCTCGCCGGCCGACACGGCGTCGCTGTCGGGCTCGTACACGACCGGCTTGATCACCATGAACAGCGAGTCGTCGTACACCTCCAGCTTGGGCCGCTGATGGGCCTTGAGGGCGTCCTCGACCGCCAGCGGATGCAGCCCGAACTCGTCGGTGACGAGGTCGAACTCCCGCTCCGACGGCTCGTACAGCCCGATCCACACGAATCCGCCCGCGGCCCGCGCCTCGGCGAGCGCGTCGGAGAGGTCCTCCGGGCCCTCGGTGCGATGTCCGTGCCGGTAGATGGCGCAGTCCACGATCACGGTGCGCATTCTCCCTTCGCCCGCCCGCCGGCGCACCGGGTGATGCGCCTACCCTGGTCCGCATGCCCACGCTGATCCTCGTAAGGCACGGACGCTCCACCGCCAACACCTCGGGCGTGCTCGCCGGCCGGACCCCCGGTGTCGCCCTGGACGAGCGCGGTGCCGCGCAGGCCGCCGCGCTGCCCGCACGGCTCGCCGGCCTGCCGATCGCCGAGGTCGTCACCAGCCCGCTCCAGCGCTGCCAGGAGACCGTACGGCCGCTGCTGGAGGCCCGCCCCGGCCTGCGCTGCCACACCGAGGAGCGGATCGGGGAGTGCGACTACGGCGACTGGTCCGGCCGCAAGCTCGCCGAGCTGAAGGACGAGCCGCTGATGGAGGTCGTCCAGGCCCACCCGTCCGCCGCCGCCTTCCCCGGCGGGGAGTCCATGCGCGCCATGCAGACCCGCGCCGCCGAGGCCGTACGCGAGTGGAACGCGCGCGTGGAGGGCGAGCACGGCGCCGACGCCGTCTACCTCATGTGCTCCCACGGTGACATCATCAAGTCGCTGGTCGCCGATGCCCTCGGCCTCCACCTCGACCTCTTCCAGCGGATCTCCGTGGAGCCCTGCTCCGTCACCGCCATCCGCTACACCCGCCTGCGGCCGTTCCTGGTCCGGCTCGGCGACACCGGCGACTTCGCCTCGCTCGCCCCGCGCGAGGAGCCCGGTGACGGCGGCGACGCAGCTGTCGGGGGTGGTGCGGGCGCACCGTGATCGTCCGCCGCAGTAGGGTGAAGCGACCCACCGCGTCGCGTATCCGCACGGCACGCACCGCTGAACCGCTCGAAACCACGAATCCAATGGAGACAGGACGTGTCCCGTCAGGTGTTCCTCTACGACCAGCCGGACCGCTTCGTGGCCGGCACGGTCGGACTGCCCGGGCGCCGTACCTTCTTCCTCCAGGCCATGGCAGGTCCCCGGGTGACCAGTGTGGTCCTGGAGAAGACCCAGGTCGCCGCGCTCGCCGAGCGCATGGAAGAACTGCTGGACGAGGTCGTCCGGCGTAGCGGGGGGAGCGCCCCCGTCCCCGCGGTGGCGCCCGCCGAGGTCGCCGACACCGCCCCGCTCGACACTCCCATCGAGGAGGAGTTCCGGGTCGGCACCATGGCCCTGGCCTGGGACGGCGAGGAACAGCGCATGATCGTGGAGGCCCAGGCCCTGGTCGAGCTGGACGCCGACACCGAGGAGGACCTCGCGGAGGCCGAGGAGCGGCTGCTCCAGGACGAGGAGAACGGACCCCCGATGCTGCGGGTCCGGCTGACCGGCGCGCAGGCCCGGGCCTTCGCCAAGCGTGCCCTCGACATCGTCAACGCCGGGCGGCCACCGTGCCCGCTGTGCAGCCTCCCGCTCGATCCGGAAGGACACGTATGTCCGCGCCAGAACGGATACCGCCGCGGAGCCTGACGGCCGGTCCCGACCCCGCCGAGCTGCTCGCGCGCGGTGAGCTGACCGTGCGCGGCCGGATCCGCGAGGCGTCCAACGCGGCGTTGTTCTGCACGGTCGCCCTGGACGGCCGGGAAGCCTCCTGCGTGTACAAGCCGGTGGCCGGGGAGCGCCCCCTGTGGGACTTCCCCGACGGCACCCTCGCCGGCCGCGAGGTGGCCGCCTACGAGGTCTCCGAGGCCACCGGCTGGGGGCTCGTGCCCCCCACCGTGCTGCGCGACGGGCCGTACGGCGAGGGCATGTGCCAGCTGTGGATCGACGTGCACGCCGAGGCGGAGCTGCTCGCCCTGGTCGACGCCGAGGAGCCGGAGCCCGGCTGGAAGGCGATCGGCTTCGCCGAGGTCGGCGAGGGCCGCACCGCGCTGCTGGTGCACGCCGACGACGAGCGGCTGCGCCGGCTCGCCGTGCTCGACGCGGTGATCAACAACGCCGACCGCAAGGGCGGCCACCTGCTGCCCACCGCCGACGGCCGGCTCTACGGCATCGACCACGGCGTCACCTTCAACGTTGAGAACAAGCTGCGCACGCTGCTGTGGGGCTGGGGCGGCGAGTCCCTCACCCCGGAGGCCGTCGACGTCCTCAAGGGGCTCCGGGACGGTCTGGAGGGGGAGCTGGGCCGGCGGCTGGCCGCCCTGATCACGGCGGCCGAGATCGACGCGACGCGCGCCCGGGTCGAGACGCTGCTCACGTCGGGCCTGCACCCGGAGCCGAGCGGGGAGTGGCCCGCCATCCCCTGGCCGCCGGTGTAAGCACATCCGGCGCCGAGGTACAAGACCGCGAAACCGGCCATCCGGCGCGATCCCGTTCGTATCCGCAGCTCGGCGCCGGTTAGGCTCATGTACATGCATGCCTGGCCCGCTTCCGAGGTCCCCGCCCTGCCTGGTCAGGGCCGCGACCTGAGGATCCACGACACCGCGACCGGCGGTCCGGTCACCCTCGACCCCGGTCCTGTCGCCCGCATCTACGTCTGCGGCATCACGCCGTACGACGCGACCCACATGGGTCACGCGGCGACCTACAACGCGTTCGACCTCGTTCAGCGCGTGTGGCTCGACACCAAGCGGCAGGTCCAGTACGTCCAGAACGTCACCGACGTCGACGATCCGCTGCTGGAGCGGGCGGACCGGGACGGCGTCGACTGGGTCGCCCTCGCCGAGAAGGAGACGGCCCTCTTCCGCGAGGACATGACCGCCCTGCGGATGCTCCCGCCGCAGCACTACATAGGCGCCGTGGAGGCCATACCGGGCATCGTGCCGCTCGTGGAGCGGCTGCGCGAACTCGGTGCCGCCTACGAGCTGGACGGCGACATCTACTTCTCCGTCGAGTCCGACCCGCACTTCGGCGAGGTCTCGAACCTGGACGCCGCCGCCATGCGGCTGCTGTCCGCGGAGCGCGGCGGCGACCCGGACCGCCCGGGCAAGAAGAACCCGCTCGACCCGATGCTGTGGATGGCGGCCCGCGAGGGCGAGCCCAGCTGGGACGGCGGCACACTCGGCCGGGGCCGGCCCGGCTGGCACATCGAGTGCGTGGCCATCGCCCTCGACCACCTCGGCATGGGCTTCGACGTGCAGGGCGGCGGTTCCGACCTCGCCTTCCCGCACCACGAGATGGGCGCCTCGCACGCCCAGGTGCTCACCGGCGAGTTCCCCATGGCGAAGGCGTACGTCCACGCCGGCATGGTCGGCCTGCACGGCGAGAAGATGTCCAAGTCCAAGGGCAACCTCGTCTTCGTCTCCACGCTCCGCCGGGACGGCGTCGACCCCGCCGCCATCCGCCTGGCCCTCCTCTCCCACCACTACCGCGCGGACTGGGAGTGGACCGACCAGGTCCTCCAGGACGCCGTGACCCGCCTCACCCGCTGGCGCGCGGCCGTCTCCCGCCCCGACGGGCCGTCCGCCGACGCCCTGGTGGACGAGATCCGCGAGGCCCTGGCGAACGACCTGGACGCCCCCGCCGCCCTCGCGGCGGTGGACCGCTGGGCGGACCGCCAGGAGGCGGAGGGCGGCACCGACACCGGCGCGCCGGGCCTGGTGACACGGGCGGTGGACGCGCTGCTGGGAGTGGCGCTGTAACCGTCCCGGCGGGAGGCGCCAGAGGGGCGGCGGGGAACCGCGCGGCCGGCCGCGGCACCCCAGCGCGTCGGCACCACACGGAAGGGGCGCTTCCCCCGATCGGGAAGCGCCCCTTCTCCGTACCCCGAGAGCCGCGCCGGCTCAGTCCTCCGGGCCGTCCTCGTCCTCGTCCCTGGACCCGCCGCCACCGGCCGGGGGCCGATGCTTGCCGCCCGGCGGGCCCACGTCCCGGCGCCGCAGGTACCGCTCGAACTCCCGCGCGATCGCCTCGCCGGACGCCTCCGGCAGCTCCGCGGTGTCCCGGGCCTCCTCCAGCGTCTGCACGTACTCGGCGACCTCGCTGTCCTCGGCGGCGAGCTGGTCCACCCCCACCTGCCAGGCGCGCGCGTCCTCGGGCAGCTCGCCCTGCGGGACGCGGATGTCGAGCAGGTCCTCCAGCCGGTTCAGCAGCGCCAGCGTGGCCTTGGGATTGGGCGGCTGGGAGACGTAGTGCGGCACGGCCGCCCACAGCGAGACCGCCGGGACGCCCGCGTGCGTGCACGCCTCCTGAAGGACACCGACGATCCCCGTCGGGCCCTCGTACTTGGTCTCCTCCAGGTCCATCCGGCGGGCCAGGTCCGGGTCGGACGTGACCCCGCTGACCGGGACCGGCCGCGTGTGCGGGGTGTCACCGAGCAGGGCGCCCAGGATGACCACCAGCTCCACACCCAGCTCGTGCGCGAAGCCGAGCAGCTCGTTGCAGAACGAACGCCAGCGCATGGACGGCTCGATGCCCCGGACCAGCACCAGATCGCGCGGCTTGTCGCCGCCGACGCGGACCACCGACAACCTCGTCGTCGGCCAGGTGATCTTGCGCACACCGCCGTCCATGAACACCGTGGGGCGGTTCACCTGGAAGTCGTAGTAGTCCTCGGCGTCCAGCGCCGCGAACACCTCGCCCTTCCACTCGCGTTCCAGATGCGCGACCGCCGTGGAGGCGGCGTCGCCGGCATCGTTCCAGCCCTCGAACGCGGCCACCATGACTGGGTCGATCAGCTCGGGAACCCCCTCCAGCTCGATCACCCAGTGCCTCCTTCCGACGTGCCCTCGCCTGACCCACCAACCTTACGGCGTCCGGCGGGGGCGTCCGCAGCCCCCTTGTGGGGGAGTGAACGGATCACTGCCCCGTTCGCCACCGCGGAACACGCGTGAGCAGCCGTCCTCACGGAGCGGACCGCAGCCACTGCTCCACGCCCGCGATGTGCACGGCCGCCCAGGAACGGGCCGCCTCCGCGTCCCGGTCGCGCGGCGCGCCCAGGATCGCCCGGTGCCCGCGCGGGGTGCGGCCGGCCGCGTCCCGCCCGGTGAGCCCCCGCCGGATCCGGGCCCCGGCGGCCGGCCCGGACAGCCCGTCCAGCAGCGAACACAGCACCGGGTTACCGGCACCGCGCACGATGCCGCGGTGGAACTCCAGGCCGTCCGCGACCGGCTGCTCCGCCGAGGGCCCCGCGCCCAGCTCGTCCAACCGGCCCCACAGCGCGTCCCGTTCGCCCTCGCCGATCCGCGAGGCGGCCGGCGCGGTCGCGGCCGGCTCCAGTCAGGCGCACCGCCAGGAACTCCGGCACCGTGTCGTCGCGGCGGAAGTCCACGACGAAGCTCATCGCCACCAGCAGCAACTGCGGGTCGAGGCGGGTGACGGAGGCGCCGTCGCCCTGCCGGCCGGCCTCCTGTCGCCCGGACATCGGATGCGTGCGCCATCATGCGGGGCCCGTACATGGCCGGATCGTCTCGAACGGAAGTTCCCGGGGGCCGGGTACGGTGGCGGACACCCGGACCTGAGGAGTGCCCCCTCATGCCCCAGGAACTGCGTGCCGTCGAATGGACCGGTACCGGTCTCGCGCTGATCGACCAGACCCTGCTCCCGCACCGCGCCGAGACCGTGCACGTGCGGGACGTGGACGGCCTGGTGGACGCGATCCGGCGGCTGGTGGTGCGCGGCGCACCCGCGATCGGCGCGGCCGGCGGCTACGGAGTGGCGCTCGCGCTGCTCCAGGGACGGCGGGAGGGCTGGAGCGACGAGCGGATACGGGCGGCCGTCGCCCGCATCCGCGCCGCCCGCCCGACCGCCGTCAACCTCATGGTGTGCGTGGACCGCGTGATGACCCGCTTCACCGAGGGCCCGGACGCGGTGCTGGCCGAGGCCGCGGCCGTTCAGCGGGAGGACGTCGAGGCCAACCGGGCGATGGGCGCGTACGGCGCCGACTGGCTGCTCGAACGGATCGGCGGCGACCGCCCGCTGCGGATCCTGACCCACTGCAACACGGGCGCCCTGGCCACGGCCGGCTGGGGCACGGCACTCGGCGTCGTCCGCGAACTGCACGTCCGCGGACGCCTGGAGACGGTGTACGCCGACGAGACGCGCCCGCTGCTGCAGGGCGCGCGCCTGACCGCCTGGGAACTGGCCCAGGAGGGCATCGCGCACTGCGTGCAGGCCGACGGGGCCGCCGCGGGCACGATCCTGCGCGGGGCCGTCGACGCGGCGATCGTGGGCGCCGACCGGATCGCGGCGAACGGCGACACCGCGAACAAGGTCGGCACCGTGGGCGTCGCCCTCGCCTGCGCCGACGCGGGCATCCCCTTCCTGGTCGCGGCCCCGACCACCACGGTGGACCTGGGAACCGCCACCGGAGACGACGTCCCCATCGAACTCCGCGACGAACGCGAGGTGCTGGAGTGGGCCGGCGTACGCACCGCCCCGGCCGGCTCGCGCGGCCACAACCCCGCCTTCGACATCACGCCGGGCCGGCTGGTCACCGGGCTGGTGACCGAACGGGGCGTGCTGGAGGTGGCGGCGGGCGAACTGCCGGGCGAACGACTGCGGTAGCGGCCCGGCAGGGCGCGGGCTCCCGCCGCCCGCACCCGGCCTCACGTCCCCGCCAGCTCCAACTCCAGCAGCCACTCCACCACTTCCGTGTGGTGCCGGGCCTGCCGCGGGTCCGCGCCCCACGCGTACAGCCCGTGCCCGGCGACCACCACCGCCGGCATCCGGGGATCGCGTGCGGCCTCCAGCCGGTCGCCCAGCTCCGTCATGTCCTGGCTGTTGGCGATGACCGGCAGCACCACGTCGACGTCGTGGGCGGGCTGCCCCACGCCCTTGAGCATCTCCAGGTCCCGGAACACGATCCCGCCCGGGGCCCGGCGCCCCATGGCCACCGACGCCACGGTGTGCACGTGCACCACCGCGCCGGCACCCGTCAGCGCGGCCACCCGCGCGTGCAGCGCGGCCTCCGCCGACGGCCTGCCGCCCCGCACGGCCGCGCCCCGCCCGTCCACCAGCACCACGTCGGACGGCGTCAGTTCGCCCTTGTCACGGCCGCTCGCGGTGACCGCGAGCCGCAGCGGATCGCGGGACAGCACCACCGACAGGTTGCCGGAGGTGCCCCGCATCCAGCCGAACGAGGCGAACCGGGCGGACTCGGCGGCGAGGACCGCCCCCGCCTGCTCCAGGCCGGGTGCGCCGGTGCCGGCGGTCATGTGAGCCTCCTCGCGACGGTGATCTGGCCGAACGTGACCGCCTCCGTGTGGTCGCCGGCACCGTGGCCGTGGTACGGCTCCCCGGGCCGCCGGACGGCCACGGTCCGCCAGCCCGCCTCCCGGGCCGCGTCCAGCTCGCCGGGACGGTCGGAGAGGAACAGCAGCCGGTCCGCCGGCACCCCGGCCGCCGAGGCGATCCGGCGGTACGACTCCGGCTCCAGCTTCGGTCCCGCGTTCTGCGTGTCGTACAGCCCCGAGAGCAGCGGCAGCAGGTCTCCCCCGGGGGCCGAGGAGAACCACGCCCGCTGGGCCGCCACCGACCCGGACGAGTAGACGTACAGCCGTACGCCCGCCGCGTGCCAGGCGCGCAGCGCGGGGACGACGTCGTCGTAGAAGTGGGGCACGAGGTCACCGCGGGCGAAGCCCTCGGACCAGATGACGCCCTGAAGGGTCTTCAGCGGGGCCGCCTTGCGGTCCTCGTCCAGCCAGGCGTGCAGCACCTTCTCGATCCGTACGGCGTCCGCGTCCGGCTCGCCCGTCAGCTCCCGCACCCCCGTCATCGCGCGGGCCACCTCCGGCTCGCCGGCCCGCTCGGTGAGCAGCGCGGCGAGGCGGGAGCGCGCGTACGGGTAGAGCACGTCCACCACGAACGCCGTGGCGCTCGTGGTGCCCTCGATGTCGAGCACCACGGCGTCCGCCTCGATGCGCAGGCTCATGCGGCGCCCTCGTCCCGCGCGTACCCGGCGGCGATGGTGTCGTAGTCCGGGAAGCGGGCGGAGATGGAGGAACCGGTGAAGGTGCCGATCCAGCCGTCCTCCTCGTGGAAGAAGCGGATCGCGGTGAACGCCGGCCGGGTGCCCATGTCGAACCAGTGGGTGGTGCCGCGCGGCACGCCCAGCAGGTCGCCCTGCTCGCAGTAGACCGCGTGCACCTCGCCGCCCACGTGCAGGTAGAAGATGCCGGAGCCGGAGACGAAGAAGCGGACCTCGTCATCGTCGTCGTGCGTGTGCTCCTGGAGGAACTTCTCGCGCGCCGCCTTCGCCCGCACCGGGTACTCGGGGTCGTCGCCCGGGTGCAGGCCCAGCACGTCGACGGTGGTGAAGCCCTCCTCGGCGATGAGCCGGTCGATCTCCGGGCCGTACGCGGCGAACACCGTGTCGCCGTCCGCGTCGGCCGGTACGTCCGCACGGACCGGCCACTGCTCGTAACGCACCCCGAGGGGTCCGAGGGCGGCGGCGATCTCGGCGGGGTCCGTGGTGCGGCGGACCAGCGTCCCGGGGCCGGACTCCGGCCAGGTCGTCAGCAGGGTCATGGCGGCAACTCCAGCGAGAGGGAGGAACGTCCGGACACCGAGACAAGCACCGCGGGGCGGGGGAGGGAAGAGGGCATCGCGGCGAGGTGCACTCCGCCCGGGCAGGCGAGAGGGGCGGCTCCATCGGCGTGGAGCCGCCCCTCTCGGTGGTCCGGACCCGGTGCGGCGGGGTCCGGCGTGCCGGCGGCGGACGGTCCGGTCGGGGATACCGGCCGCCGCGCGGGTCTACTTCCGGTCCAGCAGGTCCTGGACCTTCCCGCGGACCTCGTCCGTGGCCAGGCCCCGGATGGTCAGCGTGGTACGGCGGCGCAGCACGTCGTCCGTCGTCTCGGCCCACTCGTGGTCACGGGCCCAGACGACCTGCGCCCAGATCTCCGGGGCGTCGGGGTGGACGCGCTCGGCCAGCTCCGGGTTCTCGTTCGCCAGGCGGGCGATGTCGAAGGCCAGGGAGCCGTAGTGGGTGGCCAGGTGCTTCGCCGTGTCCGCCGCCATGCGGGGGCCCGGCGCCGGGCCGTCCACCAGCAGGCGGTGGGCGACCGCGCGCGGGTTGGCGACACCGGGCAGCGGCAGCTTCTTCGGCAGCGAGGAGATCGGCTCGAAGTCGTCGCCGAGCGGGTGGCCCGGCAGCGCCTCCAGCTTCTGCATGACCGTACGGCCGATGTGCCGGAAGGTGGTCCACTTGCCGCCCGCGACGGACAGCATGCCGCCCTTGCCCTCGGTCACGACCGTCTCGCGCTTGGCCTTGGCGGTGTCGCCGGGCCCGCCCGGCAGCACCCGCAGACCGGCGAACGCGTAGGTGATCAGGTCGCGCTGGAGCTGCTGGTCCCGGACGGAGAACGCGGCCTCGTCCAGGATCTGGGCTATGTCCTTCTCGGTGACCGAGACGTCCGCCGGGTCGCCCTCGAACTCCTCGTCGGTGGTGCCGAGCAGCAGCATGTCCTCCCAGGGGAGGGCGAAGGTGATGCGGTACTTGTCGATCGGGGTCGCCAGCGCGGCCTTCCAGGGCGAGGTGCGCTTCAGGACCAGGTGCGCGCCCTTGGACAGGCGGATGGACGGCGTCGCCTGGGGGTCCTCCATCCTGCGCAGGTGGTCGACCCAGGGGCCGGTCGCGTTCAGCACGAGCCGGGCGTTGACGCCGAACTCGTCGCCGGACGTGCGGTCCTTGAGGTCGGCGCCGGTGACCCGGCCCTTGGTGAAGCGCAGGCCGGTGACCTCGGCGTGGTTCAGGACGACCGCGCCCGCCTCGACGGCCGCGCGGACCGTCATCAGCGCCATGCGCGCGTCGTTCATCTGGTCGTCGCCGTACACGGCCACGGCCTTGAGGTTCTCGGTGCGCAGCTCGGGCACGTCCTGCGCCGCCTTGGCCGGCGAGAGCAGGTGGCCCACGCCGTCGCCGAACGCGGAGAGCGCGGAGTAGGCGAAGACGCCCGCGCCGAGCTTCGCCGCGCCGTGCGGCCCGCCCTTGTACACGGGGAGGTAGAAGGTGAGCGGGTTCGCCAGGTGGGGGGCCACCTGGCGGGAGACCGCACGGCGCTCGAAGTGGTTCTCCGCCACCAGCTTCACCGCGCCGGTCTGCAGGTAGCGCAGACCGCCGTGGAGCAGCTTGGAGGAGGCGGAGGAGGTGGCGCCGGCGAAGTCGCCGGCGTCGACCAGCGCCACCCTGAGTCCGGACTGCGCGGCGTGCCAGGCGGTGGAGATGCCCAGGATGCCGCCGCCGATCACAAGAAGGTCGTACGACGCCTTGGCGAGCTGCTCCCTGGTCTCGGCCCGGCTCGGGTTGGAGCCGGAGGCCGGGTGCGTCCCCAGGGCAGGCACGGACTGCAGGGTGGACTGACTGGTCATGTCGGGTACTTACTCCTCGTCAGAGATGTCTGAGCCGTCTTGGGCCGCTCAGCTCTCGTCCTCGATCCAGCCCATGGTCCGCTCGACGGCCTTGAGCCAGTTCTTGTACTCACGGTCGCGGGTGTCCGCGTCCATCTGGGGGGTCCATTCGGCGGCCCGGCGCCAGTTGGCGCGCAGTTCGTCGGTGCTGGACCAGAAGCCGACGGCGAGGCCGGCGGCGTAGGCGGCGCCGAGGCAGGTGGTCTCGGCGACCATCGGGCGCACCACGGGTGCGTCCAGCACGTCGGCGAGGGTCTGCATCAGCAGGTTGTTGGAGGTCATGCCGCCGTCGACCTTCAGGGCCACCAGCTCGTCGCCGGAGTCCTTGACCATGGCGTCGGCGATCTCCCGGGTCTGCCAGGCGGTCGCCTCCAGGACCGCGCGGGCCAGGTGCGCCTTGGTGACGTACCGGGTCAGGCCGGCGATCACACCGCGGGCGTCGGAACGCCAGTGCGGGGCGAACAGGCCGGAGAAGGCCGGCACGAAGTAGGCGCCGCCGTTGTCCTCCACCGAGAGCGCGAGCGTCTCGATCTCGGCGGCGGTGGAGATCAGGCCCATCTGGTCGCGCATCCACTGCACCAGCGAGCCGGTGACGGCGATCGAGCCCTCCAGGGCGTAGACCGTCGGCTGCTCGCCGATCTTGTAACCGACCGTGGTCAGCAGACCGGCGTAGGAGTTGATGATCTTGTCACCGGTGTTCATCACCATGAAGGTGCCGGTGCCGTAGGTGGACTTGGTCTCGCCCTCGGAGAAACAGGTCTGGCCGAACAGGGCCGCCTGCTGGTCGCCGAGCGCGGAGGCGACCGGGATGCCGCCGAGCAACTCGCCGAGCTTGCCGCCGGTGACCTCGCCGTAGACCTCGGCGGAGGAGCGGATCTCGGGCAGGATCTGCATCGGCACGCCGATGGACTCGCAGATCTTCTCGTCCCACTGCGTGGTGTGCAGGTTCATGAGAAGGGTGCGGGAGGCGTTGGTGACGTCGGTGACGTGGCGGCCGCCGTTGACACCACCGGTCAGGTTCCAGATGACCCAGCTGTCCATGGTGCCGAAGAGGATGTCCCCGGCCTCCGCGCGCTCCTGCAGGCCGTCGACGTGGTCGAGCAGCCAGCGGGCCTTGGGTCCGGCGAAGTAGGACGCGAGCGGCAGACCGGTCTGCCGGCGGAAGCGGTCCTGGCCGACGTTGCGGCCCAGCTCCCGGCAGAGCGCGTCGGTGCGGGTGTCCTGCCAGACGATGGCGTTGTGGACGGGCTCACCGGTGTTCTTGTCCCACAGCACGGTGGTCTCGCGCTGGTTGGTGATGCCGATGGCCTTGATGTCGTCCCGGGTGATGCCGGCCTTGGCGACGGCGCCGGCGACGACCTCCTGGACGTTGGTCCAGATCTCGTTGGCGTTGTGCTCGACCCAGCCCGGCTTCGGGAAGATCTGCTCGTGCTCCTTCTGGTCGACGGAGACGATACGGCCGTCCCGGTCGAAGATGATGCAGCGCGAGGAGGTGGTGCCCTGGTCGATCGCCGCGATGAAGGGGCCTGCGGTGTGGGCGTCGGTCACTGTGTGCTCCTGGAAGGTCCGTGGTGATGGGGCTGCGCGTACGGCGCGTGCTCGGAGACTCGGTGCTTCGTCAGGCTTCTCAAGAGGCTTCTCAAGCAAAGGCGACGTTGTAGATGCCTGCAGCGATGGCGCCGCCGATCAGCGGACCGACCACCGGGATCCAGGCGTAGCTCCAGTCGGAACCGCCCTTGTTGGGCAGCGGCAGCAGGGTGTGCACGATGCGCGGGCCCAGGTCGCGGGCCGGGTTGATCGCGTACCCCGTCGGGCCGCCGAGCGAGAGGCCGATGGACACCACCACGAGCGCGGTGATCAGGCCGCCGAGGGTGCCGAGGCCGTTGCCCTTGTCGTTCAGGCCCTGGGTGAGGACCGCGAGGATCAGCACCACGGTGCCGATGATCTCCGTGGCGAGGTTCTGCGCCACGTTCCGGATCTCCGGACCGGTGGAGAAGACGCCGAGGACCGGGCCGGCGCCCTTCTCCTGGGCCTCCACGGCCTTGGCGGTGGTGGCCTGCGCGCCCGGACCGCCGACGATCTCCTTGTCGGTCAGGTGCGCGTGGAACTGGCCGTAGTAGGCGACCCACACCAGAGCCGCGCCGATCATCGCGCCGAGCAGCTGGCCGGCGAGGTAGACCGGAACGTTGCTCCAGTCGCTGTCCTTGATGGCCAGGGCGACGGTGACGGCCGGGTTGAGGTGGGCACCGGACAGCGGTGCGGAGATGTACACGGCCGTCAGGACGGCGAAGCCCCACCCGAAGGTGATGGCGAGCCAGCCGGCGTTACGGGCCTTGGAGGCCTTCAGCGTGACCGCGGCGCAGACGCCGCCGCCGAGCAGGATGAGTATGGCGGTACCGATGGTCTCGCCGATGAAGATGTCGGAGCTGGACACCCGCGACTCCTTTGTCCTTCGTCCAGGGAAGCCGAACCCCGGGTCCCACCGGGGGTTCAGGCGCCCTCGGGGGTGAGAGCGATGCCGGCCCTTGGCGTTGTCACACTCTAGCGCGTATTGCCGGTAGGTGTTCGACAATGCCGACCGATGGACGGGAGTCTTGCTGCGGCGTTACGCGTGCGTCAAGAGTTCTGTTATCGAAAACAGGATCGTTATTGATCGCTGCGGGTTATCGACCTTCGTGCCTGGACGTGTGATCTAGCCCCTTTTGTCCATTTCAGGGTAGGGCGACGACCGGAACGCCGCCTGGCGTCCCGGTCGTCACACGTCGTCCCGCCGGTCAGAACCGCCCGGCGCCCAGGTCCCGCGACACCGCGCGGGCACAGTCGCGCACCGCCGCGATCAGCTCGGGGCGCAGCTCGCCGTCCCGGCACAGCCGCTCCACGGCGCCGGTGATGCCGACCGCGCCCACGGGCATCCGGCGCCGGTCGTGGATGGGTGCGGCGATCGAGGCCACGCCCTCCCAGGTCTCCTCCACGTCGGCCGCGTAGCCACGCGCGCGCGTGATGTCGAGGAGGTGCTCGAAGTCGCCGGGATCGCACACCGTGCGGTCGGTGAAGGGCTTGCGGTCCGCCTCCAGCGCCTCGCTGTGCGCCACCGGGTCGTAGGCGGAGAGCACCTTGCCCAGGGCCGTCGAGTGCAGGGGCTGCATGGCCCCGATCTCCAGCACCTGCCGGCTGTCGTCGGGCCGGAAGACGTGGTGCACGATGAGCACGCCCTGCTGGTGCAGCACGCCCAGGTGCACGCTCTCCCCGCTGGACCGCGCCAGGTCGTCGGCCCACACCAGCGCCCGCGCGCGCAGTTCGTGCACGTCGAGATAGGTGGTGCCGAGGCGCAGCAGCTCCGCGCCCAGCTGGTAGCGGCCGGAGGCGTCGTCCTGCTCCACGAACCCCTCCTGCTGGAGGGTGCGCAGTATGCCGTGGGCGGTTCCCTTGGCGAGGCCCAGCGACGAGGCGATGTCCGAGAGGCCGAGCCGTCGCTCGCCACCCGCGAGCAGCCGCAGCATCGCCGCCGCCCGTTCGAGCGACTGGATGTTCCGTGCCATCGCCGTTCTGCCTCCGTCCCCTTCGACTACCCACGGTGTGGGAAGCCACCGTTCGGCAATGCCGAACACTACCGGTCGATGCCGACCTCCCGCTAATGGTCGGACGACACCTGTTACATCCGGGGTGATCTCCGCGTCGCACGAGGGCCACCCGCGTCCGTCTCGTGGACGCCTGTGCCCATCCAAGCCGACGGCGGGCTACGCTGACGCACGTGCGGCACGCCCCGCCCCCGGGGAAGCCGCATAGCCGACAGCCGTCGCATCCCAGGGAGCCCCTACATGGCCTCGTCGCCGACGTCCCCTTCCGCCGACAGCCGGACCCGTGCGTCCGCGCTCCGAGAGGCGCTCGCCACCCGCGTGGTGGTCGCCGACGGAGCGATGGGCACGATGCTCCAGGCACAGGAGCCGACCCTCGAAGACTTCCAGCACCTCGAGGGCTGCAACGAGATCCTCAACGTCACCCGCCCCGACATCGTCCGCTCCGTCCACGAGGCCTACTTCTCCGTGGGCGTCGACTGCGTCGAGACCAACACCTTCGGGGCCAACCTGAGCGCACTGGGCGAGTACGACATCGCCGAACGCGTCGCCGAGCTGTCCGAGGCCGGCGCCCGTATCGCCCGCGAGACGGCGGACGGGTTCGCCGCCCGCGACGGCCGGCAGCGCTGGGTGCTGGGCTCGATGGGACCGGGCACCAAGCTGCCCACCCTCGGCCACACCACCTTCACCGCCATCCGCGACGCCTACCAGCAGAACGCCGAGGGCCTGCTCGCCGGCGGCGCCGACGCCCTGCTGGTGGAGACGACCCAGGACCTCCTGCAGACCAAGGCCTCCGTGATCGCCGCCCGCCGGGCGATGGAGACCGCCGGGTACGAGGTGCCGCTGATCGTGTCGGTGACCGTGGAGACCACCGGCACCATGCTGCTCGGCTCCGAGATCGGCGCCGCGCTGACCGCGCTGGAGCCGCTCGGCATCGACATGATCGGCCTGAACTGCGCCACCGGCCCCGCCGAGATGAGCGAGCACCTGCGCTACCTGGCCCGCCAGTCGCGCGTCCGCCTGTCCTGCATGCCCAACGCGGGCCTGCCCGTCCTCGGCAAGAACGGCGCCCACTACCCGCTGAGCGCGCCCGAGCTGGCCGACGCGCAGGAGACCTTCGTCCGCGAGTACGGCCTCTCCCTGGTCGGCGGCTGCTGCGGCACCACCCCCGAGCACCTGCGCCAGGTCGTCGAGCGGGTCCGGGACCTCGCCCCCGGCGGGCGCGACCCGCGCCCCGAGCCGGGCGCCGCCTCCCTGTACCAGTCGGTCCCGTTCCGGCAGGACACCGCCTACCTGGCCATCGGCGAGCGCACCAACGCCAACGGCTCCAAGAAGTTCCGCGAGGCCATGCTGGCGGGCCGCTGGGACGACTGCGTGGAGATGGCCCGCGAGCAGATCCGCGAGGGCGCGCACATGCTCGACCTGTGCGTGGACTACGTCGGCCGGGACGGCGTCGCCGACATGGAGGAACTGGCCGGCCGCTTCGCCACCGCCTCCACGCTGCCGATCGTCCTGGACTCCACCGAGGTCGACGTCATCCGGGCCGGCCTGGAGAAGCTCGGCGGCCGCGCGGTGATCAACTCGGTGAACTACGAGGACGGCGACGGCCCCGACTCCCGGTTCGCCAAGGTCACGCAGCTGGCGCGGGAGCACGGCGCCGCGTTGATCGCGCTCACCATCGACGAGGAGGGCCAGGCCCGCACCCCGGAGAAGAAGGTCGAGATCGCCGAACGGCTGATCGACGACCTGACCGGGAACTGGGGCATCCGCGAGGAGGACATCCTCATCGACACCCTGACCTTCACCATCTGCACCGGTCAGGAGGAGTCCCGCAAGGACGGCCTCGCCACCATCGAGGCGATCCGCGAGCTGAAGCGCCGGCACCCGGCGGTGCAGACCACGCTGGGCCTGTCGAACATCTCCTTCGGCCTCAACCCGGCCGCCCGCATCCTGCTCAACTCCGTCTTCCTGGACGAGTGCGTCAAGGCGGGCCTGGACTCGGCGATCGTGCACGCCTCCAAGATCCTGCCGATCGCCCGGTTCAGCGAGGAAGAGGTGCAGACCGCCCTCGACCTGATCCACGACCGCCGCAGCGAGGGCTACGACCCCCTCCAGAAGCTCATGCAGCTCTTCGAGGGCGCCACGGCCAAGTCCCTGAAGGCCGGCAAGGCCGAGGAACTCGCCGCGCTGCCCCTGGACGAGCGGCTGAAGCGCCGGATCATCGACGGCGAGCGCAACGGCCTGGAGGCCGACCTCGACCAGGCCCTCCAGGACCGCCCGGCGCTCGACATCGTCAACGAGACCCTGCTGGACGGCATGAAGGTCGTCGGCGAGCTGTTCGGCTCGGGCCAGATGCAGCTGCCGTTCGTCCTGCAGTCCGCCGAGGTCATGAAGGCCGCCGTCGCCCACCTCGAACCGCACATGGAGAAGTCGGACGCCGAGGGCAAGGGCACGATCGTGCTGGCCACCGTGCGCGGCGACGTGCACGACATCGGCAAGAACCTGGTCGACATCATCCTGTCCAACAACGGCTACAACGTCGTCAACCTGGGCATCAAGCAGCCCGTCTCCGCGATCCTGGAGGCGGCCGAGGAGCACCGGGCCGACGTCATCGGCATGTCCGGGCTGCTGGTCAAGTCCACGGTGATCATGAAGGAGAACCTGGAGGAGCTGAACCAGCGCGGCCTCGGCGCCCGCTTCCCGGTCATCCTCGGCGGCGCCGCCCTCACCCGTGCCTACGTCGAGCAGGACCTGCACGAGATCTACGAGGGCGAGGTCCGCTACGCCCGCGACGCCTTCGAGGGCCTGCGCCTCATGGACGCCCTGATCGGCGTCAAGCGGGGCGTCCCCGGCGCGAAGCTGCCCGAGCTGCGGCAGCGCCGGGTCCGGGCCACCGCCGCCGTGCCGACCGAGGAGCGGCCCGAGGAGGGCCATGTCCGCTCCGACGTCGCCACCGACAACCCCGTGCCGACCCCGCCGTTCTGGGACACCCGCATCGTCAAGGGCATCCAGCTCAAGGAGTACGCGAGCTGGCTGGACGAGGGCGCGCTGTTCAAGGGCCAGTGGGGGCTGAAGCAGGCCCGCACCGGCGAGGGCCCGACCTACGAGGAACTGGTCGAGACCGAGGGCCGGCCCCGGCTGCGCGGCCTGCTCGACCGGCTGCAGACCGACAACCTCCTGGAGGCGGCGGTCGTCTACGGCTACTTCCCCTGCGTCTCCAAGGACGACGACCTGATCATCCTGGACGACCGGGGCAACGAGCGGACCCGCTTCACCTTCCCGCGCCAGCGCCGCGGCCGGCGCCTGTGCCTGGCGGACTTCTTCCGCCCGGAGGAGTCCGGCGAGACCGATGTGGTCGGCCTCCAGGTCGTCACCGTCGGCTCCCGCATCGGCGAGGAGACGGCCAAGCTCTTCGAGGCCAACGCCTACCGCGACTACCTCGAACTGCACGGCCTGTCCGTCCAGCTGGCCGAGGCCCTGGCCGAGTACTGGCACGCCCGTGTCCGCGCCGAACTCGGCTTCGCCGGCGAGGACCCCGCCGACATCCAGGACATGTTCGACCTGAAGTACCGGGGCGCCCGCTTCTCCCTCGGCTACGGCGCCTGCCCCGACCTGGAGGACCGCGCCAAGATCGCGGAGCTGCTCCGGCCGGAGCGGATCGGCGTGCACCTGTCCGAGGAGTTCCAGCTGCACCCGGAGCAGTCCACGGACGCCATCGTGATCCACCACCCGGAGGCGAAGTACTTCAACGCACGGTGACGCGTGTCTCAGCAGCACGCTGATCGGATAAGTCGTACACTGGTCGGTCCACTGCAGGCCGGTTCCCCGCCCGGGAACCGGCCTGGTCGTCCCTCAAGGAGGTGCGCCAGGATGACCAGCACGGTCCCCGCGCTAGGAACCCGTACGGGCGAAGGCTCCGCCCTGCAGGCGGTGCTGCTCGACATGGACGGCACTCTGGTGGACACCGAGGGTTTCTGGTGGGACGTCGAGCGGGAGGTCTTCGCCTCCCTCGGACACACCCTGGACGAGACCTGGCGGCACGTCGTGGTCGGCGGCCCCATGACCCGCAGCGCCGGCTTCCTCATCGAGGCGACCGGCGCCGACATCACCCTCGCCGAGCTGATGGTGCTGCTGAACGAGGGCTTCGAGGACCGCATCGGCCGCACCCTGCCGCTGATGCCCGGCGCCGCCCGGCTCCTCGCCGAGCTGTCCGAGTACGAGATCCCGACCGCCCTGGTCTCCGCATCCCACCGGCGCATCATCGACCGTGTGCTGTCGGTGCTGGGCCCGCACCACTTCCGCCTGTCCATCGCCGGCGACGAGGTCACCCGCACCAAGCCGTTCCCGGACCCGTACCTGCTCGCCGCGGCGGGCCTCGGTGCGGATCCGGCCAGATGCGCCGTCGTCGAGGACACCGCGACCGGGGTCGCCGCCGCCGAGGCCGCGGGCTGCCGGGTGGTCGCCGTACCCTCCGTCGCGCCCATCGGCCCGGCCGCCGGGCGCACCGTCGTCTCCTCTCTGGAAGAGGTCGACCTGGCATTTCTCCGCGGCCTGATGACGGAAATGCGCTAGCCGTTCACCCAGCGTGCAATGCCCTTTGGGTGTGCCGGACGCATTTCCGGGGAACTACACCCTGAGGGAATTAACGAGCTGGTCGACCGGCCGAATTCTGCTGACCGGCGGCACAGTTGGGGGTGTGACGTTCCTCACGCCGGAGCGGCTCGACAACGTTGGCCATGTGTGCTGGCCCACCCTGGAGGGGGAGAAACGGCGGCACCTTGTGTCCTGATTGGGGAGACGCTGCACTAATCATGCCGCTGTCGGGTTTTCGGTGTGTCCGCGGCCGGTTCCACTGCGTGATGGGGGGTCAGCTCACGGCGCTGTGAACCGGCCTGCGGGCGCGGACTAATCTCGTCGCGAGAACATCGCCGCGAACCCCCGTGATCCGCCGCACCACCCATGCATGCCGGGTACACGGAACCGAACAGCTCTGGAGAAACTCCCGCATGAACCGCAAGACTTTGGTGCTGCCGGCGGTGGCCGGCCTGCTCACCCCGGTTCTCGCCGCGTGCGGCGGATCCGACAGCGGGAGCAAGAGCGGTGACGCCATCGTCGTCGGTACCACGGACCAGTTCACGGCCACCAAGGAAGTACCGGCGCCCCTCGACCCGGCCTTCGCCTACGACGTCGGCACGTGGAACATCCTGCGCCAGACCGTGCAGACCCTGATGGCCCAGCCCAAGGGCGACGGCCAGCCGATCCCGGACGCCGCCGAGAGCTGCTCCTTCACCGACAGCGGCAGCGAGCGCTACGCCTGCAAGCTGCGCGAGGGCCTGAAGTTCGCCAGCGGCGACCAGGTGACCGCCCAGGACGTCAAGTACTCCATCGACCGTGCGCTGCGCATCAACGCCGACAGCGGTGTCTCCGCCCTGCTGAACACGATCGACACCATCGAGACGCAGGGTGACCGCGAGGTCGTCTTCCACCTGAAGACGGCCGACGCCACCTTCCCGTTCAAGCTGTCCACCCCGGTCGCGGGCATCGTGAACCCGAAGGACTACCAGAAGGACAAGCTCCGGGACGGCTTCGAGATCGACGGGTCCGGCCCCTACACCCTCCAGGCCGACGTCAAGGACGACGCGATCGTCAGCGCCACCTTCACCAAGAACCCCTCCTACAAGGGCAGCGTGACGGTGAACAACGACAAGGTCGAGCTGCGCTCCTTCCCCGACGCCGACGCCATGAGCACCGCGATCGACAAGGGCGACATCGACGTCATGACCCGCACCATGTCGCCCGCGCAGATCCAGAAGCTGGACTCCGGCAGCGACAAGAACGCCGACCTGGTCGACATGCCGGGCCTGGAGATCCGCTACCTCGCCTTCAACACCGACGCCACCAGCGTCAAGTCCAAGGCCGTACGCCAGGCCATGGCCCAGCTCATCAACCGCGGCGAACTGGTCTCCAAGGTCTACGGCACCCAGGCCGAACCGCTGTACTCGATGGTCCCGGCCACCGTCACCGGCCACTCCAACTCGTTCTTCAACAAGTACGGCAACCCCAGCGTCGCCAAGGCCAAGGAACTGCTCACCAAGGCCGCCATCACCACCCCCGTGAAGCTGACCCTGCACTACACGACCGACCACTACGGCTCGGCCACCAAGCAGGAGTTCGAGATCCTGCAGAAGCAGCTCAACGACAGCGGCCTGTTCGACGCCTCCATCGAGGGCCACCCCTGGAAGACCTTCCGGCCCGCCGAGCAGAAGGGCCAGTACGACGTCTACGGGATGGGCTGGTTCCCCGACTTCCCGGACGCCGACAACTTCATCGCGCCCTTCCTCGACAAGAACAACACCCTCGGCTCGCCGTACAACAACAGCACCATCCAGCGCACGCTGATCCCGCAGTCCCGCCGCGAGGCCGACCGGCTCGGCGCGTCCAAGAGCCTGACCGAGATCCAGGACATCACCGCCGAGGACGTTCCGGTGCTGCCGCTGTGGCAGGGCAAGCAGTACGTCGCCGCACGGGACGACATCACGGGCGTGGCCTACGCCCTGAACTCCCTTTCGACGCTCCAGCTGTGGGAGCTCGGCCGCGGTGTGAGCGGCTGACGGCTCTCCGCACCCGGGGCCGAGCACGGCGCGGCCCCGGTGCCCGGTGCCCGGGACCAGGGACGGCGGCCCCGGGCTGACGAACCGACGACAAGGCACATTTCAAGTGAACATGCGCACCCAGTGGCCAGTCCTGCCCCTCGTGGCGGGGCTGGCCTCCGGCCTGTTGACCGGCTGCGGCTCCGAGACCGGTGACTCCGGGGGCACCGGCTCCTCCGTGGTGATGGGGATGTCCGACGACGTCCTCGCCACGGACCCGGCATCCGGCTACGACCCCGGCTCCTGGCTGTTGTTCAACAACGTCTTCCAGTCGCTGCTCAGCTTCCCCAAGGGCGCGACGGAACCCCAGCCCGAACTGGCGAAGCAGTGCGGCTTCACCGACACCCGGGCCATGGTCTACAAGTGCGAGCTGAAGGACGGCCTGAAGTTCAGCAACGGTGACGCCCTCACCTCCGCGGACGTGAAGTTCTCCTTCGACCGCATGCTGAAGATCGACGACCCCGCCGGTCCCGCGATCATGTTCCCGATGCTCGGCAAGGTCGAGACACCCGACGCGAAGACGGCCGTCTTCCGCCTGAAGGTGCCCGACGCCACCTTCCCCAGCAAGATCGCCTCCGGCGCCGGTTCCATCGTGGACCACCGCCAGTACGACGCGAACGGCCTGCGCACCGACCACCAGGCCGTCGGCTCCGGCCCGTACAAGCTGGACTCCTTCGACAAGGACCAGGCGGTCTTCTCCGTCAACGGCAACTACCAGGGCACCGCCAAGGTCAAGAACTCCGGCGTCACCCTGAAGTTCTTCCACGGCGACCGCACCGCCCTGAAGCAGGCCCTCCTCGACGGCGGCGTCGACATCGCCTACCGCGGCCTGACCGCCTCCGACATCGCCCAGCTCGACCAGCAGAAGGACGACAAGGGCGTCGACGTCATCGAGGGCAGCAGCGCCGAGGTCCAGCACCTGGTCTTCAACATGAAGGACCCGGTGGCCGGCAAGCTCGGCGTCCGCAAGGCCATGGCCTACCTCATCGACCGCGACGCCCTCATCCAGGACGTCTACCAGGGCACCGCCACCGCGCTGTACTCGATCATCCCGGCGGGCATCGCGGGCCACAACACCGCGTTCTTCGACACCTACGGCGCCCGCCCGTCCCGGGAGAAGGCCGCCGCCGCACTGCGCGCCGACGGCGTCACCGGCAAGGTCAAGCTCACCCTGTGGTCCACGCCGTCCCGCTACGGCCCCGCCACCGACGAGGAGCTGAAGGCGATCGCCGGCCAGCTCAACGCCAGCGGCCTGTTCGACGCCGACGTCCAGTCGGTGGCGTACGACCAGTACGAGAAGGACATCGCCGCCGGCAAGTACGGCGTGTACGTGAAGGGCTGGGTGCCGGACTACCCGGACGCCGACAACTTCACCGCCCCCTTCTTCGGCAAGGGCAACGTGCTGGACAACAACTACAGCAACCGCACCATCGTCAAGTCCCTGATCCCCGGCACCGCCGCGCAGAGCGACCGCGCCGCGACCGACAAGGACTTCGGGAGGCTGCAGGACATCGTCGCCGCCGAACTGCCCGTCCTGCCGGTGTGGCAGGCCAAGCAGTACGCGGTCGTCCGTGACGGCGTGTACGGCCTGGAGTACTGCCTGGACGCCTCGACGGTGTTCCGGTTCTGGGAACTCAGCAAGAGCTGACGCCGGATGCGCCGAAGGGCGCCCCGCTCCGCAGGAGAGGGGCGCCCTTCGCCGTCGTACGACACCTCACTGGGCGCCGGGGCGCACCAGACCGCTCTCGTAGGCGTACACCGCGGCCTGCACGCGGTCCCGGAGGCCCAGCTTGGTGAGCACATGCCCCACGTGCGTCTTCACCGTCGTCTCGCTCACGAACAGGTCCGCGGCGATCTCGGCGTTGGACAGCCCGCGCGCCACCAGCTTCAGCACCTCGACCTCACGGTCGGTCAGGGTGTGCAGGGTGTCCGGCACCGGCTCCTCGCCGGACGGCAGATGCGTGGCGTACTTGTCCAGCAGCCGCCGGGTGATGCTCGGCGCGAGCATGGCCTCGCCGTTCGCCACCACCCGTATCGCCTGCACCAGTTCGTCGGCGGGCGCGTCCTTGAGCAGGAAGCCGCTGGCACCGGCGCGCAGCGCCTCCACCACGTACTCGTCCAGGTCGAACGTGGTCAGCACCAGCACCTTCGCCGGACCGTCCCGGCCGGGCCCGGTGATCTGCCGGGTGGCCTCCACACCGTCCATCCGCGGCATCCGGATGTCCATCAGCACGACGTCCGGCTGGAGCGCGCGCACCTGGTCGAGGGCCTGCAGGCCGTCACCGGCCTCGCCGACGACCGCGATGTCCTGCTCGGCCTCCAGGATCATCCGGAAACCGGTACGCAGCAGGGGCTGGTCGTCGACCAGTAGGACGCGGATGGCCACGGGACACTCCTTCGCTAGTCCGGCCCATTCTGCCCTGCCCGGATCTACCGGATCACCCGGTCCCGGCCGGGCCGACCGGCAGCGGGTAGGGCGGGGGAGTGCCGCCGAACTCCGGGCAGTGCGCCCGGTGGTCGCACCAGCCGCACAGCTTGGTCGGCCGGGGCCGCCAGTCCCCCGTCTCCGTGGCCTGCTCGATGGCCTCCCACAGCGCGTGCAGCCTGCGCTCCACCCGCTCCAGGTCGGCGGGCACCGGGTCGTACGTCAGCACGTCCCCGCTGCCTAGGTAGACGAGCTGGAGCCGGCGCGGGACCACCCCCTTCAGCCGCCAGACCACCAGGGCGTAGAACTTCATCTGGAACAGCGCGCCCTCGGCGTACTCCGGGCGGGGCGCCTTGCCCGTCTTGTAGTCGACGATCCGCACCTCGCCGGTCGGCGCCACGTCCACCCGGTCGATGATCCCGCGCAGCCGCAGCCCCGACTCCAGCTCGGCCTCCACGAACAGCTCCCGCTCGGCCGGTTCCAGCCGGGTCGGGTCCTCCAGCGTGAACCAGCGCTCCACCAGCCGCTCGGCCTCGGCGAGCCAGCCGGCCAGCCGCTCCCCGTCCGGGTCGTCCGCGAACAGCTCGGTCACCTCGGGCCTGGTCTCCCGGAGCCGGTCCCACTGCCCCGGGATCAGCGCCTTGGCCCGCGGCGCGGTCCGGTCCCCGGCGGGCGCGTCGAACAGCCGCTCCAGCACGGCGTGCACCAGTGTGCCCCGCGTGGCCGCCGCGCTCGGCTTCTCCGGCAGCCGGTCGATCACCCGGAACCGGTACAGCAACGGACACTGCATGAAGTCACTGGCCCGGGACGGCGACAGGGACGTCGGCGGCCCCGCCTTCCGCTCCCCGCCCGCCCCGGGGCCGCTCACCGCCGCACCGGCCCCGCCGACGGAGCTTGCCGCCGCGCCGGGAGTGCGGGGTACGCCGTCCTCGGGGATGCCGGCTGCCGCCGCGCCGCCGCTGTCCGGCACGCCGGTCTCCCGGCCGTCGGCCGCTGCCGCGCCGGCCGGGCTCGGTACGTCGCTCCCGGGGACACCGGTCGCCGCCGCGCCGGCCACGCCTGCCGGGCCCGGGACGCCGGTTTCGCCGCCCTCCGCCGGGCCGGCCGCCGTCCGCTCGTCGTTCCCGTCGGGGCTGCTCGCGGGGCCGGCAGCGGTGGCCGGCGACCGGTCGGCGGGCGGTGTGCCGGGCGGGGCCGTGGGTGCGGGCAGCGGCGGGACCGGTGACCGGGGCGGGGCGGCCGGGGGCGTGCGGTCGGCGCCGCCCGGCCGGGCCGCCGCCTCGTCGATGCTGCTGTCCATGTCCACAGACCTTACGGCCCGCCACCGACAGTGAGCCGCCTGCCGCCCGCGTCGACCGCGCGACCCCGGGGCAAACACAAGGGGTGCCGGGGCGAAACGTGCCACCACGGCCGCATACCATCGAGCAGAGACCCCTTCCGTCCGGTAGGTGCGGAAGACGCTTCGAACGAGGGGACACCGTGGACGTGAGCGGCGGGAGCGGGCAGCCGCGGTCCGGCAACGACGAGCCGGCCGAGCACTCCGCTGACCCTACGGCCCCGGCGACCGGACCCACCGACCCCTCCGGCCCCGAGCCCGACACCCCCGCGCCCCGAGCGGACGACACCGGGAAGGACCGCGGCGACGGCCCGGACAGCGACAGCACGCCCGGCCCCGGCGAACCGGCCGGCCCCGAACACCCCGCCCCCGAACACCGCTCCCTCGCCCACTCCGGCATCGCCAAGGGCGACCCGCCCGAGCCCCGGCCGAAGGAACCCGGCGGCGGCATCCTCATGGGCCGCCCCTTCGGCGTACCCGTCTACGTCGCCCCGAGCTGGTTCCTCGTCGCCGCCCTGATCACCTGGGTCTTCGGCGGACAGCTCGACCGCGTGCTGCCCGAGCTGGGCGCCGCCCGCTACCTGGTCTCCCTCTTCTTCGCGGTCGCCTTCTACGCCTCCGTCCTGGTCCACGAGCTGGCCCACACGGTCGCCGCGATCCGCTTCAAGCTCCCGGTCCGCCGTATCCAGCTGCAGTTCTTCGGCGGCGTCTCGGAGATCGAGAAAGAGGCCGAGACCCCCGGCCGGGAGTTCGTGCTGGCCTTCGTCGGCCCGCTGCTCTCCCTCGTGCTGGCCGGCCTGTTCTACCTGGCCATGAAACCGGTGCAGCCCGGCACCGTCCCCGGCGTCCTGCTGGCCGGCCTGATGATCTCCAACCTCATCGTGGCGATCTTCAACCTCCTGCCCGGCCTCCCCCTGGACGGCGGCCGCATGCTCCGCGCCGTCGTCTGGAAGATCAGCGGCAGGCCGATGACCGGCACGGTCGCCGCCGCCTGGGTCGGCCGCGCCCTCGCCGTCGCCGTCCTGATCGGCCTCCCGCTGCTCAACCAGTCCGGCGCCCTCGGCGGCAGCGGCGAGGACGTGGGCGGCATGGACACCGTCACCGACGCCCTGCTCGCCGCCATCCTGGCCGCGATCATCTGGACCGGCGCAGGCAACAGCCTGCGCATGGCCCGGCTGCGCGAACACCTTCCCGAGCTGCGCGCCCGCACCCTCACCCGGCGGGCCGTACCCGTCGAGAACGACACCCCGCTCTCCGAGGCGCTGCGCCGCGCCAACGCCGCCGGCGCCCGCGCCCTGGTCGTGGTGGACGCCGACGGCCACCCGCTCTCGCTCGTCCGCGAGGCCGCCATCGTCGGCGTACCCGAGCACCGCCGCCCCTGGGTGGCCGTCAGCGGCCTCGCCCAGGAGCTGACCGACGGCATGCGGGTCTCCGCCGAGCTGGCCGGAGAGGAACTCCTGGACGTCCTGCGCGCCACCCCCGCCACCGAGTACCTGGTGGTCGAGGAGAGCGGCGAGATCTACGGCGTCCTGTCGGCGGCGGACGTCGAACGGGCCTTCGTCAGGGCCATGGCCAGGCCCACCGCCTAGCCACCGTGGTCGGCACCCCTCACCGGGACCGGTACGCTGGTCACATGTCCGAACCGACCGGTGCCGCCCGCAGGCGCGGGCCCTTCAAGGTCGGGGACCAGGTACAGCTGACCGACCCCAAGGGCCGCCACTACACGTTCACGCTCGAAGCAGGGAAGAACTTCCACACCCACAAGGGCTCCTTCCCGCACGACGAACTGATCGGCGCTCCCGAGGGCAGCGTTGTCCGCACCACCGGCAACGTCGCCTACCTCGCGCTGCGCCCCCTGCTCCCCGACTACGTCCTGTCCATGCCCCGCGGGGCCGCCGTCGTCTACCCGAAGGACGCGGGCCAGATCCTCGCCTTCGCCGACATCTTCCCCGGCGCCCGCGTCGTGGAGGCCGGCGTCGGCTCCGGCTCGCTCAGCAGCTTCCTGCTGCGGGCCATCGGCGACCAGGGCATGCTGCACTCCTACGAGCGCCGCGAGGACTTCGCCGACATCGCCCGGCAGAACGTGGAGCGCTACTTCGGCGGCCCGCACCCCGCCTGGCAGCTCACCGTCGGAGACCTCCAGGACAACCTGTCCGACACCGACGTCGACCGCGTCATCCTCGACATGCTCGCCCCCTGGGAGTGCCTGGAGGCCGTCTCCAAGGCGCTCGTCCCCGGCGGCATCCTGTGCTGCTACGTGGCCACCACCACCCAGCTCGCCCGGACCGTGGAGTCCATCCGGGAGATCGGCTGCTTCAACGAGCCGACCGCCTGGGAGACCATGATCCGCAACTGGCACATCGAGGGCCTGGCCGTCCGCCCGGACCACCGGATGATCGGCCACACCGGCTTCCTGCTCACCGCCCGCCGCCTCGCGGACGGCGTCGAGCCGCCCATGCGCCGCCGCCGCCCCGCCAAGGGCGCCTACGGCGAGGACTACGCCGGACCCAACGCCGACGGCGGCGCCGGCCGCTGACCGGCACGCGCGCGTACAACGTCAGGGCGCCGTGGCCCAGTTCCCCACCGACCGGAGGGAACTCGGTCACGGCGCCCTGACGTTGACCCGGCACCGGCACCGGCGCCTCCCACGCGCGGGCACACCGCCCGTTGCACAAGCCCGACCCCGCGGTTCCCCCGCACTGTGACGTGTGGCACCATGCAGGCCATCCCACCGGCACAGCCCTCACAGGAGACACTCCGCGTGCAGCAATCCGCCGTTCCGGAGCTCGCCCACACCCACACCCGGCCCATCCACTGGGTCGCCACCGCCACGGCCGTCGCGGGCGTCGTGGCCCTCGCCTCCGTCGCCCAGCCCGGATCGGCCACCGCCGCCCAGTCCGCCCCCGCCGCCGGAAGCAGGTCCGCCGCGGCGGCCGTCGCGCCGCCGGACCCGGCCGGGGTGCGGTTCCCGCTGCAGTGCGGCCCGGTGAAGGCCGTGGTCGCCAAGAAGGCCACCGGGGACCTGGACGGCGACGGCCGACCGGAAACCGTCGCTGTGGTGCACTGCGACGCCCCCATGGGCACCCCGCCCGACGGGGTCTACGTCCTCACCCGCGCCGCGGACGGCGGCAGACCGCGCGTCGTCGCCACCCTCGTCGAGCCCGGGCAGCGGCTCACCGTCACCGACTTCACGCTCCGCGCGCGGGCCGTCTCCGCGACCCTGCTCGGTTACTCCTCGGACGCCGTGCCCAGTTGCTGCCCCGACGTGAAGACCCCGGCCACATGGCGGTGGAACGGCAGCGCCTTCCTGCGCTCCACGCCGGCCGGGGCCCACGCCGTCTGAGCCGGGCTCACTCCGCGTCGGGCCCGTACACCTCGACCCTGTCCGAAACCCGGCGTACGTGGATGCACTCGCCTGGGCACTCCTTCGCCGAGTCCACCACGTCCGTCAGCAGCGGCAGCGGCACCCGCGTGGTGGCCCCGGGGGCCTGCAGCAGCTCGTCGTCCGCGCCCTTCACATAGGCCAGCCCGTCGATGTCCAGCTCGAACACCTCCGGGGCGTACTGGGCGCAGATCCCGTCGCCCGTACACAGGTCCTGGTCGATCCAGACCTCCAGCGCCTCGCCGCCCGGGGCCTCCTGCTGCACGGTCATCTCTCCTGCCGTCGGTTCGCCGGACGCTCCCGGGGCCGCGAGGGCCAGCCGGGTCCGCTCCAGCGGCTGTTGGACACCCCCGACCCTACCTCCGCCCGCCCCGCGGCCCGGTGGCACCGGTTCCGGGTTTCCGGTCCCGCCCGCTCGGGTACCAGCGCCGGACCGGGACACGGGCACCCCGGTGGCCAGGTCGATCACTTCAGGCCACCGTGGCGGTGACCACGCCCACCGACGCCGTCGCTCTGCGTGATGATCGTACGAGCGCCCTGTGTGCTGCCCGCGGACCGGCCGATCGGCCACCAGCGGACAACTCCGGCCCGTAGCGGAGGGATTCGACCGCGCCAAGCATGGAACAAGCGGCTTTCCCCTCACGTTGAGTGGGTATCCCCTCCGTGCGAGGGAGTGTGCACCGGGTGACCGACGACACACCTTGACAGTCTTTGTGATCTAGGGGTTTCAATCGACACCCACCCAGGTAGGGTCTGGAAGCGTCCAGCTCCCCTTGGAGGAGGTGAGGACCGTGGCAGCCCACGACGACGACATGAACCGCGGCATCCGCCCGGGACGAGGGTCCGAAGACCCGGCCGGGCAGATCGCCTACCTTGAGCAGGAGATCGCCGTCCTGCGCCGCAAGCTCGCCGACTCTCCGCGCCACACGAGGATTCTCGAAGAGCGGATCGTCGAGCTGCAGACCAACCTGGCCGGCGTGTCCGCCCAGAACGAACGACTGGCCAACACCCTCCGCGAGGCCCGCGACCAGATCGTGGCCCTCAAGGAGGAGGTCGACCGGCTCGCTCAGCCGCCGGCCGGCTTCGGTGTCTTCCTGCAGGCGAACGAGGACGGCACCGCCGACATCTTCACCGGGGGCCGCAAGCTCCGGGTGAACGTCAGCCCCAGCGTCGAGCTCGACGACCTGCGGCGCGGCCAGGAGGTCATGCTCAACGAGGCGCTCAACGTGGTCGAGGCCATGGAATACGAGAGCGTCGGCGACATCGTCACCCTCAAGGAGATCCTGGAGGACGGCGAGCGCGCCCTCGTGCTCGGGCACACCGACGAGGAGCGGGTGGTACGGCTCGCCGAGCCGCTGCTGGACGTCACCATCCGCCCCGGCGACGCCCTCCTGCTGGAGCCCCGCTCCGGCTACGTCTACGAGGTCGTGCCCAAGAGCGAGGTCGAGGAACTGGTCCTCGAAGAGGTCCCCGACATCGGCTACGAGCAGATCGGCGGCCTCGGCAACCAGATCGAGGCCATCCGGGACGCGGTGGAGCTGCCGTACCTCTACCCGGACCTGTTCAAGGAGCACGAGCTGCGCCCGCCCAAGGGCGTCCTGCTCTACGGCCCGCCCGGCTGCGGCAAGACGCTCATCGCCAAGGCCGTCGCGAACTCGCTGGCCAAGAAGGTCGCCGAAGTCACCGGCCAGGCCGCCGGCAAGAGCTTCTTCCTGAACATCAAGGGCCCCGAGCTGCTCAACAAGTACGTCGGCGAGACCGAGCGGCAGATCCGCCTGGTCTTCCAGCGTGCGCGTGAGAAGGCCAGCGAAGGCACCCCCGTGATCGTCTTCTTCGACGAGATGGAGTCCCTCTTCCGCACCCGTGGCTCCGGTGTCAGCTCGGACGTGGAGAACACCATCGTCCCGCAGCTGCTCGCCGAGATCGACGGCGTGGAGGGCCTGCAGAACGTGGTCGTGATCGGCGCCTCCAACCGCGAGGACATGATCGACCCCGCCATCCTGCGCCCCGGCCGGCTCGACGTGAAGATCAAGATCGAGCGTCCGGACGCCGAGGCGGCGAAGGACATCTTCGGCAAGTACCTCACCGAGCGTCTGCCGCTGCACGCGGACGACCTCACGGAACACGGCGGCGACAAGAGCGCCACGGTCCAGGGCATGATCCAGACCGCGGTCGAGCACATGTACGCCGAGTCCGAGGAGAACCGCTTCCTGGAGGTCACCTACGCCAACGGCGACAAGGAAGTCCTCTACTTCAAGGACTTCAACTCCGGCGCCATGATCGAGAACATCGTGGGCCGCGCCAAGAAGATGGCGATCAAGGACTTCCTGGAGAAGACCCAGAAGGGCCTCCGCGTCTCCCACCTCCTCCAGGCCTGCGTGGACGAGTTCAAGGAGAACGAGGACCTGCCCAACACCACGAACCCGGACGACTGGGCCCGGATCTCCGGAAAGAAGGGCGAGCGGATCGTCTACATCCGCACCCTCATCACCGGAAAGCAGGGCGCGGACACCGGACGCTCCATCGACACGGTGGCGAACACCGGTCAGTACCTGTAACGGCAGGGCGGCTGCGGGTGCCCTCGGCGGGTACCGGCAGCCGACTGTTTTTCGGGCCACGACCGGAGCAGTCAATGACGCAAATGATCTCCCCACCAGCGCAAAGGCGTTCTAGGCTCGTTCCTGCCGCCGAGTCGCGCCGTGCGGGGACGGGCACCGCACACGCACCGAAGCGCCGGCGGTACTTGAGCGGCGCCCACGACCGAGGGTGCCGCCGGGCAAGGAGGGCCGCATGACCGTACGGCGAGTAATGGGCATCGAGACGGAGTACGGGATCTCCGTCCCCGGCCACCCGAACGCCAATGCCATGCTCACCTCGTCCCAGATCGTCAACGCCTACGCGGCGGCGATGCACCGGGCCCGCCGGGCCCGCTGGGACTTCGAGGAGGAGAATCCGCTGCGGGACGCGCGAGGCTTCGACCTCGCCCGGGAGGCCGCCGACGCCAGCCAGCTCACCGACGAGGACATCGGCCTGGCCAATGTGATCCTCACCAACGGTGCCCGCCTGTACGTCGACCACGCCCACCCCGAATACAGCGCCCCCGAGGTCACCAACCCCCGTGACGCCGTCCTGTGGGACAAGGCCGGCGAGCGGATCATGGCCGAGGCCGCCGAGCGGGCGGCGCAGCTGCCCGGCGCCCAGCCGATCCACCTCTACAAGAACAACACCGACAACAAGGGCGCCTCCTACGGCACGCACGAGAACTACCTGATGAAGCGGGAGACCCCGTTCTCGGACATCGTGCGCCACCTCACCCCCTTCTTCGTCTCCCGCCAGGTCTTCGCCGGAGCGGGCCGCGTCGGCATCGGCCAGGACGGGCACGAACACGGCTTCCAGCTCAGCCAGCGCGCGGACTACTTCGAGGTCGAGGTCGGCCTGGAGACCACGCTCAAGCGCCCGATCATCAACACCCGCGACGAGCCGCACGCGGACGCCGAGAAGTACCGCCGGCTGCACGTGATCATCGGCGACGCCAACCTCTCGGAGATCTCCACCTACCTCAAGCTGGGTACGACCGCCCTGGTGCTGTCCATGATCGAGGACGGCTTCATCGCCGTGGACCTCGCCGTCGACCAGCCCGTGCGCACCCTGCACCAGGTCTCGCACGACCCCTCCCTCAAGCGCCTGGTCACCCTGCGCAGCGGGCGCACACTCACCGCGGTCCAGTTGCAGATGGAGTACTTCGAGCTGGCCCGCAAGTACGTCGAGGAGCGCTTCGGCGCCGACGCCGACGACCAGACAAAGGACGTGCTCAGCCGCTGGGAGGACACCCTCACCCGGCTGGAGAACGACCCGATGAGCCTGGCCGGCGAGCTGGACTGGGTCGCCAAGCGGGAGCTGATGGAGGGCTACCGCCGGCGCGACGGCCTCGACTGGGACGCGGCCCGGCTGCACCTCGTCGACCTCCAGTACGCCGACGTACGCGCCGAGAAGGGCCTCTACAACCGCCTGGCGGCCCGCGGGCGCATCAAGCGGCTGCTGGACGAGACCGAGGTCGACCGGGCACGTACGAAGCCGCCGGAGGACACGCGCGCGTACTTCCGCGGACGCTGCCTGGAGCAGTACGCGGACGACGTCGCCGCCGCGAGCTGGGACTCGGTCATCTTCGACCTGCCCGGCCGCGACTCCCTCCAGCGCGTTCCAACCCTGGAGCCGCTACGCGGAACGCGAAATCACGTCAAGGAGCTGCTGGACCGCTGTCGTACCGCGGAAGACCTGGTCAGGGTGCTGTCCGGGAGCTGAGCGCGATCAGCGGGTACTCGTTCCGACCCCGGCGGCCGGGGTGGAAACCCCACCGCCCGGGAATCATCCAGGTGGCCCCCGCATGTTGTGGAAACTGCGGGGCCGATGTCGGACCCGGACTATAGGGTCTGATCATCACCGATCGGCAGGCGAACTGAGCGGGGTGAGGGTTATGGCGACCAAGGACACCGGCGGCGGCCAGCAGAAGGCCACCCGGTCCACGGAAGAGGTCGAGGAGCAGGCGCAGGACGCGCAGGCCTCGGAGGACCTCAAGGAGCGGCACGAGAAGCTGAGCGACGACGTGGACTCGGTGCTGGACGAGATCGACGATGTCCTGGAGGAGAATGCAGAGGACTTCGTTCGAAGCTTCGTTCAGAAGGGCGGCGAGTAGCCTTCGGATCGAAGGTCGCCGGGGGGTCTGAGTTGGCAAGCGAAGCCAGCGCGAAGCGCTGCTCGCGGTGCAAGGAACACAAGCCGCGAGCAGCATTCGCGAAGAACAAGTCCATGCGGGACGGCCTGCAGGCCTATTGCCGGGAGTGCGCGGCTGCCTACCACCAGCAGCGGCAGCTGGCGAAGGGCCTCAACGTCCGTCCAAGGGTCCAGGCGCCCGAGGGACACAAGTACTGCCGCACCTGCGGCGAGATCAAGCCGCATGGTGAGTGGACTCGGAACAGCAGTGCCCCGGACGGTCTGGCGACACTGTGCAAGGCGTGCAAGGCGGTGAAAGGCCGGCAGCACCACCTCAAGCGCAACTACGGCCTCACCGAAGCCGAGCACGACGCGCTGATCGCCTCCCAGCACGGGCTCTGCGCGATCTGCCTGGCCGCCCCGCCCGCGCATGTGGATCACTGCCACAAGACGGGTAGGGTCCGTGGCGTACTGTGCTTCAACTGCAATTCGGCCATCGGCAAGTTGCGGGACGATCCCGACGTCGGCCGTCGCGCTGTTGCTTATCTGGAAGGAAACCTGTGGAAGCCAACACTCGTAGCACCGGGCGTCTACCAGCTGCCTTCCTGACGCCAGGATCCTCTTCGTTCATGGACTTCCTCGCCGAGCACCAGCCGGAGCTGCTGCCCGGCAACCGGCAGCTGCCGCCCGTCCAGGGCGTGCTGGAGGCGCCGCACGGCACGACCATCGTGGGCGTGACGTTCCCCGGCGGCGTGGTGCTCGCCGGCGACCGGCGGGCGACGATGGGCAACATGATCGCCCAGCGGGACATCGAGAAGGTCTTCCCGGCCGACGAGTACTCGGCCGTGGGCATCGCCGGCACCGCCGGCCTGGCCGTCGAGATGGTCAAGCTCTTCCAGCTGGAGCTGGAGCACTTCGAGAAGGTCGAGGGCGCGCAGCTGTCCCTGGAGGGCAAGGCGAACCGGCTGTCGACCATGATCCGTTCCAACCTCGGCATGGCCATGCAGGGCCTGGCCGTGGTGCCCCTCTTCGCGGGGTACGACCTGGACCGCGAGAAGGGCCGCATCTTCTCGTACGACGTCACGGGCGGCCGCTCCGAGGAGCACAACTTCGCGGCGACGGGCTCCGGCTCGATCTTCGCGCGCGGTGCGATGAAGAAGCTCTACCGGGACGACCTGACCGAGGAGCAGGCCACCACGCTCGTGGTGCAGGCCCTCTACGACGCGGCCGACGACGACTCGGCGACCGGCGGTCCCGATGTCGCCCGCCGGATCTACCCGATCATCACCGTGATCACCGAGGACGGTTTCCGCCGGCTCACCGAGCAGGAGGCCTCCGAGCTGTCCCGCGCGGTGCTCCAGAAGCGCCTGGAGGAGCCTGACGGCCCCAAGGCCGCCCTGCTCTGAGCGCGGGCCCGGTTTCATATCGAGGTGATCCAGTGATCATGACAGAAAGGGACGGATAACCGGTGTCGACGCCGTTCTATGTCTCACCCCAGCAGGCCATGGCCGACCGGGCGGAGTACGCCCGCAAGGGCATCGCCCGCGGCCGCAGCCTGGTCGTGCTGCAGTACGCCGACGGCATCGTGTTCGTCGGCGAGAACCCGTCCCGCGCGCTGCACAAGTTCAGCGAGATCTACGACCGGATCGGCTTCGCCGCCGCCGGCAAGTACAACGAGTACGAGAACCTGCGCATCGGCGGTGTCCGCTACGCCGACCTGCGTGGTTACACCTACGACCGCGACGACGTCACGGCCCGCGGTCTGGCCAACGTCTACGCCCAGACGCTGGGCACGATCTTCTCCTCGGCCGCCGAGAAGCCGTACGAGGTGGAGCTGGTGGTGGCCGAGGTGGGGGAGACCCCCGAGGGCGACCAGATCTACCGGCTGCCGCACGACGGCTCCATCGTGGACGAGCACGGCTCGGTCGCGGTCGGCGGCAACGCCGAGCAGATCAGCAGTTTCCTGGACCAGCGCCACCGCGACGGCATGAGCCTCGCGGAGGCCCTCAAGCTGGCCGTGCAGGCCCTGTCCCGGGACACCAACGGCAGTGAGCGGGAGATCCCCGCCGAGCGCCTGGAGGTGGCCGTGCTGGACCGCACGCGTCCGCAGAAGCGCAAGTTCAAGCGGATCGTCGGCCGGCAGCTCGCCCGCCTGTTGGCGGCGGACGGCGCGAGCACGGAAGCGGAGAGCGCGGAGGGCTCCGAGGACTCCGACGAGGAGTGACCGCCTTCCGCGGGTGTCGCCGGGTGCCCCGGCCGGATCTCCGGCCGGGGCACCCGGCGTCTAGTCGGACGCCCGTGGGGGCGCCGTGGAGCCCCGGACGACGAGCCGGACGGGGATGTCCCCGCCTTCCGGCTCCCGGCCCTCCAGGACGGCCAGCAGGGCCCGCATGCCCCGTTCCCCGAACAGTTCGGCGTCCAGTCGCACGGTCGTCAGCTCGGGGTCGATGGCGGTGGCCAGGGCCAGGTCGTCCAGGCCGGTGACCGAGACGTCGTCGGGGACCCGCAGGCCGAGGCGGCGCAGCGCCTTGTAGGCGCCGGCGGCGAGCTTGTCGTCGTCGCAGACCACCGCCGTGGGCCGGGGTCCGGGCGCGGTGAGCGCGGCCTCGGTGGCGGCGAGCGCGCCCTCGATGGAGATCGGGGCCCGGGCCGTGCGGACCGCGGTGCCCGGGACGGCGGCCAGGCGTGCGGCCAGTTCCCTCGCGCGCACCTCGAAGGTCCACGAGGGCACGTCGGCGGCCAGGTGCAGCACCCGGCGGTGGCCGAGGCCCAGCAGGTGCTCGGCGACCTGGCGGACGCCGTCGGCGATGTCCAGGTTCACGGTCGCGGCGCCCAGGCTGCCCGCGGGGTCGCTGTCGAGCATGACCAGGGGCAGCTGGTCGCCGCGGATGGCGGTGAGGGCGTCGGCGGCCATGGAGGAGGCGAGGACGCCGTCCAGGGCGGCCTGCGCGGAGGCGAAGGGGTCGCGGGCGGGGCCGATGCCTTCGGGGGAGGGGTAGAGGACCACGCCGAAGCCGTGCTCGGCGGCCACGCGCGCGGCACCGGTGTAGACGCCGGCGAAGAACTCCGTCGTCAGGGCGGGCACCACGAGCAGGACGGTGCGGGTGCGGCCCAGGCGGAGGTTTCGGGCGGCGAGGTTGGGCCGGTAGCCCAGTTCGCGGGCGGCCTCCCGGACCCGTTCGGCGGTGGTGTGCGAGACCCGGCCGCGCCACTTGTCGCCCAGGACGAGGGAGACGGCCGCCTGGGAGACCCCGGCCGCCTGGGCGACGTCCCGGCTGGTCGGGCGCGTGCTGCTGCGGGCCACCACTCACTCCCGGTCGTCTGGACGTGCGAACAGCGCACATGGTACGTATGAAGACGGACGTTATACGTAACACTTCGGCCCGTCGAGGCGTCCCGGCGAGCCACGGAAGGGCAGGACATGGCCACGGGGTACCTGGAGATCCTGAGGGCGAGGCACGCCCTGCGGCTGCTCACCGGCACCCTGGTGGGCCGGCTGCCCAACGCCACCGCCGCCATCGCGCTGGTGCTCTTCGTGCGCGCCGAGGGCGGCACCTACAGCCTCGCCGGCGCCCTCGCGGCGGTGTACGGCGTCGCCAACGCGGTCGGCCAGCCGGTGCTGGGCCGCCTCGTGGACCTGTACGGCCAGCCCCGCGTCCAGCTGCCCGCGGCCGTCCTCGCCGCGCTCGCCATGGTGCTGTTCGCCTGTGCCGGCACCGATCCGCTGCCGCTCGCGTACGCGGCCGTGGCGGCGGCCGGCCTGTTCACCCCGCCGCTGGAGGGCGGGCTGCGCGCGTTGTGGCCCTCGGTGCTGGACCGCGAGGAGCAGGTGCACACCGCGTACGCCATGGACGCGATCGCCCAGGAGGTCATGTTCACCGTCGGCCCGCTGCTGGTGACCGTGTGCGTGTCGCTGTGGGACGAGCGCGCCGCCCTGCTGGTGCTCAGCCTGCTGGGCGTGCTCGGCGCGCTCTCCGTGGTCGTCTCGCCGCCCTCGCGGGCGTGGCGCTCGGCCCCGCGCGAGGCGCACTGGCTCGGTGCCCTGCGCTCGCCCGGCCTGCTCGTCCTGCTCGCCGCCTTCCTGTGCGTGGGCATCGCGCTGGGCTCCATCACGGTCGCCTCGGTGTCGTACGCCGACGGTCACGGCGGTGACGTGGTCTATGGCTGGCTGATGGCCGGGCTGGGTCTCGGGGCGCTGGCCGGCGGCAGCGTGTACGGGGCCCGCCGGTGGGCCGGTGTGCCCGAGCGGCGACTGAGGGTGCTGGTGGCCCTTCTGGCGGTCTGTTACCTGCCGCTGATGCTGACGCCGGGCCCGGTCGCGATGGTGCTGCTCAGCGTGGTCTCCGGTGTGTTCCTGGCGCCCTGCATCGCCTGCGCGTTCATCATCGTGGACCGGCACGCGCCGGGCGGGACCGTCACCGAGGCGTTCTCCTGGCTGGTGACGACGTTCACCGTGGGTGCCTCGGTCGGAACGGGCCTGGCCGGGCCGGTGGTCCAGGCCGGTGGCACCGTGTGGGGTTTCGCGCTCCCGGGGGCCGCCGGGGCCGTGTCGTTGCTGGTCCTGCTGGCGACCGGAGGGGTCCTCGCAGCTCCCGCGCGAGGGGCGGTCGTTGCGGCTTCATCGGAAAATGATCCAAATCGTGCTGCCGAACCCCGTTTCAGCTCGGGGGATCGGGCGTAATGTTCCCTCATGGACCGCCGCATTTTCGGGCTGGAGAACGAGTACGGCGTCACGTGCACGTTCAGGGGACAGCGGCGCCTGTCTCCTGACGAGGTGGCGCGGTACCTCTTCCGCCGTGTCGTGTCATGGGGCCGCAGCAGCAACGTCTTTCTGCGAAACGGCGCCCGGCTCTATCTCGACGTGGGCTCACATCCGGAATACGCGACCCCCGAATGTGACAACGTGACCGAGCTGGTCACCCACGACAAAGCCGGCGAGCGCATTCTCGAAGGACTCCTGGTGGACGCGGAACGACGCCTGCACGAGGAGGGAATCGCAGGCGACGTCTACCTCTTCAAGAACAACACCGACTCGGCGGGCAACTCGTACGGCTGCCACGAGAACTACCTGGTGGCGCGGCACGGGGAGTTCTCCCGGCTCGCGGACATCCTCATCCCGTTCCTGGTCACCCGGCAGCTGCTGTGCGGCGCCGGCAAGGTGCTGCAGACCCCGCGCGGCGCGGTCTACTGCGTCAGCCAGCGCGCGGAGCACATCTGGGAGGGCGTCTCCTCGGCGACGACGCGTTCCCGGCCCATCATCAACACGCGCGACGAACCGCACGCGGACGCCGAGCGCTACCGCCGGCTGCACGTCATCGTCGGCGACTCCAACATGTCCGAGACGACGATGTTGCTCAAGGTCGGCGCCACCGACCTGGTGCTGCGCATGATCGAGGCGGGCACCGTGATGCGCGACCTCACCCTGGAGAACCCGATCCGGGCGATCCGCGAGGTCAGCCACGACATCACCGGCCGGCGCAAGGTGCGCCTGGCCAGCGGCCGGGAGGCCTCCGCGCTGGAGGTGCAGCGCGAGTACTTCGACAAGGCCGTGGACTTCTGCGACCGCCGGGGCATCCGCACCGGCACCGTCGCGCAGGTCCTGGAGCTGTGGGGCCGCACCCTCGAAGCGATCGAGAACGAGGAACTGGACCGCATCGAGACCGAGATCGACTGGGTCATGAAGTACAAGCTCATCGAGCGGTACCGGGCCAAGCACAACATGACGATGTCGCACCCGCGGGTCGCCCAGATAGACCTCGCCTACCACGACATCCACCGCCGTCGTGGCCTGTACTACCTGCTGGAGAAGAAGGGGCAAGCCGCCCGGATCTGCAACGACTTGAAGATCTTCGAGGGCAAGTCGGTTCCGCCGCAGACCACTCGCGCCCGGCTGCGCGGCGACTTCATCCGGCGGGCACAGGAACAGCGCAGGGACTTCACGGTCGACTGGGTGCACCTCAAGCTCAACGACCAGGCCCAGCGCACCGTGTTGTGCAAGGACCCGTTCCGTTCGGTGGACGACCGGGTGGAGAAGCTGATCGCCGGAATGTAGAGCCGGTTCCGCGAGCAGGGCGTCCGGGCACGGATATGCCGGAACGCCACACGGGCGCCGTACGTTTCCCGTACGGCGCCCTTCTCAAGTCGTAGAGTTGCGCGCACGCCACCCGCAAGATCGATCGATTACGAGGCTCTTCCGTGCGCCGACGTTCACTCCTCCTGGCCGCCGTACCCGCAGGACTGGTCACAGTCGCCGGATGCGGTGACGACAAGTCCGACACCAGCAAGGCCGGCACCTCGCCGTCGCCGTCGGGGTCCTCCGGGCCGCCGCCCAAGATCGTGGACGGCCCGCTGCCGGCGGTCACGGCGGGCACGAAGTTCGGTGAGAAGCCGACCGTCGCCAAGGGCACGGGCGAGCCGTCGAAGAACATCGCGGTGAAGACGCTGATCGCGGGCAGCGGCCGCACGATCGCGGAGAACGACTTCGTCCGGGCCGACTACCTCGGCCAGGTCTGGAGCACCGCCAAGGTCTTCGACAATTCCTACGACCGTCATCGCCCGCTGGTCATCCAGCTCGCCAAGGGCAGCATCATCGACGGCTGGCGGTACGCGCTCGCGGGCAAGAAGACCGGCAGCCGGGTCGAGATCGCCGTCCCGCCCACCTGGGGCTACGGCAAGGAGGGCAACCCGCAGGCGGGCATCAAGGGCACCGACACCCTGGTCTTCGTCATCGACCTGATCGATTCCTTCAACTCCAAGAGCTCCGCGAAGGGGCGGGAGGTCCCGCAGACCGACGCGGCCCTGCCGAAGGTGGGCACCAACACCGACGGCCAGGTGCCCAAGGTGACCATCCCCAAGGCCGACCCGCCGAAGAAGCTCGTGTCCGAGTACGTGCTGGAGGGCGACGGCCCCGAGCTGAAGGCCGACCAGACGGTCCTGTGCCAGTTCCAGGGCCTGGTCTGGGAGGGCGGCAAGACCTTCCAGCGGACGTACGGCTCGGGGCGGCTCAGCCAGTTCGGACTGGAGCAGATGCAGCAGGCGGTCAAGGGCCTGGCCGAGGGCCTGACCGGCAAGAAGGTCGGCAGCCGGGTCCTGATCGTCGTCCCGCCGCAGCTGGGCTACGGGAACACCCCGCCGAGCGGTGGCGTCATCAAGAAGGACTCCACCCTCGTGTTCACCGTGGACATCCTCGCGGCCATGTGACGGAGGAGGCTCCCGGGGCGGGCGGGAAGCCCGCGGAGATGAAAGACTGTCCGCGTTTCGTGTCGTACACAAGCAGGAGCTTTTGACGTGAGCATCGACAAGCCCGAGATCGACTTCCCGGGCGGCGAGCCTCCGGCGGACCTTGAGATCAAGGACATCTGGGAGGGCGACGGCCCCGTCGCGCAGGCGGGCCAGACCGTCACCGTCCACTACGTGGGCGTGGCGTTCAGCACCGGTGAGGAGTTCGACGCCAGCTGGAACCGCGGCGCTCCGTTCCGCTTCCCGCTGGGCGCCGGCCGGGTCATCCAGGGCTGGGACCTGGGTGTGCAGGGCATGAAGGTCGGCGGCCGCCGCCAGCTGACCATCCCCGCCCACCTCGCCTACGGCAACCAGAGCCCGACCCCGGCGATCAAGCCGGGCGAGACCCTCATCTTCGTGGTGGACCTGCTCGGGGTCTGATCCACCCGTGATCCACTCCTGATCGGCCGGCCGGGTCCGACCGGATCCGATCACCTGGGGCCCATGCCTGTTCGGGCATGGGCCCTCGGCTTTTGTCACCGCCCCGCGGGGCGGTACGGTCATCGGTCAGAAGCACCATAGGGAAGCGAAGGGCGTCGATGGCCATTGCCAAGGCCGAGCGGCTGATGAACCTCGCGCTGTGTCTGCTCGGCACCCGCCGGCCGCTCAGCAAGCGCGAGCTGCGGGAGTCGATCGAGGCCTATCTGGAAGCGGGCAACGACGACTCCTTCAACCGCATGTTCGAGCGGGACAAGGACGACCTGCGCGAACTGGGCCTCGTCATCGCGACCGTCGAGAACATGGACGGCGAGGTCGGCTACCTCGCCCGCCGCGACAGCAACCGCCTTCCCCCGATCACCCTGGACGCCGAGGAGGCCGCCGCCCTGGGTCTTGCCGCCAAGGTCTGGCAGCAGGCCCGGCTGGCCGGGGCCGCCAGCGGCGCCCTGCAGAAGCTGCGCGCCGCCGGCCTGCCCGAGGACGTCGACCCGTACGAGGCACACGGCGCCCTGGAACCGCGCATCCCGGTGCACGAGGCCGCCTTCGAGCCGCTGATGCTGGCCTGCCGCGACCGGCGCCCCGTCGTCTTCGAGTACCGCAAGGCATCCGCCGCCCGCCCCGAGCCCCGGCACGTCGAGCCGTGGGCGCTGGAGTGCTGGCGCGGCCACTGGTACCTGGCCGGCTTCGACCGCGGCCGGGGCGCCGAGCGCGTCTTCCGGCTCTCCCGGATCACCGGCAAGGTCCGCTCCCGGGGTACGGGCTTCACCGCGCCCGTGCCCGACGTCGTCACCGTGCGCGAGACCGTCGAGAGCTGGGCCGGGGAGATCGCCGACCGCTCGGCGCGGATCCGGCTGCGTTCCGGCGCCGGTTACCCCCTTCGGGCGAAAGCCGTCGAGGTCCGGGAACTCGGCGACGGCTGGGACGAGTTGGAGATTCCGTACGGGCACGGCCTGGACGCCTGGCTGGTGGAGTTCGGACCGGACGTGGTGGTCCTGGAGCCGGCCGAGCTGCGGGCCGACGTGGTGGACCGGCTGCGTGCCGTGGCCAAGGGCTGAGGGGGAGACTGTGGCAGCCAAACCGGCCAGGACCGTCAACGCGATCGACCAGACCCGGCGGATGCTCTCCCTGGTGACCTATCTGAGGGAGCGCCCCGGCGCCCGGATCGCCGACGTCGCGCGCGCCTTCGGCATCACCGAGGACGAGCTGGTCGCCGACCTCGACCTGCTGCCCATGTGCGGCACCAGCTTCCGCGGCGGCGACCTGCTGGACATCGACACCGACGGCGAGCGCATCTGGTGGCACAACCCGGCCGCGCTCGGCGAGGAGGCGGCCGAACCGCTCCGGCTCGCCGCCGACGAGGCCACCGCCCTGCTGGTCGCCGCCCGCGCGGTGTCGACCCTGCCCGGTCTGCGGGAGAGCGACCGGCAGGCCCTGCTGCGGGCCACCGCCAAGGTCGAGGCCGCGGCCGGCGAGGCCGCCGGTGCCAGCTCCCGGCTGTCGGTGACCTTCGAGTCCGAGGGCGGTGTCTTCGCCGACGTCGACCGGGCGATCTCCGAGCGCCGCCGGCTGTGGATCCGCTACTACTCGCCGGCCCGCGACGAGGTCACCGAGCGCGAGATCGACCCCATCCGGCTGGTCAGCGTCGGCCACACCTACGTCGAGGCCTGGTGCCGCCGCTCCGAGGCCCGGCGCACCTTCCGGCTCGACCGGGTCGCCGAGATCAGGATTCTCGACGAGCCCTCGGCGCCGCCCGAGATAGAACTGCGCGACCTGTCCGAGGCCCTGGTCCAGCCGGCCGCCGAGGACCCGGAGGTCGTGGTCGAGGTCGGCCCCGGCGGCCGCTGGGTCGCCGAGTACTACCCGCACGACAGCGCCGATGAGCTTCCCGACGGCGGGCTGCGTATCACTCTGCGCACCCCCGATCCGGCCTCCCTGCGCCGGCTCGCGCTGCGGCTCGGCGGCGACGGCCGGATCGTGTCCCCGCCGGACCTGGCCGAGAGCGCCCGGAGAGCGGCGGCGGAGGCACTGGCGGCGTACGACACGGAACGGCCGGCGGCCTCCGGGCGGTGAGGCGCGCCCGGCGCGGCGCGGCCAGGACCGCGCGGCCGGCACCGGCGGCGCCGCAGACGCGAGCCGGCACGACCGCGGCACTCCGCGGCGGCGCGCCCGGCGAACGAGCAGAAGAAGGAGCGAGGCCTGTGAGCGAGCGTGCGGGTGAGATGACGGCGGCGACCGCGTTCGCCGGGATGCGCAGAGTGGCCCCGGTCGTGTTCAGAGCCGGCTGCCCCGACTGCCGCGGCCGCTTCGAACTGGCCGCGAGCGCGCTGCGCCTCGCCATCGGCGCCAGCAGCCGGACGACGTTCTACTCCTTCACCTGCCCCGACTGCGGCGCCGTCGTACGCAAGCCCGCGGGGGAGCGGATCGTCGAGCTGCTCACCGGCGGCGGGGTGAGCACCCTGCGGCTGCACTCCACGGTGTAGCCGGTCGCGTCCCGGGCCGGCGGACGGTCTAGTCTCGACGTCATGTTCTGGCCGATGTTCGCGGTAGCCATGGGTTTCCTGGGTCTCGCCGTCCTGGGGGTGCTCGCCGTGCGGGTGTTCCTGGAGGCGCGGCGCCTCGGCGCGCAGGTGGCGGACTCCGCGCGCCGTATCAACCGGGCCGCGGAGGCCCTGGAGCGGGCGGCGGTGAGCACGGCCCGTGCGGTGGACACCCTGTGAGCAGCGGCGGGCGGTGCCCGTGAGCCCTGCGGGGCAAGCGCTTTGCGTCACTTCGCCCTGTCATGCTGCCGTGCGGGAAAGGTACGCTGCTTGTCGTGGTGCGGAGAACGAGGCCCGTACCGTGGACCGGGAGTACGCACGGGGATTGCTTCGCGTTTACCCCTGAGCGCTACGATCGCTGCCAGACGACCATCGGACACATGTCCGACTGGTCGGACAGCACCCCACCCAGCCGCCTCGGTGAGAAGGTAAAGACTTATGTTCGGAAGGCTCGGAGCTCCCGAGATCATTCTCATCCTCGTCGTCATCATCCTGCTGTTCGGCGCGAAGAAGCTTCCGGACATGGCCCGCTCGCTCGGCAAGTCCGCGCGCATCCTCAAGAGCGAGGCCAAGGCGATGAAGGAAGAGGGCAACGGCTCCGCACAGGCGCCCACCTCCGGCGAGCAGCCTCCGGCCCAGCGCACCATCCAGGCGGCCCCCGGCGACGTGACCAGCTCGCGGCCGGTCAACGAGCCGACGGACACCACCCAGCGCTGACGCAGGGCCGGACCCCGGCCTGCCGCACGAGATGAGGACGTGGGTTGCTCAAGTCTGCCCGCAACAAGGAGAAGGATCCGGAGGGGCGGATGCCCCTTGCGGATCACCTTCGTGAGCTCCGCAACCGGCTCGCGAAGGCGATGCTGGCCGTCGTCGTGGTGACGGTGGTCGCCGCCTTCTTCTACAACGACATCATCAACTTCCTGACCCAGCCGATCCTCGACTCGGTCGGTTGCGGGAAGAGCTTCGCGGAACTGGCCCACTCGACTGCCAAGTCGCAGCCGTGTGCGCAGATCACGATCAACGGCCTGCTCGCCCCCTTCACGCTGGCGCTGCAGGTGTCGCTGATGGCCGGTGTCGTGTTCGCGTCGCCGGTCTGGCTCTACCAGCTCTGGGCTTTCGTGGCCCCGGGACTGCACCGGCACGAGAAGAAGTACGCGTACGCCTTCGTCTTCACCGGCGCCCCCCTGTTCTTCGCCGGCGCCTTCTTCGCGTACAAGGTGCTGCCGACCACCGCGAAGGTGCTGCTCGGCTTCACCCCGGACGGCCGGATCGCCAACCTGCTGCCGCTCGACGACCTGCTCCAGCTGGTCACGCGCATGGTGATCGTCTTCGGTCTGTCCTTCGAGCTGCCGCTGCTGCTGGTCATGCTCAACCTCACCGGGGTGCTGACCGGAAGCCGGATGATCGGCTGGTGGCGGGCCATGATCCTGGGCATCACGGTGTTCGCCGCCGTGGCCACGCCGAGCACCGACCCGCTGTCCATGCTGGCGCTCGCCGGGCCGATCTGGGTGCTGTACTTCGGCGCGTGCTGCTTCTCGCTGCTCAACGACCGCCGCAGGCGCCGCCGCGACGCCGCGGGCCCGGCCGACGACGAGGCCTCCGAGCTGGACCTCACGCCCGAGGACATCGGCGAGGCCGATCCCGTCCCGGTCAGCCACGGGCTGCCCGAGCAGGCGAGCACGGACCGGATCAACGGGTACGACGACGTGACCTGACCGTTGTCCGCCCCGCCGTGGATGCCCCCGTCCCCCAGGGACGGGGGCATCCGTCGTCTCCCGGCGGGCCGGGGATCCGGATAATGATCGTCCTGTTGTCGGCGGCGCCCGGTACGCTCGAAAGTACGATGACAGAGGATCTCTCACCGGCCGAGCGGTACGCGGCAGCCCGCAGGCGGGCAGCCGAGCAGGCCACCGCCCTCGCCTCCTTCCGCGAGATGTACGACTTCGGCCTCGACCCCTTCCAGATCGAGGCCTGCCAGGCACTCGAAGCGGGGAAGGGCGTACTGGTGGCCGCCCCCACCGGCTCGGGCAAGACGATCGTGGGCGAGTTCGCCGTCCACCTCGCGCTGCTGCAGGGCAAGAAGTGCTTCTACACGACACCCATCAAGGCGCTGTCGAACCAGAAGTACGCCGATCTGTGCCGCCGCTACGGCACGGCGAAGGTCGGCCTGCTCACCGGCGACAACAGCGTGAACTCCGACGCCCCGGTGGTCGTGATGACCACCGAGGTGCTGCGGAACATGCTCTACGCCGGCTCGCAGACCCTCCTCGGCCTCGGCTATGTGGTCATGGACGAGGTGCACTACCTCTCCGACCGCTTCCGCGGCGCCGTCTGGGAGGAGGTGATCATCCACCTGCCCGAGTCGGTCACGCTGGTCTCGCTCTCCGCCACCGTGTCCAACGCGGAGGAGTTCGGTGACTGGCTGGACACCGTCCGGGGCGACACCGAGGTGATCGTCTCCGAGCACCGGCCCGTGCCGCTGTTCCAGCACGTGCTCGCCGGGCGCCGGATGTACGACCTGTTCGAGGAGGGCGAGGGCCACAAGAAGGCCGTCAACCCCGATCTGGCCCGTCTCGCCCGCATGGAGGCCACCCGGCCGTCGTACCAGGACCGCAGGCGCGGCCGGGCGATGCGCGAGGCCGACCGGGAGCGGGAGCGCAGACAGCGCTCGCGCGTGTGGACCCCGGGCCGGCCGGAGGTCATCGAGCGGCTCGACTCCGCGGGCCTGCTCCCGGCCATCACGTTCATCTTCAGCCGTGCCGCCTGCGAGGCCGCCGTCCAGCAGTGCCTGTACGCGGGCCTGAGGCTCAACGACGAGGAGGCGCGCGAGCAGGTCCGCGCCCTGGTCGAGGAGCGCACCGCCTCCATCCCGACCGAGGACCTGCACGTCCTCGGCTACTACGAGTGGCTGGAGGGCCTGGAGCGCGGGATCGCCGCCCACCACGCGGGCATGCTGCCGACCTTCAAGGAGGTCGTGGAGGAGCTGTTCGTCCGCGGCCTGGTCAAGGCCGTCTTCGCCACCGAGACCCTCGCGCTCGGCATCAACATGCCCGCCCGCTCGGTGGTGCTGGAGAAGCTCGTCAAGTGGAACGGCGAGCAGCACGCCGACATCACGCCCGGCGAGTACACCCAGCTGACCGGCCGGGCCGGCCGCCGCGGCATCGACGTCGAGGGCCACGCCGTGGTGCTCTGGCAGCGCGGCATGAGCCCCGAGCACCTCGCCGGTCTGGCGGGCACCCGTACGTATCCGCTGCGCTCCAGCTTCAAGCCGTCGTACAACATGGCGGTCAACCTGGTCGAGCAGTTCGGCCGGCACCGCTCGCGCGAGCTGCTGGAGACCTCCTTCGCGCAGTTCCAGGCCGACAAGTCGGTCGTCGGGATCTCCCGCCAGGTGCAGCGCAACGAGGAGGGCCTGGAGGGCTACAAGGCCTCCATGACCTGCCACCTCGGCGACTTCGAGGAGTACGCGCGGCTGCGCCGGGAGCTGAAGGACAGGGAGACCGAGCTGGCCCGGCAGGGCGCCGTCGAGCGCCGGGCCGAGGCCGCCGTCGCCCTGGAGAAGCTGAAGCCGGGCGACGTCATCCACGTGCCCACGGGCAAGTACGCGGGCCTCGCCCTGGTGCTGGACCCCGGGCTGCCCGCGGGCCGCTCCGACGGCCACCGCGGCCTCGACCACCACGACGGGCCGCGCCCGCTGGTGCTGACCGCCGAGCGGCAGGTCAAGCGGCTGGCGTCGATGGACTTCCCGGTGCCGGTGGAGCCGCTGGACCGGATGCGGATCCCGAAGTCCTTCAACCCGCGCTCGCCGCAGTCCCGCCGGGACCTCGCCTCCGCGCTGCGCTCCAAGGCCGGGCACATCCCGCCGGAGCGGGCACGCAGGAAGCGGTCCCAGGCCGCCGACGACCGCGAGATCGCACGGCTGCGCACGGCGATCCGCGCGCACCCGTGCCACGGGTGCAACGACCGTGAGGACCACGCCCGCTGGGCCGAGCGCTACCACCGGCTGCTGCGCGACACCTCGCAGCTGGAGCGGCGCATCGAGGGCCGCACCAACACGATCGCGCGGACCTTCGACCGGATCGTGGCCCTGCTGACCGAGCTGGACTATCTGCGCGGCGACGAGGTCACCGAGCACGGCAAGCGGCTCGCGCGGCTGTACGGCGAACTGGACCTGCTGGCCAGCGAGTGCCTGCGCGAGCGGGTCTGGGAGGACCTGGCACCCGCCGAACTCGCCGCCTGCGTCTCGGCGCTGGTCTACGAGGCACGGGTCGGCGACGACGCCATGGCGCCGAAGCTGCCCTCCGGGAAGGCCAAGGCCGCGCTCGGAGAGATGGTCCGGATCTGGGGCCGGCTCGACGGGCTGGAGGAGGACTTCCGGATCAGCCAGACCGAGGGTGTCGGGCAGCGCGAGCCCGACCTCGGGTTCGCCTGGGCCGCGTACATGTGGGCGTCCGGCAAGGGGCTCGACGAGGTGCTGCGGGAGGCGGACATGCCGGCCGGCGACTTCGTGCGGTGGTGCAAGCAGGTCATCGACGTGCTCGGGCAGATCTCGGCGGCTCCCGCGGCGGGTTCGACGGTGGCGAAGACCGCGCGCAAGGCCGTCGACCAGTTGCTGCGGGGCGTGGTGGCCTACTCGTCCGTCGGCTGACCCGTCCGTCTTCGCCCGGAACGGCGATCGCGGCCGCCTAGGTGCGGCCCCGGTCGCCGTTTCACTCTTCACGGTAAGTGAGTTTCGTACGCCCGTCGGGTGTTACCTACCGTGTTCGAACAAAAGCCCTGCGTGTAAAAGGAGTTGAGGTTACTCCTCCTGTGCGGGCGATTTCAGGTGCTTGCCGAATATGACACGGCGATGATCCGGTCGGACTAAGCTCGCCCGCGGCGCACCGAGTTGAGCGTATTCGTGCGTCTGTTCCCAAACGTGCCGTACGTCCCGAACATATCTGTACCTTCCCCCCGCAAGCCCTCCCGACACCCAGCCGATTCGTCTCAGAAGGCATCCATGGTGAGTGTTCAGAAGCCTCCCGGTCGCCGCGAACGCCCCTATGCGCGAGTGCTCCTGCCGCCGGCGATAGTGATGGCCGCGGCGGCCGGCGCCGCCGTCGCCCTCGTACCGCCCGCGGCCCGGCTCGCCGTCGGCGTGTGCGGAGCGCTGGCCGTGCTGCTGGTCCTCGGCACCGCCGGGGAGGCCGCCCGCCGCGGCCGACGGCTCCGCGAGGCACAGGCCGAACACGCCCGTCACACGGCGTACCTGGAGCAGCGGATCGCCGCCCACAACGAGCTGATGGAGCGCTTCGCCACCGAGGTCCTGCCCAACGGCTTCTACCGGCTGCGCCGCGGCGCGGTGCTCCGCAACGTCGTCCGCGACGTCTTCGACGCGGACCCCTACCTGCGCTCCCTGCCCGACGGCTACCGCGAACTGATCCGCATGGCGCTGCGCGGCGCCGACCAGGAGATCTCGATGCGCGACGCCACGGAGCGCTCCTTCGTGAGCGTCGCCCGCCGCGTCCAGGCCATCGTCCACCAGCAGGCCCAGGAACTCCGCGAGATGGAGGAGGACCACGGCCGCAACCCCGAGGTCTTCGACGACCTGCTGCGCATCGACCACGGCACCTCGCTGATCGGCCGGCTCGCCGACACCATCTCCGTCCTCGGCGGCGGCCGGCCCGGCCGCCAGTGGCCTTTGCCGGTCTCCCTCTACAGCGTGTTGCGCGGTGCCATGTCGCGCATCCTGGAGTACCGCCGCATCAACCTGGCCTCCATCGTCAACATCAACATCAAGGGCACCTCGGTCGAGCCGGTCATCCACGCCGCCGCCGAACTCCTCGACAACGCCACCCGCTACTCGCCGCCCACCACCAAGGTGCACGTCACGGCCGTCGAGGTGCAGTCGGGCATCGTCATCGAGATCGAGGACTGCGGGGTCAGCCTCAGCGAGGAGTCCCGCGCCCGCATCGAGCAGATGATCGAGGACGCCAAGAACGGTGAGGACGCCCACAACCTCGGCGAGAACCCGCGCCTCGGCCTCGCCGTCGTCGGCCGCCTGTGCAAGCGGTTCGACATGGAGGTCTCGCTGCGCTCCTCCGCCTACGGCGGGGTCCGCGCCATCCTCGTGGTGCCGCGCGTCATGACGACCACCGAGCCCGGCGTCGGCGCCGTGCAGGCCCACGGCATCGGTGCCGCCGCGGCCCAGATCCCGACGGCGGACGCCGTCGAGGGCCCCAAGCGCCCGGCCAAGAAGCGCCGCCCCACCAGCCCCAAGATCCCCGCCGGGGTCTCCCTGGAGGACGAGGTCCCCGAGGTCACCGAGTGGACGGCGGGCGGCCTGCCGCAGCGCCGCAGCCGGGTGCGGACCCCGCTCACCCAGCGGTACGCCGAACAGGCCGCCATCGAACGGGCCGAACGCGAGGGCCGGCCGACCATCTGGTCGCAGCGCAAGCCGGAGCCCGAGCCGGAGCCCGAGATCGACCCCGAGCGCAAGAAGCTCATGGACCGGCCGCCGGGCCTGTGGATGGAGGACTTCTGGAACGGCCTGCGCAAGGGCATGCCGCCGGACACCCCCACCCACGAACTGACCGACTTCACGCTCCACCCGACCAAGTACCTGCATCTGCTCAACGATTCGGCCGACTACGCCGAGGGCGCCACCGAGACCGCCACCGGGGCCGACGACGAGGGGGACCTCAAGTGATCCAGCAGCGAGGCAACCTGGACTGGATGCTCAAGCAGCTGAACGACGGCGTGCCGGGCATCGAGATGATCGTGGTCCTCTCCGCGGACGGACTGCGCATCGCCCGCTACGGCGGCGACCCCGACGCCGCCGACCGGGTGGCCGCCGCCTGCGCGGGCGTACAGAGCCTGGCCAGCGCCATCATCCAGGAGCTGCCCGGGGCCGGCGACATGAAGACCGTCGTCTTCGAGATCGACGGCGGCTACTTCTACCTCATGAACGCCGGCCCCGGCGCCTTCCTCGCCGTGCTCTCCGACGTGACCTGCGAACCGGGCCGGATGAGCGGCATGATGCGCGACCTCGTCGTCCGGATCGGCGCCCATCTCACCAGTCCGCCCCGGCGGAACGGGCAGACCGTATGACCCCTCCACGACGCACGCGGCGCCGGCCGCAGCCCCTGACCCCGCAGCCGCAACCGGCTCCCCGGCCGCCGCAGCCCGCGCTGCCGGAGGCGGCGGACGGCCAGGGGCCGCGGCAGAACCCGGAACGGCTGTACTCCGTGGCCGGGTCCGACGGCGCCCGCGCCGAACTCGACCTGGTGACGCTGATCGTGGCGCGCACCGCGCCACCGGTCTCCGCCACGCCCGAGCAGGCGGCGGTGCTCCGCCTCTGCCGCGCCCCGCTGTCCGTGGCGGAGCTCTCGGCCTATCTCAGGCTTCCGTTCAGCACGATGACCGTCCTGCTCACCGAGCTGATCACGGCCGAACTGGTGCACGCGCGCGCCCCCATCGTCCGCCAGGCCGTCCCCGACCGATCACTTCTCGAAGCGGTGATGCATGGACTTCAAAGGCTCTGACACCCTCCCCGGCCCGCGCACCGAGGACCAGCTGCCGCACACGGCACAGGCCGCGGTGAAGATCGTGATCGTGGGCGGTTTCGGCGTCGGCAAGACCACCATGGTCGGTTCGGTCAGCGAGATCAGACCGCTGACCACCGAGGAGACCATGACGCAGGCCGGCATCGGAGTCGACGACGACTACGGCTCCGACTCCAAGACGGCCACCACCGTGGCCATGGACTTCGGCCGCATCAGCATCACCGAGAAACTGGTGCTCTACCTCTTCGGCACCCCCGGCCAGGAGCGCTTCTGGTTCCTGTGGAACGGCCTGTTCGAGGGCGCGCTCGGCGCGGTCGTGCTCGTCGACACCCGGCGCCTGGAGGTCAGCTTCGACGTCATGGGGCGGCTGGAGGAGGGCGGTGTGCCCTTCGTCGTCGCCGTCAACTCCTTCCCGGACGCGCCCCGTTACCCCGTCGAGGAACTGCGCATCGCACTCGACCTGGGCCCGGACGTCCCGATCATCGAGTGCGACGTACGCCGCCGGGCCTCCAGCAAGGACGTGCTGCTGACCCTGATGCGCTTCCTGCACTCGCTCGCCATGTCCGGCGCCCTCACCTGACGGCAGCCCCCGACCCCTGCCCTTTCCGTTTTCGAAAGCGACGACTGTGACGTCTGAACCCTCCTTTCCGACCGGCACGCACGACACCCTCTCCGGTCCGCCGCCGGGCTGCCCCGCGCACGGCCTCGTCCCCGGGGGACCGCGCCGGCTCTACGGCCCCGAAGCGGAGGACCTCGGCGAGCTGTACGAGCGCCTGCGCGAGGAGCACGGCCCCGTTGCGCCCGTGCTCCTCCACGACGACGTCCCCATGTGGGTGGTCCTCGGCCACGCCGAGAACCTGCAGATGGTGCGCCAGGCCTCCCAGTTCACCCGGGACAGCCGGATCTGGACCCCGCTGCGCGAGGGCAGGGTCAAGCCCGACCACCCGCTCATGCCGCACATCGCCTGGCAGCCCATCTGCTCCCACGCCGAGGGCGAGGAGCACAAGCGGCTGCGCGGCGCCGTCACCGCGGCCATGGAGACCATCGACCACCGCAGCGTGCGCCGCCACATCGGCCGCTACACCCAGATCCTGGTCAACAGCATCTGCGAGCGGGGGCGGGCCGACCTGGTCTCCCAGTTCGCCGAGCACCTGCCGATGGCCGTGATGTGCGAGATCCTCGGCATGGCCGAGGAGTACAACGACCGGATGGTGCAGGCCGCCCGGGACGCCCTCAAGGGCACCGAGACCGCCATCCAGAGCCACACCTACGTCATGGAGGCGCTCGGCCGGCTCACCGCCCGGCGGCGCGCCGAGCCCGAGGACGACTTCACCAGTCACCTCATCACCCACCCGGCCGGGCTCACCGACGACGAGGTCCGCGAACACCTGCGGGTCGTCCTCTTCGCGGCGTACGAGGCCACCGTCAACCTGCTCGCCAACGCGCTGCGCATGGTGCTGACCGAGCCGGGGTTCCGCGCCCAGCTCAACGGCGGCCAGATGACGGTGCCGGAGGCGATCGAGCAGTCCCTCTGGGACGAGCCGCCGTTCAGCACCGTCCTCGGCTACTACGCCAAGCAGGACACCGAGCTGGGCGGCCGGCAGATCCGCAAGGGCGACGGGCTGCTCTTCGCGCCCGCCCCGGGCAACGTCGACCCGCGGGTCCGGCCCGACCTGTCCGCGAGCATGCAGGGCAACCGCGCGCACCTCTCCTTCGGCGGGGGCCCGCACGAGTGCCCCGGCCAGGACATCGGCCGCGCCATCGCGGACGTCGGCGTCGACGCGCTGCTGACCCGGCTGTCCGACATCCAGCTCGACTGCCCCGAGGAGGACCTGCGCTGGCGGTCGTCCATCGCCTCCCGGCACCTGGTGGCCCTGCCGGTGCGCTTCGAACCGAAGCCGCAGCAGGACGTCGACCTGCCGCCGCAGGCCATGCCCGTGCCGCAGCAGCGCTCCCACTGGCAGGTCGGCACCCTGAGCACCGACCCGGCGCCGCCCGCCGGCTCCCGGCCGGCCACCGTCCACCCCGGCCCCACCCCGCCCCCGTCCCCTGCACCGGACCCGCAACCCGTCCGTCCCCGGGGCTTCTGGCAGCGGCTGCTGGCCTGGTGGCGCGGCGAGTGAGTCACGTCCCTCCCGGGGACCGGACCCCGGCGGCCCACGACTCGTACGACGTCCAGGCGCTCAGCGTGCGCGCGCTGGTGAACGCGTGCTCCGCGCCCGTGACCGGGTCGGTGAACTCCAGTGCCCGGGCCAGCAGTTGGAGGGGACGGCGGAAGGCGCCGGGGGATTCGCAAGCAACCGCCTCGGGATAGAGCGGGTCGCCGAGGATGGGGACCCCCAGGCTGTTCAGATGCACCCGCAGCTGGTGGGTCTGGCCGGTCGTGGGGACGAGCCGGTAGCGGCCGAGTCCGGCGCGGTGCCCGGCCAGTTCCACCCGGGTCTCCGCGTTCGGCTCGCCCGCGACCTCCCGGGCGGCCCGCACCCCCCGCTCCTTGACGATCCTGCTGCGCACGGTCCGGGGCAGGGTGAGCGCGGGATCGTACGGCGCCACGGCCTCGTACTCCTTGCGTACGCGCCGGTCCCGGAACAGCGTCTGGTAGGCGCCGCGCTCCTCGGGCCGTACCGTGAACAGCACCAGTCCGGCGGTGAGCCGGTCCAGGCGGTGGGCCGCCGTCAGCGCCGGGACGCCCAGCTCGCGCCGGAGCCGGGCCAGCGCGGTCTCGGCGACGTGCATGCCGCGCGGTGTCGTGGCCAGGAAGTGCGGCTTGTCGGCCACCACGATGTGCTCGTCCCGGTACACCACCTCCACCGGGAACGGCACCGGCACCTCGGTGGGCAGCTCACGGTGGAACCAGACGTACATCCCCGGCAGGTACGGCGCGTCCGGCGCCACGGCCCGCCCGTCGGCCCCGACCACCAGCCCCGCGGCGAACATCGACTCGATCGTGCCGGGCCCGGCCCCCGTCAGCCGCTCCACCAGGTGTTCGCGCACGGTGGCCCACGCCCCGTCCACGGGCAGCCGTACCCGCACGGGGTCGACCCCTTCGCGCTGGGGGAGCGGGGCGGGCGGGGGCGGCGTACGGCGTCTCATCGGGGTCAAGGGTACGGGGACGGCGTCACCGGGACGGGGGCCGAAATCGGCTGCGCCGATGGCCGCGAACTCGGCAGGATGACGACCATGCCCTATCTCACCAGCCCGGTCGTGGCCCCCGGCGCGCTGGCCGGCGCCCCCCAGCCCACCCTCCCCGCCGGCGACGGCCTGGTCCTGCGCCCCTGGCGGGCCGAGGACGCGCCCGCGGTGCACGCCGCCTTCCAGGACCCGGTCCTGCGGCAGTGGCACATAAGGTCCTGCGAGTCCGCCGAGGAGGCCGCCGGCTGGATCACGCAGTGGCACCAGGGGTGGGCGGACGAGCGCGAGGGGCAGTGGGCCGTCGTGGAGGGAGCGACGGACGAGCTGCTGGGCCGGGTCGCGCTGCGCCAGATCCAGCTCGGGGACGGCGTCGCCGAGGTGGCGTACTGGACGGTGGCGCGGGCGCGGGGCCGGGGCGTCGCCGTGCGCGCCACGGCGGCCCTGGCCCACTGGTCCTTCGAGGAGCTGGGCCTGCACCGCCTGGAACTCACGCACGCCATCGCCAACGAGGCGTCCTGCCGGGTCGCCGGCAAGGCCGGGTTCGCCCTGGAGGGCACCAAGCGCAGCGCCCTGAACCATCCGGACGGCTGGCACGACATGCACCTGCACGCCCGCGTGCGCGGCGACTGAGAACCACGACGGACGTACATCGGCGGCGGCACCCGGCCCGGGTGCCGCCGCCGGTTGTACGTCCGCTCAGGCCGCCGCTGCCTCCGCGCCCTCCTGCTCGGCCTCGATCCGGGCGTTCCACTCCCGCTTGGAGGCCTGCCAGCCGTCCTCGTTGTGGCCGAGGCGCCAGTAGCCGGAGATCGACAGGTCCTCGCGCGGGAACTCCCGCTCGACCCGCAGCAGCCGGCGCAGCTCCTTCACGAAGCCCGCCTCGCCGTGCACGAAGGCGTGCACCCGGCCTTCGGGGAACTCCAGCGCGCGCACCGCCTCCACCAGGACCTCGCCGACCGGGCGGCCCCCGCGGTGCAGCCAGACCACCGGCACCTCGGTGTCGATCCGCTGCTCCTCCTCGGGGCCGGACACCTCGACGAAGGCGTGCGCACGGGCGCCGGCGGGCAGCGTCTCCAGGGCGCGGGCGATCGCGGGCAGCGCGCTCTCGTCACCGGCGAGCAGGTGCCAGTCGGCCTCCGGGTCGGGAGCGTAGGCGCCGCCGGGGCCCATGAAGCGCACGGTGTCGCCGGGCTGCGCCCGGAGGGCCCAGGGACCGGCCAGGCCCTCGTCGCCGTGGACGACGAAGTCCAGGGTCAGCTCCCGCCGGCCCGGGTCCCAGGCCCGCACGGTGTACGTACGGGTCACCGGCCACTGCTCGCGCGGGAACTCGGCGCGGATCCGCTCCAGGTCGAACGGCTCCGGGTAGGTGACGCCGTCGGCACCGAACAGCAGCTTCACGTAGTGGTCGGTGCAGGTGTCCGCGGCGAATCCGGCCAGGCCCTCGCCGCCGAGCACCACGCGCTGCATGTGCGGGGTCAGCCGCTCGGTGCGCAGCACCCGGGCGGTATGGGGCTTGCGCGGCTTTCGTCCCGGACGCTCTGCCATCACGGCCTCCTGCGGGGTTGGTTAGGTTTACCTAAGTTAGCATCCCGCTCCGGTTCCACACCTGTTCCGCCCGCGCCCGCCTTGATCCTTTTACCGGAATATTCCGGTCGCCGTCACCGCGCGAGCGTCGTCAACAGCCGCTGCAGGGAGCCGCCGAGGCCCCACCGGTGCCCCAGCGCCTCCAGTGCCGCCGGATCGCGCGGGGCCCGCGGCAGGGCCGTGTCGACGTCCGGCAGCGGCACGTCACCGGCCACCCGCACGACCTTCGGCGCGACCGCGACGTACGGCCGGGCCTCGGTGAGCCGCTTGCGCTGCGACGGCGTGAGCTTCGCCCGCGGGTCGTCGACCGCCGCCATGATCCCGGCCAGGTCGCCGAACTCGGCGAGCAGCTTGGCGGCCGTCTTCTCGCCGATCCCGGCCACGCCCGGCAGGCCGTCGCTCGGGTCGCCGCGCAGCAGCGCCAGATCCGCGTACCCACGCCCGTCGACGCCATACTTCTCGCGCAGCACCGCCGCGTCGGTCAGCTGGAGCGTGCCGACGCCCTTCAGCGGGTACAGCACCCGGATCTCCCGCTCGTCGTCCACCAGCTGGTACAGATCGCGGTCACCGGTGACGATGTCGACCGGACCCCGGGCCCGCGCGGTGAACGTGCCGATCACGTCGTCCGCCTCGTACCCCGCGACACCGACGCGCGCGATGCCGATCGCGTCCAGCACCTCCTCGATCACCGGCACCTGCGGGGCGAGGGTGTCCGGCACCTCCTCCTCGTCCGGCGTGCCCGCGTGCTCCTCGGCGACCCGGTGCGCCTTGTAGGTGGGGATGAGGTCCACCCGCCACTGCGGGCGCCAGTCGGCGTCCATGCAGGCCACCAGGTGCTCCGGGCGGTGGTCCTTGACCAGCCGGTCGATGAAGTCCAGCAGCCCGCGGACCGCGTTGACGGGCGTGCCGTCCGGCGCCTTCACGGAGTCCGGGACGCCGAAGTAGGCGCGGAAGTACAGCGAGGCGGTGTCGAGAAGCATCAGTCGTCCGGTCACGCACGCATCATGCCGCACGCCACCGACAGCGCCCGGTGCTACCTCGACGCGTTCTGCCCGCGGTCGGGATCAGGCCAATCACCCTGCGTCAGGAGCGTTGGCCCGGGCCGGGGTGCCCCGCCCGGCTGGTCGGCGAGTTCATCCTCCGGGGTGACCGGGTCCCGGACCGGTCGCCGGCCCCGGCGCTGGCGCGAACCGACGGGGTGGGGGAGCACGGGGATGTCAGGGATGTGACGGCCACGTGAAACGGTTTGCCGAACATGCGTAGGGTGCAGAGAAGTCATCGGAAGAGGTGTGCCCCGCAGCGGGCACTCGGACAGCGGCACGACGAGTGAGGGAGGGAGCCGGAGCGATGGGCGACCACAAAGAGCAGCAGCCCGTGCGGGTGGGCGCGGCCGTCCGCCGGCGCCGCCGTGCGCTGGAACTGACCCTCGCCGTCGTCGCCGAGCGCAGCGGCCTCTCGGTGCCCTTCCTCAGCCAGGTCGAGAACGACCGCGCCCGCCCGAGCCGCACCTCCCTGGAGAAGCTGGCCGACGCGCTGCGGACCACGGCCGTCGAGCTCCTCGCCGCCGCAGACCCGGCCGCCAGTGTCGACGTCGTCCGCGCCGATCACCTCCCCGAGGGCGACTTCGACCCGCGCACCCGCACCCTGGTGCGCGGCCACCATCAGCTGCACGCCTCCGAGTTCACCGGCGACCACGACGCCGGCCGCGAGTTCCAGCACCGCAACGACGAGCTGATGTACGTCGCCGACGGAGCGGTGGAGATCGAGGCCGAGGGGCGGGCGTACCGGCTCGGCCGCGGCGACACCCTGTACCTGACCGGCGGGGTACGGCACCGGTGGCGGGCCACCGTTCCGGACACCCGGATCATCGTGGTCGCGGTGGCGGAGCACATCGAGGCCGTCCAGGACCGGTCTCGCTGAGGGTGCGACGGGTACGGCGAGTGGGCAGGGGAGCCCGGTGGGCCCGGCGCAGGCGCGCGGCATGACCGCCGGCCGTCCGCAGGTCCGCCGCGGCCGGTCGCGCGGTGCCCCGCGCCCCTCCACGGCCCGGGTCGTCTCCCTGGTCCCGTCGCTCACCGAAGCCGTGGCGGTCACCCTGCCCGGCGCCCTCGTCGGCGCCACCGACTGGTGCACCCACCCGGCGGGCCTCGACGTCACCCGGATCGGCGGGACGAAGAATCCCGAAGTGGACCGCATCCTCGCCCTCGCCCCCGACCTGGTGATCGCCAACGAGGAGGAGAACCGCGCCGTCGACCTCGACGCCCTGCGCTCTGCGGGCGTCGAGGTGCTGGTCACCGAGGTGCGCGGCGTCCCGCAGGCCTTCACCGAGCTGGACCGGGTGCTCACCGCGTGCGGTGCGCCGGCCCGGCCCCGCTGGCTGGACGCGGCCGAGGCCGCCTGGGCGGCGCCGCCCGGGCCGGCGGAGCGCCGGACAGCGGTCGTACCGGTCTGGCGCCGGCCCTGGATGGTCCTCGGCCGGGACACCTTCGCCGGCGACGTCCTGGCCCGCCTGGGCGTGGACCACGTCCACGCCACGTACCCCGAGCGCTACCCCCGCGTCCCCCTGGACGAACTGCGGGCGGCGCGCCCGGACGTGGTGGTGCTGCCCGACGAGCCGTACCGGTTCACCGCCGACGACGGTCCGGAGGCCTTCCCCGGCCTGCCCTGCGCCCTGGTCAGCGGACGGCACCTGACGTGGTACGGCCCGTCGCTGGCGGAAGCGCCACGGGTGCTGGCCGGGGCGCTGCGAGCAGCTCACCGCTGAGCAGGCCGCGCACGGTGCCCCGGGCCGCCGCGAGCCAGGCGGCCACCAGGACGGCGTAGAGGCCGACGGCCAGGGCGTCGTAGACCGCCAGCCCGGTGTGCCGGGCGAGGGCCGCGGCGCCGGTGACACAGGTGCCCACCGGGAAGGTGAACGCCCACCACGTCAGCGTGAAGCCCATGCCCCGGCGCCGGGCCCGCACCAGGTGCGCGGTGGACAGACCCAGCCAGAGCAGCGCGAAGCCCATCACCGGCACCCCGTAGAGCACGGCGAACACGCCGAAACCGCGGTCGTACGGGGCGGGTACGACCCCGGGGGCGGCGTCCGCGATCAGCGCGACGGCGGTGGTGGACTGGCCCAGCGGGCCGAGGACCAGGAACAGGGTCGGGGTGAGCGCGAGCGGCAGCGGCCCCGCGGTGAGCAGCCGGGCGAAGACCAGCGGCAGCATCAGCAGCACGGCGAGCAGGCTCAGCCCGAACAGCGCGAAGCAGGCGAGCAGCAGGGTCTCCCGGGGCTGCCCCGGCGGCAGGTGCGGCACCAGCAGCGGGCCGAGCGCGGCCGACACCATGGGCGCGACCAGCGGCAGCAGCCACACCGGGGTGGCCTGGGCGGCCTCGACGCGATGCCGTACGGCCATCAGGTACGGCACGGCCACGGCGGCCCCGAGCCCGACCGCCGTACCGGTGGTGAACAGCACGGTGTCCAGGGCGACGGCCGCGCGCGTGCCGATCAGCTCGCGGCCGGCCGTCAGGGCGCCGCCGCCGACCGCCAGCAGGGCCATCGCCAGGCAGCCGTAGAAGGGGGCCGTGGCGGGGTCGAGGAGGTGGGCGCGGGCCTGGTCGCGGTGGCGGCTCCAGTGCGCGGCCCGGGCGGCCAGCAGGGCCAGCAGCAGGAGCAGGGACAGCGCCCAGACGGCCGCGTAGACCCCGTGCGGTCCGCGCGCCGGTCCGGGCAGCGCGACGCCGGCCGAGCCGACGACGGCGGTGCCCATCACGCAGGCGTACCAGTTCGGGCCCAGGTGCCGGAGCCGGTCGGCACGAGGGAGGGGCAGGGGCTGGGCAGCGGTGACCATGTCCCCACGGTCCCGTGACCGGTCCTCCCTGACCAGGGAGTTCCTCTCTATGAGGACATAAGCTGGTCTTATGAGCGAGGCGGAGGAACAGCGGCGGGCGACGGCATCCCTGGCGCACCGGGTACCGGACCTCGCCGCGCTGGAGCTGCTGCTGGCGGTGGCGCGGCTGGGCAGTCTCGGCGCGGCGGCCCGCGAGGTCGGGATCACCCAGCCCGCCGCCAGCAGCCGGATCCGCTCCATGGAACGGCAGCTGGGCGTCGCCCTGGTCGACCGCTCGCCGCGCGGCTCCCGGCTCACCGACGCCGGCGCCCTGGTCACCGACTGGGCCCGGCGGGTGGTGGAGGCCGCGGCGGCCTTCGACGCGGGGGCGCGGGCGCTCAGGGACCGGCGGGACTCGCGGCTCAGGGTCGCGGCGAGCATGACCATCGCCGAGTACCTGCTGCCCGGCTGGCTCCTCGCGCTGCACGCCGAGCGGCCCGACACGGCCGTCTCGCTGCTCGCGGGCAACTCCGCGAAGGTCGCGGAGCTGCTGCTGGCCGGCGAGGCGGACGTCGGTTTCGTGGAGGGCCTGTCCGTGCCCACGGGACTGGACTCCACGGTCATCGCCCACGACCGGCTGATCGTCGTCACCGCGCCGGGCCACCCGTGGGCCCGCCGCCGGCGGCCCGTGACGGCGACGGAGCTGGCCGCGACCCCGCTCATCCTGCGCGAACGCGGCTCCGGAACCCGCCAGGTCCTCGACGCGGCCCTCGGCGGCCTGGCCCGCCCGCTGATCGAGCTCTCCTCCACCACGGCGGTGAAGGCCTCGGCGGTCAGCGGCGCCGGCCCCTCGGTGCTCAGCGAACTGGCGGTGGGCGAGGAACTGTCGATGCGGCGCCTGGTCAGCATCCCGGTCGAGGGCGTCTCCCTCCACCGCGACCTGCGCGCGGTATGGCCCACGGGTCACCGCCCGGCCGGCCCGGCCCGCGAACTGCTGTCCCTGACACGGGGGTGACCCGGTCCGGGTGCCTCGCGGCTCCGTTCGCGGATCCCTCCCGGGTGCGGTCCGGCGCTTCCCCGCCCGACCGTAACCGGAGGCGCCCCGCACCCCCGGCGGCGCCCTTCGCCCCGCCCCGGCGCAAGTGCCCCGGCGTAAATCCCTTGGTCACGTCGAGTGGCGGACCGGCACCATGCTCTGCATGACCGTCGTCGCCCCGCCCGCCACGGGCGTCCGTGCTCCCTGGGAAGACCTGCCGGCCGTCGTGCGCGACGCCGTCGGGGAGGTGCTCGGGGCGCCGGTCGTGCGGGCCGTCACGCAGAGCGGCGGGTTCTCGCCCGGTGTGGCCGCCCGGGTGCGGACGGCGGCCGGCGGTACCGCATTCGTCAAGGCGGTCAGCGCCGAGGCCAACCCGCACAGCCCCGGCCTGCACCGCAAGGAGGCACGGCACGCAGCCGCCCTGCCGGCCGGCGTGCCGGCGCCCCGGCTGCTCGGGTCGTACGACGACGGCACCTGGGTGGCGCTGGTCTTCGAGGAGGTGGCGGGACGTCAGCCGCACGTCCCGTGGCGGCCGGCGGAACTGCGCCGGGTGCTCGACGCCGTGACCGTGCTCGCCCGCACCGGCACCCCGTCCCCGGTCGACGCCCCGCCCGCCGCCGGGGAGCTGGCCGGCGACTTCGCGGGCTGGCGCGCGCTCCGTGACGGCGAGGCCGGCGGCGTACGGGACCGGCTCGGCGACTGGGCCGCCGGTCACCTGGCCGAACTCGCCGCGCTGGAGGCCGGCTGGGCCGAGGGCGCGTCCGGGGACACCCTGGCCCACGGCGACCTGCGCGCGGACAACGTCCTGCTCACGGCCGGCGGTGTGGTCTTCGTGGACTGGCCGCACGCCCTGCGCGCCGCGCCCTGGTTCGACCTGCTGGTCATGCTGCCGTGCGTGCGGGCGCAGGGCGGCCCGGAGCCGGAGGAGGTCTTCGCCGGGCACCCGCTCGGCCGGGCGGCGGACCCGGACGCGGTGACCGCCGCGCTGGCCGCCCTCACCGGCTACTTCCTGCGGGGTTCGCTGCGGCCGGCGCCGCCGGGCCTGCCCACCCTGCGTGCCTTCCAGCGCGCGCAGGGCGAGGCGGCCCTGGCCTGGCTCAGGAGGCGGCTGTGACCAGGGCCCGCATCACCCGCAGGTCCTCGGCCATCTCCGGATGCCACTGCACGCCCAGCACCCAGCCCCGGCCGGCCGGCAGTTCGACGGCCTCCACGGTGCCGTCCGCCGCGTAGGCCGACGGGACGAGCCCCTCGCCGAGCCGCTCCACCGCCTGGTGGTGGTACGTCGGCACCGCCAGCTCGTCCGGGACGATGCCGGCGTACAGCGTGCCCGGCACCGGCTTCACCGGGTGCTCGCCGAACGCGCCGACCAGCTCCGCGTGCCCGTCCAGGTGCTGGACGAGCGTGCCGCCGAGGGCGACGTTCAGCAGCTGCATGCCCCGGCAGATGCCGAGCAGGGGCACCCCCGCGGCCAGCGCGGCCCGGATCAGCGCCAGCTCCCAGGCGTCCCGCTCCGGCGCGGGCGGCCCGGTGCGAGGTGAGCGCTCGGCGCCGTACCGGGCCGGGTCGACGTCGGGGCCGCCGGCGATGACCAGCCCGTCGAGCCGGGCCACCGCGGCCCCGGCGTGCTCCGGCGCGTCCGGCGGCAGCAGCGCCGCCAGCCCGCCGGCCCGCTGCACCAGCCGCGGATATCCGGCCGCGAGCAGCACCGCGTCCAGCTCCCACACCCCCCAGCGCACGCCGGACTCCAGATACGTGCTCACCCCGATCAGCGGCCGTGCGGTCATGCTGTCCTCCCTGGCATGCGACGGCGTTCCACGGAAGCGCCCGTGTGACGAGTGCCCTCGGAAAAACTGCCCACCCGCAAAGGTGCTCACCCATACCTTTGCAGACCGCGGTTCAGGTCAGGAAGCCCCGCAGCAGCGCCGCCGTCCCCGCGCAGTGCTCCCGCATCATCTCCCGCGCCCCGTCCGCGTCCCCGTCCAGCACCGCCTCCACCAGCGCGGTGTGCTGCCGCTGGGAGTGCTCCAGGTTGCGCACCAGCAGCGGGATGCAGTCCAGCAGATCGTTCACCGTGGCCCGGACCGCCGCGTACTGCGCGGTCAGCGACGGCGAACCGCACAGCTCGGCCAGCGTCAGGTGCAGCAGCGTGTCCGCCCGCCGGTAGTCGGCCAGCGGGGCCTCGTGGGTGCGGTCCAGCGCCTGCCGCAGCCGCTCCGCCCGCTCCCCGGTCAGCCCGTGCGCCGCGCACAGCCCCGCCGCCCCCACCTCCAGCACCTCGCGGAAGCGCAGCACGTCCTCGATGTCGACCTCGGCTATCCGGCGCCGCAGTTCACCCTCGCCGCCCGCGTCCGCGCGGGGCAGCACGAACGTTCCGCCGTACCGGCCGCGCCGCGCCTCCACCAGGCCCTGGTCCTGGAGCACCTTCAGCACCTCGCGCAGCGTCACCCGGCTGATCCCGAGCCGCTCCGCCAGCTCCCGTTCGGCCGGCAGCCGCTCGCCGCCCGGCACCAGGCCCAGCCGGACGACCTGCAGGATCTGTTCCAGCGCCTCCTCGAAGCCGTTGCCCGCCCGCACCGGCCGCAGCACCGGAACGAGCCGGTCCGCCAGCCCGCCGGCACCCGTGTCCCGCGACATGGGCCGCACCCCCTTCCCAAGCAATGGTTCTCCGCAATACCTTATGGCTCCCGGCCCGGCCGAAAAAGCGCGATGGCGCCCAAGGAGGCTCTCCCGTGGCAGACCGCACACCCCCGCTCAGTGCCGAGGAACTGCACACCCTCGTCGCCGGCGGTGAGATCGACACTGTCGTCCTGGCCTTCCCCGACATGCAAGGGCGGCTCCAGGGCAAGCGGTTCGCCGCCCGCTTCTTCCTCGACGAGGTCCTGCACCACGGCACCGAGGGCTGCGCCTACCTGCTCGCCGTCGACACCGAGATGAACACCGTCGACGGCTACGCGATGTCCTCCTGGGAGCGCGGCTACGGCGACTTCGCCATGCACCCCGACCTGTCCACCCTGCGCCGCATCCCCTGGCACCCCGGCACCGCCCTGCTCGTCGCCGACCTCGCCTGGAACGACGGCTCCCCGGTGGTCGCGGCCCCGCGCCGGATCCTGCGCCGCCAGCTGGAGCGGCTCGCCGAACTCGGCTACACCGCCCAGGTCGGCACCGAGCTGGAGTTCATCGTCTTCAAGGACAGCTACGAGCAGGCCTGGAACGCGAACTACCGCGATCTCACCCCGGCCAACCAGTACAACGTCGACTACTCCATCCTCGGCACCGGCCGCGTCGAACCCCTGCTGCGCCGCCTGCGCAACGACATGGCCGGCGCCGGCCTCACCGTCGAGTCCGCCAAGGGCGAGTGCAACCCCGGCCAGCACGAGATCGCCTTCCGCTACGACGAGGCCCTCGTCACCTGCGACCAGCACGCCCTGTACAAGACCGGCGCCAAGGAGATCGCCGCCCAGGAGGGCGTCTCGATCACCTTCATGGCCAAGTACAACGAGCGCGAGGGCAACTCCTGCCACATCCACCTCTCCCTCGCCGACGCCGACGGCGGCAACGCCATGGCCGGCCCCGACGGGATGTCCGAGGTGATGCGGCACTTCCTCGCCGGACAGCTCGCCGCCCTGCGCGACTTCTCCCTCCTCTACGCCCCCAACATCAACTCCTACAAGCGGTTCCAGCCCGGCTCCTTCGCGCCCACCGCCGTCGCCTGGGGCCACGACAACCGCACCTGCGCCCTGCGCGTGGTCGGCCACGGCCGCTCGCTGCGCTTCGAGAACCGGCTGCCCGGCGGCGACGTCAACCCGTACCTCGCCGTGGCAGGACTGGTGGCCGCCGGCCTGTACGGCGTCGAGCAGCAGCTTGAACTGCCCGACCCCTGCCCCGGCAACGCCTACACCGCCGGGTTCGAGCACGTCCCGACCACCCTGCGCGAGGCCGCCGAACTGTGGGAGAACAGCCCCGTGGCCAAGGCCGCCTTCGGTGACGAGGTGGTCGCCCACTACCGCAACATGGCGCGCGTCGAGCTGGAGGCCTACGACGCCGCGGTCACCGACTGGGAGCTGCGCCGCTCCTTCGAACGCCTGTGACCCCGCGCAGCCCCGTGATCCGATGCCTGGGAAAGGTCATCCCGTGTCCGACCCGCACGAGCTGAAGGTCCTCGACCCCGCCACCGAGGAGATCATCGCCACCGTCCCCGCCGCCACCGCCGAGGACGTCGACGCCGCCGTCGTACGCGCCGGCCGCGCCCAGACCCGCTGGGCGGCCCTCGCCCCCGCCGACCGGGCCCGGCTGCTGCGCCGCTTCGCCGACACCGTCGACGCCCACACCGAGGAACTCGCGCAGCTGGAGGTCCGCGAGGCCGGGCACACCGTCGGCAACGCCCGCTGGGAGGCGGGCAACGCCCGCGACCTGCTGCTCTACGCGGCCGGCGGCGCCGAACGCCTGCTCGGCAGCCAGATCCCGGCACCCGGCGGCTGGAACGTGACCTTCCGGGAACCCCTGGGCGTGATCGGCGTGATCGCCCCCTGGAACTTCCCGATGCCGATCGCCGCCTGGGGCTCCTTCCCGGCGCTCGCGGCCGGCAACGCGGTCGTCCTCAAACCCGCCGAGACCACCCCGCTCACCGCGCTCCGGCTGGCCGAACTGGCCCTGGAGGCGGGCCTGCCCGAGCACGTCCTCCAGGTACTGCCCGGCTACGGCGGCACCGCCGGCCGCGCCCTGGTGGACCACCCGGACGTCGCCAAGATCGTGTTCACCGGCTCGACGCGCACCGGCCGCGAGGTCATGGAACGCTGCGCCCGCCTGGTCAAACCGGTCACCCTGGAACTCGGCGGCAAGAGCCCCAACGTGGTCTTCGCCGACGCCGACCTCAAGGCCGCCCTCGACCCCTTCTCCTTCCTGGACAACGCCGGCCAGGACTGCTGCGCCCGCACCCGGATCCTGGTCCAGGAGAGCGTGCTGGACGAGGCCCGCGCCGTCCTCGCCGACGCGCTGGCCGCCGTCGTCGTGGGGGACCCGGCCGACGAGAAGACCCGGATGGGCCCGCTGATCTCCGCCCGGCAGCGCGACCGCGTCCGCTCGTACGTCCCCGAGGACGCCCCCGCCCTGTGCGGCAGTGCCCCCGACGGCCCCGGCTTCTGGTTCCCGCCGACCGTGCTCACCGGGGAGCGCCACGACAGCCCAGCCGCCCGCGAGGAGATCTTCGGGCCCGTCGCCGTCCTGCTGCCCTTCACCGACGAGGAGGACGCCGTCCGCCTCGCCAACGACACCCCCTACGGCCTCTCCGGCTCCGTCTGGACCCGGGACGTGGGCCGCGCCCTGCGCGTGTCCCAGGCCGTCCGCGCGGGCAACCTGTCCGTCAACTCCCACTCCAGCGTCCGCTACTGGACCCCGTTCGGCGGCTTCAAGCAGTCCGGCCTCGGCCGCGAACTCGGCCCCGACGCACTGACCGCCTTCACCGAGACCAAGAACGTCTTCATCAGCACGGAGGGCCCCGCACAGTGACCGCAGAATCTGTTTGCCGCCGTCTGGCCGGCCGTACCGCCGTCGTCACCGGAGCCGGCAGCGGCATCGGACTCGCCACCGTCCGCCGGCTCGCCTCCGAGGGCGCCCATGTCGTCTGCGCGGACGTCGACGAGGCCCGCGGCAAGGCCGCGGCCGACGAGGTCGGCGGGCTGTTCGTGAAGACCGACGTCACCGACCCCGAGCAGGTCGAGGCGCTGTTCGAGACGGCGTACGGCACCTACGGCAGCGTCGACGTCGCCTTCAACAACGCCGGTATCTCCCCGCCCGACGACGACTCCATTCTGGAGACCGGCCTGGAGGCATGGAAGCGCGTCCAGGAGGTGAACCTCACCTCCGTCTACCTGTGCTGCAAGGCCGCCATCCCCTACATGCGCCGCCAGGGCAAGGGCTCCATCATCAACACCGCCTCCTTCGTGGCCCGGATGGGCGCGGCCACCTCCCAGATCTCGTACACGGCGTCCAAGGGCGGGGTCCTCGCCATGTCCCGCGAACTGGGCGTGCAGTTCGCCCGGGAGGGCATCCGGGTCAACGCCCTGTGCCCCGGCCCGGTCAACACGCCCCTGCTGCAGGAGCTGTTCGCCAAGGACCCCGAGCGGGCCGCCCGCCGGCTCGTCCACATCCCGGTCGGCCGGTTCGCCGAGGCCGAGGAGATCGCCGCCGCCGTCGCCTTCCTGGCCAGCGACGACTCCTCCTTCGTCAACGCCACCGACTTCCTGGTGGACGGCGGCATCGCGGGCGCGTACGTCACGCCCCTGTAGGCCCGCGGGGGTTCGTCAGAGGAACGTGTGCCCCTCGCCGCGGTAGGTGGGCACGGTCGCCGTGACCGTGTCCCCCTCGACGAGGTGCAGCGCCTCGAACCGCTCGCACAGCTCGCCCGCCTTGGCGTGCCGGAACCACACCTTGTCGCCGATGAGCAGGTCGTCGGCGGGCGAGCCGAGCAGCGGGGTCTGCACCTCGCCGGGGCCCTCCTGCGGGTCGTACCGCAGCCCCTCCGGCAGGTACGGCACCGGCAGCCGGTCCGGGCCGGCGGCGCCGGAGGCCGGGTAGCCGCCGCCGAGCACGGTGACGGTCCCGACCCCCGGCCGGCGGACGACGGGCTGGGCGAAGAGGGCGGCCGGACGGCCCGTGAAGGACGTGTAGTTGTCGAAGAGCCGGGGCACGTACAGCCCCGAACCGGCCGCGATCTCGGTCACCGCGTCCTCGGCGGCCGTGTGCTGCACGCTGCCGGTGCCGCCGCCGTTGACGAACTCCAGGTCCGGGGCGACGGCCCGCACCGCCCGCACCACGGCGGCCCGCCGTTCGGCCAGCTCCCGTCGGGCGGCGGCCTGCATCAGCCGGACCGCCCGCGAGCGCAGCGGCCGGCCCGCGACCGCGTCCCCGACCCCGGCGACGTGTCCCTCGTACGCCATGATCCCCACCAGCCGGAAACCCGGCCGCCGGGCCACCGCCCGCGCCAGCTCGGCGAGTTGGGCGGGGGAGTGCAGCGGGGAGCGCCGGGCGCCGACCCGTATCCGGCCGCCGAGCAGCTTCAGCGAGGTGTCCAACTCCAGGCAGACGCGGACCGGTTCGCGCCCGCCGTCGCGGGAGGCGTCGATGAGGTCGAGGTGCGCCGGATCGTCGATCATCACGGTGACGGCACCGGCCAGCTTCGGATCGGCGGCCAGCTCGGCGAAGCCCGCCCGGTCGGCGGACGGATAGGCCAGCAGGACGTCCTCGAACCCCGACCGCGCGAGCCACAGCGACTCGGCGAGGGTGAACGACATGACCCCCTGGAAACCGTCCCTGGCCAGGACCCGTTCCAGCAGGGCCCGGCAGCGGACCGACTTGCTGGCGACCCGCACGGGCTTGCCCGCGGCGCGGCGGACCAGGTCGTCCGCGTTGGCGTCGAAGGCGTCCAGGTCCACGATCGCGAGTGGGGCGTCGAGATGGGCGGTGGCCCGGTCGTAACGGGCCCGGTCGGCGGCGCGCGCAGTCATGACGGAAGCCTGCCAGACAGGATTACCGCAGGGTAGAGGGACGTTCCGGGCAGATGCCCCGGCTCCGCGGACCGGTTCCGTACCGACCCCCGGCAACCCGTAGAGTGACGCGCACGTACGGCGGAGCGCACGTGAACCGGGATGCCGGTCCGGCCGTACGGGTATGCGTGCCCGGGAGGAACAGTGCACCGGGCGCGGCCGGGCCGGCAGCGACGGCCCGCGCACGAGCAGACGGCCCGGGCACGAGGAAACGGGGGGTGCATGAGCCCAGAAGCGCGACCCACCCCCACCTCCGGCGACAACGCCGGCCCCACCGCCGGCACGGGTTCCGCGCGGCGGGGTGACACCGCCGCTCCTGGTGGCAGCACCGGATTCGCCTGGGGGAGCGAGACGGCCGGCTCCGGGCGCGGTGGTGCCGTCGGCGGCAGGCGCGGCGCCGGTTCCGCGGGCCGTACCGGTGTGGTGTCCGGCGCGCCGGTCCGGCGTCCGCCGACGCCCTCGGACGACGACCTCGACGAGGAGCCGTCGGTGTTCACCCCGCGCGGTGCACGGCCGCCGGCCGTCCCGGCCGCGCGTGCGCACCGGCCGCGCTCCTCGGCCGTACCCGAGGTCGCCGACCCCGTGAGCCCACCCCCGCCGCCCGCGTCGGCCCGGTTCCCCGACACGCCCCCGAGCACCGCACGAGCGGCCCGCCGCGACGGCACCGGCCCGGCTGGGCCCGGCGGCCGGCCCGGCCGGCAGGCCCCGCCCGGCCCGGCGGCCGTACCGGCAGACGGCGCGAGCCCGAGCCCGCGAACCGACGAGGCGGTCCCCGACGGCTCGACGGCTCCGGCAGGCCTGAGTGGTACCACGGCGGCTCCGGCAGGCCCGGGTGGTACGGCGACCCTGGCAGGCCCGGGTGGTACGGCGACCCCGGCAGGCCCGGGTGGTACGGCGGCCCCGGCGCGCCCGGTGGCCCCGGCAGGTCCGGCGGCTCCGGCAGGTCCGGGTGGTACGGCAGCCCCGGCAGCCCCGGCAGCCCCGGCAGCCCCGGCAGGCCCGGGTGGTACGGCAGCCCCGGCAGGCCCGGCAGGCCCGGCAGGCCCGGCTGGTACGGCGGCCCCGGCGCGCCCGGTGGCCCCGGCAGGTCCGGCGGCTCCGGCGGCTCCGGCAGGCCGGGCGGCTCCGTCGGAGACCGGTACCGAGACGACGGCCCGGCTGCGCTCCGGCAGGGCGCCCGGGCGGCAGGCCGCCCCGGCGGACGCACCGTCGGAGACGACCGCGCGCCTGCGCCCGATCCGCCAGGTGCCGTCCTCGTCCTCCTCCCCGTCCGCTTCCCAGCGCCCTTCGGCACCCGGCCCCCGCCACCCGGCGCCCGCACACCCCACCCCCACACACCCCGCCCCAGGCCACCCGGCCTCCAAGCCACCCGCTCCCACGCACCCCGCTCCTGCGCGTCCGGCCTCTGCGCCGGCTGCCTCGGTGCCTCCCGCTCCTGCCCGCCCGGCCTCCGCGCCGACTGTCTCCGTGCCTCCTGCTCCTGCCCGCCCGGCCTCCGCGCCGGCTGCCTCTGTGCCGCCCGCTCCCCCGCACCCCGCTCCCGCGCGCCCGGCTTCCGCGCCCCCTGTCCCCAGCCACCCCGCGCCCCCGCACCCGACGGTGCGGGATGGGTGGCGGGCGGAGTCGGGGCGTTCGCCGGCGGACGGTCGGGGGGGATGGAGTCCGATGGGGGCTTCGGGGCCGGATCCGGCGTACGCGTGGGACGCCGGACGCCCCGTGGTGTCGTTCGCGGAGCCGGATGTGTCCGGCGCGCGTACGCGGCCCCGGGTGGGGTCGCGGAGCGTCGCCGCCGCCGTGTGCTTCGTGCTCGGGCTCGGACTCATCGGCGGTGCCGTGACCGGGAGTTGGCTCACCGGGGAGGGCGGGACGGAGGCGGCAGCCAACTCGTTCGGCACCGCCCGTACGCTGTGGCACAGCGTGCCCGTGGACGACCTGTTCCCGCCCACCGTCGAGGGCACGGGCGCCGGCCCCGGCGGCGCCGACCGCACCTGGACCCGGATCGCCGTGGCCCCCGACGCCGGCTGCGCCCACGCCTTCGACCCGCTGCTGTACAAGGCCCTCGCCCCGGTCGGCTGCCAGCGGCTGCTGCGCGCCACCTACACCGACGCCACCCAGAGCTACGTCACCACCGTCGGCCTGCTGTTCACCAAGGCCGACCCCGCCGCCACGTCCGCGCTCGCCGCCCGCTTCCGCGACGAACACCTGGACCTGCGCACCGACTTGATGCCCCGGCCGTACGCCGCCGCCGGCACGGCCGCCGCCGCGTTCGGCGACCGGCAGCGGGCCTCCTGGACCATCTCCGTCCTCACCGACGCCCCCGTCGTCGCCTACGCCGTCTCCGGCTGGGCCGACGGCCGTACCGTCGACGCCCCCCAGCCCGCCGCCGACGCCGTCCGTTCCGGCGCCACCACCGATCCGGCGCAGGCCGGCCTCGGCAACGAGGCCCAGGGCCTGGCCGACCGCGTCGAACGACGTCTGCGCAAGACCGTCGGCACAGCCACGGAGAAGCCCGCATGAAGCCTCTTTCCCAAGCGGTGGCGAGCCTGCTGCTGGCCGGCTCCCTCGCCCTGCTGCCGTCCGCCACCGCGCACGCCGACGGCATCCGCGCCCAGCAGTGGGGCCTGTCCGCCCTCCACCTGGACGAGGTCTGGCGGACCACCAAGGGCCGCGGTGTCACCGTCGCCGTCCTGGACACCGGCGTCGAGGCCGACCACCCGGACCTGGCAGGCAACGTCCTGGCCGCCAAGGACATGATCGGCTTCGGTGCCGGGCCCGGCGACCGCACCTGGGCCCGGCACGGCACCGCCATGGCCGGGATCATCGCCGGGCACGGCCACGGCACCGGTGGCACCGAGGGCGTCATGGGCGTCGCCCCGCAGGCGCGGATCCTGCCCGTCCGGGTGATCCTGGAGGACGGCGACCCCGCCCGCGCCAAGGCCCGTACCACCCGCGGCAACGCCCTCGCCGACGGCATCCGCTGGGCCGCCGACCACGGCGCCGACGTCATCAACCTCTCCCTCGGCGACGACTCCGACTCCGCGCACCCCGAGCCCAGCGAGGACGAGGCGGTGCAGTACGCCCTGAAGAAGGGCGTGGTCGTGGTCGCCTCCGCGGGCAACGGCGGCGACAAGGGCGACCACGTCTCCTACCCGGCCGCCTACCCGGGCGTCATCGCCGCCACCGCCGTCGACAAGTACGGCACCCGCGCCGGCTTCTCCACCCGCCGCTGGTACGCCGCCGTCAGCGCGCCCGGCGTCGACGTCGTCATCGCCGACCCCGACCACAGGTACTACGCCGGCTGGGGCACGAGCGCGGCCTCCGCATTCGTCTCCGGCGCGGCCGCACTGCTCAGGTCGGCCCACCCCGGCCTCGCCCCGGCCCAGATCAAGAAGCTCCTGGAGGACACCGCACGGGACGCCCCGGTGGGCGGCCGGGACGACTCCCGCGGCTTCGGCATGATCGACCCGGCGGCGGCCCTCAGAGCCGCCGCCCGCCTGGAGCCCCGGGGCCTGCGCGCCGCGTCGTACGGCGAGCAGTACTTCGGCACCGGCCCGGACGCCCCCCGGGCCGGCAGCGGACCCTCCGGCTGGGCGGCCCTGCTCGCCGGCGGCACCGGCGCGGTCCTCCTGGCGGCCGGCGTGGTCCTGTGGCGCAGCCGTCGACGGCCGGGCTGAGCCGGCCGCTGTCCGGCGACGCACCCGATCTCCGGGTGACGCGGCGAAGCACCGCGCGGCAGGTGCCCGGCGTCGGGCCGGCCGCGCCGTCACGGCCGAACGCCAGGGGTCACTCGGCGCCGGACGCCGACACCGCCGCTTCCGCCCGGGAGATGCCCTCCGCCCGGCTCGTCGTGCCGTTCGACGGCACCGCGACCAGGTACCCGCTCCCGTCCACCGTCACCCGGCCGATGCCGTCGACCAGCCACAGCCCCGTCGAAGCGGGTCAGGGAGAGCTGGGAGCCCCGTGAGAGCGGTGACACCGGCGTCCGTGGCCCCGCACGAGCCCGGCGGCCCGCCCCCGATAGGGTCGGTGACCGTGGCGAACAAGAACATCCCCGACCCCGGCTTCTCCGACGACGACGGCTCCGCCGACCCCCGGCTGAGCGCCGCGCTCGCCGCCTGGGCCGAGGACCGCAGCGCTCTCGGACCGGTCCTGGAGGCGCTCAAGGGCGCCCGCCTGCTGGTCCCCGTCGTCGCCGTGCTCGGCGAGGTGGAGGAGGACGAGAACGGGCTGCGCCGCGAGAAGACCAGCGACATGGCCGTACCCACCCTCAAGGCCGGCGGCCGCACCGCGCTGCCCGCCTTCACCTCCACGGACTCCCTGGCCCGCTGGGACCCGGCCGCCCGGCCCGTCGCCGTCCCCCTGCACCAGGCGCTCCAGGCCGCCGCGCACGAGAAGGCCGACACGGTCGTGCTCGACCTCGCCGGACCGGTGCCGTTCGAGCTGACCGGCCCGGCGCTGCTCGCCCTCGCCGAGGGCCGCACCAGCACCGACCCGCTCGCCGACCCCGCCGTGGTGGCGGCCGTCCGGACGGCGGTGGCGGCGGAGCCCGCCGTGCTGCGCGCCCACCTCGGGCCCGGACGGGCCGACGGCACCCTCGCCCTCGTCCTCGACCCGGCCGTGCCGCCCGCCGAGGCCGCCCGCGCGGTCGCCGAGCGGCTGGCCGCCGACGAGACACTGCGGGCCCGCCTGGTGCGCGGCCTCGACCTGGCACTGCTGCCGGCCGGGACCACGCCTCCGGGCGAGCCCTTGTACGTGAAGGAGTGAGGGAGCGGGTCAGCCGTAGACGGGCCCGGTGTACTTCTCGCCCGGGCCGTGGCCCGGCTCGTCCGGGACGACGGACGCCTCGCGGAAGGCCAGCTGCAGCGACTTCAGGCCGTCGCGCAGCGGGGCCGCGTGGAAGGAGCTGATCTCGGTCGCGCTCGCGTCCAGCAGGCCGGCGAGCCCGGTGATCAGCTTGCGGGCCTCGTCCAGGTCCTTGTACTTGTCGCCCTCCTCGCTCAGCCCGAGCTTCACGGCGGCGGCGCTCATCAGGTTGACGGCGACCGTCACGATCACCTCGACGGCGGGGACCTCGGCGATGTCGCGGGTCATCGCGTCGAAGTCGGGAGCCTCGGAAGGCCCGGCAGGGGTGTCACTCATGTCCCACACCATAGGTGGTCGGGTCCGGCGGCCCTCAATTAGCCCTTGTCAGGCGATCCTGCTAATGTGAAGGACGACCGGCCGGACCTATGTGCCCGGCCCACAAGTGGAGGCTCCGATCTCCCACCTGACCGTCCCCGGGACGGCGGGTCACCCGGTCAGGCGGCCACCATCGTTCCGTACGGACGATGGAGTCGCCCGAAAGCGCGCCCCGCGGTATCGCGGCGGTGCTCCGGTAGTGCTTGGAGCCCCGCATGTGATCGGCCGGGGCATTTTTTGTGCTTCGGCGCGGTTAGGTCTCAGAAAAGAGACGTTACGCGGCTGTCCGCCAGACCGCCGTGTGGTGCTACCGAGGAGGATCCATCAGCGCCGAGCCCCGCATCAACGACCGGATTCGCGTTCCCGAGGTGCGACTTGTCGGTCCCAGTGGCGAGCAGGTGGGCATCGTCCCGCTCGCTAAGGCACTGGAGCTTGCGCAGGAGTACGACCTGGACCTGGTCGAGGTCGCGGCGAACGCCCGTCCGCCCGTGTGCAAGCTCATGGACTACGGGAAGTTCAAGTACGAGTCGGCCATGAAGGCCCGTGAGGCGCGCAAGAACCAGGCGCACACGGTCATCAAGGAGATGAAGCTCCGGCCGAAGATCGACCCGCACGACTATGACACCAAGAAGGGTCACGTCGTCCGGTTCCTCAAGCAGGGCGACAAGGTCAAGATCACGATCATGTTCCGTGGCCGTGAGCAGTCCCGCCCCGAGCTGGGCTACCGACTGCTGCAGCGGCTTGCGGAGGACGTCCAGGACCTCGGTTTCGTCGAGTCGAACCCGAAGCAGGACGGCCGAAACATGATCATGGTCCTCGGTCCGCACAAGAAGAAGACCGAGGCGATGGCCGAGGCCCGCCAGGCGCAGGAAGCCCGCAAGGCCGAAGCGAAGGCGAACCCCGGTAAGTCGCAGAACGCCGCGGACCCGGACGCTGTGAACGCCGAGGGCCACGACGAGGCCCCTGCCGAGGCTCCCGCCGAGGCGTGATCCCGGGGGACGTACGTCCCCGAGGATGTAACCGAAAGAAGAGCGACGCTCCACCGTGCCCGGTTTTCCACGACCGGGCATCGGAGCGCCACCGACGAGGAGAGAACGGCGCTATGCCGAAGAACAAGTCGCACAGCGGTGCCAGCAAGCGCTTCAAGGTCACCGGCTCCGGCAAGGTGCTCCGTGAGCGCGCCGGCAAGCGCCACCTGCTCGAGCACAAGTCGTCCCGCGTCACGCGTCGCCTCACCGGCAACGCCGAGATGGCCCCGGGCGACGCCGCGAAGATCAAGAAGCTTCTCGGCAAGTGACGCGCGGCGCCGCCTGAGCGCCGTACGTCTGGACCGGGACCGAATCGTTTCCGGGTCGTGTGAAGACCACCACGACCCCGCTACAAGGAGTTAACAAGTGGCACGCGTCAAGCGGGCAGTCAACGCCCACAAGAAGCGCCGGGCGATCCTCGAGCAGGCCTCCGGCTACCGCGGTCAGCGTTCGCGCCTGTACCGCAAGGCCAAGGAGCAGGTCACCCACTCGCTGGTCTACAACTACAACGACCGCAAGAAGCGCAAGGGCGACTTCCGTCAGCTGTGGATCCAGCGCATCAACGCCGCTGCCCGCGCCAACGGCATCACCTACAACCGCTTCATCCAGGGTCTGAAGGCCGCGAACGTCGAGGTCGACCGCAAGATCCTGGCCGAGCTGGCCGTGAACGACGCGAACGCCTTCGCGGCGCTCGTCGAGGTCGCGCAGAAGGCGCTGCCGTCGGACGTCAACGCCCCCAAGGCCGCGTGACGCCGCGCTGGCTCTGAGCCGACGCTCACTGGAGGACCCGCAGGCTGTCATGGCTTGCGGGTCCTGTCGTTGGGGCCCACCGCACGTCGTTCGGCCGCGGGTCCGTCGTGGCTGCCCGCGCTCACGCGGCGGAGCCGCATACCGACAGAGCCCCGCGCCCCTCCGGGGGCGCCACAAGTTTCCGAAGGTACGAGGATGCCCCCCGTCTCCCCTGAGCTCATCTCCCCCCGGTCCGCCCGTGTCTCCGCCGCCCGGCGGCTCGCCAAGCGGAACTTCCGGGGCAGGGACCGGCTGTTCCTGGCCGAGGGGCCGCAGGCCGTGCGGGAGGCTGCCGGGCACCGGGCCGGGGGACAGGCGACGCTGGTCGAGGTCTTCGCCACCGTCGAGGCCGCGGAACGCTACGCCGACATCATCGGGGCCGCACGGGACGCCGGTGCCCGGGTGCACCTGGCCTCCGAGGAGGTCATCGCCGACATCTCCACCACCGTGACCCCGCAGGGGCTGGTCGGGGTGTGCCGGTTCCTGGACACGTCCTTCGAGGACGTCCTCGCCGCCCGGCCCAGGCTGGTCGCCGTGCTGGCGCACGTGCGGGACCCCGGCAACGCGGGCACCGTACTGCGCTGCGCCGACGCCGCCGGCGCCGAGGCCGTGGTCCTCACCGACGCCTCCGTCGACCTGTACAACCCCAAGGCCGTCCGGGCCTCCGTCGGCTCCCACTTCCACCTGCCCGTCGCCGTCGGGGTACCCGTCGAGCGGGCCGTGGCCGGGCTCCAGGAGGCCGGGGTGCGCATCCTCGCCGCCGACGGGGCCGGCGACCGCGACCTGGACGAGGAACTGGACAAGGGCACCATGGGCGGCCCCACCGCCTGGGTGTTCGGCAACGAGGCCTGGGGGCTGCCCGAGGAGACCCGCGCCCTCGCCGACGCCGTCGTACGCGTCCCCATCCACGGGAAGGCCGAGAGCCTGAACCTCGCCACCGCCGCCGCCGTATGTCTCTACGCGTCGGCCCGTGCACAGCGCGCCTCCGGAGGGTGCCGTTCCGTCACCGAGAGCTAGTAGGGTGACCAGCGCGGGGCCCTGCGCCGTCTGAGAGGTGGGGTACGGGGATGAGTGTGGCCGGCACGAGCACCGCGCCGGAGGGACGGGACGCGCGGCGCGCGCCCGCGCTCCCGTACGCCGGCGCCGGCGTCGATCCCGACCAGCTGCCCGACGGCCTCGTCATCGCCGACGAGCACGGCCGGGTGACCTGCTTCAACGCCGCCGCCGCGCGCATCACCGCGGTACGGCCCGCCGACGCCCTCGGGCGGTCCCTGGAGCAGGCGCTGCCCCTGGAGGACCTGGAGGGGCGCCGCTGGTGGCAGCTCACCGATCCCTACGGCGGCCTCGCCATCCGGGTCCGGCAGCCGGAGCGCAACCTGCTGCTGCCGGGCGGCCGTGAGGTGCTCGTCACCGCCCGCTACGTGCGCGACGAGCCGCTGGGGCCGGTGCGCAGCGTGGTCGTCTGCCTCAGGGACACCGAGGCCCGGCGCCGTACCGAGCGCAGCCACGCCGAGCTGATCGCCACCGTCGCCCACGAGCTGCGCTCCCCGCTCACCTCGGTGAAGGGCTTCACCGCCACCCTGCTCGCCAAGTGGGAACGCTTCACCGACGACCAGAAGCGGCTGATGCTGGAGACCGTCGACGCCGACGCCGACCGTGTCACCCGCCTCATCGCCGAACTGCTGGACATCTCCCGGATCGACTCCGGGCGGCTGGAGGTGCGCCGCCAGCCCGTGGACATCGGGGCCGCCGTCTCCCGGCACATCCAGGCCTACGTGGCGGCCGGCCAGCGCGCCGACCGCTTCCTGCTCCGCATCGAGCAGCCGCTGCCCGGGCTGTGGGCCGACCCCGACAAGATCGACCAGGTGCTCAGCAACCTCATCGAAAATGCCGTGCGGCACGGCGAGGGAACCGTCACCATTGACGTCACGCCCACGCCGTCACCGCGCGAGGGCGAGGAAACCGGCACGTCGGTCACGGTGAGCGACGAGGGGTCCGGCATCCCGGAGGAGTCCATGAACCGCGTCTTCACCCGTTTCTGGCGGGGCAGCAAGCGCGGCGGCACGGGCCTCGGGCTGTACATCGTCAAGGGCATCGTCGAGGCCCACGGCGGCACCATCACCGTCGGCCGCGGCCCCCAGGGCGGCGCCGAGTTCCGATTTACGTTGCCCGTGGCGGCCCCGGCGTATCTCGCCTAGCGGCCCACGGGCGCATTCGTACACCTCCACCCCGTTAGACTCGGCCCTTGGCACCTTTGTGTCTTCACACGGCCCACCAACGGTCGCGGGGACCATCCGCCAGCCAATCGGAAGCACGGGAAGAAATGTCGGCACCCAATAAGTCGTACGACCCTGTCGAGGTCGAGGCGTTGAAACCGGAAGAGATCGAGCGCATGCGGGACGAGGCGCTCGCCGCCTTCGCCGCCGCGGACTCCCTCGACGCGCTCCACGAGGCCAAGGTCGCCCACACCGGCCCCGCCTCCCCGCTGGCCCTCGCCAACCGCGAGATCGGCGCCCTGCCCCCGCACGCCAAGGCCGACGCCGGCAAGCGCGTCGGCATGGCCCGAGGCGCCGTGAACAAGGCCCTCGCCGCCCGCCAGGCCGAGCTGGAGGCCGAGCGTGACGCCCGGGTGCTGGTCGAGGAGGCGGTGGACGTCACGCTGCCCTACGACCGTGTCCCGGCCGGCGCCCGGCACCCGCTGACCACGCTCTCCGAGCGCATCGAGGACATCTTCGTGGCCATGGGCTACGAGGTGGCCGAGGGCCCGCAGGTCGAGGCCGAGTGGTTCAACTTCGACGCGCTCAACATCGGACCGGACCACCCGGCCCGCGGCGAGGCCGACACCTTCTTCGTGCAGGGCCCCGACGGCGGCACCGAGTCCGGTGTGGTGCTGCGCACCCACACCTCGCCGGTGCAGATCCGCTCGATGCTCGACCGCGAGCTGCCGGTCTACGTGATCTGCCCCGGCGTCGTCTACCGCACCGACGAGCTGGACGCCACCCACACCCCGGTCTTCCGCCAGGTCGAGCTGCTCGCCGTGGACGAGGGCCTGACCATGGCCGACCTCAAGGGCACCCTGGACCACATGGTCCAGTCCCTGTTCGGCGAGGGCATGAAGACCCGGCTGCGGCCCAACTTCTTCCCGTTCACCGAGCCGAGCGCCGAGATGGACATGCTCTGCTACGTGTGCAAGGGCGAGTCCGTCGGCAACCCCGACCGGCCCTGCCGCACCTGCTCCAGCGAGGGCTGGATCGAGCTGGGCGGCTGCGGCATGGTCAACCCGCGGGTCCTGACGGCCTGCGGCATCGACCCGGAGAAGTACAGCGGCTTCGCCTTCGGGTTCGGCATCGAGCGGATGCTGATGTTCCGCCACAACGTCGAAGACATGCGAGACATGGTCGAGGGTGACGTCCGGTTCACCCGGCCGTTCGGGATGGAGATCTGATGCGGGTCCCGCTTTCTTGGCTGCGGGAGTACGTCGACCTGCCGGCCACGGAGACCGGCCGCGACGTCCAGGCCAAGCTCATTTCGGCCGGCCTGGAGGTCGAGACCGTCGAACAGCTCGGCGCCGACCTCAAGGGCCCGCTGGTCGTCGGCCAGGTGCTGACCATCGAGGAGCTGGAGGGCTTCAAGAAGCCGATCCGCTTCTGCACGGTCGACGTCGGGCAGGCCAACGGCACCGGTGAGCCCCAGGAGATCGTCTGCGGCGCCCGCAACTTCGCCGTCGGCGACAAGGTCGTCGTGGTCCTCCCGGGTGCCACGCTGCCCGGCGGTTTCTCCATCGCCGCCCGCAAGACCTACGGCAGGACGTCCCACGGCATGATCTGCTCCGGCGACGAGCTGGGCATGGGCGACGACGGTACGCACGGCATCATCGTGCTGCCGCCGGAGACCGAGGTCGGCAAGGACGCCATCGAGCTGCTCGAACTGGTCGACGAGGTCCTGGACATCGCCGTCACCGCCAACCGCGGCGACTGCCTGTCCATCCGCGGTGTCGCCCGCGAGACCGCCATCGCCTACGGCCTGCCGCTGCGCGACCCCGCCCTGCTGGACGTACCGGCCCCGAACGCCTTCGGGTACCCGGTCCAGGTCGGCGACCCGTTCGGCTGCGACCGCTTCACCGCCCGCACGGTCACCGGTCTCAGCCCCGAGGCGCGCTCCCCGATCTGGCTCCAGCGCCGGCTGCAGAAGGTCGGCATGCGGCCGATCTCGCTCGCCGTCGACGTCACGAACTACGTGATGATGGAGCTGGGCCAGCCCCTGCACGCCTACGACCGCACGCTCGTCCAGGGCACCATCGGCGTGCGCCGGGCCGAGGATGGCGAGAAGCTCGTCACCCTCGACGGCGTCGAGCGCACGCTGCACGCCGAGGACCTGGTCATCACCGACGAGCGCGGCCCGATCGGCCTCGCCGGTGTCATGGGCGGCGCGAACACGGAGATCGCCGACCACGAGGACGCGGAGACCACGACCGACGTGGTCATCGAGGCCGCTCATTTCGACGCCGTCTCGATCGCCCGTACGGCCCGCCGCCACAAGCTGCTGTCCGAGGCGTCCCGCCGCTTCGAGCGCGGCGTCGACCCGCAGGCCGCCGCGGCCGCCGCGCAGCGCACCGTGGACCTGCTGGTCCTGCTCGCCGGGGGCACGGCGGAGGCCGGTGTCACCGAGATCATCGCGCCGTCGGCCCCGCACACCATCACCGTCCCGGCCGACCACCCGGACAAGGTGGCGGGCGTCGGGTTCGGCCGTGAGACGGTCGTCCGCCGCCTCCAGCAGGTCGGCTGCGACGTGTACGGGCAGGACGAACTGATCGTCACCGTCCCGTCCTGGCGGCCCGACCTGGTCGACCCGAACGACCTCGCCGAAGAGGTCATCCGGCTGGAGGGCTACGAGAACCTGCCCTCCACGCTGCCCAAGCCCCCCTCGGGCCGCGGCCTCACGGACCGTCAGCGGCTGCACCGCCGGGTCGGCCGCGCGCTGGCCGGCGCGGGCTACGTCGAGGCGCCGAACTACCCGTTCGTCAGCGAGCAGGTCTTCGACCAGCTCGGCCTGGACTCCGACGACCCGGCCCGCCGTGTCGTCAAGCTGGTCAACCCGCTCAACGACGAGGAGCCCGCGCTGCGCACGACGCTGCTGCCGGGCCTGCTCGGCGCGCTGCGGCGCAACGCCGGCCGGGGCGCGCACGACCTGGCGCTGTTCGAGACCGGGCTGGTGTTCCACCCGCGCGAGGAGCAGCGCGTCGCCACGCACCTGCCCGTCGACCGGCGGCCCACCGACGAGGAGATCGCCGCGCTGGACGCCGCGCTGCCCGAGCAGCCGCGGCACGTGGCCGTCGTCCTCGCCGGCGCTCGAGAGCAGGCCGGCTGGTGGGGCAAGGGCCGGCCCACGGACTGGGCCGACGCCGTCGAGGCGGCGCGTACCGTCGCCCGCGAGGCCGGCGCCGAGCTGGTCGTGCGCAGGGGGCAGTACGGTCCCTGGCACCCCGGCCGCTGCGCCGAGCTGATCGTCGTCGCCGACGGCACGGAGCAGGTCGTGGGCCATGCGGGAGAACTGCACCCGCGTGTCCTCAAGGCCCTGGGCCTGCCGGAGCGGACCTGCGCGGCGGAGCTGGACCTGGACGCCCTGGAGGCGGTCGGCGACGGTGCCCCGCAGGCGCCGTCGATCTCCACGTTCCCCGTCGCCACGCAGGACGTCGCCCTCGTGGTCGACCAGTTCGTGCCGCACGCCGACGTGGAGGCCGCGCTGCGCGAGGGCGCGGGTGAGCTCCTCGAGTCCATCCGGCTGTTCGACGTGTACGAGAACGCCGAGCAGCTGGGGGACGGGAAGAAGTCGCTGGCGTACGCGCTCCGCTTCCGGGCGGCCGACCGCACACTGACCGTGGACGAGGCGTCCGCCGCGCGGGACGCCGCGGTCGCCCTCGCGGGCGAGCGCACGGGCGCGGTTCTCCGGGGCTAGCGGCTGCGTACATCGACTGCATAAATGCGGGTCGGGTCACGGGAGCTGACTCGTTCGGGTGGCAACCGAGGGCGATCCGACCCGCCCGGGTCATACCGTCGACAGAATCGGACCGGCCTTTCGGGGTCGGTCCGTCTCTCTGTCAGGGCCCACATGGGGGACCAGAGGCATGATCCGCATCAAGGCACGGGCGCCCACCGGGCGGGGGATCGTACTGCCCACCGCCTGGGGAGCCGTCGCGGTCGGCTACAAGCTCGGCTGCCCGCTCGCCCAGCAGGACGGGATCGGGGCGCGCATCGTCACCAGCGCGGTGTTCTTCGCCGTCGGCACCGGCCTGATATTCCATGTGCGCCGTGCCCTGCTGCGGGAGCTGCGGCTCGCCCGGCGGGCGGCGCGCGCCGCGCAGAACGTCGTCCTGCGTCCGCTGCCGCCGCGGCTCGACGGGATCGACGTCGCCGCCGCCCAGCTGTCCGCCGACCGGGGCGCGAGCGTCGGCGGTGATCTCTACGAGGCCATCGCCACCGAGCACGGGGTGCGGGTGGTCATGGGGGACGTACGCGGGCACGGTCTGGCCGCCCTCGGCACCGTCGCCGCCCTCCTCGGCAGTTTCCGCGAGGCCGTCCACGACGAGCCCGAACTGGGCCGGGTGCTCCGCAGACTGGACCGCGCCCTCGCCCGCCACCTGCGCGAACGCGCCCGCGCCGAGCATCCCGCGAACGGCGCCGCCGACCTCGACCACCCGGTCGCCGAGGAGTTCGTCACCGTACTCCTGCTGGAGATCGGCCGCGACGGCGAACTGCGCGTCCTCAACTGCGGGCACCCGTGGCCGTACGTGCTGACGGGGGCGCGGGTCGAGCAGCTGTCCTGTGCGGACCCCCTCCCGCCGCTGGGGCCGTTTCCGCTGCCGGCGGAGCTGGCGGCCGAGTCCTGCGGCCGGCTGCTTCCGGGGGAGTCCCTCGTGCTGTTCACCGACGGTGCGGAGGACGCGCGGGACGCGCAGGGCAGGTTCTTCCCGCTGCCCGCGGTGTTGCGTGACGCCGTGAGCGACCAGCCGGTGTCCCCGCAGGCGGTGCTGCGCACCCTCTTCAGGGCCCTCCTGCGGCACACGGCCGGCAGACCGGCGGACGACGTGGCCCTGCTGGTCCTGCGCAACGGCCGGACGAGGGGGGCGCTGTCCTACCCGGGGGCACGGGCGTGCCAGACCCCGACGCACCCGCAGCCGTCGACGCACCGCTAGCCCACGCCGTGCCCGTCCCGGCCAAGCCACCGTCGTTCGAGGGGGAGCCGGCGGCTTGGCCGGCCTCTTGCGAGGCACCTCAGTCAACCGAACCGGCACCTTCCGCGACAGCGCGCACACCGTCCGGGTCCACGCACTCGGTTCACACCCCGTGTGAACGGGTTCGCACTACGCTGACCGCACCAGGCCACTCGGGGGGCATCCCATGCAGCCCAACACTCTGCTCGACGCCATCCTGGACGAGGCGGGCGTCTCGCACGCCGGCCTCGCCGCCCACGTCAACCAGGCGGGCCGCAGACGCGGACTCGCCCTGCGGTACGAACACACCGCCGTGGCCCGCTGGCTGAAGGGCCAGCGGCCCCGCGGTCAGGTGCCCGACCTGATCTGCGAGGTGCTGGCGGCCCGGCTCCGGCGGCCCGTCACCCTGGACGACATCGGGCTCGGCGTGCCCGGGGAGCCGAGCACCCCGCACGCCGGTTCGCTGGGCGGGTTCGTGGAGCGGGCGACCGCACTGTGGCGGTCGGACGAGCAGCAGCGGCCCCATGTGCTGGGCGCGCCGGCCGTCACCGGGACACCTGCCGTGATGCCGGTGTGGGAGTGGGAGAACCCGCCCGAGGACGTGGACGTCTCCCGGGGCGGCCGGCACCCGGTCACGGCGGCCGACGTCGAACTGCTGCGGGCCGCCCGGACGCACTACGAGCAGATGTACCGCAAGGCCGGCGGTATCGCGACCCGGACGCGGATCGTCGGGTTCCTCAACACCGAGGCCGCGCCGCTGCTGCGCGGCAGTTACACCGATGCCACCGGCCGCCAACTGCACCGGGCGACCGGCGGGTTGGTGGCGATCGCGGGCATCTGCGCCTACGACTCCGACGCGCACGGACTCGCCCAGCGCTACTTCCACCAGGCGCTGCGGCTGGCGAAGGCGAGCGGGGACCGGGGACTCGGCGCCTACGTCATCGCGCTGCTGGTCAACCAGTCGCTGTTCATGCGGGAGTACCGGCAGGCCGTCGCCTTCGCCGAGGCCGCGCTGCGCACCGCCGGCCGGCACATCACCCCGGCGCTCGCCTCCGACCTGTACGCGATGCAGGCCAAGGCGTACGCGCACCTCGGGGACGGCGGCAGCGCGCTGTCCTGCATCCGGCGGGCGGAGACGGCCGCCGAGCGGATCCGGCGCGGCTACGAGCCCGATGAGACCGGGTACGTCCAGCCGGGCCTCGTCAATGTGCAGGTGGCCGAGGCGCTGCTCAGCCTCGGTGAGCTCGCCGCGGCCGGGGAGCACGCGGCGGCGGCCGTCGGCAACCCCGCCCACGACCGGGGGCGGGTGCACCGGCTGGCCATGCTCAGCACCGTCGAACTGCGTCAGGGCAATGCCGAGAAGGCCGTGGCCACCGCCGTGCGGATGGCGGAGCAGGCCCGCGGAATGGAGTCCCAGCGGCTGCGCGACCGACTGCGCGCGGTCCGCGAGCACCTGGTGCGCTGCGGCTCGGCCGGCACCGCCGAAGCCGCCGAACTCATCGACGGCGCACTGTGCGTGCCGCTGTAGGCCCACTGTAGGCGCACCGTCCCTGCTGCGATATTGCCACTTACTCGGCGGAAGGTGGCAGAACCGTGCAGTGGACGAAACAGAACGAACAAACTGTGTATGAGAACCGCTGGTTCAGCGTCAATCTCGCAGATGTCGAGCTGCCGGACGGCCGGCACCTCGACCACTTCCTGATCCGGCTGCGCCCGGTGGCCGTGGCCACGGTGGTCAACGAGGCCAACGAGGTGCTGCTGCTGTGGCGGCACCGCTTCATCACCGACAGCTGGGGCTGGGAGCTGGCCGCGGGCGTGGTCGAGGACGGCGAGGACATCGCGAGCGCGGCCGCCAGGGAACTGGAGGAGGAGACCGGCTGGCGGCCGGGGCCCCTGCACCACCTGATGAGCGTGGAGCCGTCCAACGGCCTCACCGACGCCCGGCACCACGTCTACTGGTCCGACCGGGGCGAGTACGTGGGGCATCCCGTGGACGACTTCGAGTCGGACCGGCGGGAATGGGTCCCCCTCAAACTCGTCCCCGACATGATCGCCCGTGGGGAGGTCCCGGCCGCCAACATGGCGGCCGCGTTACTCCTGCTGCACCACCTCAGGCTCGCCGAGGGCCAGGGGGCCGGCGGCTGGGGTGCGGGCCGCTAGTGGCCCGCCAGCGCCTGCCAGACCGTCACCACGAGCGCGCCGAGCGCGGTCAGCGCGGCGAGCGAGGGCAGGGGCCAGCGGGTGTGTTCCAGCGAGGCCATCCGGGAGTTCAGCTCGTCCAGTTCCTTGGCGGACTCCTCGGTGCGGTGACGCAGCAGAGCCAGCCCTCCCTCGACGCGGGCGTAGGCCACGTCGAGGCGGCGCCGTAACTCTGCGAGTTCTCCCTGGACCACGGGATGCTGCGGATCGGCGGTCACGGGTCCGCTCCTTTCGGTAGTCGACACGGGTGGTTCCGCATCCCTTTGCATGCGCATGAAGAGTCAACTCGCCTGGTGGGCGCGTGGGGAGCGTGTGTGACGGGCATATGCGTGCCCGGCGCGCACACGGTGTGTGAAACAGCTGGGCCCGGCACCGGATTCCGGTGCCGGGCCCACAGGGCGTCGCTCTTCGTAATCAGCCGTAGGTGTAGAAGCCCGAGCCGGTCTTCCGGCCCAGCCGGCCCGCCTCGACCATGCGCTGGAGCAGCGGGGGAGCGGCGTACAGCGGCTCCTTGTACTCGGCGTACATGCTGTTGGCGATGGAGACGATGGTGTCCAGGCCGATCAGGTCGGACAGCTTCAGCGGGCCCATCGGGTGGGCGCAGCCCATCTCCATGCCGTTGTCGATGTCCTCGCGGCTCGCGATGCCCGACTCGAACATCCGGATCGCGGACAGCAGGTAGGGCACGAGCAGCGCGTTCACCACGAAGCCGGAGCGGTCCTGGGCGCGGATGGCGTGCTTGCCGAGCACCTTCTCGGCGAAGACCTGGGCCCGGCTGAGGGTGCCCTCGGAGGTGGTGAGCGCCGGGATCAGCTCGACCAGGCTCTGCACCGGGGCCGGGTTGAAGAAGTGGATGCCGACGACGTGGTCCGGGCGTGAGGTGGCGACGGCCAGCTTCACCAGCGGGATCGAGGAGGTGTTGGAGGCGAGGATGGCGTCCGGCCGGGTCACCACCTGGTCGAGCACCTGGAAGATCTCGGTCTTGACCTGCTCGTTCTCGACGACGGCCTCGATCACCAGGTCCCGGTCGGCGAACTCGCCGAGGTCGGTGGTGAAGCTCAGCCGCGCCTGCGCGTCGTCCCGCTCCGCCTCGCTGATCTTCCCGCGCTCGGCGGCCTTGGACAGGGAGTTGAACAGCCGGGTACGGCCGATCTCCAGGGCTTCGCCGGTGGTCTCGGCGACCCTCACGTCCAGTCCCGCGCGGGCGCACACCTCGGCGATGCCCGCGCCCATCTGGCCGCAGCCCACGATCCCGATGCGCTCGATGTCGGTCACATCGTCCCCTTCGCTGAAGTTTCCGGCTCGCTGGCAGACCTCCGGGTTCGGCGCCTGCTCCGATCGTGCACGTTACCGCCAAGTATCGATGATCGATCGTCCGGGTGGGGGCATCCTGAACCGCGGAACGATCCGTGACGGAGCGGATCCGGAGCGTTTTGGGGGTGTGCCGATGGGGCGCATGTCTCGGCGGGTCTTCGCACTGGCCGCCCTGTCCACGCTGGTCACCGCCCCGGTCGTGGCCCCGGCCGGGGAGCCGGCCGTTCCCGCCCCGGGCGCCGCGGCCGGCACCCGCCGGGGTGCGACCACCGAACTGCGGGGCGTGTGGATCGCCACCGTCGCCAACCGGGACTGGCCCTCGCGGCCCGGCCTCCCCGCGAGCGCCCAGCGCGAGGAGCTGACCGCCCACCTCGACCGGGCGGTCCGCGACCGGCTCAACACGGTGATCCTCCAGGTGCGGCCCACCGCCGACGCGCTGTGGCCGTCGCCGTACGAGCCCTGGTCCGAGTACCTCACCGGCACCCAGGGCCGCCATCCCGGCTGGGACCCGCTCGGCACCGCCGTCGCCGAGGCGCACGCCCGGGGCCTGGAACTGCACGCCTGGTGCAACCCGTACCGGATCGCCAACCACACCGACCCGGGCCGGCTGGCCGCCTCGCACCCGGCGCGCAAGCACCCCGACTGGGTGGTGCCCTACGGCGGCCGGCTCTACTACAACCCCGGTCTGCCGGAGGTCCGCGCCTTCGTGCAGCAGGCCATGCTCGACGCGGTCGCCCGCTACCCGGTGGACGCCCTCCACTTCGACGACTATTTCTACCCCTACCCGGTCGCCGGCCAGACCTTCGACGACGACGAGGCGTACGACCGCCACGGCGGCGCCTTCGCGAGCCGGGCCGCCTGGCGGCGGGACAACATCGACCGGCTGGTACGCGAGACGGCCGCCGGCATCCGGCGGGTCCGGCCCGGCACCCGGTTCGGGATCAGCCCCTTCGGCGTGTGGCGCAACGCGTCGACCGACGCGCGCGGCTCCGACACGCAGGCGGGCGTCGAGACGTACGACGATCTGTACGCGGACACCCGGAAGTGGGTGCGCGACCACTGGATCGACTACATCGTCCCGCAGCTGTACTGGCACATCGGCTACTCCGCCGCCGACTACGCCCGGCTCGTGGCCTGGTGGGCGCAGGCCGCCCAGGGGACGAAGACCCGGCTGTACATCGGGGAGGCGCTGTACCGGGCGGGTGCGGCGGGGCAGCCCGCGGCCTGGCAGGACCCGGCCGAGCTGTCCCGCCACCTCACTCTCGCCGCCCGGTACCCACAGGTGGGCGGGCATGTGTTCTTCGCCGCCAAGGATCTGGCGGACGACCGGATCGGGGCCATGGCCCGGGTGGTCGCCGACCACTACCGGGGGCCGGCGACACCGCGTGTCCGGGGCCTCCAGGAAAGGCGGGGCCTCTCGGAAAGGCCCTAGTGCCGGCGCTGGTCCTCGTGCCTGACCTGGCAGTCGGGGCCGGGGGACATGATCGCCTCGTGCCCGTCGTCGAAGCGGACGCGGTAGGGCGGGTTGCCGTTCTCGCCCATCACCTCGACGACCTCGGAGACCTGGTCGTGCTGGCCCACCACCCTGCCGTGCTGGACGAGCTTGTCGCCCTTGGATGCGCGCATCTGCCGGCCCTCCTCACGCTCACGCCCGCTGGGTGACGGCGATGCACACGAGCACGGCCAGGGCGGTCAGGGGAGCGGCCACCGTGAAGTGCTCGCCCAGCAGCAGCGCCGACCACACCAGTGTGAGCAGGGGCTGGGCCAACTGCAACTGGCTGGCCCGCGGGATGCCGATGGCCGCCATGCCCCGGTACCAGACGAGCAGCCCGAAGAACGTCGAACCGACCGCCACCCACACCAGGCCGGCCACCCCGTGGACGCTCAGACGCACCGGTTCGTACGACAGCGCCACCGCCGCGGCCGGCACGGTCAGCGGCAGGCACAGCACCAGCGCCCAGCCGATGACCTGCCAGCCCGGCATGACCCGGGCCAGCCGGCCGCCCTCGGTGTACCCGGCCGCGCACACCAGCAGCGCCCCGAACAGGTAGCCGTCGGCCGCGGTGACCGCGCCGCCGCTCTGGCCGGCGGTGAAGGCGAGCACGGCCACCGCGCCCGCCACGGCCGCCAGCCAGAACCGGCGGGAGGGCCGGGTGCCGGTGCGCAGCGCCGACAACACGGCCGTGGTCAGCGGCAGCAGCCCCACCACGACGGCCGCGTGGGCGGTGGTGGACGTCCGCAGGGCGAGCGTGGTCAGCATCGGGAAGCCCAGCACCACGCCGGCGGCGACGACGGCGAGACCGGCGAGGTGGCGCCGCGCGGGCAGCGGGACCCGCAGGGCGAGCAGGCAGCCGCCGGCCACCAGGGCGGCGAGGACACCGCGCACCGCGACCAGCGACCACGGGCCGAAACTCTCCAGGCCCCAGGCGGTCGACGGGAAGGTCAGCGAGAAGGCGACCACGCCGAGGGCGGCCTGGGCGGTGCCGAGTCCCCGGAGCTCCCGGGGAGCACCGACTGCTATCGGGCTGGCGGTAGTAGCGCTACTCTGTGTTCTCATGCAACAGCGTAGCAGTGTCGGTGAACTGGCAGGGCAGCTCCGCAGAGAGCTCGACCGCTACTCTCCAGGTGGAAAGCTCCCGTCGAGCCGGGCCTTGGTCGAGCGTTTCCGGGTCAGCCCGGTGACCGTCTCCCGGGCGCTCGCCCAGCTCGCCGCCGAGGGCCTGGTCGTCACCCGGCCGGGCGCCGGCGCCTTCCGGGCCCGGCCGCACAGCCCGGAGCCGGCCGCCGGGGACACCTCCTGGCAGGAGGTCGCGCTGAGCGCCGACGGCACCACCGACCTCGTACCGCGCACGGTGGACGCCTCCGGCGTCACGGTCTCGCTGGCCGCGCCGCCGCCCGGGGTGCTGGAGTTCAACGGCGGGTACCCGCACCCCTCCCTCCAGCCGGAGCGGGCCATGGCGGCGGCGCTGGCCCGGGCCGGCCGGCGGCCCGGCGCCTGGGGCAGACCGCCGCTGGAGGGGCTGCCGGAGCTGCGGGAGTGGTTCGCGCGCGGCATCGGCGGCGCCGTCACCGCGGCCGAGGTGCTGATCGCGGCGGGCGGCCAGGCCGCGCTGGCCACCGCCCTGCGCGCGCTCGCCCCGCCCGGCGCGCCCGTGCTCGTGGAGTCGCCCACCTACCCGGGCATGCTGGCTCTCGCCCGCGCGGCCGGCCTGCGGCCCGTCCCGGTGCCCGTGGACCCCGACGGGGTACGGCCCGAGCTGCTCGCCGACGCCTTCCATGCCACCGGCGCCCGGGTCTTCGTCTGCCAGCCGCTGTTCCAGAACCCCACCGGTGCCGTGCTGGCGCCTGCCCGGCGCGCCGAGGTGCTGCGGATCGCCCGCGAGGCCGGCGCGTTCATCGTCGAGGACGACTACGTCCGCCGGCTCGTGCACGCCGACGCGGGACCGCTGCCCCGCCCGCTGGCCGCCGACGACCCGGACGGCGTCGTCGTCCACGTCGGCTCGCTGACCAAGGCCACCTCGCCCAGCTTCCGGGTGAGCGCCCTGGCCGCGCACGGGCCGGTCCTGGAACGGCTGCGCGCCATCCAGGTCGTGGACAGCTTCTTCGTCCCCCGGCCGCTCCAGGAGGCCGCCCTGGAACTCGTCGGCTCCCCGGCCTGGCCGCGCCACCTGCGGGCCCTGTCGGCCGAGCTGAAGACCCGCCGCGACACGATGACGGGCGCGCTCGCCCGGCAGCTGCCCGAGCTCGTCCTGCCGCACGTCCCGTCCGGCGGCTACCACCTGTGGCTGCGGCTGCCCGACGGCACCGACGAGGGGGCGCTGACCGCGGCGGCCCTGCGCGCCGGCGTCGCCCTCACCCCGGGCCGCCCCTACTTCAGCGCCGAACCCCCGGCCGCCCACCTGCGCCTGAGCTTCGCGGCGGTGGCCGGCACCGGGGAGATCGCGGAGGGCGTCCGGCGGCTGCGGACGGCGTGCGACGAGGTCCTGGCAAATCCGCTCGCCCGCGAACGGGCCGCCCTGTGATGATCCACCCCATGAGCGACACACCGGTTCTCCCCGACGGCTACGAGTTCTCCGCCGACACGGCCCGCGTCGACGTCGGCCGCGTGCACGGCTGGCTCTCCTCCGACGCGTACTGGGCGATCGACCGGCCGCGTGAGCGGCACGAGCGGGCGATGGCGCACTCGCTGAACTTCGGGGTGTACGACACGGTCTCGGGCGAGCAGGTGGCGTACGCGCGCGTGGTCACCGACCAGGCGCTGTTCGCGTGGCTCGCCGACGTGTACGTCGACCCGTCGGTGCGCGGCAAGGGCATCGGCACGGCGTTCGTCGGCCGCATCCGCGACCACCTCGCGCCCCTCGGGGTGCGCCGGGTGCTGCTGGCCACCCACGACGCGCACGGGGTGTACGCCAGGCTGGGCTTCCGGCCGCTGGACCGGCCCGACCAGTGGATGGTGCACACCCCCGTCGGGTAAGTCTGCGCATACCTCTGGTAACTCCGCGGTAACACCCCTTGACCTGCACCTCCCGGCGGCTCACCATCACCGCATGCCACTGAGGGTGACGTTCGTCGCCGCCGCGCGGGGTGCCCCGCTGCTCGCGGAGCGCTTCGAGGACGACCGGCCGCTGGACCAGGCCGGCTGGGACGAGGTGCAGCGCGTCGCCGGGGAGCTGCTGCCGCTGGCGGCGGCCGAGCTGCGCTACTGCTCGCCGACCCCGTGCAGCCGGGCCACCGGCGACGCCCTGGGGTACGCCCCGCTGGTCCAGCTCGCGCTGCGGGACTGCGACATGGGCCGCTGGCGCGGGCTGACGCTGGGCGAGGCGATGGCCCGGGAGCCGGAGGCGGTGGACTCCTGGCTCGCCGACCCGCGTGCCACCCCGCACGGCGGCGAGTCCCTGCTGGCGTTCATCTCCCGGGTCGGCGGCTGGCTGGACACCCGGCCGGTGGGCGACGGCGACCGGATCGTCGCCGTGGCCGAGCCGTCCGTGATCCGGGCGGCCCTGGTCTACGCCCTGAAGGCGCCGCCCTCCAGCTACTGGAACATCGACGTCCGCTCGCTGTCCGCGACCACGGTCACCGGCCGTTCCGGCCGCTGGAACCTCCGGCTCGACGGGATCCCGGCTCAGCGCTCGCGCACGTAGTCGGTGGTCAGGACCAGGTCCTTCGCCGGGCCGCCGACCCGCCACACCGAGCGCCAGCGGTCGGCGTCCCGGACGGTGAACTCGCCGCGGTAGAGGTCGGCCGAGCAGGGGTGGTCGGCGACCCAGTGGCCGGTGGTCAGGTCCAGTTCGTGGAAGGGCCGCCCGTCGGCGAACCGCACCCGGGCCCGGCCCGGCGCCGGCCCCGGCAGGAAGCGCAGCGTCCGGGTGGCCGGCCGGGCCGTTCCGTGCCAGGTGAAGGTGCCGGACTCCGTGTGCAGCAGCCCGCCGCCGTCCAGCGCGGCGAAGACGGTGGTCCCGCTGAAGCGGCCCTCGGTGCCGCTCGCAAGGTCCCGCACGGTGCGTTCGGCGCGCCAGCTTCCGGCCAGGTGGGCCAGGACGTCCGGAACCGGCCAGAACTCCCGCGTGTCGCGGTGCGGCGTCAGCACATCCATGAGGCGAGCTTACGGGCCGCCGCGCCCGCCCCATTGACGTGCTCATACCCCTTCCCTATCTTGCCGTTCGAAGTGCTGACCAATGTCTGATATTTCGAACATCGAGCCGCGGAGTATCCATGTCACGCACCACCCGCCGGAGAGTCGGCCTGGGCGCGAGCGCCGTCCTGCTCGCCACGGCCGCGCTCCCCGCCCCCGCCCACGCCGAGGACACCACCGACTACGCGATCACCGTCGACCCCGCCGCCACCGGGCCGAAGATCGACAAGACGATGTACGGCGTCTTCTTCGAGGACATCAACCGCGCCGCCGACGGCGGCCTGTACGCCGAACTCGTGCAGAACCGGTCCTTCGAGTACTCCGCCGACGACAACGGGTCGTACACCCCGCTGACCGCCTGGACGGTCTCCGGCGCCGCCCAGGTCGTGAACGACTCCGGCCGGCTGGCCGAACGGAACCGCAACCACCTCGCCCTGGGCGCCGGCTCCGCCGTGACCAACGCCGGCTACAACACCGGGATCGCGGTACGGGACGGCGAGACGTACGACTTCTCGGTCTGGGCCCGCGCCGGGGCCGGCGGCGCCCTCACCGTCACCCTCCAGGACTCCGGCGGCACGCTCGCCACCGCCCGGCGGATCGCCGTGAAGAAGAACGGCTGGGCCCGGTACAAGGCCGCCTTCGTGGCCACCCGCACCAGCACCACCGGCCGGCTCACCGTGGCCGCGGACGCGGCGACCAGCCTGGACATGGTGTCCCTCTTCCCGCGCGACACCTACCGGCACGAGCCGAACGGACTGCGCAAGGACCTCGCGGAGAAGGTCGCCGCCCTGCATCCGGGCTTCGTCCGCTTCCCCGGCGGCTGCCTGGTCAACACCGGTTCCATGGAGGACTACAGCGAGACGTCCGGCTGGCAGCGCAAGCGCGCCTACCAGTGGAAGGACACCATCGGCCCGGTCGAGACCCGCGCCACGAACTCGAACTTCTGGGGCTACAACCAGAGCTACGGCCTCGGCTACTACGAGTACTTCCGGTTCGCCGAGGACATCGGCGCCATGCCGCTGCCCGTCGTGCCGGCCCTCGTCACCGGCTGCGGCCAGAACCAGGCCGTCGCCGACGACGCCCTGCTCAAGCGGCACATCCAGGACACCCTCGACCTCGTCGAGTTCGCCAACGGACCGGTGACGAGCGAGTGGGGCAGGAAGCGCGCCGAGATGGGCCACCCAGAGCCGTTCCACCTCACCCACATCGAGGTCGGCAACGAGGAGAACCTGCCGAACGAGTTCTTCGCCCGCTTCCGGCAGTTCCGCGCGGCCGTCCAGGCGAAGTACCCGTACGTGCGGGTGATCTCCAACTCCGGCCCGGACGACGCCGGTCCGACCTTCGACACGGCCTGGAAGCTGAACCGGGACGCCAAGGTCGACATGGTCGACGAGCACTACTACAACAGCCCGCAGTGGTTCCTGCAGAACAACGACCGCTACGACTCCTACGACCGCTCGGGCCCGAAGGTCTTCCTCGGCGAGTACGCCTCCCAGGGCAACGCCTTCAAGAACGGCCTCGCCGAGGCCGCCTACATGACCGGCCTGGAACGCAACGCGGACGTCGTCGAGCTCGCCTCGTACGCCCCGCTGTTCGCCAACGAGGACTACGTGCAGTGGAGCCCGGACATGGTGTGGTTCAACAACCACGCGTCCTGGGGCTCGGCCGACTACGAGGTCCAGAAGCTGTTCATGACCAACGTGGGCGACCGGGTGGTGCCCAGCACGGCCACCGGCACCCCGAGCCTGAGCGGCCCCGTCACCGGCGCCGTGGGCCTGTCCACCTGGAACACCAGCGCCGCCTACGACGACGTGAAGGTCACCGCCGCCGACGGCAGCACGCTGCTCAGCGACGACTTCTCCGGTGACGCCGCGCGGTGGACCCACACCGGCACCGGCAGCTGGACCGTGCAGGACGGCCAGTACGTCCAGACGGACGACACCGCCGAGAACACCATGGTCCAGGCCGGCGACGCCGGCTGGCACGACTACGACCTGCACGTGAAGGCCACCAAGAAGTCCGGCCAGGAGGGCTTCCTCGTCGCCTTCGGCGTCAAGGACACCGGCAGCTACTACTGGTGGAACCTGGGCGGCTGGAACAACACCCGGTCGGCGGTCGAGCAGGCCGTGGACGGCGGCAAGTCGACGCTGGTCGCCGAGGCCGGGTCGATCGACACGGGCCGCGCCTACGACATCGACATCAAGGTGCGGGGCCGCCGGGTCACCCTCTACCTCGACGGCAAGGAGTGGGGCGGCTTCACCGACGACAAGCCGGCCGAGCCGTTCCGCCAGGTCGTCACCCGGGACGCGAAGACCGGCGAGCTGATCGTCAAGGTCGTCAACGCCCAGCCCGCCGCCGCCCGTACGGCCATCGACCTCGGCACCGCCCGGGTCGCGGCCAAGGCCCAGGTGACCACACTGGCCGCCGCACCGGACGCGGTCAACACCGAGACGTCCACGGCGGTCGCCCCGCGGACGTCCACCCTCACCTCGGTCGCGCGGAAGTTCACGTACACCTTCCCCGCGAACTCCGTCACCTTCCTGCGGATCAAGCAGAAGTGACCTCGGCCGCGGGCCGCCGCCCCGTCGGCGGCGGCCCGCGCCCCCGCCCGCCCCCACCTCTCAGCGGGCGACCGGCCAGAAACGGATCTCGCGATCGGCACAGGCACTCGCCAGGAGCGTGCCGTCGGCGGAGAAGGCGACGGAGTGAACGGCGCCCGTGTGGCCGACGAGGGGGCGGCCGAGCGGTGCCGGCTTCGCCGGGTCGGTCAGGTCCCAGAGGCGGACCGCCTTGTCGGCACCGGCACTGGCCAGGATCCTGCCGTCGGCGGTCAGGGCGAGGCAGTAGACCGCGTCCGTGTGACCGGCCAGGGGAGCGCCGATCCGGGTCGGGTGCGCGAGGTCGGTCACGTCCCACAGGCGGACCGTCCGGTCCCCGCCCGCGCTGACGAGGATCTTGCCACCGGGGCTGAACAGCACGCTGTGGACGCGGTTCCTGTGGCCGGGGACGCGTGCGCCCACGGTGGCCGGCGGGGTGGCCACGTTCCACAGCAGGATCGAGTCGTCGGCGCCGCCGGTGGCCATCAGGCTCGGGTCGGGACTGAACGCCACGGAGAGCACGGCATCGGTGTGGCCGGTACCGGGACGGCCCATCGGTGCCGGTCGCGCGGGGTCCGACACGTTCCACAGGCGGAGCGTGCGGTCCGCGCTGCCGCTGGCCAGGACGGTGCCGTCGGGGCCGAAGGCCACCGAGAAGACCGCGTCCGTGTGGCCGGTCAGCCGGCTCAGCGCCCTCGGCCTCGCCGGATCGGTCGTCTTCCAGAGCCGGACCACGTCGTCGTTGCCGGCTGCGGCCAGCAGGCCGCCGTCGGGACGGAACGCCACCGTGTCGACGTCGTCCGTGGCGGCGAGGGAGCCGAGCGGTGCCGGCTTCGCCGGGTCGGCCGCCGTCCAGAGCCGGACCCGGCGATCGGATCCGCCGCTGGCCAGCACCTTGCCCCCAGGGCGGAACACCACCGACTGGACGGGGCCCTCGTGCCGGGCCAGCCCGGGGGCACCGGTCACCTGGACGGCGGGGGAGCCGCTCGGCGACGGTCCGCCGGCCCCCGATGCGCCGTGGCCGGACCCGTCGCCGACCAGCCAGGCCAGGGCGGCGGTGCCGAGCGCCAGCCCGGCGGCGGAGCCCGCGATCAGGAAGCCGCGCCGGGTCCCCGGGGCGGGCGGCGCTCCCGCGGGGTGCGGCGGGTCGCCGGGGGCCGCCGCGGAAGGCGGGCCCTTCACCAGGGTCAGCCCCCCGGCCGTGTTCATCACCCGCCGCTGGGGCAGGGGCAGCGACCGCGCGAGGAGGTGGTGGTGCACCGTGTCGAACGACGCGTCGAGGGTGAGCGGCTCCGGGCGGTGCAGCGCGGCGAGCAGCGCCTCGGTGAAGGCGGTGTGGGTCGCGCCCGGTACGGCCCGCGAGGGCTTGGTCGCCGAGGACGAGGCGAGGACGTACGTGCCGGCGATGTCGATCTGCCCGCCGATCAGCGCCTGTGCGTCCGCCATCGGCCCGGTCGCCCGGCCGGAGAAGCAGCAGTCCAGGACGAGCACCCTGATCGCCGCGGGACTGTCGGCCATCGTCTCCCGCAGGACGTCGTACGGAAGCGCGGTCACGCCCGGCCGTGCCGGGTCGGTCCGGCACACGGACAGGTGGAGCCTGCCCCGGCCGTCGACGACTCCGTGACCGGCGTAGTAGACGAGCAGGACGTCCGTGGCCGCGCCGGCCGCCTCGGCCACGGGGACGTCGATGTCCCCGGGGGCCCGGGGTTCGTCGACCACCGCACAGTGCCCGGGCGGCACCGTCCCGTTGACCGGATCCGTGAGGGCCGCCCGGAGGGCGGTGAGGTTCGCCCGCACCGCCGGGATCCCGGGCAGCCCGGGGTGCTCGTACCGGCTCGCGCCGATCAGGACGGCCCGCGATCCGGCCGGATCCGGGAGCCGGGTCACTGCGGCGACCCCTCCCCGTCCGTGCCCGCCTCCCCGTCCGCCAGCAGCCGCTCGACGGCCTCCGCCAGCGCGGAGACGTCGACGCGCTTGCCGTCCACCTCGACGGTGCGGCCGTTCTCGTCGGTGACGGTGATCCGCAGGTCGGCCCGGCGGTGCGGGAACCAGGTGGCCAGGGCGCCGGCCAGCGCGCCGACCGCGACCGCGCCCACGCCGCCGGGGCCGATGGCCACCACCAGGGCGTCCAGCCCCGCGCCCATCTCACCCGGACCGATCGGGGCGTGTTCGGCACGCACCCGGCCGCGCAGCGCGTCCTCGTGCCGCAGCCAGTCGAAGAGGGATCTCAGTTCGTCGGCCCCGTGGTCGGTCTCGCCGGAGCCGGATGCCGCACGGACGCGCAGCAGTCGGGATGTCGCCGGTGTCACCCGCTCATCATGCCGTGCGGCGGCCGGCACCGGGCCGGAACCCGGCACTTCGCCCTCTCGCACCGGACACGGCAGGCCCGGCACCCGGCGGGTTCACCCGGAAAACACCCCCCGGAAAACCTTCGTTTTCCCGAACACCCGGGAATTCACGAGGTGTTTCCCGCATTCACCGGAACTCACGCCACTTTTTGATGAGCACACAACCATGCGGAAAGGAGCCCCGTCTAAGTCGGCGAAATCGACGAAATGAATTCGCTGGGGGCCACCCGACACATGGAACGCTCGCTCTCGCCCCGTGCGCCGCGCCCGGCCGCCGCCCTCTTCGCCGCGGCCGTCACGATCACCGCCTTCTGCGCCGGTGACGCGCTGGCGCGCGCCTACCCCTTCGGCCCCCGCACCCGCAGCGTCAACGACCTCGGCAACCAGTACGTGCCCTTCCACGCCCACCTGTGGGACCTGCTGCACGGCAGGGCCCGGGGCGGCCTCCTCGTCAACTGGCAGTCCGGCTACGGCGTGAGCTTCCTGCCCGACCTCGGCACCTACCTCGGCAGCCCGTTCGCCCCGCTCGTCGCGCTCTTCCCGCGCGACCGGATCGACCTCGCCGTCTACGCCGTCACCGTGCTGAAGACCGCCTCGGCCGCCGCGGCCATGGCCTGGCTGCTGCTCACCCTGCGCCCCGGCCACCGGTGGGCGGCCGGGCTGCTCGGAGCCTCGTACGCGCTGTGCGGCTGGAGCCTGGCCGACGCCTCCTACAACCCCATGTGGCTCGACGGCCTGATCGCCCTGCCCCTGCTGTGCCTGGCCGGCGAACGCGCGCTGGCCGGACGCCGGATCCTGCCCGGCGTCCTGATCGTCGCCCTCGCCTGGACCGCCAACTTCTACACCGCCTACATGGCGACCCTCGGCGCCGCCCTCGTCCTGCTGCTGCGCCTGCTGCTCACCCGCCCGACGCGCCGGCAGGCGCTCGCCACGGCCGGCCGCGCCGCCCTCACCACCGCCCTCGGCGTGGGCCTGGCCGCCCCGCTGGTCGCCGTCGTCTACTTCGGCACCCGGCACGCCTACCCCGGCCGGGTACGGCAGTTCGCCCCGGTGCCCGCCGAGGACCTCGCCGCCCGGCTGCTGCCCGCGACCTACGGCTTCGGCTCCCCGGCCCTCTACGTCGGCCTGACCGCCCTGCTCCTGGCCCTCGCGCTGCCCTTCCACCGGGCGGTCCCGGCCCCGGTGCGCACCGGCTGGACGGCACTGGTGCTCACGGTGGCCCTGTCCCTCCAGTGGGGCCCCACCCACCTGGTCTGGCACGCCTTCGCCACCCCGCAGGGCAGCCCCTACCGGCAGGCGTTCGTGCTGTGCGGCCTGCTGGTCATCGCCGCCTGGCACGCCCTGGCGTACGGCGTCCCCGACCGGCGCGCGCTCGGCGCCGCGGCCGCGCTGCTGGCGCTGGCCGTCCTCGCCGCCGGCCGCAGCGCGCTGGTCGGCTGGTACACCTGGCCGGTCCTGCTGCCCGCCCTCGCGGGCGCCCTCGGCGGACTCGTCCTGCTGGGCCGCGCCGGGCGGCGCACCCGGCTCGCCGGACTGGCCGTCGTCCTGCTGCTCGGCGTGCAGGTGGGCGAGAGCGCCGCCACCTCCGCCCTGGCCACCCGGATGCGCCTCGCGCACATGGACGACTACGCGCCCTGGGGCGAGCGGCAGGCCGCGCAGGCGGCGGCGATCGCCGGCGCCGACGGCTGGCCCCGGTACCGCACCGACCCCGGCCGCGAGCAGACCGTCGGCAACGACCCGCTGCTGGTGGGCGGCGAGGGCGCCCAGTACTACAGCAGCCTGACCCCGGACGTCCTCAGCCGCACCCTCACCGCGCTGGGCGACGGCTGGACCTCGCGCGGCCGGAGCGTGCAGAGCCTGGACAACGCCGTCACGGACGTCGTCTTCTCGGTCGGCGCCCGGGTGCACTCCCCGCCCGACCCGCACCAGAAGCACGTGCCCCCGGGCGGCGGGCCGGTCACCGTCACCCGGCGGGCCGTACCGCCCCTGGTCACCGTCCGGGCCGCACCCGACGGCAGGCCCTTCGGGCCGTCGCCGTACCGCAACCAGGAGCTGCTGCTGGGCAGCCGCGTCTACACCCTGCCCCGGGTCACCGTGCACGACGACGGCGGGCGGCCGGTCCCGAGCCGCCGGGTCGGCACCGGGAACGCCCTGGCCCGGCCCGTGATCACCGCCCGGTGCCCGGCCGGCACCCAGGTCCACCTGTGGGCCCCGCACTTCTCCGGCACCGCACGGCTCGCGGGCGCCGGCGCACTTGCCCGGTACCGGTACGTGTTCCCGCGCAACCGCGCCGCCATGGAGCCGCTCGGCCCGGCCCCCGCATCCGGGCGGCTGCGCATCGAGCTGACCCCGGACCGGCCCGGCCGCATCCCGCCCGGCGCCGTCGGCTGCCTGGACACCGCGAGGCTGGACGCCGCCGCGGCCCGGCTGAAGACGACCGGAGCCACCCGGGTGACCGTTTCCGACGGCACCCTGCGGGCCCGGCTGCCCGCCGGCAGCAGGGGCACCGCGGTCGTCGCGGTGCCCCGGACCGCCGGCTGGCGGTGCGCCACCGGGGACGGGCCCGAGCGCCCCGCCGGGGACTTCCACGGTCTGATCGCCGTCCCCCTGGACGGCACCGCCACCACGCTGACCTGCACCTTCCATCCACCCGGCCTGCGTCTGGGCACGACCGTGGGGGCCGCCTCGCTGCTCGCCCTCGTCCTGCTCACCGCCGTCGGCGCCGTCCGTCGCCGGCGTGGCCCGGTGCCGCCCACGACCACATCACCGCGCGAGCGCGTGACCACCGCTTCCTGACCGCGCCCAGGGGGGATTTCCGCATGCTGATATCGATCGTCGCGCCCTGCTACAACGAGGAAGACGTCCTCACCCGCTTCCACCGGGAGGTCCAGAAGGTCGCCGAGGAACTGCTGCCCCTCGGCCACGACATGGAGTTCGTGTACGTGGACGACGGCAGCCGGGACCGTACCCTCGCCGTCCTGAAGGAGCTGGCGGACCTCGACTCCCGGGTGCGTTACGTCTCCTTCAGCCGCAACTTCGGCAAGGAGGCGGCCCTGCTGGCCGGCCTGCGGCACGCCTCGGGCGACTCGGTGATCGTCATGGACGCCGACCTCCAGCACCCGCCGGCGCTGATCAAGCGCATGGTCGAGCTGCGCGAACAGGGCCACGACCAGGTCATCGCCCGGCGCACCCGCACCGGTGACCGGCTCACCAGGACCTTCACCGCGCGCCTGTACTACCGGCTCGTCAACCGCCTGGTCGACGTCGAACTCGTCGACGGCGTCGGCGACTTCCGGCTGCTGTCGCGCCGGGTGGTGGACGCGGTGCTCGCCCTCACCGAGTACAACCGCTTCTCCAAGGGCCTGTTCGCGTGGGTGGGCTTCCCGAGCACCACCTTCGAGTACCGCAACGCCGCGCGCGAGGCCGGCCGCAGTTCCTGGAACCTGCGCGGCCTGCTCAACTACGGCCTCGACGGCCTGCTGTCCTTCAACAACCGCCCGCTGCGCGCCGCGCTCTGGCTCGGGGTGGGCCTGCTGCTGTGCGCCGGCCTCTACACCGCCTGGATCGTGGGCGCCGCGCTCGTGAACGGCGTCCAGACCCCCGGCTATGTGACCATCATCACCGCCGTGACCGCGCTCGCGGGCGTCCAGATGGTCATGCTGGGAGTCATCGGGGAGTACACCGGCCGCATCTACTACGAGGTGAAGGGGCGCCCGCACTTCCTGGTGAAGGCGACCAATGTGGAACGGACGAAAGATCTCATTCCCTGATGCGGCAGATCCTGACCTTCGCGGCGGTGGGCGTCGTCAACACGGCGGCCTATTACTGCCTCTACCTCCTCTTCCTGACCGGCCTTCCCTATCTCGCGGCGCACGTGCTGGCCTTTCTGCTCAGCATGGTCGGATCCTTCTTCCTGAACGCTCGCTTCACCTACCGGATCCGGCCCACCTGGCGGAAGTTCCTGCTGTTCCCGCTGACGAACGTGACCAACCTCGTGATCACCACGGCCGGGGTGTACCTGATCGTGGACGTCCTGCACGCCGGCAGCCGCTTCGCCCCGCTGCTCGCCTCGGCCGTGGCCGTCCCCGTCACCTTCGTCGTCTCCCGCTGGGTCATGCTCCCCAAACCCATTGCATAAACGTGCAGCGATACGTATAGTCATGCCATCCAGAGGAGGGTGGACATGGCGGTACGTGCGGCGGTGGCCGGAGCGAGCGGATACGCGGGCGGAGAGGTCCTGCGCCTGCTCCTCGCGCACCCCGAGGTCGAGATCGGTGCCCTGACCGGCAACTCCAACGCCGGACAGCGGCTCGGCGCGCTCCAGCCGCACCTGCTGCCGCTGGCCGACCGGGTGCTGGCCGAGACCACGCCGGAGGCGCTCGCCGGGCACGACGTGGTCTTCCTCGCGCTGCCGCACGGGCAGTCCGCCGCCGTCGCCGAGCGGCTCGGCCCCGACGTCCTCGTGATCGACATGGGCGCCGACTTCCGGCTGAAGGACCCGGCCGACTGGGAGAGCTTCTACGGCTCCCCGCACGCCGGCACCTGGCCCTACGGCCTCCCCGAACTTCCGGGCGCCCGCGCCGCGCTGGAGGGGTCCAAGCGCATCGCGGTGCCCGGTTGCTACCCGACCGCCGTCTCCCTCGCCCTGTACCCGGCCTACGCGGCCCACCTCGCCGGTCCCGAGGCGGTGGTCGTCGCCGCCTCCGGCACCTCCGGCGCGGGCAAGGCGCCCAAGCCGCACCTGCTCGGCAGCGAGGTCATGGGCTCCATGTCGCCGTACGGCGTCGGCGGCGGCCACCGGCACACCCCCGAGATGATCCAGAACCTGAGCGGGGTGGCGGGCGAGCGGATCGCGGTCTCCTTCACACCGACCCTCGCGCCGATGCCCCGCGGCATCCTCGCCACGTGCAGCGCCAGGGCCGTCGCGGGGGTCACGGCGGACACGGTCCGCGCCGCCTACGAGAAGGCCTACGCCGACGAGCCCTTCGTCCACCTGCTCCCCGAGGGCCGGTGGCCCGCGACGGCGTCCGTGCACGGTTCCAACGCCGTTCAGGTGCAGGTCGCGTACGACGCGTCCGTGGGCCGCATCATCGCGATCAGCGCCATCGACAACCTGACCAAGGGCACCGCGGGCGGTGCCGTCCAGAGCATGAACATCGCCCTGGGTCTCCCCGAGACCACCGGGCTTTCCACGATCGGAGTCGCACCGTGAGCGTCACGGCAGCCAAGGGATTCACGGCGGCGGGCATCGCCGCCGGGATCAAGGAGAACGGCAACCCCGACCTGGCCCTCGTGGTCAACAACGGGCCCCGCCGTGCCGCCGCGGGCGTCTTCACCTCCAACCGTGTGAAGGCCGCACCGGTGCTCTGGTCCGAGCAGGTGCTCAAGAGCGGCCAGGTCTCGGCCGTCGTCCTGAACTCGGGCGGTGCCAACGCCTGCACCGGCCCCAAGGGCTTCCAGGACACCCACGCCACCGCCGAGAAGGCCGCCGAGGCGCTCGGCCGCGGCGCCATCGAGGTCGCCGTCTGCTCCACCGGCCTGATCGGCGTGCCGCTGCCCATGGACAAGCTGCTCCCGGGCGTCGCGACGGCCGCCGCCCAGCTGTCCGAGCACGGCGGCGAGAAGGCCGCCATCGCCATCAAGACCACCGACACCGTCCACAAGACGTCCGTCGTCAGCAGCGGGGACGGCTGGACCGTCGGCGGCATGGCCAAGGGCGCCGGCATGCTCGCCCCGGGTCTCGCCACCATGCTCGTCGTCCTCACCACCGACGCCGACCTCGGCAACGAGGAGCTGGACAAGGCGCTGCGCGCGGCCACCAAGGTCACCTTCGACCGCGTCGACTCCGACGGCTGCATGTCCACCAACGACACGGTCCTGCTGCTCGCCTCCGGTGCCTGCGGCGTCACCCCCGGCTACGACGAGTTCGCCGAGGCCGTCCGGCAGGTCTGCGACGACCTCGGCCGGCAGCTCATCGGCGACGCCGAGGGTGCCAGCAAGGACATCAAGGTCGAGGTGGTCAACGCGGCGAGCGAGGAGGACGCGGTCGAGGTGGGCCGCTCCATCGCCCGCAACAACCTCCTGAAGTGCGCCATCCACGGCGAGGACCCCAACTGGGGCCGCGTGCTCTCCGCCATCGGCACCACGAAGGCCGCCTTCGAGCCGGACCGGCTGAACGTCGCCATCAACGGCGTCTGGGTGTGCAAGAACGGTTCTGTCGGCGAGGACAGGGAACGGGTGGACATGCGCTACCGCGAGGTCCACATCGTGGCCGACCTCGCGGCGGGCACCGAGACCGCGACCATCTGGACCAACGACCTGACCGCCGACTACGTCCACGAGAACAGCGCCTACTCCTCATGAGCACTCGCAAGCACACGGCCCTGCCGAAAGCCCAGATCCTCATCGAGGCGCTGCCCTGGCTGGTCAGGCACAACGGCCGGACGGTCGTCATCAAGTTCGGCGGCAACGCCATGGTCGACGAGGACCTGAAGGCCGCGTTCGCCCAGGACGTGGTGTTCCTACACCACGCCGGCCTCAAGCCGGTCGTCGTGCACGGCGGCGGCCCGCAGATCAGCGCCGCCCTCGACAAGCACGGCATCGTCAGCGAGTTCAAGGCGGGCCTGCGCGTCACCACCGAGGACGCCATGGACGTCGTACGGATGGTGCTCGCGGGGCAGGTCCAGCGCGAGCTGGTCGGCCTGCTCAACCGGCACGGCCCGCTCGCCGTCGGCCTCACCGGCGAGGACGCGCACACCATCACCGCCACCAAGCACCAGCCCCGGATCGACGGCGAACCGGTCGACATCGGCCGGGTCGGCGAGATCACCGCGATCGACACGGGCGCCATCGAGGCGCTGCTCGCCGACGGCCGCATCCCGGTCGTCTCCTCGATCGCCCGTTCCCAGGACGACGGACATGTCTACAACGTCAATGCTGATACGGCTGCTGCGGCACTCGCTGCGGCACTGGGCGCCGAAACCCTCATGGTCCTCACCGACGTCGAGGGCCTCTACGAGGACTGGCCGAACAGCGACGAGGTGATCAGCCGCCTCACCGCATCCCAGCTGGAGAAACTCCTGCCGGAGCTGAGCTCCGGCATGGCGCCGAAGATGGAGGGCTGCCTGCACGCCGTGCGCAACGGCGTGACGACCGCCCGCGTCATCGACGGCCGGGTCCAGCACTCGATCCTGCTGGAGATCTTCACCGACGAGGGCATCGGCACCATGGTCGTGCCCGACAAGCCTGAGGGGGACGCACAGTGACGGGCAATCAGGAGCTGACCCAGCGGTGGCAGGGCGCGCTCATGAACAACTACGGCACCCCGCGCCTGCCCCTCGTCCGCGGCGAGGGCACCCGGCTGTGGGACGCCGACGGCAAGCAGTACCTCGACTTCGTCGGCGGCATCGCCACCAACGCCCTCGGCCACGCGCACCCCGCGATCGTGGAGGCCGTGAGCGGTCAGATCGCCTCCCTCGGCCACATCTCCAACCTCTTCCTGGCCGAGCCCACCGTCGCCCTCGCCGAACGGCTGCTCCAGCTCTTCGGACGGGAGGGGCGGGTCTTCTTCTGCAACTCCGGCGCCGAGGCCAACGAGGCCGCGTTCAAAATCGGCCGGCTCACCGGGCGCACGCACATGGTCGCCGCCGACGGCGGCTTCCATGGGCGCACGATGGGCGCCCTCGCCCTCACCGGCCAGCCCGCCAAGCAGGAGCCCTTCCTGCCGCTGCCCGGCGAGGTCACCCACGTCCCCTACGGCGACGCCCAGGCGCTGGCCGCCGCGGTGACGGAGGAGACGGCCCTCGTCGTCATCGAGCCGATCCAGGGCGAGAACGGCGTCGTCGTGCCCCCGGCCGGCTACCTCAAGGCCGCCCGCGCGATCACCGCCGCCACCGGCGCCCTGCTGGTCCTGGACGAGGTGCAGACCGGCATCGGCCGGACCGGCACCTGGTTCGAGTACCAGGCCCACGAGGGCGTGCTGCCCGACGTCGTCACCCTCGCCAAGCAGCTCGGCGGCGGGCTGCCGCTCGGCGCGACCGTCGCCTTCGGCCGTGCCGCGGAACTGCTCCGGCCCGGCCAGCACGGCACCACCTTCGGCGGCAACCCGGTCGCCTGCGCCGCCGGACTCGCCGTGCTCGACACGATCGCCGGCGAGGACCTGCTCGACAACGTCAAGCGGCAGGGCGAGCGGCTGCGGGCGGGAATCGAGGCGCTGGACCACCCGTTGATCGATTATGTCCGGGGCGCGGGCCTGCTCCTGGGTATCGTGCTCACCGGGCCGCGCGCACCGCAGGTGCAGCAGGCGGCCCAGGAGGCCGGGTTCCTGGTGAACGCGCCCGCCCCCGACGTCGTACGGCTCATGCCGCCGCTCAATCTCCGCGACGACGAGGCGGGTGCGCTGCTCCGGGCGCTGCCCGGCATCCTCGACGCAGCTGGCCCTGTGGATGGGGACGGACGATCCGGAGAATGAGACGACGATGAGCCAGGCGCAGGACCACGAGCAGGCGGCAGGGGCCGGACCCGCCGTACCGCAGACCCGCACCGCACGGCACCGGCGGATCGTGGACATCCTCAACCGGCAGCCGGTGCGGTCGCAGAGCCAGCTGGCCAAGCTGCTCGCCGACGACGGGCTGAACGTCACGCAGGCGACGCTCAGCCGGGACCTCGACGAGCTGAACGCGGTGAAGATCCGCAACACCGACGGCGACCTGATCTACGCGGTGCCGAGCGAGGGCGGTTTCCGCACCCCGCGCGCCCCGCTGGGCGGGTCGGCCAAGGAGGAGCGGATGCGGCGGCTCTCCCAGGAGCTGCTGATCTCCGCGGAGGCCTCGGCGAACCTCGTGGTCCTGCGCACCCCGCCGGGGGCCGCGCAGTTCCTGGCCTCCGCCATCGACCAGGCGGAACTGCACGACATCCTGGGCACCATCGCCGGCGACGACACCCTGCTGCTGATCAGCCGGAACCCCACCGGGGGGCAGGCGCTGGCGGACCATCTGCTGCGGCTGGCGCAGAACGGCCACTGACCGCGTGCGGCGGCCGCCGGGCCGACGCAGAATGGGCATGTGATCTTCCGCGGCGAGCGGGCCGGGGGACGGGCAATCCCCTGGCGGCCGTCGACCGTATACAGAGGTGTGTCGGGAAACCGGTTCCCCGTCGGCCGCCTCCCGGACGAGGCTCTGCTGTCCGGGCTGGCCGCCGGAGATCCGCAGCTGGCCGTGCTCTTCGTACGGAGGTTCCAGCACCGGGTCTTCGGTGTGGCCATGGCGGTCACCAGGGACCAGCAACTCGCCGAGGACGTCGCCCAGCAGACGTTCGAGCGGGCGTGGCGTCACGCGCAGATCTACGACTCGCGCCGCGGCTCGGTCATGACCTGGCTGACGAGCATCGCGCACAACCTGGCCATCGACGTCGTCCGTGCCCGGCGGACACAGCCGATGGCACCCGAGGATCTCGAGGACCTGCTGGACGTGGTCACCGAGACCCCCGAGCGGTGGGCGCTGGCCGACGAGGCCTCCGCCCAGGTCCGGGCCGCCCTGGCACGGCTGCCACGGGAGCAGGCCAGGGCGCTGCTGCTGGCCGGGATCTACGGCATGACGGCCCGGCAGGTCGCCGACGCGGAACGGATCCCGCTGGGCACCGCCAAGACGCGGATCAGGACGGCGATGGCAAAGCTGCGCACCACCGTCGCGTCTGTGAAACGAGGCGACCATGTCCGGTGACATGCACTGCGAGAAGCTGCGGGAGATCGGCCCCGAGCTCGCGCTGGGCGTGCTGCCCGCCCGGGAGCGCGCCGAGGCGGTCGCCCACCTGGACCGGTGCGCGGACTGCCGGGAGTACGTCGGGCAGCTGACCCAGGTCGGTGACCGGCTGGTCGGCCTGCTGCCGGACCGCGAGCCGCCCCCCGGGTTCGAGAACCGCGTGGCGCGCAGCCTCGCCCGGCAGGCGACCGCGTCCGAGGCGCAGCGGCCCGCCCGCGCCCGCTCCCGCCCGGGCCCGCGCCGCGGCGCCCGGCGGATCCGGACCCGGGTCGCGGTGGCCGGGGCCACGCTCGCCGTCGCCGTCGGGTTCGCCGGCTGGGCGATCGGCACCGCCGTCGAGCAGGTCGTCGCCTCGCCGCCCGCCGTGGCGACCGAGCCGGTGATGGTCGGGGACATGACCCCGGCCGGGCGCGGCGGGCAGCCCGTCGGCGAGGTCTACGCCCACCCGGGCCCGCCCGGCTGGATCTTCGTGTCCGTCGCCCTCACCGGCACCCGGTACGACGGCACCGTCACCTGCTTCCTCGACCGCCCCGACGGCACGAGCCTGCGCGCCGGCGACTTCGCCCTGCGCAACGGGCACGGCAACTGGGGCGTGGCGGTGCCCGGTGACCTCACCCAGTACTCCAGCGCCCGCCTGACGTCTCCCGACGGCACCCTCCTCGCCACCGCCCAGCTGGAGAAGGGGCAGGTGACGACCCCGGTGACGTGAGCCGCCCGCGCTCACCGGCCGCGGCGCGGCACGGGCAGGACGGCCTCCAGGGCGGCGGCCAGTGCGGCGACGGTGGGCCGCGCGGCCGGATCGGGCCGCAGGCAGCCGTCGACGGCGGCGGCGAGCACGGGCGGCAGCCGCCGCCGGGAGCCGGCCGGCGGCGCGGTCCGCTCCGGCGGCGGACACCGGTCCTCCGGGGCACCGGTGCCGGTCCCGGTGCCCGGCTCGTCCCCGGCGTACGGCCGGCCGGCCGTCCCGCCGGTCGCGCGGCAGTCGAACGGCAGGTCACCGCAGGCGGCCTCGAACAGGGTGACGCCGATGCCCCACACGTCGGCGGCGGCCGTGAGCGGCCCGCCGCGGGCCTGCTCCGGGGCGAGGTAGCAGCAGGTGCCCACGCCCGCCGGGGCGGGGCCCGGCGGCCGGGCCACGCTCAGGTCCAGCACCTTCGCCAGCCCCCGCTCCACCACCACGTTCGACGGCTTGAGGTCCAGGTGCAGCAGGTCCCGGCCGTGCAGGTAGTGGGCCGCGGAGCACAGCTGCACCCCGAGGAGCGCCACGTCGGCCGCGGACGGCCGGTGCCGCAGCCGGTGCAGCAGGTGGGACAGCGTCTCACCGGTCAGGGTTTCCAGGACGACGAGCGGCTCGGGTTCCGTGCGGACGTCGTAGCCGCGGACCAGGTGGGGATGGGTGAAGTCGCGCAGCCACCGTCCCTCGCGCAGCAACCGCTCGCCCAGCCGCCGCTCGCCGCGCCGGTCGGCGCGCACCACCTTGATCACGCACCGGCAGTCCCGTTCCGCGCTCCAGGCGTCGTAGACGTCCAGCCAGCCGGTGCGGGCCAGGCCCGCGAGGATCTCGTAGCCCGGGGCCGGTTCCGTGCCCGGGGGCAGGGGCGGGGTGTCGGGTTCGGCGGGGGCGCTCACGACAGCACCGCTCCGGTGTGCAGCCGGTGCAGCCGGGCGTAGGTGCCGTCGTGTCCGAGCAGGTCGTCGTGGGCGCCGTGCTCCACGATCCGGCCGTGGTCGAGGACGGCGATGCGCGTGGCGTCGCGGACGGTCAGCAGGTTGTGGGAGATGACGACCGTGGTCCGCCCGGCCATGAGCCGCCGCAGCGGGTCCATGATCCGCCGGCCCGACCGGACGTCGAGCCCGGCGGTCGGCTCGTCCAGGAGCAGCACGGGTGCGTCCCGGATCATCGCGCGGGCGATCGCCAGCCGCTGGCACTGGCCGCCGGACAGGGTGCGGCCGCGCTGGCCGACCAGGGTGTCGTAGCCCTCGGGGAGCAGCTCGATGAACTCGTGCGCGTCCGCGGCCCGCGCCGCCGCGACGATGTCGGCGTCCGTGGCCCCCGGCCGGCCGTAGGCGATGTTGTCCCGGACGGTGCCGTGGAAGACGAGGGTCTCCTGGAGCACCACCGCCACGCTCTCCCGGACGTCGGACAGGCTCAGCTGCCGCAGATCGGTGCCGTCGAGGCGGACCGCGCCCCGGTCGGGGTCGTAGAAGCGCAGCTGGAGCTTGGCGACGGTCGACTTGCCCGCCCCGCTGGCCCCGACCAGCGCGAGCGTCTCCCCGGGCGCCACGTGGAAGGACACGTCCGACAGCGCCCAGGACGGGCCGCCGGGATAGCGGAACCACACCCCGTCGAACTCCAGCTCGCCCCGTGCGCGGCCGGTCCGCCGGGCGCCGGGTGCCTCGGTCACCTGGGGCCGCTGGTCCAGCAGCTCGATGATCCGTTCCGCCGAGGCGGAGGCCGCGTAGAAGGTGGTGCCGAGGCGGGACAGCCCGCGGACCGGGCCGTACAGCTTGCCGATCAGCGCCAGGAAGACCAGCAGTCCGCCGAGCGTGAGCTGGCCCTGGGCCAGTTTCCAGGTGCCCAGGCCCATCACCGTGAGACCGCCGGCCACCTCGATGGTCTCCACGACGGGTCCGTAGACGGCACGGATCCGTGCCGAGGCCATCGCCGCCCGGAACCGGCCGAGGTTCTCCCGGTCGAACCGGCGCTCCTCCCAGCCCTGCCGGTTGTACGCCTGCACCAGCACGACGTTGCCCAGCGACTCCTCGGCGACGGCGCTGAGCGAGCCGCTGCGCCTCCTGCGCTCCCGGGACGCCTCCTTGATCAGCCGCGAGAAGTGCCGGGCGGCGCCCCAGAACAGCGGCACGATGGCCAGGGCGAGCAGGGTCAGGTCCCAGCGCAGGTAGCACAGCAGGCCGAGGAAGACACCGAGGCGGACCACGTAGTAGAGGGCGTCCGCCACCCCGGAGAGCAGGAACGTCTCCACCGCGTCGACGTCGCCCGTGACCCGGGACAGCACGTCCCCGAGCCGCCGGCGCTCGAAGAAGCCGAGCGACAGCCCCTGGACGTGCCGGAAGACGTCGGAGCGCAGGGCGAGCAGGAAGCGCTCGCCGACCCAGGTGGAGGTGACGTCGTCGGCGAAGCCCAGGATGCCGGAGCAGAGGACCAGGCCCAGGTAGGCCGGCGCGATCCACAGGAAGGGGCGCAGATCGCGGGGGACGAGGACGTCGTCCACGACGATCTTGAAGAGCCACAGCTCGGCCGCGTCGACGAGGGGACCGGTCAGGCTGAACACGACGACGGGCACGAGCCAGCGCCGGCCGCCGCGGGTGTACGGCCAGAACCGCCGGAACACCTCGCGCGGGGGCAGCGGGGGAGCGGCCGCCACCACGGCGTCGGAGGCCTCGGCCGGCGGGAGCAGACGCCGCAGGACATGCGCCATGGCGTGCGTTCCTCGGGGGCCGGCCGAGCGGACCGGGTCCTTCGGCCTCCGGTCCGCTCAGCCGCGTGGGTGTCAGTAGTTGTCGTGGCCGTGGCCGTGACGGTCGCCGTGGCCGTGGTCGCCGTGGTCGCCGTGGTCGCCGTGACCGTGGTCGCCGTGGTCGTGCCCGTGCCCGTGTCCGGAGCGGTCGTGCCCGGACGAGTCGCCGCCGCGGTCATGCCGCGCCGGCATCAGGCTGCTGAAGATGGCCATGTCGTTGCCTCCTGAAACTTGTCTCACAGGAGATACGTCCCGAGGCCGGTATCGGATGGGGTCCCGGCGGAAAAAAACTGCATTTCGTGCGAAACACCGACATTCGCCGCCCGGGTGGATCAGCCCAGCCGCGCCGCCAGCCCCCCGGTGCACCGCACCTCGTCGCCCGCGGTGATCAGCAGGGCCTCCACGTCCGGCAGGGTCTCCAGCCAGGCCAGACCCGCCCGGGAACCCATCGCGAACGCGGCCGTGGCCCAGCAGTCCGCCCAGGTCAGCCGGGGTCCGACCACCGTCACCGCCACCAGGTCCGTCACCGCGGGACGCCCGGTGCGCGGATCCACGATGTGCGCCCCCCGCTCGGCCGTACCGGAGGTGGCCACCGCCAGTTCCGGCGTGCCGGCCGCCGAGATCACCGCCGCCAGGCCGCCGGGCCGCAGCGGATCGGCCACCCCCACCCGCCAGGCGCGCTGCGGCTCCGGCGCGCCCAGCAACTGCACGTCCCCGCCCCCGTTGACGCTCACCCCGCGCACCCCGGCCACCGCCGCCAGCACCCGGGCCGCCCGCTCGGCCGCCCAGCCCTTGACGATGCCGGTGGGATCCAGCGAGCCCTGGTAGCGCGGGCTGAACCAGCCCTCGCTCACCCGCTCCGCCTCGGCCGCCAGCTCCAGCACCTCGGCCACCTCGGGAGCGCACCGCGGGACGGTCAGCTCGCCCCGGGCCAGCCGGGACACCTCGCTGTCCTCGCAGTACGTGCTGAACAGCGCGTCCGCCCGGTGCAGCCCGGCGACGGCCTCGGTGAGCGCCGCCCGCACCGCGTCCGGTTCCCCGCCGCGGACGTCGAAGGAGAAGACCGTCCCCATGACCTCCTCGGCGTGACGCACCGCGGGCGCCTGAGCCTCCTCGGCCACGGTGTCAGCCACCGGCCTGGTCCAGCGCCGACTGCAGGGACTGCCGGTAGCCGGTGCTGGTGTAGGTGGCGCCGGAGACCGCGTCGATGTCCGCCGTTCCCGCCGCCACCGCTTCCTGGTTGAGCCGGGGGACGGCGAGCTGGGTCTTCTGGTCGCTCAGGCCGCCCTTGGGCGCCTGGACCGCCTCCGCCTTCGTGATCTTCCCACCGCTGACCGTGATCCGGACCTGCACCGGCCCGTACTGGGTCTGCACGGCCTTCCCGGTGACCGTCCGGGCCTGCGCCGAGCCGGCCGCGCCCGGGGTGCCCGACGACGCCGGCTTCATCCGGTCCAGCGCGGACTGCAGCGACTTCTTGTAGCCCTCGCTGGTGTAGGTGGCGCCGGAGACGGAGTCGATGTCCGCCGTTCCCGCGGCCACGGCCTCCTGGTTGAGCCGGGGGACGGCGAGCTGGGTCTTCTGGTCGCTCAGGCCGCCCTTGGGAGCCTGGACCGCCTCCGCTTTCGTGATCTTCCCGCCGCTGACGGTCAGCCGCACCTGCACGGCCCCGTACTGGGTCTGTGCCGCGTCACCGGTCACCGTGCCGGAGCCCGTCTGGGTGCCGCCCTGCGGCGACCGCTGCCCGGCCGCCGTCTGCTGCGGGGCCGCGCCCGCCGCCGACGCGGCGGCCGGGTCCGACGCCGGCTTCAGCGACAGCAGCAGCACGACACCGGACACGGTCGCGGCGGTGGCCAGCACGACCCGCCGCACGGGGTGGCTCTTCCTCATGGCTTCGCAGCTCCGCTCACATCTCGAACGACTCGTGGTGGATACGGCGGGCGGGCACCCCCGCCTCCCGCAGGGCCTCGTACACCGACTGCGCGAACCCGGGCGGGCCGCACATGAAGACGTCGTGCGTCTCGATGTCCGGGATCTTCCGCCGGAGGTTCTCCGCGGAGATGTCCGGCCGCTCGCCCTCCGGGCTGTTCACCGCGTACATCAGCCGCGCGTCCCGCTCGTCGGCGATCGCCGCCAGCTCGTCCCACAGCGCCAGGTCCTGGGTGGTGTTGGCCCGGTACAGCAGCGTGATGTCACCGGCGGCCCCGGGCAGCGTCTCGAACAGCGCCCGCATCGGCGTGATGCCGACCCCGCCCGCGACCAGCAGCACCTTGCCGCGGCTGCGGCGCTGCGCGGTGAGCGCGCCGTACGGGCCCTCCGCCCACACCTTCGTCCCGGGCTCCAGCTCGCGCAGCCGGGCGCTGTGGTCGCCGATCGCCTTCACCGTGATCCGCAGCAGGCCGGGGCGCGGGGCGGCCGACAGGGAGTACGGGTGCGAGCTGAACCGCATGCCGGGGGCGAGGAAGCGCCAGCGGAAGAACTGGCCGGCCTCGGCGCCCATCCGGTGCAGCCTCCGCCCGCCGATCAGCACCGACACGATGCCCGGCGTCTCCTCGACGACCGCCTCCACGCGCATGCGGTGGCGGAGGTTCAGCCGGATCGGGCTGAGGATCCGGTACCAGAGCACCAGCGCGGTGACGGCGCCGTACAGGCCGTACCAGAAGGTCTTGGCGGCCGGCTCCACCGCGAAGTCGTTGCCGGTGGTGATCTGGTGCCAGAACGTCAGGAACACCGCCGCGTACGTCAGCAGGTGGACGTGGTACCAGGCGTCGTACGGCAGCCGGCGGCGGACCGGGCCGACCGACGTCAGCCCGATGACCACGAACAGGCCCGTGCCGATGGCGGCCTTGCCCAGGTCCGGCAGCTGGTCGACGGAGTCGACGGTCTGCTGGACGATGTCGCCGAGGGACTTGCCGGCCTGCAGCGCGTACCCCCACATGGTGAGGAAGACGTGCGCGACGATCAGGCACAGCGTGTACCGGCCGCTCATCGCGTGCCAGCGGGCCACCCGGTCCGAGCCGACCCGCCGCTCCAGCGCCGGGACGCGTGCCATCTGGAGCACCACCAGAGCCATCAGATAGCCCGCCAGCAGGCCGGTGATCCGGCCCGCGCCCAGGACCTGGCCCGTCATGTCGGCGATGGCGGGGGTGTTGTGCCACCACAGCCACAGCACGGCCGCCGCGCCCGCCCAGACGGCGAGCAGCAGCGGGACGGCCGGGGAGCGGCGCGGACGGATGCGGCGCATCGTCTGTCGGCGGGCGGCGCGTCCGCCTGCGAGCGTGGTGGTCACGGTTCCTCCGTGGGGACTTGACCCTTGGCCCTCAGATACGTGCCGCACGCGCCGGGTGTTCAGAGGCCGGCCGAGTCCAGCGCGGACTGCAGCGACTGCCGGTATCCGTCACTGGTGTACGTCGCCCCGGAGACGGAGTCGATCTGCGCGCTCTGCGCCGCCAGCGCCTCCCGCCGCAGCTGGGGGAGGGCGTAGCCGTTGATCTCCCGGTCGCGCGGATTGTCCTCGGGGTAGGACACGGCCGTGACGTCGGTCAGCCGGCCGTCCTCCACCGTCACCCGCACCCGGACCGGACCCCAGCGGGTCTGGACGCTGTCCCCGGTGGCCGTCCGGCTCCCGCCGGCCCGGCCCGGCGCCGAACCGCCCGCCGCGGCGGGCGACTTGGTGCCCGCCGTCACCAGCGGGGGAGGCGTGTGCGGCTTCAGCGCCAGCAGCAGCACCATCCCGGAGACGGTCGCGGCACTCGCCAGCACGATCCGGCGCAGCGGGCGGCTCTTGTTCAACGCGTGCATGGTGCAGGCCTCTCTACGCCTCGGTGCGTCACAGCTCGAAGGACTCGTGGTGGATGCGGCGGTCGGGCACGCCGGCCGCCCGCAGCGCCCGGTACACGTCCCGCGCGAAGCCCGGCGGGCCGCAGACGAAGACGTCGTGCCCGGCCAGCCCGGGGAAGGTCGCGCGCAGCGCCTCCGCGGTCAGGGACGGGCGCTCCCCGCCGGGCCCGTTGAGCGCGTACAGCACCCGTGCGCCCCGCCGGCGGGCGATCGCCTCCAGCTCGCCGCCCAGGGCCAGGTCCTCGGCACCGCGCGCCCGGTACAGCAGCGTGACCTCGCCGGGCAGCGTCTCGAACAGCGCTCGCAGAGGGGTGACGCCGACGCCGGCCGCGATCAGCAGGGCGTGCCGGCCGGCGGCCCGGTCCGCGGTCAGGGCGCCGTAGGGGCCCTCCGCCCACACCCGGGTGCCGGGGCGCAGCAGGGACACGGCCGCGCTGTGGTCGCCGAGCGCCTTGACGGTGATGCGCAGCAGGTCGGGGCGCGGCGGCGCCGACAGCGAGTACGGCGTCGACGTCCAGGCCATGCCCTCGGTGAGGAACCGCCAGCGGAAGAACTGCCCCGGCCGTGCGGCCAGCTCCTCCAGCCGCCGCCCCCGTACGGCCACCGAGTACACCCCCGGTGCCTCCCGGTGGACCGAGTCCACGGTCAGCCGGTGGCGCCGGTTGAGCCGGACCGGGGCGAGGACCCGGAACCACAGCACCAGGGCGGCCACGCCCAGGTACAGCGCGTACCAGGCGGCGGTCGCCACCGCGTCGCCGTTGAACTGCTCGCCCAGCGCCAGCTGGTGCCCGAACGCCAGGAACACGGCCGCGTAGGTCATCAGGTGGACGTGGTACCAGAACTCGTGCCCGGTGCGGCGGCGCACGGCCCGGGCCGAGGTGATGCCGGCCGCGCACAGGATCACCGTGCCCGCGGTGGCCTTCAGCATCTCCGGGTAGTCGAGGACGACGGTGACCGCCTCGTGCCACAGCGAGGCCCGGTCCTGAGCCGCGTACCCGGCCAGGACCAGCACGACGTGCACCGGCAGCAGGCAGATCGTGTACCGGCCGGCCTGCGCGTGCCAGCGCGCCACCCGGTCCGAGCCGACCCGCGTCTCCAGCACCGGCACCCGCGCCATCAGTCCGACCAGCACGGCGCAGGCGTACCCGCACAGCAGCCCGGCGATCCGTCCGGCCCCGGTCAGCCAGCCCGCCGCCCCGACCACGGACCCGGTGTCCGCCCACCACAGCGCGAGGACGGCCGCCGCCCCCGCCCACAGCAGGGCCTGAACGAGTCCGGCGAGGGAGCGCCGGCCGGTCCCGGGCAGCGGCGGGACCGGGGCCGCCCGTCGCGCATCCACGGTGGTCATCAGTGATCCGTCCCTTCGTCCGTCGGCCCCGCCACTGTGCGGGGCGAACCTCTGAGGCAGCTCTGAGCGACCGCTCCGCCGGGCGGACTCAGAGGAAACTCACAGGTGCGCGGGGCACCCCGGGCCACCTGGACCGACGATGCTGGTAGACGCCATGAACACCACCCGCTCCGGCCGCCCCGCCCTCACCCGCCCCGACGGCACCCCGCTGCGCGTCCTCGTCGTCGACGACGACCCCGACCTCGCCGAAGTGCTCACCGGGGCCCTGCGCTACGAGGGCTGGCAGGTGCGCGCCGCCGGCGACGGCGCCGCCGCGCTCGCCGCCGCCCGGGAGCTGCTGCCGGACGCCGTCGTGCTGGACGTGATGCTCCCCGACACCGACGGCTTCGCGGTGCTGCGCCGGCTGCACGCCGTGCAGCCCGAGGTGTGTGTGCTCTTCCTCACCGCCCGGGACGCGGTCGAGGACCGCATCACCGGGATCACCGCGGGCGGCGACGACTACGTCACCAAGCCTTTCAGCCTGGAGGAGGTCGTCGCCCGGCTGCGCGGCCTGCTGCGCCGCGCCGGGATGGCCCGCGTGCAGGAGGAGGGCCCGCGGCTGACCGTCGGCGACCTGGTGATGGACGAGGACGCCCGGGAGGTGACCCGGGGTGGCGAACTGGTCGAACTCTCGCCGACCGAGTTCGAACTGCTCCGCTTCCTCATGCGCAACCCGCGCCGCGTGCTCAGCAAGGCGCAGATCCTCGACCGGGTCTGGTCGTACGACTTCGGCGGCCGGGCCCATGTGGTCGAGCTGTACATCTCCTACCTGCGCAAGAAGGTCGACGCGGGCCGCGAACCCATGATCCACACCGTGCGCGGGGCCGGGTACGTCCTGAAGCCGGTGCCCCGGTGAGGCCGCCGCGCCCCCGCACCCTGCGCGCCCGGCTCACCGTCGGGCTGGTGGCACTGCTGGCGGTGAGCTGCGCGGCCGTCGGCCTGGCCGCGGTCGTGGAGCTGAACGGCTTCCTCACCCAGCGCCTGGACGAACAGCTCGCCCAGGTCGGCACCCGGTTCCCGGAGAGCCTGGAACACGAGGGCCGGCTGCCCGACGACCACGACGGCGACGAGCACGCCGACACCCGCCGCACGGCCACCGGCACCTTCGGCGCCCGCCTGCTGCACGGCACGGTCACCCACAAGGGGCTGATCCGTTCCGGCGACCCCGCCGCCGACCTGGACGTGGACCTGACCGCGCGGGACGCGAGCCGGCTGACCCGGGTGCCGGTCGACGCCCGGCCCCACACCGTCGACCTGTCCGCCCTGCACGACTACCGGGTCGTCGCCTCCGCGGGCCGGGACGGCGACGTGCTGATCGTCGGCCTCCCGCTGGAGCCGGTGCAGGCCACCGTCCACCGCCTGGAACTGGTGGCCGGCGCCGTCTTCGGCCTCGCCCTGGTCGTCACCGGTGTCGCCGGCGCCTGCTGGGTCCGCTGGTCGCTCCGGCCGCTCAGCCGGGTCGCCGCCACCGCCACCCGGGTCAGCGAACTCCCGCTGGCCAGCGGCGAGGTCGTGCTGCCGCCGCGGGCCCCGGACACCGACCCGCACGGCGAGGTCGGCCAGGTGGCGGCCGCCTTCAACCGCATGCTGGGCCATGTCGAGGACGCCCTGACCAAGCGCCACGCCGGCGAGGAGCGGCTGCGCCGCTTCGCCGCCGACGCCAGCCACGAGCTGCGCACCCCGGTCGCCTCGGTCCGCGGCCACGCCGAACTGGCCCTCCTGCACCCGGGCCCGGTGCCCCCGGAGGTGACCCGCGCCCTGCACCGCATCACGGCCGAGTCCGCCCGCATGGGCGAGATGGTGGACGACCTGCTCCTGCTCGCCCGCCTGGACGCGGGCCGCCCGCTGGAGCGCCGCCCCGTGGACCTGACCCGCCTGGTCCTGGACGCGGTGACGGACGCCCGGGCCGCGGGCCCCGGCCACCGCTGGACCCTGGACCTGCCGGCGGAGCCGGTGACCGTGCCGGGGGACGCGCACCGCCTCCACCAGGTGGTGGCCAACCTGCTGGCCAACGCCCGTGTGCACACACCCGTGGGCACCGAGGTGACGGTCACCCTGGTCACCGGCCCCGGCGAGGCCCGCCTCACCGTCCACGACGACGGTCCCGGCGTCCCCGAGGACATCCGCCCGACCGTCTTCGAACGCTTCACCCGCGCCGAACACCGCCGCCTGGCCGGCGCCCCCGGCGGCGGAGCGGGCCTGGGCCTGTCGATCGTCGCGGCGGTGGCCGAGGCGCACGGGGGCGGCGTGTCCCTGGACAGCGGGCCGGGATCCACGGGCTTCACGGTGCGCCTGCCCGCCGTGGAGACCGCGCACGGCGCCCTCAGTACCGGGTGACCGCCGTGTCCCCGCCCACCGTGCCGATGGCCATGTGCGGCCGGGCCGCCGGATCGGTCCAGGCGAGGATCCGCCGCATGGCGTCCTCCGGCACCGACACACAGCCGGCCGTCGCCGCCTTCCCGTCGACGTGCAGGAAGATGCCGGCGCCGCGCCCCCGCACCGGCCGGTCGTAGTTGAAGCCGATGACCAGGCCGTGGGCGTACTGCGCCTGGTAGTCGACCAGGTGCTCGGACTCGGCGGCGCGGCAGTCGGCGGGCAGGGGGTCGACCCAGCGGTTGTAGGAGGCGGAGTCGTTGTCCTGGCACCACCAGGAACTCGCCTTCACCGCCCGGTACTCGACCGTCGTACCGGCCGGCGCCGCCTTGATCCCGAAGCCGAAGGGCAGGTCGTACAGCCCGGTCGGTGTCGTGTTCGTGCCCTGCGTGCGGGTGCCGCCCTCCACCAGCCCGCCGGCCCCGAACCGGGCCGGTGCGGATCCCGCCTGGACCCACTGCCCGTCCCGCAGGTCCCACCAGCCGACCGTGCCCGTCGTGGCGCCGGTGTCCGGGGCCCGGGCGACGATCAGCTGGCGGCCCCCGCCCGTGTCCGCCATCGTCGCGGGCAGCGGCACCGGTTCGGAGCCGGGCGCCGTGCCCAGCAGGGCGAGACAGGAGGCGGGGACGAGGGCGAGGACCACACCGGGGCGCATGGCTCAGACGGTAGACGGCGGCAGCGGCAGTGGCAGGCCGGGCAGTCCGTCCAGGCTGGTCGCGATGTGCTCCTTCTTGGTGAAGTACGCGTCCAGGGAGGCGTCGTCCTCCCGGGAGAAGCGCCTCGCGTGCAGATCGCGTTCCGCCTCGTACGCCATGTAGGGGATGGCGTACCCGCAGGTGTCCCGGACCAGTTCGGCGTGGACGACGATGACCGCGCGCAGCCCGTGCGGGGCCGGGTCGATGTCCGGGAAGCGGGCGAGCAGCTCCGGGAAGCGCGGGTCGTCACGGAAGACCGGCTCGCCCCGGCCGTGCACGCGCACGATGGTGGGCGGGCCCTGGAAGGCGCACCACATCAGCGTGATCCGCCCGTTCTCCCTGAGGTGGGCGACGGTCTCGGCGTTGGAGCCGGCGAAGTCCAGGTACGCCACGGTGCGGTCGTCCAGCACGGCGAAGGAGCCCTTGAGGCCCTTGGGGGAGAGGTTGACCGTGCCGTCACCGGAGAGCGGGGCGGTCGCGGTGAAGAAGAGGGGCTGTTCCTCGATGAACGTGCGCAGCCTGCCGGTTATGCGCTCATACGTCTTTCCCATGGCTAACGATTGTGGGTGACAACTACTTCGGCTGTCCGGGCAACGGCCGGATCGGGCCGGAACCGGCGGTGCCGTGGCCGCCCCCGAACCTGCGCGTCCCAGGGGGCGGCCACGGCGGTCCGTCACCTCACTTGGTGAGGGTGCAGGCGGCCAGCGAGTCCAGGCCCGTCGGCTTGGCCGCGGTGCGGCCGATGGAGATGGCGATGCGGTCGATGGTCGAGGCCCGCTTGTCCTTCAGGGGGCCGAGGATCGCGTTGTTCACGAAGTTGGGTCCGCCCTGGCCGACCGTGTCCCTCAGCCGCTTGTCGGCCTCCTGGACCTGGGTCTGGAGCAGTGTGAGGTTGCGGTCGACCTCGGCCTTCGCGGAGGCGGGCACGGCGGGCAGCTTGGAGGCGACGTCCGGGCAGCTGATCGTGCCCGCCGCGGTGCTCCCGCCCGCCGCCGCGCCGGCGCCCGACTGCTGGTTCGCGGCGCCGCCCGGGGCCGTCGTGGCGGAGGCCCGCCCGCCGCCCGCGTTCGCGCCGGTGCCCGCGGTCCCGCCGCCGAGCGTGCAGGGCGCCAGCGCGTCCAGCCCGGTCGGCTTGGCCGCCGTACGCCCGATCGCGGTGGCGATGCGGTTGACGGTGGCCACGCGCTTGTCCTTCAGGGGGCCGAGGATCGCGTTGTTCACGAAGTTGGGTCCGCCCTGGCCGACCGTGTCCCTCAGCCGCTTGTCGGCCTCCTGGATCTGGGTCCGGAGCAGTGCGAGGTTGCGGTCGACCTCGGCCTTCGCGGAGGCGGGCACGGCGGGCAGCTTGGAGGCGACGTCCGGGCAGCTGATCGTCCCGGGGCTCGCCAGCGTGCGGGCGCCGGCCGCGTCGTCGCTCTTGGCGGGGGTGCCGGCGAGGGCGGAGCCGGCGATCACCGCGCCGGACAGCACCACGGCGGCGGCACCGCCGATGATCGCCACGCGACGCTGGTTGTACTTCGGAAGAGCCCTGGACATGCGGATGCCTCACTTGGGTCAGGAGCGGATCTGGTCGACCCCGGTCGGGGGGTGGGCAACGCGGCGCCTGCGTTCGGGGAGGAGTACGCGAAAGCGGTTTCCCGTGTTCAGTGCCGCCGCGAATTTCCCGCCCGGCCGATGCTGATTGACGAATCATGCGGAACCCTGCATACTCATGCATGTCAGCGAATGCACTGTGAGGAGAAACCCGTGACCGAGCGCGTCGTACTCGCCTACTCAGGCGGTCTGGACACCTCCGTCGCCATCGGCTGGATCGCCGAGGAGACGGGCGCCGAGGTCATCGCCGTTGCGGTCGACGTCGGCCAGGGCGGCGAGGACCTGGACGTCATCCGCAAGCGCGCCCTCGCGTGCGGCGCCGTCGAGGCCGAGGTCGCGGACGCCAAGGACGAGTTCGCCGACGAGTACTGCCTCCCGGCGATCAAGGCCAACGCCCTCTACATGGACCGCTACCCGCTGGTCTCCGCGCTGTCCCGGCCGACGATCGTCAAGCACCTCGTCGCCGCCGCCGAGAAGCACGGCGCCACCACGGTCGCCCACGGCTGCACCGGCAAGGGCAACGACCAGGTCCGCTTCGAGGCCGGCATCGTCGCCCTCGCCCCCGACCTGAAGTGCATCGCCCCGGTCCGCGACTACGCGATGACCCGGGACAAGGCGATCGCTTTCTGCGAGGAGAAGCAGCTCCCGATCGCCACCACCAAGAAGTCCCCGTACTCCATCGACCAGAACGTCTTCGGGCGCGCGGTCGAGACGGGCTTCCTGGAGGACATCTGGAACGCCCCGATCGAGGACATCTACGAGTACACCTCCAACCCGGCCGTCCCCCGCGAGGCCGACGAGGTGGTCATCTCCTTCAAGGAGGGCGTCCCGGTCGCCATCGACGGCAGGCCCGTCACCGTCCTCCAGGCCATCCAGCAGCTCAACGAGCGCGCCGGCGCCCAGGGCATCGGCCGGATCGACATGGTCGAGGACCGCCTGGTCGGCATCAAGTCCCGCGAGGTCTACGAGGCTCCCGGCGCGATCGTCCTGATCACCGCCCACCAGGAGCTGGAGAACGTCACCGTCGAGCGCGAACTCGCCCGCTACAAGCGGCAGGTCGAGCAGCGCTGGGGCGAACTGGTCTACGACGGCCAGTGGTTCTCCCCGCTCAAGCGCGCCCTGGACGGCTTCGTCAACGAGGCCAACCAGCACGTCACCGGCGACATCCGGATGACCCTGCACGGCGGCCGCGCCGTCGTCACCGGCCGGCGCTCGACGGAGTCCCTGTACGACTTCAACCTCGCCACCTACGACACCGGCGACACGTTCGACCAGTCGGCTGCCAAGGGCTTCATCGACATCTACAGCCTGTCGTCCAAGATCGCGGCCAAGCGCGACCTCGCGTAACACGCGCGGGTCACCTCGCACGCAATGACCTGACAGCCGCCTCCTCACTCGACGAAAGTGGGGAGGCGGTCGCACATCCCCACCTCCGAGGAGCAACGCAGTGAGCAGCAACAGCGGTGACGTACGGCTCTGGGGCGGCCGTTTCGCCGACGGCCCGGCCGAGGCCCTGGCGAAGCTGTCCGCGTCCGTCCACTTCGACTGGCGGCTCGCGCCCTACGACATCGCCGGCTCGCGTGCCCACGCGCGCGTCCTGCACAAGGCGGGCCTGCTCACCGAGGACGAGCTGACGCGCATGATCGCGGGCCTGGACCGGCTCGAAGCCGACGTCGCCGACGGCTCCTTCGTGGGCACGATCGCCGACGAGGACGTGCACACCGCCCTGGAGCGGGGCCTGCTGGAGCGCCTCGGCCCCGACCTCGGCGGCAAGCTCCGCGCCGGCCGGTCCCGCAACGACCAGGTGGCCACGCTGTTCCGGATGTACCTGCGTGACCACGCCCGGATCGTCGGCGGACTGATCGCCGACCTCCAGGACGCCCTGATCGGCCTGGCCGAGGCCCACCCGGACGTGGCGATGCCCGGCCGCACCCACCTCCAGCACGCCCAGCCGGTGCTCTTCGCCCACCACGTGCTCGCCCACGTCCAGTCCCTGTCCCGGGACGCCGAGCGGCTGCGCCAGTGGGACGAGCGGACGGCCGTGTCGCCGTACGGCTCCGGCGCCCTCGCCGGCTCCTCCCTGGGCCTGGACCCGGAGGCGGTGGCCGAGGACCTCGGCTTCGAGCACGGCAGCGTCGGCAACTCCATCGACGGCACGGCCTCCCGGGACTTCGTCGCCGAGTTCGCCTTCATCACGGCGATGATCGGCGTCGACCTCTCCCGGATCGCCGAGGAGATCATCATCTGGAACACGAAGGAGTTCTCCTTCGTGACCCTGTACGACGCGTTCTCCACGGGCTCGTCGATCATGCCGCAGAAGAAGAACCCGGACATCGCCGAGCTGGCCCGGGGCAAGAGCGGGCGTCTCATCGGCAACCTCACCGGTCTGCTCGCCACCCTCAAGGCCCTCCCGCTCGCCTACAACCGCGACCTCCAGGAGGACAAGGAGCCGGTCTTCGACTCCTGCGACCAGCTGGAGGTGCTGCTCCCCGCCTTCACCGGCATGATCGCCACCCTCACCGTCCACCGCGAGCGCATGGAGGAACTGGCCCCGGCCGGCTTCTCGCTCGCCACCGACATCGCCGAGTGGCTGGTCAAGCAGGGTGTGCCGTTCCGCGTGGCGCACGAGGTCGCGGGGGAGTGCGTCAAGGTCGCCGAGGCCGAGGGCAAGGAGCTGGACGGCCTCACGGACGAGCAGTTCGCGAAGATCTCCCCCCACCTCACGCCCGAGGTCCGCTCGGTCCTCAACGTCCCCGGCGCCCTCGCCTCCCGCAACGGGCGGGGCGGTACGGCCCCGAGCGCGGTCGCGGTCCAGCTGGCGGAGGTCAAGGCCAACGTGGCGGCCCAGCACTCCTGGGCGACGGCCCGGCAGTAGGCCGCAGGGGGCGCGGGGCGTTGTCGGTGTACGGCTCCGCCGCGTGGGCGCGAGCCACCACGAAGCACCCGCACCCGCACTGGCACCCGCACCCGCACTCGCCGAACCGCCGGGCAGCGCGAGCCGTCGGTCGGACCCGAAGGTCATCGCGGGTTACGTTGGTCGAAAGCCGAACCGGAGCCGACCCGACGGAGCCCGTGATGCCCTTCGCCCGACTGGCAACAGCAACCACGCCCACCTGCCACATCGGCCTGGGCCTCGCCGCCGTCGGCCGCCCCGGCTACATCAACCTCGGCCGGGACGAAGACCTCGGAGCGGACCGCAGCGCGGACGCGCTGCGCACCCGCACCCACGAACTCCTCGACGCGGCCTACGCCCAGGGCGTCCGCTATTTCGACGCCGCCCGCTCCTACGGCCGCTCCGAGGAGTTCCTGGCCGACTGGCTGAAGGCCCACCCCGACCTGGACGACGTCGTCATCGGCAGCAAATGGGGCTACACCTACACCGCCGACTGGTCGGCGGACGCCGAGACGCACGAGGTCAAGGACCACGGCCTCGCCACCTACGAACGGCAGCGCGCCGAGACCGACGCCCTGCTCGGCGAACGGCTCGACCTCTACCAGATCCACTCGGTGACCCCGGACAGCCCGGCCCTCACCGACAAGGACCTCCACGCCAGGCTGGCGGAGGCCGCCGCCGGGGGCCTCACCATCGGCTTCTCCACCAGCGGCCCCGCCCAGGCCGACGCGATCCGCGCCGCCCTCGCCGTCACGGTCGACGGCGAGCCCCTCTTCCGTACCGTCCAGTCGACGTACAACGTCCTGGAGCCCTCCGCCGGCCCCGCGCTCGCCGAGGCGCACGACGCCGGGCTCACCGTGATCGTCAAGGAGGGCATGGCCAACGGCCGGCTGGCCGCACCGCACGCCCCGGACGCGGTGCGGGCCGTGGCCGCCGCGACCGGGCTCGGCTGCGACGCGGTCGCCCTCGCCTGGATCCTGAGCCGGCCCTGGGCCGGGGTCGTCCTCTCCGGCGCCGCGACCGTCCCCCAGCTCATGTCCAACCTGCACGCCCCCGCCGTCGACCTCGACGCGGACCGGATGACCCGCCTCGCCGCTCTCGCGGAGGAACCGCGCGCCTACTGGGAGCGGCGCGGGCAGCTGCCCTGGCACTGAGGCGTCACCCCGCACGACCAGCGGAAATGAGTCACTCATGCCTTCAATGAGACATCAATGTCTCATGTGGGCTATTCTTGTCTCATGGCTCTCGACCGTGACCACGTGCTGCGCAGCGCAGCCGCCCTGCTGACCCGCAGATCCACCGCGACCATGGACGAGGTCGCGAAGGCCGCCGGGATCAGCCGGGCCACCCTGCACCGGCACTTCGCCGGCCGGGACGCGCTCGTGCGTGCGCTGGAGCAGCTCGGCATCGCCGAGTGCGAGGCGGCGCTGGACCGGGCCCGGCCGGAGGAGGGGCCCGCCGCCGAGGCCGTACGCCGGCTGGTGCGCGAGCTCCAGCCGGCCGCCGGACTGCTCGCGTTCCTGTACGGCGAGAACCAGCTGTGGGAGGGCGACCGGCAGCACGAGGGCTGGCAGCGCCTGGACACCCGGATCGGCGCCCTGTTCCAGCGTGGACAGCGCGACGGCGCCTTCCGGATCGACCTCAGCCCGGTCTGGCTCACCGAGGCCCTGTACGGGCTGATCGCCTCGTGCGCCTGGGCCACCCTGGACGGCCGCGTGGCCGCCCGGGACTTCCCGACCATGATCGCCGAGCTGTTGCTCGGCGGCGCTCTGCGAAGAGAGGAACCATGACCCGCACCCTGCAGCCGGCACCGGCGACCGAGGCGGTGAAGCGCCCGGGCCGCTGGCTGGCGCTGTCCGTCCTCGTCCTGGCCGTGCTGCTGGTGGCCGTCGACGCCACCGTCCTCGGCCTGGCGACCCCCTACCTCAGCGAAGACCTCCACCCCTCCGGCACCCAGCTGCTGTGGATCGGCGACGTCTACTCCTTCGTCATCGCCGGTCTGCTCGTCTCCATGGGCAGCCTCGGCGACCGCATCGGGCGCAAGCGCATCCTGCTCGTCGGTGCCACGGCGTTCGCCGCGCTGTCCGTGCTGGGCGCCTACGCGACGACACCGGAACTGATGATCCTGGCCCGGGCGCTGCTCGGTGTCGCCGGCGCGACCCTGATGCCGGCCACCCTGGCCCTGATCCGCAACATCTTCCACGACGCGCGCGAGCGCAGCCTCGCCGTCGGCATCTGGGGCGCCACCGCCTCCGCCGGTATGGCCGTCGGCCCGATCGCCGGCGGATTCCTCCTGGAGCACTTCTGGTGGGGCTCGGTCTTCCTGATCAACCTGCCGGTGATGGCCGTCCTGGTCCTGGTCGGCATCCGCACGCTGCCCGAGTCCCGCAACCCCAGTCCGGGCCCCTGGGACCTGAGCAGCGTCCTGCTGTCGCTGGTCGGCATGATCGCCCTGGTCTACGGCGTCAAGGAGGCCGCGGCCCACGGCGTGGGCGCAACGAGCCTGGGCGCCGGACTGCTGGGCGCGGCGGCCCTGTACGGCTTCGTCCGCCGCCAGCTCACCATGCCGGTCCCGCTGCTGGACATGCGGCTGTTCCGGCGCCGCGGTTTCAGCGGAGCGGTCCTCGCCGACCTGCTGACCGTGCTCGGCATGTCCGGCCTGGTGTTCTTCCTCTCCCAGTACCTGCAACTCGTCCAGGGCCGACGCCCGTTCGAGGCGGGCCTGGCCGAACTGCCCGCGGCGGTGGGCGCGGTCGCGGCCGGCCTGGTCGCGGGCCGCGCCGCCCGGCGGTTCTCGGTCCGCGCGGTGGTCTCGGGCGGGCTGGCCGCGGTCGGCGTCGCCCTGGCCGCCCTGACGACGCTCGGCCAGTCCACCGGCTACCCTGTGCTCGGCGCCGCCCTGCTGGTCGTGGGCGTGGGCGCGGGCTTCTCCTTCACGGTGACCGCCGACGTCATCCTCTCCAGCGTCCCCAAGGACCAGGCGGGTGCGGCCTCCGCGGTCTCCGAGACGGCGTACGAACTGGGCGCCGCCCTGGGCATCGCCCTGCTCGGCTCCATCGTGACGGGCGCCTACCGTGACTTCACGGGCCCGGCGGGCACCCCGGCCGGCGCCCACGAGTCCCTGGGCGCGGCGGTGGAGACCGCGGCGGACATGCCCGCGCTCCAGGGGGAGGCACTCCTCGACGCGGCCCGCGACTCCTTCGTGCACGGCCTCCACCTGGCCTCGGCGGCAGGCTCGGCGGTCCTCCTGGCGGCCTCGGCGGTGGCCTGGTCCCTGCTGAAGAAGCAGGAACTGGACAGCACGGGCTGAGACGGCCGGGGCGAGCCGGACCGCCCCGCGTCTCAGCGCTTGTACCCCAGCACGGTCATCATCCCGCTCTCCGAGTGGTACTGGTTGTGGCAGTGCAGCATCCACAACCCGGGATTGTCCGCATCGAAGTCGATCACCAGCTTCCGGTGCGGCAGCACCAGCGCGGTGTCCTTGCGCGCCCCCACGGAGTCGAGACCGCCCAGCGAGAACGTGTGCCCGTGCAGGTGCATCGGGTGCCACATGCCCGTGGCGTTGATGAGCGTCAGCCGCACCCGTTCACCCGCGCGCACCGCGTGCCGCTGGGCCACGGAGTAGGGCTTGTGGTCGAACCCCCAGTCGAACTTCGCCATGGTCCCGGTGATCCTGATGCGCATCTCGCGGTCGGGGTGACGGTCCGCCAGGGCCACGGAGTCGTCGGGCAGCAGACGGCGCGCCGGGACGGTGTTGCCGTCCAGCTCGCGCGGGCGGACGTCGGCGGGCGGCAGCTTCCTGCCCCCCTTGGCGGTGCTCAGCACGGCGAGGGCCCGGCCCTTCTTCCCCTCGGCCAGGGCGACCAGGGGGAAGACCCCGTCCTTGACGGTGACGAGCACGTCGTAGCGTTCCGCCATGCCGACGAGCAGCGCGTCGGTCTTCTTGTGCTTCACCGGATAGCCGTCGGTGTGGGTGACGGTCATCGGGTGGTCGCCCAGCGCGACCCGGAAGGCGGTCTCGGAACCGGCGTTGATGATGCGCAGGCGCACCCGGTCGCCGGGACGGCAGCGGAACACCGAGGGATTGCCGGGCAGCCGCCCGTTGATCAGGTAGTGCGGGTAGGCGACGCTGCCGCCCTCCCCGTGCAGCATGCGGCTGTAGGAGTCGTGCAGCACCCGGACGGGGCCGGCGGACTTCCGGTGCGGTGACGGGTGCGCGGACGTCTGGCGGCCGGGGCTCGCACTCCCGTGGCCGGGACCCATGGCCATCGTCCCCATGTCCATGGCTCCGCCGGGCTTGAGCTGCTCCAGGACGTTCTCGGGGGTGGAGCCCTCCACGCCGTCCAGCCAGTCGTCGACGACGACGACCCATTCCTTGTCGTAGGAGAGGGGCTCCTTGGGGTCGTCCACGACGAGCGGTGCGTACAGGGCCCGGTCGGGCTGCATCCCCACGTGGGAGTGGAGCAGGTAGGTTCCCGGGTGCTTCGCGACGAAGTGGTAGCGGAAGTCGTCCCCCGAGGCGATGGCCCGCTGGGTCAGGTCCGGCACGCCGTCCATGTCGCAGCGCAGCCGCACCCCGTGGGAGTGCAGCGTGGTCGAGGCGGGCAGCCGGTTGGCGAGCGTGAGGTCGAGTACGTCACCGGCCGTGACCCGCACCAGCGGGCCCGGCACCTCCTCGTTGTACGCCCAGGTGCGGACCGATCTGCCGCCCAGGTCCAGCTTGGTTTCGGCTGCGGTGAACCGGAACGTGCGGACGTGCCCGGAGCCCCGTTTCCGCTCGGCCGCCAGGACCTCCGGATCCGACGGGTTGACGTACCCCCGGGGTCCGGCCGGCACGAACTTCCCGCCGCCGTCCGCGTGTTGCAGGCCGGAACTGGGGTCGGACCCCGAGCCGGTGCAGGCTGCCAGGAGTCCCGCGCCGGCGGCGGCGATCGGGGTACGGAGCAGAGTACGCCGAGAAGGTTTGTACATGTCTGAATCAGACATGTTGTGTGGTGATAAGGCCGCTTTCATACGGCCGAATGCCCGATGTGTCGGCGGAGATTCCACCGGCAGGCGGACGGACGGCCGCGGAGCGCCGGTCCGTCGGACGGCCCTAGGCGGCCTTCGCCTTGGTGGCGTACATGTCGACGTACTCCTGACCGGACAGCCGCATGACCTCGGCCATGACGGAGTCCGTGACCGCCCGCAGCACGTACCGGTCCCGGTCCATGCCCTCGTAGCGCGAGAACTCCATGGCCTCGCCGAACCGGACGGTGACCCGGCCGGGCCGCGGGATGCCCCGGCCGCCCGGCTGCAGCTTGTCCGTCCCGATCATGGCGAACGGCACCACCGGCGCGCCGGTCATCAGGGTCAGGCGGGCGATACCCGTACGGCCCCGGTACAGACGCCCGTCGGGCGACCGGGTGCCCTCGGGGTAGATCCCGAAGATCTTGCCCTCCTCCAGGATCCTCCGGCCCGTCATCAGCGCGGCCACGCCGCCGTTCGCCCCGTCCCGGTCCACCGGGATCATGCCGACGCCCGTGAAGAACCACGCCATCAGTCGGCCCTTGAACCCCTTGCCGGTGACGTACTCGTCCTTGCCGATGAAGCACACCTGCCGCTTGGTGACCACCGGCAGCACGATGGAGTCGATGAAGGTGAGGTGATTACCGGCCAGGATCACCGGGCCGTCCCCCGGGATGTTCTCCACGCCTTCCACCTGTGGGCGGAACATCAGGCGCATGATCGGTGCGAGCACTGCCTTGATGAGCGCGAAGCGGGACAACGGGTCCTCCGATGTCAAGGGGGGCGATATGAGTCTGTGCAGGTGAGGACATTACTCGCGGTGCCGGTCCGCGCGCACATCGGGGACGCCCGGTTCACCGAGGCCTTACGAAGTGTTGACGCGGGTTTACCTGCGGTGGTGTCCGCAGGACGGCCCGTAACAGCCTTGCGAGGGTGTGACGGACATCGCTCGGAACAGCCGCCCGCGCCCGACGAACCGTCACCTTCCGCCGTTCGCAGGACACCCGACCGCACCCGGGTGTTCGATCCGGGGCCTCCCGTCGGCCATGTGTACGACCCTACGATCGGGCCGCACCGACGAACGAACGCGGCAGGAGGGGCGCTCATGGACAGCGACCAGGGGAACGGGCAGGCGCAGACGACGGGACGGCGGGCGCTGCTCGGCGCCGCGGTGCTCGGTGCGGGCGGAGCGGTCCTCGGACTGCCCGGCGCGGCCCGGGCCGCCGGCACCCGGACGGCCGGACACGGCGGGCGCGGGCTGAAGAGCCTGCCGGTGCCGACGATCATCGGCCACCGGGGCGCCAGCGGCTACCGCCCCGAGCACACCTTCGGCTCGTACGACCTGGCCCTGGACCTCGGCGCCGACGTGGTCGAGGCCGGCGACCTGGTGCCCACCAGGGACGGCCACCTGGTCTGCCGGCACGAGCCGGAGATCGGCGGCACGACGGACGTCGCCTCCCGCCCGGAGTTCGCCGGCCGGAAGACCACCAAGGTCGTGGACGGCGTCGCCACCACCGGCTGGTTCACCGAGGACTTCACGCTCGCCGAGCTGAAGACGCTGCGCGCCGTCGAGCGCATCCCGGCCAACCGGCCGCACAACACCCTCTACAACGGCCGTTGGGAGATACCCACCTTCGAAGAGGTCCTCGCCTGGCAGGACGAGCAGACCCGCAAGCGCGGCCGGCAGGTCTGGATCTACCCGGAGACCAAGCACCCCACCTACTTCCGCAAGCTGGGCCTCGGCCTGGAGGAGCGGGTGGCCAAGCTGCTGCGCAAGCACGGCAAGGACGGCCGCGACGCACCGGTCATCCTGCAGTCCTTCGAGCCCACCAGCATCCAGCGGCTGAACCGGCTGGTCGACAACCCGCTCGTCGTCCTGCTTTCCTCGGCCGACAGCCGTCCGTACGACTTCGTCGAGGCGAAGGACCCGCGGACGGTCGCCGACCTCATCACGCCCAAGGGGCTGCGCGAGATCGCCGGCTACGCCCAGGGCATCGGCCCGACCCTGGACCTGGTCATCCCCAAGAAGGCGGACGGCACCCTCGCCGAGCCGACCACCCTGGTCGCCGACGCCCACAAGGTCGGCCTCGTCCTGCACCCTTACACGATGCGCAACGAGAACCCCTTCCTGCCGGCCGAGTACCGCAAGGGCGGCGCCGCCGACGCCTACGGTGACGTCTTCGGGGCCTTCAAGCGGTACTTCGCCACCGGGATCGACGGCGTCTTCACCGACAACGCCGACACCGGACTGCTCGCCCGCGCCGACTTCCTGAAGGGCTGACGGCGTCAACCACCGCGCCGCCCGGCACCCGTTCGGGGTGACTGTGCGCCGCCCCGGCAACCCCCCGCCGGGGCGGCTCGTCGTTCCGCATATGACGCACGACCTGGTGGCCACCCTGCATCCCCTGCTCACCGCCGAGGCCTCCGCCGAGGCATATGCCGCCGGAGGGGAGCCGGGTGATCTGGAGCAGGCCGTGTGGCTGCGGCTCCTGGAACGGCTGGAGACCGAGGGGCCACCGCTCGATCCCGAGGGCTGGCTGCGCAGGGCCGTGCGCGCCGAGGCCCGCCGCAGCCGCCGCACCAGCCGCCTGGAACGGCCGTACCAGGGTGAGCCGGCCGACGACCTCCGCCCCGGACCCGAGCAGCACGTCCTGACCGCCGCCCGGTACCGCGCGCTGCGGGACGCGGTCCGCCGGCTGCCCGGCCGCTGTCCCCGGCTCCTGGAGGCGCTGCTCTCGCCGAAGGACCTGACATACCGGGAGATCGCGGGGGAGTTGGGTATCTCACAGGGCAGTCTCGGCCCGGAACGCTCCAGATGTCTCGGATGTCTGCGCCGATTGCTCCCCCCGGAGGTTGCGGCCTGTGAAGCGCGGGGATAGGAGTAGGCGACGACAGGTGATCAGGTGAGCGGGAGGCGTGCGCACATGGGCATGAGCGTGACCATCTCGGTGGCGACCGAGCAGGACGCGGAGCAGATCTTCCGGCTCCAGTACCTGTGCTTCCAGAGCGAGGCGGCGCTGTACGGCAACTACCGCATCGACCCGCTCGTGCAGACCCTGGACTCCGTCCGCCAGGAGGTCGCCTCCGACTGCGTCTTCGTCGCCCGGCTCGGCGAGGAGGTGGTCGGCTCGGTGCGCGGCAAGGTCACCGAGGACGGCGCGGCGGCCATCGGCAAGCTCTGCGTCCACCCCCGCCTCCAGGGCCACGGCATCGGCGCGCGCCTGCTGCGCGCGGCGGAGACGGCGCTGGAGTCGGAGCGCGGCGCCAAGCGGTTCCGTCTCTTCACCGGTCACCGCAGCGAGGGCAACCTCCGCCTGTACCGCCGGGTCGGCTACCAGACGGTGGGCCGGGCCAAGGGCGACGACGGGGTGGAGCTGATCATCCTGGAGAAGCAGGCGGGGGCCTTCGTCCAGACGGCCTGACCGCAGCCGCAGGCCCTCAGGAGGACCGCTGGTCGCGCGCCTTCCGCAGCCAGTACACCGCGGAGAGCGGCAGCAGGACCGGAATGAAGACGTACCCGGCCCCGTAGTACGACCACACGGTCGCGTCCGGGAACGCCGACCGGTCGACCAGGGTCCAGGTACCGACGAGCAGCACACCCGCGAGCTCGGCGGCGCAGCAGAACAACGCCGCCCGCCGGGCCCTCTCCCCGCCGCGGACCAGCGTGTAGGTGATGAACGCATACACCAGCCCCGCCACCGCCGACAGCGAGTAGGCGAGCGGCGCCCGGTCGAACTCCGTGCTGATCTGGAACGCGGAACGCGACACCGCGCCGACCACCATCACGCCGTAGAACCAGACGAGCAGCATGCCCGGTCCGCTGATCAGCCGGGCCGGCTTCTCCTCCACCGCGGTCACCTCAGCCTCCCCAGATGTCGTAGAGCCGTACTTCCAGGACGGCCAGCACCACCCCGCCGGCGGCGACCGTCACCGAGCCCCAGCGGGTCCGCTCGGCCAGCGACATCAGGCCCGCCGCCGGCACGCACGCGAACGCGCCCAGCAGATACGCCACGAAGATCGTCGTGCCCTGCTCCGGCTTCTCGCCCCGCGCCAGCTGCACGATCCCGATCACCAGCTGGACGACGGCCAGCAGCGACACGACGGCCATGCCGATGAAGTGCCAGTCCTTCGTCGGCTGGTCGCGGTACGCGGCCCAGCCGCACCACGCGGCGAGCAACAGCGCGGCGACCCCGGTCACCAGCGTCAGGACGTTGAGCATGCCGCGACCTTATTACGGCGCAAACGGGCCGGAGCCGCCGCCCCCGCCGTACGCCGTAGGGTCTGGACCATGACGATCCACGCGCACGCCCTCCTGTTCGACAACGACGGCACCCTGGTCTCCTCCCTCGACTCCGTCGAGCGCTGCTGGTCCCGCTGGGCCCGGGAGTACGGGATCACCGCCGAGGAGTTCGCCCGCGTGGAACTGCACGGGCGGACCGCCGTCCAGATCGTCGGCGACCTGCTGCCCGCCCGTCTGGTGCCGGAGGCGGTGGCCCGGGTCGAGCAGCTGGAGGTCGAGGACGTGCCGAACGGCGGTGTCCGGCTGCTGCCCGGGACCCGCGCCCTCCTGGACGCCCTGCCCGCCGACCGCTGGGCCGTGGTCACCTCCGCCACCCGGCGCCTGGCCGAGGCGCGGCTGGGCGCCGTCGGGATATCCCCGAAGGCCCTGGTCTCGGCCGACGAGGTCACCCGCGGCAAGCCCGACCCCGAGCCCTACCTGCTCGCCGCCCGGCAGCTCGGCGTGGACCCCGCCCACTGCGTGGTCTTCGAGGACGCCCCCGCCGGACTGCGCGCCGGCCGCGCGGCCGGCATGACCACCGTGGCGTTGGCCACAACCCACCGGGCGCAGGAGCTGGACGCCGACCTGGTGGTGCGGGACCTGTCGGCCTTGTCGGTACTGGTCACCGAAGGGGGCCTGGAGATCGCCGTCCGCGGCTGAGCGCCCGCCCGGTCCCGTCCACCGCTGTCCGCCGCTGTCCACCATGCGGACAACGGCGGCCGGTCAGGACCGTCCGTCTGGTTTACTGATCGCATGACCACGACGAGCAGCCGCACCCGCGCGACCGAGGCGACCATGACGCCCGGTGCTCGTTGTATGTGTCGCCTGATGTGCCGAATGTGCGCCTTCTAGAGGGCCCCCGCATCAGCTGAGCCTCGCGCCCCGAAGCGAGACCCGTGGCATGTCCGTGCGCCGCAGACCGCACGAGGCGAAGACCCACCCTCCATGCCGGAACCGCATGCACCCGTGCCCGGGCACACCCACGCCCGCGCACTCGACAGTGACGGAAACCCACGTGATCACCACCTCGGGCCTGACCAAGGTCTACCGCTCCCGCGGCCGTGAGGTCACCGCCCTCGACGGCGTCGATCTCCACGTCCGCGAAGGCGAGGTCTACGGCGTCATCGGCCAGTCCGGCGCCGGCAAGTCCTCCCTGATCCGCTGCGTCAACCTGCTGGAGCGCCCCACCTCCGGGACCGTGACCGTCGCCGGGCAGGACCTCACCGCCCTGGCCGGCCGCGGCCCGCGCGCCGGCAAGGAACTGCGCCGGGCGCGCAGCCGGATCGGCATGGTCTTCCAGCACTTCAACCTGCTGTCCTCGCGGACCGTGCAGGACAACGTCGAGCTGCCGCTGGAGATCCTCGGCCAGGCGGGCCGGGCCCGCTCCCGCAAGGCGCTGGAACTGCTCGACCTGGTCGGCCTCGCCGACAAGGCCAAGGCATACCCCGCCCAGCTCTCCGGCGGCCAGAAGCAGCGCGTCGGCATCGCCCGCGCCCTCGCCGGCGACCCCAAGGTGCTGCTCTCCGACGAGGCCACCAGCGCCCTCGACCCCGAGACCACCCGCTCCATCCTGCAGCTGCTGCGCGACCTGAACCGGCAGCTGGGCCTGACCGTCCTGCTCATCACCCACGAGATGGACGTCGTGAAGTCGATCTGCGACTCGGCCGCCCTGATGGAGAAGGGCCGGATCGTGGAGTCCGGCACGGTCAGCGAGCTGCTCGCCACCCCCGGCTCCGAGCTGGCCGCCGCGCTGTTCCCGGTGAGCGGTGAGCGCACGGGCGCCGACCGGACCGTCCTCGACATCACCTTCCAGGGCGAGGCCGCCACCCAGCCGGTCATCTCCCAGCTCTCGCGCACCTACAACATCGACATCTCGATCCTGGGCGCGGCCATCGACACCGTCGGCGGCCTCCAGATCGGCCGCATGCGCATCGAACTGCCCGGCCGGTACGAGGACAACGTGGTGCCGGTCGGCTTCCTGCGCGAACAGGGCCTGCAGATCGACGTGGTGGGCCAGGAGAACCTGCTGGTGAAGGAAGGTGCCAAGTGACCTGGTCGGAGATGCAGCCGCTGCTGTCCCAGGCGTGTTGGGACACGCTCTACATGGTCGGCTGGTCCACCCTGATCGCCGTCCTCGGCGGCCTCCCGCTCGGCATCCTCCTGGTCCTCACGGACCGGGGCGGCCTGCTGCAGAACGTCGTCGCCAACAAGGTCATCGGGCAGGTCGTGAACGTCGCCCGCTCCATGCCGTTCATCATCCTGATGGTCGCGCTGATGGGTGTCACCCGCTCGATCACCGGGACGACCATCGGCCGCGAGGCCGCCATCGTGCCGCTCGCCATCGGCGCGATCCCCTTCTTCGCGCGCCTGGTCGAGACGGCCGTCCGTGAAGTGGACGGCGGGCTCGTCGAGGCCGTCCAGTCGATGGGCGGCAGCACCTGGACCATCGTGCGCAAGGTGCTCGTACCGGAGTCCCTGCCCTCGCTGATCGCCAGCACCACGACCACGATCGTCGCCCTCATCGGCTACTCGGCCATGGCGGGCACGGTCGGCGCCGGCGGCCTCGGCGACATCGCCATCCGCTACGGCTACCAGCGCTTCGAGACCCAGATGATGTGGATCACCGTCGGGATCCTCGCCGTCGTCATCTCGGTCATCCAGTTCGCCGGCGACTTCGCGGCCCGCTCCCTGCACCGCAGGGGAGGCCGGTCCGGCCCCGCGCCCAAGCTCCGCCTGCTGAAGGCCAAGGAGCCCGCGGCGGCCGACGTCGGCAAGGTCGCCTGAAGACACCCAGACTCCCCGTTTACCCGTACACGGGGTCGCACCACCCTTAAGGAAAGGCACTTTTCGTGCGTAACACCGCCAAGCTCACCACCGCCGTCCTCGCCACCGGAGCCCTCACCCTCGGGCTGACCGCCTGCGGCTCCGGCAAGGACTCCGGCTCCTCCGACGGCAACGGCCCGCTGGTCGTCGCCGCGAGCCCCACCCCGCACGCGGAGATCCTCGACTTCGTCAAGGACAAGCTGGCCAAGAAGGCGGGCCTCGACCTGGAGGTCAAGGAGTTCACCGACTACATCACGCCGAACACGGCGACCGAGGACGGCTCGGTGGACGCCAACTACTTCCAGAACCAGCCGTACCTGGACGACTTCAACAAGAAGCGCGGCACCCACATCGTGCCCGTCGTCACGGTGCACCTGGAGCCGCTCGGCCTCTACTCCCACAAGGTCAAGAAGGCCGACGCCCTCAAGAGCGGTGCGACCATCGCCGTCCCGAACGACGCCGTCAACGAGGCCCGCGCCCTGAAGCTGCTCGCCGCCAACGGGCTCATCACCCTCAAGGACGGCGCCGGCAACGAGGCCACCCCGCAGGACATCACCAAGAACCCCAGGAACCTCAAGTTCAAGGAGGTCGAGGCGGCCCAGACCGCCCGCTCCCTGGACGACGTGGACGCGGCCGTGATCAACGGCAACTACGCCATCTCGGCCGGCCTCAAGCCCGCCAAGGAGGCGCTGGTCCTGGAGTCCCCGAAGAACAGCCCCTACGGCAACTTCCTCGCCGTGAAGAAGGGCAACGAGTCGGACCCGCGGGTCAAGAAGCTCGCGAAGCTCCTCACCTCGCCCGAGGTCAAGAAGTTCATCGAGGACAAGTACCAGGGTTCCGTCATCCCCTCGTTCTGAGCCGCCAGGGGGAGTACCACGGGTCCGTCCCGCCGGTGACCGGCGGCTGACGGGCCGCACCCGGAGTTCCGCCACGCACGGGGTCCGCTCCCTCACCGGGAGTGGACCCCGTTGTGCGGTTCGGTGGTTTCATGCTGCATGCTGGGCAGTTCAGCAGGCCTGACGGCCCGTACGGTCTTTCGAGGAATCACCGAAGCTTACGGAGCGGCGCATGACGAGCACCTTCCCCAACATCTCCATCAGCACGGAGCGGTTGGTGCTGCGTCCCCTCGACGAGGACGACGTGCCCGCCCTGGCCGACATGATGAACGACGAGCAGGTCGTCGCCTGGACCACCGTCGCCCATCCCTACACCGAGGCCGACGCCCGCGAGTGGATCACCCGGCTCGCTCCCGGGGAACGCACCGCGGGCCGCGGCATCGTCCTCGCCGTCACCGAGTTCCTCACCCAGCGGCTCGTCGGCATCGTCCACCTGAGGAACACCGACTGGCGCGTCCGGTCCAGCGAGCTCGCCTACGTCGTCGCCCCCTGGGCCCGCGGCGAGGGCTACGCCTCGGAATCGGCCTTCGCCATCGCCCAGTGGCTCTTCCACGACCGGAAGTTCGAGCGGCTCGAACTGCGCACCGCCGCCGACAACACCGCCTCCCAGCAGGTCGCCCAGAAGATCGGCTGCATCAGCGAGGGCGTCCTGCGCAACGCCTGGATAGCGCGCACCAGAACCGAGGACGGCGCCTGGACCGAGGTGCGCACCGACGTCATCGTCTGGAGCCTGCTCCCGGAGGACCTCGCCGGGGTCGGCGAGCAGCTCGCCGACACGGGTGGTTTCACCTCGTACTCGGACTGGAACTGAGCCCTCCGGGCTCCACCAGGTACCCTCACGGAGCCCGCCTCGGGCCCCTTCGTTCCCGAAGACCCGCGCAGAACCCCAGGAGACTGACGACGATGGCCGACCGGGTCACGGTGATCGGCTGGGACGGCTCGCCGCTGACCGCCGCGGCACGCGCCGCCCTCGGCGCCGCCACCCTCGTGGCCGGTGCCGCCCACCACCTGGCGCTGCCCGAGGTGCCGCCCTCCGCCGAACGCATCCGCCTCGGCAGCCTCGCCCTGGCCGCCCGCCGCATCGCCGCCCACCGCGGCACCGCGGTCGTGCTCGCCGACGGCGACCCCGGCTTCTTCGGCGTGGTACGCACCCTGCGCGCGCCGGAGTTCGGCCTTGAGGTGGAGGTCGTCCCCGGCGTCTCCTCGGTCGCCGCCGCCTTCGCCCGCGCCGGCATGCCCTGGGACGACGCCCAGGTCGTCGTCGCCCACCCGCGCACCCTGCGCCGGGCCGTCAACGTCTGCCGCGCGCACACCAAGGTCGCCGTCCTCACCTCGCCGGGCGCGGGCCCCGCCGAACTCGGCCTGCTGCTGGAGGGCGTGCACCGCACCTTCGTCGTCTGCGAGGAGCTGGGCACCGAGCGGGAACAGGTCGGCATCGTCACCTCCGACAAGGCCGCCGACCACACCTGGCGCGACCCCAACCTCGTCATCGTCATCGGCGGACCCGCCGGCGCGGGCGAGAGCGGCGGCTGGATCGCCGGCCGCGACCCGGGCACCGGCCCGCGCGGCTGGGTACAGCCCGACGAGAGCTACGGCGCCGGACCGGGCGGCGGCCTCGGCGAGGGCGAGACGGAACTGCTGCGCGCCGCCCAACTCGCCCGCCTCGGGCCCCGGATCGGCGACCTCGTGTGGGACATCGGCTGCGGCAGCGGCGCGTTCGCCACCGAGGCCGCGCGCGCCGGCGCCGCCGTCATCGCCGTCGACCACGACCCCGCCGCCTGCGCCCGCACCGACGACGCCGCACGCCGCTTCGGGGTCCAGCTCCAGATCGTCCACGGCAGCGCCCCCCACGTCCTCGAAAGCCTGCCCGAACCGGACGTCGTACGGGTCGGCGGCGGGGGACCGGCCGTCGTCTCCGCGGTCGCCGACCGGCGCCCGCAGCGCATCGTCACGCACGCCGCGACCCGTGACGCCGCCGAACGCGTCGGCCGCGACCTGACCGAGCACGGGTACCGCGTCGAATGCGCCCTGCTCCAGTCCGTCGAACTCGACACCCGGGCCTGGACGGAGACCGAGCGGAACGTAGCGTTCCTGCTCAGCGGGGTACTACCGGATCGCGCCCCGTGATCCTGTTGTCGTACCGCGCGCGGTAGGCTGGCCGATCGTTGTACCGCACCGGTGGCCCGAACTTCGTTCGCCAATGTCCGGATCGCACGCCCGTTTTGGGGCGGGTGCGGTACTGCGGAACCGGAGGACGCGCAACGTGGCGCAGTCCACAGCGGGCTGTCGCGGATCATGCTGTCGTGACGGCGGAACGACCGGGACAATGCCACTGAATGGCTTTGTCGCCTTTTCCGGCGGGTCGTTCGTGCCGCTGGGCACGGACGCTCGTTCTTCACTGCGGGGCGGTCGGTGCGCCGTTCCGGGTGAGCTGGTCGTAGGAGCACAAACCGATGGGCGAGGGGTACGCATGACCGACACCGGCCAGGTCCCGGGCGAGGGGCAGCCGGAGAGCGCAGGCATGGTGGAGCAGCCGGGCGTTCCCACGCACGGTGCGTACACCTACCTCTCCGAGGCACCCGCCGAGGACGAAGACCTGCTGCTGCCGGGTGCCCAGGGCGCGTGGGGCAACGAGGTGCCGCCACCCGCTCCGGAGCCGGTGGTGGAAGCCGTCCACGAGCCGGGCCCGCACGAGACGGCCGGCCGCGACAGCGGCTCGGTCGACCTGAACGGTGTCCGACTGCCCGACTCGGGCCCCGTCTCCGTCACCCCGTCACCCATCCTCTCGGCACCGCACGACCCGGGGGCCGCCCCGCAGCCGCCGCGCCGGCCGCTGCACCTCGGCCCGCCGATCCCCGACGCCTCCGCGAGCCCGGTCCGCTCCCTCGCCGACCGCGGCCCCGCAGGAGCGCCGGTACGGCAGCCCGCCGGCCCCGAGTACCTCGACGCCCAGCCGCTGCGCGAGATGACTCCGCAGAGCGCGGCCCCCTGGGGCTCCGCCCCGGGCCAGGTCGGCGCCCAGGCACCGGCTGCCGAAACGGTTAGTCCGCCCGCGCCCGCCGAGCAGGCCGACGCCGCCCAGACCGACGCCGCCCAGGCCGCGATGGCCCGCCTCGCGAGCCAGGCGGCGGCCCAGGCCCCGGTCGGCGACACCGGCCAGGTGCCGGTCGTGCACGGCCACGACGGGGTCCAGCCGGTGCACGCCCATGACGGCGTGTACACCGCGCCGGGCACCGAGGGCGCTCCCGCCGCCGAGGCGCCGGCCGCACCGGTTGCCGTCGCCGCTCCCGAGGGGGCGCAGGTCGCCGAGGTGCCGGGCGGCGCGCAGGGAGCCGAGGCCGGCGCAGGCCAGGCCCAGCCGATGCCGGAGGCCGCCGCGGTGGAACAGTTCGTCCCGGTCGAGCCGGCGCCGGAGCGGGCCGTACCGGCCGGCGCACAGAGCGCGGAGACTCCTGAGGCCGCCGGTTCGGAGGCGGGTCCGGAGCCGGTCGTCACCCCCGTCGCGCCCGCAGGGCCGGTAGACGGCGCGCTCCCGGCCGAAGCCGTTCAGCTGGCCGAAGCCGTTCAGCCGGCCGAAGTGATGCAGCCCGACACCGCGCAGCCCGCCGAAGCGCCGGAGGCCGCCGCCGTGCAGGCCCCGGACGCTGCGCAGCCGGCCGGTGTCGCCCAGCCCGCCGAAGCGCCGGAGGCGACCGGTGCGGAGGCGGTTGCTGCCGCCGCGCAGGCCCCGGATGCCGTGCCGGCCCCGGCTGCGGAGCCCACCGGTGTTGTCCAGCCCGCCGAAGCGCCGTCGGCTGTGGTCCCCGCGCCGGCCCCGGACGCTGTGCAGCCGACCGGTGTCACTCAGCCTGTCGAGGCGCCGGAGGCGGTTGCCGTCGCCCCGCAGGCTGCTGATGCCGTGCAGGCCCCGGTTGCGGAGCCCACCGGTGTTGTCCAGCCCGCCGAAGCGCCGTCGGCTGTGGCTCCCGTGCAGGCCCCGGCTGCGGAGCCCACCGGTGTTGTCCAGCCCGCCGAAGCGCCGTCGGCTGTGGCTCCCGAGCCGGCCCCGGACGCCGCGCAGCCGCCCGGTGTCGCCCAGCCCGTCGAGGCGGCGGAGGCGACCGGTGCCGAGCCGGCTGCAGTCGCCCCGCAGACCGCCGACGCCGTGCCGGCCCCGGTCGCGGAGCCCACCGCTGCCGCCCAGCCCGTCGAGGCCCCGGAGGCTGCCGCCCCCGCGCAGGCCCCGGATGCCGCGCAGCCGGCCGGTGTGGCTCAGCCCCTCGAAGCACCGGAAGCTGCCGTCCCCGTGCAGCCCACCCCCGTTGCCCAGCCCCTCGAAGCGCCGCAGGCGACCGGTGCCGAGCCGGCCGCCGCCGTCGTGCCGCCCCAGGCTCCCGCCGAGGTTCAGCCTCCCGCCGGCCCTCAGGGCGCGCCCGAGGTCACCGAGCCGGCCGCCGCCCAGGGTGTGCCGCTGCCCGCCGAGGCAGCCGCCCCCCTCCCGGAGTCGGCCCGGCAGACCGACCCGGCTCCCGCCCCGGCGGCGGCCGACGTCGCCCAGCCGGCCGTCCAGGCCGCGGAGCCCGTCGCGCCTGAGGCCCCGGCCGTACCGACCGCCCCGGCCCAGCCGGCCCCCGACGCCGTACCGGCCGCCGCCCCCGTCACGGCGGAGCAGCCCGCCGTACCCGGTGCCGCGGAGGCGACCGAGGCCGCCGTGCTCCAGGCCGCCCAGGGTCCGCAGCTCGCCGAGGGCGCCGCGCAGCAGCCGGTGCCGGACGCCGCCGCGCCGGGGCAGGGCGCGGAGCAGCGACTGCCCTCCGGGCTGCCGGTGGAGCCGGACCCGGAGCAGCCGCTCGGTCAGTTCGTGCCGGTGGAGGGCCAGGTGCCCACCACGCCGCACCTCGCGCCCACCCCGCCCCAGCCCCTGATCCTGCCCTTGGAGGACCCGCAGGTCCCGCAGGGCCCGCAGGAGCAGCCGGAGGAGGTCGCCACGGTGCCCGCGCCGCGCGAGGGCGAGCCGGACCTCGTGCCGGCCGCGCCCGAGGCCGAGCCCGCCCCCGACGTCGTCCAGCACGCGGAGGACCTGCAGACCAGGGCCGCCGACCAGGAAGAGAGCACGGCCACCGTGGCGGAAGCACGACAGTCCACCGGTCCGGCCGCGCCCGGATACGCCGACGCCGAGCGTGAGGCCGTCCTGAAGGTCATGCGCGAGCGCCGCGACATCCGCAACGGCTTCCGCAGCGACCCCATCCCGCACGAGGTGCTGCTCAGAGTCCTGGAGGCCGCGCACACCGCGCCGTCCGTGGGCCACTCGCAGCCCTGGGACTTCGTCGTCATCCGGTCCGCCGAGACCCGGCGGACGATGCACGAACTGGCGATGCGGCAGCGCGAGGCGTACGCCAAGTCGCTGCCGAAGGGCCGGGCCAAGCAGTTCAAGGAACTGAAGATCGAGGCCATCCTCGACACCCCGGTCAACATCGTCGTCACCGCCGACCCCACCCGCGGCGGCCGGCACACCCTCGGCCGTCACACCCAGCCGCAGATGGCGCCCTACTCCTCGGCGCTCGCGGTGGAGAACCTCTGGCTCGCCGCCCGCGCCGAAGGCCTCGGCGTCGGCTGGGTCAGCTTCTTCGACGAGCGGGAGATGGTCCGCGCGCTCGGCCTGCCCGAGCACCTGGAGGTCGTCGCCTACCTGTGCGTCGGGTACGTCGACGAGTTCCCGGACGAGCCCGAGCTGATGCAGGCCGGCTGGTCCAAGCGACGCCCCCTGTCCTGGGTGGTGCACGAGGAGACGTACGGCCGCCGCGCCCTGCCCGGAGAGGAACCCCACGACCTGCTCGCCGAGACCGTCGCACAGATCCGCCCGCTCGACGCCAAGGCGCTCGGCGAGGCATGGGAGCGCCAGAAGCGCATGACCAAGCCGGCCGGCGCGCTCGGCATGCTGGAGATCATCTCCGCGCAGCTGTCCGGGCTGTCCCGGCAGTGCCCGCCGCCGATCCCGGAACCCGCCGCCGTCGCCATCTTCGCCGGCGACCACGGAGTGCACGCCCAGGGCGTCACCCCCTGGCCGCAGGAGGTCACCGCCCAGATGGTGGCCAACTTCCTCGGCGGGGGAGCCGTCTGCAACGCCTTCGCCGCCCAGGTCGGCGCCGAGGTGTGCGTCGTGGACGTGGGCGTGGCCGCCGACCTGCCGGCCACCCCCGGCCTGCTGCCGCGCAAGATCCGCGGCGGTACGTCCGACATGACCACCGGCCCCGCGATGACCCGCGAGGAGGCCAAGGCGGCCATCGAGGTCGGCATCGAGACCGCCCGCGACCTGGTGGCGGCCGGCAACAAGGCGCTGCTCACCGGTGAGATGGGCATCGCCAACACCACCTCGTCCGCCGCGCTGATCTCCGTCTTCACCGGCGCCGACCCGGCCGAGGTGACCGGGCGCGGCACGGGCATCAACGACGAGACGCTGGCCCGCAAGACCGAGGTGGTCCGCCGCGCGCTGGAACTGCACCAGCCGGACCCGGCCGACCCGATCGGTGTCCTCGCGGCGATCGGCGGCTTCGAGCACGCGGCCATCGTCGGACTGCTCCTCGGCGGGGCGTCGCTGCGTACGCCGGTGATCCTGGACGGCGTCAGCGCCGGTGCCGCGGCCCTGGTCGCCCGCGCCATCGCGCCCGAGGTGCTCGCGGCCTGCATCGCCGGCCACCGCAGCGCCGAGCCCGGCCACGTCGCCGCCCTGAACAAGCTGGGCCTGCGCCCCCTGGTCGACCTCGACCTGCGCCTCGGCGAGGGCACGGGCGCCCTGCTCGCCCTGCCGCTGGTGCAGAGCACCGCGCGGGCGATGCACGAGGTGGCCACGTTCGATTCGGCGGGGGTCACGGAGAAGTAGGTCCCGCGATACGGGTGGTCCGGTGTTCAGCTGTCGGACCACCCGTGTCCCGTGCCCTGCCCACCGCTTAAAATCTGCACGTCAGGGCCGCTCCGAAGGTGCAGCGCGCCCATCGCACAGCTGCACGAGGAGCCGCCCCTCATGGCCGAACACCCCGCCTACCCCGTAGGCCTCCGCCTCTCCGGCCGCCGCGTGGTCGTCCTCGGCGGCGGCCAGGTCGCCCAGCGCCGCCTCCCGGCGCTCATCGCGGCCGGCGCGGACATCGTCCTCGTCTCCCCGCATGCCACCCCCTCGGTCGAGGCCATGGCGGACGCGGGGGAGATCACCTGGGTGCGGCGCGCGTACCAGGACGGCGACCTCGCCGAGGCCTGGTACGCCCTCATCGCCACCAGCGACCCCGAGGCCAACGCCGCCGCCTCCGCGGAGGGGGAGCGCCACCGCGTCTGGTGCGTGCGCTCCGACGACGCCGACCAGGCGACCGCCTGGACCCCGGCGACCGGTCACAGCGAGGGCGTCACCGTCGCCGTACTCACCACGCACGCGCGGGGCCGCGACCCCCGGCACACAGCCGCCATCCGGGACGCGGTCGTGGAGGGCCTGCGCGACGGCACCCTCGTCGCCCCGCACCACCGCACCCGCACCCCCGGCGTGGCCCTGGTCGGCGGCGGCCCCGGCGACCCCGACCTGATCACGGTCCGCGGCCGGCGCCTGCTCGCCGAGGCGGACGTCGTCATCGCCGACCGGCTCGGCCCGCGCGACCTGCTCGCCGAACTCCCGCCGCACGTCGAGGTGATCGACGCGGCGAAGATCCCGTACGGGCGCTACATGGCCCAGGAGGCCATCAACAACGCGCTCGTCGAGCACGCCAGGCAGGGCAAGGCGGTGGTCCGGCTCAAGGGCGGCGACCCGTTCGTGTTCGGCCGGGGCATGGAGGAGGTGCAGGCGCTCGCCGAGGCCGGCATCCCGTGCACGGTGGTGCCGGGCATCTCCAGCTCGATCTCGGTGCCGGGCGCGGCCGGCATCCCGGTCACGCACCGGGGCGTCGCCCACGAGTTCACGGTCGTCAGCGGCCATGTCGCCCCGGACGACGCTCGCTCGCTGGTCGACTGGGCCTCCCTGGCGAAGCTCACCGGCACCCTCGTGATCCTGATGGGCGTCGACAAGATCGGGAAGATCGCCGAGACGCTCGTCGCGCACGGCAAGTCCCCGAAGACGCCGGTCGCCCTGGTGCAGGAGGGCACGACGGCCGCCCAGCGGCGCGTGGACGCCACCCTGGACACGGTCGCCGAGACGGTACGGACCGAGGACGTGAAGCCCCCGGCGGTCATCGTCGTCGGCGAGGTCGTCCGGGTCGGCCCCGAGACCTCGGCGTGAGACCGCGCACGAGCCCCGCGTGACCGCCGACGACCTTGGCTCGATCACGCGTAACCCGGGGTAACCCACCCCTTCCCAGCCGTTGGCACCACACCCAGGACAAGGCAGTATCACCCTGTGGCCGATCTCATCACCGTCGAGGATCCCGACGACCCGCGCCTGACCGACTACACGGGCCTGACCGACGTGGAGCTGCGCCGCAAACGCGAGCCCGCCGAGGGCCTGTTCATCGCCGAGGGCGAGAAGGTCATCCGCCGGGCCAAGGAGGCCGGCTACGAGATGCGGTCGATGCTGCTCTCGGCGAAGTGGGTCGACGTCATGCGCGACGTCATCGACGAACTCCCCGCCCCGGTCTACGCCGTCAGCCCGGAACTCGCCGAACGCGTCACCGGCTATCACGTGCACCGCGGCGCCCTCGCCTCGATGCAGCGCAAGCCGCTGCCGACGGCCGGCGAGCTGCTGCAGACCGCCCGCCGGGTCGTGATCATGGAGTCCGTCAACGATCACACGAACATCGGGGCCATCTTCCGGTCGGCGGCCGCCCTCGGCATGGACGCGGTGCTGCTGTCGCCCGACTGCGCCGACCCGCTGTACCGACGCAGCGTCAAGGTGTCCATGGGCGCGGTGTTCTCGGTGCCGTACGCCCGCCTGGAGAGCTGGCCCAAGGGCCTGGACTCGGTCCGCGAAGCCGGCTTCACCCTGCTCGCGCTCACCCCGGACGAGAAGGCCCGCCCCCTGGACGAGGCCGCCCCGCACCGGATGGACCGGGTCGCCCTGATGCTCGGCGCCGAGGGCGACGGCCTGTCCACGCAGGCGCTCGTCGCGGCCGACGAGTGGGTGCGCATCCCGATGTCCCACGGCGTCGACTCGCTCAACGTCGGCGCGGCGGCGGCGGTCGCCTTCTACGCGGTGACCTCGGGCCGGCCGGAAGCGTGACCGGGAGTCCGGGAGACAGGACGCCCGGTGCCGGAAGTGACGCCCGGTGCCGGGGACGAGGCTCTGTCCGTGCAGCCGCCGATCAGGGCCGGCGAATGTCCCACGGCGTCGACTCGCCCGACGCCGGCACGGTGGCAGCCGCCTTCTACGCGGTGACCACGGGCCGGCCGGAAGCCTGACCCGGACACTGCCGGGGGCTGGGACCGCCAGGGGCTGAGACCGCCGGGGGCTCAGTTCCCGGCGTCGTGGCTCATTGCCGACCCGTGCTGGTCGGACATGACCTTGCCGTCGACCGACGGCGGATAGCTCGGCTGGGTGAGCCGCTGCCGCTGGATCCCGCCATCGTCCCCGAGCCCGCGCGCCGGGCCCTGGCAGCCCTGGGCCACCGCGATACCGAGGGCGACCAGCAGCGTCACCACCACGAACACGAACAGCCGCTGCCGCAGCAGCCGCGGATTGGCCGGCCGCCGGATGATCCCCACCGCCCGCCGGACCGGCCGTCCGGCACCGCCGCGCGGAGCGGGACGGCCGTTGCCGGAGCGTGGACCGGCGCCGCGCGGTGCCGGGGTCGGGCGCGCGGCACCCGGTCTCGCGGCGCCGCCACCCCGGGGGCCACTGCCGCCGCGCGAGGCGACCCCGCCACGGGAGGGCGCCTCGCCCCGCGGGGACATCCCGCCGCGGCCCGGCACGTCACCGCGCGCGCCCTGACCGCCACGCGAGGGCGCACCGCCCCGGGCCGGCGTCCAGCCACGCGGCAGCGGCGTCCCCGGAGAGGTGCGCCGCTGGAGACGCTGCTGCTCGGGGTAGGTGTCGACGAGCCGCCCGGTGGGCCGGTCCGCCTCGGCCGCACGCGGCGCGGGCGGCCGTACGCCGTCCAGGCCCTGCGCCTCCCGGGCGGCGATCTCCTTGAGCCGCAGCGACAGCTGCAGCGTGCTCGGCCGCTCCTCGGGGTCCTTCGCCAGGCAGGCCCGGATCAGCGGGGCCAATGCGTCGGGTACCCCGTGCAACTGCGGCTCCTCGTGCACCACCCGGTACAGCATCACCTCGGAACTGCCCTGCCCGAAGGGCGAGTCGCCGGTCGAGGCGTACGCCAGGGTCGCGCCCAGGGAGAACACGTCGGTGGCCGGGGTGACCGCGGCGCCGCGCACCTGCTCCGGGGCGAGGAAGCCGGGGGAGCCGACCGCGGTGCCCACGTGGGTGAGCGTGGAGGCGCCGGTGGCCCAGGCGATGCCGAAGTCGATGATCCGCGGCCCCTTGGGGGACAGCAGGATGTTGGAGGGCTTCAGGTCCCGGTGCACGACTCCGGCCTCGTGCACGGCGACCAGCCCCTCGGACAGGGCCGCGCCGACCGCCGCGGTGTCCGCCGCGCCGAGAGCGCCCTCGTCGGCGACCTTGTCGTGCAGGGACGGCCCCGGCACGTACTGGGTGGCGAACCAGGGACGCTCGGCCTCCAGGTCCGCGGCGACCAGCCGGGCCGTGCAGCCACCGCGGATACGCCGGGCCGCCGACACCTCGCGCGCGAACCGCGACCGGAACTCCTGGTCCTCCGCCAGATCGGGCCGGATCACCTTCAGGGCGACCCGCTGCCCCTTCTTGTCGGAGCCGAGATAGACCACGCCCATCCCGCCCGCGCCGAGCCGTCGGTGAAGCCTGAACGAGCCGACGACGCGCGGGTCCTCGCGCCTCAGGCGCATCATCGCCATGTTCATCCCCGCTGCCCGGTCCCTGTGACGTGGCACAGCTTACGTTTCCACGGCCGCCTGCGCGCAGAGGCCGCGCCCTCTCGGGCGGACGGATTGTGTGGGCCGTCCGGGGGAGGTGAAACGCGGTCAGGAACCCACGGCATACGGCGACTTCCGGTCACCGGTACCGTCAACCGGCCAGCGCGGAAGGCAGGTTGGGCTTTTCGGTGGACCGGCCTGACCGGGCCGTACGCCCGTCGGCCGGCCGTCGGCGGCGGCCCGCGGCCCCGCCCGCCGCCCGGATCGCGATCCGCCCGTGGCACCCCTCCCGACCCCGTCCCCAGTGATCGAAGTCACTCGCCGAGACCCCTCGGACGCTTCCGAAATGACCGGACAGAGCGGGCGGCCCCTCAGGGAAGACCCCGAGACCCGGGCCCGCGTCTCCACCCAGGGGAGTACTTACCAGGTCATGGCTCATCCTCCGGGAGGCCCGGCAATCGGTACGAGGGCATGACGTCCGGTGTGCGCCGCGCGCCTAGATTTGAGGTCAAGCGGCGGGTGCAGCACTCGTCCCCCGAGGTCAGGCACCCGCCGCTGCCGATGACAACAGAACGGTCAGGAGAGGGACCATGGCCCACACGGCACCGCGACGCCCCGCGTTCGCCCCACGCCGGACGGGACGTCGCCACCCCTTGGTGGCGACGCTCATGGCCCTTCCCCTGGCGGCCCTGCTCCTGCTCGTCTTCGACGGCTGGGAGACGGTGGCCACACAAGCGTCGTCCGTGGGTGCGATGCTGGGGCGCTGAGCGGCGACCCCAGGCCCGGAAGAGCGGTCCGGGCGGGGACATCGATCCATGAAACCCCGTGGGGACGGGGGTGCGGCGGACGGCACCGATGCCGGCGCAGCTGGGGAGCTGCGCCGGCATTAGCCGTTTGGCCGCCGTGCGCGTACGGCCGCGCCGTGCCGGCCGTCAGGCGGCAGAGGGAACGCCCGCCGCTGGCCCGCGGTTGCCCGCGCCCGCCGGTCGCGCCGTGCGGCAGGTGGGACCGCAGCACTTCGGTCACCCGGACGCCGGGCACCCGGTGCCCCGCCGTCGAAGGGCCCGGGGACGAGGACTTATCCGGGGCCGGCAGCGCGGCGATCGCCTTGTTTCCAGGCGGGGCTGCGCACGATGGAGGCCGGCGGGGCGGTCGACAGCAGGGGGCCGGCCGGGGACCCCGCAGTGCCGTCGGCCGTGCGGCGCCGTCCCCGCCGCCGTCCCCGCCGGGCCGGCCCCGATACCCTCGGCCGGACAGCCCACCCCGCCCGAGGCAGCCTTGACCGCAGACACCGGTACCGACACCCCCGCCCGCTCCCTCGTGGCCGCGCTGGCCGCCGAGGCCAGGGCGGCCGCGCACCCCCGTACCCCCACCGCGCCCTGCACCTGCGACAGCACCCCCCTCGCCGACCGCGAGGACGCCACCGTGGTCCGGCACGCCGGCACCGTCGCCAAGGCCCACGCCCCGGACACCGACCCCGCCGCGCTGGCGCTGCGCACGGCCACCGCCGCCCGCCTCCCCGAGGTGCTCCTGCCCCCGCTCACCCGCGCCCCGGCCCCCCTGCACGGCCGCCTGGTGACCTGCTGGCCGTACGGCCTCCCCGTGGACCCGGACGACCCGGACGCCGCCCCCTGGGAGGCCGCCGCCACCCTCCTCGCCCGGCTGCACCGCACCCCCGTCCCCGCCGGCCTCCCCCCGATGCGCGGCCCCGCGAAAGCCGCCCGCGCCCTCGGCAGGCTCCGCACCGCCCTCCGCGGCGCGCCCCACGCGGCCGCGCGCCCGGTCCTGGACGCCTGGGCCACCCTGCCCGCCTGGGCCCGCGCCGAGGCGCCGATGCCCGGCCCGGCCCGCCTGTGCCACGGCGACCTCCACCTCGGTCAGCTCGTGCGGCACCCGGCGCCGGACGGCCCGTGGAAGCTGATCGACGTGGACGACCTCGGGGCCGGCGTCCCGGCGTGGGACCTGGCCCGCCCCGCCGCCTGGTACGCCTGCGGGCTCCTCCCGCCCGACGAGTGGACGCGGTTCCTGACCGCCTACCGGCAGGCCGGCGGCCCGGCCGTACCCGCCGACGGCGATCCCTGGCCCGCCCTGGACGTCCCGGCCCGCGCGCTCACCGTGCAGACGGCCGCGCTGGCGGTCGCCAAGGCGCTCGCCGCCGACCGCGCCCCGGACGAGGTGGAGCAGGCCGTGGTCGACGCCTGCGCACGGATGCCGTCCGTCCCGCACCAGGCCTCCCGCCCCCCTCGGCCCGCGCCCGGATTCCCGGACTAGGCTGCAACCGCCCGGGGCCGGACGGAGTCTGTCCTGGGGAAACACGAAGCAGGACCGACCGGCGAGGAGTTGAGCCGAGCATGCAGTGTCCGAAGTGCCATGCACCGATGCACACCTACAACCGCAACGGCGTACAGATCGAGCAGTGCAGCGGCTGCCGCGGCATCTTCCTCGACTACGGCGAGCTGGAGGCGCTGACCCGTCTGGAGTCCCAGTGGTCGCAGCCGGCCCCGCCGCCTCCCGCGGCCCCGCAGGCCTACCCGGCCCCGCCGGCGCCCGCCTGGGGCGCCCCGCACGGCGGCCACGGTCACCACGGCCACCACCGCCACAAGAGCTTCGGCCACATGCTCTTCTCCAGCTGAGCCCACGAAGAAGCCCCCGGCCGTACGAGACGGCCGGGGGCTCCTTGCTGTGTGGACGATACTGGGATTGAACCAGTGACCTCTTCCGTGTCAGGGAAGCGCTCTCCCGCTGAGCTAATCGTCCGCGGACCGTGACCCACGGGTCACAGGCAGTGCGCGATACTGGGATTGAACCAGTGACCTCTTCCGTGTCAGGGAAGCGCTCTCCCGCTGAGCTAATCGCGCGAGGGATCTTCGAGAAGACCCAGGATCCGAGGATCCGGTGGACGATACTGGGATTGAACCAGTGACCTCTTCCGTGTCAGGGAAGCGCTCTCCCGCTGAGCTAATCGTCCTTGGAGGTGGAGACGGGATTTGAACCCGTGTAGACGGCTTTGCAGGCCGTTGCCTCGCCTCTCGGCCACTCCACCAGGAGTGTAGGGGATCGGGACGACCCCTTCTTCCTTCGAGCGGACGACGAGGCTCGAACTCGCGACCTCAACCTTGGCAAGGTTGCGCTCTACCAACTGAGCTACGTCCGCCTGTCGTTTCGGTCCGCTTCCGCGTCCCGGCGACGTGTTGAACTCTAGCGGATTCCCGGGCCAGCACAAAAACGCGTTTGCGCAGCGTGCTGCGGTGCACCCGGCGGACCCGGTGGCCGGGGCCCGCTCCGGGACATCCCGGAGCCACCTCCCGGACACCCGCCCTAGACTCGACCACGTGCTCCACCATGCTCCTCTCGCCCGCTTCGGCGACCGCGTCGCCACCGGTCTCCTCGACGTCACCAGTGATCCGGCCGCGCTGGACTCGACCGGCTTCTGGGCCGTCTGCGCGGACTTCGAGGGCCGGCTGACCTGCGCCCGCTTCGCCGACGTGCGCGAGGAGCCGGTGCCCGCGCCGGTGCCCGGCGCCTGGCGGGGCCCGGAGCCGGAGGACTGGACCTCGTCCCTGGACCGCGCCGCGTACACCGCGGCCGTCCGCCGCATCCGCGCGTACATAGCGGCCGGCGACGTCTACCAGGCCAACCTCTGCCGGGTGCTGAGCGCGCCCGTCGCCCCCGGCGCCGACGTGGACGCCCTCACCGCCCTGCTGGCCCGGGGCAACCCGGCCCCGTACGCGGGAACGATCCGGCTGCCGGAGCACGGCGTGGAGATCGCCACCGCCTCGCCCGAGCTGTTCCTGCGCCGGGACGGCCGTACCGTCGAATCGGGTCCGATCAAGGGCACCGGGCGCACCGAGGCGGACCTCCTGGAGAAGGACTACGCCGAGAACGTGATGATCGTGGACCTGGTCCGCAACGACATCGGCCGCGTCTGCGCGACCGGCAGTGTGACGGTCCCCGACCTGTGCGTCGTGGAGAAGCACCCGGGGCTCGTCCACCTCGTGTCCACCGTCCGCGGCGAGCTGCGCGCGGACGCCGGCTGGCCGGAGCTGCTGGCCGCGGCCTTCCCGCCCGGCTCGGTCACCGGCGCCCCCAAGTCCAGCGCCCTCAGGATCATCGAGGCGCTGGAGACGGCACCGCGCGGCCCCTACTGCGGCGGCATCGGCTGGGTCGACGCCGACCGGGGCACCGCCGAGCTGGCCGTGGGCATCCGTACCTTCTGGATCGACCGCGCCGCGGGCGCCCTGCGCTTCGGCACCGGCGCCGGCATCACCTGGGGGTCCGACCCCGAGGGGGAGTGGCGCGAGACCGAGCTGAAGGCGTCCCGGCTGCTCGCCGTGGCGTCGGGAGCGTACGAGGCGACCGAAGGGGCGCTCACATGAGGATCTGGCTGGACGGCGAGCTGCGGGACCTGCGATCCGCCCGGGTCTCCGCCCTCGACCACGGACTGACCGTCGGCGACGGCGTCTTCGAGACCGTCAAGGCGGTCGACGGCGCGCCGTTCGCGCTCACCCGGCACCTCGACCGGCTGACCCGCTCGGCCCGCGGCCTCGGCCTGCCCGACCCCGACCACGACGAGGTGCGCCGCGCCTGTACGGCCGTCCTGGCGGCCGACCCGGTGCTGCTGGGCCGGCTGCGGATCACCTACACCGGTGGCCACGGCCCGCTCGGCACCGGCCGCGGCGAGAACGGCCCCACCCTCATGGTCGCCGTCGGCGAGACCAGCCGCCGCCCGGACTCCACCGCGGTGATCACCGTCCCGTGGACCCGCAACGAACGCGGTGCCCTCGCCGGCGTCAAGAGCACCTCGTACGCCGAGAACATCGTGGCCCTCGCCCGCGCCCACCAGAACGGCGCCTCCGAGGCCCTGTTCGGCAACACGGTCGGGCGGCTCTGCGAGGGCACCGGGTCCAACGTCTTCGTCGTCCTGGACGGCGAGGTCCACACCCCGCCGGTCACCTCCGGCTGCCTGCCCGGCGTCACCCGGGCCCTGGTGATCGAGTGGACGGGCGCCAAGGAGACCGACCTGCCGCTGGACGTCCTGCGGCGCGCCGACGAGATCTTCCTGACCTCCACCCTGCGGGACGTCCAGGCCGTGCACCAGGCCGACGACCGCGAACTGCCCGGCGCCCCGGGCCCGGTGACCGCCGAGACCATGCGGATCTTCGACGAGCGCTCCGGACAGCACCTCGACCCCTGAGCCGGAAAACAGGCTGACGCGGGCGGCCGCCCTGGGTAGAACACCTGTGATGACCACGACCCTGCGGCCGGCCGAGCCGCTCCAGCAGCACCCCGACGGAACCCGTTCCCGCCGCTACGCGGTCTGCGTGAACAGCCGTCCCGTCGGCGAGGTGCACCTCGGCACCTCCCCGTCGCTCGGCGACTCGGTGGCCCGCGTCATCGACCTCACGATCGCCGAGCCGGACCGGCGGCGCGGCCGGGGCACCGTCGCCGCGCTCGCCGCGGAGGAGGTGGCCCGCGGCTGGGGCTGTGTCCAGATGGAGACCGTGGTGCCCACCGCCGCGGCCGCCGCGCTGCGCCTGTTCGGCGCCCTCGGCTACACCGTGCGCAACCGCGGCATGGAGAAACACCTCGGCGGCACACCGCCCGCGCTGCCGGCGGACAGCCGGGCACGGCCCATGACTCCGGCCGAGTTCGACACCTGGCAGGAGAAGGAGAGCGAGCGGTACGCGCGCTCCTGGACCGAGCGGGGCCTGTCCGAGACCGCGGCCCGTGCCAAGGCCCGCAACGACCACGCCCGGCTGCTGCCGGACGGGCTCGCCACCGACGGCATGCTCTTCAGCGTGCTGGAGCACGCGGGCGGCCCGGTGGGCACCCTGTGGCTGGCCTTGGAGGAGACCCGGGCGTACGTGTTCGACGTGGAGACCGGCGCGGCCCACCGCGGACGCGGGCACGGCCGTACGCTCATGCTGCTGGCGGAACGCCAGGCGATCGAGGCCGGCCGCCCGGTGCTCGGCCTCAACGTGTTCGCGGGCAACACCCCGGCCGAGCGGCTCTACACCTCACTCGGGTACGAGGCGGTGACCCACTCGCTGACCAAGCCCCTGCTGTGAGGCAGCCGGCCCGTCTCGTCCTCAGGCCGGCCGGCCGCACCCTCAGGCCGGCCGGCCGCGTCCTCAGGCCTGCCGGTCGCGTCCTCAGGCCTGCCGGTCGCGTCCTCAGGCCTGCCGGTCGCCCTGGCCGGCCAGCAGGCGGTCCGCGATCTCCTCGATGCGCGCGCGCAGCCCCTCCTGGCTCTTGCCGCCGTCGAGGCGCTCGCCCCCGATGACGTACGTCGGGGTGCCCGTCACCCCGATCGCCTTGCCCTCGGCCTGGTCGGCGTCCACGATCAGGATGTGCCGGCCGTCGATCAGCGCGGTGTCGAACTCCTCGGCGTCCAGGCCGAGTTCGCGGGCCACCTCGACCAGGAAGGGTTCGCCCGCCCGGTCCAGCTCCTCGACCCGCTCCAGCACGGCCTCCACGTACGGCCAGCCGTTGCCCTGTTCCAGCGCCTCCTCGACGGCCTGCGCGGCGGCGAAGGCGTGCTTGTGCTTCTCCAGCGGGAAGTGCCGCAGCCGCAGCTCCAGCCGGTCGCCGTAGCGGGCGCGCAGGGCGCGGACGTCGTCCAGGGCGGTGCGGCAGTCGGGGCACTGCAGCTCGCACCAGACGTCGAGGACGAGGGCATCGGTGCGTGCGGGAGAGGTGTCGCTCATGCCCACCAGTCTTCCAGGCCGGACGCGGGCGGACCCAATCGGGATCTCGCGGGCGCCGGAGCCCGGGGCGGGTGGCGAGGGCCCCGAGACGACCCGGAGATGTCCCTGATGTCCGGCCGGATCATGGCATCGCGGGGCGTCGGCGGTGCACGATGGAAGCGACGAGATCGAGCCCGCCCGCCAGGAGGACCGGATGATTGCCGAGACAGTCTGCTCCGCCGTGTCCGCGGCGGGCCTGGGTATCGCAGTGGTCACGGCCTACCGCAGGCGTTTCCTGGCGGCGGCCCGCCTCGCGGCCTACTCGCTGGTGCCGGTCGGTCTGGTGATGACCGGAGTCGTCGGCTGGCTCGCCGACACCGCCCTGAGCCCCACCGCCTGGGCGGGCTTCGGGGTGCTGGGCGCGGCCTGGCTGCTGTTCGCCGGCACCCGTGCCGTGGAGCGCCGGCGGGCCGGCGCCGGTGCGGGGGACAGGGCGGCCGGGCGGGACGCGGTGGCGCCCGCCGCCCCGGCCCCGTCCCTCGGCGGGACGGCGGCCCGTCCCGCAGCCGCCCCGCGGGCGGCCTCGTCCCGGGGGACCGACCCGGCCGAGGACTTCAGCGACATCGAGGCCATCCTCAAGAAGCACGGCATATGACAGTCACATGACTGACTGAAACGACACAGTGGGTCCGTAGGCGTCCGGAATCGTTCACCAGCCGGACGAGACCTCACGGTATTCGGCGAACTAGCGCAAGATCCCTGTGCGTTGATCGCGGACGGGGTGCCGGGTGCGTCATGATCTGCGACGAGATGCTGGACACGTCACAGAGCGAGGCCGCGCCGCCGAAGGACAAGCCGCGCGGGTGCCTCTTCGCCCTTTCCCAGCCACCGCTGATGATCTTCCTGGCGGTGATCGGGTGCCTGATCCTCATGGCTGCGCTGCACGACCTGCTGTTGCTGTGAGCCGTACACGTCCGTCCCGGCGCCACCCGCCGGGACCGACGTCGCACCCAGGCGAGCGCTGTCGCTCCGGACGAGCGCCGCCGCTCCGGACGAGCGCCGCCGCCTCAGCCCGCCGCTTCCTTGCGCCGGGCCCGGTACGCGGCGACGTGCAGCCGGTTCCCGCAGGTGCGGCTGTCGCAGTAGCGGCGCGAGCGGTTGCGCGACAGGTCCACGAAGGCGCGCCGGCAGTCCGGGGCCTCGCAGCGCCGCAGCCGTTCCTGCTCGCCGGCCACCACGAAGAAGGCGAGCGCCATCCCGCAGTCGGCGGCGAGGTGGTCGGCCACCGAGGCGCCCGGCGCGAAGTAGTGCACATGCCAGTCGTAGCCGTCGTGGTCCGTCAGGCGGGGCGTGGTGCCCGCCGCGGCGACCAGCTCGTTGATCATCATGGCGGCGGACCGGGGGTCCGGGGCCGCGAAGATCGCAGCGAACCGTCCCCGGACCCGGCGGACGGCCGAGAGGTCGAACTCGGACAGCACACCGACGTCGCTCATCTTGTGGCTTCGCACGAAATCCGCGAGAGCCGGGACATCGGACAGTCCGTCCGCCTCCGCGTCGTCTTCCGGCGCGGTGTTCACCAGATCCACCACGGTGTCGAGGGCGCACCGGGTGTCGTGGGTGATCAGCACAGTTCGCTCCCTGGCCTGGGGGTCGGGCGGGCGCCCGCCGATGCTGGCCGATGGTAGCGACAACAGCGCCCGCCGCACCCGTCCGCGACCGACCTCACTTGCCGGGAGAACGCCACGGAACCGCCGGCGGTTCCCGGGCCCCACGCCCGGAGCCCACCCCGGCGTCCCGCTCGCGCGTCGGGCCGACCGCTCCCCGGCCCACCCGTCACGGACGCGCTCCGGCAGGCGTCCGTCACCCGGCGGCGGACGCCCGTCAGTCGGCGCAGTGGGACGGCGCAGCTCGACGCCGTCTCCGTGAGCACTCACGGTGACGGCGTGGAGCTGCGCCGTAGGCGGTTGTCCTGGCCCGAGCCGTCTCCCCGAGTGGACGGCGCCGGGCTGCTTCGAAGGGCGGCGACCTAGCTCTCCGCCAGAATGTGCGACAGCTCCTGATCCAGATCGAAGTGCCGGTGTTCCGTGCCGGGCGGCACGGCGGCGTCCGTCCGCTTCAGGAAGGACTCCAGGGCCCGCGCAGGGGCCTCCAGCAGCGCCTCCCCCTCCGGGGAGCTGAGGGCGATGCAGACGACGCCCTGACCATGACTGCGCGACGGCCAGACGCGGACGTCGCCGGTGCCGGTGGGCCGGTGAAGCCCCTCGGCCAGGAGGTCGCGGGCGAACACCCACTCGACGGTCTCTTCGGCTCCGGTGTGGAAGGTGGCGTGCACGGCGTAGGGGTCGGCCGTGTCGTACCGCAGGCCTGCGGGGACAGGCAGGGAGGACTCGCTCGACACAACGAGGCGCAGGTGCAGCTCGCAGCTGACCGTGGTGTTCATAAGCGCCAGGGCCTTTCGCTCAGTGTGCGCTCGGGGATTCGCACGTCGGCGAAATCGACATGCCACCTACGGTGCCGTTGTAAACCCCTCTGAGGGTTTTGCGTGTCTTTACGTACCTCTTCCGGCCGAGAACTCGTACCAGTCCTGCCGCCATTCCGGTGACTGGATTCACTCCGGTAGGGTTTGTCTGTATGAATACGGGGAGTGACGAGCCGGGCGAGGTCGCCGTGGCAGCGGACGAGGCGAGGACCGAGGAACCCGAGACGGGCCGGGAGGCCGAGCGCGGGCTCGGCTCGCGGGCGCCGGAATTCATCAAGTCCCGCCGGCTCCTGCACCTGAGCTGGCAGGTCGGCGTCTTCGTGGTCGGCCTCGCGGTGGTCGGGGCGGGCATCGTCATGCTGCCCCTGCCCGGACCCGGCTGGGTGGTGATCTTCGGCGGCATGGCGATCTGGGCGACCGAGTTCGTCTGGGCCCAGCTCGTGCTCCGCTGGACCAAGCGCAAGGTCACCGAGGCGGCCCAGCGGGCCCTCGACCCCAGGGTGCGCCGCCGCAACATCACCCTGACCGCGATCGGGCTGGTGATCATCGGCGTCCTCGTCGGGATCTACCTGTGGAAGTTCGGCCTCGTCATGCCCTGGAAGATCAAGGACCAGTGACGCGGCCCGCGGGGCCGGGGGCTCGCGCCGCCCGGCCCTGGTCGGAAGCACCGCCTGACATGGGGTAATGTTCTTCCTGCGTCCGGGCGATTAGCTCAGTGGGAGAGCGCTTCGTTCACACCGAAGAGGTCACTGGTTCGAACCCAGTATCGCCCACCCGGACCGACGGCCCATCTGCGATCAGCAGGTGGGCCGTCGTCGTGCGAGCGAGGCTACGGCTGCGGATGGGGCAGACCCGGCCCCCTCGCCCGCACCGGCCTGCTCGCCCTCTCCGCCTGCGTGTCCGCCTGCGAGTTCGCCGGCGGACACGGCCCCGGCGACGAGGGCCGCCGCCTCGACATGTTGAAGTCGTTCCCGCTGAACGCCCACGTTCCCGACGCGACGACCCGCGACGGCAGGGTGGTCGGCATGGCGCAGTGGATCCTCGCCGGGAGGTGCATGGTCCGGCTCGGCGGCCGCCGAGTACCCACCCGCCTGTCACCCGGACCGGTGGGGCGGCCGGGCGCCACCGCGTCCCGCCCGGCCGCCTTGCTGCCGAACCGGCACCCCCCTCGGTGCCTCCCGGCCACCCACCGGATCATCGCCTGAGGCCCCCGGCCGGTCCCTCCCGCACCGAGCCTCACCAGCGGTTCCGGGCGCCGGGGCCTTCCGGTTCGGTCCCGGGAGGGACCGCCGGACTGTGGTGCCTCAGCATGCGTGTGGCCCTGGAGGCGGCCCGGCGAGGCGTGAGGCCGCACTCCGTCGATGGAGCTCCCAAGGCCCCCGACGGCACACCCGCCCGACAGCCCGCCCGCCGCGGCGCAGCACTCGCCTCACCGCCGGACCCCACGCGTACCCGGCCCTCGCCCACGCGGCCTCTACGCCCCTCCGCGCCCCTCTGGGCGCCCTGTCACCCGAGTAGGCCCGCCCACCCGCACCGGGCACGCCTCCGGCCCCATCAGCCGCCATCCCGGGCCCACCGGGCAGCGAGGGCCGGCGCGAAGACGCCGAGCGCGACGAGAAACGCCTGGCACCGGCCGAGCAGGTCGCCGGTCCGGCCACCGAGGAGGCAACAGGCCGCCGAGCCCCCGGGAAGTCGCCGGATCCGCGTCCGTCCGCAGGCCCCCGCCGGCCCTGCCCCGGTTCGTAGCCTCCTGCCGCTCGCCCCGGCCCCCATGCACCCCAGGCCTCCGCCCGCCCCCGCACCCCACCACCACCTCCGCCCCACCCCGGCCACATCCGCGTCGTGGTCACGCAGCCCTCGCCGGGAGGTGCGGGACGCACCCCTCCGCGCCTGGCCGGCCCACGCCACGAAGGCTGCGCCGGCCCCGTTGCCGGAGCCTGCGCGGCTCGCGTGCCCTGGTCGGTTGCGGGCACTTCGTCCAGCCGGAACGCCCGGAGGAGACGAACCGATCCCGTCCAGCCGGCTGGCGTCCCTGCCGGCGTGACGCCCTGTCCGGCCGGTTCGCCTGTCCGCCTGCTCGGGCTGTTCGGCCCGTTCGGCGTATTCGGCCTGTTCGGCCTGTCGGTCGCGGCCCCTCCGACCAGGGGGAACGGTCGGCAGGCCGGTCCGTCGCCCGGGCGCCCCGCAAGAAAATCCTGTCCGAATCATTGACGCACCCCGGACCCCTCCGTACCTTGTGCCAGCAAGCGCTTACTTGAAACGATTCATGGCGCGGCGACGGCACCGCGGGGAGGGCCCGACTGTGGGAACCAGGAATCTTGACAGGCGTACGATCCTGAAGGCTGCGGGGGCCTCGGCGGCCACGCTCGGGCTCGCCGCGACGACCGGCTGCGGGGGTGAAAGCGGTTCCGGGAACGGAACGGTGACGATCCGTTATTCATGGTGGGGTGCCGAGGAGCGGGCCAAGAAGATCAACCGGTCCATCGCGCTCTTCGAGGAGAAGTTCCCGAAGATCAAGGTCAAGACGGACTTCCAGACGTACCAATCCTTCTGGGAGAAGTTCCAGACGCAGGCGGCCGGCGGAAATCCCCCGGACGTTTTCCAAAACGCCGTCACTTTCCTTAGGAAATACGACAAGCGCGGAATTCTCCTCGACCTGAAGCCCCAGGTTCAGGCCGGAAATCTGAGCCTGGACCACTTCCGTGCGGGCGTCACGAAGGTCGGCGAGGTCGACGGCAAGCAGCTGGGCGTTCCCGTCGGCTCCAACACCATGGCGCTCGTCATCGACAAGAAGGTCTTCCGGAGGGCGGGCGTCGAGCCGCGGCCGGGCTGGACCTGGGACGAGTACTTCAAGGCACTGAAGACCATCCACGACAGGACGAAGGTCCCCGGGGACACCGGCTACTTCGCCATCATGTACCTGTACGACCTCTACCTCCGGCAGAACGGCAAGGCGTTCTTCACCGACGACGGACTCGGCTTCGACCAGGGCGACCTGACGGAGTGGTGGACCGACGGCTACAACCGCGTCAAGGCCGGCATCGTCACCGACCCGAAGGTCGTCTCCCAGGACCAGCCCAAGTCCTCCCTCTCCGCCGGTCACGGCGCCTCGGAGTTCACCTGGGACAACTTCACGGTCCGCTACTCGGCCGAGGGCGACAGCGAGTACGGCCTTGCGCCGATCCCCACCACCGACGGCAAGCACACCGGCCAGTACCTCGCCTCCCTGATGCTGAGCGCCTCCGCCCGCACCTCCCACCCCGAGGAGGTCGCCCAGTTCATCGACTTCATGGTCCACGACCCCCGGGTCGGCAAGATCATGGGCTACGACCGGGGCATCCTCGCCGGCACCGAGCAGTACGAGGCCTACCGGCCGGCCGACGGGATCAACAAGGAGATCGCGCAGTACGAGGAGGACACCGCCAAGTCCGGCGTCCTCGGCACCATCACCCCGCACCCCTCCGGCGCCGACACCATCGAGGCCGCCTTCCTGCGCCTCGGCGGCGACCTCGGACAGGGCAAGACCAAGGTCACGGACGCGGTGAAGCAGTTCTTCACCGAGGCCGAGAGCGCCTTCCAGGCGTGAGGGGAACCGCCGTGACGCTCGTCAAGGACTCCGTGCCCGCGACCCGCACCGCTCGCCCGGCCGCCACCGGCAGGACGGGGCGGCCGGGCCGACGGCGGGAGAACCTCGCCGGCTACCTCTTCATGTCCCCGTGGGTCGCCGGTTTCCTGCTGCTGACCGCGGGCCCGATGATCGCCTCGCTGTACTTCGCGTTCACCGACTACAACCTGTTCACCGCCCCGAAGTGGGTCGGGTTCGACAACTTCACCCGGATGTTCGACGACCCGCGCTGGCAGAAGTCGGTGGAGGTGACGGCCACGTACGTCGTCATCGGCACCCCGCTGAAGCTGCTGCTCGCGCTGGGCGTCGCCCTGCTGCTCGCGCAGAGCCGCCGCGGCCAGGCCTTCTACCGGGCCGCCTTCTACGCCCCCTCGCTCATCGGGGCGAGCGTCTCGGTCGGCTTCGTGTGGCGGTCGCTGTTCTCCGACGGCGCCGTCGTGGACCGTACGCAGAGCTTCCTCGGCTTCCACGTCGGCGGCTGGGTCGGCAACGCCGACTGGGTGCTGTACTGCCTGGTCGCGCTGACCGTCTGGCAGTTCGGCGCGCCCATGGTGATCTTCCTGGCCGGGCTCAAGCAGGTGCCGAGGGAGCTGTACGAGGCGGCCGAGATGGACGGCGCCGGACCCTTCCGCAGGTTCTGGAGCATCACCCTGCCGATGATCTCCCCGGTGCTCTTCTTCAACGTCCTGCTGGAGACCATCCACTCCTTCCAGATCTTCGGCTCGGCGTACGTCGTCTCCAACACCTACTGCGGACCGGCCGACGCCACGCTCGTCTACACCTGCTACCTCTACCAGCAGGGCTTCAAGAACTCCCAGATGGGCTTCGCCTCCGCCATGGCCTGGATGCTGCTGCTCGCCGTGGCCCTGGTGACGGCCGTCCTCTTCTGGTCCCAGAAGAAGTGGGTGCACTACGAGGAGGACGCCCGATGAGCGCGACCACCCCCGAACCGCTCGGCGGCGGACTCGCCCGCAAGCGCACCGGCTCGCTCGGCTGGCACCTCGGCGCGCTGCTGATCCTGGCCGTCATCCTCTACCCGGTCGTCTGGGTGATCGGTGCCTCGTTCAAGCCGAGCAGGGACATCGTCAACAGCCTCACGCTGGTCCCGTCCCACCCGATCCTGTCCAACTTCAAGGGACTCGCCGACGGCATCGCGGACATCTCGATCTGGACGTTCTTCCAGAACTCGCTCGTCTACGCGGCCGGGGCGGTCGTCGGCGTCCTGGTCTCCTGCTCGCTCACCGCGTACGCCTTCGCGCGCATCAGGTTCGCCGGGCGCAACCTGCTGTTCTCCCTGATGATCGGCACGCTCCTGCTGCCGTACCACGTGCTGCTGATCCCGCAGTACGTGATGTTCCAGAAGCTGGGCCTGGTCAACACCTACGTGCCGCTGCTGCTTGGCAAGTACCTCGCCACGGAGGCGTTCTTCGTCTTCCTCATGGTGCAGTTCATGCGGAACCTGCCCCGCGAACTGGACGAGGCGGCCCGTCTCGACGGCTGCGGGCACCTGCGCATCTACTGGTCGATCGTGCTGCCGCTGTGCCGGCCCGCGCTCATCACCAGCGCCATCTTCACCTTCATCAACGCCTGGAACGACTTCATGGGCCCGCTGATCTACCTCAACGAGCCCGGCAAGTACACCGTCTCCCTGGGCCTGATGATGTTCCGCGACTCCGACGGCGTGGCCGCCAACTACGGCGGCATGATCGCCATGTCGCTCGTCGCGCTGCTGCCCGTGCTGCTGTTCTTCCTCGCCTTCCAGCGCTATCTCATCGACGGCATGGCGACCTCCGGACTGAAGGGCTGAACGATGTCCCCAGCACGGGTGAGGCAGCGCCGGGAACCGCTGCTCGCCGAGCGGTTCGGGCTCTTCGCCGAGTGCCTGCTGACCGGGGTGTGGATCGCGGTCGCCTCCCTCGGCGTCGTCACCTGCCCGGCCGCGTTCGCCGCCGGCGCCCGGCACCTGCGCCGGCGCACGGCCCACCAGGGCGGCGGCCTGCGGGAGTTCACCGCCGACTTCCGCTCCGCGCTGCGCGGGGGCTGGGCGGTCGGGGTCGCCGGGTGGATCATCGTGCTGCTCGCCTGGGTGGACGTCCGGGCCGTGCGGGCCGGGCTGCCCGGCGGCCCGCCGGCCGGGGCCGTGGGACTGCTCGCGCTGATCGGGCTCGCCGTGGCCGGACTGCGGGCGGCGGCGGTCTGGGCGCCGGGGGAGCGCTGGCGGGCGCTGCTCGCCGGCGCGGGCCGCCGTACCGTCCAGGACCCCGCCGGATCCTTCCTGCTCGTCGGCGGAGCCGTGCTGACCTGCTGCTCCGCCCTCCTCATCGCTCCGCTGGCGGTCCCCGTGCTGGGAGCCGTCGCCGCGGCGGCCGTCGCCGTCGAGGAGCGCTACGGGCGCCGCTGAACCGGCGGCGCCCCGTCACACGAGCCCGGCGCCCCGGGCGCCGCACCTCTTTCTGTCATGTCCCTGACAGAACCCGTACGGAAGGAAGGCCGCACCGCTCATGTCTCCCATCCCCCGCAGGTCCCTCCTCAAGGCCGCCGCCGTCGCCGGAGCCGCCGCCCGGTTCAGCTGGGCCCTCGGCACCCGGAGCGCCGAGGCCGCACCCGGCGCCGCCACCGACGGCGCCGACCCGGTCACCCTCGACTGGCTGGAGGACGGCGGCCTCGGCGCCGCCCCCGGGGCCACCCTCGGCGTGCCCTGGCCGATGGGCGCCCACCAGGAGGACCAGACCTTCGCCGTCACGGACGCCGGCGGCAAGGCCGTCCCCGTCCAGACCTGGCCGCTCGCCTACTGGCCCGACGGCTCCCTCAAGTGGACCGCCCACGCCGTCGGTCCGGGCAGCGGCGGCGGCAAGCTCACGCTCACGGCGGGCACACCCGCCGAGCCCGCCAGGAAGGTGACCGTCGACCGCGGCGGCGGCACCGTCGACGTCTCCACCGGCGTCATCACCGCGAAGATCGGCAAGAACGGGTCCACGCTGATCAAGTCCGTCACCCGCGGCTCGGCCGAGATCGCCAGGAACGGCAGGCTCGTCCTCATCCGGCAGCCCGAGATCGAGGACGGGGACCAGGGCACCGTCAAGACCGAGCGGTTCGACGGCGTGATCTCCGAGGTCACCGTCGAACAGGACGGGCCGGTCCGGGCCGTCGTCCGCATCGACGGCAAGCACCGCAAGGGCGACCGCGGCCGGCTGCCGTTCTCCCTCCGCCTGTACTTCTACGCCGGCTCCGACTCCTTCCGCATGGTGCACACCCTCACCTACGACGGCACCCAGGAACCCGGCAAGGCCTCCGGCGACTTCATCCGCGGCCTCGGCGTCCGCTTCGGCGTGCCCCTGCGCGACGCGGCCTACGACCGGCACGTCCGCCTCGGCGGCGAGGGCACCGGCCTGCTCCGCGAGGCCGTCCAGGGCATCACCGGCCTGCGCCGCGACCCGGGCGCGGCCGTCCAGGCCGCCCAGTACGAGGGCAGGAAGCTGCCCGACCCGGCCACCTGGGACCAGCGGGTCACCACCCGCCTCCCGTACATCCCGCACTGGGGCGACTACACCCTCGCCCAGCTCTCCGCCGACGGCTTCACCGTCCGCAAGCGCACCAAGAAGGGCCACGGCTGGATCGCCGCCGGCGGCGGCCGGCGCGCCTCCGGTTTCGGCTACGTCGGCGGCGCGAGCGGCGGCCTCTCCTTCGGCCTGAGGGACTTCTGGGAGAAGTTCCCCGCCCAGATCGACATCCGCGACGCCCACACCGACGAGGCCACCGTCACCCTCTGGCTCTGGTCGCCCGAGGCCCAGCCCATGGACCTGCGCTTCTACCACGACGGCATGGGCCAGGACACCTACGCCGAACAGCTCGAAGGCCTCAACATCACCTATGAGGACTACGAGCCCGGGTTCGGCACCCCCTACGGGATCGCCCGCACCTCCGAACTGCTCTTCTGGGCCAACGACTCCACCCCGGCCGCCGAGACCCTCGCCGGGCAGGCCCAGGCCGTCCGGGTGCTGCCCCAGCTCGCCGCCCCGCCCCGGCAGCTCATCAAGGCCAAGGTCTTCGGTCCCGGCCTGTACTCCGAGCCGGACCGCTCCACCCCGGCCAAGGCGAAGATCGAGGACCACCTCGACTTCCTCTTCACCTACTACAAGGACCAGGTGGAGACGCGCCGCTGGTACGGCTTCTGGGACTACGGCGACATCATGCACACCTACGACTCCGCCCGGCACGTGTGGCGGTACGACATCGGCGGCTACGCCTGGGACAACTCCGAGCTGTCGCCCGACCTGTGGCTCTGGTACGCGTACCTCAGAAGCGGCCGGTCCGACATCTTCCGGTTCGCCGAGGCGATGACCCGGCACACCGGCGAGGTCGACGTCTACCACCTCGGCGAGTGGGCGGGCCTCGGCACCCGGCACGGCGTGCAGCACTTCGCCGACAGCGCCAAGCAGCAGCGCATCGCCAACACGACGTACCGGCGCTTCTACTACTTCCTCACCGCCGACGAACGCGTGGGCGACCTCATGCACGCCAACGTCGACTCCGACGAGACCTTCCTCGTCCTCGACCCCCAGCGCAAGGTCCGCACCGATCCCTACACACCCGACCGGCACGCCCTGTCCATCGGCTTCGGCACCGACTGGAGCGGCCTGGTGTCGGCCTGGCTGACCGAGTGGGAGCGCAGGGGCCCCAAGTGGCAGAAGGCCAAGGCGCGCGTGCTGTCCACCATGGAGGGCATCGCCGCCCAGCCCAACGGCTTCGTCCAGGGCAGCGGGCTGTACGACCTCGACACCGGGAAGTTCGCCGTCGCCGACAAGCCGGCCGTCTCCGTCTCCCACCTCTCCGCGGTCTTCGGCCTCAACGAACTGTGCGCCGAACTCGTCCACCTGGTCGACATGCCGGACTTCAAGGAGGCATACCTGGACTACTGCCGCTACTTCAACGCCACCAAGGCGGAGCAGGCGGCACGCTACGGCTCGGACTTCGGCACCCTGCTGCTCTTCCAGGGCCACTCGCGTCTGGACGCCTATGCCGCCGTGCAGACCGGGGACGCCGCGCTCGCCAAGCGGGCCTGGGCCAAGTTCTACGGCTCCGACGGCTACACCGAGTCCTCCCCGTGGAAGACCGAGAAGCTGACCGGACCGGCCACGCTCGTCGCCGGCAGCGAGGCGGCCTGGGTGTCCACCAACGACACCGCCCTCTACGGCCTCGCCGCCATCGAGAACCTGGCCCTCCTCGGCGACAGGATGCCGGCCTGACCGGGACCGGGGGAGCGCCGTCGCACGGGCGGCGGCGCTCGCGCCCCCAGAGTGACGCCGGCCACGATCCGCCGCATGAGTACGCGTACTCAGGTTCATGCACCGGTTCGCGCCACACTGGTCCCATGGACTGGAACCACTACCGCTTCCGCAGCCTGTGGCCCCTGCCCGCCCCGCCGGCCGCCGTCTACGCGGCGCTGGAGCGGGCCGAGGACTATCCCCGCTGGTGGCCGCAGGTACGGGCGGTGGCCCGCCGGGACGACGGCACCGGCGTGATCACCATCCGGTCCGCGCTGCCGTACCGCCTCACCTCCACCGTGCGGGAGACCCGCCGCGACCCCGCCGCCGGCGTCCTGGAGGTCACCCTGTCCGGCGACCTCGACGGCTGGGCACGCTGGACGGTCACCCCCGGCGGCCCCGGCACGCTCGCCCGGTACGACCAGGACGTCCGCGTACGCAAGCCCCTGCTCAGGCGGCTCGCCGTACCCGGACGGCCGGTCTTCCGCCTCAACCACCGCCTGATGATGCGGGCCGGCCGGCGCGGACTGCTGCGCCGGCTCGAAGCGGTTTGAAGGAACCCCGCCGGGACCTGTATTGTTCAGTGCGTTCCCGGGCGATTAGCTCAGTGGGAGAGCGCTTCGTTCACACCGAAGAGGTCACTGGTTCGAACCCAGTATCGCCCACCGGGAAAGGCCGGTCCGCAGCAGCGGACCGGCCTTCTTCATGCCGCCGAGGGCTTCACGCGGCCGCCGGCAGCTCCGGCCTGAGCGGCCACTCCGTGCTCACGATCTCCTCCGAGCCGCTGCGCGCGAACCACGCCTGAAGGCCCCGCGCTTGCGCCGCGTGCCAGTTCGCCTGCAGCGCGTGCAGCTCGGCGGGGGACAGCCGCTCCAGCCGGGCCGCGAACCGCCGGCCCACCGCCCGTACGACATCCAGCGCGGCCAGCGCGTCCGCGGCCGCGTCGTGCGCGTCCGCCAGCGTCACGCCGTAGTGCTCGCACAGATCGGTCAGCGTGCGCCGGCCCTTGCGGTACCGGTCCAGATGCTTGTCCAGCACCCGCGGGTCCAGCACCCTGAGCGGCGCCGGCTCGAACCAGCGGTCCAGCGCCGACGCCCGGTGCCGGCGCAACTCCCGGTCCAGCAACGTCAGATCGAACGGCGCGTTCATCACCACCAGCGGCCGGCCCAGCGCCGCGTGCTCGGCCAGCTGCTCGGCTATCTCGTACATCACCGGAGCCGGCCAGCGCCCGTTGTGCTGCAGGTGCTCCTCCGTCAGCCCGTGCACCGCCGTCGCCGCCTCCGGCACCGGCACACCCGGGTTCACCAGCCACCGGCTGACCCGGGGCCGGGTGCCCGGCGCGTCCTGGACGACGACGGCGGCCGACACGATCCGGTCGGTCTCGACGTCCACGCCCGTCGTCTCCGTGTCGAAGGCGGCCAGCGGCCCCTCGTACCAGGTCGTCATCCAACCCAACTCCTCGCTCACCCACGGCAGGTGACGTACCGTCTTCTGCCCGTTTGGTGATACCCGGGCCGTTTGCGCCGTACGCCGGACGGAGACAACAGGTATACGGGTCTTTGCAGTTCAGCGGCCCGCAGCAGGGAATCACCTGTCGGGGAAGGCTGTTGGCCATGGCCATTGCGCAGCCCGAGCGGGGCGGGCTGCTGCCCGAACGTCCGGACACCCACCGCGGCACGCTCGCCACCACCGCCTGCATGGAGACACTGCAGGTCGGCTATCTGCACGCGGTCGCCGCCGCGGCCGGCTGCTCGCTGTCCCAGCCCTTCCCGGACAACGGCATCGACTGGCACGTCAGCCACAGCGCGCCCGGACACACCGTCGACGACGAGGTCACCGTCAAGGTGCAGCTGAAGGCCACCTACCAGATCGCGCCCAACCCGCCGGGGAGCACCTTCTCCTTCACCCTCGACAACGACCACCTGCGCAAACTCGCCCGGACCCCCGTCTCGGTGCACAAGATCCTGGTCGTGATGCTCGTCCCGCGCTCCCAGGACGACTGGCTGCGCGCCGGCCACGACCGGCTCGACCTGAGGCACTGCTGCTACTGGACCAACCTCGCCGGCCACCCCGTCACCGGCCGGCACCGGACCACCGTGCGGATACCCACCTCGCGCATCTTCGACGACCGGGCCCTCTGCGAGATCATGACGCGGGTCGGGACGGGAGGCAGACCATGACGAACCGTCCCTACGAGGAGCCGGTGGGGCGGCTCCGGTCGCACCCCGGCGACCTGCCCTGGAACCGGCCGCCCCGGCCCGCCGATGTCGACCCGGCCGTCCTCGGCGCCCTGCTGCGCCGGCACGGCTGGCAGCGGCGCGGCGGAGCGGCCGGACGCTACGGCCGCTGGACCCCGCCGGGCCCGGGCGGCGCCGGGACCAGCCTGCTCGTCCCCGAGAACCGGGCCTTCCCCGACAGCGACGACCTGCTCGGCGAGGCCCTCGACGCGCTCACCCGCAACCCCACGCCCGCCGCGCGCGAGGTGCTGATCTCCCTCGCCGTCCCCAGCGACGAGATCCGCTGGTGGCGTGACACCCCGGCCGGACCCGCCGGCGCCGCCCCCTGGGACGCCGACGGCCGGCTGCGCGCCGCCGCCCGGCAGACGCTGCTCGCCGCCGCGCTCGCCACCCGCGCGCGTGCCGGCTACCACGGCGCCCGCCACCGCCGTCCCGCCGCCGCCCTCCTCGCGGACGTCCTCGTCGGCCCCGCCGCCGAGGGCCGCACCCTCACCGCCTTCGTGCCCGTGCCCACCGGCCGCCCCCTCGCCGTCCGCCTCCACCAGGCCCTGCACGCCGCCCGCGAGGCCATCGACTACCGGCGGGCCACCGGCGGCATGGACGCCTTCGACGGAGCTGTCGAGGCCGGCGTCAGCCGCGAGCTGACCGAGGCGCTCGGCGTGCTCGTCCGCGGCACCGAGGGCGCCCGCATCGCCGTCGCCTGGGCACCCGGCGCCGGCGTTCCCGAGGGCTGCGCCCCCTCCGCCGAACCCGTCGAGTTCTCCCCGGGCGACCTGCCCGCGCTGCGCGAGGCCGCCGCCCGCTACCTGCGCGCGGAACCCTCCGTCCCGGTCCGGGTCACCGGCGCCGTGGTCCGCATGCGCCGCTCCGGGCCCGGCGGCGAGGGCACCGTCCGCCTGCGCGTCCTCGCCGGCGCCGACGTACCGCACCTGCGCGTCACCCTGGACGAGGAGGACTACCGCATCGCCGGCCACGCCCACCTCGTCGGGCTGCCCGTCCGTGTGCACGGCCGGCTGGAGAGCCGGGGCGGCTTCCGCAGGCTCACCGGCGCCTCCGGTGTCGTACCCGTGCAGGTGGACGAGGGCGAGCGGGAGCGGCTGATGAAGTCCCTCCAGGAGAACCTCGACTTCTTCGAGGAGGCCTGCGGGGAGGAGTGAAGGGAGGTGAGAGGCGAGTGAGCAGAGGGCGACCGAGGGTAACCGTTTCGCGGTCGGCGCCGTCGGGTCGGTACGATCGCCTCTGCGCGCGCTCCTGGTATGGCGCCGCACCCACCTTCAGTCAGGAGAGACCGGTGTCAGACGTCCGTGTGATCATCCAACGCGATTCCGAGCGGGAAGAACGCGTGGTGACGACGGGCACTACGGCCGCCGACCTCTTCGCGGGCGAGCGCTCGATCATCGCCGCACGCGTGGGCGGCGAGCTGAAGGACCTCGCGTACGAGCTGTCCGACGGCGACGAGGTCGAAGGCGTCGAGATCAGCTCCGAGGACGGCCTGAACATCCTGCGCCACTCCACCGCGCACGTCATGGCGCAGGCCGTGCAGGAGCTGTTCCCCGAGGCCAAGCTGGGCATCGGCCCGCCCGTCAAGGACGGCTTCTACTACGACTTCGACGTCGAGAAGCCGTTCACGCCCGAGGATCTCAAGGCCATCGAGAAGAAGATGCAGGAGATCCAGAAGCGCGGGCAGAAGTTCGCCCGCCGTGTCGTCACCGACGAGGCCGCCCGCGAGGAGCTGGCGGGCGAGCCGTACAAGCTGGAGCTGATCGGCCTCAAGGGCTCCGCGTCCAGCGACGACGGCGCGGACGTCGAGGTCGGCGCCGGTGAGCTGACGATCTACGACAACCTGGACGCCAAGACCGGCGAGCTGTGCTGGAAGGACCTGTGCCGCGGTCCGCACCTGCCCTCCACCCGCCTCATCCCGGCGTTCAAGCTGATGCGCAACGCGGCCGCCTACTGGCGCGGCAGCGAGAAGAACCCGATGCTCCAGCGCATCTACGGCACCGCCTGGCCGTCCAAGGACGAGCTGAAGGCGTACCTGGACTTCCTCGCCGAGGCCGAGAAGCGCGACCACCGCAAGCTCGGCTCCGAGCTGGACCTGTTCTCCATCCCGGAGCAGATCGGCTCCGGGCTGGCGGTCTTCCACCCCAAGGGCGGCATCGTCCGCCGCGTGATGGAGGACTACTCGCGCCGCCGGCACGAGGAGGAGGGCTACGAGTTCGTCTACACCCCGCACGCGACGAAGGGGAAGCTCTTCGAGACCTCGGGCCACCTGGACTGGTACGCCGACGGCATGTACCCGCCCATGCAGCTCGACGAGGGCGTGGACTACTACCTCAAGCCCATGAACTGCCCGATGCACAACCTGATCTTCGACGCGCGCGGCCGCTCCTACCGCGAACTTCCGCTGCGCCTCTTCGAGTTCGGGACCGTGTACCGGTACGAGAAGTCGGGCGTCGTGCACGGCCTGACCCGCGCCCGCGGCTTCACCCAGGACGACGCGCACATCTACTGCACCCGTGAGCAGATGTCCGACGAGCTGGACAAGACGCTCACCTTCGTGCTGAACCTGCTGCGCGACTACGGTCTGACCGACTTCTACCTGGAGCTGTCCACCAAGGACCCGGAGAAGTTCGTCGGCACCGACGAGGTCTGGGAGGAGGCGACCGAGACCCTGCGCCAGGTCGCCGAGAAGCAGGGCCTGCCCCTCGTGCCCGACCCGGGCGGCGCCGCCTTCTACGGCCCGAAGATCTCCGTCCAGGCCAAGGACGCCATCGGCCGTACCTGGCAGATGTCGACCATCCAGCTCGACTTCAACCTGCCCGAGCGGTTCAACCTGGAGTACACCGGCCCGGACGGCTCCAAGCAGCGCCCGGTCATGATCCACCGCGCGCTGTTCGGTTCCATCGAGCGCTTCTTCGCCGTCCTGCTGGAGCACTACGCGGGCGCCTTCCCGGCGTGGCTGGCCCCCGTCCAGGCGATCGGCATCCCGATCGGCGACGCGCACGTGGAGTACCTGGGGAAGTTCGCGGCGGCGGCCAGGAAGCAGGGCCTGCGCGTCGAGGTGGACTCCTCCTCGGACCGCATGCAGAAGAAGATCCGCAACGCCCAGAAGCAGAAGGTCCCCTTCATGGTCATCGCGGGCGACGAGGACATGTCGAACGGCTCGGTGTCCTTCCGCTACCGCGACGGCTCGCAGGAGAACGGCATCCCGTTCGACGAGGCCATCGCGAAGATCGCGAAGGTGGTCGGGGAGCGGACCCAGGTCTGAACGGCCTGAGCGCGGAGGGCCCCCGGGATCACGGTCCCGGGGGCCTTTCCCTGTCCTCGTCCTCCTCCAGGGAGAACCGCTGGAGGAACAGCGACGAGGCCGACCCCGTCACCGCGCCGAGCAGGGCGAGGCCGCAGACCATGAGGCCGACGGCGATCGTGCGGCCCCCGGGTGTGATGGGGGTGACGTCGCCGTACCCGACGGTCGACAGGGTCGAGGCGGCCCACCACAGCGAGTCGCCGAAGGTACGGATCGTGGCGTGCGGGGCCCCGCGCTCCTGCTGGTACACGGCGAGCGCGCCGGAGAACCCCAGCAGCAGTGCGGACAGCCCGGCGTAGAGCACCACGCGCGCGTGCAGCCTGAGACGGGCACGGCCGCGCCTGCGCTGGACCACGTCGTACAGCCGCACGATGCGCAGCGGCCACAGCAGCGGCAGCAGCATGACCAGCGTGTCCAGCCAGTGACGGGTCACGAAGCCCAGCCCCCGGCCGCTCAGCCGCCAGTGCACCGCGTAGTCGACGATGAACACCGCCCAGGAAGCCCCCATGACCGCCCACAGGACGTCGTGTGAGGCCGGGGGCAGGTCCGCCGCCAGCACGTGCGTCGCGTAGCCGGCCAGGTAGAGCAGCGACGCGATGCCGAGCGGCAGCGCGGCGCGCCCCTGCCAGCGTTCCCAGTACCGCGTACGGCTGTCGTCGTCCACCGGCCAAGCTTGGCCGGAGAGCGTCCACCGGCCGCCCCGGCGACACGCCGGGAAGGGGTGAAGCCATATGCTGCCTAGCATGACGAGTGAGCCGGAGCAGCAGATCGGAGTGGGGACGCAGGACGCGTTCCAGCGCCTGTGGACGCCCCACCGGATGGCCTACATCCAGGGCGAGAACAAGCCGACCGGTCCTGGGGCCGACGACGGCTGCCCCTTCTGCGCGATCCCGGCCATGTCCGACGAGGACGGGCTGATCGTCCGGCGGGGCGAGCACGTGTACGCCGTGCTCAACCTCTACCCGTACAACGGCGGTCACCTGATGACCGTGCCGTACCGGCATGTGGCCGACTACACGGAGCTGACCGGGCCGGAGACCGCCGAGCTGGCGGAGCTGACCAAGCAGGCCATGACGGCGCTGCGCGGCGCGTCCGGCGCGCACGGCTTCAACATCGGGATGAACCAGGGCGGCGTCGCGGGTGCCGGCATCGCCGCCCACCTGCACCAGCACATCGTCCCGCGCTGGGGCGGCGACACGAACTTCATGCCGGTCGTGGGCCACACCCGGGTGCTGCCCCAGCTGCTGGCGGACACCCGGAAGATGCTCGCGGAGGCCTGGCCCGCGTAGACCCGCGGTGCCCCCGCCGCGGGCAGCGCTCACGCGTCGTACAGGTCGGCCTTCCGGGGCGTCGGGTCCTGGACGTTGCCGCTCAGGAACGCCGAGCGGGCACCGAACTTCTCCGTGGCCACGCCGTTCTCCTCCAGGACCCGTATCGCCGCCGAGTGCACCACCCGCAGCACCGGGGTGGCGGCGCGCAGCGCGTCGTCGGCCATGAAACGGTGCCGCCACGGCTGGTCGGCCCAGGCGTGCCGCAGGCCGAACGGCTCGGGCAGGCCCAGCGAGCCGCCCAGCCAGTTCAGCAGCGGCGGGTACCAGGTCAGCGGGGCGCGCGCGGCGAGCCGTACCACCTCGTCGGCGGTGACCAGCGGCAGCTTGATCGTGCGGTTCTCCCAGGGCTTCAGGGACTTCGCGACCTCCTTGGTCGGCGCCTCCGGCTTGCTGGTGAACAGCGGGTTCACCGGTCCCAGCGCGTGCCCGGTGACCTCGATGCGCAGCGTCTCGTGCAGCACGGTGACGGTGATCAGCATGGTGATGACCAGCTGCCCGTCCCAGAGGGTCCACTGCACGCCCAGGTAGTGCCGGTCACCGCTGCCGAACTGCTGCTTGTTGCAGATGTCCTGTATGGCGTGCGGCTTGACCTGGAAGGCCTCCACATCGGTGCCCTCCGGCCGGGACACCGCCGTGGCCTTCTCACCGATCGGGGTGACGATCCAGTGCCGTATCGACGGCTTGGGGAAGCCGCCGGTGTTCAGCGGGCCGCGCTCCAGCAGGGACAGCTGGTCGTGGATCGCGCGCACGACGTCCCAGCTGCGGAAGGGGTGGATCTCCCGGCCGGGGTCGGCGGACACGAGGTCTTCCGCGAGCTGCCAGGCGCCCCAGCGGGTGCCCATGCCGAGTATGCCCTTGGGACCGGCGTAGAAGACGGAGTTGGACTGCTGCTCGGCGCTCAGCCGGGCCAGGGACTGGCGCAGCTCCTCGGCGGCGGTCTGGCCGGGGCCGCGCGGCACGGCCTCCGGCACCTTGGCGCCGACGCTGGTGCCCGAGAGCAGGCCGTCCCAGCGGGCCCGCAGATCCCTCGCGGTGCTCTCACAGACCTGCTTGGCCCAGAACCAGCCGAGCACGGGGACGACGACCGACGCGCGCGCGTACCACGCCCAGAAGCCGGTGAACGGCATCTTGATCAGGAACAGCGCGGCGAGCAGGCCGACGCCCAGGAGCAGCGCGGTGGCCAGGGCGCCTGCCCGCTTGTCGTCGCGCCGGGTGACGAGCGTGCGCAGCTGGAAGACGAGCAGCCAGCCGAGCAGCCCGGGCAGGAAGAGCAGGCCGCACACGACGGTGATGGCCGTCAGCCGGTTGTCGCGCTCCCGGCGGATGTTGTTGGCGGCAAGGGCGTGCTCGACGACGAACTGCGGTTCGGAGCCGAAGGACTGGATGAGCGGCTTGCGGCCGGGTGCGAGCATCCGGTCCACCAGGGCCCGGGAGAACGCCTCGCCGAGATTGGGCCTGAACAGCTTCAGCCGGCCGGGCTTGACGGCCGACTGGTGCCACTCGTTGTCGGCCTTCTTGATGTCCGCGAGCGGGCTGTCCCGGTACGCGGCGGAGGCCAGCGCGGAGGTCGCCGCCTGCCCCTCGTCACCCGAGACGGGTACCTGGGGCCCGTCCCACTCCGTTCCAAACGACATTCCCGCCCCCATCGCCGCCGGTGCCGTGCCTGCGGCCTTCCCGACTTCCCTGCTCCGCACACCTGTTGACCGCCCCGCCGTGCCGGTACCGGCCGGTGACCGGCCGGCTGCGGCACGCCGTGATCAGGTGATCAGCGTATCCGCCGGCACCGACAGCGCGGGGGCGGACGGCCGAAGCCGCCCGCCCGTGCGCCGGCGTACTACCCCTCGTCCCCGGCCTGTTCGCGGATGCGTTCGGCGATCTGCGGGGGCATCGGCTCGTGCCGGGCGTAGCGCCGGTCGAAGCGGGCCGTGCCGTGCGAGAGCGAGCGCAGGTCGACGGCGTACCGGCCGATCTCGAACTCGGGGACCTCGGCCCGGATCAGCGTCCGTCCGGTGCCCACCTGTTCGGTGCCTAGCAACCGGCCGCGGCGGCCGGACAGGTCGCTCATCACGGCGCCCACGTACTCGTCGCCGACCAGCACGGTCACCTCGGCGACCGGCTCCAGCAGATGGATCCTGGCGTCCGCCGCGGCCTCGCGCAGCGCGAGCGCGCCCGCCGTCTGGAAGGCGGCGTCGGAGGAGTCCACCGAGTGCGCCTTGCCGTCCAGCAGCGTGATCCGCACGTCCACCAGGGGGTAGCCGGCGGCGACACCCTTGGCGGCCTGGACCCGGACGCCCTTCTCGACGGACGGGATGAACTGGCGGGGCACCGCGCCGCCGACCACCTTGTCCACGAACTCGATGCCCGAGCCGCCCGGCAGCGGCTCGACCTCGATCTCGCAGATGGCGTACTGGCCGTGCCCGCCGGACTGCTTGACGTGCCGGCCGCGCCCGCCGGCCTTCGTCGCGAAGGTCTCCCGGAGCGAGACCCGGTGCGGGACGACGTCGACCTGGACGCCGTAGCGGTGGCGCAGCCGTTCCAGGGCCACGTCCGCGTGGGCCTCGCCCAGGCACCACAGGACGACCTGGTGGGTGTCCTGGTTCTGCTCCAGGCGCATGGTCGGGTCCTCGGCGACCAGCCGGGACAGGCCCTGGGAGAGCTTGTCCTCGTCGGCCTTGCTGTGCGCCTGGATGGCGAGCGGCAGCAGCGGATCGGGCATCTGCCAGGGCTCCATCAGGAGCGGGTCGTCCTTGGCGGAGAGGGTGTCGCCGGTCTCGGCGCGGCTCAGCTTGGCCACGCAGACCAGGTCGCCGGCGACGGCGTGGGTGACCGGGCGCTGCTGTTTGCCGAAGGGCATGGACAGGGCGCCGATCTTCTCGTCGACGTCGTGGTCCTCGTGCCCGCGGTCGGCGAGGCCGTGCCCGGAGACGTGCACCGTCCGGTCGGGGCGCAGCGTGCCGGAGAAGACGCGGACCAGCGAGATCCGGCCGACATAGGGGTCGGAGGAGGTCTTGACGACCTCGGCGACCAGCGGGCCGTCCGTGTCGCACGGCTTCAGCTCGCGCGGCGCCCCGTCGACGGTGGTGACCCCGGGCAGGGGGTGCTCGAACGGAGTGGGGAAGCCGCCGGTGATCAGCTCCAGCAGCTCGACCGTGCCGAGGCCCTGCCTGGCGCCCTCGGCGGCGGGGGCGGCGGCCAGCACGGGGAAGAAGGATCCGCGGGCCACGGCCCGTTCCAGGTCCTCGACCAGCGTCTTGATGTCGACAGTCTCGCCGCCCAGGTAGCGGTCCATGAGGGTCTCGTCCTCGCTCTCGGCGATGATGCCCTCGATGAGCCGGTTGCGGGCCTCCTCGATGTCCGGCAGCTGGTCCTCGCCGGGCTCGGACTCCTTGCGCTCCCCGGTCGAGTAGTCGAACAGCTTCTGTGAGAGCAGGCCGACCAGGCCGGTCACGGGCGCGTGCCCGTCCGGGCCCTCGGGGCCGCGCAGCGGCAGGTACAGGGGCAGGACGGCGTCCGGGTCGTCGCCGCCGAAGGCCTCGGCGCAGGTCCGGGTCATCTCCTCGAAGTCGGAGCGCGCGGCCTCCAGGTGTGTGATGACGATCGCGCGGGGCATGCCGACGGCCGCGCACTCCTCCCACACCATCCGGGTCGAGCCGTCGACCCCGTCCGAGGCCGAGACGACGAACAGGGCGGCGTCCGCGGCCCGCAGACCGGCCCGCAGCTCCCCGACGAAGTCGGCGTAGCCGGGGGTGTCCAGAAGGTTGACCTTGATGCCGTCCCATTCGACCGGCACCAGGGAGAGCTGCACCGAGCGCTGCTGCCGGTGCTCGATGTCGTCGTAGTCGGAGACGGTGCCGCCGTCCTCGACCCGGCCCGCCCGGTTCACCGCCCCCGCGGTCAGCGCGAGGGCCTCCACGAGGGTCGTCTTTCCCGATCCGGAGTGGCCGACCAGCACCACGTTCCGTACGGACGCGGGTCGGTCGGCCGTCAGAGCCCTGCCGGCGGCTCCGGGGTGGTGTGACTGTGCCTTGTCGCCCATGATCCTGCCTCCCGTGCACGGTGAGGTCACTGTGGGCGCGGGACACGCGCAAGCCGCGTGCTGGCGGCTCCGGCGACGCCCGCGGTTATTCGAGCTTTCCACTCCCGTCACGTGTCGTCCATACGAAGGACTACGAAGGGTGCTCACGGGACACCCTCCGTGTCACGCACGCTCCGCGCGCGGGGGTGCGCGCCGGTTCACGGCGCGGCTGCGGGTGCCCGCCCGTCACGTGCACGCGCGCGTGGCTACGATGGGCCAGCCGGCGGCCACCACGGGCCGCGGCGACACCGACCGTCGGGAAGGCCATGCTGAACAAGTACGCGCGTGCATTTTTCACGCGTGTCCTCACACCGTTCGCCGCGTTTCTCATCCGCCGGGGCGTGAGCCCCGACACGGTCACACTCCTCGGCACGGCCGGTGTGGTCGCGGGCGCGCTGGTCTTCTACCCCCGGGGCGAGTTCTTCTGGGGCACGATCGTGATCACCCTGTTCGTCTTCTCCGACCTGGTCGACGGGAACATGGCCCGTCAGCTGGGCCGCTCCAGCCGCTGGGGCGCCTTCCTTGACTCCACCCTGGACCGGGTCGCCGACGGCGCGATCTTCGGCGGCTTCGCGCTCTGGTACGCCGGGCGCGGCGACGACAACGTGCTGTGCGCCGTCTCGATCTTCTGCCTGGCCAGCGGCCAGGTGGTGTCGTACACCAAGGCGCGCGGCGAGTCGATCGGGCTGCCGGTCGCCGTCAACGGGCTCGTCGAGCGCGCCGAGCGGCTGGTCATCTCGCTGGTCGCGGCCGGTTTCGCGGGCCTGCACAAGTTCGGCGTCCCGGGCATCCAGTGGCTGCTGCCGATCGCGCTGTGGATCGTCGCCGTGGGCAGCCTGGTCACCCTGGTCCAGCGGGTCGTCACCGTCCGCCGCGAGTCCGCCGAGGCGGAGGCGGCGGCCCGGGCCGCCGCCGGCGAGGTGGCCCAGTGAGCACCGCCGACCGGCTCACCGACGCGCTGTACGGACTCGGCTGGAGCACCGTCAAGAAGCTCCCCGAGCCGGCCGCGGTGCGCCTCGGCCGGACCATCGCCGACCTCGCGTGGAAGCGGCGCGGCAAGGGCGTGCTGCGCCTGGAGGCGAACTACGCGCGCGTGGTGCCCGACGCCGGTCCGGAGCGGCTCGCCGAGCTGTCCCGCGCGGGCATGCGCTCGTACCTGCGCTACTGGATGGAGTCCTTCCGGCTGCCGGCCTGGAGCGCCGAGCGCGTCAGGGGCGGCTTCGATCCCAAGGACGTCCACCATCTGACCGACGGGCTCGCCTCCGGCCGGGGCGTGATCCTCGCCCTGCCCCACCTGGCCAACTGGGACCTGGCCGGCGCCTGGGTCACCACCGAGCTGGAGACGCCGTTCACGACGGTCGCCGAGCGCCTGAAGCCCGAGACGCTCTACGACCGCTTCGTCGCCTACCGCGAGGGCCTCGGCATGGAGGTCCTGCCGCACAGCGGCGGCTCCGCTTTCGGCACGCTCGCCCGCAGGCTGCGCGACGGCGGCCTGGTCTGCCTGGTCGCCGACCGCGACCTGTCCGCCTCCGGCGTCGAGGTCGGCTTCTTCGGAGAGACGGCCCGCATGCCCGCGGGACCGGCCCTGCTCGCCCAGCAGACCGGCGCGCTGCTGCTGCCCGTCACCCTCTGGTACGACGACTCGCCCGTCATGAAGGGCCGCGTGCATCCCCCGGTCGAGGTCCCCGCGTCAGGTACGCGGGCCGAGAAGACGTCTGTCATGACACAGGCCCTGGCCGACGCCTTCGCCTCCGGGATCGCCGAGCATCCCGAGGACTGGCACATGCTGCAACGGCTGTGGCTCGCCGACCTCGACCCCGCGAAGGGACCCGCGTGAGAATCGGGATCGTCTGCCCGTACTCCTGGGACGTGCCCGGTGGCGTCCAGTTCCACATCCGCGACCTCGCCGAGTACTTCCTCCGCCTCGGCCACGAGGTGTCCGTCCTCGCCCCGGCCGACGACGACACCCCGCTGCCGCCGTACGTCGTCTCCGCCGGCCGCGCGGTCCCGGTGCCGTACAACGGCTCGGTGGCCCGGCTGAACTTCGGCTTCCTGTCGGCCGCGCGGGTGCGGCGCTGGCTGCACGAGGGCGGCTTCGACGTGGTGCACATCCACGAGCCGACCTCGCCCTCGCTGGGCCTGCTGACCTGCTGGGCGGCGTCCGGCCCGATCGTGGCCACCTTCCACACCTCCAACCCGCGCTCGCGCGCGATGATCGCCGCGTACGCGATCCTCCAGGCCGCGCTGGAGAAGATCAGCGCGCGGATCGCGGTCAGCGAGTACGCCCGCCGCACACTGGTCGAGCACCTCGGCGGGGACGCGGTGGTCATCCCCAACGGCGTGGACGTGGACTTCTTCGCCAAGGCCGAGCCCAGGCCGGAGTGGCAGGGCGACACCATCGGCTTCATCGGCCGCATCGACGAGCCCCGCAAGGGCCTGCCGGTCCTCATGAAGGCGCTGCCCGGGATCCTCGCCGCCCGTCCGCAGACCCGGCTGCTGGTCGCGGGGCGCGGCGACGACGAGGCGGCCGTCGAGGACCTGCCCAAGGAGCTGCGCTCCCGCGTGGAGTTCCTCGGCATGATCAGCGACGAGGACAAGGCCCGGTTGCTGCGCAGCGTCGACCTGTACGTCGCGCCGAACACCGGCGGCGAGAGCTTCGGCATCATCCTGGTCGAGGCGATGTCGGCGGGTGCCCCCGTGCTCGCCGCCGACCTGGACGCCTTCGTGCAGGTCCTCGACCAGGGCGAGGCCGGCGAGGTGTTCGCCAACGAGGACGCCGACGCGCTGGCCGAGGCGGCCGTACGCCTGCTGGAGGACCCGGCGCGCCGCACGGAGCTGCGCGAGCGCGGCAGCGCCCATGTACGGCGGTTCGACTGGTCGACGGTCGGCGCGGACATCCTCTCCGTCTACGAGACGGTGACGGCCGGCGCGGCCGCGGTCGCCGCGGACGAACGGACGACGGGCCTGCGGGCCCGCTTCGGACTGGCCCGGGACTGAGGCGGGGCCCGGTCGGTCCGTCCTGCCCGGCGGGGGCGTGCCCGGGCGCTCCCGGTGCGGCCAGGCGGGGCCTTGTGGTCCCGCGCGGGCCGCATGCCCGGGGCCGCTCGGGTCGGTGGGGGACGGGCGCGCGGGCCTTCGCGGCGGACCGGGGGCCGGGCGGCTCCGCACGGTGCCGGGCCGACGGCACGGCGGTCGGTGCAGGCAGGGCGGTCGGTGCCGGTGCCGGGGCCTGGCGGACAGGGCGGTCGGTGCAGGGCAGGGTGGCCGGTGCCGGGGCCGTCGGCGCCGGGCTGGCGCGTGGGGGCCGGTGGGGCAGCCGATAGCCTTCGCCCGTGACCGCAACCCTCATCTGGATCCTCGTCGCGCTCTTCGCCGTCGGCGTGTACCTCAGCTGGACGGCCGGGCGGCTGGACCGGCTGCACGTGCGGATGGACGCCGCGCGGGCCGCGCTCGACGCCCAGCTGCTGCGGCGGGCCTCCGTGGCGCAGGAGCTGGCCACCTCGGGCGTGCTGGACCCGGCCGCCTCGATCGTGCTGTACGAGGCCGCGCACGCGGCCCGGCAGGCCGAGGAGGAGCAGCGGGAGGTCGCCGAGAGCGAGCTGAGCCAGGCGCTGCGCGCGGTCTTCGAGGACCCCGCGCAGGTGGAGGCCGTCCGCGAGGCCCCGGGCGGCGAGGAGGCGGCCCGTGAGCTGGCCGAGGCGGTCCGCCGGGTGCCGATGGCCCGCCGCTTCCACAACGACACCGTGGGCGCCGCCCGCCGGCTCCGCGAGCACCGCAAGGTCCGCTGGTTCCGGCTGGCCGGCCATGCCCCCTTCCCGCTGGCCTTCGAGATGGACGACGAGCCGCCGGCCGCCCTGGTGGAGCGGGTCTCCTGACCGCACGCCGGGCGCCGGTGAGCGAAAAGGATCCACCGGCTTGCCATTGGCCCTTGCTGTGGCCTGGTCCACTCGCGTTTCCTCGGTGAAGCATCAACCACCTTTCACTTCAGTGAGGTCACCCGTGTCCACCATCGAGAACCAGGCTCCCGAGACCGGCACCGCCCGCGTGAAGCGCGGCATGGCCGAGCAGCTCAAGGGCGGCGTGATCATGGACGTCGTCACGCCGGAGCAGGCGAAGATCGCCGAGGACGCGGGCGCCGTCGCCGTCATGGCGCTGGAGCGGGTCCCGGCCGACATCCGCAAGGACGGCGGCGTGGCCCGCATGTCCGACCCGGACATGATCGAGGGCATCATCGACGCCGTCTCGATCCCGGTCATGGCCAAGTCCCGCATCGGCCACTTCGTCGAGGCCCAGGTGCTCCAGTCCCTCGGCGTCGACTACATCGACGAGTCCGAGGTGCTCACCCCGGCCGACGAGGTCAACCACTCCGACAAGTGGGCCTTCACCACCCCGTTCGTGTGTGGCGCGACCAACCTGGGCGAGGCCCTGCGCCGCATCGCCGAGGGCGCCGCGATGATCCGCTCCAAGGGCGAGGCCGGCACCGGCAACGTCGTCGAGGCCGTCCGCCACCTGCGCCAGATCAAGAACGAGATCGCCCGCCTGCGCGGCTACGACAACAACGAGCTGTACGCCGCCGCCAAGGAGCTGCGCGCCCCGTACGAGCTGGTCAAGGAGGTCGCCGAGCTGGGCAAGCTCCCGGTGGTCCTCTTCTCCGCCGGCGGCGTCGCCACCCCGGCCGACGCGGCCCTGATGCGCCAGCTCGGCGCCGAGGGCGTGTTCGTCGGCTCCGGCATCTTCAAGTCCGGCGACCCGGCCAAGCGTGCCGCCGCCATCGTGAAGGCCACCACCTTCTACGACGACCCGAAGATCATCGCGGACGCGTCCCGCAACCTCGGCGAGGCCATGGTCGGCATCAACTGCGACACCCTCCCCGAGACCGAGCGCTACGCCAACCGCGGCTGGTAAGGCACCGGATCACATGAACACCCCCGTCATAGGCGTCCTGGCTCTCCAGGGCGACGTACGGGAGCACCTCATCGCCCTGGCCGCGGCCGACGCCGTGGCCAGGCCGGTGCGGCGCCCCGAGGAACTCGCCGAGGTGGACGGTCTCGTGCTGCCCGGCGGCGAGTCCACCACCATCTCCAAGCTGGCCCACCTGTTCGGCCTGATGGAGCCCCTCCGCGCGCGCGTGCGGGCCGGCATGCCCGTCTACGGCACCTGCGCGGGCATGATCATGCTCGCCGACAAGATCCTCGACCCTCGCTCGGGCCAGGAGACCGTCGGCGGCATCGACATGATCGTGCGCCGCAACGCCTTCGGGCGGCAGAACGAGTCGTTCGAGGCCGCACTCGACGTCCAGGGCATCCCGGGCGATCCTGTGGAGGGCGTCTTCATCCGCGCCCCCTGGGTGGAGTCCGTGGGCGCCGGGACCGAGGTGCTCGCGGAGCACGACGGCCACATCGTCGCCGTACGCCAGGGCAACGCGCTCGCCACGTCGTTCCATCCCGAACTGACCGGCGACCACCGCGTGCACTCCCTGTTCGTCGACATGGTGCGCGCGCACCGGACACCGGAGTAGGACGCGAGTCCCGGTAGGATCTCTGGCGTTCGTATCTGGATGGGTTACGCGAAGGAGACAGGCAGATGTCCGGCCACTCTAAATGGGCCACGACGAAGCACAAGAAGGCCGTGATCGACGCCAAGCGCGGCAAGCTCTTCGCGAAGCTCATCAAGAACATCGAGGTCGCGGCGCGAATGGGCGGCGCGGACCCCGAGGGCAACCCGACGCTGTACGACGCCATCCAGAAGGCGAAGAAGTCGTCGGTCCCGAACAAGAACATCGACTCCGCGGTCAAGCGCGGCGCGGGCCTGGAGGCCGGCGGCGCCGACTACGAGACGATCATGTACGAGGGCTACGGCCCGAACGGTGTCGCGGTGCTCATCGAGTGCCTCACCGACAACCGCAACCGCGCCGCCTCCGAGGTCCGCGTCGCCATGACCCGCAACGGCGGCTCGATGGCCGACCCGGGCTCGGTGTCGTACCTGTTCAACCGCAAGGGCGTCGTCATCGTCCCCAAGGGTGAGCTGACCGAGGACGAGGTCCTCATGGCGGTCCTGGACGCGGGCGCCGAGGAGGTCAACGACCTCGGCGAGACCTTCGAGGTCATCAGCGAGGCCACCGACCTGGTCGCGGTCCGCACCGCCCTCCAGGAGGCCGGCATCGACTACGACTCCGCCGAGGCCAACTTCGTCCCGACCATGCAGGTCGAGCTGGACGAGGAGGGCGCGAAGAAGGGTGGGACACGTCCCACCGGCCCGCCGTCATTGTCAGTGGGACCCGATAGCCTGCACAAACAGGTGATCGAGGGATCCGAGGGAGGGGCGCGGTGCGCGTACTGGGGGTGGACCCCGGGCTGACCCGGTGCGGTGTCGGCGTGGTCGAGGGGGTCGCGGGCCGCCCGCTCACGATGATCGGCGTCGGAGTCGTCCGCACGCCCGTGGACGCCGACCTCGGCCACCGGCTGCTCGCCGTCGAACAGGGCATCGAGCAGTGGCTGGACGAGCACCGGCCGGAGTGCGTCGCGGTGGAACGCGTCTTCAGCCAGCACAACGTGCGCACGGTGATGGGCACCGCCCAGGCCAGCGCCGTCGCCATGCTGTGCGCCGCCCGGCGCGGCATCCCGGTCGCCCTGCACACCCCCAGCGAGGTCAAGGCCGCCGTCACCGGCAGCGGTCGCGCCGACAAGGCGCAGGTCGGCGCCATGGTGACCCGGCTGCTCCGGCTCGCCGCGCCGCCGAAACCGGCCGACGCCGCCGACGCCCTCGCGCTCGCCATCTGCCACATCTGGCGGGCCCCCGCCCAGAACCGGCTCCAGCAGGCCGTCGCCCGGCAGGCAGCCCACGCAACGAAAGGCCGTACGGCATGATCGCCTTCGTCAGCGGCACGGTCGCCGCGCTCGCCCCCGACACAGCGGTCGTCGAGGTCGGCGGTGTCGGCATGGCCGTCCAGTGCACGCCGAACACGCTGTCGACGCTCCGGACCGGCCAGCCGGCCAAGCTGCACACCTCCCTCGTCGTCCGCGAGGACTCGCTCACCCTGTACGGCTTCGCGGACGACGACGAACGCCAGGTCTTCGAGCTGCTGCAGACCGCGAGCGGCGTCGGACCGCGCCTGGCGCAGGCGATGCTCGCCGTGCACACCCCGGACGCGCTGCGCCGCGCGGTCGCCACCGGTGACGAGAAGGCCCTCACCGCCGTCCCCGGCATCGGCAAGAAGGGCGCCCAGAAGCTGCTGCTGGAACTGAAGGACCGGCTCGGCGAGCCCGTCGGCGCCCCCGCCGTCGGCGCGCCGGTCAGCCAGGGCTGGCGCGACCAGCTGCACGCGGCCCTGCTCGGCCTCGGCTACGCCACCCGCGAGGCCGACGAGGCGGTGGCCGCCGTCGCGCCCCAGGCCGCGGAGGCCGGCGGCACACCCCAGGTGGGACAGCTGCTCAAGGCCGCCCTGCAGACCCTGAACCGCGCCCGCTGACCCGCGCCACCCGCTAGGAGAACTTCGTGAACTGGGACGACACGGCCGGCACCCCCGGCGAGGAGGGGCTCGCCGGGCCCGCCGGCGAGCGGCTGGTGGGCCCGGTCGCCGACCGGGAGGACCAGGCCGTCGAGGCCGCCCTGCGCCCCAAGGACCTCGGCGAGTTCATCGGCCAGGAGAAGGTCCGCGAACAGCTCGACCTGGTGCTGCGCGCCGCCCGAGCGCGGGGCGCCACCGCCGACCACGTGCTGCTCTCGGGCGCGCCCGGCCTCGGCAAGACCACGCTGTCGATGATCATCGCGGCCGAGATGGGCGCCCCCATCCGCATCACCTCCGGCCCCGCCATCCAGCACGCCGGCGACCTGGCCGCGATCCTCTCCTCCCTCCAGGAGGGCGAGGTCCTCTTCCTGGACGAGATCCACCGCATGTCCCGGCCCGCCGAGGAGATGCTGTACATGGCGATGGAGGACTTCCGCGTCGACGTGATCGTCGGCAAGGGCCCCGGCGCCACCGCGATCCCGCTGGAGCTGCCGCCGTTCACCCTGGTCGGCGCCACCACGCGCGCGGGCCTGCTGCCCCCGCCGCTGCGCGACCGCTTCGGCTTCACCGCGCACATGGAGTTCTACGAGCCGCACGAGCTGGAGCGGGTCGTCCACCGCTCGGCGGCCCTGCTGGACGTCGGGATCGAGCCGGACGGCGCCGCCGAGATCGCCGGCCGCTCCCGCGGCACGCCCCGCATCGCCAACCGCCTGCTGCGCCGCGTCCGCGACTACGCGCAGGTCAAGGCCGACGGGCTGATCACCCGCGACATCGCCGCCGCCGCCCTGGCCGTGTACGAGGTCGACGCGCGCGGACTGGACCGGCTCGACCGCGCGGTCCTGGAGGCCCTGCTGAAGCTGTTCGGCGGCGGACCGGTCGGCCTGTCCACGCTGGCCGTCGCGGTGGGGGAGGAGCGGGAGACCGTCGAGGAGGTCGCCGAACCGTTCCTGGTCCGGGAGGGTCTGCTGGCCCGTACCCCCCGGGGCCGGGTGGCCACGCCGGCGGCCTGGGCGCACCTCGGCCTCACCCCGCCGCGCCCCGCGGCCACGGGAAACGGACAACAGGACCTGTTCGGGGCGTGATGGCGGCGGCCCGGCGAGGGCTATGGCCCGGGCAGGAACCCAGGTGCCATGCTGAGCGTTGTTCCATGCAAGCGGACTCGCTTAGACTCCGCCGATGCCGCCCTTGTGGGCGGCGCCGACCACACCCCCATCCAACTGGCCGCTCACCCGCGCGGTCGCGCGAAGGAAATTCCGTCCCGTGAATGCCTATACCCTTCTCCCGTTCATCGTGCTCATCGCGGCGATGTTCCTGATGACGCGTTCGGCCAAGAAGAAGCAGCAGCAGGCCGCCCAGATGCGGAACGAGATGCAGCCCGGCTCCGGTGTCCGCACGATCGGGGGCATGTACGCGACGGTCAAGGAGGTCAACGAGGACACGGTCCTCCTCGACGCCGGGCCGGGCGTCGACCTCCTCTTCGCCAAGAACGCCATCGGCGCCGTCCTCACCGACGACGAGTACAACCGCATCGTCCACGGCATCGAGCACGATCTGAAGTCCGACGCCGGCCTCGTCCCGGACGACGCCTCCTCCCTCACCGAGACCGACGAGACCGACGGGCCTGCCGCCGCTGCCGCCGCCTCCGACGACAAGATCGACCTCGGTAAGAAGGACGCCGTCGAGGACGCCGACGCGGCCGGTGCCGCCGAGGCGAAGGCGCAGGACGAGCCGAAGAAGACCGACGGCGACTCCGACGCGAAGTAGTCACGCCCCGGGAGGCGCGACGGCGGCATGATGGCGCCCCGCGTATCCCGGGCGCGTCTGTTTCCCGCAGGGGAGCCCGACACCATGTCATGGCCGACCGCGCCGACCGGGCGCGGGGCGGCCCGAGAGGGAGTACGAGAAGGTGGCAGCACCTAAGAGGGGCCGAAGCGCGAGCGCCCAGAGCAAGCCAGGGCGCTCGCTGGCCCTCATCCTGATCGCCATCGTGGCGCTCACCGGAGGGATGTTCCTCTCCGGGCACACCACTCCGCGTCTCGGTATCGACCTCGCCGGTGGTACGAGCATCACGCTCAAGGCGAAGGCCGACCAGGGGTCCGCGATCAACAAGGCCAACATGGACACCGCGGTCGACATCATGAACCGCCGTGTCAACGGCCTGGGTGTCTCCGAGTCGGAGGTGCAGACCCAGGGGAACGACAACATCATCGTCAACATCCCCAAGGGCACCAACTCCAAGGAGGCGCAGGAGCAGGTCGGCACCACCGCAAAGCTGTACTTCCGGCCGGTCCTGGCCAGCGAGCCCAGCGGCGCCGCCGCGAAGACGCCCTCGCCGAGCGCGTCCTCCAGCGGCAGCTCCTCGCCCAAGCCGGGCACCAGCCCGTCGCCGGCCGCCTCCTCCAAGGAGAAGGCGTCGTCGTCCGGCTCCACGTCCCCCACGGCCTCGGCGACCTCCCAGGGCCGCGCCGTCAGCGACGCGCTGAAGGCCGACTCCACTCCCTCGCCGAGCGCCTCCGGCAGCGGCAAGCCCTCGGGCAGCCCCTCGGCCACCCCGTCGGCCTCGGCGAGCGGCGGCTCCAACACGGCGGCCAAGCTCCAGGCCCAGTACGCGGCCCTGGACTGCACCAAGGCCTCCGACCGCGCCAACGCCGGGAAGAACGCCAAGCCCGGCGACTCCACCGTGGCCTGCGGCCAGATCAACAACGCCTGGTACAAGTACCTCCTCGGCCCGGCCGCCGTGGACGGCACCGAGGTGAAGAAGGCGCAGGCCGTCTTCGACACCCAGGGCGCCGCCGGCTGGCAGGTCCAGATGACCTTCACGGGCGGCGGGGCCAAGAAGTTCGCCGACATCACCGGCGAGCTGGCCAAGAACCAGCCCCCGCAGAACGAGTTCGGCATCGTCCTGGACGGCGAGGTCGTCTCCAGCCCGTACGTGAGCACCGCCATCACCGGCGGCCAGGCGGAGATCTCCGGCAGCTTCAAGCAGGAGGAGGCGCAGAGCCTCGCCAACATGCTGTCGTACGGCGCCCTGCCGCTGTCCTTCCAGGAGCAGTCCGTCACCACCGTCACCGCCGCGCTCGGCGGTGAGCAGCTGCGCGCCGGTCTGCTCGCCGGCGCCATCGGCCTCGCGCTGGTCGTGATCTACCTGGTGGTCTACTACCGCGGCCTGTCGATCGTCGCCATGGCGTCCCTGCTGGTCTCCGCGATCCTCACGTACGTGATCATGGCGCTGCTCGGCCCGGCCATCCACTTCGCGCTGAACCTGCCGGCCGTCTGCGGTGCCATCGTCGCCATCGGTATCACCGCGGACTCGTTCATCGTGTACTTCGAACGCATCCGGGACGAGATCCGTGAGGGCCGCTCCCTGCGCCCCGCCGTGGAGCGGGCCTGGCCGCGCGCCCGGCGCACCATCCTGGTCTCGGACTTCGTGTCGTTCCTGGCCGCCGCGGTGCTGTTCATCGTCACGGTCGGCAAGGTCCAGGGCTTCGCGTTCACGCTGGGTCTGACCACCGTCCTCGACGTCGTCGTCGTCTTCTTCTTCACCAAGCCGCTGATGACGCTCCTGGCCCGCCGCCGGTTCTTCGCGGACGGCCACAAGTGGTCCGGCCTCGACCCGAAGAGCCTGGGTGCCAAGCCGCCGCTGCGCCGCACCCGCCGTCCCGCCGGTCCCGTCGCCGGCCCTGCCGACCCGAAGGAGGCGTGAACATGTCGAAACTCGGCAGCCTCGGCGCTCGACTGCACCGCGGCGAGATCTCGTACGACTTCGTCGGCAAGCGCAAGATCTGGTACGGCGTCTCGATCCTGATCACCATCACGGCCATCCTCGGCCTGGCGGTGCGCGGCCTGAACATGGGCATCGAGTTCCAGGGCGGCGCGGTCTTCACGACGCCGACCAAGATGAGCACCTCGGTGGCCAAGGCCGAGGAGTACGCCAACGAGGCCTCGGGCCACCAGTCGGTCGTACAGAAGCTGGGCAACGGCAGCCTGCGCATCCAGATCGCGGGCATCGACACCGGCCAGTCCGACCGGATCAAGCAGGAGCTGGCCAAGGACCTGAACCTCGACCCTGAGAAGCTCGCCGCCGACCTGGTCGGCCCGAGCTGGGGCGAGCAGATCGCCAACAAGGCCTGGGAGGGCCTGGCGATCTTCATGGTCCTGGTCGTGATCTACCTGGCCATCGCGTTCGAGTGGCGCATGGCCATCGCGGCCCTGGTGGCGCTGATCCACGACATCACCATCACCACGGGTATCTACGCCCTGGTCGGCTTCGAGGTCACGCCCGGTACGGTCATCGGTCTGCTGACCATCCTCGGTTACTCGCTCTACGACACGGTCGTCGTCTTCGACAGCCTGAAGGAGCAGACGAAGGACATCACCAAGCAGACCCGCTGGACGTACAGCGACATCGCCAACCGGTCGATCAACGGCACCCTGGTCCGCTCCATCAACACCACGGTCGTCGCCCTGCTGCCGGTCGCCGGTCTGCTCTTCATCGGCGGCGGCTTCCTCGGCGCGGGCACGCTCAACGACATCTCCCTGTCGCTGTTCGTGGGTCTCGCGGCCGGTGCCTACTCGTCGATCTTCATCGCCACGCCGCTCGTCGCCGATCTCAAGGAGCGCGAGCCGGCGATGAAGGCCCTCACCAAGCGGGTCCTGGCCAAGCGCGCCCAGGCCGGTGCGGAGGAGGACCTCACGGAGGCCCACGGCGCCGGTGCCGACGCCGGCGAGCCCGCCGTGGTGGGCCCGCGCAGCCAGTCCGCGGCCCGCGGCCGCGGCCGTGGCCGCACCCCGGGGAAGCGCGGATGACCGACATCCAGGAACTGCTGCTCAGCCGCATCCGTGACGTCGCCGACTACCCGGAGCCGGGCGTGATGTTCAAGGACATCACCCCGCTCCTGGCCGACCCGGCGGCCTTCACCGCGCTCACCGACGCGCTGGCCGAGATCGCCGCCAACACCGGCGCCACCAAGATCGTCGGCCTGGAGGCCCGGGGCTTCATCCTCGGCGCCCCGGTCGCCGTCCGCGCGGGCCTGGGATTCATCCCGGTCCGCAAGGCGGGCAAGCTGCCCGGAGCCACCCTGCGCCAGGCGTACGACCTGGAGTACGGCTCGGCGGAGATCGAGGTGCACGCGGAGGACCTGGCCGCCGGCGACCGCGTGCTGATCGTGGACGACGTCCTGGCCACCGGCGGCACCGCCGAGGCCGCGATCCAGCTCATCCGGCGCGCGGGCGCCGAGGTGTCCGGCCTCGCGGTCCTCATGGAACTGGGCTTCCTCGACGGCCGCGCCCGCCTGGAACCGGCCCTGGAAGGCGCCCCGCTGGAGGCGCTCCTCCAGGTCTGAGCCACACCCGCGGACGGCCGCCCCGGCATCGCCGGGGCGGCCGTCCGCGTTCCCGGCACCCGCCGGCACACCGAGGGGAGAACCGCCCGGCACGGGGCACCCGGAAGCCACCAGCCGGACACGCCCCGCACCCTCCGGGACCACCCCCGCACCACCCGCCCGTCACCTCCCCGGAATCCCGCGACGGCCCCCGGTGTTCCACGGACAGACGGTCCTCACAGCCGCCTGCAGGCGATGACCGGGCGCAGGATCGATACCATGGGGTCTCCGGAGCCTGACCGGGGGACCCGGAACGCGCACGAGGAGCCCTCTTGCCAGACGAGGCCCAGCACCTGACCGCCGCCAAGCCCGAGCCCGGCTCGGCGCCCGCGGCGAAGCCCGCGCCGAGCACTTCGCAGGTGAAGAACGACACCCGCGGGACGGTCGAGCACGCCCAGTCCGCGCCCGTCGAGAAGAGCGCCGAGTCCTCGCGCCCCAAGCCGGCCCCGCCCGAGCGCCCGGTCCAGCCCCCCGTGGTGCGCCAGCCGGCCGCGCAGCCCGCCCGCACCGGCTCCTCCAACCGCGTCCGGGCCCGCCTCGCCCGCCTCGGTGTCCAGCGCGCCAACCCGTACAACCCGGTCCTGGAGCCGCTGCTGCGGATAGTGCGCAGCAACGACCCGAAGATCGAGAACTCCACGCTGCGCCAGATCGAGCGCGCCTACCAGGTCGCCGAGCGCTGGCACCGCGGCCAGAAGCGCAAGAGCGGCGACCCGTACATCACGCACCCGCTCGCCGTCACCACCATCCTCGCCGAGCTGGGCATGGACCCGGCCACGCTGATGGCCGGGCTGCTGCACGACACCGTCGAGGACACCGAGTACGGGCTGGACCAGCTCCGCCGCGACTTCGGCGACACCGTCGCCCTCCTCGTCGACGGCGTCACGAAGCTGGACAAGGTCAAGTTCGGCGAGGCCGCGCAGGCCGAGACCGTGCGCAAGATGGTCGTCGCCATGGCCAAGGACCCGCGGGTCCTGGTCATCAAGCTCGCCGACCGCCTGCACAACATGCGCACCATGCGCTACCTCAAGCGCGAGAAGCAGGAGAAGAAGGCGCGCGAGACGCTGGAGATCTACGCCCCGCTCGCCCACCGCCTCGGCATGAACACCATCAAGTGGGAGCTGGAGGACCTCGCCTTCGCGATCCTCTACCCCAAGATGTACGACGAGATCGTACGGCTGGTGGCCGAGCGCGCCCCGAAGCGGGACGAGTACCTCGCCATAGTGACCGACGAGGTCCAGGCCGACCTGCGCGCCGCCCGCATCAAGGCGACCGTCACCGGCCGCCCCAAGCACTACTACAGCGTCTACCAGAAGATGATCGTCCGCGGCCGTGACTTCGCGGAGATCTACGACCTGGTGGGCATCCGCGTCCTGGTCGACACCGTGCGCGACTGCTACGCCGCCCTCGGCACCGTGCACGCGCGATGGAACCCGGTCCCCGGCCGGTTCAAGGACTACATCGCGATGCCCAAGTTCAACATGTACCAGTCGCTGCACACGACGGTCATCGGCCCCAACGGCAAGCCGGTCGAGCTGCAGATCCGCACGTTCGACATGCACCGCCGCGCCGAGTACGGCATCGCCGCGCACTGGAAGTACAAGCAGGAGGCCGTCGCCGGCGCCTCCAAGGTCCGCACCGACGTGCCCAGGGCCGGCAAGAAGGACGACCACCTCAACGACATGGCGTGGCTGCGCCAGCTGCTGGACTGGCAGAAGGAGACCGAGGACCCGGGCGAGTTCCTGGAGTCCCTGCGCTTCGACCTGTCCCGCAACGAGGTCTTCGTCTTCACGCCCAAGGGTGACGTCATCGCGTTGCCGGCGGGTGCCACCCCGGTGGACTTCGCGTACGCCGTCCACACCGAGGTCGGCCACCGCACCATAGGAGCGCGGGTCAACGGCCGTCTCGTACCGCTCGAATCCACCCTGGACAACGGCGACCTGGTGGAGGTCTTCACCTCCAAGGCGGCCGGCGCCGGGCCGTCCCGGGACTGGCTCGGCTTCGTCAAGTCACCGCGGGCCCGCAACAAGATCCGCGCCTGGTTCTCCAAGGAGCGCCGGGACGAGGCCATCGAGCAGGGCAAGGACGCCATCGTGCGGGCCATGCGCAAGCAGAATCTGCCGATCCAGCGGATCCTGACCGGCGACTCGCTGGTCACGCTCGCCCACGAGATGCGCTACTCCGACATCTCCGCGCTGTACGCGGCGATCGGCGAGGGCCATGTCTCGGCGCAGAACATCGTGCAGAAGCTCGTCCAGGCCCTCGGCGGCGAGGAGGCGGCCACCGAGGAGATCGACGAGGCGGTCCCGCCGTCGCGCACCCGCGGGCGCAAGCGCCGCTCCAGCGCCGACCCGGGCGTGGTGGTCAAGGGCGTCGAGGACGTGTGGGTCAAGCTGGCCCGGTGCTGTACGCCGGTGCCCGGCGACCCGATCATCGGCTTCGTCACCCGCGGCAGCGGGGTGTCGGTGCACCGCAGCGACTGCGTCAACGTCGAGTCGCTGTCCCGGGAGCCGGAGCGCATCCTCGACGTCGAGTGGGCGCCCACCCAGTCCTCGGTCTTCCTGGTCGCCATCCAGGTCGAGGCGCTGGACCGCTCGCGCCTGCTCTCGGACGTCACCCGGGTGCTGTCCGACCAGCACGTCAACATCCTCTCGGCGGCCGTGCAGACCTCCCGCGACCGGGTGGCCACCTCCCGGTTCACCTTCGAGATGGGCGACCCCAAGCACCTCGGCCACGTCCTGAAGGCCGTGCGGGGCGTGGAGGGCGTGTACGACGTGTACCGCGTGACCTCCGGACGCACCCGGTCGTAGCACCCGCCCGCCGGGCCGGACCGCCCATGCGGAAGGGCCCCGTACGCGCGTACGGGGCCCTTCCGGCTGCTCGGGGGAGTGTGTCAGCCGCCGAACTCCTGGAGGCCCTTCAGAGCCTGCTCCAGCAGCGCCTCACGGCCTTCCAGCTCCTTCTGCAGCTTGTCGGCCCTGGCGTTGTTGCCCTGGGCGCGCGCCTGCTCGATCTGCGCCTTCAGCTTGTCCACGGCTGCCTGCAGCTGACCGGTCAGTCCCTCGGCACGCGCGCGCGCCTCCGGGTTGGTCCGGCGCCACTCGGCCTCCTCGGCCTCCTGGATCGCCCGCTCGACGGTGTGCATCCGGCCCTCGACCTTGGGCCGGGCGTCCCGCGGGACGTGACCGATGGCCTCCCAGCGCTCGTTGATCGAGCGGAACGCGGCGCGCGTGGCCTTGAGGTCGCCGACCGGCAGGAGCTTCTCGGCCTCCTCGGCCAGCTCCTCCTTCAGCTTCAGGTTCTCCGTCTGCTCCGCGTCCCGTTCGGCGAACACCGAGCTGCGGGCGGCGAAGAACACGTCCTGGGCGCCGCGGAAGCGGTTCCACAGGTCGTCCTCGTGCTCGCGCTGGGCGCGGCCCGCGGCCTTCCACTCCGCCATCAGCTCGCGGTACCGGGCGGCCGTGGGGCCCCAGTCCGTCGAACCGGACAGCGCCTCGGCCTCGCCGACCAGCCGCTCCTTGACGCGGCGGGCCTCCTCGCGCTGCGCGTCCAGCTGCGCGAAGTGAGCCTTGCGGCGCTTGGAGAACGCCGAGCGGGCGTGCGAGAAGCGGTGCCACAGCTCGTCGTCGGACTTGCGGTCCAGGCGGGGCAGGCCCTTCCAGGTGTCCACCAGAGCGCGCAGCCGCTCACCGGCCGCTCGCCACTGGTCGGACCGGGCGAGCTGCTCCGCCTCGGTGACCAGGTCCTCCTTGGCCTTGCGGGCCTCGTCGGACTGCTTGGCCCGCTGCGCCTTGCGCTCCTCGCGGCGCGCCTCGACGGTCTCGACGAGCTTGTCCAGCCGCGTCCGCAGCGCGGCCAGGTCACCGACCGCGTGGTGGGCGTCCACCTGCTCCCGCAAGTGGTCGATGGCGGCCTGGGCGTCCTTCGTCGACAGGTCGGTGGTCCGTACGCGCTTTTCGAGGAGGCCGATCTCGACAACCAGGCCCTCGTACTTGCGCTCGAAGTAGGCCAGCGCCTCCTCGGGGGAGCCGGCCTGCCAGGAACCGACGACCTGCTCGCCGTCGGCCGTACGCACGTACACGGTCCCCGTCTCGTCGACGCGGCCCCACGGGTCGCTGCTCACAGCGCCTCCTCCACATGATGCCTGCGGGGGGCCTCAGCACCCCCGGGCATCGTCCACAGTTTCGTCACCGCCAACATAGGCGACCAGCGGGTTGCCTGTCCGCATCCAGCGCGACCGAAATTCCGCAGTCGGCGCTTCCCGGCCCTCCGGCCGCTCCGGCACCGGTGACCTCAGGACTTGCCGACCGTCGCCTTGTTGATCACGACCGTCGCGTTCGGCGCCCCGTCGCCGTTGCCGGTGCTCTCGCCGGCCGCGGCGATCTTGTTCAGCACCTTCATGCCGGCCGTGCCGATGGTCCCGAACGGGGCGTAGTTCGGCGGCAGCGGGCTGTCCTTGTAGACGAGGAAGAACTGGCTGCCGCCGGTGTGCTTCTGGCCGGTGTTGGCCATCGCCACCGTGCCCGCCGGGTACGTGTTGTTCTTCAGGCTCTTGTCCTTGAGGTTCTCGTCCGGGAGCGTGTAGCCCGGACCGCCCATGCCGGTGCCCTGCGGGTCGCCGCACTGCAGGACGTAGATGTCCCGGGTGGTGAGGCGGTGGCACTTGGTGTGGTCGAAGTAGCCCTTCCCGGCGAGGAAGTCGAACGAGTTGACCGTGTGCGGGGCCGCCGACGCCTTCAGCGCCACGTCGATGTCGCCGCACGTCGTCGCGAGAGTCAGCGTGTACTTCGCCGACGTGTCGATCGTCATCGCCGGCTCCTTCTTCCAGCTCTGCTTCTTCACCGAGCCGGCCGCCGGCTTCGCGCACGGGTCCGGCGCCTTGCTCGTCGGCGGTGCGCTCGGGGTGACCTCGGCGCTCGCGTTGGTCTTCTTGTCGTCGTTCTTCAGCACCCCGGTCGTGTACAGGGCGACACTGCCGATCACGACCACGCCGAGTACCGACGCGATCACGGAGTTGCGCACGCGGGACTTGCGCCGCGCCTGGGTGCGCCGCTGCTGCTGCCGCAAGAACTTCTCCCGGGCGAGCTGACGCCGCCGCTGCTCCTGGCTGACCACCGGGTTCTCTCCTCATGCGTGTCGTGTGTCGGGCGGTACGCGTACGTCCTCGTGAGCCGACCGCTGCGTGTAGCCCCGTACCGTATATGGGTTCGCTGAGGAAACGGCAGCGCCGGTAGGCTCTGACAGCAGCTGAAGCCGCCTGTGAAACCGACACAACGAAGGACGATCGTGCTCATTGCCGGGTTCCCCGCCGGGGCCTGGGGGACGAACTGTTATCTCGTCGCCCCCGCCGCCGGTGAGGAGTGCGTGATCATCGACCCCGGCCACCAGGCCGCCCCAGGAGTCGAGGAAGCGCTGGAGAAGCATCGGCTCAAGCCCGTGGCCGTCGTCCTCACCCACGGCCACATCGACCACGTGGCCTCGGTCGTCCCCGTCTGCGGGGCGCACGACGTGCCGGCCTGGATCCACCCCGAGGACCGGTACATGATGAGCGACCCCGAGAAGGCGCTCGGCCGGTCCATCGGCATGCCGCTGATGGGCGAGCTGACCGTGGGGGAGCCGGACGACGTCAGGGAGCTGACCGACGGCACCTCCCTGCGGCTGGCCGGACTGGAGTTCTCCGTCGCGCACGCGCCGGGCCATACCAAGGGGTCGGTGACCTTCCGGATGCCCGAGACCGCCGACGTCCCGTCGGTGTTCTTCTCCGGGGATCTGCTGTTCGCCGGCTCCATCGGACGCACCGATCTGCCGGGCGGATCCATGACGGACATGCTCGGCTCGCTGGCCCGCGTGTGCCTGCCGCTCGAGGACTCCACCGTGGTGCTGTCCGGACACGGCCCCCAGACGACCATCGGCCAGGAGCGCGCCACCAACCCCTACCTGCGGCAGGTGGCCGCCGGCCAGGGAGCCGAGGCTCCCCGACGAGGAATGTGACGAGAGACCTTCCGTGAGCACCTTCAAGGCCCCCAAGGGCACCTACGACCTGATCCCGCCGGACTCCGCCAAGTACCTCGCGGTACGCGACGCGATCGCGGCCCCGCTGCGCAACTCCGGCTACGGCTACATCGAGACCCCCGGCTTCGAGAACGTCGAACTCTTCGCGCGCGGGGTCGGCGAGTCCACCGACATCGTGACCAAGGAGATGTACGCCTTCGAGACCAAGGGCGGCGACCAGCTGGCCCTGCGCCCCGAGGGCACCGCGTCCGTGCTGCGCGCGGCCCTGGAGGCCAGCCTGCACAAGTCGGGCAACCTCCCGGTCAAGCTCTGGTACTCCGGCTCCTACTACCGTTACGAGCGCCCCCAGAAGGGCCGTTACCGGCACTTCTCCCAGGTCGGCGCCGAGGCGATCGGCGCGGAGGACCCGGCGCTGGACGCCGAGCTGATCATCCTGGCCGACCAGGCCTACCGCTCGCTGGGCCTCAGGAACTTCCGCATCCTGCTCAACAGCCTGGGCGACAAGGAGTGCCGCCCGGTGTACCGGTCCGCGCTCCAGGAGTTCCTGCACGGCCTGGACCTGGACGAGGACACGCGCCGGCGCGTCGACATCAACCCGCTGCGGGTCCTCGACGACAAGCGCGAGTCGGTCCAGAAGCAGCTCACGGGCGCCCCGCTGCTGCGCGACTACCTGTGCGACGCGTGCAAGGCGTACCACGAGGAGGTCCGCGAGCTGATCACGGCGGCCGGTGTCTCCTTCGAGGACGACCCGAAGCTGGTGCGCGGCCTGGACTACTACACCCGCACCACCTTCGAGTTCGTGCACGACGGTCTCGGCTCGCAGTCCGCAGTGGGCGGCGGCGGCCGGTACGACGGCCTGTCCGAGATGATCGGCGGCCCCGCGCTGCCCTCCGTCGGCTGGGCCCTAGGTGTCGACCGTACGGTCCTCGCGCTGGAGGCCGAAGGGGTCGAGCTGGACATCCCGTCCGCCACCTCGGTCTACGCGGTCCCGCTCGGCGAGGAGGCCCGCCGGGTGCTGTTCGGCAAGATCACCGACCTGCGCAAGGTGGGCATCGCGGCGGACTTCGCGTACGGCGGCAAGGGCCTGAAGGGCGCCATGAAGAACGCCAACCGCTCGGGCGCCCGCTACGCGATCGTCGCCGGCGAGCGCGAGCTCGCCGAGGGTGTCGTCCAGCTCAAGGACATGGAGTCCGGCGAGCAGACGGCGATCGGCGTCAACGAGATCGTGGCGGAGCTGGAGTCCCGGCTCGGCTGACCTCCGCACGCGCGCGAAGGCGCCGGACGCTCCTCAAGGGGGCGTCCGGCGCCTTCGTCTCCCGCCCGCCGGGGCTGTCCGGAACCGAGCGGACGGCACTTGTCGTACGTACATCCTTATGGGAAGCGAACGGTGCGCACACAGGCGTGTGCGGCACAATGACCCGTGCCCGAAGATGGTCCCATCCTCAAGTGACGGAATCGGCGTGATGAGCAAGACGACAGTCAAGGACGTCTCCGCGGAACCCGGTCCGGAGCGCGCCGCCGACGCCCCGCGCGCGGTGGGCGGCAGCCGTGCCTTCGCCATCCTGCTGGTGATCACCGGCGCGGCCGGGCTGCTGGCCGCCTGGGTCATCACGATCGACAAGTTCAAGCTGCTGGAAGCCAAGGTCGCCGGCACGACGTTCACCCCCGGGTGCAGCCTGAACCCGGTGGTCTCCTGCGGCAGCGTCATGGAGAGCAAGCAGGCCGCCGCCTTCGGGTTCCCCAACCCGATGCTCGGCCTGGTCGCCTACGGCATCGTCGTCTGCGTCGGCATGAGCCTGCTGGCCCGCGCCCGCTTCCCGCGCTGGTACTGGCTGACCTTCAACTTCGGCACGCTGTTCGGCGTCGCCTTCTGCACCTGGCTGCAGTTCCAGTCGCTGTACCGGATCAACGCGCTGTGCCTGTGGTGCTCGCTGGCCTGGGTCGCCACGATCACCATGTTCTGGTACGTCACCTCGTTCAACATCCGCAACGACTTCCTGCCGTCCCCGCGCTGGCTGAAGTCGTTCTTCGGCGAGTTCACCTGGGTGCTGCCGGTCCTGCACGTCGGGATCATCGGCATGCTGGTCCTCACCCGCTGGTGGGACTTCTGGACCAGCTGACCTTCCCGGAGCGGGCCGGCTGAGGGGCCCGGCCCGATTGTCGGTGCGGTGTTCTAGGGTTTCAGCGTGGAACCCGACCTCTTCACCGCAGCAGCAGAAGAACGCCAGGAGAAGGACCCGGCGGCCAGCCCCCTGGCGGTGCGCATGCGCCCGCGCACGCTCGACGAGGTCGTGGGCCAGCAGCACCTGCTCAAACCCGGCGCCCCGCTGCGCCGGCTGGTCGGCGAGGGCAACGGCGGCCCCGCCGGCCCCTCCTCGGTGATCCTGTGGGGCCCGCCCGGCACCGGCAAGACCACCCTGGCGTACGTCGTGTCCAAGGCGACGAACAAGCGGTTCGTGGAGCTGTCCGCGATCACCGCGGGCGTCAAGGAGGTCCGCGCGGTCATCGACGGCGCCCGCCGCGCCACCGGCGGCTTCGGCAAGGAGACCGTCCTCTTCCTGGACGAGATCCACCGCTTCAGCAAGGCACAGCAGGACTCCCTGCTCCCGGCCGTGGAGAACCGCTGGGTCACCCTGATCGCCGCCACCACGGAGAACCCGTACTTCTCGGTGATCTCCCCGCTGCTCTCCCGCTCCCTGCTGCTCACCCTGGAACCGCTCACCGACGACGACGTCCGCGGCCTGCTCCGGCGCGCGCTCAGCGACGAACGCGGCCTGAAGGACGCCGTCACCCTCCCCGAGGACACCGAGGAGCACCTGCTGCGCATCGCCGGCGGCGACGCCCGGCGTGCCCTGACCGCCCTGGAGGCCGCCGCAGGGGCCGCACTCGACCAGGGCGAGAGCGAGATCAGCCTGGCGACGCTGGAGCAGACCGTCGACCGGGCCGCGGTGAAGTACGACCGCGACGGCGACCAGCACTACGACGTCGCCAGCGCCCTCATCAAGTCCATCCGGGGCTCCGACGTCGACGCGGCCCTGCACTACCTGGCCCGCATGATCGAGGCCGGCGAGGACCCCCGGTTCATCGCCCGCCGCCTGATGATCTCCGCCAGCGAGGACATCGGCCTGGCCGATCCGGGCGCCCTGCCGATCGCGGTCGCCGCCGCCCAGGCCGTCGCCATGATCGGTTTTCCGGAGGCCGCCCTCACCCTCAGCCACGCCACGATCGCCCTGGCCCTCGCCCCCAAGTCCAACTCCGCGACCACCGCGATCGGCGCCGCGCTGCACGACGTACGCAAGGGCCTGGCCGGGCCGGTGCCGCCGCATCTGCGCGACGGGCACTACCAGGGCGCCGCCAAGCTCGGCCACGCCCAGGGGTACGTGTACCCGCACGACCTGGCCGAGGGCATCGCCGAGCAGCAGTACGCCCCGGACGCGCTGAAGGCCCGCGAGTACTACGCGCCGAGCCGGCACGGGGTCGAGGCCAGGTACGCGGACGCCGTGGAATGGACCCGTAAACACCTCGGTCGCAAGCGGTCCTGAGCACCCTGTAGACTGCTCCGAAGTGCTGAGTCCCGTGCTGTCAGAACGGGACGACCAGCCGGAGGCCGGTCCCCAGCGGACTGGCTCCAGGAGCGTCGCGCACCGTCGAACGGTGTCGCGGGCAGCCCACCACCACCCGCGGTTCCGGGACGGTCGGTGGGCCACTCGCGTGCTGCACGTATGTGCCCAGACCAGGGAAGCGGCTGCCCGGCAGGTCCCCTGCGGACCCGGCGGGTTTTCCCGGCTGCGGATGCGACCTCTCTAATCCTGACGAGCCGGAAACTAGGAAATGAGATAAGAGTGGCGAACCAGTCCCGCCCCAAGGTCAAGAAGTCGCGTGCCCTCGGTATCGCGCTGACCCCGAAGGCCGTCAAGTACTTCGAGGCCCGCCCCTACCCGCCGGGTGAGCACGGCCGTGGCCGCAAGCAGAACTCGGACTACAAGGTCCGTCTGCTGGAGAAGCAGCGCCTGCGCGCTCAGTACGACATCTCCGAGCGCCAGCTGGTCCGCGCCTACGAGCGTGCGTCCAAGGTCCAGGGCAAGACCGGTGAGGCCCTGATCGTCGAGCTGGAGCGCCGCCTCGACGCGCTGGTCCTGCGTTCGGGCATCGCCCGCACGATCTACCAGGCCCGCCAGATGGTCGTCCACGGCCACATCCAGGTCAACGGCCAGAAGGTCGACAAGCCGTCCTTCCGTGTCCGCCCGGACGACGTCGTGCAGGTCCGCGACCGCTCCAAGGAGAAGACGCTCTTCACGATCGCCCGTGAGGGTGGCTTCGCCCCCGACGGCGAGACCCCGCGCTACCTGCAGGTGAACCTCAAGGCCCTGGCGTTCCGCCTGGACCGTGAGCCGAACCGCAAGGAGATCCCGGTGATCTGCGACGAGCAGCTCGTCGTCGAGTACTACGCCCGCTGACCCCAGCTCCGGCGCAGGACCTCAGCCCGCCGTCTCCCCGCCCTTCCGGGTGGGCGAGGCGGCGGGTTCGCGCTGTCCGGAGCGGGTGCGCGCAACCGGCCCCCGGGGCGTGGGCAGCGCCGGCAGCGGCCGGACGTCGTCGCTGAGCGCCCGGGCCACCGCCGTCTCCCGGTCCAGCCGCGCCCCCCGGCGCACCCACTCCTCGTACCGCTCGTCGCCCAGCGCCCTGCGGGCCGTCGCCTCGCACAGCTCGTGCGGGGCGTTGTAGTAGGCCGAGCCGAACAGCGGCAGGCCGACCGAGGGCCACATCCGCCCGGCGGCGCCCTGGAGCACCGCCGCCTCCACCGCATCGCCCTGCGTCACCGTCACCAGGGCCAGCAGCTCGATCGTCAGCACCGTCCCGAGCAGGTCGCGGAAGGTGTGCGCGTTGTCCAGGCACTCCGCCAGCAGCTCCCGCGCGCGGGCCGGGTCGCCGTCCTGCCAGGCCGCGTACGCCAGCACGTACAGCGCGTACGACCGCGCCCAGCGCTCCCCGTGGTCCTCGCACACCCGGCGCACGTCCTCGCACAGCCGCACCGCGTCCGGCAGGTCGCCCTGGAACGCCCGCACCATCGCCAGTTCCACCTGGCCCATCAGGACGTTGCTGTTCAGCTCGCCGATCTCCTGGTAGCGGTCCAGCGCCGACCGCAGCAGCGTTTCTGCGCGGGCCATGTCGTCCGAGACCAGCGCCAGACAGCCGGTGCGGTGCTCGGCGTACGCCACCGCCGTCGGATCGGCCGACCGCTCCGCCTGCTCCCGGCAGGCCTGGAGCGCCTGGAGGGCCGGCACGGTGTCGCCCTGCAGGATCGCCACGTAGCCGAGCACCCACAGCGCCTTCAGCCGGGACTGCTCGTACTCCGAGTCCAGCTCCACGCTGCGCTCCAGCCAGCGCCTGCCCTCCGCGAGCCGGCCGCAGCCCACCCAGCAGAACCACAGCGAACCCGCCAGGTGCTGGCCGAGGTGTGCCTCCTCCGGCTCGGTCAGACAGAACTCCAGCGCGGTCCGCAGATTCGGCAGCTCGGCGTCGACCCGCGCGGCCACCTCCCGCTGCCGGGGCGAGAACCACTCCAGTTCGCACCAGGTCGCCAGACCCAGGTACCAGTCCCGGTGCCGTCTGCGCAGCCGGTCCGCGTCCCCCATCGCCTCCAGCCACCCGGCGCCGTAGGCCCGGACGGTGTCCAGCATCCGGTAGCGGGGGCCCGCCGGCGTCTCCTCGCGGGAGACGACCGACTGGGCGAGCAGCTCCGACAGCACGTCCAGGACGTCCTCGGCGGCCAGCCCGTCACCGCTGCACACGTACTCGGCCGCCTCCAGGTCGAAGGTCTGCGCGAACACCGACAGCCGTGCCCACAGGAGCCGTTCGGCCGGCGTGCACAGCTCGTGGCTCCAGCCGATCGCCGTGCGCAGCGTCTGGTGCCGGGGGAGGGCGTCCCGGTCGCCGCCGGTCAGCAGCCGGAACCGGTCGTCGAGCCGCTGCAGCAGCTGCGCCGGGGACAGTGCCCTCAGCCGCCCGGCCGCCAGCTCCAGCGCCAGCGGGATCCCCTCCAGCCGCCGGCACAGCTCCCGCACCTCGGTGCCGTCGGCCACCGGCACCCCGTGGGTCCGGGCCCGGTCCGCGAACAGCTCCACGCCCTCGTCCTCATCGAGCGGCGCCAGCGGGAACAGCCGCTCGCCCGCGAGGCCGAGGGGACGCCGGCCCACGGCCAGCACGCGCAGCTCCGGCAGGGCGCGCAGCAGCTCCGCCGTCAGATCGGCGCAGACCGGCACCAGATGCTCGAACCCGTCCAGCACCAGCAGGGCCGGGCGGCCGGCCAGGTGCTCCAGCAGCGTCTCCCGGGGCATGCGGGCGGTGTGGTCGGTCAGCCCCAGGGCCTCCACGACCGCGTACTCCACGAACTGCGGGTCCCGTACCGGTGACAGCTCCACCCGGCCCCAGCCCGGCCCGCCCGCCGCGGCACCGGAGGCCCACCGGGCCGCCGCCCGCACGGCCAGCCGGGACTTGCCGACCCCGCCCACCCCGGTCACGGTCACCAGCCGCGCCTGACCGAGCGCCGCCGCCAGCTCGGCCAGCTCGGCCGAGCGCCCGACGAAGGCGGTGAGTTCGACGGGCGGATCGCCGCCCGCCTTGGAGCCGGAACTGTGAGGACCTCGCATGGGACACGGAGCGTACTGAACCGTGTTCACTCCGTACAATCGCTTCCCGTGACTCCGCCCGCCCCGCCCGGTAATCGGGTGCGGAGCCGCGGCCCCGGCGCGATAGGCTCGGGGCACTGCTTTTTTCATGGTTCAGATGTTCAGAGCACGTTTCAGGGAGCGGGTGCGCACAGTGTCCGGTGGAGAGGTGGCCGGGATCCTGGTGGCCGTCTTCTGGGCGATCCTGGTCTCCTTCCTCGCGGTCGCACTGGCGAGGCTGGCCCAGACGCTCAAGGCGACCACCAAGCTCGTCGCGGACGTGACCGACCAGGCGGTGCCGCTGCTCGCCGACGCCTCCGAGGCCGTGCGCTCGGCGCAGACCCAGATCGACCGGGTCGACGCGATCGCCTCGGACGTCCAGGAGGTCACGTCGAACGCCTCCGCGCTGTCCTCCACCGTCGCCTCCACCTTCGGCGGCCCGCTGGTGAAGGTCGCGGCCTTCGGCTACGGCGTCCGCCGGGCACTCGGCGGCCGCAAGGAGGACGTGCCTGGGAAGTCGCCCCGGCGTACCGTGATCCTGGGCCGGACGGTCCCCGCCGCGCGACGCAAGCGGAAGTAAGGACTGAGACCGAGCGATGTTCCGCCGTACCTTCTGGTTCACCACAGGTGTCGCCGCCGGTGTGTGGGCCACCACCAAGGTCAACCGCAAGCTCAAGCAGCTGACCCCGGAGAGCCTCGCCGCCACCGCGGCGAACAAGGCCCTGGAGACCGGTCAGCGCCTGAAGGACCGCGCGGTCGGCTTCGCGCTGGACGTCCGCGACAACATGGCCCAGCGGGAGGCCGAGCTGGAGGAAGCCCTCGGCCTCCAGGACAGCCCGGAACTCCCGGCGCCCCGGCGGTACGCCGCCATCGAGAACGACCGCAGCAACCCGAAGTACATCGAGAACACGACGTACTCGTACAACCGGAATGAGGACCACTGATGGAGTCGGCCGAGATTCGCCGCCGCTGGCTGAGCTTCTTCGAGGAGCGCGGGCACACCGTCGTCCCTTCGGCGTCGCTCATCGCGGACGACCCGACTCTGCTGCTCGTCCCCGCCGGCATGGTGCCCTTCAAGCCCTACTTCCTGGGTGAGGTCAAGCCGCCGTTCCCGCGCGCCACCAGCGTGCAGAAGTGCGTGCGCACGCCCGACATCGAAGAGGTCGGCAAGACCACCCGGCACGGCACCTTCTTCCAGATGTGCGGCAACTTCTCCTTCGGCGACTACTTCAAGGAAGGCGCCATCACGTACGCCTGGGAGCTGCTCACCACGCCCCAGGACAAGGGCGGTTACGGCCTCGACCCCGAGCGCCTGTGGATCACCGTCTACCAGGACGACGACGAGGCCGAGCGCATCTGGCACGAGGTCGTGGGGGTGCCGAAGGAGCGCATCCAGCGCCTCGGCATGAAGGACAACTACTGGTCCATGGGCGTCCCCGGTCCGTGCGGCCCCTGCTCCGAGATCAACTACGACCGCGGCCCCGAGTTCGGCGTCGAGGGCGGCCCCGCCGTCAACGACGAGCGGTACGTGGAGATCTGGAACCTCGTCTTCATGCAGTTCGAGCGGGGCGAGGGCATCGGCAAGGACAACTTCGAGATCCTCGGGGAACTGCCGAGCAAGAACATCGACACCGGGCTCGGCCTGGAGCGGCTCGCCATGATTCTGCAGGGCGTGCAGAACATGTACGAGATCGACACCTCCATGGCCGTCATCGACAAGGCCACCGAGCTGACCGGCGTCCGCTACGGCGACGCCCACGCCTCGGACGTCTCCCTGCGCGTGGTCACCGACCACATGCGCACCGCCACCATGCTCATCGGCGACGGTGTCACCCCCGGCAACGAGGGCCGCGGCTACGTGCTGCGCCGCATCATGCGCCGCGCCATCCGCAACATGCGTCTGCTCGGCGCCACCGGCCCGGTCGTCAGGGAACTGATCGACACCGTCATCCGGATGATGGGCCAGCAGTACCCGGAGCTGATCACCGACCGCGAGCGCATCGAGAAGGTCGCCCTCGCCGAGGAGAACGCCTTCCTGAAGACGCTGAAGGCCGGCACCAACATCCTCGACACCGCCGTCACCGAGACCAAGGCCTCGGGCTCGAAGGTGCTGCCCGGCGACAAGGCGTTCCTGCTCCACGACACCTGGGGCTTCCCGATCGACCTCACCCTTGAGATGGCCGCCGAGCAGGGGCTGTCCGTGGACGAGGACGGCTTCCGCCGCCTGATGAAGGAGCAGCGGGAGCGCGCCAAGGCCGACGCCCAGGCCAAGAAGACCGGCCACGCGGACATGGGCGCCTACCGCGAGATCGCCGACTCCGCCGGTGCCACCGACTTCATCGGTTACACGGACACCGAGGGGGAGACCACGGTCGTCGGCATCCTGGTCGACGGCGTCTCCTCCCCGGCCGCCACCGAGGGCGACGAGGTCGAGATCGTCCTGGACCGCACCCCGTTCTACGCCGAGGGCGGCGGCCAGATCGGCGACACCGGCAAGATCAGGATCGACTCCGGTGCCGTCATCGAGGTCCGCGACTGCCAGAAGCCGGTCCCGGGTGTGTACGTCCACAAGGGCGTCGTCCAGGTCGGCGAGGTGACCGTGGGCGCCAAGGCCCACGCCTCCATCGACGCCCGCCGCCGCACGGCCATCGCCCGCGCCCACTCGGCCACCCACCTCACCCACCAGGCCCTGCGCGACGCCCTCGGCCCGACGGCCGCCCAGGCCGGTTCCGAGAACCAGCCGGGCCGCTTCCGCTTCGACTTCGGATCCCCGTCCGCCGTGCCGACGGCCGTGATGACCGACGTCGAGCAGAAGATCAACGAGGTGCTGGCCCGCGACCTCGACGTGCGCGCCGAGGTCATGGGCATCGACGAGGCCAAGAAGCAGGGCGCCATCGCCGAGTTCGGCGAGAAGTACGGCGAGCGGGTGCGCGTCGTGACCATCGGCGACTTCTCCAAGGAGCTGTGCGGCGGCACGCACGTGCACAACACCGCCCAGCTGGGCCTGGTGAAGCTGCTCGGCGAGTCCTCCATCGGCTCGGGTGTCCGCCGTATCGAGGCCCTCGTCGGTATGGACGCCTACAACTTCCTCGCCCGCGAGCACACGGTCGTCAACCAGCTGACCGAGCTGCTCAAGGGCCGCTCGGAGGAGCTGCCGGAGAAGGTCTCCGCGATGCTCGGCAAGCTGAAGGACGCCGAGAAGGAGATCGAGAAGTTCCGCGCCGAGAAGGTGCTCCAGGCCGCCGCCGGTCTCGCCGAGTCCGCCAAGGACGTCCGCGGCGTGGCCGTCGTCACCGGTCGGGTCCCGGACGGCACCACCCCGGACGACCTGCGCAGGCTGGTCCTCGACGTGCGCGGCCGGATCCAGGGAGGCCGTGCCGTCGTCGTGGCCCTCTTCACGGTGAACAACGGCAAGCCGCTCACGGTCATCGCCACCAACGACGCCGCCCGCGACCGCGGACTGAAGGCCGGTGACCTGGTCCGTACGGCCGCCAAGACGCTCGGCGGCGGCGGTGGCGGCAAGCCGGACGTCGCCCAGGGCGGCGGCCAGAACCCGGCCGCCGTCGGCGAGGCCGCCGAGGCCGTCGAACGCCTGGTCGCCGACACCGCCAAGTAGAAGACGGTCACGGACATGCGCAGAGGACGTCGGCTCGCGATCGACGTCGGGGACGCCCGGATCGGGGTCGCCTCGTGCGACCCCGACGGGATCCTCGCCACCCCGGTGGAGACCGTCCCCGGCCGGGACATCCCCGCCGCCCACCGCCGGTTGCGTCAACTGGTGGCGGAGTACGAACCGATCGAGGTCGTCGTCGGCCTGCCTCGCTCCCTCAAGGGGGGCGAGGGCCCGGCCGCGGTCAAGGTCCGCGCGTTCGCCCAGGAGCTGGCCAAGGGCATCGAGCCGGTGTCGGTGCGGCTGGTGGACGAGCGGATGACGACGGTGACGGCCAGTCAGGGGCTTCGCGCCTCGGGCGTGCGGTCGAAGAAGGGCCGCGCGGTCATCGACCAGGCCGCCGCCGTCATCATTTTGCAGCAGGCCCTGGAATCCGAACGGGTGTCAGGCAATCCACCCGGCGAAGGCGTCGAAGTGGTCATCTGATCGCGATACGGTAACGTTCCGCGCGATGCGCCGGTGTTCGAACAGCCGGGGCACAGCAAGAGGCGGAGCGGAAGCCGGCCCACCGGCCGCGCGACCGTCGGCCTCGCGGCTCTAGGGGATCGATGACTGAGTATGGCCGGGGCCAAGGCTCCGAATCGTGGCATCCGGAGGACCCGTTGTACGGGGACGGCGGATGGGGAGGACAGCAGGCCCACGCGGGCCGGCAGTCCCCTTACGACGGCCAGCCCCAGCAGCATCCGCAGGCGTCGCAGTACGGCGACTGGAGCCAGGAGCAGCAGCCCGGTTACGAGGGGCAGCAGCACGCGTACCCGGACGGATCCGGCCGGCAGCAATTCGACCAGCAGTTTCACGGCCAGCCTCAGCAGCAGTTCCATCAGGGTGGCTGGGACGCGACCGGCACCCACGGCCAGGTGCCGTACGCGGCCGACCCGGGCGACCCGTACGGCCAGCAGCCCGTGGCCTACGGAACCGAGCAGCCCGACTTCTACGGCACCGAGGACGCCTATCCGCCGCCGGAGCCGCCCGGCCGCAGGCGCCCCGAGCCGGAGCCCGGGCCGGAGACGGCGGGCGACGAGGAGCACGCCGTGCTCGCGGGGGACGGCGCGGAGGGCGACGAGGAGCACGAGCTCCAGAGCCGGCGGGAGCGGCGCGGCAAGGGAAAGAAGCCCGTCAAGAGCAAGAAGCGGCGCACCGGCTGCGCCTGCATGGTGGTCGTCCTGGTGTTCGGCGGCGGCCTGGCCGGAGTCGGGTACTTCGGCTACCAGTTCTACCAAAATCGTTTCGGCACGGCTCCGGACTACGCGGGCGACGGCAACGGGGAGCAGGTCACAGTCGAGATCCCCAAGGGCGCAGGGGGTTGGGAGATCGGCCAGAAGCTGAAGGACGCGGGTGTCATCGAGAGCGCCGCCGCGTTCGTCTCCGCACTGCAGGCCAACCCTGACGGTAAATCGCTCCAGGACGGGGTCTACACCCTGGAGAAGGAGATGTCCGCCGCGAGCGCGGTGGAACTGATGCTGAGCCCGAAGAGCCGCAGCAACCTGATCATCGCCGAGGGCCTCCGCAACACAGCGGTGTACGCCCTGATCGACAAGCGCCTCGGAGTCAAGGCGGGTACCACGGCACGTGTTGCGAAGAAGGAGTACAAGCACCTTGGGCTGCCCGCTTGGGCGACGGATCACCCGAACCTGAAGGACCCGCTGGAAGGCTTCCTCTACCCCTCAAGCTACGCGGTCACCAAGGGGCAAAAGCCTGCGGCCGTTCTCAGGAAGATGGTGGCTCAGTCCACTGCAGAGTTCAAAGCGTTGGGTCTGGAAAACAAGGCACAAGCGCTTGGCCTCGAAAGTCCTTGGCAACTGCTCACAGTGGCGAGCTTGGTGCAGGCCGAGGGCACCAGTCACGATGATTTCCGCAAGATGGCGGAGGTCGTATACAACCGACTCAAGGTTGATAACCCTCAGACCTACGGTCGACTGGAGTTCGACTCCACCTACAACTACGTGAAGAATCAGAGCAAGCTCGATCTGAGCATCGCCGAGCTGCGTAGGTACGGCAACCCCTACAACACCTACTTCTCGAAGGGGTTGCCGCCGGGGCCTATCGACAACCCTGGCGAGGAGGCGCTCAGGGGTGCGCTCAACCCGACTCACGACGGCTGGTACTACTTCATCTCGATGGACGGCAAGACCAGCAAGTTCACGAAGACGCTCGCGGACCACGAGAAGCTAGTCGACGAGTGGAACGCGGCGAGGAACAAGAACTGATGGCAGCGCGCGGCCACTCGCTGCACTGAGGGACGGGCTGTGTGAACGGCCAGGAGGAAGCTGGTACAGGCCGGCCTCGCTCTCTTGTAAGCGGCCGAGCGGGCCGCACCGGTTCCCGGCCGCGGCCTGTAGCTGGACGACGTGTGGGTCGTGGACTCCCTGATCGTGTTGTGCGGTCAGGTGTCCTGCCAAGCGGCAGACAGGACTTTCTGGTGGATAAACTCACCAGTCCGTCGCTGGCGCCTCACCTCATCCGTAAGACCGACGTGCTCCTGCGCAGGGCACTCGCCAACTGATGGGCGCGACTCACCCGCCTGCGGCAGGAGGGGCGGAAGGTCGGTCAGGTAGCCTGAATCCGTGGAATTCGAGGGCAGCTCTCCATGACATCGAAGGCAGTTGACGGCCGTCGTGCCGCGGTGCTCGGTTCGCCGATCGCCCACTCCCTCTCCCCGGCGCTGCACCGGGCCGCGTACGAGGCGGCCGGACTCGCCGGCTGGTCGTACGACAGTTTCGACGTCGACGAGGCCGCCCTGCCCGGGTTCCTGGACCGGCTCGGCCCGGAGTGGGCCGGGCTGTCGCTGACCATGCCGCTGAAGCGGGCGGTCATCCCGCTGCTCGACGAGATCAGCGACACGGCCGCCTCGGTCGACGCCGTCAACACGCTGGTCCTCACCGAGGACGGACGCCGGCTCGGCGACAACACCGACATCCCCGGCATGGTGGCCGCCCTGCGCGAGCACGGCATCGAACAGGTCGACTCCGCCGCGATCCTCGGCGCCGGCGCCACCGCGTCCTCCGCGCTCGCCGCGCTGGCCCGGGTCTGCACCGGCGAGGTCGTCGCCTACGTCCGCAGCGAGGCCCGCGCCGCCGAGATGCGGCAGTGGGGCGAACGGCTCGACGTGGAGGTCCGTACGGCGGACTGGTCGCACGCGGCCGAGGCGCTGCGCGCCCCGCTGGTGATCGCCACCACGCCCGCCGGCACCACCGACGCCCTCGCCGCCGCCGTACCCGAACGCCCCGCCACCCTCTTCGACGTGCTCTACGAGCCCTGGCCCACCGAGCTGGCGGCCCGCTGGTCCATGTTCGGCGGCGCCGTGGTCAGCGGACTGGACCTGCTGGTCCACCAGGCCGTACTCCAGTTCGAGCAGATGACCGGGCGCGCCCCGGGCCCGCTGGAGGCCATGCGGCACGCCGGCGAGAAGGCGCTCGCGGCCCGCTGACGCCCACGCGCGCGTCCGCCTGCTGGACCGGCGGCCGGTCCCCGCCCCCGGACGTGGGAGGATCGGAGGTGGCGAACCGGGGTCGCGCACCCGGTGGCGCCGTCACCGCACGCCAGGACGCGCGTGCGCAGGGCAGTACCGGGCGCGAGCACTGAGGAGCACCGTTGAGCAGGCTGCGTTGGCTGACCGCGGGGGAGTCCCACGGTCCCGCACTTGTCGCGACGCTGGAGGGTCTTCCCGCCGGCGTGCCGATCACCACGGACATGGTGGCGGACCACCTGGCGCGGCGGCGGCTCGGCTATGGCCGCGGTGCGCGCATGAAGTTCGAGCGTGACGAGGTCACCTTCCTCGGCGGCGTCCGGCACGGGCTGACCCTCGGCTCGCCGGTGGCGATCATGGTCGGCAACACCGAGTGGCCGAAGTGGGAACAGGTCATGGCGGCCGACCCGGTCGACCCGGAGATCCTCGCCGGCCTCGCCCGGAACGCTCCGCTGACCCGCCCCCGCCCCGGCCACGCCGACCTCGCCGGCATGCAGAAGTACGGCTTCGACGAGGCCCGCCCGATCCTGGAGCGCGCCTCGGCGCGGGAGACGGCGGCCCGGGTCGCGCTCGGCGCGGTCGCCCGGTCGTACCTCAAGGAGACCGCCGGCATCGAGATCGTCTCCCACGTGGTCGAGCTGTGCTCCGTGAAGGCCCCGCAGGGCGTCCACCCCACCCCGGCCGATGTCGAGAAGCTCGACGCGGACCCGGTGCGCTGCCTCGACGCGGACACCTCGAAGGCGATGGTCGCCGAGATCGACCAGGCCCACAAGGACGGCGACACCCTGGGCGGCGTGGTCGAGGTGCTGGCCTACGGCGTCCCGGTCGGCCTCGGCTCGCACGTGCACTGGGACCGCAAGCTGGACGCCCGCCTCGCCGGCGCGCTCATGGGCATCCAGGCGATCAAGGGCGTCGAGGTCGGCGACGGCTTCGAGCTGGCCCGCGTGCCCGGCTCCCAGGCACACGACGAGATCGTCAGCACGCCGGAGGGCATCCGGCGCGTCTCCGGCCGCTCGGGCGGCACCGAGGGCGGCCTCAGCACGGGTGAGCTGCTGCGGGTGCGTGCCGCGATGAAGCCGATCGCCACCGTGCCGCGCGCGCTGCGGACCGTGGACGTCACCACCGGCGAGCCCGCCCAGGCGCACCACCAGCGCTCCGACGTCTCCGCCGTCCCGGCGGCCGGCATCGTCGCCGAGGCCATGGTGGCGCTCGTCCTCGCGGACGCGGTCGCGGAGAAGTTCGGCGGTGACTCCGTGCCGGAGACCCGCCGCAACGTGACGTCGTACCTCGACAGCCTGGCCATCAGGTGAGCGGCATGCCCGCGGTCGTGCTGGTCGGTCCGATGGGCGTGGGCAAGTCCACCGTCGGACAGCTGCTCGCCGAGCGTCTCGGCGTCGGCTACCGGGACACCGACGAGGACATCGTGGCGGCCCAGGGCCGCACGATCGCCGAGATCTTCGTGGACGAGGGCGAGGCGGCCTTCCGCGCGCTGGAGAAGGCCGCCGTACGGACCGCGCTCGCCGAGCACCCGGGTGTCGTGGCACTCGGCGGCGGGGCGGTCCTCGACCCGGACACCCGGGCGCTGCTGGCCGGGCACCGGGTGGTCTACCTGTCGATGGAGGTCGAGGAGGCCGTCAGGCGCACCGGCCTGAACGTGGCCCGCCCGCTGCTCGCGGTCAACCCGCGCAAGCAGTGGCGCGAGCTGATGGAGGCGCGCCGGCACCTGTACGAGGAGGTCGCCACCGCCGTCGTGGCGACGGACGGCCGCACGCCCGAAGAAGTCACGCAGGCGGCATGGGAAGCACTGGAGTTGAAGCAGGTATGAGCGAGGCACTCACCCGGATCCCGGTCGCCGGCACCGCGGGCACCGACCCGTACGAGGTGCTGGTGGGCCGGCAGCTGCTGGGCGAGCTGACCGGGCTGATCGGCGATCAGGCCAAGCGGGTCGCCGTGATCCACCCCGAGGCGCTGGCCGAGACCGGTGAGGCACTGCGCGCCGATCTGGCCGACCAGGGCTACGAGGCCGTCGCCATCCAGGTGCCCAACGCCGAGGAGGCCAAGACCGCCGAGGTCGCCGCCTACTGCTGGAAGGCGCTCGGCCAGTGCGGCTTCACCCGCACCGACGCCATCGTCGGGGTCGGCGGCGGCTCGACCACGGACCTGGCCGGGTTCGTGGCCGCGACCTGGCTGCGCGGGGTGCGCTGGATCGCCGTCCCGACCACCGTGCTGGCCATGGTGGACGCGGCGGTCGGCGGCAAGACCGGCATCAACACCGCCGAGGGCAAGAACCTGGTCGGCTCCTTCCACCCGCCGGCCGGCGTGCTGTGCGACCTGGCGGCGCTGGACTCCCTGGCCGTGAACGACTACGTCTCCGGTCTCGCCGAGGTCATCAAGGCGGGGTTCATCGCCGACCCGGTGATCCTGGACCTGATCGAGGCCGACCCGGAGGCCGCCCGCACCCCTGCGGGCCCGCACACGGCCGAGCTGATCGAGCGGTCCATCCGGGTCAAGGCGGAGGTCGTCTCCTCGGACCTGAAGGAGTCGGGCCTGCGGGAGATCCTCAACTACGGCCACACGCTCGGCCACGCGATCGAGAAGAACGAGCGGTACAAGTGGCGGCACGGGGCGGCCGTCGCGGTCGGCATGCACTTCGCCGCCGAACTGGGCCGCCTGGCGGGGCGTCTTGACGATGCGACGGCCGACCGCCACCGCACCGTCCTGGAGTCCGTCGGCCTCCCGCTGCACTACCGCTACGACCAGTGGCCCAAGCTGCTGGAGACGATGAAGGTCGACAAGAAGTCCCGCGGCGACCTGCTGCGCTTCATCGTCCTGGACGGCCTGGCCAGGCCGACCGTCCTGGAGGGCCCGGACCCGGCCGTGCTCCTCGCCGCCTACGGCGAGGTCGGCCAGTAACTTAGGGTCCGTCCCGGTCCGTTCCGCCGAGCTGTTCCCCCCGCGTCCGATTTCCCTCGCCCACCGGGCACTTCGGGCCGCCCCCGGCCGTTTCACCAAACGACGGCCGGGGACGGTACCGTTCGGCAAGAAGCGGGGTACGCCCCGCTGCCGGCACGCATCGCCTGTACGAGACGGAGTGGCAACGGATGCAGCACGCAGTGGGGTCACCGCTGCCGCCGCCCCACCAGCAGGGGCAGGGACCGCACGCCGGCTGGGCGCCGGCCGCGCACCACCCGGGCACCTCCCAGGGACCCGCGCCCGTCCCCCCGCCGCCGGGGCCGGGGTTCCCGGTCCCGCCGGGCCCCGTGCCGCCCGCCCCGCAGCAGCCCCCGGCCCCCTCCGGGCCGGTGCCGCCGCAGCACACCTCGGGAGCGCCGGCCCCCGATACCACCGGGCACGTGCAACTGCCACCCGGCGGCCCGGTCGGCGCGCCCGCGGCGGCCACCGCGACGGACCCGACGGCCACCACCCTCGCCGTCCTGCTCATCGGCCCGGCCGGCGCGGGCAAGACCAGCGTCGCCAAGTACTGGGCGGACCACCGCCGTGTCCCCACGGCCCACATCAGCCTGGACGACGTCCGCGAATGGGTCCGCTCGGGCTTCGCCGACCCCCAGTCCGGCTGGAACGACCACTCCGAGGCGCAGTACCGCCTGGCCCGCCGCACCTGCGGCTTCGCCGCCCGCAACTTCCTCGCCAACGGCATCTCCTGCATCCTGGACGACGCCGTCTTTCCGGACCGCCCGGTCGTGGGTCTGGGCGGCTGGAAGCGGCACGTGGGACCCGGCCTGCTCCCGGTGGTCCTCCTGCCGGGCCTGGACGTCGTCCTGGAGCGCAACGCCGAACGCACCGGCAACCGTCGCCTCACCGACGAGGAGGTGGCCCGCATCCACGGCCGCATGGCCGGCTGGTACGGCTCGGGCCTGCCGATCATCGACAACTCCCAGCTGGACGTCCCCGGCACGGCCCGCGTGCTGGACGAGGTCCTGGCCCGGGCGATCGCGAGCCCGCCTAACTGGTGACCGCACCGGGCCGGGCCGGCCGCCGTCGGCGGCTCCCCGCGCCAGGCCAACGGCTGACCGCACTACGCCGGGCCGACTGTCAGCGGCTGGCCGCACCATGCCGGGCCGACCGTCGGCGGCTGGCTGCACCGCACAGGGCCGACCGTCGGCGGCTGGCTGCACCGCACAGGGCCGACCGTCGACGGCTCGCCGCACAGCGCCGGGCCGACCGCTGACGGCCGGCCGCACCGCACCGCGCCGGGCCGGCGGCTGGCCGCATCGCACCGGGCCGACCGTCGGCGGCTGGCCGCATCGCACCGGGCCGACCGTCGGCGGCTCGCCCCACCGCGCCGGGCCGACCGCTGACGGCCGCACCGCGCCGGGCCGACCGCTGACGGCCGGCCGCACCGCCCCCCGCCAGGCCGGCCGCACCGCCCGCCACCTGCCCGGGAGCCCCACTCGGCCCCCACGAATCGGCACAACCCGCACAAAACTCCTACGCTCATCTCATGTCAGAGGTGTACGCGAACCGCCGATCCCGGCTGAGGGACCACGTCAACGCGGCCGGCACCGCGGCAGCGCTCGTCACCCGCCCGGCCAACGTCCGCTACCTCGCCGCCGCAGCCCCGCAGGGCGCCGTCCTGCTGCTCGGCAGACGCGAGGATCTCCTGGTCTGCGCCGGCCCGCCGGACGACCGCCCCCACGAAGGCCGGCCGGACGAGAACCTGCGCCTGCACGTCCTCCCGACGAGCGACGGTGACGCCGCCGTCGCGGCGGCCGGCATCGCCGCCGGTCAGGACGCAGACTCCCTGGCGGTCGAGGAACACCACCTCACCGTCGCCCGGCACCGGGCCATCGGCTCCGTGGCCCCCAGGCTCCGCCTCGCCGACCTCGGCGGAGCCGTCGAACAGCTCAGGGTGGTCAAGGACGAGGAGGAGATCTCCTGCCTGCGCATCGGCGCCGAGATCGCCGACCAGGCCCTCGGCGAGCTGCTGGAGTCCATCCTGGTCGGCCGCACCGAACGGCACCTCGCCCTGGAGCTGGAGCGGCGCCTGGTCGACCACGGTGCCGACGGGCCGGCCTTCTCCACCTCCGTGGCCACCGGACCGCACGCCGGCCGCCGCGGCCACCGCCCCACCGACCGGCGGGTGGAGGAGGGCGACTTCCTCTCCGTGTGCCTGGGCGCCACCTACCGCGGCTACCGCTGCGAGATCGGCCGCACCTTCGTCATCGGCACCTCGCCCGCGGACTGGCAGATCCAGCTCTACGACCTCGTCTTCGCCGCTCAGCGTGCCGGACGCGAGGCCCTGGCACCCGGCGCCGCCTACCGTGACGTCGACCGCGCGGCCCGCCAGGTGCTGGACTCCGCGGGCTATGCGGAGGCCCTGCCACCGCTGACCGGCCACGGTGTCGGACTGGAAATCGACGAGGACCCGCAGTTGGCCCCCTCGGCCATGGGTAAACTGGACGCTTGCGTGCCGGTCACCGTCGAACCGGGGGTCCACCTCCCGGGCCGGGGCGGCGTCCGGATCGATGACACGCTCGTCGTGCGCCCTGAGGCGGACGGCGGACCCGAGCTACTCACCATCACGACCAAGGAGCTGCTCGCGCTGTAGGAGTGCGTGCCCCCGGGGTCGTCCACGTCAGTCCAGGAGATTCCGCAACCGTGGCTTCCACGAACGACCTCAAGAACGGCCTGGTGCTCAAGCTCGAAGGCGGCCAGCTCTGGTCCGTCGTCGAGTTCCAGCACGTCAAGCCCGGCAAGGGCCCCGCCTTCGTGCGCACCAAGCTCAAGAACGTGCTCTCCGGCAAGGTCGTCGACAAGACCTTCAACGCCGGTGTCAAGGTCGAGACGGCCACTGTCGACAAGCGCGACATGCAGTTCTCGTACATGGACGGCGAGTACTTCGTCTTCATGGACATGGAGACCTACGACCAGCTGATGGTCGACCGTAAGGCCGTCGGCGACGCCGCCAACTTCCTCATCGAGGGCTTCACGGCCACCGTCGCGCAGCACGAGGGCGAGGTGCTCTTCGTCGAGCTGCCGGCCGCCGTCGAGCTGACCGTCCAGGAGACCGAGCCGGGCGTCCAGGGCGACCGCTCCACCGGTGGCACCAAGCCCGCCACCCTGGAGACCGGCCACCAGATCCAGGTCCCGCTCTTCATCACCACCGGTGAGAAGATCAAGGTCGACACCCGCACCAGCGACTACCTCGGCCGGGTGAACAGCTAACCGTGGCTGCCCGCAACACGGCCCGCAAGCGCGCCTTCCAGATCCTCTTCGAGGGCGACCAGCGCGGCGCCGACGTCCTGACGGTCCTCGCGGACTGGATCCGGCTCTCCCGGTCCGACACCCGGCAGCCACCGGTCAGCGAGTACACGATGCAGCTGGTCGAGGGCTACGCCGTGCGCGCCAGGCGGATCGACGAGCTGATCGCCCAGTACGCGGTCGGCTGGACGCTCGACCGTATGCCGGTCGTGGACCGCAACATCCTGCGGCTGGGCGCGTACGAGCTGATCTGGGTCGACGAGACCCCGGACGCCGTCGTCCTGGACGAGATGGTGCAGCTGGCGAAGGAGTTCTCGACCGACGAGTCGCCCTCGTTCGTCAACGGACTGCTGGGCCGCCTGAAGGAGCTCAAGCCGTCCCTGCGCCGGGACGAGGCCTGACCGCCCCGCACGCCACCACCGGAGGGCCCGCAGCACGCCTGTGCTGCGGGCCCTCCGGCGTTCCGGCGAAGATGCGGACGCCCGGACGCCCGAACGCCGCCGGGGTGGCCGGAACCGCATGGTTCCGGCCACCCCGGGCGGCACGTTTCTGCTGAGGCTGTGGAGTGCTTACGCGTCTTCGTGGGTGGCGACCGCGCGACGCGCGTCCGCGTCCAGAACGCCCCAGCTGATCAGCTGCTCGGTGAGGACCGAGGGGGACTGGTCGTAGATGACGGCGAGTGTGCGCAGGTCGTCCTGGCGGATGGAGAGCACCTTGCCGTTGTAGTCGCCGCGCTGGGACTGGATCGTCGCCGCGTAGCGCTGCAGGGGGCCCGCCTTCTCGGCCGGCACGGTGGCCAGCCGCTCCAGGTCGAGGACCAGCTTCGGCGGCGGCTCGGCGGCGCCGCCCGGCGTGGTGCCCGGCAGGAGCTCCTGCACCGGAACGCCATAGAAATCGGCCAGCTCGGCGAGTCGCTGCACGGTCACGGCGCGGTCGCCGCGCTCGTACGAACCGACCACCACGGCCTTCCAGCGACCCTGGGACTTCTCCTCGACACCGTGGAGGGAAAGGCCCTGCTGGGTGCGGATGGCCCGGAGCTTGGCCCCGAGCTGTTTGGCGTATTCGCTGGACATATAGCTCCCCGGACACTGTGTCGACGCGACCGGACTGTCTTCCCGCCGCGCGGCTGGTAACTCACTGTGAGGTTACGCAGCGTGACTCTCCTGCGTCAAGCCGAATGGTCCACACCGACTCTTCCGTGGTAGTGGCGGCGGGTTGGGCCAACCGGGTGAAATCGGGGTGACGCAAGGGTGCCGCACGCGTGCCCGAGGGGTGGCGGAGGCCTGCCCGGTGACCTGCTACCGTAGATGGCGCAATTCCGACGTCCTTTAAGATCCGTCCCGTGAGGCGGAGAAGGAGGTCCGTTTCTTATGGACAAGCACGACTCGCCTGCGCAGCCGCACGCGTCCGATGCCCGGCCCGTCCTTGAGGGCCCCGACATCGCGCGGGTACTGACCCGCATCGCCCACGAGATCGTCGAGCGCGCCAAGGGCGCCGACGACGTGGTGCTCCTCGGCATCCCGACCCGGGGCGTCTTCCTCGCCCAGCGGCTCGCCGCCAAGCTGGAGCAGATCACCGACCGCAAGATCCCGGTCGGCTCGCTCGACATCACCATGTACCGCGACGACCTGCGCATGCACCCCCCGCGTGCGCTGGCCCGCACCGAGATCCCCGGTGACGGCATCGACGGCAAGCTGGTCGTCCTCGTCGACGACGTGCTCTTCTCCGGCCGCACCATCCGCGCCGCCCTCGACGCCCTGAACGACATCGGGCGCCCGCGCGCGGTGCAGCTCGCGGTCCTGGTCGACCGCGGCCACCGCGAACTGCCCATCCGCGCCGACTACGTCGGCAAGAACCTCCCCACGTCGCTGCGGGAGACGGTCAAGGTCCAGCTCGCCGAGGAGGACGGTCGCGACACCGTGCTGCTCGGCGCGAAGCCGACCGCGCAGTAGCAATCCGGGTGCTCGGCCACGCCGAGCGATGTGCCCGCTTGCCCGGCTGTGCCCTGTGGGGACACCCCCACACCCCCGCCTTCCCGAATTGCCTTACGGAGCCTGACAGATGCAGCGTCATCTCATCTCGGCCGCCGACCTCACCCGCGACGACGCCGTCCTGATCCTCGACACCGCCGAGGAGATGGCCCGGGTGGCCGACCGGCCGATCAAGAAGCTGCCGACCCTGCGCGGCCGCACGATCGTCAACCTCTTCTTCGAGGACTCCACGCGCACGCGTATCTCCTTCGAAGCCGCCGAGAAGCGCCTCTCGGCCGACGTCATCAACTTCACCGCCAAGGGGTCGAGCGTCTCCAAGGGCGAGTCCCTGAAGGACACCGCGCAGACCCTGGAGGCCATGGGCGTCGACGCCGTGGTCATCCGGCACGGCGCCTCCGGGGCCCCGTACCGCCTGGCCAACTCCGGCTGGATCGACGCCGCCGTCATCAACGCCGGCGACGGCACCCACCAGCACCCCACCCAGGCGCTGCTGGACGCCTTCACCATGCGACGCCGGCTGATCGGCCGCGACGCCGGGCTCGGCCAGGACCTGTCCGGCAAGCGGATCACCGTCGTCGGCGACGTCCTGCACAGCCGGGTCGCCCGCTCCAACGTCGACCTGCTGCACACCCTCGGCGCCGAGGTCACCCTGGTCGCCCCGCCCACCCTGGTGCCGGTCGGCGTCGAGTCCTGGCCGTGCGCGGTCTCGTACGACCTCGACAGCGTGCTCCCCAAGAGCGACGCCGTGATGATGCTCCGCGTCCAGCGCGAGCGCATGAACGCGGCCTTCTTCCCCACCGAGCGCGAGTACGCGCGGCGCTACGGCCTCGACGGCGACCGGATGGCCAAGCTGCCCGAGCACGCCGTCGTGATGCACCCCGGCCCGATGGTGCGCGGCATGGAGATCACCGCCGAGGTCGCCGACTCCGACCGCTGCACCGCCGTCGAGCAGGTCGCCAACGGCGTCTCCATCCGGATGGCCGTCCTGTACCTGCTGCTGGGCGGCAACGAGCCGGCCGTCACCCACTCTCGTACCGAGGAGAAGTAAGACACATGAGCAAGATCCTGATCCGCGGTGCGAAGGTGCTCGGCGGCGAGCCGCAGGACGTCCTGATCGACGGCGAGGTCATCGAGGCGGTCGGCGCCGGCCTGTCCGCCGAGGGTGCCGAGGTCGTGGAGGCGGCTGGCAAGGTGCTGCTCCCCGGCCTGGTCGACCTGCACACCCACCTGCGCGAGCCGGGCCGCGAGGACTCCGAGACCGTCCTCACCGGCACCCGCGCGGCGGCGAGCGGCGGGTACACGGCCGTGTTCGCCATGGCCAACACCTTCCCGGTCGCCGACACCGCCGGCGTGGTCGAGCAGGTCTGGCGGCTCGGCAGGGAGCACGGCTACTGCGACGTGCAGCCCATCGGCGCGGTCACCGTCGGCCTGGAGGGCAGGAAGCTCGCCGAGCTGGGCGCCATGCACGAGTCCGCCGCCGGCGTCACCGTCTTCTCCGACGACGGCAAGTGCGTGGACGACGCGGTGATCATGCGGCGCGCGCTGGAGTACGTGAAGGCCTTCGGCGGGGTCGTCGCCCAGCACGCGCAGGAGCCGCGCCTCACCGAGGGCGCCCAGATGAACGAGGGCGTCGTCTCCGCCGAGCTGGGCCTGGGCGGCTGGCCGGCCGTCGCCGAGGAGTCGATCATCGCGCGGGACGTGCTGCTCGCCGACCACGTCGGCTCCCGCGTCCACATCTGCCACCTCTCGACCGCCGGCAGCGTCGAGATCGTCCGCTGGGCCAAGTCCCGGGGCATCCAGGTCACCGCCGAGGTCACCCCGCACCACCTGCTCCTCACGGATGAGCTGGTGCGCACCTACAACCCCGTCTACAAGGTCAACCCGCCGCTGCGCACCGAGCGCGACGTGCTGGCCCTGCGCGAGGCGCTCGCCGACGGCACGATCGACATCGTCGCCACCGACCACGCCCCGCACCCGCACGAGGACAAGGACTGCGAGTGGGCCGCCGCCGCCATGGGCATGGTCGGCCTGGAGACCGCGCTGTCGGTGGTCCAGGAGACCATGGTCGACACGGGCCTGCTGGACTGGGCCGGCGTCGCCGACCGCATGTCCGCCAGGCCCGCGCAGATCGGACAGGCCACCGGGCACGGCCGTCCCGTCTCGGCTGGTGAGCCCGCCAACCTCACCCTCGTCGACACGGCATACCGTGGCCAGGTGGACCCCGCGGGCTTCGCCTCGCGCAGCCGCAACACCCCCTACCAGGGGCGTGAGCTGCCGGGCCGTGTGACGCACACGTGGCTGCGGGGCAAGGCCACGCTCGTCGACGGGAAGCTCACGTGACACCTGTAATCCTGCTGGCCGAGGCGAAGAAGTCGGCCGAGGTCACCGACTGGGGGGCCCGCATCGGCTGGCTCGTCGGACTGGCCCTCTTCATCGCGCTGGTCTACTGGCTGATGCGTGAGGGCTGGAAGTGGCGCGGCACCCTCCAGGGCGACCTCCCGGCGCTGCCCACCGCGCCGGAGCGGCCCGGTGAGGCGAGACTGACGATGAGCGGCCGCTACCACGGCTCCACCACCGCCGGGCAGTGGCTGGACCGCATCGTGGCCCACGGCCTGGGCACCCGCAGCCGGGCCGAGCTCACCCTGACCGACGCGGGCCTGGAGGTCGAGCGCCCCGGAGCGACCGACTTCTTCGTCCCCACGGCCGCCCTGCGCGGCGCCCGTCTGGACAAGGGCATCGCCGGCAAGGTCCTCACCGAGGGCGGACTGCTGGTGGTGACCTGGGCACTGGGCGACAAACTGATCGACTCCGGCTTCCGCTCCGACCGCGCGGCGGAGCACACCGAGTGGGTCGACACCCTGAACCACATGATTACCGACACGGAAGGCGCACGATGACGACCTCCACCAGGGGAAGCTCCTCTCAGAGGAACCAGGCGCTTCCCGCCGTACTCGTCCTGGAGGACGGCCGCACCTTCCGCGGCCGTGCCTACGGGGCCGTGGGGGAGACCTTCGGCGAGGCCGTGTTCTCCACCGGCATGACCGGCTACCAGGAGACCCTCACCGACCCGTCGTACGACCGCCAGATCGTCGTCGCGACCGCGCCGCAGATCGGCAACACCGGCTGGAACGACGAGGACGACGAGTCGGGCCGCATCTGGGTCTCCGGCTACGTCGTGCGCGACCCCGCGCGCGTGCCGTCCAACTGGCGGGCCAAGCGCTCCCTCGACGACGAGCTGGAGCGGCAGGGCGTCGTCGGGATCTCCGGCATCGACACCCGGGCCCTGACCCGCCACCTGCGCGAGCGCGGCTCCATGCGCGCCGGCGTCTTCTCCGGTGAGGCGATCGCCCCGGAGGCGGAGCTGCTGGAGCGCGTGCAGGCCCAGCCGCACATGAAGGGCGCGAGCCTCTACGAGGAGGTCGCGACCAAGGAGGCGTACGTCGTCCCGGCCGTCGGCGAGAAGCGGTTCACGGTCGCGGCCATCGACCTCGGCATCAAGGGCATGACCCCGCACCGCATGGCCGAGCGCGGCATCGAGGTGCACGTCCTGCCCGCCACCGCCACGGCCGACGAGGTCTACGCCGTCGACCCGGACGGCGTGTTCTTCTCCAACGGCCCGGGCGACCCGGCCACCGCCGACGGTCCGGTCGCGCTGATGACCGCCGTCCTGGAGCGCAGGACGCCCCTGTTCGGCATCTGCTTCGGCAACCAGATCCTCGGCCGCGCCCTCGGCTTCGGCACCTACAAGCTGAAGTACGGCCACCGGGGCATCAACCAGCCGGTCCAGGACCGTACGACCGGCAAGGTCGAGGTCACCGCGCACAACCACGGGTTCGCCGTGGACGCGCCGCTCGACAAGGTCAGCGAGACGAAGTTCGGCCGTGCCGAGGTCTCCCACGTCTGCCTGAACGACGACGTCGTGGAGGGGCTGCAGCTGCTCGACCAGCCGGCCTTCTCCGTCCAGTACCACCCCGAAGCGGCAGCCGGTCCGCACGACGCCGCCTACCTGTTCGACCGCTTCGTTTCCCTGATGGAGGGCCAGCGTGCCTAAGCGCACCGATATCCAGTCCGTCCTGGTCATCGGCTCCGGCCCGATCGTCATCGGCCAGGCCGCCGAGTTCGACTACTCCGGCACCCAGGCGTGCCGCGTGCTCAAGGCCGAGGGCCTGCGCGTCGTCCTGGTCAACTCCAACCCGGCGACGATCATGACCGACCCGGAGATCGCCGACGCCACCTACGTCGAGCCGATCACCCCCGAGTTCGTCGAGAAGATCATCGCCAAGGAGCGCCCCGACGCCCTGCTGCCCACCCTGGGCGGCCAGACGGCCCTGAACACCGCCATCTCGCTGCACGAGAACGGTGTCCTGGAGAAGTACGGCGTCGAGCTGATCGGCGCCAAGCCCGAGGCGATCCACAAGGGCGAGGACCGCGACCTGTTCAAGGACGTCGTGGAGGAGGTCCGCAAGAAGATCGGGCACGGCGAGTCCGCCCGCTCGGTGATCTGTCACTCCATGGACGACGTCCTCAAGGGCGTCGAGACCCTCGGCGGCTACCCGGTCGTCGTCCGCCCGTCCTTCACCATGGGCGGCGCCGGCTCGGGCTTCGCGCACGACGAGGAGGAGCTGCGCCGCATCGCCGGCCAGGGCCTCACGCTCTCCCCGACCACCGAGGTGCTCCTGGAGGAGTCCATCCTCGGCTGGAAGGAGTACGAGCTGGAGCTGATGCGCGACAAGCACGACAACGTCGTGGTCGTCTGCTCCATCGAGAACTTCGACCCGATGGGCGTGCACACCGGCGACTCGATCACCGTCGCCCCGGCGATGACGCTGACCGACCGCGAGTACCAGGTGCTGCGCGACGTCGGCATCGCGATCATCCGCGAGGTCGGCGTCGACACCGGCGGCTGCAACATCCAGTTCGCGGTGAACCCCGAGGACGGCCGCGTGATCGTCATCGAGATGAACCCGCGCGTGTCCCGGTCCTCCGCGCTCGCCTCCAAGGCCACCGGCTTCCCGATCGCCAAGATCGCCGCGAAGCTGGCCGTCGGCTACACGCTGGACGAGATCCCGAACGACATCACGCAGGAGACCCCGGCCTCCTTCGAGCCCACGCTCGACTACGTGGTCGTCAAGGCCCCGCGGTTCGCCTTCGAGAAGTTCCCGCAGGCCGACTCCACGCTGACCACCACCATGAAGTCGGTCGGCGAGGCCATGGCCATCGGCCGCAACTTCCCCGAGGCCTTCCAGAAGGCCCTGCGCTCCCTGGAGAAGAAGGGCAGCCAGTTCGCCTTCACCGGCGAGCCCGGCGACAAGGAGACCCTGCTGCGCGAGGCCGTACGGCCCACCGACGGCCGGATCAACACGGTCATGCAGGCCATCCGCGCGGGTGCCACCCCCGAGGAGGTCTTCGAGTACACGAAGATCGACCCGTGGTTCGTCGACCAGCTCTTCCTGATCAAGGAGATCGCGGACGAGCTGGCCGAGGCGCCCGAGCTGACCCGCGAGCTGCTCGCCGAGGCCAAGCGGCACGGCTTCTCCGACCAGCAGGTCGCCGAGATCCGCGGCCTGCGCGAGGACGTCGTCCGCGAGGTCCGGCACGCGCTCGGCGTCCGCCCGGTCTACAAGACGGTCGACACCTGTGCCGCCGAGTTCGCCGCGAGGACGCCGTACTTCTACTCCTCCTACGACGAGGAGACCGAGGTCGCGCCGCGCGAGAAGCCCGCGGTGATCATCCTGGGCTCCGGCCCGAACCGCATCGGCCAGGGCATCGAGTTCGACTACTCCTGCGTCCACGCCTCCTTCGCGCTGTCCGACGCCGGGTACGAGACCGTGATGGTCAACTGCAACCCGGAGACCGTCTCCACGGACTACGACACCTCCGACCGCCTGTACTTCGAGCCGCTGACGCTGGAAGACGTGCTGGAGATCGTCCACGCCGAGCAGCAGGCCGGCCCGATCGCGGGCGTGATCGTGCAGCTGGGCGGCCAGACCCCGCTGGGCCTCTCGCAGGCCCTGAAGGACAACGGCGTGCCGATCGTGGGTACGTCCCCCGAGGCCATCCACGCGGCCGAGGACCGGGGCGCCTTCGGCCGGGTCCTCGCGGAGGCGGGCCTGCCGGCGCCCAAGCACGGCACGGCCACCACCTTCGAGGAGGCCAAGGCCATCGCCGACGAGATCGGCTACCCGGTCCTGGTGCGGCCCTCGTACGTCCTCGGCGGCCGCGGCATGGAGATCGTCTACGACGAGACCCGCCTCGCCTCCTACATCGCCGAGTCGACCGAGATCAGCCCCTCCCGGCCGGTCCTCGTCGACCGCTTCCTGGACGACGCGATCGAGATCGACGTCGACGCCCTCTACGACGGCGAGGAGCTGTACCTCGGCGGCGTCATGGAGCACATCGAGGAGGCCGGCATCCACTCCGGCGACTCGGCGTGCGCCCTGCCCCCGATCACCCTCGGCGGCTTCGACATCAAGCGGCTGCGCGTCTCCACGGAGGCCATCGCCAAGGGTGTCGGCGTGCGCGGCCTGATCAACATCCAGTTCGCGATGGCCGGCGACATCCTCTACGTCCTGGAGGCCAACCCGCGCGCCTCCCGCACGGTCCCCTTCACCTCCAAGGCGACCGCGGTGCCGCTCGCGAAGGCCGCCGCCCGCATCTCGCTGGGCTCGACCATCGCCGAACTGCGCGCCGAGGGGCTGCTGCCGCAGAACGGCGACGGCGGCGAGCTGCCGCTGGACGCGCCGATCTCCGTCAAGGAGGCCGTCATGCCGTGGTCGCGCTTCCGCGACATCCACGGCCGCGGTGTGGACACCGTCCTCGGCCCGGAGATGCGCTCGACCGGCGAGGTCATGGGCATCGACTCCGTCTTCGGCACGGCGTACGCCAAGTCGCAGGCCGGTGCCTACGGCCCGCTGCCCACCAAGGGCCGCGCGTTCATCTCGGTCGCCAACCGCGACAAGCGCTCGATGATCTTCCCGGCGCGCGAGCTGGTCGCCCACGGCTTCGAGCTGCTGGCCACCTCCGGCACCGCCGAGGTCCTCAAGCGCAACGGCATCAACGCCACGGTCGTGCGCAAGCAGTCCGAGGGCACCGGCCCGAACGGCGAGCGGACCATCGTCCAGCTGATCCACGACGGCGAGGTCGACCTCATCGTCAACACCCCGTACGGCACCGGCGGCCGCCTCGACGGCTACGACATCCGTACGGCCGCGGTGGCCCGCTCCGTGCCGTGCCTGACGACCGTCCAGGCGCTCGCGGCGGCGGTCCAGGGCATCGACGCCCTCAACCACGGGGACGTGGGCGTCCGTTCGCTCCAGGAACACGCGGCCCACCTGACCGCGGCCCGCGACTAGCAGCCCCGAGGGGGACACCGGAAACGGTGTCCCCCTCTTCACGAGGACACCATGTACACCATCTTCTTCAAGCTGGTCTTCCAGCGTATGGACCCCGAGAAGGCCCACTACCTGGCCTTCCGCTGGATCCGCCTCGCCGCCCGCGTCCCCGTGCTGCGCACCTTCGTCGCGGCCGCCCTGGCGCCCCGCCACAAGGAGCTGCGCACGGAGGCCTTCGGGCTGCGCATGCACGGCCCCTTCGGGCTCGCCGCCGGCTTCGACAAGAACGCCGTGGCCATCGACGGCATGTCGATGCTGGGCTTCGACCACGTCGAGATCGGCACCGTGACGGGCGAGCCGCAGCCCGGCAACCCCAGGAAGCGCCTGTTCCGCCTGGTCGCGGACCGCGCCCTGATCAACCGCATGGGCTTCAACAACGACGGTTCCCTCACCGTGGCGGCCCGCCTGGCCACCCGCGAGCCGGTCTTCAGGACCGTGGTCGGCGTCAACATCGGCAAGACCAAGGTCGTCCCGGAGGCGGAGGCCGTCGCCGACTACGTGAAGTCCGCCGAGCGCCTCGCGCCGTACGCCGACTACCTGGTCGTCAACGTCTCCTCCCCGAACACCCCCGGCCTGCGCGACCTCCAGGCGGTGGACCACCTGCGCCCGCTGCTCACCGCCGTGCGCGAGGCCGCCGACCGCACGGTCGCGAACCGCCGCGTCCCGCTCCTGGTGAAGATCGCCCCCGACCTCGCCGACGAGGACGTCGACGCGGTCGCCGACCTCGCCGTGGAGCTGGGCCTGGACGGCATCATCGCCACCAACACCACCATCGCGCGCGAGGGCCTCGGCCTGCGGTCCTCCGCCGCGCTGGTCAAGGAGACCGGCGGCCTGTCCGGCGCGCCGCTCAAGGAGCGCTCCCTGGAGGTCCTGCGGCGCCTGTACGCGCGCGTGGGCGACCGGATCACCCTGGTGGGCGTCGGCGGCATCGAGACCGCCGAGGACGCCTGGCAGCGCATCCTGGCCGGTGCCACGCTGGTCCAGGGCTACAGCGCCTTCATTTATGAGGGCCCCTTCTGGTGCCGGGCCGTCCACAAGGGGCTTGCCGCCCGCCTGCGCACCAGCCCGTACGCCACCCTCGCCGACGCGGTCGGCGCCGACGTGAGGAAGCCCGCATGAGCCCGTTGGAGCCGTTCGGCGCCCGGCTGCGCCGCGCCATGGACGAGCGCGGCCCGCTGTGCGTGGGCATCGACCCGCACGCCTCCCTGCTCGCCGAGTGGGGCCTGGACGACGACGTGGCCGGCCTGGAGCGGTTCAGCCGCACGGTCGTCGAGGCCGTGGCCGGCCGGGTGGCGGTCCTGAAGCCGCAGAGCGCCTTCTTCGAGCGGTTCGGCTCGCGCGGCCTCGCCGTCCTGGAGAAGTCGGTCCAGGAGGCGCGGGCGGCCGGCGCCCTGGTCGTGATGGACGCCAAGCGCGGCGACATCGGCTCGACCATGGCGGCCTACGCCGAGTCGTTCCTGCACCCGGACGCCCCGCTGTTCTCCGACGCCCTGACCGTCTCGCCGTACCTCGGCTACGGCTCGCTCAGCCCGGCCGTCGCGCTGGCCCGGGAGAGCGGCGCCGGCCTGTTCGTGCTGGCGCTGACCTCGAACCCGGAGGGGGGCGAGGTGCAGCACGCCGTGCGCGCCGACGGGCGGAGCGTCGGGGCGACCATGCTGGCCCACCTGGCGGCCGAGAACGCGGGGGAGAAGCCGCTGGGCTCCTTCGGCGCGGTCGTCGGCGCCACGCTCGGCGACCTGTCCGTGTACGACCTGGACATCAACGGGCCGCTCCTCGCGCCCGGCATCGGGGCGCAGGGCGCGACGCCGGCCGACCTTCCCTCGGTCTTCGGACCGGCCGTCCGGAACGTCGTGCCGAACGTCAGCCGGGGTGTTCTGCGTCACGGTCCCGACGTCAGCGCGCTGCGCGGGGCGGCCGAGCGGTTCGCGACCGAGATCCAGGCGGCCGTCGCCGGGGTCTGAGCCCCGGCGAGGTGCTCCGTGGAGCGGGATCGCGCCGACTTGAGTGTGAATACATCCTCAAATCGAGGGCATTATGTCTGAAATGTCCGGCCTGACGGAGGCTGACCAGGACTTTTCCGCTGTTCTCGCTGACTCTGGCGGACTTGCCCGCTAGTCTCCGAGCAGTGGGGACACCTCCCACGCCCTTCAGGCAGTGGGGGAGAACGGGCAGCGTGTTGCTCGTGGCTCCCCAGGTGTGGGGCGACTAGGTTCCTCACCGGTCCGTATCCGACAGTTCGACATCCGAGGTGACGTAGGCGTGGCTCTTCCGCCCCTTACCCCTGAACAGCGCGCAGCCGCGCTCGAAAAGGCCGCCGCGGCTCGCCGGGAGCGGGCCGAGGTCAAGAATCGACTCAAGCACTCCGGCGCCTCCCTGCACGAGGTCATCAAGCAGGGCCAGGAAAACGACGTCATCGGCAAGATGAAGGTCTCCGCCCTCCTTGAGTCGCTGCCCGGCGTGGGCAAGGTCCGCGCCAAGCAGATCATGGAGCGTCTGGGTATCTCCGAGAGCCGCCGCGTGCGGGGTCTCGGTTCGAACCAGATCGCTTCCCTGGAGCGTGAGTTCGGCAGCACCGGCTCCTGAGTCCGCCTCCCGGCGGACAGGGAGTCCCGGGCACTCCGGGATTGCTGGAATAATCGCTGCATGGCTGCAACATTCCGGGGGACGACCCCCGAGCCCCCGGACGTACGTCCGCGGCTGACCGTGCTCTCCGGCCCCTCGGGGGTCGGCAAGAGCACGGTCGTCGCCCATATGCGCAAGGAACACCCCGAGGTCTGGCTCTCGGTGTCGGCGACCACCCGCAAGCCGCGCCCCGGCGAGCAGCATGGAGTCCACTATTTCTTCGTCACCGACGAGGAGATGGACAAGCTGATCGCCAACGGCGAGCTGCTTGAATGGGCCGAGTTCGCCGGCAACCGCTACGGCACGCCCCGCGCGGCCGTGCAGGAGCGGCTGGAGAACGGCGAGCCGGTCCTGCTGGAGATCGACCTCCAGGGCGCCCGGCAGGTCCGCGAGTCGCTGTCCGACGCCCAGCTGGTGTTCCTGGCTCCGCCCTCCTGGGAGGAGCTCGTGCGCAGGCTTACCGGCCGGGGAACCGAGCCGCCGGAGGTCATCGAGCGCCGCCTGGCGGCCGCGAGGACCGAGCTGGCGGCCGAGCCGGAGTTCGATGTGACCCTGGTCAACACCTCCGTCGAGGACGTGGCCCGCGAGCTGCTAGCCTTGATGGACGTTGTGTGATCGTGATTGTGATCACGATGTCTGATTCTTTTCCATCCATCGGAAGGTAGAGCGTGTCCTCTTCCATCACCGCGCCCGAGGGCATCATCAACCCGCCGATCGACGAGCTTCTCGAGGCGACCGACTCGAAGTACAGCCTCGTGATCTACGCGGCCAAGCGTGCCCGCCAGATCAACGCGTACTACTCGCAGCTCGGTGAGGGCCTCCTTGAGTACGTCGGTCCGCTCGTCGACACCCACGTCCACGAGAAGCCGCTGTCGATCGCCCTGCGCGAGATCAACGCCGGTCTGCTGACCTCCGAGGCCGTCGAGGGCCCGGCGCAGTAGTACTCGCCGCAGTACTCGCAGTCGTATCTTCTGATTGCGATCGACTTGTCCACAGGCCCGGCAGTCATGCTGCCGGGCCTGTGGTGTGTCATGGGTGTTGCAGATTCTCGAAGGCGAGGAGCCATGGTGGACAAGCCGAAGGTCGTGCTGGGGGTCAGCGGTGGCATTGCCGCCTACAAGGCCTGTGAGCTGCTGAGAAGGTTCACGGAGTCGGGCCACGACGTCCGCGTGGTGCCCACCGCCTCCGCGCTGCACTTCGTCGGCGCCGCCACCTGGTCCGCCCTCTCCGGCAACCCGGTCTCGACCGAGGTCTGGGACGACGTCCACGAGGTTCCGCACGTCCGCATCGGCCAGCACGCCGACCTGGTGGTGGTGGCCCCGGCCACCGCCGACATGCTCGCCAAGGCCGCCCACGGTCTCGCCGACGACCTGCTGACCAACACCCTGCTCACCGCCCGCTGCCCGGTCGTCTTCGCCCCGGCGATGCACACCGAGATGTGGGAGCACCCGGCCACCCAGGAGAACGTGGCCACGCTGCGCCGCCGCGGCGCCGTCGTCGTCGAGCCGGCCGTCGGCCGCCTCACCGGTGTCGACACCGGCAAGGGCCGGCTGCCCGACCCGGCGGAGATCTTCGAGGTGTGCCGCCGGGTGCTGGCCCGGGGCGCCGCCGAGCCCGACCTCGCGGGCCGGCACGTGGTGGTCTCCGCCGGCGGTACCCGCGAGCCCCTGGACCCGGTCCGTTTCCTCGGCAACCGCTCCTCCGGCAAGCAGGGCTACGCGCTCGCCCGCACCGCCGCCGCCCGCGGCGCCCGGGTGACACTTGTCTCGGCCAACACCGGGCTGCCCGACCCGGCGGGGGTGGACGTGGTCCGCGTCGGCACCGCCGTCCAGCTGCGCGAGGCCGTCCTGAAGGCCGCCGCGGACGCGGACGCCGTGGTCATGGCCGCCGCCGTCGCCGACTTCCGCCCGGCCGCCTACGCCGCCGGGAAGATCAAGAAGAAGGACGGCCAGGACCCCGACCCGATCGTCCTGGTGCGGAATCCGGACATCCTCGCGGAGATCTCCGCCGACCGCGCCCGCCCCGGACAGGTGGTCGTCGGCTTCGCCGCCGAGACCGACGACGTCCTCGCCAACGGCCGCACCAAGCTCGCCCGCAAGGGCTGCGACCTCCTCGTGGTCAACGAGGTGGGGGAGCGCAAGACCTTCGGCGCCGAGGAGAACGAGGCCGTCGTCCTGGGCGCCGACGGCAGCGAGACCCCGGTGCCGCACGGCCCCAAGGAGGCCCTCGCCGACACCGTCTGGGACCTGGTCGTACGCCGACTGGGCTAAACCCGGCACTGGCGAACGGGGGAACTCGGGATCGAGTTCACGCCACGCCCGGATCGGGTGTGGCGACCCTGGCCAAGGCCGCTCGCCATTGTGCAGAATGCCCGTGCCGCAGGTCACAGCGCTCCCGAGAGGCGAGACGGTGGCCAGCCGACCGGGTGTGCCCGATAAACTGTTCACGGTCGGCGCCAGGCGCAGCCCAGCGCCGACCGCAAATGATCAGCCAGCAGCCGCTGCAACCACAGGGAGCGTTGTGTCCCGTCGCCTGTTCACCTCGGAGTCCGTGACCGAGGGTCACCCCGACAAGATCGCTGACCAGATCAGCGACACCATTCTCGACGCGCTCCTGCGCGAGGACCCGACCTCCCGGGTCGCCGTCGAGACGCTGATCACCACCGGCCTGGTGCACGTGGCCGGCGAGGTGACGACCAAGGCCTACGCGGACATCGCGACCCTCGTCCGCAGCAAGATCCTGGAGATCGGCTACGACTCCTCCAAGAAGGGCTTCGACGGCGCCTCCTGCGGTGTCTCGGTGTCCATCGGCGCGCAGTCCCCGGACATCGCGCAGGGTGTCGACGCGGCGTACGAGGCCCGGGTCGAGGGCGACGAGGACGAACTCGACAAGCAGGGCGCGGGCGACCAGGGCCTGATGTTCGGCTACGCGTCCGACGAGACGCCCACCCTGATGCCGCTGCCGATCTTCCTGGCGCACCGGCTGTCCAAGCGCCTGTCCGAGGTCCGCAAGAACGGCACCATCCCCTACCTGCGCCCCGACGGCAAGACGCAGGTCACCATCGAGTACGACGGCGACAAGGCCGTCCGCCTCGACACGGTGGTCGTCTCCTCCCAGCACGCCTCCGACATCGACCTGGAGTCGCTGCTCGCCCCCGACATCCGCGAGTTCGTCGTGGAGCCGGAGCTGAAGGCGCTCCTGGACGAGGGCATCAAGCTGGAGACCGAGGGCTACCGCCTGCTGGTCAACCCGACCGGCCGTTTCGAGATCGGCGGCCCGATGGGCGACGCCGGCCTCACCGGCCGCAAGATCATCATCGACACCTACGGCGGCATGGCCCGTCACGGCGGCGGCGCCTTCTCCGGCAAGGACCCGTCCAAGGTCGACCGCTCGGCGGCCTACGCCATGCGCTGGGTGGCCAAGAACGTCGTGGCGGCCGGCCTGGCCGCCCGCTGCGAGGTCCAGGTCGCCTACGCGATTGGCAAGGCCGAGCCCGTCGGTCTCTTCGTGGAGACCTTCGGCACCCACAAGATCGACCCCGAGAAGATCGAGAAGGCGATCGACGAGGTCTTCGACCTCCGTCCGGCCGCGATCATCCGTGACCTCGACCTGCTCCGCCCGATCTACTCCCAGACGGCGGCCTACGGCCACTTCGGCCGCGAGCTGCCCGACTTCACCTGGGAGCGCACGGACCGCGTGGACGCTCTGCGTGCCGCCGCGGGCCTGTAACCCGCGCCCGCCCGTCCGCCGAGGCCCGGCCCCCCGAGGGGGAGCCGGGCCTCGGCGCGTTCCCGGGGGACCGCCTCGGAATCGCACCGCGGCGGGCGCTGGCGGGAAGCGGGCGTCCGGGGTCGTTGTCAGTGGCGTTTGGTAAGAATGCAAGCGTGAGCAGCGAGAACGGGGTGCCCCGGGCGGACGGGGACGGCGGGGCCGAGGGGGCGCCGCCGGAGCAGCTCGCGCTCATCCGGGAGAGCGTCCGCCGGGCCAAGGCGCCCCGGGCCAAGCCGCGGACCTGGCGCGGGGCCGCGCTCGCCAAGGAACTGCCCGTCGCGCGGGTGCTGGTCGACAAGGGCGTCCTCCACCTGGACCGGTACTTCGACTACGCCGTGCCCGAGGAGATGGACGCGCAGGCGCAGCCCGGCGTGCGGGTGCGGGTGCGGTTCGGGGCCGGGCGGCACCGGGTGCGGGAGGGCCGCCGCGAGGGCGGCGGCCTCATCGACGGCTTCCTCGTCGAGCGGCGCGCCGAGTCCGACTACTCCGGGCCGCTGGCCGCGCTCGCCCAGGTGGTGTCGCCCGAGCCGGTGCTGAGCGAGGAGCTGCTCGGCCTCGCCCGCGCCGTCGCCGACCGGTACGCCGGCAGCCTCGCCGACGTCCTCCAGCTGGCCGTGCCGCCGCGCAACGCCCGCGCCGAACAGCGGCCGTCGCCCGACCCGCTGCCCCCGCCCCGGACGCCGGACACCGGCTCCTGGGAGCGCTACGAGCACGGGGGTGCCTTCCTGGACGCGCTGGCCTCCGGCGGGGCGCCCAGGGCCGTGTGGAACGCGCTGCCGGGACCGCGCTGGAGCGAGGAGCTGGCCCGGGCCGTCGCCGCCACCCTCGCCTCCGGGCGCGGCGCCCTCGTCGTCGTACCGGACGGGCGGGCCGCCGCGCGCGTGGACACCGCGCTGACCGCGCTGCTCGGCCCGGGCCGGCACGCGCTGCTCACCGCCGACGCCGGCCCTGAGAAGCGGTACGCGCAGTGGCTCGCGGTGCGACGGGGTTCCGTGCGGGCCGTCGTGGGGACGAGGGCGGCGATGTTCGCGCCGGTACGGGACCTGGGACTCGTCGCCGTCTGGGACGACGGGGACGACAGCCACAGCGAACAGCACGCCCCGCAGCCGCACGCCCGCGACGTGCTCCTGCTCCGTGCCGCGCTGGACAAGTGCGCCTTCCTGCTGGGGGGCTGGAGCTGCACGGTGGAGGCCGCCCAGCTCGTCGAGAGCGGCTGGGCCCGGCCGCTGGTCGCCGGTCGGGAGCAGGTGCGCCGGACCGCGCCCCTGGTCCGCACGGTCGGCGACGGAGACCTCGCGCGCGACGAGGCCGCCCGGGCCGCCCGCCTGCCCACCCTCGCCTGGCAGGCCGCCCGCGAGGGGCTGCGGCACGGGCCGGTGCTGGTCCAGGTGCCCAGGCGCGGTTACGCGCCCCGCATGGCCTGCGACCGGTGCCGGGCGCCCGCCCGGTGCCGGCACTGCTCCGGACCGCTCCAGGGGCAGGACGCGGGCGTGCTGCGGTGCGGCTGGTGCGGGCGCGAGGAAGGCGCCTGGCACTGCCCGGAGTGCGGTGGCTTCCGGCTCCGCGCCCAGGTCGTCGGGGCGCGCCGCACCGCCGAGGAACTGGGGCGGGCCTTCCCCGCCGTCCCGGTGCGCACCTCCGGCCGCGAGCACGTGCTGGACACCGTCCCGGACACACCCGCGCTGGTCGTCAGCACCCCCGGCGCCGAACCGGTCGCCGAGGGCGGCTACGCGGCGGCCCTGCTGCTGGACGGCTGGGCCATGCTCGTGCGGCCCGACCTGCGGGCCGGTGAGGACGCGCTGCGCCGGTGGATCGCGGCCGGCGCGCTGGTGCGGCCCCAGAGCGAGGGCGGCACCGTGGTCGTCGTGGCCGAGCCGACCCTGCGCCCCGTGCAGGCGCTGGTGCGCTGGGACCCGGTCGGGCACGCCGTGCGGGAACTGGCCGAGCGGGCCGAGCTGGGCTTCCCGCCGGTGTCCCGGATGGCGGCCGTGTCCGGTCCGCCCGCGGCCCTCGCCGAGTTCCTGGCCGCGGCCGGTCTGCCGCCGGACGCCGAGCTGCTGGGGCCGGTGCCGCTGCCGCCCCCGCCGCCCGGCCGGCCGCGCCGGCCCGGCGCTCCGCCACCCGGCGAGCACTGGGAGCGGGTTCTCGTCCGCGTCCCCCCGGGCAGCGGAGCCGCGCTGGCCACCGCCCTGAAGACGGCCCAGGCCGCGCGCATGGCGCGGGGCGGCGCGGAGGCGGTACGGGTACGGGTACGGATCGATCCGCCGGACATCGGCTGACGCCCGGGCCCCGCACACGGTTGCCCTCCCGGGGAGGGTCCGGGAGGGCGGGGCGGGGGAGTTCAGCCGTTGCGGGGGCCGGGGAAGGCGGTCGGGCGGGCGTCGTCGCGCAGCGTCGGGCTGCCCGCGGTCGGCTGGGTGGGCATGGAGCGGGCCGCGGGAACCGTCGGCAGGCCCGTGTTCACGTTGAGCGTGCGGGTGCCGGCCGGCTCCGCCGTCCGCTCCGCATCGGCCGCCGCCTGCGCCGCGGCGCGGCGGGCGCCGTAGCGGCGGTGCACGGCCTGCTTGGTGACCCCGAGCGCCGAGCCCACCGCGTCCCACGAGAAGCCGAGCGAGCGGTCGAAGTCCACGGCGGCCGTGACCAGGGTTTCGACACTGTCCCGGAGTTCCTGGGCGAGGCGGACCGTCGGTGCGGGGGCGCGTCCGTAGACGACGAAGCCCGTGGACGGGCCGGTGCGGCGCGGGCGGTAGACGTTGCCCAGCTGGGCGGTGAGCGTGCGCAGCGCGTCCACCTGCCGGCGGACCCGCTCGATGTCCCGCACCAGCAAGTGCAGGCTGGCCCGGGCCTGGGCGTCGTGGGTTGCGTGGTCGGCCATGAACAAGCCTCTCGAACCGGCGTTGAAAGGAACTGGGCCGAGACAGCGGCCCGATGTGGTCAACTCTTTCTTGACCAACGCGCTGAAGCTCCGCTGGTCACGGGGTGGGGGCGTACGGGCATCTGCGTACGCCCGCCCATCCACTCCTGCGCCGTTCATGGTCATAGACTGGTGTGCTGCCCGCCCGACCCCCGCCCGAGAGGCCCGATCCCGCCCATGAAGCTCGTCTTCGCCGGTACCCCTGAGGTCGCCGTTCCCGCTCTGGACGCTCTGCTCGCCTCCGGGCGGCACGAGGTGGCCGCCGTCGTCACGCGGCCCGACGCGCCGGCCGGGCGCGGGCGCCGGCTGGTCGCGTCGCCCGTGGCCGAGCGGGCGGAGGAGGCCGGGATCGAGGTGCTGAAGCCGCTGAAGCCGCGGGACCCGGATTTCCTCGGGCGGCTGACGGAGATCGCGCCGGACTGCTGTCCCGTCGTCGCCTACGGCGCCCTGCTGCCGAAGGCCGCCCTCGACATCCCCGCGCACGGCTGGGTCAACCTGCACTTCTCGCTGCTGCCGGCCTGGCGCGGCGCGGCGCCGGTGCAGCACGCCATCATGGCGGGCGACGAGATCACCGGGGCGTCCACCTTCCTCATCGAGGAGGGACTGGACTCCGGGCCGGTCTACGGCACCGTGACCGAGGAGGTCCGCCCCAGCGACACCAGCGGCGACCTGCTCACCCGGCTCGCGTTCGCGGGCGCGGGGCTGCTCGCCGCGACCATGGACGGCATCGAGGACGGCACGCTGAAGGCCGTACCGCAGCCCGGCGAGGGCATCTCCCTCGCGCCGAAGATCACTGTCGAGGACGCCCAGGTGGACTGGGCGGCGCCCGCGCTGCGCGTCGACCGGGTGGTGCGCGGCTGCACCCCGGCGCCCGGTGCGTGGACCGTCTTCCGCGGCGAGCGGCTCAAGCTGATCCAGGTCACGCCGGTGCCCGAGCGCACCGACCTCGCGCCGGGCCGCCTCGCGGTCGGCAAGAACAGCGTGCACGTGGGCACCGGTTCGTACGCCGTCGAACTCGTGTGGGTCCAGGCGCAGGGCAAGAAGCCGATGCGCGCGGCCGACTGGGCACGCGGGGTCCGCATCGCGGACGGCGAGACCGTCGGCGGCTGACGCCTGCCCGGCGGGCCGGGCCGGCCGGTGCACGAGGACGAGACCGGGTCCCTCGCGGGGCGAGCCGGCCGGTGTCCTGACCACCTCGGAGGCCGAGTGCTGGCCGAGTGCTCGTCAGCGCCCGGCTCGGTGCCCCGGGGCACCGGTGCGTGCCACCGTGCGCCGATGCCCCCTCCCCGTCGTTCCCGGTGGGGGCATCGGCCTGTCCCCCGCCGCACGTTCCTACCGCCGCACCTCACCCGGGCGCTGAGTCCGTCGCAGCCCGCGGGTCAGGCCCGGCCTCGCGCAGGTGTGCCCCGGTGGTGAAGTGAGGCCGGGCGGCCAGGGGGGCGGTGGTGCGACGTAGGCTGGAGGCGCATCCTCTTCATCACACCCGGAGCACCTTTTTCGTGAGCGAGCAGTCCCGGCGGCCGCGCAAGCCCGCCAAGCCCTACCGCCGTCCCCAGAAGGACCCCGTCCGCTTCCTCGCCTTCGAGGCGCTGCGCGCGGTGGACGAGCGGGACGCGTACGCCAACCTCGTGCTGCCCCCGCTGCTCCGCAAGGCCCGCGCGAAGGGCGACTTCGACACCCGGGACGCCGCCCTCGCCACCGAGCTGGTGTACGGCACGCTGCGCCGGCAGGGCACCTACGACGCCGTCATCGCCGCCTGCGTCGACCGGCCGCTGCGCGAGGTCGACCCGCCGGTGCTGGACGTGCTGAGCCTGGGCGCGCACCAGCTGCTCGGCACGCGGATCCCCACGCACGCCGCCGTCTCCTCAGCCGTCGAGCTGGCCCGGGTGGTGCTCGGGGACGGGCGGGCCAAGTTCGTCAACGCGGTGCTGCGCAAGATCGCCCAGCACGATCTCGACGGGTGGACCGAGAAGGTCGCGCCGCCCTACGACGACGACCCCGAGGACCACCTCGCCGTCGTGCACTCGCACCCCCGCTGGGTCGTCTCCGCACTGTGGGACTCCCTCGGCGGCGGCCGGGCCGGCATCGAGGAGCTGCTCGCGGCCGACAACGAGCGGCCCGAGGTGACGCTGGTCGCCCGGCCGGGACGGGCCACCACCGAGGAGCTGCTGCGCGAGGACGCCGCCGTACCCGGGCGCTGGTCGCCGTACGCCGTGCGGCTCGCCGAGGGCGGTGAGCCCGGCGCGGTCGAGGCCGTCCGCGAGGGACGCGCCGGTGTCCAGGACGAGGGCAGCCAGCTGGTCGCCCTCGCGCTGGCCAACGCCCCGCTGGAGGGGCCCGACGGGAAGTGGCTCGACGGGTGCGCCGGTCCGGGCGGCAAGGCCGCGCTGCTCGGCGCGCTGGCCGCCGCGCGCGGGGCCACGCTGCTCGCCTCGGAGAAGCAGCCGCACCGGGCGGGGCTGGTCGCCAAGGCACTGCACGGCAATCCCGGCCCGTACCAGGTCATCGCCGCCGACGGCACCCGTCCGCCCTGGCGGCCCGGCACCTTCGACCGGGTGCTGGTCGACGTCCCCTGCACCGGCCTGGGCGCCCTCCGCCGCCGCCCCGAGGCCCGCTGGCGCCGCCGCCCCGAGGACCTGGACGACTTCGCCCCGCTCCAGCGCGGACTGCTGCGCAGCGCCCTGGACTCCGTGCGCGTCGGCGGAGTCGTCGGCTACGCCACCTGCTCCCCGCACCTCGCCGAGACCCGCGCGGTGGTGGCCGACGTCCTCAAGCAGCACCCGGACACGGAGCTGATCGACGCCCGCCCCCTCCTGCCCGGCGTACCCCACCTGGGCGAGGGCCCCGACATCCAGCTCTGGCCCCACCTCCACGGCACGGACGCGATGTACCTGTCCCTGATCCGCAGAACGGCATGACGCCGCCGGGGGCAGCGCCCCGACAGGGGCGCGGGGAACCGCGCGACCGGCCCCCACCGGCCCGCCGGCCGGAACTCAACCCGTGGACCGCCGCTACAGCCCGGCCCAGCGACGTGGCAGGCTTGGGTCATGGCCGCGCAGATCAACCCCAGCATCCTGTCCGCCGACTTCGCCCGCCTCGCGGAGGAGGCCAAGGCGGTCCAAGGCGCCGACTGGCTCCACGTCGACGTCATGGACAACCACTTCGTCCCCAACCTCACGCTCGGCGTGCCGGTGGTGGAGTCCTTGGCGCGTGCGACGGACACCCCGCTGGACTGCCACCTCATGATCGAGGACCCCGACCGGTGGGCGCCCCGGTACGTCGAGGCGGGGGCCTCCTCCGTCACCTTCCACGTGGAGGCGGCCGCCGCACCCGTGCGGCTCGCCCGGGAGATCCGCGCCAAGGGTGCCCGCGCCTCCATGGCGCTCAAGCCCGCCACGCCGATCGAGCCGTACGAGGACCTGCTCCCGGAACTCGACATGCTGCTCGTCATGACGGTGGAGCCGGGCTTCGGCGGCCAGGCCTTCCTCGACATCATGCTGCCGAAGATCCGCCGCACCCGTGAGCTGATCAACAAGCACGGTCTGCAGCTGTGGCTGCAGGTGGACGGGGGTGTCTCGGCCTCGACGATCGAGCAGTGCGCGGACGCGGGAGCGGACGTGTTCGTCGCCGGCTCGGCCGTCTACGGGGCGAACGACCCGGCAGAGGCCGTACGCGCCCTGCGCACGCAGGCGGAAGCGGCCACCGCCAAGGCGTCCTGGGCATGCGACCACTGAGCCACGGCGAAGTGAACGCTTGAATGAACGCCGCCCATCAGGGCGGATCAGCCGCGCCGAATCTGCGAGGATGAACGGCGAATCCAGAGTGTGAACAGCAGTGAGGAGATCGCCGTGTCGGGTATGTCGGCGGGCCGGTCAGCCATGCGGATGGGACCCGCTGAGCTGGTGCAGGCGGCGGCCATGGCCCGCCGCTTCTACCTTGAGGGCAAGTCCAAGATCCAGATCGCGGAGGAGTTCGGCGTCAGCCGCTTCAAGGTGGCCCGGGTCCTGGAGACGGCCCTCGAACGGGATCTCGTGCGCATCGAGATCCGCGTCCCGGCCGAACTGGACGCCGAGCGCTCCGACGCGCTCCGCGCCCGTTACGGCCTGCGGCACGCCGTCGTGGTCGAGTCCCCGGCCGAGGCCGAGGAGACCCCCGACCCCGAGAACCTCGGGGAGGTCGCCGCCGACCTGCTCGGCGAACTCGTCAACGAGGGGGACGTCCTCGGGCTGGCCTGGGGCCGGTCCACCATCCACATGGCGGCGGCGCTCGACCGGCTGCCGCCGTGCACGGTGGTGCAGCTGACGGGCGTGTACGACGCCGGGACCGCCGAGCGCGGCTCGGTGGAGGCGGTCCGCCGGGCCGCCCAGGTGTCCGGCGGCGACGCCCACCCCATCTACGCGCCGATGCTGCTGCCGGACGCGGCCACCGCGGCGGCACTGCGCAACCAGACCGGGATCGCCCGGGCCTTCGAGTACTTCGACAAGGTCACGGTCGCCTGCGTCTCCATCGGTTCCTGGGAGCCGGGCATCTCGACCGTGCACGACATGCTGAGCGACGAGGAGCGCGCGCACTACGCCTCGCTCGGTGTCGCCGCCGAGATGTCGGCGCACCTCTTCGACGCCGAGGGACGCCGCATCGGACGGGACCTGGGGGAGCGGTGCATCACGGTCAAGACCGACCAGCTCCGCCGTATCCCGGAGGTCGTGGCGATCGCGGGCGGGCAGCGCAAGGCGTCCGCGATCGACGCGGTGCTGCGCTCCGGGCTGGTCACCAGCCTGGTGACGGACACCTCGGCCGCCGACTACCTGATGACGGCGGGGCCCACGCCGAAGCCGGCGCTCAACCGTCAGGACCCCGACGGGGTCTGACAGCGGGTCGTGCCGGGGCGGCCGTGGCAGCATCGTCCGCATGCTGCCACGGTTCGTCCCCCGCGCCCTCGCCGGGCTGCTCGTCTGTCTCGCCGTCCTCCTGACGGGGTGCGCCGGCGGCTCCGCCCCGGCCCCGCCGGGCACGGGCACCGCCACCCCGCCCTGGGCCCGGGGCATGGCCGCCGTCCAGGAGTCCCGGCTCCCGGCCGAGGCCCGCAGGACACTCGTCCTCGTCGACGAGGGCGGCCCCTTCCCCTACGCCAAGGACGGCACCGTCTTCGGGAACTTCGAGGGACGGCTGCCGAAGCACCGGCGCGGCTACTACCACGAGTACACCGTGCCGACCCCCGGCTCACGCGACCGCGGGGCCCGGCGCCTGGTCACCCGGCAGGACGGGGAGATCTACTACACCGATGATCACTACGAGTCGTTCCGGGCGGTACTGAGATGAGCGAAGACCTGACCGGCCGTTTCGTGGTCGCCCTCGACCTCGACGGCGTCACCGACAAGGCCGGGCTGATGGACCGCGCCGCCCGGGCCCTGTCGCTGCCCGGCTGGTTCGGCCGCAACTGGGACGCGCTGGCCGACTCCCTGTCCGACCTGTCCGTGTGGCCGCAGGAGGCCGAGGGCAGGGGACTCCTGGTCGTCGTACGCGGCTGGGAGGGCTACGCGCGGCAGCGGCCCCAGGAGTGGGAGACCGCCCAGGAGGTCTTCACGCATGCCATGCGCGTGATGCCGTCGCTGACCGTCGCCCTCGCCCTTGGAGGAAGCTCCTAGGCGATCCGCGGCGACCCTGGATGTTCCGTCGGGGCATGACACCGCACCCGACATGGGAGAATGAAGTACGTGCTCTTTCCCCCTGGCACACCTGTCCGGGGGCCACCTCTGATCGACTGGGATGTGCAGCACGTGCGTTTCCTCAATGACATCCAGCCCGCGTACGACCTGACGTACGACGACGTGTTCATGGTGCCGAGCCGCTCCGCGGTCGGCTCGCGTCAGGGCGTGGACCTCAGCTCGCCGGACGGCACGGGCACCACCATCCCGCTCGTCGTCGCCAACATGACCGCCGTCGCCGGCCGCCGGATGGCCGAGACGACGGCCCGCCGGGGCGGCCTCGTGGTCATCCCGCAGGACATCCCGATCGACGTCGTCACCGACGTGATCTCCTGGGTGAAGAGCCGCCACCTGGTGCTGGACACCCCGATCATCCTGGCCCCGCACCAGACCGTCGCCGACGCGCTCGCGCTGCTGCCCAAGCGGGCGCACAACGCCGGTGTGGTCGTGGACGGGAACCACCGGCCCGTCGGCGTCGTCACCGACGCCGACCTGTCCGGCGTCGACCGCTTCACCCAGCTCGAAGTGGTCATGTCCAAGGACCTGCTCCTGCTGGACGCGGACATAGACCCGCGCGATGCCTTCAACATCCTCGACCAGCACAACCGCCGCTACGCCCCGGCCGTCGACAAGGACGGCAAGCTGGCCGGCATCCTCACCCGCAAGGGCGCGCTGCGCGCCACGCTGTACACGCCCGCCGTGGACGCGAACGGCAGGCTGCGCATCGCCGCCGCCGTCGGCATCAACGGCGATGTGGCGGGCAAGGCCAAGCAGCTGCTCGACGCGGGCGTGGACACGCTCGTCATCGACACCGCGCACGGCCACCAGGAGTCGATGATCAGCGCCATCAAGGTGGTGCGCGCGCTCGACCCGCAGGTGCCGATCGCCGCGGGCAACATCGTCTCCGCAGAGGGCGTCAAGGACCTCGTCGACGCCGGCGCGGACATCATCAAGGTCGGTGTCGGCCCCGGCGCCATGTGCACCACCCGCATGATGACCGGCGTGGGCCGGCCGCAGTTCTCCGCCGTCCTGGAGTGCGCCGCCGAGGCCAGGAAGTACGGCAAGCACGTGTGGGCCGACGGCGGTGTCCGCCACCCGCGCGATGTCGCCATGGCCCTCGCGGCCGGCGCGTCCAACGTGATGGTCGGCTCCTGGTTCGCGGGCACCTACGAGTCCCCGGGCGACCTCCAGCACGACGCCAACGGCCGTGCGTACAAGGAGTCGTTCGGCATGGCCTCCGCGCGTGCCGTGGCCAACCGCACGTCCGACGAGTCCGCCTACGACCGGGCCCGCAAGGCGCTGTTCGAGGAGGGCATCTCCACCTCCCGCATGTTCCTCGACCCGGCCCGCCCGGGCGTCGAGGACCTGATCGACTCGATCATCGCGGGCGTCCGCTCCTCGTGCACCTACGCCGGCGCCGGCTCCCTGGAGGAGTTCGCCGAGAAGGCCATCGTGGGCATCCAGAGCGCGGCCGGCTACGCCGAGGGCAAGCCGCTGCACGCCAGCTGGAGCTAGCCCCGGGCACCGTCCCGACGGCCCCCGTCGTTCCCGCGCCCGGGAACGGCGGGGGCCGTCGGCGTCCCGGCGCCGGACGGCCGGCATCACCGCGCCAAAGCGCTCCGGAAACTGGCCTCCGAGATCGTCGTGCAACGGTCGACAGCGTGTGCGCAACGATTTGTCATTCCGGCCGCATGAACGCAATGATCATGCGGGGATGCGCAAGGTTGCTGCATTACGCCCGTGAAGGCCCGCCTCATAGGGTGCTGCGCTAGTACGTGCGTGGTGGGTACCCCGCTCGGTCGGTTCCTGCCTGCGCAGGCGCCCCCCGGTCCCCATCACGACGGCCGGCGGCCAGCCGGTCAGTACCCCAACCGACGGCAGCGAACAAGGAGCCAACGCGTGCTCGACCAAGGCGCACCCCCGCAGAACCCCAGACCGGCCGCCCCCGCGTCCCCGGGCGTCGCCGCGCGCCTCATGCGTCGCAAGCCGGTGGAACGCCTGGTCGCAGAGGGCGGCCAGGGCGAGGGAGGGCAGCTTCGGCGCTCCCTCGGGCTGTGGCAGCTGACCATGATCAGCATCGGTGCCACGCTCGGCACCGGCATCTTCGTCGTCCTCGGCGACGCCGTCCCGGAGGCCGGCCCCGCGGTCACCCTGTCCTTCGTGATCGCCGGCCTCACGGCCCTCTTCTCGGCCCTGTCCTACGCCGAGCTGGCGGGCAGCATCCCGGTCGCCGGCTCCTCCTACTCGTATGCGTACGCAACGCTGGGCGAGCTGGTCGCCTGGGTCTGCGGCTGGTGCCTGGTCCTGGAGTACGGCGTGTCGGTGGCCGCCGTCGCCGTCGGCTGGGGCGAGTACCTCAACGAGCTGCTCGACGGCACCATCGGCGTCACCATCCCGAGCGCCCTGTCCTCGGCACCGGGCGAGGGCGGCATCATCAACCTGCCCGCCCTCATCGTCGTCCTGCTGGCGATGGTGTTCCTGCTCGGCGGTGCGCGGGAGTCCGCCCGCGCCAACACGATCATGGTCAGTGTGAAGATCGCCGCGCTGGTGCTGTTCTGCGCGATCGGCGTCATGGGCTTCAAGTCCGGCAACTACGCCGACTTCATGCCGCTCGGCATGACCGGGGTCAGCGCCGCCGGCGCCACGCTGTTCTTCTCGTACATCGGCTTCGACGCCGCCTCCACCGCCGGTGAGGAGGCGAAGGACCCCAAGCGGGACCTGCCGCGGGCGATCATGCTGTCGCTGATCATCGTGACCGCGCTGTACGTGCTCGTCGCGGGCGTCGCCGTCGGCGCCTGGAACTGGAAGAAGTTCGACGGTTCGGAGGCGACCCTCGCCGCGATCATGAACGATGTCAGCGGCCAGACCTTCTGGGGCACCCTGCTCGCCCTGGGCGCGGTCATCTCCATCGCCAGCGTGGTGCTCACCGTGCTCTACGGCCAGACCCGCATCCTCTTCGCGATGGCCCGCGACGGCCTGATGCCGAAGGCGCTCGGCAAGATCCACCCGAAGACCGGCGCGCCCCGCCTCAACACGGTGATCGTCTCGCTCTTCTGCGGGGTGCTCGCCGCGCTCATCCCGCTCGGCAAGCTCGTCGACGCCACCAGCATCGGCACGCTGTTCGCCTTCGCCCTGGTCAACATCGCGGTGATCGTGCTGCGCTACAAGCGGCCGGGTCTGGAGCGGGCGTTCCGGGTGCCGTTCGGGCCGGTCCTGCCGGTGCTGGGCTTCCTGTTCTGCGCCTACAACATGTCCAGCCTCGACACCGTCACCTGGGTGGTCTTCGGATGCTGGATGGCCGCCGGGCTCGTGTTCTACTTCCTCTACGGCTATCGCCGTTCCCGTCTCGCGACCGGTGAGGAACTCGCGGTGACGGCAGAGAAGTGACCCGAACCGAAGAAGTGAACCACCCCCTGTGCTGAACGATCTCGACGAACGCATCGTGCACGCCCTCGCCGAGGACGCCCGCCGCTCCTATGCGGACATCGGGCAGATGGTCGGCCTGTCCGCGCCCGCGGTGAAGCGGCGCGTGGACCGGCTGCGGGCCACCGGAGCCATCACCGGGTTCACCGTCCGGGTGGACCCGGCGGCGCTCGGCTGGGAGACCGAGGGGTACATCGAGATCTACTGCCGGCGCAACACCTCGCCGGAGACCATCCAGCGGGGGCTGGAGCGCTACCAGGAGGTCGTGGCCGCGTCGACCGTCACAGGCGACGCGGACGCGATCGCCCAGGTCTTCGCCTCCGACATGCGCCACTTCGAGCGGGTGCTGGAGCGGATCGCCGGCGAGCCGTTCGTGGAGCGGACCAAGTCGGTCCTGGTCCTGTCCCCGCTGCTGCGCCGCTTCTCGTCGGGCGCCCCGGGCTAGGCCCGCGGGCGGGGCCGGGGCGCCGCCCGGACGCGCAGCGACCGCCGGCTCCAGCAGGCACGCTCACGCCGGCGACTCAGCCCGCACCGTCGCCGTCCGCAGCCGGACCGGCGGCGCCGGGGCCGCGGCCTCACCGCCGGTCAAACGCCCCGCCTTGTGACGCGGTCCCCGCCGAGCGGGGCCGGCACCGAGACCGGCCGGCTCGGCTACGGGACGGCCCTCCCTCGGGCGGGTACCACCACGGGTCGGTGCGGCGGCCGGCCCACCCGGGACCCGATGTCCCAGGTCACCGCGCACACCGGCGAACCGGCCGCCGCCTTGGACCACGCCCCGGCCGCCCTGCCGGTCTTGTTCTGGCGTCGGCGGGGATCGCGTGCCGGCCGCGCTTGTGGGTCCTGACCCTCCGCCGCCTGGGGCACGCGCCGGCCGCTCTGCCGGTCTTGTTCTGGCGTCGGCGGGGACCGCGCGCCGGCCGCGCTTGTGGACCTTGATCCACCGCCGCTCTGGGGCATGCGCCGGCTGCTCTGCCGGTCCTGTTCTGCCGCCGGCGGGGACCGTGTGCCGGCCGCGCTTGTGGATCCTGACCCTCCGCCGCCTGGGGCACGCCCCGGCTGCTCTGCCGGTCTTGTTCTGGCGTCGGCGGGGATCGCGTGGCGGCCGCGCTTGTGGACCTTGATCCACCGCCGCTCTGGGGCATGCGCCGGCTGCTCTGCCGGTCTTGTTCTGCCGCCGGCGGGGACCGCGTGCCGGCCGCGCTTGCGGATCTGACCCTCCGCCGCCTGGGGCACGCCCCGGCCGCCCTGCCGGTCCTGTTCTGGCGTCGGCCGGGACCGCGTGCCGGCCGCTCCTGCGGTCCCTCATCCACCGCCGCCTTGGACGCGCGCCGGCTGCCCTGCCGGCCCTGTTCCGCTGCCGCCCTGGACCCTGCCCCGGCCGCGCCCTCTCGCCCCCCTGACCCGTCGCCCTGGATCACGGTCGGTCGGCCGCGTTCCGTCGCCCCGTGGCGCGCCCGGCCGAGCCGGTCGTGGGATGCCGGCCTGTCCCCGGCCGGGGGCCGCGTCCCCCCTCGGCGTGCTGCCGCCCCCGGTCGGCGGGTGGGGACCGGCCCCCCAAAGTGGCAGGTCAGCCGCGTCAGCCACGGGGCGGCCCCGACCGGTGGGCGTGGGGACGCAACGAATCGCCGTTCGACCCCCGCTGCACGCAACGAACCTCGCACGGGCGCGCAACGGCTCCTGCTTGTCCGGCCGAGCGCGCCGACCGTACCGTCTTTCTGACCCCCCAGACTTCCCGTTCGGTGAGGATGCCCCATGCGCACCGCCCTGCTCCAGAGCTCCGGCCGCCCCGGTTCCGTCGTCGAGAACCTCAAGGTGCTCGACGAGGCCGCGGGCCGGGCCGCCGCCGCGGGCGCGGGGCTGCTGGCCGCGCCGGAGATGTTCCTCACCGGGTACGCGATCGGCGACGACATCGCCCGCCTCGCCGAGCCCGCCGACGGCCGCTCCGCAGACGCGATCGCCGAGATCGCCTCCCGGCACGGGCTGGCCCTCGTCTACGGCTACCCGGAGCGGGACGGCGAGACCGTCTACAACTCCGCCCAGCTGGTCTCCGCCGACGGCACCCGGCTCGCGAACTACCGCAAGACCCACCTCTTCGGCTGTGCCGAGCGCGACCACTTCACCCCGGGCGAGCAGTCGCTGGTCCAGGCCCGGCTGGGCGGCCTGACCGTCGGCCTCATGATCTGCTACGACGTCGAGTTCCCGGAGAACGCCCGCGCCCACGCCCTGGCCGGCACCGACCTGCTCGTCGTGCCGACGGCGAACATGCACCCGTTCCAGTTCGTCGCCGAGGCCATGGTGCCGGTGCGGGCCTGGGAGAACCAGATGTACGTCGCGTACGTCAACCGGGTCGGCCCGGAGGGCGAGTTCGAGTTCTTCGGGCTCTCCGCCCTCGCCGGTCCCGACGGGATCGCCCGCAGCCGCGCCGGCCGGGGCGAGGAGCTGATCGTCGCCGACGTCGACCCCGCCTTCCTCGCCGCCTCCCGCGAGGCCAACCCGTACCTGAAGGACCGCCGCCCCGGTCTGTACGGGTCCCTCGTCTGAACCCCCTGAGCCTCCCCCCGAACTTCCCCCCGAGTTCTTTCGTGCAAGGAGTCCGTACCCCATGACGTCCACGGTGCCCAACGCCGTCGAGCACACCGACGAGCAGCAGCCGCCGATCACCATGTTCGGCCCGGACTTCCCGTACGCCTACGACGACTACCTCGCCCACCCGGCGGGCCTCGGCCAGATCCCGGCGACGGAGCACGGCACCGAGATCGCGGTCATCGGCGGCGGCCTGTCCGGCATCGTGGCCGCCTACGAGCTGATGAAGATGGGCCTCAAGCCCGTCGTCTACGAGGCCGACCAGATCGGCGGCCGGCTCCGCACGGTCGGCTTCGAGGGCTGCGACGACTCGCTGACCGCCGAGATGGGCGCGATGCGCTTCCCGCCCTCCTCCACCGCCCTCCAGCACTACATCGACATGGTCGGCCTGGAGACCAGGCCCTTCCCGAACCCGCTCGCCGAGGCGACCCCCTCGACGGTCGTGGACCTCAAGGGCGAGTCGCACTACGCCGAGACCATCGACGACCTGCCGCAGGTGTACCGGGACGTCGCCGCGGCCTGGGGCAAGTGCCTCGAAGAGGGCGCCGACTTCTCCGACATGAACCGTGCGATGCGCGAGCGGGACGTGCCGCGCATCCGCGAGATCTGGGCCCAGCTGGTCGAGAAGCTCGACAACCAGACCTTCTACGGTTTCCTCTGCGACTCGGAGGCCTTCAAGTCCTTCCGGCACCGGGAGATCTTCGGCCAGGTCGGCTTCGGCACCGGCGGCTGGGACACCGACTTCCCGAACTCCATCCTGGAGATCCTCCGCGTCGTCTACACCGAGGCCGACGACCACCACCGCGGCATCGTCGGCGGCTCGCAGCAGCTGCCGCTGCGCCTGTGGGAGCGCGAGCCGGAGAAGATCGTCCACTGGCCGTACGGCACCTCGCTCGCCACGCTGCACGAGGGCGGCAAGCCGCTGCCGGCCGTGACCCGGCTGCACCGCACCGCCGGCAACCGGATCACCGTGACCGACGCCGACGGCGACATCCGCACCTACCAGGCGGCGATCTTCACCGCCCAGTCCTGGATGCTGCTGTCCAAGATCGCCTGCGACGATTCGCTGTTCCCGATCGACCACTGGACCGCCATCGAGCGCACCCACTACATGGAGTCCAGCAAGCTCTTCGTGCCCGTGGACCGGCCGTTCTGGCTGGACAAGGACGAGGAAACCGGCCGGGACGTCATGTCGATGACGCTCACCGACCGCATGACCCGCGGCACCTACCTGCTGGACGACGGCCCGGACAAGCCCGCCGTGATCTGCCTGTCCTACACCTGGTGCGACGACAGCCTGAAGTGGCTGCCGCTGTCCGCGAACGAGCGGATGGAGGTCATGCTGAAGTCCCTCGGCGAGATCTACCCGAAGGTCGACATCAGGAAGCACATCATCGGCAACCCGGTGACGGTCTCCTGGGAGAACGAGCCCTACTTCATGGGCGCGTTCAAGGCCAACCTGCCCGGCCACTACCGCTACCAGCGGCGCCTGTTCACGCACTTCATGCAGGACCGGCTGCCCGAGGACAAGCGGGGCATCTTCCTCGCCGGTGACGACATCTCCTGGACGGCCGGCTGGGCCGAGGGTGCCGTCCAGACCGCGCTGAACGCGGTGTGGGGCGTGATGCACCACTTCGGCGGCACGACCGACGCGTCGAACCCGGGTCCGGGTGACGTCTACGACGAGATCGCGCCGGTGGAGCTTCCCGAGGACTGACCCGGGACATCGACCAAGGCGCGGGCGGCCGGCCACGGAATCCGGCCGCCCGCGCCTCTTCCATGCCCCGGGCGCTCAGTCGGCCAGCGGCGTCAGCAGCATCCGGCCGGCGAACCCGACCGCCGCGTCCAGCCCTTCGGTGAACTCCTCGGCCACGTCGGCGCAGTGCCGCAGTGCCCACAGCGCCCGGGCCGCGGCCCACGTCGCGTCCCGCGCCCGCTCCAGGCTCCACGAGCCCAGCAGATGGGTGAGCGGGTCGGCGATCTGGAGCAGGTCGGGGCCCGGCATCAGCTCCTCCCGGATGCGTTCCTCCAGCGAGACGAGGAGATCGCCCACGCGGTCGAACTCGTCCTCCAGCTCGGCCGGTTCGCAGCCGAGCGTGCGGCAGGCGTCGACCACGGCCAGCGCCAGGTCGTGCCCGATGTGGGCGTTGATGCCGGCCAGTGCGAACTGCAGCGGACGTACCCCCGGATGGCGGCGGAGCTGGAACAGCGGCCGCCAGCAGGCGGGCGGACGGCGGTCCGCGGCCGCCGCGTCGACCGCGGCCAGGTACCGCTCGGCGAACCGCACGTCCAGCGCGGCCGCCGCGCGCGGGTCCGGGAACCGCCCGGCGTCCAGGCGGCGGTCGATCTCCTCGGTGACGGCGAGGTAGACGCGGTTGAACACGGCGACACCGTCCCGTGCGGGCAGGGCCGCGTCGAGTGCGCGCATCCGCGCGACGACGGCGTCTACGGGGGTGGTGAGCTGTTCCGACCGGACCATGGGGGAAGGGTCCCAGCCCGGGGCCGGCCGGCGTGCCGACCGGCCCGGTGCTTCGCCGGAACGGGGGACCCCCGGGCCTACGGCTCGGCGCGCGGCGCCCGTGTGCCCGGCTCCGCGCCCGCCTCCTCGTCGTAGGCGGAGGTGCCCTCGTCCAGCAGCGGTTGCTGCTGCTTGAGATGGGCCGGGGCGAAGGCGCGCAGCGCGTGGTAGCCGGTGATGACGACCAGGGTGCCCAGGGCGATGCCGCTGAGCGAGAAGGTGTCGGTGAACTTCATGGTGACGTTGCCGACGCCGATGATGATGCCCGCGGCGGCCGGCACCAGGTTCAGCGGGTTGCGCAGGTCCACCCCGGCGTGCAGCCAGATCTGCGCGCCGAGCAGGCCGATCATGCCGTAGAGGATCACGGTGATGCCGCCGAGGACACCGCCCGGGATCGCGGCGACGACCGCGCCGAACTTCGGGCAGACACCGAAGAGCAGCGCGAAACCGGCGGCGGCCCAGTAGGCGGCGGTGGAGTAGACGCGGGTCGCGGCCATCACGCCGATGTTCTCCGAGTAGGTGGTGTTCGGCGGTCCGCCGACGGCCGTCGACAGCACGGAGGCGACGCCGTCCGCCGAGATCGCCGTACCGAGCTTGTCGTCCAGCGGGTCGCCGGTCATCTCGCCGACCGCCTTGACGTGGCCGGCGTTCTCGGCGACCAGGGCGATGACCACCGGCAGCGCGACCAGGACCGCCGACCACTGGAAGGACGGTCCGTGGAAATGCGGCAGGCCGATCCAGTCGGCCTTGGAGACGCCGGAGAGGTCGAGGCGCCAGTGGTCGGTGACCTTGCCGCCCGGGCCCGTCGAGTGGATCCGGCCGAAGATCCGGTCGAACGCCCAGGAGATGCCGTAGCCGAAGACCAGGCCGAGGAAGATCGCGACCCGGGACCAGAACCCGCGCAGGCAGACCACCGCCAGGCCCGTGAAGAGCATGACGAGCAGGGCCGTCCACTGGTCCTGCGGCCAGTAGGTGGAGGCGGTCACCGGGGCCAGGTTGAAGCCGATCAGCATGACGACCGCGCCGGTGACGATCGGCGGCATGGCGGCGTGGATGATCCGCGCGCCGAAGCGCTGCACGGCGAGGCCCACCAGGAACAGCACGACGCCGACGACGAGGACGGCGCCGGTCACGGTCGCGCTGGTGCCGCCCTGGGCGCGGATGACGGCGGCCACGCCCACGAACGACAGGGAGCAGCCGAGGTAGCTCGGCACCCGGCCGCGGGTGGCGAGCAGGAAGATCACGGTCGCCACGCCCGACATCATGATGGCCAGGTTCGGGTCCAGGCCCATGAGAACCGGGGCCACGAAGGACGCGCCGAACATGGCGACCACGTGCTGGGCGCCCAGGCCGACGGTGCGGGGCCAGGAGAGCCGTTCGTCGGGGCGTACCACCGCTCCGGGTGCGGGCGTGCGCCCGTCACCGTGCAGTTTCCAGCGCACGCCGAGGTCCATGGTGGGGTTTCGCTTTCTTTGTACGTGAAGAGGTCCGAACCATTGTCAGGGGTATCGAGCGCCTTCACGCCCGAAGGGTCCACAGGGTGAATCAGGTTCATGTACCTGATAGGGCTCGGTCGCCCGCGAGCCCACGTGGGCGTACACCTCCGGGACCACGCGGGCCCGGTCGGGCAGAGCCTGTCCGGGGCGGTCGGCTGCCTGCCGCCGGCCGCGACCGGCGCCGCCGGCTGCCCCCGCCCCGGGCTGGAGTTCCACCGGTACGGGGCGACCGGCGTCGTACCCGCGGCGGCCGACGATCGCCGGCCGAGTCCCCGCCCGCCCACCGCCGGGCCGGGCTCCTGAGCGGTCGCTTAGTATGATCCTGTACGGGGGTGTCACCACCCCGCCAGCGCTGCTCAGGAGCCCGTCCCGTGACCGCCGAAGCCCCGACCGCCCCCGCCGTCTCCCACGGCCGGCTGATCCCCGTCACCGTCCACTTCGACGACCTCGACGCGCTCGGGCTGCTGCACAACGCCCGCTACCCCCTGATGGTCGAGCGCGCCTGGACCGAGCTGTGGCACGAGCACGGCGTCCGCTTCGACGGCGACTGGGCGGCGGCCGGCGACGCCTGCAACGCCGTCAAGGAACTGCGCATCACCTACGAGGCCCCGGTCACCAGCCCGGGCGGCTACGCCGTCCACCTCTGGCTGGAACGGCTCGGCACCACCGGGCTCACCTACGGCTTCCGCTTCTGCTCGGCCGACGGGACCCGCACCTACGCCCACGGCACCCGGGTGCTGGTCCGGCTGGACGCGACGACCATGCGCCCCGCGCCCTGGACCGAGACCTTCAGGGCCGCGGGTCGGGAACTGCTGCGGCCCGCGGACTGACCTCCCCGCCGCCCGCGCGCTCGGCGGTGCGCAGCACGCCCGCGAACACCGCGAGCCCGCAGGCCAGCACCGTCACCACCGCGAAGGACACCACCAGGCTGGTCGCCTGCGCCACCCCGCCGATCAGGCTCGGCGCGACCAGGCCCGAGGTGTAGGTGATGGTCGCCACGCCCGCGATGGCCTGGCTCGGGTTGGGGCCGGCGTGCCCGGCCGCCGCGAAGCAGAGCGGGACGACCACCGCGATGCCGAGACCCATCAACGCGAACCCGGCCATCGCCACCGCCGGATGCCCGGCGAGCACGACCAGCAGCCCGCCCAGCCCGGCCAGGACACCGCCGGCCCGCACGGTGCGGACCGCGCCGAAGCGGTTCACCACCGCGTCCCCGGCGATCCGGGCCACCGCCATGGTCAGCATGAACCCGGTCGTGGAGGCCGCCGCCAGCCCTGCCGAACCCGCCAGCCGGTCCCGCAGGTACACCGCCGACCAGTCGAGGCTGGCGCCCTCGGCGAACACCGCGCAGAAGCCGATGGCGCCGATCAGCAGCGCCGAGCGCGGGGGCAGCGCGAACCGTGGCGGCGGCTCCTCGTCCTCGGCGGGCTTCAGGTCCGGCACCCAGGCGCAGACCACGAACCCGAGCACGGTGAGGACGGCCGCCGCCAGCGCGAAGTGCAGGCGCGCGTCCGCACCGAGGTGCGCGGCGAGGGTGCCGGCCGCCGAGCCGGTCAGGGCGCCCGCGCTCCACATGCCGTGCAGCCCCGACATGATCGACTTGCCGAGCCGCCGCTCGACCTCCACGCCGAGCGCGTTCATCGCGACGTCGGCCATGCCCGCGGACGCGCCGTAGGCGAACATCGCCAGGCACAGGGTGAGCAGGTTCGGCGCGACCGACGGCAGCACCAGGGACAGCGTCCACAGCGCGAGCAGGCCGCGCAGTGCCGTACGGCTGCCGAAGCGGTGGCTGATCCGGCCGGCCAGCGGCATCGCGCAGGAGGCGCCGAACGCCGTGAACGCCAGCGCGAAGCCGAGCTGGCCCGCGCTGAGCGAGGCGTGGTCCTGGACCCACGGCACGCGGGTCGCGAAGGAGCCGGTCACGGCGCCGTGCACGGCGAACACGGCCGCCACGGCGTACCGGGCGCGTCTGACCTCGTCGGGTGCGTACGTCACGTCACTCACGATCCTGCCCCTCCCCGGGCTGCCCGGACCCACTCCACTGCGACGCGCCGTAAACTATCAGGGACCCTGCCTGATAGATAGCGGTCGCAGCGCAGGCGATCTGGGAGGATCCCGTCATGCCCGCATCACCCAGTACCGCCCGGGCCATCAACGACCGGCTGGCCCTGCGGCTGCTGCAACAGGAAGGCCCGCTCACGGCAGGGCAGTTGAAGCAGCTCACCGGCCTGTCCCGGCCCACGGTCGCCGACCTGGTCGACCGGCTCGCCGCCGCCGGGCTGATCACGGTGGTCGGCGAGTCCGGCGCCCAGCGCAGGGGTCCCAACGCCCGGCTCTACGGCATCGTCGCCGACCGCGCCCACCTCGCCGCGCTCGACGTCCGCACCCAGGGCGTCCTCGTCCTCGTCTCCGACCTGCTCGGGCGGGTGCTCGGCGAGGCGTCCGTACCGATCGGCGGGGAGACCGGGACCGGGCCGGCCGTGGAGCAGGCGGTGGCCGCCGTGGAACGGGCCCTGAAGGAGGCGGGAGCCGACCAGCTGCACACCGTCGGCATCGGCGCGCCCGGCCTCATCGACCCCGCCACCGGTGACCTGCGCGACTCCGCCGGGCTGCCCGCCTGGCACCGCAGCCTGGCCGCCGCCCTCCAGGACCGGCTGTCCGGCGCCCGGGTCACCGTGGAGAACGAGACCAATCTGGCCGCCCTCGCCGAACAGCGCGAGGGCGCCGCCCGGGACCGGGACACCTTCGTCCTGCTCTGGCTCGGCCACGGCGTCGGCGCCGCGGTCGTCCTGGACGGCACGCTGCGCCGCGGGGCCTCCGGCGGCACCGGTGAGATCGGCTTCCTCCCGGTCCCGGGCACGGACGCCCTCCCCGAGGCGGCCGACTGCGCCGGCGGCTTCCACTCCCTGACCGGCGCCGCGGCGATCACCGCCCTGGCGGCCCGGCACGCCCTCCCGGCCGCACCCTCGCCGGACGGCCCGGGGGCGGCCGAGGTGGTACGGGCGGCGGTGGCGGAGGCGACGGGAGCGCCGGAGGCCGTGCGCGCTGAGGCTCCTCCGGCATCGGCCGCCCCCCGCGCCGTGACCGGCGACGGTCCCGCGGCCCGCTTCCTGCGGGCCCTGGCCGACCGGGTCGCCGTCGGCGTCGCCTCCGTGGTGGCCGTCCTGGACCCCGGTTGCGTGGTGCTCGGCGGGGAGGTCGGACAGGCCGGGGGAGCGGTGCTCGCCGGCCTGGTGGAGGAACGGCTGCGCCGGATGTCGCCGCTGGCCACCGAGGTGCGCGCGAGCAGCCTCGGCGGGACGGCCGTACTCCGCGGAGCCCTCCTCACCGCCCGGGAGCACGCCCAGGACGAACTGTTCGCACCACCGGAGCGGGCGGGCGGCTGACCGGCCCGTCAGCCGGGGGAGGTCAGGGACGCGGGGGGACCCGGGACGGCCACGGGGTCCAGGGAAGTGCCTCCCGCCGGCCCGGTCGGCCGAAGGCCCAGGCCTGCACCACCTCGGCCACGGGCTCCACGGCGGCCGTGTCGCTCTCGCGGGGCACCCGGGCCTGGAAGTGCCGGTCCGGGCCGCCCTCGCGGTACTCCACCCGGCAGCCGAGGTCGTCCTCCAGGTACACCTGCATGTAGTGCTGGCCGGCGGGCTCCCGGTCGAGCCGTTCCACGATGACGAACCGCCAGGTCGGGCTCATGTCGGCCGGCAGGTCGTGGAGTTGGTCCGCGGTGGGGTCGGCCCAGGCCGTCCCGTCCCGCTCGATCGAGCGGATCACCGGTGCCGTCACGCGGGCGACTGTACCGGCCCCCGCCCGAACCGCCGCTCCAGGTACTCCTCGAAGGTCACCTCGCCCACCGCCCGCTCCGGCGCCAGGTGCCAGCCCGCGCGGAAGGCCCGGTACGTCTTGCCGGCCAGCGGCACCCGGACCACCGGCCGGCGCCGGCCCGTCGCCCGCAGGTACGCGCGGGCCAGCGAGTCGAACGTGCGGACCTGCGGGCCCGCCAGGTCCGGCACCCGCCCGGCCGGCGCCCCGAGCGCCAGCTCCGCCAGCCGGCCGGCCACCTCGGCCACCTCGACCGGCTGGTCCGCCACCCCCGCCGGGACCGCCAGCACCGGTGCCTTGGCCAGGCCCCGGAGCAGCGTGACGACCAGGTCGTGGAACTGGGTCGCCCGCAGCACGGTCCAGCCGAGCCCGGATTCCTCGACCAGCCGCTCCACGGCGAGCTTGCTCCGGTAGTAGCCGAACGGCACCCGGTCCACGCCGACGATCGAGACGTACACCAGATGGCCCACCCCCGCTCCCCGGGCCGCGGCGAGCAGATTGCGGGCGGCCTGCTCGTCGCCGCCCCGGGGCGAGCTCGCGCAGTGCACGACCGTCTCCGCGCCGGCCAGCGCCGCGTCCAGGCCCGCACCGCCCGCGCGCAGGTCGACGGCGTACGGCCGGCTGTGCCGGCTGAGCACCCGCACCTCGTGCCCGTCCGCCCGCAGCCGCTGTGTGACGAGCCGGCCGAGCGTTCCGGTTCCACCGGTCACCAGGATCGTGGTCATGCCGTTCTCCGTCCCCTAGGACACCGGGGCACTCCCGTGCGGAGTGCCCTTCGTCGCCCAGGACGGGCCGGAGCCCGGAAATGTGACACGGGCCGCCAGGGGTGGCTGGCGGCCCGGCGGCGGGCAAGGGCCGTCGTCACCGCCGCCGGGCCCGTCCGCACCCTAAAAGGACTAGACCAGTACGGTCAATGGGTCCGGACCAAGCTCAACACTCCACCGGTTCCGGCCAGTTGACCAGCACGGTTGCGCCACGCGAAACGAGCGGTACGCACTGTGAGCGAGCCCACACCGATCACCTGTCTGGACGAGTACCGGTCGTGGCACACTGGCCCTGTACCAGAAGCAGCGCACTCCGGGGTCGGTGAAAGTCCGAACCGGCGGTTACAGTCCGCGACCCGGCCGCTTCCAGCGGCCGGTTGACCAGGTGAAATTCCTGGACCGACGGTTAAAGTCCGGATGGGAGGCAGTGCGCGGCGGGCGGGCATGCGTCTTCCGTGTGCGCGCCGCCGTATCGGGACTCGTCCATGTCCGGACGTGTCCGTTCCGGCGACGCCCCCGGTGTGTGTTCACCCGTACATGCTGTCGTCATCGACAGGCCCCGGAGTCCGTGCCCGAAGAGGCAGGAGGACCCGGGAAGTGTTCACCGGAATCGTCGAAGAGCTGGGTGAGGTCACCGCCGTCGAGAACCTCGGCGACGCCTCCCGCTTCCGGCTCCGCGGCCCCGTCGTGACCGAGGGCGCGCAGCATGGCGACTCCATCGCCGTGAACGGGGTCTGTCTCACCGTCGTGGAGCACGAGGGCGACGAGTTCACCGCCGACGTCATGGCCGAGACCCTGAAGCGCTCCAGCCTCGGCGTGCTCACCACCGGTTCCCGCGTCAACCTGGAACGCCCCACCGCCGTCGGCGCCCGCCTCGGCGGCCACATCGTGCAGGGGCACGTGGACGGCACCGGCCGGATCCTGGACCGCACGCCCTCGGAGAACTGGGAGATCGTCAAGATCTCGCTCCCCGCGGAACTCTCCCGGTACGTCGTCGAGAAGGGCTCCATCACCGTCGACGGCATCAGCCTCACCGTGGTCGACGCCGGCCCGGACCACTTCACCGTCAGCCTCATCCCGACCACCCTCGCCCTCACCACGCTCGGCGTGAAGCAGCCCGGCGACCCGGTCAACCTCGAAGTGGACGTCATCGCCAAGTACGTCGAGCGGCTCCTCGGCGACCGTGCGCAGGGGGACACGAAGTGAACTGGATGAACTCCGAGGCGTTCACCCTCTTCGGCCAGCACATCATCTGGTCCGACATGATCGGCAACATCCTGGGCCTGATCACCCTCGCCCTCGGCTGGCGCCGCTCCCTGTGGACCTGGCCCGTCCAGTTCCTGTCCGGCCTCGTCCTCTTCGCCGCCTTCTACGGCCACCTGACCGGCAGCGCCGGCAAGCAGGCCGTCGTCATGGCCGTCGCGCTGTACGGCTGGTGGCAGTGGCGGCGCACGAAGGACCGGTCCGCGGACGGCCACATCACGCCCCGGTTCGCCACCTGGCCCGAGCGCGCGTCGATGCTCGCCGCGGCCGCCGCCGGCACGGTCGCCGTCGCCCTGCTCTTCACGGCCTACCCGAAGCTGTCCTGGGACCCCTGGCCCGACGCCTACATCTTCGTCGGCACCATCGTCGCGATGTACGCCCAGGCCAAGGGCATGGTCGAGTTCTGGTTCGCCTGGCTCCTCGTCGACCTCGTCGGCGTCCCCCTCAACTTCGCCAACGGCTACGCCTTCTCGGGCTTCGTCTACGTCATCTACGGCGCACTCGTCCTGTGGGGCATGCGCGACTGGTGGCTGCGCTCCCGCCGGGGCCCGCAGCCCGCACTGGAAGGAGCGCCGGCATGACCTCGGCACCGCTGCTGTACGACGGCAACGACCTGGAGAACTTCGCGCTCGACCCGGTCGAGCAGGCCATCGCGGACATCGCGGCCGGCCGCCCGGTGGTCGTCGTGGACGACGAGGACCGGGAGAACGAGGGCGACCTCGTCATCGCCGCCGAGAAGGCCACCCCCGAGATCGTCGCGTTCATGATGAGCGAGTGCCGGGGCCTGATCTGCGCGCCCATGGAGGCCGAGGAGCTGGACCGGCTCCGGCTGCCGCAGATGGTCGAGGACAACACCGAGTCCATGAAGACCGCCTTCACCGTCTCGGTGGACGCCTCCGCCGCGCACGGTGTGACCACCGGCATCTCCGCCGCCGACCGCGCCACCACCCTCCAGCTCCTGGCGAGCGGCACCGCCGAACCCGGCGACCTCGTCCGTCCCGGCCACGTCTTCCCGCTGCGCGCCAGGGAGGGCGGCGTCCTGGTCCGCAACGGCCACACCGAGGCCGCCGTCGACCTCGCCCGGCTCGCGGGCCTGCGCCCGGCCGGCGCCATCGTGGAGATCGCCGGCGAGGACGGCCGGATGCTGCGCCTGCCCGAGCTGATCCCGTTCGCCCGCAAGCACGGTCTGACGATCATCTCGATCGAGGACCTGATCGCGCACCGCCGCGGCAGCGAGCCCACCGTCCGCCGCGAGGCCGAGACCCGCCTGCCCACCCGGCACGGCACCTTCACCGCCTACGGCTACCGGTCCACCGTCGACGGCGTCGAGCACGTCGCCCTCGTCCACGGCGAGATCGGCGACGGCGAGGACGTCCTCGTCCGCGTCCACTCCGAATGCCTCACCGGCGACGTCTTCGCCTCCCTGCGCTGCGACTGCGGCCCCCAGCTGGACACCGCCCTGGAACGCATCCAGGCCGAGGGCCGCGGCGTCGTCGTCTACCTGCGCGGACACGAGGGACGCGGCATCGGCCTGCTGTCCAAGCTGCGCGCCTACGAACTCCAGGAGCAGGGCCGCGACACCCTGGACGCCAACCTGGAACTCGGCCTGCCCGCCGACGCCCGCGACTACGGCGCCGGCGCGCAGATCCTCGCCGACCTCGGCGTGCGCGGGGTCCGGCTGATGACCAACAACCCCGAGAAGACCGACGCGCTGCTCAGCCACGGCCTGAAGGTCACCGGCCGCGAGCCGATGCCGGTCCAGGCCGGCGAGCACAACCTCCGCTACCTGCGCACCAAGCGGGACCGGATGGGTCACGACCTGCCCTGGCTCGACACGCCCGCCGTGTCGGCGTCCGTGGCCGCGTCCGCGGCCACCTGTGGCAACCAGTAAGCAAGAAAGCACTGAGGAGAGACGTGAGCGGCAAGGGTGCACCGGAACTGTCCGTACGCAACGTGAGCGACCTGCGGGTCGCCGTCATCGCGGCGCAGTGGCACGAGAAGGTGATGGACGGTCTGGTCGACGGCGCCCTGCGCGCCCTGCGCGACCTGGGCATCGACGAGCCGACCCTGATCCGGGTCCCCGGCAGCTTCGAGCTGCCCGTCGCCGCCAAGGTCCTGGCGGGCCGCGGCTACGACGCGGTGGTCGCCCTCGGTGTCGTCATCCGGGGCGGCACCCCCCACTTCGACTACGTGTGCCAGGGCGTCACCCAGGGCCTCACCCAGGTCTCCGTCGAGACCGGCGTCCCCGTCGGCTTCGGGGTGCTCACCTGCGACACCGAGGAGCAGGCCCTGGACCGGGCCGGCCTGGAGGGCTCGAACGAGGACAAGGGCCACGAGGCGGTGACGGCCGCCGTGTCGACGGCGGCCACCCTCCGCTCAGTATCCGAACCCTGGCACTAGGGAGTCGGCCGTACCGCGTAGGGTGGGGCTCACCATGTCCAAGAAGACGTTCGAGGAGCTCTTCACCGAGCTCCAGCACAAGGCCGCGCAGGGCGATCCCGCCACCTCCCGCACCGCCGAGCTGGTCGGCAAGGGCGTCCATGCCATCGGCAAGAAGGTCGTCGAGGAGGCCGCCGAGGTCTGGATGGCCGCCGAGTACGAGGGCAAGGAGGCAGCCGCCGAGGAGATCTCGCAGCTGCTGTACCACGTCCAGGTGATGATGGTCGCCCGCGGCATCAGCCTGGACGACGTCTACGCCCACCTGTAAGCCGCACCCCGCCCCCTCCCGTACAGAACGAGCAAAGGAAGCCGACCTCATGCTGCGCATCGCCGTCCCCAACAAGGGTTCACTGTCCGGCCCTGCGGCGGAGATGCTGCATGAGGCCGGCTACCAGCAGCGCCGCGAGTCCAAGGAACTGCGCATCGTCGACCCGGAGAACGAGGTCGAGTTCTTCTACCTCCGCCCCCGCGACATCGCGATCTACGTCTCCTCCGGCCGCCTCGACATCGGCATCACCGGCCGCGACCTGCTGATCGACTCCGGCGCCGACGCCGAGGAGATCCTGCCGCTGGGCTTCGCCCGCTCCACGTTCCGCTTCGCCGCCAAGCCGGGCACCGCCGAGGGCCTCGCGGACCTCAAGGGCAGGACCGTCGCCACCTCCTACGAGGGCATCGTCCAGAAGCACCTCGCCGACGGCGGCGTCGACGCCTCCGTCGTCCACCTGGACGGCGCCGTCGAGACCGCGATCGAGCTGGGCGTGGCCGAGGTCATCGCCGACGTCGTGGAGACCGGCACCAGCCTGCGCAACGCGGGCCTTGAGGTCTTCGGCGAGCCGATCATGAAGTCCGAGGCGATCGTCGTCCGCCGTACCGGCGCCGACGCCGAGGAGCCCAAGGTCCAGCAGTTCCTGCGCCGCCTCCAGGGCGTCCTGGTCGCCCGGACGTACGTGATGATGGACTACGACTGCCGGGTCGAGCAGCTGGAGAAGGCCGTCGCGCTCACCCCCGGCCTGGAGTCCCCGACCGTCTCCCCGCTGCACAACGAGGGCTGGGTCGCGGTCCGCGCCATGGTCCCGGCCAAGGAGGCCCAGCGGATCATGGACGACCTCTACGCCATCGGCGCCCGCGCCATCCTGACCACGGCCATCCACGCCTGCCGCCTGTAAGGGGTGCGCCGACCGATGTCCGAACCGACCTCTCTGCCCGACCTCCCGGTCACCTTCCGGCCGGGCCACACCCGGGTGATCCTGCTCACCGCCGGTGTCGTGATCTTCCTGGTGATATCCGGGATCGCGATGCTGCTGGAGCAGCTCGGCCCGGGGGAGCGGCTCAGCTTCGTCGTCACCGGCGCGCTGATCTTCTGGGTGCTGGCCCAGCTGGCCCGGGTGAAGGTGGTCGCCGACGAGTCCGGCGTCACCGTGGTGAACATCGCGAGCAAGCGGCGCCTGGCCTGGGCGGAGATCCTGCGGGTGAACCTCCGGCCGGGTGACCCCTGGGTGTTCCTCGACCTGAGCGACGGCACCAGTCTGCCCGCGCTCGGCATACAGCCTGGCGTCGCCAAGCAGCGGGCCATCGCCGACGCCAGGACCCTGCGCGCGCTGGCCGAGGCCCACTCGGCGTCGTCCGCCCTGCCGCCCGAGCCCAGATCTTGATTAATCTGGAGGGCGGAGGCCGTCCCGCTACGCCTCCGCCCCTGCGCGCCGCCCGGTGCCCAGGGGTTCCTGCTACCCGAGGAGTGACCCTCTCCGGCGATGGACGGATCGTCCTGTAGTACCTGCGCCACCCCTGCCCGACAGAGCGGGAAGGCGGTGGCAGCGTGACCATCTCCCTGCTGCTCCTCGCAGCCGCGTTCCTGCTGATCCTCGCCAACGGCTTCTTCGTGGCCGCCGAGTTCGGCCTGGTGACGGTCGAGCGCCCGGAGGCCGAGCAGGCCGCCGCCGACGGCGACGCCCGTGCCCGTACGGTCGTGGAGTCGCTGAAGGAGCTGTCCTTCCAGCTCTCCGGCACCCAGCTCGGCATCACCATCACCTCGCTGGTCGTCGGCATGCTCGCCGAACCGGCCCTGGCCGGGCTGCTGCGCGGCCCGTTCGCCGCGCTCGGCATCCCCGAGGGCGCCGCCTCCGGCATCGCCGTGGTCGTCGGCATGCTGCTGGCCTCCGCGATCCAGATGGTGATCGGCGAGCTCGTGCCCAAGAACTGGGCGGTCTCCCGGCCGCTGCAGGTCGCGCGCTTCGTGGCCGGCCCCCAGCACCGTTTCGCCCGCCTGTTCCGCCCGGTGATCTCCGCGCTGAACACGGTCGCCAACCGGCTGGTCCGCGCCCTCGGCGTCGAACCCGCCGAGGAGCTGGCCTCCGCCCGCACCCCCGGCGAGCTGGTCTCGCTGGCCCGGCACTCCGCGCAGGCCGGCGCCCTGGAGCAGGACACGGCCGACCTGTTCGTGCGCACCCTGTCCCTGGGCGAGCTGACCGCGCAGCACGTCATGACCCCGCGCGTGAGGGTGAGCGCGCTGCAGGACTCGGCCACCGCCGAGGACGTCGTCAACCTCACCCGGGCCACCGGCCTGTCCCGCTTCCCCGTCTACCGGGAGAAGATCGACGAGATCGTCGGCATGGCCCACCTCAAGGACGCGCTGGCGGTCCCCGTGCACGACCGGCTGCGCACGCCGGTCAGCCGGATCGCCCGCAAGGCGCTCCTCGTCCCCGAGACCCTGCCCGTCCAGCCGCTGCTCGCGCGGCTGCGCAGCGAGCAGCCCATCGCGGTCGTCGTGGACGAGTACGGCGGCACGGCCGGCGTGGTCACCCTGGAGGACATCGTCGAGGAACTCGTCGGCGAGGTCCGCGACGAGCACGACGCCAAGGACACACCCGAGCTGGCCCCGGCCCCGCCCGAGGACGGCAGGCCCGCCTGGGACGCGGACGGCAGCTGCCGCGTGGACGTCCTGCTGCGCATAGGCCTGGACGTGCCCGAGGGGCCGTACGAGACCGTCGCCGGACTCGTCGCCGACCTGCTCGGCCGGATCCCGGCCCCCGGCGACCGGGCCGAGCTGCCCGGCTGGCGGCTCTCGGTCCGCCAGGTCGGCCACTACCGGGCCGAACGGGTTCGCCTGGTCAGGACGGTCCCGGCCGTGAACGCGATGGAGGCCGCCCGATGAGCGTCCTCCAACTGGTCTTCGCGGGCCTGCTGGTGCTCGCGAACGGCTTCTTCGTCGGCGCCGAGTTCGCGCTCGTCTCCGTCCGCCGCAGCCAGATCGAACCGCTCGGCACCGCCCGGGCCCGCCAGGTGCTGTACGGCCTCGAACGCCTGCCGCAGATGATGGCCGCCGCACAGTTCGGCATCACCGTCTGCTCCCTGACGCTCGGCGCGGTCGCCGAGCCGACGGTGGCGCACCTGCTGGAACCGGTGTTCGAGTGGATCCACTTCCCGCAGGGCGTGATCCATCCGCTGGGCTACGTCATCGCGCTGGCCGCGGTGGTCTTCTTCCACCTGGTGATCGGCGAGATGGTCCCGAAGAACCTCGCGATGGCCGCCCCGGAGAAGGCCGCGCTGTGGCTCAGCCCCGGCCTCGTCTACTTCGCGCGCCTGTGCAGGCCGATCACGGTGGCCCTCGGCGCGTGCGCCCAGGGCATCCTGCGGTTGTTCCGGGTCGAGCCGAAGGACGAGGTCGAGGCGGTCGTCACCACCGAGCAGCTCAACCGGCTGCTGGAGGACTCCGGCCAGGCGGGTCTCCTCGACCCCGAGGAGCAGGAGCGCCTGGAGGACGCCCTGGAACTGGGCTCCCGCCCGGTGACGGACGTCCTGCTGCGCCGGGAGTCCCTGGTCACGGTGGCGCCCTCGGTCACCCCGGGCGAGATCGTGGAGCTGACCGCCCGCACCGGTTACTCCCGCTTCCCGGTCGCGGCGACCGAGAAGGGCCCCTTCATGGGGTACGTGCACGTGAAGGACGTCCTCGACCTGGAGGACTCCGAGCGGGCCGTCCCGCAGCAGGTGTGGCGCCCGATGGCCACGCTCCGCGCCGAGCTGCCGCTGGACGACGCCCTCACCGTCATGCGCCGCGCGGCCACCCACCTGGCCCAGGTGGCCGACGCCTCCGGCCGGGTCCTCGGCCTGGTGGCCCTGGAGGACGTCCTGGAGATGCTGGTGGGAGAGGTACGGGACCCGGCGCACCGGGAGGCGCCCGAGGTGCGGCTGACCGAACCCAGGGCGAGCGGGGAGCCGGAGGAGGCCGGAGCGATGGCCTGGGGCCGGCCCTAGCTGTAGGACGACGGATCCTGCGGCCCCCGGCCCGACAGCACCTCTCCGTAGGCCTGCATCAGGTCGGGCAGCCGCAGGGTCGCCAGGTCGTCCCGGGACAGCGAACCGGGGTACACCGACAGGCGCAGATCCCGGTAGGCGCAGCTCTTCTCGTACAGCGTCCGCAGGAACCGCCCGTTCCCCAGCTCGTCGATCCACCCCTGGTCGACCACGTGCCCGGCGATGGAGAGCAGCTCCTCCAGCGCCTCGTCGTCCCACCGGTCCCCGTTCTCCGCCGCGAGCACCTTGCCGATCTCGGTGAGTTCCGGCGGGCGGTAGGAGGGGAAGTCGACCCGGGTGGTGAAGCGGGAGGACAGGCCGGGGTTGGCGGCGAGCAGACGGTCCATGCCCTCCGGGTAGCCGGCCAGGATCACCACCAGGTGGTCCCGGTTGTCCTCGGCCCGCTTCAGCAGCACCTGCAGCGCCTCGTCGCCGTACGCGTCGCCCTTGCCGTACCCGGAGTTGGACAGCGCGTACGCCTCGTCGACGAAGAGCACCCCGCCGATCGCGGAGTCGATCAGCTCGTTGGCCTTCACGGCCGTCTGGCCCAGGTACTCGCCGACCAGGTCGGCCCGCTGGGCCTCCACGAGGTGGTCACCGCCGAGGAGTCCCAGCGCGTAGAACACCCGCCCGAGGATGCGCGCGACCGTGGTCTTGCCCGTGCCGGACGGCCCCGAGAAGACGAAGTGCCGTTTGGGCGGCTGCACCGGCAGTCCCTGCCCGGCCCGCAGCCGGGCCATGTTCAGCTGCGCCGACAACGCCTTGACCTGGCGCTTGACCGGTTCCAGCCCGACCATGCGCTCCAGTTCGGCGAGCGCCTCCTCCAGCAGCGCGGGGTCCGTGGGGCCGGCCGGGACCGGCGATCCGGACACCGCGGACACCCCGGTCTTCGTGCGCACCGAGGGGTCGGTCACCGACGGCAGCGGCCCGGTCGGCAGCTCGGGCTCCGGCAGCCGCAGGTCCCGGCCGTCCAGGCCGAACAGCGGGTCGAACCCGTCCGGCCCGTCCACCGTGTCCTGCCCGGCGCCGGTCAGCGTGATGGCGGCGAGGCCGGCCGCCTCGTCGTACCCGTCGCCCTCGGAGATCGCGGCGAGCCGGGCGGAGGTGTCCATGAAGGCGGGGTCGACGCGGTGCACCGCCCGGTACAGGGGGAGCGCGGCGGCCGAGCGTCCCGTTCCCTCGTGCGCCCGCGCCAGCCAGTAGCGCAGTTCCTTGCGCTGCGGCTGTTCGCTGCGGCACCGCATCAGCGCCGCCGCCAGCAGTGGCTCGGCCTGGCCGTACATCTCCAGCCGGACCCGGGCCATGCCGCCGAACAGGCCGGCCTCGATGCCGAGCAGCGGATCGTCCAGCAGCGGGTCGGTGTGCCGGACCAGCTGCTCCCAGTCCTTGACCAGGTAGGCGCGGCAGGCGTGCAGGAAGCGGACCTGCGGGTCGGCGTCGACCGGGGGCAGTCCGGCGAGGGCACGGTCCAGCTCGGGCACGTGCCGGCCGTCCAGCCAGTGGGAGGCGTGGGCCAGCAGCAGGTCGCGCGGGCTCTCCAGCACCGGCTGCACCCACCAGCCCAGCCAGTACCAGGAGTTCAGGGCGCGGCGGTGCCGGGTGCGCTGTTCGCCGAAGCGGTCGCGGTGCCGGAACATCCGCAGCAGCGCGGTGGTCGTGTCGACCCGGAGCGCGTGCAGTCCGAGCCAGGCGTCGGCCATGCCCGTGTCCATCCGCACCGCGGTGCGGAACTCCTCCTCCGCCTGCGGGTAGGCGCCCATCGTGTAGGCGTCCACACCCCGCAGCCAGGCGAGGTCGGCCGGGGCCTCGGGGCCCTGCGTGCCGAAGTCCATCACGTCCCCCCACAAACCGTGCCCCCGTGGTTCACCACCGGGCAGGCGCCCGACGGCCGCCGCGGTCGAACCGCTGTGCCGCGGACCGGAGTTGCAGGTGCGAGGCAGCCGCTCGAAGGTCGCACCGAGGGCATCGTACCCGCGGTACCTGCGCGGGCCGAAGGGTGCCGCACGGGACGTTCGGCGAGGTGGGAGCAGACGGGGCGCACGGCGTTTCGTGACCCAGGGTGAGAGGACCGGTGTGTGGGGCGGCCGGAAAAGGGTGCCGCGGGCAGAACGAAGCCCCCGGTCACGGGGGAACAACCGGGGGCTTCGCGTCGGCGGGCGGCTCCGAAAGCCGCACATTGAGAACGTAAGACCTGTACGGCCCCCGGGTCAAGCAGTGTCGAGGCGCTCGGAGAAGTTGTCCCGCAGGGGTCTTCACCAGTTCACCACATCCGTGATGGTCCATCACGCAGCGTCACGCCGGGCTCGGCGCCGGGAGCGGTCGCCGGCCCCGGCAGCACCTCGTACCCCTCCTGCTGCTGCAGCACCAGAAGATCGGCATGGGGGCGTGAGGGGTCGGCGGCGAAGTGCGCTCGCTCCGCCGCGACCCAGCCCTCCCAGAACTCCCGCTGCTCCGCGCCGTCCCGTTGCCGGCCACGCGCCCAGGAGTCCTCCCGGGGCAGCTCCATCCACAGCAGCCGGGCCAGGTGCGGCCGCAGTGCCCTGCGGCCGGCGCCGACGCCCTCGATCAGGACCACGGGCGCGGCCGGCAGCGGGCGGGGGGCGCCGAAGGTGCGGGCCCGCCAGTCGTAGGGGGTGTAGTGCGCGCTCTCGCCGCGGGACAGGGGCTCGATCACCTGGGTCAGGAGCCGGCCGGTCCAGGCGAACAGCTGCTCGTGGCTGGCGATGTCGTCGAGGTGGAGCACGGGCGCCCCGCCCAGTGCGTGCGCCAGCCGGCCGGCGAAGGTGGACTTCCCGGAGCCGGCGTGCCCGTCGACGGCGATCAGCCGGACCGGTCCCAGCGAGGGAGGGAGTCCGTGCAGCCGGGCGGCGAGGTCGTGAATGGTGATTCCCCCGGGTGATGGTGGCGGTGGTGTCCGTGGGTCCTGTGGTGCGGTGTGTGGGTTTTCCGTGAAACAGTCTAGTAGTAGTCGCCCTTTGAACCATCGGCTGGCGGCCAGTCAATGGCCCCGATAAACATTCCGAATCCCCTGACCGATATGTCGAATTCGGCGTTCCTGATGTGGCCGACGCTGAGTAAGGTGCCTCCTGCGCACCGTGATGCGTCGAACGGGGATGGGGCAGGGGGACATGGCCGCGGAGTTATTCGACGGGCACTATGTATGGCATCCGGCGGCCGACGACCGCGTGCTGGCGAGCGTATGCGTCGATGTACGCGCCGGCCGCTACCGGTACGCCCAGGAGGCGCTCACCGAGACGCGTTCCGACTTCGCCCTGCGCGCCCACCGCTCGCTGGTCCTCGCCTCCGAGGCGGCCGGCACCGACCTGGTGGAACGCTGGCTGGCCGAGGAGCCCACGCCCGAGGCCTCGCTGATGTGGGCCCGGGTCGCGGTGCAGCGCGCGCTGCGAGCCGCCGACGAGCGCGACGACCGCGCCGAGGCGCTGGAGCGGATCGCCCTGACCGCCTGCGACCGGGCCGCTGCGGCGGCCCCCGCGGACCCCACCCCCTGGGTGGCCCGGCTCGCCATGGCCCGGCTGCACCGGCTGCGCGACCCCGCCCCGCACGGCCTGCTCACCGCTCCGCCCGGCCCCTGGCGGCTGTTCGCGCACATCCTCTCCCGCGACCCCTGGCACCGCGAGGCCCACCACCGCTTCCTTTCCTTCTTCTTCACCCGGCACGGCGGCTCGGTGACCGCGGCCTGGGACGTGGCCGCCTTCCTCAGCCAGCGGGCGCCCGCCGACTCCGCCCTCCGGCTGCTGCCCCTGGTGGCGCTGGTGGAGAGCTACAACCCCACCCAGCTGCTCGCCGACCGGGTCTGGGAACAGCCCCAGTGGCGCGCCACCGCGCTGGCGATCTACCAGCACTGGCTGCCCGCGGTGGCCGGATACCGCTTCACCCCGGTGCTCGACCTGGCCTACCTCGCGCACGCGCTGGTCATGGGCCGGCGCGAGTTCGAGGCCCGTGCGGTCTTCACCGAGATGGGCCCGTACGCCTCCCGCATGCCCTGGAGCGCCTTCGGCGACCCCGCCGAGCAGCTCTCCCGGGCCCGGCGCGCCTGCGGCCTGCCCGTCCCGGGACCCGCCTGACCCGCTCGTCCCCACCCCCCACCGAGAGAAAGGCCGATCTGTGTCGGAACGGATGTCGACTCCGCGGTCGCGGGCCCGTGCCGCGGACCCCGTCGTGCTCGACGACGACGCCACCCTGCACGCGATGGGTTATCCGCGAAAACTGACCCGGCGCTTCGAGGCGTTCGACAACTTCGCTATCTCGTTCACCATCATCAATATCCTCTCGGGTATTTTCTCGTCGTTCGGATTCGGTATGAACGCCGGCGGCCCGCGCATTCTCGTGTTCGGCTGGATCGGCGTCTCGCTCATGGTGCTGCTCATCGGCGCGTCCATGGCGGAAGTCGCCTCCGCCTATCCGACGAGCGGTGCCCTCTATTTCTCCGCGGGCAAACTCGCCAAGCGGCACAAAGGCGCCTGGTCGTGGTTCACCGGCTGGCTGAACTTCGTGGGCCAGATCGGCGGCACCGCCGCCACCGGCTACGCCGCCGCCACCTTCATCCAGGTGTTCGTGCAGCTGCAGTGGCCCTCCTACCGGCCGACCGCGCACCAGACGGTCCTCATCACGGCCCTCGTCATCGTGCTCCAGGGACTCGCCAACACCTACACCGTGCAGCTCGTCGCCCTGCTGAACCGCATTTCCGTGTGGTGGCTCCTGATCGGACTCGTCGTGATCGTGGGGGCACTGGTAGTGATGCCCGACCATCACCGGTCCGCGTCCTTCGTGACGCATTTCGAGAACAGCACCGGCTTCACGAGCGGCCTTTACGGCGGCATGCTCGGCCTGCTGGTGACCAGCTGGACCTTCACCGGGTTCGACGGCAGCTTCCACATGTCCGAGGAAACGGTCCGCGCGACGGTCAGCGCCCCCAAGGGCATCACCCGCGCCATCGGCTGGTCCGCGGTCGCCGGCCTGGTCCTGATGCTGGCGCTGGTCTACAGCATCGGCGACTACGCCGGGGTGGCCGGTGCGCCCGCGCCGCCGGTCCGGATCCTGATCGACGGCCTCGGCCTGCGCACCGCCAAGGTGATGCTGCTCGTCGTCATCGGCGCGATGCTCTTCTGCGGCCTCGCCAACCTCACCAGCAACACCCGGCAGATCTTCGCCTTCTCCCGGGACGGCGCCATGCCCGGCTCCCGCTGGTGGCACTCGGTCTCGCCGCGCACCCGCACACCGGTGAAGGCCGTCTGGTTCGCGGTCGCCTGCTCGCTGGCCCTGGTGGTGCCCGGCTGGTGGTCGCACACGGCGTTCACCGCCATCGTCAGCGTCAACGTGGTCGGGCTCTTCCTTGCCTACGCCGTGCCGATCTTCCTGCGGCTGCGGCTCGGTGACGCCTTCCAGCCCGGGCCCTGGCACCTGGGCCGCTGGGGCAGGCCGATCGGCTGGCTCGCGGTGGTCTGGATCCTGCTCAGCAGTGTCCTGTTCATGCTGCCGCAGGCCTCGCCGATCACCGTCGACTCCTTCAACTACGCGCCGATCGCGCTGGCCGTGGTCCTGCTGGTGGCCACGGTGTGGTGGTTCGCCACGGCCCGCCGCCGCTTCCAGGGACCGGTCAGCTACGGGCGCCCCGACGAGGTCGCCGCGATGGACCTCGTCTGACAGGGCCGTCCGGGCCGGGCGTCGAGGCCGGGCGCGGGCGCGCCCCCTTCCAGTGGCGCAGACCAATATTCCTGGCGCGGCATGTGCGGAAGTGCTGGCAGCGTCATCCGGCCTCCTTCATAGTTACCGCACCGGACCAGCCCGCCTCGGACACCCTGGGGGTCATCGCGCCCATGAGCAGAGCCCGACAGCCGTCCCGCAGAACCGTTCTGGCCGTGGCCGTCGCCGCCGCGGTGACCGGCACGGCGGCGCCCGCCGCCGCCGGAACGCGCCCCGCCGCCGACACCGACGACCCCGGCCAGGCACCGGGCCGCCCGATCGACTACCACGCCTGGACGACGTACCGGGACTGGCGCTGCGGCACCGCCCAGGGTGCCCGGGCGGTGCCCGGCCGGCGTCCCGGCGTCGTGATCGGCGCCCCCGCCGGCCGTACCGACTACACCGACCCGCACACCGGCACCACCGCCACCTGGGAGTACGCGACCTGGACCTCCCCGGAGCACCGGCTGACCGTGCCCGCGACCGAGGCCGTCGCCTCCTGGAACGCGGACACCCCCGACGGCACCTGGCTCCAGGTCGAGCTGCACGGCACGTACTCCGACGGCACCGAGACGCCCTGGTACGTGATGGGCCGCTGGGCGGCCGGCGACCAGGACATCAAGCGGACCTCGGTGGACGGCCAGACCGACGGCAAGAGCACCGTCTGGACCGACACCTTCGCCGTCGACGACGCGAGCACCGGCCTGCGCCTGACGTCGTACCGGCTGCGCCTGACCCTGTACCGCCGGCCCGGCACGCGTCTCACGCCGACCGTGTGGCGGCTCGGCGCGATGGGCTCCGACATCCCCGACCGCTTCACCGTCCCGGCCTCCACCCCCGGCCTCGCCCAGGAGCTGGCCGTCCCGCGTTACTCGCAGGAGATCCACAAGGGGCAGTACCCCGAGTACGACAACGGTGGCGAGGCCTGGTGCAGCCCCACCTCCTCGCAGATGATCATCGAGTACTGGGGCGGCCGGCTCACCCCCGAGCAGCTGTCCTGGGTGGACCCCTCCTACGCCGACCCGCAGGTGTGCCACGCGGCCCGCTCCACCTACGACCACCAGTACCAGGGCTGCGGCAACTGGCCCTTCAACGCCGCCTACGCGGCCACCTTCGAGGGCCTCCAGGGCGTCGTCACCCGGCTCGCCTCGCTCACCGACCTGGAGACGCTGATCGCGGCCGGCATCCCGGCCATAACGTCCCAGTCGTTCCGCAAGGAGGAGCTGACGGGGGCCGGTTACGGCACCTCCGGGCACCTGATGACCGTCATCGGCTTCACCGCCGAGGGGGACGTGATCGCGGGCGACCCGGCCTCGCCGGACGACGATGCGGTGCGGCGCGTCTACAAGCGGCGCGAGTGGGAGAACATCTGGCTCAGGACCAAGCGGTACAACGCCTCCGGCAAGGTCGTCTCCGGCACCGGCGGGGTCTGCTACCTCTACTTCCCGGCCCATCCGACCCCGCACCAGCGCAAGGCGCTCGCCGCCGTCGGCGTGTACTGAGGACCGGTGTCCCGCGGCCTGTGACCAAGCTCATCGCCGCGGACCGGGGCGCGGGTGGCATGGTGGACGAAAGGGGTGGGGGATTCCGCCGTACACGTCCGACCTCTGCGAGTACCACCATGACCGCACACCAGGCCACCGCCACCCGCGCCCTCACCGGAGGCCCCGGGGAAGACGGGCCGAAGATCCTCGAACACGCCCTGGGCTGGGTCCTCGTGGCGGTGTTCGCCATGCTCGTGACCCAGCTCGGCCTGCTCTGAACCGACCGCTCACGTGTGCGGCTTGTTCTGACATACTGCGGATGTCCCGCCGCGCCTAGTCCGGGGTCGATCGTGAACTTGCCGCAGCAGCGTGCCGCCACCCGGGTGCGCGGCACCGAGCGCTCCATGGCGCGCCGCGCCGAACTCATCGCCATCGGGCGGAAGTTGTTCGCCGACACGTCCTACGACGCGCTGTCCATGGACGACATCGCCCGCCAGGCGCGGGTCGCCAAGGGACTGATCTACTACTACTTCGGGTCCAAGCGCGGCTACTACTTGGCGATCATCCAGGACTCCGTCGTGGACCTGGTCGCCTCCGCCGCGGGCAGCCTCCAGCTGCCCGCCGTGGACCGCGTGCACCGCACGATCGACGGCTATCTGCGCTACGCCGAACACCACCAGGCCGCCTACCGCACCATCGTCAGCGGCGGTGTCGGCTTCGACACCGAGGTGCACGCGATCCGGGACGGCGTGCGCGAGGCGATCGTCACCGCGATCGCCGAGGGGGCCTACGGCCGCGGTGACATCTCCCCGCTGGCCCGGATGGGCCTGCTGTCCTGGGTGTGCGGCGTGGAGGGCGCCACCCTGGACTGGATCGACCGCCCCCGGCTGTCCCGCGACACCATGCGCCAGCTGCTGGTGAAGACGCTCGGCGGGGCCCTGCGCGCCGTCGAGGAGCTGGACCCCGCCCACCCGGCCCCGCCGCCGGCCCGCCGGGACGGCTGACCGGGGCCGGCCGCCCGGGCTAGTTGATCGCCTTGATCAGCTCACCGTTCGCGGTGTCGCCGCTCAGCTCCCAGAAGAAGGTGCCGCCGAGGCCCTGCTGGTTCTTGTACGTCATCTTCGTGGCGATCGTCGACGGAGTGTCGTAGCTCCACCAGTCGCTGCCGCACTTGGCGTAGGCGGTGCCGCCCACGGTGCCGGTCGCCGGGCACTTGGTCTTGAGCACCTTGTAGTCGTCGATGCCCTGCTCGTACGTGCCCGCCGCCGGGCCGGTGGCCGTGCCGCCGGGCGCCGCCTGGGTGACGCCGGTCCAGCCGCGGCCGTAGAAACCGATGCCGAGCAGCAGCTTCGAGGCCGGGACGCCGAGGCCCTTGAGCTTGGCGATGGTGGCCGAGGTGTAGTAGTTCGCCTTGGGGATGCCCGAGTAGGAGTTCAGCGGGGAGTGCGGGGCGGTCGGGCCGGTCGTGTCCCAGGCGCCGAAGTAGTCGTACGTCATCGGGTTGTACCAGTCGACGTACTGGGCGGCCCCGGCGTAGTCCGCCGCGTCGATCTTGCCGCCGCTGGTGGCGTCCGCGGTGATCGCCGCGGTGACCAGGTTCCCGGAGCCGAACTTCGAGCGCAGGGCGCCCATCAGGTTCTTGAAGGCCTCGCGCCCGCTGGTGTCACAGGTGTTGCCGCAGGCGTTCGGGTACTCCCAGTCGATGTCGATGCCGTCGAAGACGCCCGCCCACTTCGAGTTCTTCACCAGGTCGTAGCAGGACTGGGCGAAGGCGGCCGGGTTCTTCGCGGCCTCGCCGAAACCGCCGGACCAGGTCCAGCCGCCGAAGGACCACAGGATCTTCAGGCCCGGGTGCTTCTTCTTCAGCTTCAGCAGCTGGTTGAAGTTGCCGCGCAGCGGCTGGTCCCAGGTGTCGGCCACGCCGTCGACGGACTCGGCGGCCGTGTAGGCCCGGTCGGTGGCCGCGTAGGAGTCGCCCATGGCGCACTTGCCGCCGGTGACGTTGCCGAAGGCGTAGTTGACGTGGGTCAGCTTGGCCCCGGAGCCCGAGGTCTCGATGTTCTTGACGTAGTACTTGCGGTCGTAGGTGCCCCATTCGGTGAAGTAGCCGACGACCTTGGAGCCGGCCGTCAGCTGCGGGGCGCTCGGGGCCGCCGCGGTCGCCGTGCCCGTGCCGGCCAGCAGGCCGGCACCGAGGGCGGCGGTACACGCGGCCGAGACGAGCGCCCGGACGAGGGAGCGGTGGGATGTGTGCATCGGGTGTCTCCTCGTGGGGGAGAGGGGATCGCGCGCCGATTGGCATGAACGCGGTAAAGCGTTGGTCATGCACAGTAGGAGGACTAGACCATTTGGTCAATGGTTCGGACCAGTCTCCGCCCGGCGGGACCCGGCGCCCGGGCTCTTGAAGTAAGCGGTCGTTAACTGGTGACGGGAGGTCGCCGATCGGGCATACTCACAGCGCATGCCGCAGGTCAGCAGCTTCCGAGACCCGGGAGCCGGCGCCTTCGGCCCAGCGCAACGATCAGGCGGAGCCGCCCCCCAACCCCGGGCCGGACCGCCGGTGCCCGAACAGGGAGGAGCCGACGCCATGTCCGACCGCGACCCGCAGCCGGTGGAGCGTCAACTGCCCACGGAAGAGGCGAGGGATCTGCTCGCCCTCGTCCGGGACATCGCCCAGCGCGAGATCGCGCCGAGGGCCGCGGAGGAGGAGGACGCGGGACGCTTCCCGCGCGAGATCTTCACCCTGTTGTCCGAGTCAGGCCTGCTGGGTCTGCCGTACGACTCGGAGTACGGCGGCGGCGACCAGCCGTACGAGGTGTATCTCCAGGTCCTCGAAGAGCTGGCCGCGGCCCGGCTCACCGTCGGCCTCGGGGTCAGCGTCCACACGCTCGCCTCCTATGCCCTCGCCACCTACGGCACCAAGCAGCAGCAGGTCGAGCACCTGCCCGCGATGCTGGGCGGCGGCCTGCTCGGCGCCTACTGCCTGTCCGAGCCGTCCTCCGGCTCCGACGCGGCCTCCCTGCGCACCAGGGCCGTCCGGGACGGCGACTCCTGGGTGATCAACGGGACCAAGGCCTGGATCACGCACGGCGGGATCGCCGACTTCTACACCGTGATGGCCCGCACCGGCGAGGACGGCCCGCGCGGGATCACCGCCTTCCTGGTGCCCGGCGACGCGCCCGGCCTGAGCGGTGCGGCCCCCGAGAAGAAGATGGGCATGAAGGGCTCGCCCACCGCCCAGGTGCACCTCGACGGCGTCCGCGTCCCGGACGACCGGCGCATCGGCGAGGAGGGCCAGGGCTTCTCCATCGCCCTGGCGGCGCTCGACTCCGGCCGGCTCGGCATCGCCGCCTGCGCCGTCGGCCTCGCCCAGGCCGCGCTGGACGAGGCGGTCCGCTACGCGACCCAGCGCCGCCAGTTCGGCCGGGCCATCGCCGACTTCCAGGGGCTGCGCTTCATGCTCGCCGACATGGCCACCCAGATCGAGGCGGGCCGCGCGCTGTACCTCGCCGCGGCCCGGCTGCGCGACGCAGGCCGGCCGTTCGCCAAGCAGGCGGCCATGGCCAAGCTGCACTGCACCGACGCGGCCATGAAGGTCACCACGGACGCGGTGCAGATACTGGGCGGCTACGGCTACACCGCCGACTTCCCGGCCGAGCGCTACATGCGCGAGGCCAAGGTCCTGCAGATCGTCGAGGGCACCAACCAGATCCAGCGGATGGTCATCGCCCGTCACCTGGCGGGCCCGGAAGGCCGCTGAACTGGCCCGTGCGGACCGTGGGGGCCGCCAGCCTGACCCACTCCGGGTCGTGGCGGCCCGGCAGGGTGCGGCCCCGGTCGGCCCAGGTCCGCAGCAGGTCGCGGTAGATGGGCGGGTCCGGCGGCGAAGGCGGCGGAACCGATCCCGCCGGGAGGGGGACGAACATGCGGCGCTGACGCCCGGCCGTCGTGTACGTGGGGGTCATACCCGGGCAACGCGGCGACGGGCGGGCAGGTCACGCCCGGCGCAATCGAGCGTCAGTTCACGGCCCGCCCGGTTCACCCTCTGGTCTCCCGCAGTCGGCTGACGTACCGTCAGCTGACCATCGCCCAGGGGGTGTCCGTGGCCGACGACCGTCCCGTACCGCTCGACGAGTACCCCGTGCACCAGGTGCCGCTCTCCATGAAGCACGTGGCCACCGGCGACCGGAACGCCTACGACCGCTGCATCTTCCACGTCTTCGACCACACCGGCCGCGCCCTGCTCATCCTGGGCCTCGGCGTCTACCCCAACCTGGGCGTCACCGACGCCTACGCCACTTTGCGCACCGGCGACACGCTGTACGCCGTGCGCGCCTGCGACGCCCTCGGCGAGGACCGGACGCGGCTCGCCGTCGGCCCGCTGCGCATCGAGGTGGTACGGCCGCTCCAGCGTCTCCGCCTGGTCTGCACCGACGACCACCTGGCGTACGACCTCACCTGGACCGCCGCCTTCCCGGCCCTGTGGGAACCGCACCACCTCCAGCGCCGGGGCGACCGGCTCACCCTGGAGGGCCGCCGCTTCGTCCAGGCGGGGCGGGCCGAGGGCGTGATCCGGGCGGCCGGGACGGAGTTCGCGGTCTCGGCGGAGGACTGGACCGGCACCCGGGACCGCAGCTGGGGCGTGCGCCCGCTGCCCGGCGAGGACGGCGGCCGGCTCGCCGCCGACCACCCCACCGAGGGCTTCCACTGGATCTGGTGCCCGGTCCGCTTCGCGGACCGCTTCCTGATGGTCGTCGTCCAGGAGGACGCCGACGGCTACCGCTCCCTGAACGACGCCACCCTGGTCCGGCCCGGCCACCGCGACCGCCAACTCGGCTGGCCGCAGGCCGAGATCGGCTACCGCTCCGGCACCCGGCACCCCGAGCGCGCCGTCGTCCGCCTCGGCGACGCGCGCAAGCCGCAGGACCTGAAGGTGGAGATCCTCGCCTCCTCACCGCTGGCCGTCGGCGCCGGCTACCCGCCGGCCGAGGACTGGCAGCACGGCACCTGGCGGGGCGCCGGCTGGGTGGACCGCCGCACCTACGACATGTCGGCACCGCACCCGCTCGCCGCGTACGGCGTCACCGACCACTCCGCGCGCTTCCGCATGGACGGGCGGACCGGGTACGGCATCTTCGAGCACGGCTCGTTCGGCCGGCACGACCCGAGCGGGTTCACCGACTTCACCTCCACAGCGCCGTAAGGAGGGCTTCGCCCATGGCCACGGCACCTCGTCCCCGCACCACCACCCGGGACCCCGCAGAACTGACCCGGCGCCTCACCGCCTGGCTCGGTACCCGGCTCCCGGGCGCCACGGCCACCGGCGTCTCCGTCCCGGCCTCCAACGGCATGTCCAGCGAGACGTTGCTGTTCGACATCGGCCACCCGCGGCCCCCGGTGCGCTCCTGCGCGCTGCGGATGGCCGCCGACCCGGCGGCGTACACCGTCTTCCCGGAGTACGACATGGCCCGGCAGTACCGCACCCTCAAGCTCGTGGCCGAGCACACGGACGTGCCCGTGCCCCGCGTCCTGTGGCTGGAGGAGGACCCGGCCCCGCTCGGGGCGCCGTTCTTCGTCATGGAACGGGTGACCGGGCGCGTGCCGCCGGACGTCATGCCGTACACCTACGAGGGTAGTTGGCTGCACGCGGCGAGCGACGCCGAACGCGAGCGCCTGGAAGCGGCCACGATCGGGCTGCTGGCCCGGCTGCACGACCAAGCACCCCTGTCCGCGGCCCCGTTCCTCGCCCTGCCCGGGCAGGGGGACGCGCTGCACCGGCACGTGGCGGCCCAACGCGCCTATTACGCCTGGGTGGTCGACGGCCGCGCCCGCTCACCCCTCATCGAGGCCGCGTTCGACCGGCTGGCCGAGCTGTGGCCGGGCGAGCCCGGCGACCCCGTCCTCAGCTGGGGGGACGCCCGCATCGGGAACGTCGTCTACGACGGCTTCGCACCCGTCGCCGTGCTGGACTGGGAGATGGCGGCGCCCGCCCCGCGCGAGGTCGACCTCGGCTGGACGATCTACCTGCACCGGTTCTTCCAGGACCTCGCGACCGGCTCGGGCCGGCCCGGGCTGCCCGGACTGCTGCGCCGCGACCGGGTCGAGGCCCGCTACGCGCGGCTGACCGGGCACACCCCGCGGGACATGGACTTCCATCTCCTGTACGCCGCCCTGCGGCACGCGATCGTCATGCTGCGCATCGCCTACCGCCGGGTGCACTTCGGGGAGGCCGCCGTCCCCGCGGACCCGGACACGCTGATCCTGCACCACGGCAGTCTGCGCGCCATGGTGCAGGGCACGTACGGGAAGCGGTGAGCGGCTCAGGCGGCCTGGCGGCGCATCGCCGGCACGCGCATCGGGCGCGAACCCGGGCCGCCGACGTGCGAGAACGGCTGCGTCCGCCAGTCCAGACCCTGGGGGAGCGTCAGCAGCAGGGCCGTGTCCTGCTCCTGCGGTTCGAAGGACTCGTCCGCGGGGCGGGCGTCGGCCGCCGAACGGCCCGTACCCGCGCACACCGTGAGCCCGAAGGGGTTCCACGGCGAGGCGCACAGCGCGTGCTCCGGCAGGACCTCCTCGTCCGCCAGCAGTGCGATCGGCTGCGCGCAGTCCGGGCAGATCACCCGGTACATCTCGAAGGTGTCGTAGGCGTCCAGTTCCTCGTCGAAGGCGTCGGGTTCGACGCCCTCCGGCTCGGGCTCGGCGACCGGCTGCCGGTGCGTGGACGTGGACCGACCAGGGCGGTGGGTACTCTGCATGGGATTCTCCCCCTAAGGCTGGGCCGTGAAGGCGCTGCGGCCTCGACCACAGCAAGCACTTCCCGTCCGGTCTCGGCGGTAATCACGAGAACATCACGGAGCCTGTTCGAGCTGTGTGGCGTTCGTCACATGCCGCGAGCAGGTGCCCGTGCCGGTGGTTTTTCTGCCGAACAGGGAATGACCTGCGTCTCTCAAGGTATCCGTGGAGATCATGCGCCCTGTAGGTTGTGGCGGCATGGAGGAGCTGGACCGTCAGATCGTGCAGCTGCTCGTCGAGGACGGGCGGATGAGCTACACAGACCTGGGCAAGGCCACGGGCCTGTCCACGTCGGCCGTGCACCAGCGGGTGCGCCGGCTCGAACAGCGTGGCGTCATCCGCGGCTACGCCGCGGTCGTCGACCCCGAGGCCGTCGGGCTGCCGCTGACCGCCTTCATCTCGGTGAAACCGTTCGACCCCAGCGCCCCCGACGACATCGCGGAGCGCCTCGCCGGCGTCCCCGAGATCGAGGCCTGCCACAGCGTGGCCGGTGACGAGAACTACATCCTCAAGGTCCGCGTCTCCACGCCGCACGAACTGGAGGAACTCCTGGCCCGGCTGCGCTCGCTGGCAGGGGTCTCGACGCGCACGACGGTGGTCCTCTCGACCCCGTACGAGGCCCGGCCGCCGAAGATCTGACAGCCGCCGGACGCCCGCCGCCCGCCACAGGGGCTCATCCGAGGCGCCCCAGGTGCACCTCCCGCCCGGCGCCGGGAGAAACTGTCGGCCATGAGCAACAGCAGCACCGAGCCCCCCAAGACCGTCCTGCTCCGCCGCGGCGAGGTGCACAGCCCCGCGGACCCCTTCGCCACCGCGATGGTCGTGGAGCGCGGCCAGGTCGCCTGGGTCGGCTCCGAGGGTGCCGCCGACGCCTTCGCCGACGGCGTGGACGAGGTGGTCGACCTCGACGGCGCCCTGGTCACCCCGGCCTTCACCGACGCCCATGTGCACACCACCGCCACCGGCCTCGCCCTGACCGGCCTCGACCTGTCCGGCACCCCCTCCCTGGAGGCGGCCCTCGTCCGCATCCGCGAGTTCGCCGCCGCCCGCCCCGACGACCGGGTGCTGCTGGGCCACGGCTGGGACGCCGCCCGCTGGCCCGGCGGCCGGCCCCCCACCCGCGCGGAACTGGACGCGGCCACCGGCGGACGGCCCCTGTACCTGAGCCGCATCGACGTGCACTCCGCGGTCGTCACCACCGCCCTGCTCGACCTCGTGGCCGCCGACGTCCCGCGCGCGGACGCCCCGCTCACCGGGGACGCCCACCACGCCGTCCGCGAGGCCGCCTTCGCCGCCGTCACGCCCGCCCAGCGCGCCGAGGCCCAGCGCACCGCCCTGGCGCACGCCGCCTCCCTCGGTATCGGCACCCTGCACGAGTGCGGCGGCCCGCAGATCTCCTCCGAGGACGACTTCACCGGCCTGCTGCGGCTCGCCGCCGGGCTGCCGGGCCCCCGCGTGGTCGGCTACTGGGCGGAGGCGGACACCGCGAAGGCCCGCGACCTCGGCGCGGCCGGCGCCGCGGGCGACCTCTTCGCCGACGGCGCCCTCGGTTCGCACACCGCCTGCCTGCACGAGCCGTACGCCGACGCCGGCCACACCGGCACCGCCTACCTGGACGCCGACGCCGTCGCCGCCCACGTCGCGGCCTGCACCGAGGCGGGCCTGCAGGCCGGCTTCCACGCCATCGGGGACGCCGCCGTGACCGCGGTGGTCGAGGGCGTCCGCGCCGCCGCCGACAAGCTCGGCCTCGCCCGCGTCCGCGCCGCCCGGCACCGCGTCGAGCACGCCGAGATGCTCACCCCCGAGACCGTCGCCGGCTTCGCCGAGCTGGGTCTGATCGCCTCCGTCCAGCCCGCCTTCGACGCGCTGTGGGGCGGCGAGGACGGCATGTACGCCCGGCGGCTGGGCGTGGCGCGGGCCCGCACCCTCAACCCGTTCGCCGCGCTGCTGCGCGCCGGGGTGCCGCTCGCGTTCGGCTCCGACAGCCCGGTCACCCCGCTCGACCCGTGGGGCACGGTCCGCGCCGCCGCCTTCCACCGCACGCCCGAGCACCGGATCTCCGTCCGCGCCGCTTTCACCGCGCACACGCGCGGCGGCTGGCGCGCCGTCGGGCGCGACGACGCGGGCGTCCTGGTCCCGGGCGCGCCCGCCGACTATGCCGTCTGGCGCACCGACGAGCTGGTCGTCCAGGCCCCCGACGACCGGGTCGCCCGCTGGTCCACCGACCCGCGCTCCGGCACCCCCGGCCTGCCCGATCTCACCCCCGGCCGCGACCTGCCGGTCTGCCTGCGCACGGTGGTGGGCGGGCGGACGGTGTTCGTACGGCCGGGCGAGTGATCTCCCGGGGTGGCGCGGCGGCCGGTGGCCGCCGCGGCCCCGCCGCCCGACCTGCGCATCCTCCCCACCGGCCGCGACGAGGAGACTGTCTTCCCAGCTCAGGCGACTGTTGACAGTCGGCGGCCAGGGGCCGGTAGGTTCGTCCGAGTCCACCACCGGACGCCCGATCGGGGGACGTTCAGCCGACTCGCCGCAGCGCCGCTGGGTCAGGGACGGTGTGCCGCACCGGGGCACCGTCGCTGGGAGCCAGGCTCAGCGCCCGCGCCGACGAGGGAACGTTCAAGCTGGTCGGCCAGGTGTGACCCGGGTGGGGCCCGGGCGTTCAGTAGACAACGGCTTTCGGTCGATCCGCAGCCAGCGGGTCCCAGGTCGGCCCGAAGGGCGCCGGGCCCCCATCCGCCGAGACAGGGCGGCCGAAAAAGATCAGTCTTACCCCGTTCTTGTGGAATCGACACCACGACAGGCACGCGTCGGCACGTCTTCGCAGGCCCTGCCCACTATGGTGGACCTCTGCGTACAACATGAAGGGGCAGCAGTGAACGACGGCGACGGGACCCTCGCGGCCAAGGCCCAGGGGAGGCAGTTCGGCCCGCTCGGCACGGCCTTGGTGATCATTCCGACCTACAACGAGGCGGAGAACATCAAGTCCATCGTCGGCCGGGTGCGCAAGGCCGTCCCCGAGGCGCACGTACTGATCGCGGACGACAACAGTCCCGACGGCACCGGCAAGCTCGCCGACGAGCTCGCTGCCGACGACGACCACGTCCACGTCCTGCACCGCAAGGGCAAGGAGGGCCTCGGCGCCGCCTACCTCGCGGGCTTCCGCTGGGGCCTGGAGCGGGACTACGGCGTGCTGATCGAGATGGACGCCGACGGCTCCCACCAGCCCGAGGAACTGCCCCGGCTGCTGACCGCCCTCAAGGGCGCCGACCTGGTCCTCGGCTCCCGCTGGGTGCCGGGCGGCCGGGTGGTGAACTGGCCCAAGTCCCGGGAGTTCCTCTCGCGGGGCGGCTCCACCTACTCGCGGCTCATGCTCGACGTGCCGATCCGGGACGTCACCGGCGGCTTCCGGGCCTTCCGCCGCGCGACCCTGGAGGGCCTCGGCCTCGGCGAGGTCGCCTCGCAGGGCTACTGCTTCCAGGTCGACCTGGCCCGCCGCGCCGTGAAGGCCGGCTACCACGTCGTCGAGGTCCCCATCACCTTCGTCGAGCGCGCGCTGGGCGACTCCAAGATGAGCCGGGACATCGTGGTCGAGGCGCTGTGGCGGGTCACCGCCTGGGGCGTCGGCGACCGCCTGGGCAAGCTCACCGGCAAGGACAAGCAGGCGTAGGGCCTGTCGTTCGGGTCATGCCGGGCTCGCGGGCCCTGATCCGGGCGAAAGGCCCGGCACACCGGTTTCCGGTCCCGCGATCACTCCCTTATCCGGTGCTGAGCCGCGCCCAGGCACACTGGGAGCATGACGACTGGCACTCCGACCTCCCCGTACACCCGCCGCCGGCCCTCCCGGCTGCGCAGGTATCTGCCGCTGGGTCTCGCCGCGTGGCTGGTGCTGGAGATCTGGCTGCTGACCCTGGTCGCCGGCGCGGCCGGCGGGCTCACCGTGTTCCTGCTGCTCGTCGCGGGATCCGTGGCCGGCTCCGTGGTCATCAAGCGGGCGGGCCGCCGCGCCTTCCGGAACCTGAACGAGGCCCTGCGCGAGGGCGGCTCCCCGGCGCGCGGCGGCGGCAACGGCCTGATGATGCTCGGCGGCCTGCTGCTGATCATCCCCGGCCTGCTCTCGGACGCGGCCGGACTGCTCCTGCTGCTCCCGCCGGTCCAGAAGGCGGTGAGCCGCCTGGCGGAGAACGCCCTGGAGCGGGGACTGCGCAAGGCCGCCCCGGGCACCCTGGGCGACGCCTTCCAGCAGGTCCGCATGCACCGGCCCGACGGCAGGGTGGTCCAGGGCGAGGTCATCACGACCGACGACCCGTCCCACGCCCCGCAGGAGCCCCGCCCGCCGCTGACGCGCTGAGCGCCCGCACCCGCACAACGGCCGCGGGCGCCGTACGTGGAATCACGTACGGCGCCCGCGGTCGGTTGCGTTGCGCTGTTCGAAGCAGCCGAGTCCCGGCGGGGACTAGGCGCTCTTGCGGCTGTCCCGGGGGTGAACCGCGATGTTCATCGCCCCCGAACGCAGAACCGCCAGGCGCTCCTCAAGGACCTCTTCGAGCTCCTCACGGGTGCGCCGCTCCATCAGCATGTCCCAATGGGTACGCGCGGGCTTGGCCTTCTTCTCCTCAGGGCCGTCGCCGTCGACCAGGAGTGCCTGGGCTCCGCAGACCTTGCACTCCCACTCCGGCGGGATCTCCGCCTCGACCGAGAAGGGCATCTCGAAACGATGCCCCTTCTCGCATGCGTACTCCACGGCCTGGCGCGGGGCCAGGTCGATACCGCGGTCCGTCTCGTAGCTGGTCACCACGAGGCGCGTACCGCGAAGAGCTCGCTCACTCATGAATCGTGCCTCCCGGGCTTGTCGCCCACAGGACAGGTGTCGCTGTCGTCGTCATCCGGTCAACGTCCGGTCGGCGGTAAAGATTCCCGTTCCGGGTCCCGTTCCGGGTCATGCGTCGCCGTCGTAGCCGCCCCTTGTTCTACCCACAGGCGCCCGGTTTGTCACATCTGCTAGCAGATGTCACCCAGCGTTTCGGCATCTTTGACGCGCAGTAACGGTACGCCTGGCAGGCCAAACGCGTACACTACCGCCCTTTCACGCCGAGTGCTAAATCGGCGCTAGATCTTCTCCGGAACCGGGTTGCCCGCCTCGCGGATCGCCCGGCGCACCGGTACCCGCGCGAGCAGGACGAAACCCACCACGAAGAAGGCCACCAGCGAGAAGATCGCCGACCGGTAGCTTCCGGTCAGCTGGTAGGTCATGCCGAACAGCAGCGGGCCGAGCCAGCTCATCCCGCGGTCGCTCATCTCGTACGCGGAGAAGTACTCGGCCTCCTTGCCCGGCGGCACCAGATGGGAGAACAGCGACCGGGACAGCGCCTGGCTGCCGCCGAGGACCAGGCCGATCCCGGCGGCCAGCACGAAGAACCACACCGGTGCCCGCGCGGGCAGGAACCAGCCCGCCGCGAGGGTGAGCGTCCACGCCACCAGCGAGCCGAGGATCGTGCGCTGCGCGCCGTACGTCCGGGCCAGCCGGCCCATCGCCAGCGCGCCCGCCACGGCCAGCACCTGCACCAGCAGCACGGCCACGATGAGCGTCGACTGGCCGAGCCCCAGCTCCTCCGAGCCGTACACCGAAGCCTGGGTGATCACCGTCTGGATGCCGTCGTTGTAGACGAGGTACGCCAGCAGGAACGCCAGGGTCAGCGGATGCCGGCGCATGTCCCGGACCGTCGCCGCGAGCTGCCGCGGCCCCGGTGCCGTGGCGTTCGCCACGCGCGCGTGCCGGTCGCGCAGCCTGCGCAGTGGCACGAGCGTGAACGCCCCCCACCAGAGCCCGGCCGAGGCCAGGCAGACGCGGACCGCGGCCGTCTCGGACAGGCCGAAGGAGCCGTGCGCCGAGTAGAGCACCAGGTTCCCGACGAGGACCAGGGAGCCCGCCGCGTAGCCGAAGGCCCAGCCCCGGGAGGAGACCGCGTCCCGCTGGTCCGGCGGCGCGATCTGCGGCAGGTAGGAGTTGTAGAGCATCATCCCGACGGACTGGGCCGCGTTGGCCACGATCAGCAGCACCCCGCCGAGCAGGTACCGGTCGCCGTCCAGGAGGAACATCCCGGTGGTGGCCGCCGCGCCGGTGTAGGCCGCCGCCGCGAGCAGCGGCTTCTTGCGGCCCGTGCGGTCGGCGGCGCTGCCCACCAGCGGCATCAGGACCACCGCCACGATCACCGACAGGGAGACCGAGTAGGCGAAGAAGGAGCCCGCGCGGACCGGCAGGCCCAGCGGGTGCACATAGCCGTCGCCGTCCGCGGCCCGCTCGGCGACCGAGGTGAGGTAGGGGCCCAGGAACACCGTCAGGACGCTCGTCGAATAGACCGAGCACGCCCAGTCGTAGACGTACCAGCCGCGCTGCTCGCGCTGGAGGCCGGCGGTCTCGTCCTCCGCCGTCCGCACGGTGTCGGTGCTCACCCGTGCCCTCGCTTCCCCGTGCTCCTGCGAAGGCTCGGGCCGGTGCGGCGGGCGGTCAGGCCCAGACGCCGCGGTCCTCCATGACCTTGCGCAACATGTCGATGTGGTCGGTCATGATGCCATCGACACCCAGGTCCAGGAGCCGGTGCATCCGCTCCGGCCGGTTGACGGTCCACACGTGCACCTGCAGCCCGCGCGCGTGGGCGGCGCGGACGAAGCGGTGGTCGACCACGGGAACGCCCGACTGGGCCTCCGGCACCTGCGCGGCCACGGCCGACCGGCGCACCGCGGCCGGCAGCCCCCAGGAGCGCAGCCGCAGGCTCAGCACCCCGCGGGTGCCGAACGAGGTGGCCAGCCGGGGCCCGGCCAGCCGCTGGGCACGCAGCACGCGCGCCTCGGAGAAGGAACCCGCGCAGACCCGGTCCCAGGCGTTCGTGCGCTCGATCAGCTCCAGCAGGGGCCGCAGCGCGGGCTCCGCCTTGATGTCGACGTTCCAGCGCACCTCGGGGAAGGTCTCCAGCAGCTCCTCGAAGAGCGGCACCGGTTCACGGCCGCCCACGCGCGCGTGCCGTATCTCCGCCCAGGGCAGGTCGGCGATCCGGCCCGCGCCGTCGGTGACCCGGTCCAGTTTCGTGTCGTGGAAGGCGACCAGCCGGCCGTCCGCCGTGGCGTGGACATCGGTCTCGATGTACCGGTAGCCCAGCTCCACCGCGCGCCGGAACTGCGCCACGGTGTTCTCCAGGCCGTCGGCCGCCCCGCCCCGGTGGGCGAACGGGATCGGCCCCGGGTGGTCCAGGTACGGGTGGCGCAGAGGCGGCGTCGCGAGGGTCACGGACGCAGTATCGCGCGCCCGGGTGTCGTGCCGGCAACGACCGTGCTGCCCGACGGTGCCGACGGGAGGGCGAACACCCGCAGGAACGCCTGCGCCAGCGGGCCGATGGACACGGCGTACAGCACGGTGCCCACCCCGATGGTGCCGCCCAGCAGGAACCCGGTGACCACCACCGCCACCTCGACGGCCGTGCGCATCAGCCGGATCGACCGGCCGGTGCGCCGGTGCAGGCCCGTCATCAGCCCGTCGCGCGGCCCCGGCCCGAAGCGCGCCGCGATGTACAGGCCGGTCGCCGCGCCGTTCAGCACGATGCCCGCGAGGAGCAGCGGGACGCGCACGGCGAGGGAACGGGCGTCCGGGAGCAGGGCGAGCGTGCCGTCCATCGCCAGACCGACCACGAAGACGTTGGACACCGTGCCGAGCCCGGGCCGCTGGCGCAGCGGGATCCACAGGAGCAGCACGGCCGCGCCCACGATGATCGAAACCACCCCGATGCTCAGGCCGGTCAGCTCCGCGAGCCCCTGGTGCAGCACGTTCCACGGCTCCAGGCCCAGCCCCGCCGCGACCAGCAGCGCGGAACTCGCGCCGTAGAGCGCGAGCCCGCAGTACAGCTGGACCAGCCGGAGGCCGAGGTGGCGGCCGCGTGCGGCCGGGCCTGGTGTGGTGGTGCCGGCAGTGGACACGGGAGTACCCCCTGGGTGGTGAATGTGGCCTGACGCATGACACTCTGTGGCTTGGGATGGATCGCCATCCATGGCCAATCCGGGGAAGGTGGACTGATCTTCATGGCGCAGTGGACCTCGGCGGTGGGGGCCGCGCAGCTCGCCCGGCTCCTCAACTCTCAGCAGGACCGCCCGGCCGGCCCCGGCACCCGCCGCCCGCCCGCCTACCGCGCCCTCGCCGACGGCATCCGGCTGCTCGTGCTGGAGGGCCGCGTACCGGTGGCCGCGCGGCTGCCCGCGGAACGCGAACTGGCCATGGCCCTCTCCGTCAGCCGCACCACCGTCGCCGCCGCCTACGAGGCGCTGCGCGGCGAGGGCTTCCTGGAGTCCCGGCGCGGAGCGGGCAGCTGGACCGCGGTACCGGCCGGCAACCCGATCCCGGCCCGCGGCCTCGAACCCCTGCCTCCCGAGTCCCTCGGCTCCGTCATCGACCTGGGCTGCGCCTCGCTCCCGGCGCCCGAGCCCTGGCTCACCCGGGCCGTGCGCGGCGCCCTGGAGGAGCTGCCGCCGTACGCCCACACCCACGGCGACTACCCGGCCGGGCTGCCCGCCCTGCGCTCGATGATCGCCGAGCGCTACACCGCGCGCGGGATCCCCACCATGCCGGAGCAGATCATGGTGACGACCGGGGCGATGGGCGCCATCGACGCGATCTGCCATCTCTTCGCCGGCCGCGGCGAGCGGATCGCCGTGGAGTCGCCGTCCTACGCCAACATCCTCCAGCTGATGCGCGAGACGGGCGCCCGGCTGGTCCCCGTCGCCATGGCCGAGGGCCTGTCCGGCTGGGACATGGACCGCTGGCGGCAGGTCCTGCGCGAGGCCGCGCCGCGGATCGCCTATGTGGTCGCCGACTTCCACAACCCCACCGGGGCGCTCGCCGACGAGGACCAGCGGCGCCGGCTGGTGGACGCGGCCCGCTCGGCCGGCACGGTGCTCGTGGCCGACGAGACGATGTCCGAGCTGTGGCTCGACGAGGAGTTCCGGGACGGCGGCATGCCCCGGCCGGTGTGCGGGTTCGATCCGGCCGGCTCCACGGTGATCACGGTCGGCTCGGCCAGCAAGGCGTTCTGGGCGGGGATGCGCATCGGCTGGGTGCGGGCGGCGCCGGACGTCATCCGCAGCCTGGTCGCCGCGCGGGCGTACGCCGACCTGGGCACGCCGGTGCTGGAGCAGCTGGCCGTGAACTGGCTGTTCAGCACCGGTGGCTGGGCGCAGGCGGTCGAGCTGCGCCGGGTCCAGGCCAGGGAGAACCGGGACGCCCTGGTGGCGGCGGTGCGCCGGGAACTGCCCGACTGGGAGTTCGAGGTTCCGCGCGGCGGGCTGACCCTCTGGGTCCGCGCCGGCGGCCTCTCCGGCTCCCGTCTCGCGGAGGCCGGCGAGCGGACCGGCGTCCGGGTGCCGTCCGGGCCCCGCTTCGGCGTCGACGGCGCCTTCGAGGGGTACGTACGGCTCCCGTTCACCGTCGGGGGAGCGGTCGCGGACGAGGCGGCGGCCCGGCTCGCCGCCGCGGCCCGGCTGGTGGAATCCGGAGCGTCGGGCAGCACGGAGGCCCCGCGCACGTTCGTGGCCTAGGCCGGATCCTGGCTGGGTGTGCAGCGCGGGGCGGCTGTGTCAGCTCTCGGCAGCCACGGTCACCGTGTGTGCGTCGGGCAGCACGAGGCTTCGCGCACGGTGGTGGCTTGGGCCGGGTTCCCGTGCGGCTGCGGGCAGTCGTGCCGCTGGGGCGGCGCGGGCTGGGTGCGCAGCCGGCACCGCTGCGGCGTGCCGGCGGGTGTCTCACTGGGCTGCGGCGCGGGGCGGCCGGTCAGCTCTCGGCCGCCACGGCCTCCGCGGCCACCGTGTGTGCGTCGGGCTTCGTGAGGTCCGGCGGCTCCGCCTCCACGGCGGTGCCCCGGGGCGGCAGCAGGTCCAGCACCGCCTGCCGGTCGGCGTCGCTCGTGGCGTCGTCGTACGGGTCGGGCGTACGCGGCACCTGGAGCCGGTGCACCGGACCGGCCCCCAGCCGGGCGTACCCCCGCCCGGGCGGCACCTGCGCCATCGGCGTGGTGTGCGGCGGCACCCCGAGCACCGCCTCCACCTGCTCCGGCGCGGCCGGCCCGAGCACGACACGCGCGCGCGTGTGCTGCCGTACCGCGTCCGTCAGCGCCTCCGCGCTGTCGAACTGCTCAGCCACCACCACGGTCACGTTCGCCGCGCGCCCGTGCCGCAGGGGCACGGAGAGCAGCGCCTGTGGGTCCTTGCGGCCGTCCGCCGCGGCGAGGTGCGCGAAGACGCTCGGCCGGTCCAGCACGATCCACAGCGGGCGCCGGGTGTCCGCGGGCGGCGGGTCGCCCGCCTGCCGCGCCAGGTTGATCGCGATGAGCCGCCGCTCGGTCTCCTGCGCGGCCCACTCCAGGCTGGCCAGTGCCCCGGGCAGTGCGCACTCCACGGCCAGCACCCCGGCCCGCCCGGTCAGGCAGGCGTACTCGCCGGTGCCGCCGCCGTCGACGATCAGCACGTCGCCGTACTGGAGGGTCTGCAGGACGACGGACCGCAGCAGGGTGGACGTACCGCTGCCGGGGTGGCCGAGGGCCAGCAGGTGCGGCTCGGTGGAGCGGATGCCGGTGCGCCAGACGACCGGCGGGATGTCGATCTTCTCTTCGCCGTAGGAGAGGGGGAGTGTGCGCGGGACTTCGCTGGGGTCGGTGAAGCCGAGCACGGTCTCGCCCGGCGCGGTGACGAACCGCTGGGCGGGGACGTCGGCGGGCAGCGGGGCGAGGGCGGTGACGGTGAGCTGGTTGCCCGCCTCGTCCCACCCGAAGTGGTACTCGCGGCTGCGCCCGGCCTTCGCGGTTAGCAGCTGCTCGATCCGCGCGCGGGCCTCGGCCTCCCCGTCCGGGAAGTAGGCGGGGTAGCGGATCACGAGGTGGGCGACGCGCCCGGCGTCGTCGAACTCGTGCAGGGCGAAGGCCTTCTCCCACTCGCCGCCGTGCGCGTACAGCGGCGCCGGGTCGTCCGCCCCGGAGAAGTAGGGCACCAGGGCCTCGTACAGCGACTGGAGACGCTGGGCCTGCGACTCGTCGGGCCCTTCGGGCGCCGGTGGCGTGCGGTCCCGGCCGTGCCAGGCCGCTGCCGCCATCACGGCGATGACGGCGAGCAGCGGACCGTACGGCATCAGCGCGACGAGCATGACCAGGGACGCCACGAAGAACAGCAGTGGCCCGCGCTTGTCCTTGGGCGTGTCCGTCCACCTGCGCCCGCCGGCCGAGGCCAGCAGGCGCAGTCCGCGCGTGACGGTGATCAGCGGGTGGAGGATGTCGGTGGCGCTGTCGGCCGCCGTCCGGGCCAGCTCCCTGCTCCGGGCGATCTGCGTCCGGGCGATCTGGGCGCTGTCCTTGCTCAGGATGCGGGGGAGGGGGCGCCGGGCCACTGCTGACTCCTGTGGGTGCGTACGGGCGGGACGGGCAGGGTCAGAACTTGATGCCGCCCAGGAGGCTGGCCAGGCTCTCTCCTCCGGCTTTGATGCTCGGGGCGATGCCCGTGGTCGACAGGTAGAAGCCGAACAGGGCCGACACCGTGGCGTGCGAGCCCTTCAGGCCGTCCTTGCGGAAGAACAGGAAAACGACGACGCCGAGCAGCAGCACGCCTGAGAGCGAGAGGATCATTTGGGGCCTCCTGGTGTCGAAGGTGGGGGACAGTCACCATGAGTTCTTCCAGGATCACAGGATGTATCCATACGATTAAAGGTGCAACTGGATGAAAATCGGTTGATTTACCCCACTCGGAGGAGCCTGTCGGCGCCCGGTTGCCCAGGTGGATCGCCCGGGACGGCTGCTGCTGCTGATCTTTACCTCGGGCACATCGGGTCATGTGCCGCGCGAGCCAGTACGCTGGCGATTCACTCGTACGAAGCAGTCCCCGCATCAGCAAGGAGAGGTGGTCCGGCCGATGAGCGAAGCCCCCGACCCCGAGGTCGTGGAGCTGGCGACCAAGATCTTCGATCTGGCCCGGCAGGGGCAGACCGAGGCGCTCGTGGCGTACGTCGACGCGGGTGTTCCGGCCAACCTCACCAACGACCGCGGCGACTCCCTCGTGATGCTCGCCGCCTACCACGGCCACGCCGACGCGGTGCGCGCGCTGCTCGCCCGCGGCGCGGCGGCGGACCAGATCAACGACCGGGGCCAGACCCCGCTCGCCGGTGCCGTCTTCAAGGGGGAGACGGACGTGATCAAAGCCCTCCTGGAGGGCGGAGCCGACCCTTCCGCAGGCACGCCGTCGGCCGTCGACACGGCCCGGATGTTCGCCAGGACGGAGCTGCTGGAACTGTTCGGCGTCCACTGACGTCGACGCACTGACCAGGTACGACACGGAAAACGGGGGAGGCGGTACAGGGCCGCCGGAAATACGGTCGCGGCAGCACACACCGCGGGTCATCATGACGTCGTGATTCACGGACGCGATGGCTGGGCAGGTGTTGCCGCACCGCGCGGGCCGTGATGCGGTCCGCATGGGCCACCGACGAGAGGCAGAGAGATGGTCTACAGCAAGCAAGAGACGGCGGGCGCTCCGACGTTGTGTCACGTGGCCAGGTAATGCGTGTTCCCCGGTTGCGTCGACGCTTGATGTGAGGCTGTTTCCCATGTTCGATCCGGTCATAGCGCCCAGCGGTACGCTGCTCGGGCTGCTCCAGCGCGGCCGTGGCGACGGCACGCTGCACGCGCTCACGGCCCCGCGCCCCGAAGCGCTCGCGGCCCTGAACCACTGTGTCCTGCGCGACCCCCGCCACGACTGGCAGCTGGAGAACCGCTCCCTGTACTACGCCCGGCTCTTCCTCGACCTGAACGGCGAGCTGGACGCCGTGGAGACACACCTCTTCGAGGCCGAGGACGTGCTCGACACCGACGAGTCCCGCACCGGCCTGGCCCTGGCCGTCCTCGGCCACCTCGCCTCCTACGGCCGGCGGGACGCCCTGGAACTGCTGCGCAGGTACGCCGCACACGGCTCCAACTGGGCCTGGGCCCTGGACGAGCTGGCCCTCCGGGACGACGACGCGGGCCTGCGCGCCCTCGCCGCCCCCGTCCTGGCCCGCTTCGGCACCGATGCCGAGGGCGAGGCCGAGCTGGCCGCCGCCGTACGCGACGCCTTCGAGCCGCGGCCCTGGCGGCTGTGGGCCGAGGATCCGCGCGCATCGATCGCCACGCGCGTGCGTTCCGCCCACGAGGCCGGCTGCTTCGACCGCTGGCAGCGGCAGATGCGCCCCACCGGGCCCCGCCCGGGGTGGAGCGTGCGCGCCGTCTTCGAGTGGGCCCAGCAGGGCATGGACCGCGGCGCCGCCCTCCATGTGCCCGCCGCCCGCTGCCTGGTCGCCGTGGCCGGCCCCGAGGACCGGCCCGAGATCGTCCAGGCCGCCCGGACCGGCACCGACGGAGCGCGCTGCACGGCACTGCGCTACCTCGCCGACGGCAACGACCGGGACGCGCTCGATCTGATCGAGGGCGCGGTCACCGACGGGACGGCGCTCGTCGTGGAGGCCGCCGTCGACGCCTTCGAACGGATGCGCAGCGTCGCCGCCGTCGACCGCGCGCGCCGCTGGGCCCAGCGCCCCGACGCGCTCGGCGCCGCCGCCGGCCGCATGCTCGCCGCCCGCGGCGGCACCCGGGACCGCGACCTCGTCCTCGGCGCCCTCCGCGAGGCCGTGCGCGGCGAGGGACCGGACACGCCCGCCCTGGGGACCCTCGTCGACGGCGCCGGACGCCTCGGCATCGCCTGCGCGGCCCCCGTCCTGCGCCACGTGTACCGCGAGACCGCCTCCTCGCACCTGCGCGGCCGCGCCGCCCGTGCGCTGGCCGCCACCGACCCCTCCTTCGCCACCGGTTTCGCCGTCGAATGCCTGTGGGACTGCGAGGAGACCACCCGCGAACTCGCCGCCCGGCACGCCGAGACCGGCGACACCCGGGTCGTGGAGCGCCTGCGCCGCCTGGCCGCCGATCCGGCCGAGGAGGCCGAGGTGCAGACCGCGGTGCGCAGCCGCTTCGGCCCGGACGCGACCCTCGGCTGAGCCCCGTCGGCCCACCCCACCGGGGCCTGTTCACCCGGCGGACGAGCGCCCGCCGGGTGAACACCGGATGACCCGCGGGCCAGGCGGCCGTGACGGCCGCCTGACCCGCTCGGGTGCGCCTGCCAAGGCGCACTCGGGTACGCCCCGAGGCTCACGCGGATGCACGCCCAAGGCCACGCGGATGCACCGCCCAATGCTCGTTCGGGTGCACCGCCCAACGCTCATGGGACGTTCCCCGCGCCGAAAGATCGAAGTTGACGCGGCCACGTCCAGCGGGGCGACAACACCCGTATGCGTGTCGTCATCGTGACCGAATCCTTTCCCCCCGATGTGAACGGCGTGGCCCACAGCGCGTTCCAGACCGCCCGGCACCTCGTGGATCGCGGTCACCGCCCGCTCGTCGTCGCCCCTGCCCCCGCCCCCGGCAGCGACCCGGACCGGGACGCCCCGTGCCCGGTCGTCCGGGTCCCCTCCCTGCCGCTCCCCGGCTACCCCGAGGTCCGCGTCGCCCTGCCCAGCCGGCGTCCTGCCGCCGCCCTGGCCGCCCACCGCCCCGACGTGGTCCACCTGGCCGGCCCGTTCATCCTCGGCGTCCGCGGCATGGCCGCCGCCGTCCGGCTCGGTGTCCCCGCCGTCGCCGTCTACCAGACCGACCTCGCCGGGTACGCCCGTACCTACCTGGGTGCCGGAGAGACCGCCGCCTGGCGGCGGATCCGTTCCGTGCACGCCGCCGCCGACCGCACCCTGGCCCCGTCCAGCGCCGCACAGGCCGCCCTGGAGGAGCACGGCGTACCGCGGGTGCGGCTGTGGCCGCGCGGCGTGGACACCATACGTTTTCGGCCACAGCACCGTGACGAGGCGCTGCGCCGCGCCCTCGCCCCGAACGGCGAACCGATCGTCGGTTACGTCGGCCGGCTCGCCCCCGAGAAGCACGTCGAACTCCTCTCCGGCGTCTGCGGGCACACCGGCGTGCGGGTCGTGGTCGTCGGTGACGGGCCCAGCCGGGAACACCTGACCGAGGCCCTGCCCGGCGCCGTCTTCCTGGGCCGCCGCACCGGCGACGACCTGGCCCGGATCTTCGCCTCCCTGGACGTGTTCGTGCACACCGGCCCCTTCGAGACGTTCTGCCAGACCGTCCAGGAGGCCATGGCCAGCGGTGTCCCGGTCGTCGCGCCCGCCGCCGGCGGCCCGCTCGACCTGGTCGACCACGGCCGTACCGGCCTGCTGGTCCCGCCGCGCGACGCCGGCGCCGTACAGGAGGCCGTGCGTGCCTTGGCCGCGGAGCCCGCGCGGCGGGCCGCGTACGGCGCCGCCGCCCGCGCGACCGTCGAGGGCCGCACCTGGGCCGCCGTCGGCGACCAGCTGCTCGCCCACTACGACGCCGTCCTCGCGGCCCGGAGAACGGCGGTGGCGGCATGACCGGTCAGCCCCTGCGCATCGTCCGCCTCGCCAACTTCGTCACCCCCGCCTCCGGCGGCCTGCGCACCGCCCTGCGGGAACTCGGCAGGGGTTTCCGGGCCGCGGGCCACGAGCCGGTCCTGATCGTGCCGGGCGAACGGCACACCGACCGAGACACCGAACAGGGCCGGGTCGTCACCCTGCCCGGCCCGCTGCTGCCCGGCACCGGCGGCTACCGCGTCCTCACCGACCGGCGGCGGGTGGCCGCCCTCCTGGCGGAGCTGGCCCCGGACCGCCTGGAGGTCTCCGACCGCACCACCTTGCGCTGGACCGGCCGCTGGGCCCGTCGCGCGCGCGTGCCGGCGGTGATGGTCTCCCACGAGACCGCCGACGGCGTGCTGCGCACCTGGGGCCTGCCCGAGCACCTCGCCCGGCGCGCCGCCGACTCCCTCAACACCCGGACCGCGCATGCCTACGCGCGCGTGGTGTGCACCACCGCATTCGCCGAGCGCGAGTTCGTGCGCATCGGCGCGCGCAACGTCGTACGCGCCCCGCTGGGCGTCGACCTGATGGAGCGACACCCCGCGCTGCGCGACCCCGGGCTGCGTGCCCACTACGCGCGCGGGGACGAGGTGCTGCTCGTGATGGCCTCCCGGCTGTCCGTGGAGAAACGTCCCGGCGCGGCCCTGGACACCCTGGAGGCGCTGCTGCGGCGCGGGCGGCGGGCGGCTCTCGTGGTCGCCGGGGACGGGCCGCTGCGGGCCCGGCTGGAGCAGCGCGCGCGGGACCGTGGACTGCCGGTGAGCTTCCTCGGGCACGTCCGCGACCGGGCCGCCCTCGGCGCGCTCCAGGCCTGCGCCGACGTGTGCCTCGCGCCCGGGCCCGCGGAGACCTTCGGCCTCGCCGCGCTGGAGGCCATGGCGTGCGGCACCCCGGTGGTGGCGAGCGCGGCGTCGGCGCTGCCGGAGATCATCGGGTCCGCCGGGGCCACCGCCGCCGGCGGGGCGGAGACCTTCGCGGACGCCGTGGAACTGCTCCTGGAGCGCGGCGAGCGCGAGCGGCGCGACGCGGCACGCGCGCGTGCGGAGTGCTTCGGCTGGGGAGCGGCCGTGGAGGCATTCCTGGCGGCCCACGACGCCGAGGTCCTTGGTCGCCCCGGCCCCCGGCCCGCCGTGCCGCAGGGCGTGGCATGACGGCCGCCGCACGGCAGTGCAGCGGCCCCGACCGGCGGCTGCACGGCGGCCAGGCCGAAGGCGCCGTACCCGGGCCCGGGACGGCCGTGGACGCCGGGGCCGCCCGTGCTCAGCGGCGCCGCACCGACAGGAACCGGACCGGGGTGCCCGGCAGCGCCTGCGCGGCGGCCGGCAGATCGGCGGCGCGGACCACCGCGATCACCGGGTAGCCCCCGGTGGTCGGATGGTCCGCGAGGAAGACCACCGGGCGCCCGTCCGGCGGGACCTGCACCGCGCCGAGGACCATGCCCTCGCTGGGCAGTTCACCGGTCCGGGCCCGCTCCAGCGCGGGCCCCTCGGTGCGCAGGCCGATGCGGTTGCTCGCCGCGGACACCCGGTACGCGCGCGTGGTCAGGTCCCGCACCGCCCGCGCCGTGAACCAGTCCGCGCGTGGCCCAGGGGTCACCCGGAGCACGAGCTCGGCCGGCGGCGCCGGCTGCGGCGCGCCGTCCACGCGCGCGGGAGCGCCGGCCGGGGCGCCCAGCGGCAGTACCGCGCCGTCCGCCAGCGGGGCCGGACCCAGTCCGGACAGAAGGTCGGTGGCGCGGCTGCCGAGGACCGGCTCCACGGCGATCCCGCCGCCGACCGCGAGGTAGCTGCGGACACCGGCCGTGGCCGCGCCCACCTCCAGCAGCGTGCCCGCCGGCACCACGACCGGCGCACCCCACGCGGCCGGACGGCCGCCCACCGCCACCGGGCACGGCGCGCCCGCGACCGCCACCGTGACGGTCGAACGCGCGCGCAGCGCACAGCCGTCGAGGGTGGTCTCCAGGACGGCGGCGTCCGGCGGATTGCCGACGAGCCGGTTCCCCAGCGCCGCCGCGGCCGGGTCGAGCGCGCCGGAACGGGGCACGCCGAGGTGTGCGTGTCCCGGCCGCCCGCGGTCCTGCACGGTGGTCAGCGCCCCGGCGCGCACCACGACGAGCGCACGGTCGCTCATGCCCCCTCCACCGGTACGAACCGCACGCGCGTCCCCGGGGCCAGCAGCGCGGCCGGTACCCGCGTGTGGTCCCACAGCACCGCGTCCGTCGTCCCTATCAGCTGCCAGCCGCCCGGTGAGGAACGCGGGTACACGCCCGTGTACGGCCCGGCCAGCGCCACCGCACCGGCCGGGACGGACGTGCGCGGGGTCGCGTGGCGCGGGACGTGGTAGCGGTCCGGGAGCCCGGTGAGGTAACCGAAGCCGGGGGCGAAACCGCAGAAGGCCACCGTGAACTCGGTGCCCGCGTGGACGCGGGCCGCCTCGCGCGCACTCACCCCCCAGCGCTCGGCGACCGCCGCCAGGTCCGGGCCGTCGTAGCGCACGGGCAGTGCGATCGGCTCGCGCGCGTGGGCGGCCACGGCCGGTACCCGCGCGGTGGCCAGCTCCGCCGCCCAGCGGGCCGGCTCGGCCAGTCCGTCGAGCAGCACCGTACGGGCCGCCGGGACGATCTCGCGGACGCGCAGCGTGCCCTCCGCGCGGCGCCGCAGCAGCTCCGCGTGCAGGGCCTGCGCCTCCTCCCCGGAGGACACCTCGACGAGCAGCGCGTCGTCGCCGACGGGAAGCGTCCTCACGCGAACGCCTTCAGCCGCACCCCCGCGGCCACCAGCCGCTCCCGCACCCGCCGGGCCAGGCCGACCGCACCGGGCGTGTCGCCGTGCAGGCACAGCGAACGGGCGCGCACCCCGATCCGTGCGCCGGAGTGCGCGATCACCGCGCCGGAGAGTGCCAGGCTCACCGAGCGCTCCACGACGGCGTCCGGGTCGGTCACCACGGCGCCGTCCCGGCCGCGCGGCACCAGCGTGCCCTCGTCGGTGTACGCGCGGTCCGCGAAGGCCTCCGTGACCGCCGGCAGCCCCGCCTCGGCGGCCAGGGCCAGCAGCCGGGAGCCGGGCAGGCCCAGCACCGGCAGCGAGGCGTCCGCCAGCCGCACGCCGTCGATCACCGCCCGGGCCTGCTCCTCGTCGTGCACGACCCGGTTGTAGAGCGCGCCGTGCGGCTTGACGTACGCCACGCGTGACCCCGCGGCCCGCGCGAACACCTCCAGGGCGCCGATCTGGTAGGCCACTTCGGCCGCCAGCTCGGCGGGCGGCACCTCCATCGCGCGCCGCCCGAAACCGGCCAGGTCCCGGTAGGAGACCTGCGCGCCGATCGTCACCCCGCGCTCGGCCGCCTGTTCGCACACCCGGCGCATGGTGGCCGCGTCCCCGGCGTGGAAGCCGCAGGCCACGTTGGCGCTGGTGACGACGGACAGCAGCTGTTCGTCATCGGTCAGCCGCCAGCGGCCGAAGCCCTCGCCGAGGTCGGCGTTCAGATCGATCGTGGCGCTCGCGGTCTTGGTGCTCGCGGTCAAAGTGCTCGCGGTCTTGGTGCTCGCGGTCATGGTGTTCTCGTGTCTCCGGTCGTCGTGGAGTCTTGTCTGTGACGCGGGTTCCGGTCCGGCGTGTACGAGCTCGCGCACGGCGGCCGCGGGAAACGGGCCCGCGCCGCTGTCGGACGCCACGCGTGCGCGTGCGGGCCGGCCGTGACGACGGGACGGACCCCGCTACGCTTCACCCGCGTCACGCCAGCTCCCTCCCGCGGGTCTCCGGCAGCCCGAGCAGCGCCAGCGCGGCGAGGCCGTAGCCGATCGCGCCGAAGACCAGCGCACCGCCCACGCCCCAGCTGTCCGCGAGGAAGCCCACCAGGGTCGGGAACACCGCGCCCACCGCGCGGCCCGTGTTGTACGTGAAGCCCTGCCCGGTGCCGCGCACCGCGGTCGGGTACAGCTCGCTCAGGTAGGAACCGAAGCCGCTGAAGATGGCCGACATGCAGAAGCCGAGCGGGAAACCGAGCACCAGCAGCAGGGTGCCGGCGCCGTGCGGGATGTTCGCGTACGCCACGATGCACAGCGCCGACAGCAGCGCGAACAGCCAGATGTTGTTCCGCCGGCCGAGCCGGTCGGTGAGCCGGCCACCCGTCAGGTAGCCGAGGAAGGCGCCGGAGATCAGGAACGTCAGGTAGCCGCCGGTGCCGACGACCGACAGACCCCGCTCGGACTTCAGGTACGTCGGCACCCAGGTCGCCAGCGTGTAGTAGCCGCCCTGCACGCCGGTGGACAGCAGGCACGCGAAGACCGTGGTGCGCAGCAGGCCCGGGGCGCCGTCCCGGCCGGGCCGGAAGATCGCCGTGAACGAGCCCCGCCGCGGGTCCTGTTCGCGGGCCGCCGTCGCCGTGGGCGCGTCGTGCACCCCGCGGCGCAGCCACACCACGAGCAGCGCCGGCAGCGCGCCGGTCCAGAACATCACCCGCCAGGCCAGGTCGTCGCCGGCGAAGGAGAAGACCAGCGTGTAGACGGCCGCCGCCAGGCCCCAGCCGATCGCCCAGGAACTCTGGACCGCGCCGAGCGTACGGCCCCGGTGGCGGGCGCCCGCGTACTCGGCGACCAGGATCGCGCCCACCGCCCACTCGCCGCCGAAGCCGAGGCCCTGGAGGGCGCGGAAGACCAGCAGCGTCTCGTAGGTGGGCGCGAAGCCGCAGGCGACCGTGAAGACGGCGTAGGTGATCACCGTGATCATCAGGGCCCGGACCCGGCCCAGCCGGTCCGCGAGGACGCCCGCCGCCGCGCCGCCGACCGCCGAGACCACCAGCGTGATCGTGGTGAACAGGCCGGTCTGGCCGCTGTCGAGACCGAAGTACGCCGCGAGCGCCACCATGCTGAGGGGCAGGGTGAAGTAGTCATAGGAATCCAGGGCATAGCCGCCGAAAGCGCCGGCGAAGGCGCGCCGGCCGCTCGGGCCGAGGGCGCGCAGCCAGTCGAACGCGCCGTCCTCGTCGGTGCGTTCGGCCGGCGACGGGTGTGCGGCGGTGGAGGGCGCGGAGGGCGAGCGGGGCGGTGGGGTCGTGCTCATGGGCACCTCGCAGAAGGAAGACGGAGGGTGCGGAGAAGTGAGCCGTGCGGAGCACCGTAGAGGATCGTTCAACGATCCCTCAATACCCACGTTGTCTCGTTCCGGGGTCTGCGATTGAATTCCGGGCATGGCAGAGCAGCTGACGGGACTGGCCGGCGACCGTGTCCTCCTGGGCCGTACGAGCACCGCGGAACGGGTTTCGGACATCCTCAGGAGCCGCATCTCCGAGGGCTACTTCCCGCCCGGCACCCGGCTGTCGGAGGACGGCATCGGAGGGGCGCTCGGTGTCTCCCGCAACACGCTGCGCGAGGCGTTCCGGCTGCTCACCCACGAGCGCCTGCTGGTCCACGAGCTCAACCGCGGGGTGTTCGTGCGGGTCCTGACCGTCGAGGACGTGGAGGACATCTACCGCACACGCTCCCTGGTCGAGTGCGCCGTCGTACGCGGGCTGGGCGCACCGCCGTACCGGCTCGGCGGACTGGTCGCCGCGGTCGAGGACGGGCGGACGGCGGCCGCGGAGAACGACTGGAAAGAGCTGGGTACGGCCAACATCCACTTCCACCGGGAACTGGTGGCCCTGGCCGGCAGCGAGCGCACCGACGAGCTGATGCGCAGCGTCTTCGCCGAGCTGCGCCTCGCCTTCCACGTCGTGGACGACCCGCGCCGCCTGCACGAGCCCTACCTCGCCCGCAACGCCCGGATCCTGCAGGCCCTGCAGGCGGGCGACCGGCGCGGCGCGGAACGGCAGCTGGAGACGTACCTCACGGACTCCCTGGAGCGGGTCGTCGAGGTGTACCGGCGCCGGGTCGGCGAGGATCCGGCGGGCACCTCCTGAGCTTCGGCGGGGCCTCCTGCGCTTCGGCGGCGCCTCCTGTGAGCTTCGGCGGGCACCTCTAGAGCTTCTGTGACGGCCGTCGCTTCTGAGCCGTTTGGGCCGATGTCAGACCCAGGACCTAGTCTGTGCACCGTGACTTCGCCTGCATCGACGGACCGCGTTCCGCCCCAGCTCAGCGCGGGGCCGCGCCCGGCTCCGGGTCCGGCCGCCGACGAGGGGCTGGCGCGCCGGCTGCGCGCGCTCGCCTGCACCGCGCCGCTGCACGACCTGGACGCCCGCAAGGCCAACCTGGCCGGCGAGTACTCGGTGTACGGGATGGCCGAGGTGGCGCTGGCCGCCATCGACCTGGTCACGCTGAACATGGACTTCGACACCGGCGCCGACCACGAGCAGATCGTGGCCCGGCTGATCCCGCGCATCGCCGCCCAGGCCCCGCACCGGCCCACCGCCGAACACGAGCGGGTGGCCCGCTGGGTCCTGGAGAACCTCATCAACGTCGGCAGCGTGGACCGCGGCTTCCGCGCGGTGTACGGCACCTTCGCGCCGGACGGCACCTACGTCCGCCGTGACTACGACTTCAAGCTGATCGAGGAGGTACCCGGCCCCGGCGGCACGGTGTACCTGCGCACGACCGACGAGGCGGTCAACGTCCTGGTCGGCGCCCTGGACACCGACGTCACCAGCGCCCAGATCGCCGCCGAGGTCAAGCTGGAGGTGCTGATCAGCCGCGGCCGGCTCGCCGACGCCCAGCTCGCCGCCGAGCAGGCCCGCTACCGCACGGTGCAGTACTCCGAGACGCTCCGCCGCGCCCTGGACGCCACCCGGCGCAACGTCCGCGCGGTCGACTGGCTCAACGCCGTCCCCGACATGATCGCCGAGGCCCTGGACCACGTCGCCGAGCGGTACCGCCACGAGAACGCCATCCTCACCAACATCCGCAAGGCCCGCGACGAGACCGAGGAGCCCGAGCACAAGCGCCGCGCCGCCGAACTGGTCGACATCGTCAAGGACTGCATCCGGCGCCACACCCAGCTCCAGTCCCGCCTGCTGGAGGCCGGCCCGCTGTTCCGCGCCGAGCAGGACCGGCAGGCCTTCGCCACACCCGCGACCACCTCCGGGATAGACCTCTACGGCCATCTCGTCGCCCCCGTCCTGCCGCTGCCCCTGGAGCAGGCGATCCGGGTGACGGACGCCTTCTTCGCGCGCGGCACGGGACTGCGCACACCGGTGTCCGTCCGGGTCGGGGACCTCGTCGACATCCTGCTGACCCCGCCCGTCGAGCGCGAGCACCTGGGCGCCGAGATGCCCGAACCCGACCTGATCGCCACGCCGGACGACAGCCGGTTCAGCGAGGAGCAGCTGGCCGCCGCGACGGAGCTGCTCGACCTGCCGGCTGACGCCCCGCGCAGACTGTCCGGGCTGCTCGCCGAGGCCCGGCGGACCGGTGACCCGGACCTGGCGTACCTGGTGGCGCTGCTGGCCGTCCACGCGGCCAGCCCGGCCGTCGGCACCGCCTACCGGCAGGGCGAGGGGAAGCTGCTGTTCGCCGTGGACGACGGCACCGAACTGGACGATCCCGAGTTCGGCGGGGCGGACCTGATCGTGGGGACCGCCCTGCTGGACGCGGCCGGCATGGCCGCGGACCGGACGGAAGCAGCATGAGTGGACCACAGCACGACAAGGAGCCCAGCCCGTGACCGAGCACGTCGACCGGAGTGAACCCGAGCCTGCCGCCGCGCCGGCGGGCTCCGCCGTCACCCCCGCCGACGCCGCCGACGCGGCGCGGCTCGTCGCCTTCGGACTCCAGCCCAAGCTGGCGCCCGCGCGCGACCAGGAGTACACCGAACTGCTGCGCCGCTACCGCGAGAACCCGGCGTTCGCCCGGCTCGCGGACGCCGTCGCCGCCGGCCTCGGGCTCGTCGTGCTGGAGGTGTCCCCCCGCGCGGGCATGGCCGTGACCGCGGCCGAGGACTCCGTCTTCGCGGTCCGTATGGGGGACTACGCGCGTCGCACCGCCGCCGACTCCGCCGACCGCTTCCTGCACGGACTGGCTCATCTGGCGGTCGCCGCGCTGGCGTTCCCGCGCCCCGAGGACCTCGCCGACGACTCCTACATCGGCCGGGTCACCGTCAACGGCGTCGACGCCTTCGTGCGGCAGGCCTGCCGCCGCCTGGAGGAGCGCGCCGAGGAACAGGGCGAGAACACCGACCCGGCGACCGACGCGCCCGGCCTGGAGGCCGCCTGGCGGATCTGGGCCAGACGCAGCGCCACCGGCGCCACCAAGGACGCCCGCCGGCCGGCCGCCTCCACCACCGGCATCGTGGCGAAGGCCCTCGCCTTCCTCACCGACTCCGGCTTCCTGCAGCGCACCGGCGACGACAGCGGCGGCACGTACCGCACCACCGCCCGCTACCAGCTCCAGGTCCGCGACATGGCCGGCAGCGCCGCCCTGGCCGAGCTGCTGGAGCTGGGCGTCGTCCCGGTCACCGACGGCACGGCCACCCTGCTGCCCGCCGAGGACACCGACGACCTGGACCTGGTGGCCGACGCCGGGCTGCCGTTCCACTCCTGACGCCTGGAGCCCCGCAGCTCCAGGAACCCCTGAACCACCGCACTTTTCACCAGACTTACGAGAGTCCGCCATGTACGAGCTGTCCCGGGTCCGCCTCTACTCCATCGGTCCCGCCGGTGCGCGCTACGCCGACACCGTGCTGGACCTGCGGGGAGTCGGCCAGCCCGTGCCCGACCCGGCGCCCACGCAGGCGGAGTTCTTCGAGGACGAGCCGTCCGGTCCGCCGCGCCGGCCCGCGCCCGCGGGCGTGCTGTTCCTGGAGAACGGCGGCGGCAAGTCCGTCCTGCTCAAGCTGATCTTCTCGGTGATGCTGCCGGGCCACCGCAACACCCTCGGCGGCGCCAGCTCCGGCGTGCTGCGCAAGTTCCTGCTCGCCGACGACTGCGGCCACGTGGCCCTGGAATGGCAGCACGTGCTGACCGGCGAGTGCGTCGTCGTCGGCAAGGTCAGCGAGTGGCGCGGACGGCAGGTCTCCAACGACCCGCGCAAGTTCGCCGAGGCCTGGTACTCCTTCCGCCCCGGCCCCGGCCTCAGCCTGGACAACCTGCCCGTCGCCGAGTCCACCGCCGTACGGCCGCCCGTCGAGGGCTCCTCGGGCGCGCAGGGCCGCCGCCGCACCATGAAGGGCTTCCGCGACGCCCTCATGGAGGCCGGCAAGGCCTACCCGCACCTGGAGGTGCACTGGGAGGAGATCCACGAGCGCTGGACCGAGCACCTCGGCGACCTCGGCCTCGACCCCGAACTCTTCCGCTACCAGCGCGAGATGAACGCCGACGAGGGCGAGGCGGCCGGCCTCTTCGCGGTCAAGAAGGACTCCGACTTCACCGACCTGCTGCTGCGCGCGGTCACCGACACCCGCGACACCGACGGCCTCGCCGACCTCGTCAGCGGCTTCGGCAGCAAACTCGGCCGGCGCGCCGAGCTGATCGCCGAACGGGACTTCACCGCCGGCTCCGTCGACCTGCTCGGCCGCATCGTGGAGGCCGCCGAAGCGCGTGCACGCGCGCGTGACATCCACGCGGGCGCCGAGCGCCGCACCCGCACGCTGGCCCGGCGGCTGTCCGCGCGGGCCGTGCGGGAGCGGATCCGGGCCGCCGACCTCGCCCAGCGCGTGACGGCCGCCGCGTACGCCGTCACGCACTCCGAGGGCGCCCGCGAGCGCAGCTCCCTCATCGCCGCCGAACTCGCCTACCGGCACGCCTCCCTCGCGCTCGCCGCCGCCGAGAAGTCCGCCGCCGCGCAGAAGCGCGAGCTGGCCGACGCCCGCACCCTGCACTCCGCCTGGCAGGCCGCCGAGGCCGTGCTGCGCCACCGCGCCGCCGCCGACCGCGTCGCGCGCGTGTCCGCCGCCATCCAGGAGGCCGAACGGGACGCGGCGCCCGCGCTCGCCGCCCGCGCCAAGGCCGCCGTGGACCTCGTACGGGCCCTGCACGCCGCCGCGGGCAGTGCCGAGTCCCTCGCCAACGAGGAGGAGGAGCGCTCCGCCGCCCTCCAGGAGGTCAGCGACTCCGCCTACCGCGACTCCACCGCCGCCGCCACCGAGGCGCAGCGGGCCCGCAGCGAGGCCGGGCACCTGCGCCAGCGGCTGGCCGAGGTCGAGCAGGAGACCGCCGAGGCCGTCCGCGCGGGCTGGCTGGACGACAGCGCCCCGGACGCCGACCCGGCGCGGGCCGCGCTCGCCGCCAGCGACGCCGAGAAGACCGCCGTCGCCGCCTGGGACGCGGCCCGCGAGGCCGCCCGCAAGGCCACCGAGCACGCGCGCGAGGCGGCCTCCGCCGAGTCCCGCGCGGAACTGACCGCGGCCCGCGCCGCGGACGCGGCGACCGCCGCCGAGCGCGCCCACGAGGCCGAGCGGCGCCTCGCGGAGTCGCTGGCCGCCGAGGAACGGCTCGCGGAGCTGCTCAGCCTGCCGGGCGCGCCCGGCACGGCACGGGTGCCCGCGCCCCGGACGGAAGGGTCCGACGGCACGCGCGCACCGGCCTCCGGCAGCGCCCAGGGCGTCCTCACCTCCGAGGAACTCGACCGCTTCGCCGACGAGTTGCGCGAACTCCTCGACGCGGCCGTGTCGAGCGCCGAACGGCACCTGTTCGACCTGCGGACGGCCGCCGCCGACGACGCCCGCATCCTCGGCGCCCTCGGTGACGGCGGACTGCTGCCGCCCGGCCCGGACGTGCTGGCCACCGTCGAGTTCCTCGGCGAGCACGGCATCCCGGCCCTGCCCGGCTGGCGCTACCTCGCGCAGGCCGTCGACCCCGCCGACCACGCGCGCGTGCTCGCGGCCCGCCCCGAACTGGTCGACGGTGTGATCATCACCGACCCGGACACACACGCGCGGGCCCGCGAGGCCCTCGGTGACGCCGCCCTGCTGCCCCGTTCCGCCGTCGCCGTCGGCACCGCCGCGGCGCTGCTCGCCCCGCCCCCGGCCGCGGGCACCGCCGCCGGTGACGTGTTCCTGGTGCCGCCGAACCCGGCCATGCACGACGAGCACGCCGCCGACGAGGAACGCCAGGCGCTGCGCGCGCGGGCCACCGAGCGCGACGACGAGATCCGCGCCCTCGCCGCCCGCCTCGGCAAGGACCGCGAACTCGCCGCACGGCTCACCTCCTGGCGCACCGGCTGCCCCGCCGGCCGCCTCACCGAGCTGGCCCGGGCCGCCGAGGAGGCCCGCGTCTTCGCCCAGGAGGCCGAGGCGGAACTCGCCGAGGCCCGCACCACGCGCGTGGAGACCGACGAGGCCGCCGCCGAGGCCACGCAGATCCGCGACGAACGGCAGGAGACCGCGCAGAAGGCCCGGCGCGCCGCCGACGCCCTCGCCGGCCTCGCCTTCCGGCTGCGCGAGCGCGCCGCCTGGCAGGTGAAGCTCCGCGAACTCGCCGACGAGGCCGCCGAGTCCGAGGCCCGCGCCCAGACCTGCCTGGAACGCGCCCGCGCCGCCGACGAGGACCGCCGCGCCGCCCAGCGCGCCGCCGACGACGCCCGCCGCACCGCCCGGGCCCTGCGCGCCGAGCGCGCCGAGATCGCCGGCGCCCCCGACGACGTACCCGCCGCCGACGACGCCCCGAAGGCGTCCCTGCCCGCCCTCCGCGAGGCATACCGGGCCGCCTCCCAGGTGTACGAGAAGGTCGGTGTCGGCGCCGACCTGCGCGCCGAGCAGGCCCGCGCGGAGAGCGACGAGAGCGCCGCCCGCGCCGAACTGGACCGGCTCAGCAACAAGGTCCGCACCCGCGCCGAGCAGCTGCTCCAGTCGCCCGACGGCTCCGACGGGCCTTCCCGGCAGGCCGCCGCCGCGCGCGCGGAGGAGCTGGTGCAGCTCCTGGAGACCCGGGTGTCGACCGCGAGCGAGCAGCTCGGCCGGCTGCGCGGCGAGGCCGAGCGGCACGCGCCCGAGGACGGCGAGGCCCACACCGAGCTGTCCGAGGACCTCGTCCCGCGCGACGCCGAGCACGCCCAGGCGCTGCTGCGCACCGCCACGGCCGAACTCACCGCCCGCACCGAGGCGCTGGCCGAGGCCCGCGAGGCGCACGCCGAACTGCTGGACGCCCACCGCGCGGCCGAGGAAGCGGCCGGCGGCTTCGACGAGATCGCCGCGATGCTCCGCGACCTGCTGCGCGAACACACCGCCGAGGAGGAGCAGGAGGAGACGGAGCCGTACCCGGGCACCCTGGAGGAGGCCCGGCACTCCGCCGCCGAGGCCCGCCGCTCGCTGCGCGGCTGCGCCGCCGACCTGTCCGCCGCCGAGACGGCCGTACGCGAGGCGAGCGACGTCCTGGTCCGGCACGCCAACTCCACGCGCTACGAGCAGGTGCGCACCCCGGCCCGGCAGCAGATCCGCGAACTGCCCGCCTCCGCGCTGCCCGAGCACGCCCAGAAGTGGGCGGACGCGTTCGCGCCCCGGCTGCGGGTCCTGACCGACGAGCTGGCCCAGCTGGAGCGCAACCGCGACTCGATCGTGGACCGGCTGCGCGGACTCGTGGAGTCGGCGCTCGCCACCCTGCGCTCCGCCCAGCGGCTCTCCCGGCTGCCCGAGGGGCTCGGCGAGTGGTCCGGGCAGGAGTTCCTGCGCATCCGCTTCGAGGAGCCCGACCAGGCCACGCTGACCGAACGGCTCGGCGAGGTCATCGACGAGGCCACGCGCGCGGCCGTCAAGAAGAACTCCGACCTGCGCCGCGACGGCATGTCCCTGCTGCTGCGGGGCGTCGCGGCGGCCCTGCAGCCGAAGGGCGTGGCCGTCGAGATCCTCAAGCCCGACGCCGTCCTGCGGGCCGAGCGTGTGCCCGTCGGGCAGATGGGCGATGTGTTCTCTGGCGGTCAGCTGCTCACCGCCGCCATCGCCCTGTACTGCACGATGGCCTCGCTGCGCTCGAACGACCGGGGGCGGGACAAGCACCGGTACGCCGGCACGCTGTTCCTGGACAACCCGATCGGCCGCGCCAACGCGACCTACCTGCTGGAACTCCAGCGGGCCGTCTCCGACGCGCTGGGCGTCCAGCTGCTGTACACCACCGGCCTGTTCGACACCACCGCCCTCGCCGAGTTCCCGCTGGTCATCCGCCTGCGCAACGACGCCGACCTGCGGGCGGGCCTGAAGTACATCAGCGTGGAGGAACACCTCAGGCCCGGACTGCCCCAGCCGCCCCGGGCCGGAGAGACGGTGCACAGCGAGATCACGGCGACGAGGATGTACAAGAAGCCGGCGTAGTTCCCGGGCCTCTCCTGCGGATGGCCGTCAGGAGGGTGACGCCGGCGGTGCCGTGACGCGCCGGAGCGTCCGTGACCGGCGGCGGCCGGCCAGGGTCGGGCCGGAGGCAGGTCGGGGTCAGGAGTGCGACAGCTGACCGGCGCCGCCCCTGCGGCGTATCCGCTCCTGTTCCCGCACGCTCGCCCGGTCCTGCCGCCGACGGGCCCGCCGCTCCCGGCGGAGGGCCCGGGCCGTGCTGCTCGGCTCGGAGACCACGCCGTACCGCTGGCTCCACACCTGGCGGGTCACCCACACGTCGACCACGGCCCAGGTGGCCGCCACCGTGCTCGCCACGCTGCTGATCACCATGGGGAACGCCAGCCAGGACCCGGCCAGCGTGCACAGGAACGCGACCATCGCCTGGATCAGCGTCACCGCTATGACAAGGACCGCCCGCACCGCCGCTGTACGCACCGGATCGGGCATCGGGTGCCGCCGCGCGGGCTCTTCCACCCACAACGGCTGGTAGTCCTGCCGCTGTTCGTCACCGACGGACATCCCCCTGTGCCTGTGCACCGGAATGTCGTGATCCGGCGCCCTCCGGCCCCGCCCCGCCTGCGAGCGTTCCGCCACGCTCTCCTCGGGCGCCTTGCGCCGCTCCGCCGTGCCCATCACCGTGTCACTCCCCACCGCCAGCAGACCGCTCGCCCCCGGCATCCGAAGACCCCGTCTCCCCAGTGGCTGCCCGGCTTGCGCTGCTTTACGCCGCCGGGGTGCGGGATACGGCTCCTGTGGCCCGTTCCGCCCCCATTTCCCGTAGAGAAGGACGCACGGGAGCCGGCAAAGATTCCCAACCGGCGAAAATTTCCAGCCATCCGCTGTCTGTGACGTCACCGTCGTGCCGGGTACGGCTGTCCGTATCGCGGTGGCAATCTCCCGCAATGGCCGGACAACTCGCCATGTCTCGCCGTCAGAGCGGAAGTTCGCCCTCCGGACATGTCTTCGAGTTAACTGTGAGGCGGTAGTAGGCTCGCGCCGTTTGTAGACGGACATGAGCACCCCCGGCCGGCGGGGGTCGAGCTGGGGGAGGCCATGCGCTTTCGCGGGAAGTCGATCCGCCGGAAGATCGTGGCGCTGCTTCTCGTGCCGCTGGTGTCCCTGACCGCTGTCTGGGGCTTCGCCACGGTGCTCACGGGCCGCGAGGTCGCCCGGCTGTTCCGCGTGACCGACGTGGTCCAGGACATCGGCTACCCGGCCGAGGATACCGTCCGCGTCCTGCAGCAGGAGCGCAGGCAGACCCTCGTCTACCTCGCCGACCGGCGGGCCTCCGAGGCCCTCTCGGCACTGCACCGCACCCGCACCGCCACCGACCGGGCGATCACCGCCTTCCGCGCGAACGCCAAGGACGGTGACCTCCGGTCGGGCATGGACGGGGACGACAACGAGCACCTGACCGCCGTGCTGGACGCCCTCGGCGGCCTCGACTCGCTGCGCCGCGGCGTCGAGCAGGGCACCGTCACCCGGGCCCAGGCGTTCTACCAGTACAACCGCCTCGTCGACCCCTGCTTCGCGCTCCTCGCGTCCCTCGACGGTATCGACGACGTCGAGATCGACAAGCAGGCCCGCGCCCTGGTCAGCATCACCCGTGCCCGCGAGCTGCTCTCGCGCGAGGACGCCCTGCTCGGCTCCTCCCTCGTCGTCGGCCGGCTCACCCGCGACGAGACCCGCGAGATCTCCGACCTCGTCGCCCAGCGCACCCTGCTGTACGACATCAGCCTGCCGCTGCTGCCCGCGGGGGAGCGCGAACGCTACGACCACTTCTGGAAGAACGCCACCACGGCGCCGCTGCGGGTGGCCGAACGCTCCGTCACCTCGTGGGAGTCCGGCACGCCCCGCGGTGTCACCGCGCAGAGCTGGGACTCCGCCGCGGCGTCCGTCCTGAAGGAACTCGGCACCCTGGACGACCAGGTGGGCGACCGTTTCCAGGACCACATGCGTCCCGTCGCCGTGGAGGTCATCGCGGAGGCCGCCGTCGCGGGCGTCCTCGGACTGGTCGCGCTGCTGCTGTCCGTCGTGCTCTCCATCCGGGTCGGCCGCACCCTGATCCGCGACCTGCGCCAGCTGCGGCTGGAGGCCCACGAGGCGTCCGGCGTCCGGCTGCCCAGCGTGATGCGCCGGCTGTCCGCGGGGGAACAGGTCGACGTCGAGACCGAGGTACCGCGCCTGGAGTACGACAAGAACGAGATCGGCGAGGTCGGGCAGGCCCTCAACACCCTCCAGCGCGCCGCGGTCGAGGCCGCCGTCAAGCAGGCCGAGCTGCGCGCCGGTGTCTCCGAGGTCTTCGTCAACCTCGCCCGCCGCAGCCAGGTCCTGCTGCACAAGCAGCTGACGCTGCTGGACAGCATGGAGCGCCGCACCGAGGACACCGACGAACTCGCCGACCTGTTCCGCCTGGACCACCTCACCACCCGTATGCGCCGGCACGCGGAGGGCCTGGTGATCCTCTCCGGTGCCGCGCCCTCCCGGCAGTGGCGCCGGCCCGTGCAGTTGATGGACATCGTCCGCGCCGCCGTCGCCGAGGTCGAGGACTACGAGCGCATCGAGGTCCGGCGTCTGCCGCGGGTCGCCGTCACCGGGCCCGCCGTCGCCGACCTGACCCATCTCGTGGCCGAACTCCTTGAGAACGCCACCGTCTTCTCGCCGCCGCACACCGCCGTCCAGGTCCTCGGCGAGCGCGTGGCCAACGGCTTCACCCTGGAGATCCACGACCGGGGTCTCGGCATGACGGCCGAGGCTCTCCTCGACGCCAACCTGCGCCTCGCCGAGACCCCCGAGTTCGAACTCTCCGACACCGACCGGCTCGGTCTGTTCGTGGTCAGCCGTCTCGCCCAGCGCCAGAACGTGCGGGTGTCCCTCCAGCCGTCGCCGTACGGCGGCACCACCGCCGTGGTGTTCATCCCCGACGCGCTGCTGACCGACGACGTCCCGGACACCAACGGCATCGGCTTCCGGCTCGACCGGGACCGCTCGGCGAAGGGCACCGAGACCGTGGGCCGCGCCGGCGGACGGTCCCCGGCACCGCTGCAGCTGCCCGGCGTGCCTACCTCCCTGCTGGACGGCCCGGTCGAGCTGGAGGCGCCCGTCGACCTCGACGCGCTGGACGGCTTCCCCGGCGCCCTCCCGGACGAGGACAGCGAGCGGGGCGGTCTGTTCCGCCCCCGCCGGCCCCAGCCGGAGGACGAGGGACAGGAAGCCACCGGGGCGGCCGACCGGCTGTCGCGCGAAGGGACCGGCGACCTCGGACCCGTATCCCTGCCGCGGCGGCAGACGCCCAAGCTGGTCAGCTCGCACGGCAAGCCCGTCAGCGACCAGCGGCCCCGCCGCGGCGAACCGGACCCCGGCCCCTCCGCCGGACCGCGCCGCTCCGACCCGGGCGGACTGGCCCCGCTGCCCGCCCGCCGTCGCGGGGGCGCCTCCCGGCGTCCCACCGAACGCACCGACCGGGCCGAGGACCGCGCCGCGACCCCGGTGGAGAGCGCCGGGGCGGCACCCGGGACGCCGGTACTGCCCAGGCGCACCCGTCCCGGGGCGCCCGACGCCACCGGTCCGGCGGACATGCCTCGCGGCGACACCACGGCACCTGCCGGTGACGCCCCCGAACCGGGCGTCGGGCCGCTGCCCCGGCGGGTACGCCAGGCGAACCTGGCCCCCCAGCTCAAGCAGGACAACGCCCGGCGCGCCGGGCGAGCGGAGACGCCCGCCGACCGCGATGCCGAGGAGGTCCGCAGCCGGATGGCCTCGCTCCAGCGCGGCTGGCAGCGCGGCCGGGAGGAGAACGCCGAGGGCGACGGGGCCCGTAACGGCACAGCACGAGGAACGACTAAGGGGGACGGTCGATGACCGCACCGAAGGCGACCGGCCACACGGCGACGAACAACGGCGAGCTGAACTGGCTCCTGGACGACCTGGTCGACCGGGTCGCCAGCATCCGCAAGGCCGTCATCCTGTCCGGCGACGGACTGCCGACGGGGGTGTCCAAGGACCTGACCAGGGAGGACAGCGAGCATCTGGCCGCAGTGGCGTCCGGCTTCCACAGCCTGGCCAAGGGTGTGGGCCGCCATTTCGAGGCGGGCAGCGTCCGCCAGACGGTGGTCGAACTGGACGACGCCTTCCTCTTCGTCACCGCCGCCGGGGACGGCAGCTGCCTCGCCGTCCTCTCGGACGCAGACTCCGACGTCGGACAGGTCGCCTACGAGATGACGCTCCTGGTCAAGCGGGTCGGCGTGCATCTGGGCACCGCCCCGCGCACCGATCTGCCCGCAGGCGGGTAGTGGGATGGCATGAGCGCAGACGGTCAGACAAGAAACCACTGGTTCGACGACGAAGCCGGGCCGGTCGTCCGTCCGTACGCCATGACGCGGGGCCGCACCACGAGTGCGGGCCAGCACCGCCTCGACCTGATCGCGGTGGTGGTCGCGGAGCCCGGCACCGGCGACCCGGAGTCGGACCCGACACTGTCCCCGGAACACGTGGAGATCGTCGGGCTGTGCCGGGACGCCCCGCAGTCGGTCGCCGAACTCGCCGCGGAACTCGACCTGCCGATCGGCGTGGTCCGCGTCCTCATCGGCGACCTGGTGCACGCGGAACTCGTCCATGTGACGCGGCCGGTCCCCCCGGCCGAGCTCCCGGACGAGAGTATTCTGCGCGACGTGATCAACGGCCTCCGGGCGCTGTGACCGGCGCGGAAGCGGGGTAGTGACGTGACTGGCTGGCAGTTCTGGGTCGACCGAGGCGGCACCTTCACCGACATCGTCGCGCGTCGTCCGGACGGCCGGCTGCTCATGCACAAGGTCCTGTCCGACAGTCCCGCTCGCTCGGGCTCCCGGCCGGGCCAGAGCGGGGGGACCGCTGTCGCGGACGCCGCCGTCGCGGGCGTACGAGAACTCCTCGGCGCCTCCCGGGAGCCCGTCGAGGCCGTCCGCATGGGCACCACGGTCGCCACCAACGCCCTGCTGGAACGCAAGGGCGAACGGACCCTCCTCGTCGTCACCCGCGGCTTCCGCGACGCGTTGCGCATCGCCTACCAGAACCGCCCCCGCATCTTCGCCCGCCGCATCGAGCTGCCCGAGCTGCTCCACGAACGGGTCGTGGAGGTGGACGAACGCGTCGCCGCCGACGGCACCGTCCTGCGCGCCCCCGACCTGGACGCCCTGGCCGGCCCGCTCCAGGAGGCCTACGACGACGGCATCCGCGCCATCGCCGTCGTCTGCCTGCACAGCCACCTCCACCCCGGCCACGAACGCGCCGTCGGCGAACTCGCCGCCCGCATCGGCTTCCCGCAGATCTCGCTGTCCAGCGAGGTCAGCCCGCTGATGAGGCTCGTCCCGCGCGGGGACACCGCCGTCGTGGACGCCTACCTCTCGCCCGTGCTGCGCCGGTACGTACGGCACATCGCCGACGAACTGCGGGGCGTACGGCTGATGTTCATGCAGTCCAACGGCGGGCTGACCGAGGCCGGACAGTTCCGCGGCAAGGACGCCGTCCTCTCCGGACCGGCCGGCGGCATCGTCGGCATGGCCCGCATGTCCCAGCGCGCCGGCTTCGACCGCGTCATCGGCTTCGACATGGGCGGCACCTCCACCGACGTCTCGCACTTCGCCGGCGAGTACGAACGGGTCTTCACCACGCGGATCGCGGGCGTCCGGCTGCGCGCCCCCATGCTGGACATCCACACCGTCGCCGCCGGCGGCGGCTCCGTCCTGCACTTCGACGGCTCCCGTTATCGCGTCGGCCCCGACTCGGCAGGCGCCGACCCCGGCCCCGCCTGCTACCGCGCCGGCGGCCCGCTCACCGTCACCGACGCCAACGTGATGCTCGGCCGTATCCAGGCCGCCCACTTCCCCGCCGTGTTCGGGCCCGAGGGCGACCAGCCACTGGACGCCGGCCTCGTCCGTGACCGGTTCACCGCCCTCGCGCACGACATCCACGAGCGCACCGGCGACGACCGCACCCCCGAGCAGGTGGCCGAGGGCTACCTGCAGATCGCCGTCGCCGACATCGCCAACGCCGTGAAGCGGATCTCCGTCCAGAAGGGCCACGACGTCACCCGCTACGCCCTGACCACCTTCGGCGGCGCGGGCGGCCAGCACGCGTGCGGGGTCGCCGACGCGCTCGGCATCCGCGCCGTCCTCGTGCCCCCCATGGCCGGCGTGCTCTCCGCGCTCGGCATCGGCCTCGCCGACACCACGGCCATGCGCGAGCAGTCCGTGGAGGCGCCCCTGGAAGCCGCCGCCATGCCGGGCATCCGCACGACGGCCGACGACCTGGAGACCGCCGCCCGCGCCGAACTCGCCGCCGAGGACGTCCCCGAGGACCGCATCCAGGTCACCCGCCGCGCCCAGCTCCGCTACGACGGCACCGACACCACCCTCACCGTCGAGCTGGGCGAGCCCGACGCCATGAGACACGCCTTCGAAGAGCGTCATCGCGCCACGTACTCCTTCACACTCGACCGGCCCGTCGTCGTGGAAGCCCTCTCCGTCGAAGCCACCGGCATCACCGCACCCCCCGATCTGTCCGCCCTCGCCCCGTACGAGGGCCGCTGCGATGCGCCCGGCACCGTCCGTCTCCACACCGGCGGCGCCTGGCGTGACGTACCCCTCCACCGCCGGGAGGCCCTCCCTCCAGGCGAGACCGTCACAGGCCCCGCGATCATCACCGAGGCCGGCGCGACGACCGTCGTCGACGACGGCTGGCGGGCCGCCGCGACCGATGACGGGCATCTGCTCATGGAACGCGCGGTGATTACGCAGAGTTCCGACCTCGACACGGAAATCGATCCGGTTCTCCTTGAGGTCTTCAACAACCTCTTCATGTCCATCGCCGAACAGATGGGCGCCCGGCTGGAGTCCACGGCCCAGTCCGTGAACATCAAGGAGCGGCTGGACTTCTCCTGCGCCCTGTTCGACCCGGACGGGAACCTGGTGGCCAACGCCCCCCACATCCCCGTCCACCTGGGCTCCATGGGCACCAGCGTGAAGGAGGTCATCCGCCGTCGCGGCGCCGCCATGCGACCGGGCGACACCTACGCCGTCAACGACCCGTACCACGGCGGCACGCACCTGCCGGACGTCACCGTGATCACCCCCGTCTTCGACACCGACCGGGGCACGGACACGGGGAGTGAGCCGCGGATCCTCTTCCATGTCGCCTCACGCGGTCACCACGCCGAGATCGGCGGCATCGCCCCCGGCTCCATGCCCGCCCACAGCGGCACCATCGAAGAGGAGGGCGTCCTCTTCGACAACTGGCTCCTCACCGAGAACGGCCGCTTCCGCGAGGAGGAGACCCGCCGGCTGCTCACCGAGGCGCCGTACCCGTCCCGCAATCCGCGCACCAACCTCGCCGACCTGCGCGCCCAGATCGCCGCCAACCAGAAGGGCGTCGACGAGGTCCGCCGCATGATCGAGGAGTTCGGCCTCGACGTCGTACAGGCCTACATGCGGCACGTGCAGGACAACGCCGAGGAGGCCGTGCGCCGCGTCATCGACGCCCTGGACGACGGTGAGTACGCCTACGAGACCGATTCGGGTGCCGTCATCCGGGTCCGGATCCGTGTCGACCGCGCCGAGCGCCGGGCGACCATCGACTTCACCGGCACCTCCCCACAGCTCGCCACCAACTTCAACGCACCCCTGGCGGTGGTCGACGCCGCCGTCCTGTACGTCTTCCGCACGCTGGTCGCCGACGACATCCCGCTCAACGACGGGTGCCTGCGCCCCCTCGACATCATCGTGCCGGCCGGTTCGATGCTCGCCCCCGAGCCACCCGCCGCCGTCGTCGCGGGCAACGTCGAGACCTCGCAGGCCATCACCGGCGCGCTCTACGCGGCGCTCGGCGTCCAGGCCGAGGGCTCGGGCACCATGAACAACGTCACCTTCGGCAACGACCGGCACCAGTACTACGAAACCATCGCTTCCGGATCCGGTGCCGGCGACGGTTTCCCCGGCGCCGACGTGGTCCAGACGCACATGACCAACTCCCGGCTCACCGACCCGGAAGTCCTGGAGTGGCGGCTTCCGGTCCGGCTGGAGGAGTTCGCCGTACGGCGGGGCAGCGGCGGCGCCGGGCGGTGGCGCGGCGGTGACGGAGCCGTCCGCCGCATCCGGTTCCTCGAACCGATGACCGTCTCCACGCTCTCCCAGCACCGCCGCGTCCCCCCGTACGGCATGGCCGGCGGCGCCCCCGGAGCGCTCGGCGCCAACCGGGTGGAGCGAGCCGACGGCACGGTCACCGACCTCGGCGCGAGCGGCTCGGCCGGCGTCGGGCCCGGCGACGTACTCGTCATCGAAACCCCCGGTGGCGGCGGCTACGGCCGACCGTCGCCCGCACCCGATCAAGCAGGAGAAGAGACCGATGATCTTCGGGCGTTCTGAGCGCGGCAAGCCTCCGGTCGAGCCCGTCACGCTCAAGATCCTGGTGGCCGGCGGCTTCGGCGTGGGCAAGACGACCCTCGTCGGCGCGGTCAGCGAGATCAGGCCGTTGCGCACCGAGGAACTGCTCACCGAGGCCGGGCGACCCGTCGACGACACCAGCGGTGTGGAGGGCAAGCACACCACCACGGTGGCCATGGACTTCGGCCGCATCACCCTGCGCGAGGACCTGGTGCTCTACCTCTTCGGCACGCCCGGGCAGGAACGGTTCTGGTTCATGTGGGACGAGCTGTCCGAGGGGGCGCTCGGCGCCGTCGTGCTCGCCGACACGCGCCGCCTGGAGGACTGCTTCGCCGCCGTCGACTACTTCGAACGGCGATCCATCCCCTTCCTCGTGGCGGTCAACTGCTTCGAGGGAGCGGCCCGTTACCCCGTCGAGTCCGTCCGGCAGGCACTCGACCTGGACGACGACGCGCCCGTCCTGCTGTGTGACGCCCGCGACCGGGAGTCGGTCAAGGATGTACTCATCGGCGTCGTCCAGCACGCGATGGAGTACGCGGCCGACCGCCGCCAGGCCGTGCTCGGCTGACCGGGCACGGCCCGTACCCCCGCCGACCGGGGTACGGGCCGCGCGCTTGTGCGCAGCACCCACCCGCGCGTGCGCCTGCTCCTACACCTCCGAGTCCCCGTCCTGCGCCAGCCAGCCGAAGCTCTTCTCCACGGCCCTGCGCCAGTTGCGGTACTCGCGGTCGCGGACGGGCGCCGCCATGGCGGGCGTCCATTCGGCGTCCTTCTGCCAGTGCGACTTCAGCTCGTCCAGGCCGTTCCACACCCCCGTGGCCAGCCCGGCGGCGTAGGCGGCGCCCAGACAGGTCGTCTCCGACACGCGCGGCCGGATCACCGGCACGCCGAGAACGTCCGCCTGGTGCTGCATGAGCAGGTCGTTCCTGGTCATGCCGCCGTCCACCTTCAAGGTGGTGATCCGCACCCCGGAGTCCTGGTGCATCGCGTCCACGACCTCGCGGGTCTGCCAGCTCGTCGCCTCCAGCACCGCGCGCGCGAGGTGCGCCTTCGTGACGTACCGGGTGAGGCCGGTGACGACCCCGCGCGCGTCGGAACGCCAGTACGGCGCGAACAGGCCCGAGAACGCCGGCACGATGTAGGCGCCGCCGTTGTCGTCGACGCTCGCCGCCAGCGTCTCGATCTCGTCGGCGTTCCGGATGATCCCGAGCTGATCGCGGAACCACTGGACCAGCGCGCCCGTTATCGCTATGGACCCCTCCAGGCAGTACACCGGCGCCTCCCCGCCGATCTTGTAGCCCATCGTCGTCAGCAGCCCGCTCTTGGACGCCACCGGCCGGTGGCCGGTGTTCAGGAGCAGGAAGCTGCCGGTGCCGTAGGTGTTCTTCGCGGTGCCGACGTCGTAGCAGGCCTGCCCGAACAGGGCGGCCTGCTGGTCGCCCAGCGCCGAGGCCACGGGCACTCCGGACAGCTGCCCGACCGCGGTGCCGTACACCTCGGCGGAGGACCGGATCTCGGGGAGCACGGCCTCCGGCACGTTCATCGCCGACAGGATGGAGGGGTCCCACTGGAGGGTGTCCAGGTTCATCAGCATGGTGCGGCCGGCGTTGGTGACGTCGGTGACGTGACGGCCGCCGTCGGTGCCGCCCGTGAGGTTCCAGATCAGCCAGGCGTCGATGGTTCCGAACGCGATCTCACCGCGTTCGGCCCGCTGCCGCAGGCCGGGCACGTGGTCCAGCAGCCAGGCCGCCTTGGGCCCGGAGAAGTAGCTGGCCAGCGGCAGCCCGGTCCGTTCGCGGAAGCGGTCCTGGCCGTCCGTGCCGCCCAGTTCGCCGCACAGGGCCGCCGTACGGGTGTCCTGCCAGACGATCGCGTTGTGCACGGGCTTGCCGGTGGCGCGGTCCCACAGGACCGTGGTCTCCCGCTGGTTGGTGATCCCGAGGGCGCTCAGCTGGTCGGCGCGCAGCCCGGCCTTGGCGAGCGCCCCGGCCACCACGGCCTGCACCTTGGACCAGATCTCGGTGGCGTCGTGCTCCACCCAGCCGGGCTTGGGGAAGATCTGCCGGTGCTCGCGCTGGTCGACGGCGACGATCGCGCCGCCGTGGTCGAACACGATGCAGCGGCTGGACGTGGTGCCCTGGTCGATGGCGGCGACATACGTGCCGGCGGTGTCCGTCATGGCTGCCCCTGGGTCGCTGGGTCGGATCGCTGGAAGGCCGTGCGGGGATCGGGAGCCGGTGGATCAGAAGGCCACGTTGTAGACCAGGCCGGCCAGTGCTCCGCCGATGAGCGGGCCGACGACCGGTATCCAGGCGTAACCCCAGTCGGAGCCGCCCTTGTTGGGGATCGGCAGGAAGGCGTGCACGAGGCGCGGGCCGAGGTCGCGGGCCGGGTTGATGGCATAGCCGGTGGGGCCGCCGAGGGAGAGGCCGATGCCGACGACGAGCAGGGAGACGATCAGGACGGTGATGCCGGATTCACCGAGCCCCTTGGTCAGACCGAAGGCGAGGACCGGCAGGACCAGCGCGACGGTCGCGATGACCTCGGTGACGAGATTGGCGACGGGGTTCCGGATCTCCGGGATGGTGGAGAAGACGCCCAGCGTCGGCACGGGTCCGCCGGCGGTGCCGTCGGTGGTGCCTTCCGTGCGGACGTTGGCCTGGAACTGGGCGAGGTACACCAGATACGCCAGCACGGCGCCGAGCATCGCGCCGACGATCTGTCCGAGCAGGTACACCCAGACCTTGCCCCACTTGCCGGTGTCCACGGCGATGCCGATGGTGACCGCAGGATTGAGCTGACCGCCGGAGAGGGGAGCGGCGGTGTACGCGCCCGCGAGCACGCCGAAGCCCCAGCCGAAGGCGATCACGATCCACCCCGAGGCCCGCGCCTTGGAGTGCCTGAGGGTGACGGCGGCGCAGACGCCGGCGCCGAACAGGATCAGGATCGCGGTACCGATGACCTCGCCGACGAAGATGTCTCCGTTGCTCATGGCGGCTCCCTTGGCGCCGGTACGGGGCGACCGGCCCCGGCCCTTGCAGGACGGTTCCCTTGGCGACTTCAGCCGAAGGCAGGGAGGGCCCCGCGCCCCGCCCGGCGTCCGTGACGAGCGTGCCGTCGCAGCCGGATCGCCCTGGGAGGCCGGGCCGTGGAGCAGGACAGACCTGTTCCGCTGTGCCTGATAACGCCGAGAATGTACGGCGATGTCGGCTGCCACCGGGAAGTGTTCACCGGCTCCGAGGGGGCGTCAAGGCTGTCGGCGACGACGGTGACACCGGGTGTTCCCCGGCTCGGGCGCCAACGGATCCGCCGCAAGGGGCGCCTGCTAGGGGGCCGTTCACCACCGTGGCTCGGCGGCCACGTATCCGGCCCGCGCCGAGGTCTGGCCGGAGCCGCCGCGCAGGACCTCGTGGCCCGGTGCCCCGGCGCGCCCGAGGACCCAGCTCGCGCCGTCGAGCGCCTTGGCGGCCTTCTTGAGCGGAGCGAGCTGGGCGGCGGCCTGGTGATGGTCGCCCACGCTGCCGGGGCCGCAGACGACGGTCGCCAGGGAGAGGGTCACCGGTCGCCCGCCCGCCGCCCAAGCAACGTCCAGCACGGCGGCCGCAAGCGGACCGAGCGCCTCCTCGTCGGCCAGGACCAGGAAGTCGTCACCGCCGATGTGCCCCACGCGCGCGTGCCCCGCGACCGCCTGCTGGAGGGCGCGGCCCACCGCGCGGATCAGCTCGTCGCCCGCGGCGAATCCGGCACCGTCGTTGACCTGCTTGAAGTGATCGATGTCCAGCCAGCTGAGGGCGAACGGCCGCCCCTCGGAGATCCGCCGGTCCACCTCACCCAGGATCGCGTCCGAACCGGGCAGCCGGGTCAGCGGGTTGAGCCCCGCGGCCTCCTCGACCCGGCTCTCGGCCAGTGCCCGCACCAGATCCGCCAGCCGTACGACCCCCACGCACCGGCCGTGTGCGTCGACCACCGCCACGTCGTCCGAGGTGCGGTCCCGGCCCCCGACCGCCACGACGTCCAGCACCTCCCAGGCCGTCGCGTCGACACCGACCGTGCGGGGCGCGTCGCCCAGCTTGAAGGCCGGCCGGTCGGCGTACAGGGCGTGTCCGTAGCGGCCCGACATCGACAGCAGGAAGCGGGAGCGGTGCACCGACCGGACGGGCCGGCCGGACGCGTCCACCAGGAGCACCCCCGAGACGTCCGGGGAACCGGTCAGCAGTGCCCGGACCTGCCCTGCGGAGGCGGTCCGCGGCAGCAGGGCGGCGGGCCGCACGAACTCCCGCACCGAGGGCCCGGAGCGGGGCGCGGCGACGACATCGGGGACCAGCGGCGGAACGTATACGTCCGCCGCGGGGATCCGGGCCGGGGGCGCGAGCAGCTCGCCCTGGGCCAGCTGCGCGCCGGCCGACACGGCCGCCGCACACTGGAGTTCCGTCTCCACGCCCTCCACCACGAGCAGGGCGCCCAGTTCCTCGCACAGGGTCCGCATCGCCCGCACCGCGGCCGGCCGGGCCAGCAGCGAGGCGTCGAGCTTGACCAGGTCGGGGGAGAGGTCGGTGAGCAGCCTGAGCGGTACGTCGCCGTCGCCGATGCCGTCCGCGCTGATCCGGAAGCCCTGCTCGCGCAGCGTGGCCACCGCCTCCAGCAGGGCCCGCTGGGGCACGTGCGTGTAGGGCGGCACGATGTCGAGCGTCACCTCCCAGGCCATGCGCCCCGCCGCGCGCACGGCGTCGTGCAGTGGTGTGAGGCCGCCGAGGTCGGCGAGCGTGGCCGCGAACACGTTCAGGTGCAGCGGCAGCAGCGTCTCCTTGCGGGCCGCCGCCCGGAGCGCCAGCACGGCCAGCCGGGCGTCCAGCTCGGGATCCCGGCGGGCTTCGGCCAGGACGTCGCCGGTCTCCGGGCGGGCGAGTGTCTCCAGTGCGGCGACCGCGCCCGTCCTCAGGTTGACCACCGGCTGGAAGGCGAAGCGGAGAGTATCCGTCCAGGACTGCACGGGAGCATGATTGCGCTGCCCGCCCACGCCCAGGCCCAGTTCATGAGACGTTCACACAGGATTCCCGGGTGCTCACCCAGCGTGAAAGCCTTGCGCATCCCTCGCGGCGCACACGGCCCCGCCCGGCTGCCCTCACCGCACGGCGACCACCGAGGAACCGTGTCCGAACAGCCCTTGGTTGGCGGTGATGCCCACCCGCGCCCCGGCGACCTGACGATCACCCGCCACGCCTCTCAACTGCCAGGTCAGCTCGCACACCTGGGCGATGGCCTGGGCCGGCACCGCCTCACCGAAGGAGGCCAGCCCGCCGCTGGTGTTCACGGGTATCCGGCCGCCCGGGGCGGTCGCGCCTTCTCGGAGCAGCTTGGCACCCTCGCCCTCGCCGCACAGCCCCAGATCCTCGTACCACTGCAACTCCAGTGCGGTGGACAGGTCGTACACCTCTGCCAGGGACAGGTCCTCGGGGCCGATGCCCGCCTCCTCGTACGCGGACTCGGCGATGGACGCCCGGAAGGTCCCTTCTGGGGGCGCCACCGCCACCGCGGAGTCCGTGGCGATGTCCGGCAGGTCCAGCACCGTGTTCGGGAAGCGGGGGGTGACCGTCGACACCGCCCGGATCCGCACCGGCCTGGCGACACCGTGCCGGTGCGCGAAATCAAGGCTGGACAGCACCAGGGCGGCCCCGCCGTCGGAGGTGGCGCAGATGTCCAGCAGCCGCAGCGGATCCGCGACCACGGCGGAGGCGGCCACCTCCTCGGCGGTGACCCGCTTGCGGTACCGGGCGTACGGGTTGAGCGCCCCCAGCGCGGCGTTCTTCACCTTGACCCGCGCGAAATCCTCCGGGGTGTCTCCGTGGACCGCCATCCGCCGTCGCGCGTACAGCCCGAAGTAAGCCGGGTTCGTCGCGCCCAGCAGGCGAAAACGCAGCCAGTCCGGATCGTCGGGCCGGTCCCCGCCCGCGGGCCGGAAGAATCCCTTGGGCGCGGCGTCCGCACCGACCACGAGCACGACGTCCGCGAGACCGGCGAGGATCTGCGCGCGCGCCGCGGCAACGGCCTGGGCCCCGGACGCGCACGCCGCGTACACGCTGGTCACCGTGGCTCCCTGCCAGCCCAGGGCCTTGGCGAACGTGGCCCCCGCGACATGCCCCGGATACCCGCCGCGCACCGTGTCCGCGCCCACCACGGAACCGACGTCCCGCCAGTCGAGGCCGGCGTCCACGAGCGCCGCGCGGGCCGCCGCCGTCCCGTACTCCACGAAGCCGCGGCCCCACTTGCCCCACGGGTGCATGCCCGCGCCGAGCACCGCCACGTCCTTCGTCATGCCGCCACCCCCGTCGGCCGCCAGTGCCAGATCGTCCAGGCCGTCTCCGTGTCCTCGTCCTCGTGCAGCACCCCCGGGACGACCTGTACCTCCATGCCCACCGTCAGATCGGCGACGGTGACCCCGAGAGCAGCCTGCCCCAGCACCACGACCCGCTCGGCCTCCAGCTCCACCGCGATCAACGCGTACGGCTCCCACGGAAGTTCCCGGTTGCTCACATAGGGTGACGGTGGACGGTACCGGGTGTCGGTGTACGACCAGATCCGCCCCCTTCGTGACAGGGGAGTCTCCTCCAGGGCGCCGCCAGGACAGTTCGGGTTGCGGCAGCGGACGTCCTCGCGCGGGAAGAACACCGTGGCGCACGCCGTGCAGCGAGTGCCCAGGAGCCGGAAGTCATCACCCTCACCGGTGAACCATCCGGCGATCGCCGGCCTGTGTGTGTACGGCAACGTTCCTCCCGACTAAGGTGTCTGACGGATCGTCAGAAGTGTGTCACGGGCCCCCGGAAATGGGCAGGGCGATTCTGTGAACCGAACGGCCCCGAACGGCGTCGTGATACAGGAGGGGTGGCCGGGATCGACGGGGGTGATTCCGGCCGCCCCTTCCCGATTCGCCCGTTCCTGGCAGGTCACAGCCGGAACACGTTCCTCTTCTGATCGGATACAGTCCGCGCGTGTCCGAAACTCAGCACCCCACTGCCAATTCCGCGCCGGACTCCCACTGTTCGAGCTGCGGAGCGCCCTATGGGGAGGGCGTTTCCGGATGGCCGCGCGCCTGTCCGTCCTGCGGCACCGTCGCCTACCGCAACCCGCTGCCGGTCGCGATCGCACTCCAGCCCGTGTACGACACCAAGGGCACGGCCCTGGTCGTCATCACCCGGACCGTCGCCCCCGCGCGCGGGGGCACCGCCCTGCCCGGCGGTTACATCGACGACCGCGAGGACTGGAAGCAGGCCGTCGTACGCGAACTCGAGGAAGAGACCGGCATCGACGCGGCCGCCCGCGACGTGCGGCTCGTGGACGCCATGAGCTCACCCGACGGACACCTGCTGCTGTTCGGACTGCTCCCGGAACGCCCGGCCGACGCACTGCCGTCCTCCGCCCCCACGGACGAGACCGAGGGCTGGCGGCTGCTGCGCAGGCCCGAGGAACTCGCCTTCCCGCTGCACACCGTGGCCGTCAGGGCATGGTTCGAGGGCCGCTACGTGTGAACCGGGCGCTTCAGCCCAGCCCCCGCACGCGCACCGGGTAGGGCGGTTCGGCCACACCGTCCTCCCGGTCCCGGGTGACCACCACCCGGCCGCCGTGCCGACGCGCGACGTAACGTTCGATCTCCGGCTCGTCCCAGCCGTCGCCCGCGTCCGGCACCACGATGCCGCCCCCGGTGCGCCCGCGCGCGGGCGCCCACACCTCCAGCTCCAGGCCGCCGCCGGCACCCCGCACCGGGATCACCGCTCCCGCGCGCGCGAGCACCGGTATCCGGGACAGGGGAGCGTCCAGAAGGACCTGGGCCGGCCCCTCGTAGGCCTCCTCGGTCACCGTGTCGTACCAGCGGCCCCGCGGCAGGCGCACCGCGCGCCGCTCGGCACCCGGGTCCAGCACCGGGGCCACCAGGAGCCCGTCGCCCAGCAGAAACGTGTCCTCGCAGTCGCGCAGCGCCCGGTCCTCCGGCGCCCCCCACCACAGCGGCCGGACATAGGGCGCACCGGTCCGCCGGGCCAGATGCGCCAGCGTCAGGAAGTACGGCAGCAGCCGACGGCGTTCCAGCAGCGCCCCGCGCGCGTGCTCCAGCACCTCGGCACCGAACTCCCAGGGCTCCCGGCGCCCCGCCCGCAGACCCGCGTGGGTGCGGAACAGCGGCAGGTACGCGCCCAGCTGGAACCACCGCAGATACAGCTCCGGCGACGGACTGCCGTCGAAACCGCCCACATCCGGACCCGAGTACGGCACCCCGCACAGCCCGAGCCCCAGCACCAGCGACAGCGACGCCCGCAACCCCGGCCAGCCCGTGGCCACGTCCCCCGACCACGTGCCCCCGTACCGCTGCAGCCCCGCCCAGCCCGAGCGGGAGAACAGGAAGGGCCGCTCCTGGGGCGCCAGCTCGCGCAGCCCCTCGTAGGCGGCCCGGGCCATGCACAGGGCGTACACGTTGTGCGCTTCCCGGTGGTCGCCGCCGCGCCCCTCCAGGGCGTGCCGCGCCGAACGCGGCAGCGTCGGCTCGCCGAAGGCGCTGAACGACGTCGGCTCGTTCATGTCGTGCCAGAACCCCGCGAAGCCCTGCGCCAGCCGCTCCTCGTACAACCCGCCCCACCACGCACGCACGCGCGGGTGCGTGAAATCCGGGAACACCGCCTCACCGGCCCACCCGACACCCTCTACCGTGCGGCCCTGCCCGTCCCGCACGAACGCGTCCACCGCCGCACCGCTCTCGTACACCGCGCCGCCCGGTTCCGCCCGCACCGCCGGATCGACGATCGACACCAGCCGGATCCCGTCCCGGCGCAGTTCCTCCGCCAGCACCGGCAGCTTCGGGAAACGCTCCTGGTCGACCGTGAACACCTGGTGGTCGTCGTAGTGATCGATGTCGAGGTGCACGGCGTCCAGCGGCAGCCCGTGCTCCTGATAGCCCGCGACGATCCGGCGCACCTCCTGCTCGCTGCCGAATCCCCACCGCGCGTGATGATGGCCCAGCGCCCACGCCGGCGGCAGCGCGGGCGCGCCGGTCAGCGCGGCCCATGTGAGCAGTACGCGCGCGGGAGTCCCCACCATCACCCAGCAGCGCAGCGGACCGCCGTCCATCCGCACCTCGCAAGCGCCCGTCCGGTCGTGCCCGGACCCGGCACCCTCCTCACCCTCCCGCAGGACGACCGTGCCGTCCCAGGTGGTGTCGTGGAACACCAGGTGCGTACCGGCATCCGCCACCACCAGCTGCACCGGCATCGTCAGGTACAGCGGATCCTCGCCGGGCCCGAACGCACGGCCGGGATCGGTGTTCCACAGCCGGTACCCGCCGTTCCGCAGCCGGGGACCGGACGCACGCCCGCCCAGCCCGAAGAACCGGGCGTCCGCCGGCACCTCCGACCGCTGCATCCACCGCGCCGCACCCCCGCCGACCGGCTCCCACCAGCGCGGCGGATGCTCCCGCCGCAGCGTCACCCCGCCCGGCGTGCACACCTCGACCGCGCCGTGCCGCGACACGACGACCGTCACGCGCTCCGCCACCACCCGCCAGCCGCCGTCCTTGTCCGGCTCCAGCACCGCCCGCGGGTCCGGCTCCGGACCGCTCCCCGCGAGCGCGTACGACGGCTGCGGGCCCGCCCCGTCCCACCCCCAGAAGACCGCCCCGTTCGCCGCCACGACGATCCGCAGCTCGGAGCGGCCGAACCGGATCAGACCGCCCCCGGGAGCCGGCTCCACTTCCCGCACCTGCCCCGGCACACGGGCCCGCTCGGGTCTCCGCCGTGGCAGCCCGGCGGCGTCGATACGCCTCCGGCGCCAGGCCGCCCGCACGGTCCGCAACCCCCGAGCCGCCCGCCCCGAACCGACCACACTCACCGAACGCACCAGGTCACGACCGTCCATGCTGCTCACCCTGCCATTGAGCGCCCCACGCGCGCGTGTCGTTCAACTGCCGTTCACCCGTGCCTGCGCCACATCTTCATGACACGGACTATGTGGGGCGCACCCTGGTGCAGAAGTCGATCACATGGCATCGTCCCTGTCAGCCGCGTCACGCGCACACCCCAGCCCGTGCGCGGACCGACGCACACGACGCGCACAGCCCGGGAGCCGCACCAATGTCGACCGCGAACCCCCAGCCGCTCTGGCAGCCCGATCCCCAGCGGATCGCCCAGGCCCGCATCACCCGGTTCCAGGCGTGGGCCGCCGAACACCACGGCGCCCCGGCCGAGGGCGGGTACCCGGCCCTGCACCGGTGGTCCGTGGACCAGCTGGAGACCTTCTGGAAGGCCCTCACCGAGTGGTTCGACGTGCGGTTCTCGACGCCCTACGCGCGCGTGCTCGGCGACCGCGCCATGCCCGGCGCCCAGTGGTTCCCCGGAGCCACCCTCAACTACGCCGAACACGCCCTGCGCGCCGCGGCCGACCGTGCCCACGAACCCGCCCTCCTCCACGTGGACGAGACGCACGAACCGCGTCCGGTGACCTGGTCCGAACTGCGCCGCCAGGTGGGCTCCCTCGCCGCCGAGCTCCGCGCCCTCGGCGTACGCCCCGGCGACCGCGTCAGCGGCTATCTCCCGAACATCCCCCAGGCCGTCGTCGCCCTCCTGGCCTCGGCCGCCGTGGGCGCCGTCTGGACCTCGTGCGCCCCCGACTTCGGCGCCCGCAGCGTCCTCGACCGCTTCCAGCAGGTCGAACCCGTCGTCCTGTTCACCGTCGACGGCTACCGCTACGGCGGCAAGGAGCACGACCGCCGCGAGACCGTCGCCGAGCTGCGCCGCGAGCTGCCCACCCTGCGCGCCGTCGTCCACATCCCGCTGCTGGGCACCGAGACCCCCGAGGGCGCCCTGGAGTGGTCGGCGCTGACGGCGGGGGACACCGAGCCGGTCTTCGAACAGGTCCCGTTCGACCACCCGCTGTGGGTGCTGTACTCCTCGGGCACGACCGGCCTGCCCAAGGCCATCGTCCAGTCGCAGGGCGGCATCCTGGTCGAACACCTCAAGCAGCTCGGCCTGCACTGCGACCTCGGCCCCGAGGACCGTTTCTTCTGGTACACCTCGACCGGCTGGATGATGTGGAACTTCCTGGTCTCCGGACTGCTCACGGGGACCACGATCGTCCTGTACGACGGCAGCCCCGGCTACCCGGACACCGGGGCCCAGTGGCGGGTCGCCGAACGCACCCGAGCCACCCTCTACGGCACCTCCGCCGCCTACGTCATGGCCTGCCGCAAGGCCGGCGTCCACCCCGCCCGGGACTACGACCTGTCCACGGTGAAGTGCGTCGCCACCACCGGCTCCCCGCTGCCGCCCGACGGCTTCCGCTGGCTGCACGACGAGTTCGCCGAGAGGGGGGCCGCCCTGTGGATCGCCTCCGTCAGCGGCGGCACGGACGTCTGCTCCTGCTTCGCCGGCGCCGTACCCACCCTCCCGGTGTACACCGGCGAGCTCCAGGCCCCCGGCCTCGGCACCGACCTGCAGTCCTGGGACCCGAGCGGCAAGCCCCTCGTCGACGAGGTGGGCGAGCTGGTCGTCACCAACCCCATGCCGTCCATGCCCGTCCACTTCTGGAACGATCCCGACGGCCGCCGCTACCACGACAGCTACTTCGACACCTATCCCGGCGTCTGGCGCCACGGCGACTGGATCACCGTCACCTCACGGGGCACCGTCGTCATCCACGGTCGCTCCGACTCCACCCTCAACCGGCAGGGTGTCCGCATGGGCTCCGCCGACATCTACGAGGTCGTCGAGCGCCTGCCCGAGATCAGGGAATCCCTCGTCATCGGCATCGAACAGCCCGACGGCGGCTACTGGATGCCGCTGTTCGTGCACCTGGCGCCCGGCGCCGTCCTGGACGAGCCACTCCTGGACCGCGTCAAGCAGGCCATCCGCACACAGCTCTCACCGCGCCACATCCCCGACGAGATCATCGAGGTGCCCGGCATCCCGCACACCCTCACCGGCAAGCGCATCGAGGTCCCGGTCAAGCGCCTGCTCCAGGGCACCCCCCTGGACAAGGCCGTCAACCCCGGTTCCATCGACAACCTCGCCCTGCTGGGCTTCTACGAGGAACTCGCCCGCAAACGCGCCTGAGCCGAGCGGACGATCACCGTCCGCACCCACCTCCCCGAACTGCAGCATCGGCGGTGACCTGCACAAACACCCCCGCCGCTCGATCCACGACCACCGGCGGCGCGGCCATTGTCAGTGCCGCCGGTTACGGTGAGTGAGCACTGATCGACTGCGCATTGGGGGAATCATGGCGCACACCGACCACCAGACCATGCGACGCGTCCTGCGCCGCGAGATCGCCGGCACCGTCGGCGTACTCACCGACGACCACGACTTCCGCGCCATGCGGCGCTACCGCAGCTTCACCTTCGACGACCACACGACCTACCTCCGGCAACTGGAGGCCGTACTCAAGGCCCGGGCCGCCCAGGGCGCCCACACCACACTCGCCCTGTTCGACCCCGAGGACTACGCCGCCTACTGCGCCGACACCGGCCTCGACCCCGACGCCCCGGCCAGCCGCAGCCGGTTCACCGCGGAACTCGCCGCCAGCGGCCCCACCGTCCCCTACGACGGCCGCCCGCTCGCCGACCTCCTGCCCGCCCTCGTCGACGAAGCCGTCCGCCAGGCCACCTGGGAGTACGCCACCACGCTCCTGACCCGCCTCGGCCCCTGCCCGACCTGCGGCGAGGACATCGGCAGGGCCGCCTTCACCCGCGCCTCCGAACTCCTGGTCCGCATCCTCGACACCGCACCGCCCGGCGACCGCCACCTCGTCTGCACCGTCTCCGGACCACCGGACACCCTCGTCTCCGTCCTGCACGGCGACCAGGACCCCCACGGCGCGACCCGCCTGGACGAGGCCGAAGCCCTGGAATTCACCAGCGTCCTCGCCCTCGGCCTCGCGACCCGCAGCCCCGGCGGACTCGTCATGCGCACCAGCACGGCCGGCACCGCCGACCGCGTCTACGGCTGGCGACTGCGTGGCGGCGCCCTCGAACCGCTGACGGCGTCCGAAGTGTTCGACGCCTACTGCACCGACGTCGAAACCGGCGACCCCATCCCGCCCGAGTCCGGCGTCGACTACCGCGAGCCCCCCGCCCTCGGAGAGGAGAACACGGCACCCGGCCACCGCCACTGAGGGCGGGTCGGATACGAAAACGCCAGGGGCGTCCCGCCCGAAGGCAGGACGCCCCTGAACCGGCACACCCGAGGCGCCGCTACGGACTACTCGCCCGACAGCACCGCCTGCGCCGCACTGCGCGCCTCCCCGGCGCTGTCCGTCGCACGCGCCGCGGCCGCCGCCCGCTCGCACTGCGCCAGCGTGTACTTCGCCAGCGTGGCACGCACATAAGGAATCGACGCCGAACCCATGGACAGGGAGGTGACACCCAGACCGGTCAGCACACAGGCCAGCAGGGGATCGGACGCGGCCTCGCCGCACACCCCGCAGCTCTTGCCCTCGGCCTTGGCCGCCTCGGCGGACAGCGCCACCAGGTCCAGCAGCGCCGGCTGCCACGGGTCCTGCAGGCGTGACACCGCACCCACCTGCCGGTCCGCGGCGAACGTGTACTGCGCGAGGTCATTGGTCCCCAGCGACAGGAACTCGACCTCCTGCAGGATCGAACGCGCCCGCAGCGCGGCCGACGGGATCTCGACCATGGCACCGAACTTCGCCCGCAGCCCCGCCTCCCGGCAGGCGTCCGCGAAGGCCTTCGCGTCGCTGCGGTCCGCCACCATCGGCGCCATGACCTCAAGGTAGACGGGCAGCCCCTCGGCAGCCCTAGCCAGCGCCGTCAGCTGGGTGCGCAGAACCTCGGGGTGGTCGAGCAGCGTCCGCAGCCCCCGCACGCCCAGCGCCGGGTTCGGCTCGTCAGCCGGCGTCAGGAAGTCCAGCGGCTTGTCCGCGCCCGCGTCGAGCACACGCACGACCACCCGGCCTTCGGGGAACGCCTCCAGCACCTGCCGGTAGGCCTCCACCTGCTTCTCCTCGGAAGGAGCGTTCTTGCTGTCGTCCAGGAACAGGAACTCGGTACGGAACAGACCGACACCCTCGGCCCCGGCCTCCACGGCCGCCGGTACGTCCGCCGGCCCGCCCACGTTGGCGAGCAGCGGAACCTTGTGCCCGTCCGCGGTCGCACCGGGGCCCGTCGAAGCGGCCAGCGCGGCCTTGCGCTCGGCAGCCGCGGCCTCCAGCTCCGCCTTCTTCTCCTCGGTGGGGTTCACGAACACGTCACCGGTGCTGCCGTCGACAGCGATCACCGTGCCCTCGGCCAGCTCACCGGCACCGGGCAGGGCCACCACCGCGGGCACACCGAGCGCCCGCGCCAGGATGGCACTGTGACTGGTGGGACCGCCCTCCTCGGTCACGAAACCGAGGACCAGAGACGGGTCCAGCAGCGCCGTGTCGGCCGGAGCCAGGTCGCGGGCCACGAGAACGTAGGGCTGGTCGCTGTCCGGCACACCCGGCATCGGAACGCCCAGCAGCCGGGCGACGATACGATTCCGCACGTCATCCAGGTCGGCCACGCGCCCAGCGAGGTACTCTCCGGCACCGGCCAGCAGCTCCCGGTACGCCGCGAAGGCGTCGTACACGGCACGCTCGGCGGTGCTGCCGACGGCGATCCGCCGGTCCACGTCCGCCATCAGCTCCGGGTCCTGGGCCATCATGGCCTGCGCTTCCAGCACGGCCTGGGCCTCGCCCCCCGCCAGGTTGCCGCGCGCCATCAGGTCGGCGGCAACGGCGTCCACGGCCTGGCGGGCACGCCCCTGCTCCCGCTCCGCGTCCTCGGCGGGGATCTGCTTCGCCGGCGGCTCCAGCACCGCCGTACCCATGTGCCGTACCTCGCCGATCGCCACGCCATGGCTCACGCCGACGCCTCGCAGCGTTGTCTCCATCTCACCGTCTCCGATAGTGCGGCGGGTCCCGCCGCCGCGATGGTTGTCCTGTTCACCGTCTTACGACGGCACTGCCGTCAGTTCCAGGAGAAGAGGCTGTCGCCGGCCTTCACGTCACCGCTGTCACGGAGGTCGGCGAGAGCCTCGGCGGTGGCCTCCAGCGCGACGACCGGGCACACCGGGGACTTGCCAGCGGCCTCCACGGCGGCGGGGTTCCAGCGCACGACGGCCTGGCCGCGCGTCACGGTGTCGCCCTTGTTGACGAGCAGCTCGAAGCCCTCGCCGTTGAGCTGAACCGTGTCGATGCCGAGGTGGGTGAGCACACCGTGGCCGCTCTCGTCGACCACGACGAACGCGTGCGGGTGCAGGGAGACGATGACGCCGTCCACGGGCGCCACGGCCTCGGAGACCTCACGCACGGGGTCGATCGCGGTTCCCGGGCCGACCATGGCCCCGGAGAAGACCGGATCCGGCACTGCGGCCAGTCCGATGGCACGCCCGGCAAGAGGGGACGTCACGGTGGTCATGGGAAGCCTCCCAAGGAAGTGGAGCTGAATTATGGGCCGCCACTGGCAGTCCCGGACGGCGCTCTGAGCAGCAGCGTATGGCATGTGAAGCGGCCGTTCCGTACGGAAGCTACCACCTAGTGGTCTAGACCACCAGCCCAACGGATTTGCACCGCCTTCAAGGCCCCGTGTACAGTCGTACTCCTGCTGGGGGCGACGAGGTGTGCGACAGGGCCCTTGCTCCGGCAGCACCCAAACTTGTCAGATCCTTTCTCTGGATCTCCTTCTGCATGTTCGCAGGAGGGTGGTCAGAGAGACGGAAAAACCCTGATAGAGTTTGAAACACCGAAAGGGAAGCGCCCGGAGGAAAGCCCGAGAGGGTGAGTACAAAGGAAGCGACCGTTCCTTGAGAACTCAACAGCGTGCCAAAAATCAACGCCAGATATGT